>JBMOPZ010000055.1:130125-221741 GCA_049321355.1 Pseudomonadota bacterium | reverse complement strand
AAGCTGGATTCCCGCTTTCGCGGGAACGACGATTTAATCAGAGCCTCCTTTATGCATGGCACTCCAGATAATTTTCAAGTCGGGAGCGCGGTAGAGTAATGAAAAAACATCCGGCGCAATGCGTTACGCTTATTGACGCCCTACCGAATACGCCTTACCGCGTTGGTGTCTATGTGTTTGTAACGCGCCATTTGCTTCTCCAGAATGTTGCCCTTCACTTCGACCTTGATATTTATTTTGGTTCCCGGCACGATGCGGGTATGAAAAGACTTTTTCTGCAGCTTCGTTAGCGATAGCACTACATCATGGATAAATTTGTCGGCTTTGTGTTATTACTTCTGTTGATGTCGATGTGCCAAGGCCAAAGAACAACCACGTCTGTAGGCCCAGAAGGCACTACCACAACAACCACAACCACATCGATTAACGCTGGCACCTTCATTAAAAAAATAGTTAAGTGGCTGGAAATCGCTGACTTTGTTCAAGGTTTATTCGAAGCCGAGAACAAGATTATTGCTCAGCCCCAAAACAGCATGGGGCAACCTGTAGGCAACCTAGTCGAATTTTATCCAATTGCATTTGTCGAACGGCATGACATTCAAGACGAAATGATGGCGAAAAAAGTTGCTTACAATATTGAAAACAATCTACGTGAGTGCACACAAATGGCGCTAGACACCGGCCATTCGAGTGACAGACTACTCCGCGAAGCAAGAATATCCTGTTTATATGGTAGGGGGTTTGATGAAAATGACATGGCATACACTCGCATCAAGCATCCTGATTTCTGGATTTAGCATGGCGATGACTGGGTGCTCAACAACTCCGGCACCTGTTTATTACCCAATTTACCCGCAACCAACTTACCATGCGCCAAATATAAGCCGAATCGAGTGCTATCAGAGGCACCAATCGGTATTTTCTGAATGTCAAGATTTTCTAAGATATGAGAGAAGCCCGTCCGTTCGTGATCGCCAAATGATTCAATGCATGTCAAACAAAGGTTATCCGAATGGCGCAGACACATGTAATGATCGCTAACATGGCGCTCAACTCGGATCCACAAAACGCTACGCGTTTTGCGGTTCGGTTAGCTCAACGCTCCTCCCCGCGCTTCGCGCGTTGGGTTTCTCAAACATTACGCACGGAGCATGCATGAGCCACTTGAAAACCATCGTCTGTTTTGCGAATTCTCGGAAAACCTCATGCCGCTGTGTCGCTGGAAAAGAGGTGCATGCATCAGGTGCTGGGGCATGGGTACGCCCTGTTAGTGATAGGTCAAGCCACGAAGTTTCGGAGGAGGAGCGGCGCTACAAGGATGGCGGCGATCCACAACTACTCGACATCATCAAGGTGTCTTGCGCCCGTCACGATCCAGTTTCGCGCCAGCACGAGAGTCATGTCATTGATCCCAACGATTACTGGTCAAAGGAAGGACGTGTTGCTTGGGGGACCATTCACGTTTGGCTGGACCACCCGGCCAATCTCTAGGGCGTAGGCGAGGGAAGCTACGCTGGTCTAAATAACCGCGTTGCAGCGCAGTAGGGCGCAATCGTTATTGCGCCGAATGAGTAAATAAGAAAACATCCGGCGCAATGCGCTACGCATTATTGATGCCCTACCGAATATGCCTTACCGTGTTGAGTATTTTCGCGGCAAGTGGGACGACGTTGAAATTCGGCACCTATAGAAACTCGGGGGCTCCGGGGTCAGGTCTAGCAAAGCAGCACCCGCATTCCCGCGAGGCTGATGGGTGACACCTTTAATGCCTTGCTTGCGACGCATCGTATCTTGACTTGGCTTTTCGCCACGCCATGGCACTGGCGACCTTAGACACCTGCGCTGCGCAAGGCTGCCAAAAAGGCCGGGGCGGCAATCCTATTGGGCTGAAATTCCATGCGCCGGGCAATATCACGCGCGCCAAACCGGATACGGGATTTCCTTCACTTCAATCCCTTTCCCCGGAGGGCGGGGAGCCTTACGCTTCCAGTCCTAATTCCTGAATTTTGCGTGTCAGCGTGTTGCGTCCGATACCGAGCAGGGTGGCGGCTTCGATGCGCCGCCCGCCGGTGTGTTGCAGTGCCTGCAAGATCAGGGTGCGCTCGAATTGTGCGGTGAGTGTGTTCATGATGCCTTCGTCGCCGCGCTGCAAGGCGGCGGCGGCTTGTTGTGCCAGTGCCGCGCTCCAGTCTCCCGCTGCTGCCGTTTTTCCCGCCGATTCGGCGCGCCACTCCGGCGGCAGGTCGCCCACTTCCACCACGCGCGAGGGAGTCATCACGGTTAGCCAATGGCAGAGATTTTCCAGTTGACGCACGTTGCCGGGAAAGTCCTGAGCGGCAAGGTGTTGCAGGGTGGCCTCACCGAGCTGTTTTTGCTCGACCGTCAACTCCGTCGCGCTCTTTTGCAGGAAATGTTGTGCCAGCAACGGGATGTCCTCGCGTCTTTCGCGCAGTGGCGGCAGTCGCAAGCGGATGACGTTGAGGCGGTGGAACAGGTCTTCGCGGAACAGTCCCTGCTTGACGCGTTCGTCCAGATTTTGGTGGGTCGCGGTGATGATGCGCACGTTGGTCTTGATGGGCTGATGACCGCCGACGCGATAGAAGTTTCCATCCGACAAGACTCGTAGCAGGCGTGTTTGCAGGTCGGCAGGCATGTCGCCGATCTCGTCCAGGAACAGTGTGCCACCTTCGGCCTGCTCGAAACGACCGCGCCGTGTCGCCGCCGCGCCGGTGAACGCGCCGCGCTCGTGGCCGAACAGTTCCGATTCGAGCAGGTCTTTGGGAATGGCGGCGGTGTTGATAGCGATGAACGGCTGCCCGGCACGCAGGCTGTGACGGTGCAAGGCGCGCGCCACCAGCTCTTTACCCGTGCCGGATTCGCCATTGATGAGTACCGTGGTATGCGATTTCGACAATCTGCCGATGGCGCGAAACACTTCCTGCATCGCCGCCGCCTGCCCGAGGATGTCGGTCGCCATTTCAACCGCGACAACTTCGCCCGCTTTGCGTTCGCTCTGCGCCAATGCGCGACGAATCAATGCAACGGCACGATTGATGTCGAAGGGCTTTGCCAGGTACTCAAACGCGCCGCCCTGGAAGGCCGACACCGCACTTTCCAGATCGGAATAGGCCGTCATGATGATGACCGGAATATGCGGATGTTGCTGTTGCAGCGTCTGCAAGAAATCCAGCCCGGAGCGTCCCGGCATACGAATATCGCTGACCACCACCTGCGGCAGCTCTTCGTTCAACGCCTGTGCGGCATCGTCTGCCGTGGCGAAACTTTTGAACTCGATTTCCTCGCGCGCCAGAGATTTTTCCAGCACCCAGCGTATCGAGCGGTCGTCATCAACTATCCATACAGCACTCATACCAATCACCTTTAGGGTAGGGGGAGCAACACGGTAAAGCAGGTGTGCCCGGGCTCGCTTTCAAATTCGATAATGCCCTGGTGCTGGCTGACGAAATCCTGCGCCAGCGTTAATCCGAGGCCGTGACCATCGGCGCGCCCCGACACCAGCGGGTAGAAAATCTTATCCCGCAATTCAGCCGCGATGCCGGGACCATCGTCGATGATGCGCACCGACAGTGCCAGTTTGTGGCGACGCTTGATGAGCGTGACCTGCCGGGCGATGCGCGTTTGCAAAATAATCTGCCCTTTGCCTTGCATTGCCTGGGTGGCGTTACGCACCAGATTGAGCATCACTTGTATCAATTGCGCTTTGTCGCCAATCAGATTGGGCAGGCTGGCATCGTAATCGCGCTGTATCACCAGACCCCCGGGTATTTCCGCCAGCACGATGTTGCGCACACGATCCAACACCTCGTGAATGGTGAACGCTTCATTGTGTGTGGAGCGTTGCGGGGCGAGTAATTTTTCCACCAGCACACGCAGGCGATCCGCCTCTTCGACGATTACCCGGGTATATTCGCGCAATGTCGGCTGCTCTTGCTCCAACAACTGCGCCGCACCGCGTATGCCACCCAGCGGATTCTTGATTTCATGCGCCAGATTGCGCAGCAACAAACGGCTGGCCTGGGTCTGATCCAGCATCTGTTCTTCGCGGGCCAATTTCAGCGAACGATGCAGGGGATGGAATTCGAGCAGCAAATGCCATTCGTCGAGCTGTAGCGGCGTAATGGTGCAGCGCAATTGCAATTTACCGTGACTGTGCGTGCCGAGCATCAGGTCATGCTCGATTAGGCTGGCGTGATTCAGTCGTGCCTGAGCGAGCGCGCCGGAAAGTTGTTCGCTATGGGTGAAAACCTGCTGTAGCGTGTGTCCGAGACTATTCTTGCTGCTGATGTCGAACAAATTTTCCGCTGCCGGATTGAGATAGTTGATACGCGATGCCCCATCCAACAGCAATACTGCGGTGGTCAGATGTTCCAGTGTGGGTTGGGAAAAGTCCGGCATAGTGATTAACACGCAGAAATCATGCCAGGTAGCAGCTATTTGAGTTTGGATAATTCCGTCTTCAGGGCATCGACATTCTTCCGGTGTAATTCAACCTGTTCGGTCAGCGTTTTAATTTTTTCGTCATACTTGGCGACATTGCGGAAAGTCTTGCCATTGCTGTGAAACACTTCCGGTTTGGCCTCGCCTTCTTGCAGATTTTGCTTGGCCTGTTCCAACAACTTTGTTTCAGCTTCCAACTCGTCTTCAAGAATGGTGCGACGGGTATCGTCGCGACTCCTCTGGGTGCTTTCATCAACTTTGGGGAAATCTTCCGGCGAGTTCTGGCGCGTGCGCGCCTGTGGAACCATGGTGGGCAACGGTTCCAATTGCAGCTTCTTGCCGCCCTTAATCGGCGAGCTGGAATAAGTCACATGACCGTCGGCATCCACGGCCTTATAAATTTCAGCCTGCGCAACCAAGGGCGCGCAACAAACTAAAACAAACAAATATCGATATTTCATCATCGGTTTCCGCTGATTGGTGGGTGCAGTATAGGTCAAGCGTCTGAGACAGACAAACCGCCGTGGTTAAAAACAAAACGGGGCTGCAAGCCCCGTTTTGTTTGTTGCTGTCCGCCAAAAACTTAGAGGCTGTAATACATATCGAACTCGACCGGATGGGTGGTCATGCGAATACGGTTCACCTCATCCATCTTCAACGCGATAAAGGCGTCGAGGAAGTCATTGGAAAACACACCGCCACGGGTCAGGAACTCGCGATCCTTGTCCAAATGAGCCAACGCCTCTTCCAGGGAAGCGCACACGGTTGGAATCTTTGCATCCTCTTCCGGCGGCAGGTCGTACAGATTCTTGTCTGCCGGATCGCCGGGGTGAATCTTGTTCTGAATGCCGTCCAAGCCCGCCATCATCAATGCCGCGAAGCACAGATACGGGTTCGCGGTGGGATCGGGGAAACGTGTCTCGATGCGGCGCGCCTTGTCGCTGGCAACGTGCGGAATACGGATCGAAGCGGAACGGTTCTTTGCAGAATAGGCCAGCTTGGTCGGTGCTTCGTAGTGGGGAACCAGACGTTTGTAGGAGTTGGTGCTCGGATTGGTAATCGCGTTCAATGCCTTGGCATGTTTGATGATGCCGCCGATGTAGAACAATGCGGTTTCGGACAAGCCCGCATAGCCGTTGCCTGCAAACAGGTTCTTGCCGTCTTTCCAGATGGATTGATGCACGTGCATACCGGAGCCGTTATCACCAACGATAGGTTTGGGCATGAAAGTCGCTGTCTTGCCGTACTGGTGCGCGACATTGTGTACTACGTATTTCAACGCCTGGGTCTGGTCGGCACGACGCACCAAGGTGTCGAACTTGGTACCGATCTCACATTGACCGGCAGTCGCCACTTCGTGGTGGTGCACTTCCACTTCGATGCCGATGTCTTCCAACGCCAGGCACATCGCCGCGCGGATGTCGTTCAGGCTGTCAACCGGAGGAACCGGGAAATAACCGCCTTTGACTGCCGGACGGTGGCCGGTGTTGCCGCCGTCAAAACTCTCGCCGGAGGACCATGCGGCCTCTTCGGAGTTGATCTTGAGCGAGCAACCGGACATATCCACATGCCAGTTCACCGAATCAAAAATAAAGAATTCCGGCTCGGGACCGAAATAAGCGGTATCGCCCGCGCCGCTGGACTTGAGATACGCCTCGGCACGCTTGGCGATGGAACGCGGGTCGCGGTCATAGCCTTTGCCGTCGGACGGCTCAACCACGTCACAGCTGATAATCAGGGTGTTCTCGTCCATGAACGGATCAAGATACGCGGTGGCCGGATCCGGCATCAGCAACATGTCCGATGCTTGAATGCCTTTCCAGCCCGCGATGGACGAGCCGTCAAAGGCGTGACCATCTTCGAACTTGTCCAGACCAACATATTTTGCCGGCACACCCACGTGCTGTTCCTTGCCGCGTGTATCGGTAAAACGTAAATCCACGAATTTGACATCGTGGTCCTCGATCATTTTCAACACATCACTTGCCGACTTCGACATAAACCTCTCCCGAATCAAATTAAATAGAAAACAAACTACCCCGAGCTAATACGCAGAAAACGTGCCAAGCACCGACGGCGTATAAAGTCGCCATTGTGCCACAATCATGCAATTTAGACAGTGCCGATATTGCACCAATATCAAGCCTGCAACTACTCCGCCGCACCAGTTTTGTGCGCGACCTGCACCCGGATGGAGCGGAACACCTCGTCCTTGCGAACCACTTCATTGCAACGACGCTGCAATTCCTCCGCCGATCCTCCCTGATCGCTCGCCAGATAGATTTCGGCTTCCACCTGCCCGTCCAGGTAGTGCAGGATGACGCGCTTATCGGTAAAGCTGACATTTCCCAAACGTTCGACCAGTTCCGCCAGAAGTGCCGGGCGGCTGGGCAAATGTTCAACCGGGGCGGCATGCATGTCATCTTCAGGATCGATATGCACCATCACATCCAGCACGTGGTGTTTATCCAGCACCGCATCTTTTGCCGCCTCGGCGATAAAGTGGCCTTCGGAAACGCTGATTCGGGGATCAACCATGATGTGTGCATCCACCAGCGCGTTGTCCGCCATTCTGCGGGTGCGTAACTCGTGCAAACCGCGCACCCCGGGGGTGTTTAACAGCGTTTGCCTGATTTCCTCCACTTCTTCCTTGTCCAAGCCGGTATCAATTAACTCGGACAAGGCCTCCCATGCCAGTTTGCCGCCCATGTGTGCAATCATCACCCCGACTACCGCAGCGGCGACCAAATCCAGAAAGGTGTATCCCAACAGGTTGCCAATAATGCCAACCACCACAACCAATGACGATGCGGCGTCGGAACGCGAGTGCCATGCGTTTGCCGCCAACATTTGCGAGCGTACCCGCTTGGCTACCGCCATCAAATACTGGAACAAACCCTCTTTGGCAACCAGGGTAAACAGGGCGATTCCCAACGCAAACGGACTCACCGCACGCAAGGCCTCGGGGTGCTGTAAACGAATTGCCGCCGCCACCAGCAACGCAACACCCAGTCCCGCCAGAAACACTCCGAGAATCAGCGTTGCCGCAGTCTCGATGCGCGCGTGGCCGTAAGGATGATTGGCATCGGCATGGCGGTTACTCTGGCGGTTGGCAAACAGTACCAGCACATCGGAAAGCAAGTCGGAAAGCGAATGCAGACCATCCGCCATCAACGCTTGAGAATGGGAAAAGAAGCCGCCCACTAATTGCAAGAAGGTCAAAATGACATTGATGGCAACACTTACCCAGGTGCTCTTTTGCGCTGCGGCAAAACGCTCGGGATGCGCGGGCTCAAAGGCCTGCTTTGCGTGATGTGAATGCGATAAGTGATTATGATTTTTCATGGCGATTGGGCTAGTATGCAACTGCGATTGGCAGCATAACATCTGCGCTATTTCCATCAAAGAAAACAACTTAACCGGGAGAAACATCATGACCATCATCAGTGCCGTTTTACAGACCGCACAACAACGCGGCAAAGCAATGAACCTCCCTTATCAAGGCGCACTGCTACCGCAAGAGGCTTTTGAAATATGGCAATCCGCACCGGGTACGCAGTTAGTCGATGTGCGTACCCGCGCAGAACTGGACTGGGTGGGGCGCATCCCCGACGCGGTGGAAATCGAATTCATGAATTATCCGGGGATGAAACCGAATCCGCATTTTCTTGCCGCACTGCAACAACAGGTGGACAAAGAGGTGCTGCTGCTGTTCATCTGCCGCAGCGGCGCACGTTCCCACGGTGCAGCGTCAGCCGCCGCGTCAGCGGGTTACATCAGTTGCTACAACGTGCTGGAAGGATTTGAAGGAGATAAAAATACCGACGGGCAGCGCAATGAAATGAACGGTTGGCGTGTTGCAAAATTGCCTTGGGTGCAGAGCTAGATCAACGGGGTCAGGCTGGACTGATTCCCTCATAATCCACCGTCAACGGCGCATGATCCGAGAAACGCTGTTCTTTGTAAATGCCCGTTGTCTTTGCTTTTTTCGCCACGCCGGGGGTGGTGATTTGGTAGTCGATGCGCCAGCCGACATCTTTTGCCCATGCCTGGCCGCGATTTGACCACCAGGTGTAGGCCTCTAACTCGGGGTGCAGTTGGCGGAACACGTCAACGAAGCCGATCTCGTCGAATAGTTTGCTTAGCCAGGCGCGTTCTTCCGGCAGGAAGCCGGAGTTTTTCTTGTTACCTTTCCAATTCTTCAGGTCTTTTTCGGTGTGGGCGATGTTCCAGTCGCCGCAGACAATGATTTCCCGCCCGCTTTGTTTGAGTGTCTGCAGATGCGGCATGAAGACTTCAAGGAATTTGAATTTCACCGCCTGGCGTTCCTCGCCGCTGGAGCCGGAAGGCAGGTATAGGGATACGACGCTCAGGTTGCCGAATTGTGCCTCAATGTAGCGTCCTTCGGCATCAAACCCGGGAATGCCCAGGCCGGCGATGACGGCATCCGGTTTGCGTTTGCTATAGATGCCGACGCCGCTGTAGCCCTTCTTTTCGGCGTAATGAAAATAACCGTGATAACCCGGCGGGGCGAGCATTTCCGCTGTCATGTCGGCTTGCTGTGCCTTGAGTTCCTGCACGCACAGGATGTCCGCATGTTGCCGGCTGAACCATGCCGGCAGGCCTTTGTTGTGAGCGGAGCGGATGCCGTTGAGGTTGAGGGTGATGATACGCATGTTCGAGATTTCCAATTCTGCTGGTCATGCCATTTGTATGGTCTTTGTTGTTTGTCCGTTGCCGCCTTGTTCGTCTTCGAATCGAAACTCGAAATTGAAGCGGGGCTGGCATTATAATGGCAGCATCGTTCAATCCTCCTGGCAAGCTTTTCATGCACGCTTACCGTCAAGATTTCATCCGCTTTGCCGTTGCACATCAGGTGTTGCGCTTCGGCGAGTTTCAAACCAAAGCGGGACGCACGTCGCCTTATTTTTTTAATTCCGGGCTATTTCAGGACGGTGCGGCGTTGCGCGAGTTATGTCAGTTCTACGCGCAGTCCATCCTCGCGGCGAATCTCCCGTTTGACATGTTGTTCGGCCCGGCCTACAAGGGTATTCCGCTGGCGGCCGGCACCGCTATTGCGCTGGCGGAGCAGGGTCGCAATGTGCCCTATTGCTTTAACCGCAAGGAGGCCAAGGATCACGGCGAGGGCGGCAATACCGTGGGTGCGACTTTGCGGGGCAGGGTGCTGATTGTCGACGATGTGATTTCGGCGGGCACGTCGGTGCGCGAGTCCATCGACATTATCCGCGCGGCGGGTGCCACGCCTTGCGGTGTGGTGATTGCGCTGGATCGCATGGAGCGCGGGCAGGGTGCGCTGTCCGCCGTGCAAGAGGTGCGGCAGAACCATCAACTGCCGGTGGTGTCCATCGCCTCACTGGATGACTTGCTTGCGTATTTGCGGCAGCATGACGAATTGGTGCAGAATCTCAACGCAGTAACATCTTATCGTGACCGTTACGGAGTAAAAAATGACTAAAACCAGCCTGCTTGTCGCACTTGTTCTCGGCGTGAGCCTGACCCTGCCTGTCGCCGCCAAAACTTACAAGTGGGTGGATGAAAACGGCGTGACCCACATCGGCGATACCATCCCGCCAAAATATGCCAACAAGACGCGCTCGGAGCTGAATAAAAGCGGTCGTGTGGTCAGCACCACAGAGGTTCTGACGGAGGAAGAGCAGCAGGCCAAGAAAGCCGCCGATGCCGAGAAGGCGCAGGAAAAAGAGGCCAAGGAGGCACAGCAGCGCTACGATAAAACATTGCTGAATACCTACAGCAACAGCGATGAAATTGATCTGGCGCGCAAACGCAATTTACAGCAGGTAAATGCCCGCATCAGCAGCAGCACCTCGCGCGTCAGGATGGCAAACGACAACCTGAAAAGCCTGAAAGACGAAACCGCCGAGCGCGTCAAAGCGGGAAAGCCGATACCGGCATCCTTGAAAGAGGATGTCGCGCAGGCGGAAGATCGCCTGCTGAACATGCAGCAACAACTGGAAAAATATCAGGCTGAAAAGGATGCCCTGGAAGCGCGCTACGACGCAGACAAGGCGCGCTACAAAATACTCACCGGCGGAAGATAGGCTACAGGGGTTGGAATTGCCCGCTGCCGGGGTCATAACCTAACAGGACTCCGCCCTCCATCTCGAAATACCAACCGTGCAGGGTGAGTACGCCCTGTTCGACGCGTTCGCGTATCCAGGGGAACGTCATCAGATTATCCAGCGAGGCAAGAATGGCGCGCTGCTCGCAGAATTGTTCGCGCACCCGATCCGATGCCGTTGCCAGCCGTTGCTCGGTTTCGGCACGCGCATCTTCAGCCAGGCGCATCCAACTGTTGATGAAGGAATCTTCGTTACCCGTATTGCTGCCGCTCATCAACGCGCGTATCCCGCCGCATTGCGCATGTCCCAGCACGATGATGTGTTCTACCTTCAGGGTGCCCACACCGTATTCCAGTGCGGCACTGGTGCCGTGACGCCCGCCGGGGCGGCTTTCCGCGGGCGGAACCAGGTTCGCCACATTGCGAATAACGAACAAATCGCCCGGCGCACAATTCAATATCAATGCCGGATCCACCCGTGAATCACAACAGGCGACGATCAATGTTTTGGGGGTTTGCCCTTCCTCGACCAGTTGCCGATAGAGCGCGTCGTCGTCGGTGAAGTGCTGTTCGCGAAAACGGTGAAATCCGGCAATCAAGTCATGCGGTGCACTCATCATTGTCCAATTAAACGCTGCTGTGCTTCGCGATATTTATCGCTGGTTTTTTGCAACACGTCCGGCGGAATCCGGGGGGCGGGAGCTTGCTTATTCCAACCTGAAGACTCCAGCCAATCGCGCACAAACTGCTTGTCAAAACTGGGCGGATTGCTCCCCACCCGATACGAATCCGCAGGCCAGAAGCGTGACGAGTCCGGCGTAAGCATTTCATCTATCACATATAGCGTGCCGGACTCGTCCACACCGAATTCAAACTTGGTGTCGGCGATGATAATGCCGCGCGTCCGGGCATAATCCGCCGCCTCGGTGTACAGGCGCAAGGTCGCCGCACGTACTTCGTTGGCGCGCGTCTCACCCAGCAGGGCAACGGCTTGATCGAACGAAATATTTTCATCGTGCTCACCCACTGCCGCCTTGGTGGACGGGGTAAACAGCGGTTGAGGCAACTGTTGCGCCTCCTGTAGTCCGGCGGGCAGCCGAATACCGCACACGGCACCGGTTTTCTGGTAGTCCTTCCAGCCGGAACCGACCAGGTAGCCGCGCACAATCGCCTCTATCGGTAACGGTTGCAACTTCTTGGTCACAAAAGCCCGCCCGCGCACCTGAGCGCGCTCCGTCTCGCCTTGCACCACGGACTCCGGGTCAATACCGGAAAGGTGGTTGGGAATCACCTGCTTGAGCTTGTCAAACCAGAAATTGGATACCGCTGTCAGCACCGCGCCCTTACCGGGAATCGGATCATCCAGAATGACATCGAAAGCCGACAATCGATCCGTTTGAACAATTAGCAAATGTTGGCTATCAACCTGGTACAAGTCGCGCACCTTGCCGCGATGCAGCAACGGCAGACTGCGAATATCGGATTGCAGCATTGCGGTACTCATGGCGTTACTCCAAAGGTCGCGGCGATTTCCTGCTGCATCGTCTCTGCGGTTTGCGGTGCGAAAATGTTTTTCGCGAACTCGCCACCACCGTCCAGCATGACTATCGTGGCGCGCTGCGCCTGGTAGGTTTTCATAAACTTGCGCCCGTCTTCGGTATTCCAGTCCACCACCAAAAACTCCACCCGCGCGCCATATTTGTCGCGAACGTCGTCCATTACTTCCAACAACTGCAAACTTTGCACGGTATTTTTATCGCGAATCAGCACGACAACCGGATCGCCTTTGCCGATGCGCGATAAATCGCCGCTATAACCGCTGGGCAACAGAAATTTGACCGAGAGTACGAGAAACACCACGATAGCCGTCATGACTATCCATTTGGTTATGCCTGATTTGGTTGGTACCTGGGGGCTTTGTCCGGTTTCACTCACGCTGGGATCTCCCTTTATTAAGACAGGGCCGGCAACGTTGTTGCCTTGACCGTTTCCGCCTGCTTTTTACGGTAGTCGGTCAATTTCTGCGCCAACGGCGCGTCATTCACCGCCAACATTGAAACGGCAAACAGCCCCGCATTTGCCGCGCCCGCCTCGCCGATAGCGAAGGTCGCAACCGGAATCCCTTTGGGCATCTGCACAATGGAAAGCAGCGAATCCATACCCTTGAGATACTTGGAAGGAATCGGCACACCCAACACCGGCAAAGTCGTTTTCCCGGCAATCACCCCCGCCAAGTGCGCCGCGCCGCCCGCGCCGGCAATAAAGCATTGCACGCCCTGCGCGCTCATCTCTTTGATGTAATCGAACAACAAATCGGGGGAGCGGTGCGCCGAAATCACGCGCGCATCAAATGGCACACCAAAATCCTGCAGCGCGCGGGCAGACTGCTGCATGACTTCCCAGTCATTGCCGCTGCCCATGATGATGGCGACTAACGGTTTACTCATATTGTTCCTCTAAGAATTTCAGACGCGGGCAACCCATCCAAAGGGTTGCCCGGTAGTGATTACTTGCCTTGGTGATAACCCACCACGCGATCAACCTCATTCTTCGAACCCAGAATGACGGGTACGCGTTGATGCAAACCATTCGGCTTCAGTTCCATAATGCGCTCGCGCCCGGTGGAACTTACCCCGCCCGCCTGCTCGACGATAAAGGACATCGGGTTCGCTTCATACATCAGGCGCAGCTTGCCCGCCTTGCCCGGCTCTTTGTTGTCAAACGGGTACATAAAGATGCCGCCGCGCGTCAAAATGCGATGCACTTCCGCCACCATGGAGGCAACCCAGCGCATATTGAAGTTTTTCTCGCGACCGCCGTCCTTGCCTTTCACGCATTCCTCAACATAACGCTGCACGGGTTCTTCCCAGTAGCGGCGATTGGACATGTTAATGGCGAATTCTTGCGTATCCGCAGGGATCTGCATGTTCGGGTGGGTCAGGAAGAAATCGCCAACATCGCGATCCAGCGTAAAGCCGTTTACGCCGCTACCGGTGGTAATCACCATCATGGTGTTTGGGCCATACAACGCATAACCGGCGCAGACTTGTTTGGTTCCCGGCTGCATGAAGTCCTTGGCGGTCGGATTGGTCACGCCTTCGGGACAACGCAAAATGGAGAAAATTGTGCCGACGGAGATGTTCACGTCAATATTGGACGAGCCATCCAGCGGATCAAAAGTAATCAGGTATTTGCCGCGCGGATACTGCTTGGGAATCTCGTAGATGTCGTCCATCTCTTCGGAAGCCATTGCCGCCAGATGGCCGCCCCATTCGTTGGCCTTGATGAAGACTTCGTTGGTGATGATGTCCAGCTTCTTCTGTGTCTCGCCCTGCACGTTCTCGCTGCCCGCAGAACCCAGTACGCCGATCAGTGCACCCTTGTTCACGTCATGCGCAATCTGCTTGCAGGCGGACACGATGTCGCTGATTAGTCCGGTGAAGTCGCCCGTCGAATTTGGAAGCGTACGCTGCTCTTCGATGATGAATTGTATTAGGCTCTTGCTCATGCTGCTTTCTCCTCAGTTGTTTTATGATCACTGACCAATTTTACCGCTTTTAGCGATGTCACTCTATGGCTTATTTTGTTAGCGAAATAAATAATTCCGGCAGCCGTTCGGGAAGTTGGGTCACTTTATCAATAATGGTGTACTGCCTGCCGAATATATCCGCAACATATTCATCCGCCTTGGGATCAAGGTTAATGCAGTAACTGTAAATTCCCTGGCGATCAAGTTCGTTCACCGCCTGCCGCGCATCCTCAATCAGGATGCGCCCGTCCTTGCTGTCGATATCGGACGGCTCGCCATCGGTGAGAATCAACATCAACTTCTTGTCGGCCTGCTGCTTTTCCATGTAGTGCGCCGCGTGGCGCATCGCCGCACCCATGCGCGTCGAGTAGCTGGCATCCATCGCCGCCAGACGCCCCTTTACCTCGTCGCCCCAGTGTTCGCTGTAGCCCTTGATGTGCAGATAGCGCACGTCATGCCGCGTGTTGGAATGAAAGCCGGCAATGGCGAACGGGTCGCCCAGTTTTTCCACCGCCCAGCCCAACAACGACACCGCTTCCTGGCTCAATTCCAGAATAGTCTGGTCACTGCCGGCCGCTTTTTCGTTGAGCGATTCGGACAGGTCCAGCAACAGCATCACCGCGATATTGCGCCCGTCGTTGCGGTGGCTCATGTTGATACGCGGGTCGGGCGCCGAGCCGCTCTTGTAATCGATCAGCGAGCGCAACGCGACATCCAGATCAAGCTCGCTGCCCTCTTCCTGATAGCGGACGCGCACCTTGTTTTGCGGTTTAAGCAAGTCCAGCATCTTTTTCAGCCGCTTGGCCAGCCCGGCATGTTTCTCCAGCAAACGGTCAATGTCGCTCGCCTTGCCTTGCGGATGCAGCCCCTCATACACGCTCACCCAGTCGGGACGGTAACTCTGATTGTGGTAATCCCATTCGTGGTAATGCCGGGGCGGCAGCCCTTTGACTTCCTCGTCCGCAGCTTTTTTGCGGTGATCCTCGAACATCTCCTCGTCGTCGCTCTCCTCGTGGAATCGCCACATGTGGCGATTATCATCACGATAATCGATTACCGTATCCTTGAAATGCGTCTTGGGCAATTGATCGCTCTGACGGCGCGTTCTTGCCACGAAAGACACCGCCAAATCGGCCATTTCCTGTGTACCTCCCCCGCTGCCTTGACGCATAACATCATGAAAACGTTGCGAAAACTCGATGATATGCGGATTCCGGTAAGGATGTTGCTCATCGAGCAAGGCGCGCGACAGCATCGCCAGGCGATGGCGCACACCGGACTCCTTTTCCGGATCACAGGCATCCTCGGCGGGGATCGGGTGCAGTGCCATGAAAATGCGGCGCAGACCGGGATATTCGCGCATCGCCAGATACTCCACGCGACTGTCCTCGAAGAATTCCACCGCCATACGCTGGAACGGGCTGAAGTTATCGGCAAAGATCGCCGTACTCCAGCGCCGATGGGCGACCATATGGGTCAGCGCGGCACGATAACGGTCTATTCCCGAAACGCGCTGCAGCGCGTCTCCCTCACCCCCGACCCCTCTCCCGGAGGGGGAGGGGGGAACAAAATCGTCGTAGGCATCCGGCAAACGAATACCGAGTTTGTCGTAATAGGGAACGGGTTTGCGCAATTCATCGTAGGCATTGGAATAGGGAATCAGCAGGTCTTCATCGCGCCACAATCCGCGCAAATACAAATCCAGCTTGCGCTCATTGTCCACCAGCAGCGTCCCGTGCCGTTCACGCTGCAACACCGCATGGCTATCCGCCGACTGCAGGCTGAAATAGTCAACCTGCCGATCCGGATGATCGCTGTAATAGCGCACCCCGTAATCCACCCAGTTTTTCAGGCCGGTCAGCGAAAGCTGGTTGAGCAGCAACGGGCTTTTCTTGAAAAATTCCGGCAAACCGGGACTGGCAAAAGTCTGGTGAATGCCATGGATTGAACCCGTGGTGCGCTCCATGAAATCCAGCACCAGCTCCAGGTAATCCCGCATCTGTTCCCGTGAATGCAGTCTGCGCGCCGCCGTCGATAACGATTGCAGGAAGGGGACGATCGCTTTGCCGTTGGGCGACTTCCACATCTTGCGGATGCACTCCATGATGGCAGGCAACGTCTCTTCGCCCAGCGACTTGGCAACAGACGGCCACGCTTCCAGAAAAATCAGGATGGGCTCTGCCCCGCGCCCCATTTTGCCGAGAAAACGCGCGTTCTCAATGTAGGCAGCCACGCCGTTATCGGTCAACACTTCCAACGCCTCGCGCATACAATCGGCGAATATCGGCTCAACGCGCGGGAAACCGCAATCAAGTTGCGTCCAGCAAGCTTCAAATTCCTTGGGTATGGTTACGGTTTCCATGTTTTTCCTGTGGCTTGCGGTAACACATCGCCGCTATAACGATGGCGCGGACACATCCGACATTACGCAAATACCGCATCAATTGCGTGATCTAGCGTGTCGCGAATATCCGCGTCGTCGGTAATCGGACGCACCAGTGCCATGCGGCAAGCTGCTTTGGCATCAACACCGCCTTTAATCAGGGTGGCCGCATAGACCAGCAAGCGGGTCGAGATACCTTCGTCCAGCCCGTGTCCTTTAAGGTTGCGCGCAGTCTGTCCAATTTTCACCAATTGCGCCGATAGCCCGCCCTCGATTCCGGTTTCCTTGCTCAGGATGTCTGCCTCGACCTTGGCATCGGGATAGTCAAAATCGAATGCGGTAAAACGCTGCTTGGTGGATTGCTTCAAATCCTTCATCAAGCTCTGATAGCCGGGATTGTAGGAAATCACCAGTTGAAAATCGGGATGCGCTTCGATTAATTCACCCTTCTTGTCCAGCGGCAAGGTGCGGCGATGATCGGTCAGGGGATGGATCACCACGGTGGTGTCCTGACGCGCTTCGACGATTTCGTCCAAATAGCAGATCGCGCCGATGCGTGCCGCTGTGGTCAACGGACCATCCAGCCAGCGCGTGCCGTTGGCATCCAGCAGATAACGCCCCACCAAGTCGCTTGCCGTCATATCTTCATTGCAGGCCACTGTAATCAGCGGCTTGCCCAATTTCCATGCCATATATTCGATGAAGCGCGATTTACCGCAACCCGTCGGGCCTTTCACCATCACCGGTAAACGTGCCGCGTAAGCGGCTTCATACAATGTGACTTCGTCACCTTGCGCCTGATAGAAAGGCTCTCGTTGAACCTTGTATTGATCTTTGTTGCTGCTCATAGCCACCTCCGAAGTACCTGCTCCCTCCCCGCGACAGAGAGGAAATTAAATCTGGGGAAAAAACACGCCCCCAACAAGTGGGGGCGTGTTTTCACAACTTTCCGATACCAACCGAAATTACTTGTGCACGCCCAACTTCTCGCGCCAGCCCGGGAAAATCTTGTCCGCGTCGCCGGGGAAGGACTCGAATGCGCGGGCAAACTCTTTGTGTTCTTTCGCGAATTCGATCGGATCGGCACCCGACTTCCAGCACTCGTACGACTGGCGCAGGGAGATTGCGCCGGCAGCCGGGCTGTCGATATGGCCGTAAGAACCGCCACCCGAAGTGTTGATCACGTTGCCGTGACCCAGATTTTCGAAGAAGCCCGGCAGACGCAATGCGTTCATGCCGCCGGAGATGATAGGTGTGGTCGGCTTCATGCCGTGCCATTCCTGATGGTAGTAGGGACCATCGGCAGAATCGCGCTCAATCATATAAGCGATGTGTTTGTCATCATTGCCGCCTTCCATCTTGCCGAAGCCCATCGTACCCACGTGGATACCGGAAGCACCTTGCAAGCGGGACAGCTTGCCCAACACAAAAGCTGTGTAACCGCGCTTGGCAGAAGGGGAAGTGATCGCGCCGTGCCCCGCGCGATGGTAGTGTAGATACTGATCAGGATACTGGCGACGTGCTGTGGTAATCATGCCCGGACCGCCGACGTAACCGTCCACCAGGAATGCGCACTTGTTTGCGTCTGGCCCGAAGGTTTCCAGAATGTAGTCCGCACGAGCCAACATTTCATAGTGGTCGTCGGCAGTGATATTTGCCGAGAACAATTTGGCCTGACCGGTTTCATCCATGGCTCGCTTCATCGAGTCGTAAACCAATGGGATAACTTTCTTCATCGGGCAGAAAGTCTGGTTACCTTGTGGCTCGTCATTCTTGATGAAGTCGCCGCCCAGCCAGAACTGGTAAGCCGCCTTGGCAAATGGCTCGGGGCGCAGACCCAACTTGGGCTTGATGATGGTTCCGGCGATATAGCCGCCGTCTTTGCGTGGACGACCCAGGATGTCCCACATGTCGGTGATGTCCTTGGAAGGGCCGTCGAACAGGCGCAACATCGACCAAGGCACATAAAAGTCCTGCATCTGCAGGTTTTTCACGTCGCCCATGCCCTGATTGTTACCGATTGCCAGCGTCAGGAAGGAAACAATCATCGCGCGACCGTCTGTCACGTTACGATCAAACAGTTCGTTCGGGTAGGCAACTTTCATTACGCCCTTGGCTTCGTCGATAAAGTACACCAGCGCGTCCACGCCCTTGGTGAAGTCGTCGGTAGTGGAAACTTCAACGTTGGTACCTGTAGAGGATTCGGCGGCAATGTGCGCCGCCACTTCCAGATAGCCATAACCTGCGACCGGCTCCATGTGATAAGCAACCAGAATGTGCTTGTCACCTTTGATCAGATCTTCTTCTTTCAGACTCAGATCCGCATAACGATTTGATTGATCCATAATTTACCTCTCCTGTGTGTTTTACGATAATTTTTACTAACTACCAAGGAACAACGCCTTACATCTGGTGTGACTATAGAGGCATATCTATATAAACGATAGTCAATTGTTTTTATTGATACCATAATATATTCTTATGCATTGATACCATTTCGCCAACTTCAGACTCTGATCCGGCAATGCTCCACTTCACTTTGCGGCAGTTACAGGTTTTTGAAAAAGCGGCGACTCACCTGAATTTTTCACGTGCCGCCGAGGAGCTATACCTGTCGCAACCTGCCGTATCCATGCAGATTAAGCAACTCGAAGGCCACATTGGCCTGCCGTTATTCGAACAAATGGGAAAGAAACTGTTCCTCACCGAGGCGGGGCGGGAGCTGCTCCAGTATAGCCGCACCATCATTCAGCAACTGCTTGAAATGGAATCGGTATTCACCGAAATGAAAGGGCTGGAACAAGGCAAGTTAACGCTATCCGTGGTCAATACCGCCAACTACTTCAGCCCGCAACTACTGGCGAAATTCTGTCAGCAGCATCCCAACATCAGCGTCAATTTGCATGTCGCCAACCGCGATGCGGTGTTGGCGCAACTGACGGAAAACAGCACCGACCTCGCCATTATGGGGCAGCCGCCCGACGGTCTCGACCTGATGGCGGAATCATTTCTCGATAACCCGCTGGTAGTGATTGCCGCCCCCCATCATCCGCTGGCAAAACTCAAGATTGTGAAATTTACCCAGCTCGCACAGGAGACTTTTTTATCGCGCGAACCCGGATCGGGCACGCGCAGCGCGATGGAAAGAATCTTTGCGGAACATCAAATTCAGCCGCACATCAGTATGGAGATGGAAGCCAACGAAGCCATCAAACAAGCGGTGCAAGCCGACATGGGGCTGGGCATTCTGTCACGGCACAGCATCGAGCTGGAGCTGGAAACCAAACGCCTTGTCATCCTCAACGTGGAGCATTTCCCGCTCATGCGCCACTGGTTCGTCGTGCACCGCAACAACAAACGACTCTCCGCTGCGGCGGCGGCGTTCAAGGAATTCTTACTGACCGAAGCGCATCTTTAGATACCACCCGCCCTACTAAGGAAACGCTGAATTATTCGGTTTTGTCGTTCCCGCGCAGGCGGGAACCCAGTCAAATCAAACAGCTGGATGCCCGCCTGCGCGGGCATGACGAATAATCAGCATCTCCTTAACAAACAATTTATAGTCACTTCTCAATCTACCAATGCAACCAGATTGATATGGCATCAGAAATTCTATCCTTATGCACATCCCCAAGACGGTCTATGAGCCGTTTAATACGCGCAAGCGACACGCTCGTAATTTTTCCACCATTGCCTGCGATAATTTTTCCAACCCATTCTCTGTCGTCGGCGCAATATCAATGCGAAACAATTTGGCGGGTGACAGCTCGCTAGCAATGGAAGCAAAGTACAACTTTGATGCCCATTGAAAAAGTCTGATTGGACAATGACCGCTGGGCGGGGCTTGCCATAATCTCTTGCTGCCACGCACGACAATCGGGGATAGACCGCGATTCCCTAAATCCTGCCAGGCTGCGGCGGCATCCAATCCGACTGAGCCCTCATGCCGTAGCCGCGTCGCCTTGCCGAATCGATGAGGACTATCGCCGCCACCTCGATTGGCTAGCCGCCGGTTTCCCTGGTAATCATCCAGCCGGTGTCCTGTAGCTTGAGAACCAGCCGTTTGCGGAAGCCGGTTTCGGAGAAGTTATCTCCCCTGAAGGACTGGATGAACTCGACGGTTGCGGTATCTTTTTCTGTGGACACGGTCAGGTTGGTGAGTTCTATCTCGATTTTTTTGTATTTGGTCAGGCGGTGGTGTCGCTGCTTTTCCCAGGCTTGGCGGCTCAGCCCGTTTTCGGGCTTGAATTCCGAGGCGTAAGCCGACAGGTATTTTTCCACGTTTTGGGTTGACCAAGCCTTAACCCAGCCGACAACAAAATCTTTTATTTCCTGTTCCTTGTTGTCCGCCGTATTGGCGGGTGCGGCAAGGGAGGCTAATTGCCGAGTGACGGGTTGCTCATCGGATTTCACGGAGATTTCAGGAGTTGCCGGTTGTTGTGCGGGCAATATGAGCGGAGGCTTTTTGTCGCCGGGCTCGGGCAAGATACTTATTACTCCTGCCACCAAAGCGATTAATACCGCGCTAGCAATCAGCCCGTTGAGCGTGCCCCGATTTTTAGCGGATTTTGGTGGGGTCGGGGCGTTATTCCCGGACGAAATTTGGCCATCCTGCCCGCTTGCCTGTGATTCGCGCATGACCTTCTGCCGCATGGCTTCTTGGAGAAGACTCATAGATTCAATCTGCGTATATCAACAAAAAATAGGGCGAGAGGCACATTTCATTCTCTCCGAAAGCCGGGATGCCGATTGGGTCGGTGACGGATTGTATGTTTTTTGGAAGACAGGTTCAATTTGCCGGAGTGGGTGCGGAATTGCGCCATGGCTAACCCTGTTTATCCATACGCCGATATTGCACGGCTTCGGCGATATGCCCGGTGCGGAGGGTGTCGCAAGCGGCGAGGTCGGCGATGGTGCGGGCGACTTTGAGCACGCGATGATAGGCGCGTGCGGAGAGGTTGAGTTTGCTGATGGCCTGGCGCAGCAGCGCTTCACCCGGTTCGTCGGGCGCGCAATAGTTGTCTATTTCGGTAACGGAAAGTTGGGCGTTGGGTTTATTTTGCCGCGATAGCTGTCGTTGTCGCGCGGCCTCTACTCTGGCCTGAATGGCCGCGCTGTTTTCCCCGTCCGCCTGTTTGAGCAGGTCTTGTTGCGGTACGGCGGGCACTTCGATCTGGATGTCGATGCGATCCAGCAGTGGGCCGGAGATTTTGCCGCGATAGCGCGAGACTTGATCCGGGGTGCAGCGGCATTTGCCGTTGTAGTGACCGAGATAACCACAGGGGCAGGGGTTCATCGCCGCGACCAGTTGGAACTGCGCCTTGAAGTCCGCCCTGCGCGCCGCGCGCGAGATGGTGATATGCCCGCTCTCCAACGGCTCGCGCAGCACTTCCAGCACGCTGCGGTCGAACTCCGGCAATTCGTCGAGGAACAACACACCATGCATCGCGACCGAGATTTCCCCCGGACGCGGGTTGCTGCCGCCGCCGACCAGTGCCACGGCGGAGGCGGTGTGGTGCGGTGAGCGGTAAGGGCGTACTTTCCATTTCCCGACCTCAAAGGTGCCACCCAGTGATTGCATTGCGGCACTTTCCAGTGCCTCCTGTTGCGTCATCTGCGGCAGCAGGCCGGGGAAGCGCGCCGCCAACATACTTTTACCGGTTCCGGGCGGGCCGGACATCAACACGCTGTGACCGCCTGCGGCGGCAATCTCCAGGGCGCGCTTGGATTGCGTCTGACCTTTTACTTCACGCATGTCTGGGTAATGCGGCACGATGCTGTTGGTGTCCGGGATATGGCGTGTCAGGGCATCGCGTCCGGCCAGGTGGGCGGCGACTTGCAGTAGCGATTGCGCGGGATAGACCGCAGCGTCTTCCACCAGCGCGGCCTCGGCGGCGTTCGCGGCGGGCAATACAAACGCCCGCCCGCTGTTGGCGGCACGGTAGGTCATCGCCAGTGCGCCGCGTATCGGGCGCAGTTCGCCAGTGAGTGCCAGCTCACCGGCATATTCATATTCGGCAAGCTTGTCGGCGGGAATCTGACCGGACGCAGCGAGAATGCCGAGGGCGATGGGCAGATCAAAACGCCCGCTTTCTTTGGGCAGGTCGGCGGGCGCGAGGTTGACGGTGATGCGGCGGGCGGGAAATTCGAACTGGCAGTTTTGCAACGCGGCGCGCACGCGGTCTTTGCTTTCTTTCACTTCGGCTTCGGGCAGGCCGACGATGGTGAATTGCGGCAGGCCGTTGGCGAGATGCACTTCGACGGTGACCAGTGCCGCTTCCATGCCGGCCAGTCCGCGACTATAGAGAACGGCGAGGCTCATAAGCGCGCGCCCATGTTATTTTTGCCGCGCTTCCAGTTCCGCAATGCGGGTTTCAAGCGCGCCGAGTTGTTCGCGCGCCCTGGCTAACACTTGCGCCTGAACGTCAAATTCTTCACGGGTGACCAAATCCAATTTGCTGAATCCCTGCGCCAGTAATGCGCGAATGTTCTTTTCGATGTCTTGCGCCGGACTGTTTTTGACGGCATCACTGAGTTTGCTGGTGATTTCTTCAAATGTTTTTGCGTTCAGCATGGCTGCTCCCGAGTAATCAATGGGATGCAGTGTAGCAAAATCGTCCCGCACGCACTTGGCTAGTGCATGACCGGAATATCATGCCTGCATCTGGTGCGCCTAGTTTGCCCGGAACTAGGATGGACGCGCCAACTGATTGTATATAAATAACAAATATGTGTGGCACGAATGCTGCTTTAGTGGGGGTGTGGACGATTATTACCACTTTTAATTTGACTGAAAGGATTCAAACCATGAAAAACAAATTGTTGAACTCGCTGATGTTGGTTGCACTCGCCGCACCGGGCGTCGCTCTGGCCGAGGATGCTGAAATGACCAAGCACAAAGAAGGTACGCACGTCATTCCAGAATCTGCACATACCTTGAGCGCGAATATCGGCTTCACTAGCGACTATATTTTCCGTGGCATTTCGCAGACTTCCGGAAATCCCGCGATTCAGGGCGGCTTCGACTATGGTCATTCCAGCGGATTTTATGCGGGTGTATGGGGCTCCAATATCAGTTGGATTAGCGATTTCACACCTGCCATAAGTTCCAGCCTGGAGATAGATACGTACTTGGGTTTCAGTAATGACTTTGCCGACGGCTTTAACTATGACGTTGGTTTTGTGCGCTACAACTATCCGGCCAGCAATTATCCGGCGGCCTTTACCAAACCGGATACCGACGAGATTTATGGTGCGGTCAGTTATCAGTGGATTACGGCCAAATACTCTTATGGACTGGGTGATTTCCTTGGCGTGGCGCGCGCGCGCGGCACCAGCTACATCGAGCTCAATGCCAGTGTGCCGCTGGGCGATAGCGGTGTTACGCTGGACGGACATGTCGGCAGGCAAACCTATAAAGGTACGGGGGCTGATGCATTGGTGCTTGCCGGGACACCTCCAACTTATAGCGATTACAAGCTGAGCGTGTCGAAAGACATCGGTGATTTTTCGGTTAGTCTGGCTTACAGTGACACCAATTCGGCAGGGGGGTTCTACACCACACCGGTGGCATCGGGAAGCAGAGATTTGTCGCGCAGCGCGACCACGTTGTCGGTTAGCCGTTCATTCTGAATATAACTACGGGGGCGGCTCACCGCCCCGCATTTGAAGAGGAGTCATGCTATGAAAATGATCACAGCCATCATCAAGCCTTTCAAGCTCGATGAAGTGCGTGAGGCCTTGTCCGAAATTGGTGTGCAAGGCATCACCGTCACCGAGGTCAAGGGCTTCGGACGACAAAAGGGACACACCGAGCTGTATCGCGGTGCGGAATATGTGGTGGATTTCCTGCCCAAGATCAAGCTGGAGGCGGCAATTGAGGCCGACCAGTTGGATCGTGTGCTGGAGGCAATCGAAAAGTCGGCCAGCACCGGCAAGATCGGCGACGGCAAGATTTTCGTGCAGAGCCTTGAGCAGGTGATACGCATCCGTACCGGCGAATCCGGTAAAGACGCACTCTAAAACTTCCAGGAGAAAATCATGAAAAAAGTATTAGTGCTGATGGCACTGTGGGCGGGGCTTTGCCTGATAAATGCCCCGGTTTATGCGGAACAAGCCGGAAATATGGAGGCGGTGACTGCCGTGGTGGCTGATGTACCTGCCGCCGTAACGGATGCGCCGGTTGTTGCCGAAGCGGCCGCACCGGTGCCCGACAAAGGTGACACCACCTGGATGATGTTGTCCACGCTGCTGGTCATTCTGATGATCGTGCCGGGGCTGTCGTTGTTTTATGGCGGCTTGGTGCGCGCCAAGAATATGCTGTCGATACTGTCGCAGGTGTTCGCCATTTTCGCGATGATTTCCATTCTGTGGGTGGTTTACGGCTATACCCTGGCGTTCGGCGACGGTGGCAGCCTTAACTGGATGATAGGCGATATGTCCAAGTTGTTCCTGTTGGGTGTGACCCCGGACAGCACTGCGGCGACCTTCACCGACGGCGTGGTGATTCCCGAGTTTACTTTTATCGCCTTCCAGCTGACCTTTGCGGCGATTACCACCGCGCTGATCATCGGCGGCTTCGCCGAGCGCATCAAGTTTTGCGCGCTGCTGGTGTTCTCCGCGCTGTGGTTTACCTTCTCCTATCTGCCAATCGCGCACATGGTGTGGGCAACCGGCGGTTACCTGTTCGAGCACGGTGCGTTGGACTTCGCCGGCGGTACGGTGGTGCATATCAACGCGGGTATCGCGGCATTGGTGGGCGCAATCGTAATCGGCAAGCGCATCGGTTACGGCAAGGAGCCGATGGCACCGCACAATCTGCCGATGACCATGATAGGCGCATCGTTACTATGGGTGGGCTGGTTCGGCTTCAACGCGGGGTCTAACCTGGAAGCAACCGGCGGCGCGGCATTGGCTTTGCTGAATACCATCGTTGCCACCGGCGCAGCCGCGCTGAGCTGGATGTTTGCTGAATGGATGTTGCGCGGCAAGCCTTCGATGCTGGGTATCGCATCCGGTGCGGTGGCGGGTCTGGTGGTCGTCACGCCGGCGGCGGGTTTGGTGGGTGCGATGGGCGCAATCATCCTCGGCTTGCTGGTCGGCCCGATCTGCCTGTGGGCGGTGTCCGGTCTGAAGCACGCTTTGGGCTATGACGACTCGCTGGACGTGTTTGGCATTCATGCCGTTGGCGGCATCGTCGGCGCGATCGGTACGGGTGTCTTTGTCGCGCCCGCGCTGGGCGGCGTGGGCGTGGATGATTACAGCATGGTCGGTCAGGTCATTACGCAAACGACGGGCGTGCTGGTAACCGTGGTGTGGTCGGGTGTGGTGAGCTTCGTACTGTTCAAGCTGGTCGATAAAGTGATGGGGCTGCGCGTGAAGGAAGAAGACGAGCGTGAAGGGCTGGACACCACGACACACGGTGAGCGGGCTTACAACCTGTAACAGTTTCCTCCCGGAGTCTCCCCGACTCCTGTTCAAGGGCACCGCAAGGTGCCCTTTTTTATGGGAGGCGTTTTAGCCGTTGTTGCAAGCGCGCGATGTCGTCCCGCAGCGTATCCACCTGCCGAATAAAGAGGTCGATCTGGGTTGCTTTGGCGAGCAACGGACGTTCTTCAGTCCAGTACTCCGCTGCGGCCTGGCTGAAATTTTTTGCGGCGGCTTGCACCTGCTGCCGCGCTTGTTGCGAGGCGTGAACCATACGTTCTGCCGCCACGTCACCGGTGATACGGCTGAGGTCGTGTGCCGCATCCCAGCGCAGATTGCGTGACAGAAAAAATATCTCGGCGAGCAGATCGGGATCGCCTTCGCTGTGAATGTCGCGATGTGCGTTTTCGTCATGCAGCGCGAGGCGCGGCAACAGCGACGGTGGAATCACGCAATGCGCATCCGCACCGGCAGCCGGCACGGCGCGGGCGAGCAAACCGTCCGGCAATACCGTGCAGGCAAAAGAAAACGGCGCGATGTCGAAGCGCGCCGTCTTGCCGGAAAATTTCGCCAGCCGGGCCAACGCCCAGTTGTTCTGTGCCAGCAGATGATTTAGTGCGGCAACCGTTGTCCGGCGGAACATGGGCGTACCCGACTAGTGCAGCGTGGTTTGCTGAATACCCGCCAACAACCACACAGACTGGTCATCCCGGGTGTTTTTCATCACATGCCAGATTTCATCGACGTTTTCCGCCGCGCCGTTATTTTCACGCAACTGTCCGCTGAAGCGTACGCTGGCGATTGCAATGTCGCCCTCGTGCGCCACTTCCAGCAATTCGGCGTGGATGGCGAGGACATCGGTTTTTTGCGGGGTATCGTCACGCTCCCGCAGCTGCATCGAGATTTCGGCGAACATTTCCGGGGTGGTGTATTCGCGAATGTCGTTCAAATCCTTGCGGTCGTTTGCGGCTTGCAGGCGGATGAATGAAGTCTTCGCGCTGCGCAGAAAGGTTTCTACCGGGAACCCCTCGGGGATATTGGCCGCTGTCGCGACAACCGGTGCTGCACCGCCTGCCAGAGACTGTTGCGCCGGCTGCGGTGCGGCGTAAGGTGAAGTGGCGGAAGCATATTGCATGGCAGGTTGTTGCTTGCGGCGCAGCATGGACATCAGAAACATCACCGCAACCACGGCGAGAATAATCATCAGCAACATACCCATGCCCTCCCCCAGCCCCATGCCGGCAAACAGGGTGGCGAGACCGGCACCGATTGCCAGGCCCGCCAATGGCCCCAGCCATTTGTTGCCTTGTTTTGCCGGGGCCGCGCCTTGTCCGGGGGTGGCGGCGGGAGCTTTGGGTGCGGGTTGCGGTGTGACCGAGCGTTGTTTGCCGAAGTTGCCGCCGCCGCCAAAACGCTTGGCCTCCGCCGTCGCGGCGAACATGCTCACGCTGGTCAGGGTAATTGCTAACAACATCAAAAATTGTTTCATTTCATTCCTTGTCGGTTGGGGGGCATTCAATGGCGGAAAAGTATAGCACCGGACAGCGGGCTGATTAACTCAGCAGGATGTCGAAATCGGTCGTCTTGAGAATGATTTCGCGTATCTGCTCTTTTAACCACAAATCATAAAAATCGACCGGGTTGTAATTGTCGGACAGCACCAGCGCGGGCGTGCCTTCCGGAAAAGCAAAGGGTTGCCGCATACTTTGTTGTACCTGCGCCGCCGCAGCGGGGTGTATCGACAAATCGGGGACACGGTTCAGTTGCAAGGCTCGGGGCGCGCCGCTGTAGGCGATGATTTCCAGATTGCCGGTTCCCGCGCCCGTTGCCGGATCAAACGTCGGATAAACCGTCACCTGATCGAATGCCTGCTGCAATGTTTTGACCACCGATGCGGTCATCAGGGTGTTTTGCCTGACGCTGCCGATTAAATTAACCGCGAGTACCCCGTTGCTGTTGAGGCGTTGTTTGGCGAGCCGCATGGCTTCGATGCTTAACAGATGCCCCGGCGTGGTGTCGCCGTTGAAGACATCCAGCACCATGTAGTCGTAGTGTTTCGCGGTGTTATTTAGAAAGTAGCGGGCATCCTCGATATGCACCGGTATCTGCGGGTTGAAGTTAAAGTAATCGCGAGCCAAATCGGCGACAGCCGGATCAATATCCACCACCTCGGTATGAACGCCCTGCGCCTGATACCAGGCGGGAACAAAGCCTGCGCCCAAGCCGATGACCAAGCAGTTTTTTCCGTCCGGGTTCAGCGCGTAGGGCAAAAATTTTAACAGGTAAGCATATTCATAAACCGATTGTCCGCTCCCCATGTCCATCCCGCCCTGCACCATGCCGTCGATTAACATTTCGCGTTGGCGCACATCACCAAAGGAATAATCGACCACCTTCAGGTTGCCATAAAAGCTATCGACATCGGCAATGCGTTCGACCTGTGTGCCGTCCGCCATGGTTTTGCTGACGTGCGCTTCATGCGGCAAAAAGAACAGCGGCAAAATCAGCGCGGCGGCTGCCAACCATTTGCGGCGAAACAGTGCGAAGTAGATGACCCCCAAAGCAATCAGCAACGCTCCCGCGAGCAGGAAAATTTGATTCACGCCGAGGTAGGCAATCAACACAAAGCCGGTGAGCAGTGTGCCGACAACACTGCCGACCGTTGAAATCGCGTAAAAGCTGCCGACTGTGCGGCCGATGTTTTGCATTTCGCGGGCGGCAATTTTGACGACGTAGGGCGACACGCAGCCGAGCAAAAACAACGCGGGGCCGAATAACAGCATCGCGCTGGCGAGTGAGCCCCAACGCAAACCCAATGGCAAGCTCATTTGTATGACCGGCCCCTTGATTGCCGGAACCAGAATCGTCAAGACACCGGCAAGCATGATGATGCCGTACAGCCAATCGGGCGAGCTTTTGCGGTCGGACAAACTGCCGCCGATGGCGTATCCGGCGGCGAGCGCAATCATGGTGACGGTAATCAGCGATGTCCAGACAAACAAACTCACACCGAAGAACGGGCCGATGACGCGCGACCCCAGCACCTCAATGACCATCACCAGCGCGCCGCACAGCGCGGCAGTGGCAATTAAGAACGTGATAAAGCCTTTCGAAGGTTGCATGGGAAGTCCTGTGGGATTGATAAACGCGGTGATTTTACAACAACCGGACAGATAGTCAGGGAGGCGCCGATTAAGTTGCCGTTCCCGCGCAAAGCGGAAACGACAAAACCAGACCTGTTCGGCGTTTCCTTAGAACGGTGCGGGCGAGTGCAAGGTGATCGTTTCTGAACTGGCCGGATGGTTGAATCGCAGCCTCTCGGCATGGAGCAGCAAACGTTCCGCCGCGCATCCACCGTACAATGCATCGCCGATAATCGGATGGCCGAGTGCCGCCAAGTGTACCCGCAACTGGTGGGTGCGCCCGGTAACGGGCTGCAATGCCAAACGCGTGCCGGTCACCGCATCGCCATCATGCAACACCCGGTAGTGTGTCAACGCGGGTTTGCCTGCTGTCCGGTCAACTCTCTGCCGTGGGCGGTTCGGCCAGTCGGCGATGACAGGCAAATCGACACTGCCGGTTTCCGTCGCCACCCTACCCGTTACCACCGCCACATATTGCTTTTCTATGAGACGCTCGCGAAACATCCGCGAAAGCTCGCGCTGCATTTCCGCGCCGCGTGCGAACAGCATCAAGCCCGAGGTCGCCATATCGAGACGATGCACCACCTGTGCCTCGGGAAACACCTGTTGCAGGCGGGCGGATAAACAATCCTGCTTGTCCGCGCCGCGCCCCGGTACGGAGAGCAAGCCGGCGGGTTTGTCCACCGCCAACAACCATGCATCCTGATAAATCAGGCTTAAATGCGCATCGGGTGACGGGATGTCGGTAAAGGGGGTCACGGCAAATTCAGTTCAACTTGATGAGTTGCCAGTCCCCCGGCATGTTCGTCATGGCCATGCCTGGCTTACCCATTCGCCCCGAACATCATCCGCTTCGCGACAAACTTCTTCGCGAACGGCAGGCAATCCAGTGCGGTCAGCGCGGCCGCCCTGCCCGTGCCGAGCAGCGGCAGGTCGTTGGAAAACAGCCGCACCAATCCATCGGTGAAGCGTATGCCCGCTTCGCGGTCGGTGCGGCGTTGGCTGCGGTAGGCGGCGAGCATGGTTGCCGTGCCGAGTGCTTGCGGTGTGCTGTCGAGTATTGTTTGCGCGAGTTCCCACGCGTCGCGCAGCCCCATGTTGAAGCCCTGCCCCGCGACGGGGTGCATGGTTTGTGCGGCGTTGCCGAGTAGCACGGTGTGCGGCATGGGGGTTTGTTGCGGGGCGCGGCGCAGGCCGAGCGGGAAGCAGCTGCGTTGACTGACGGTTAGGAATTCGCCGACGCGGTCGCGGAAGTGTGATTGCAGTTCGCGCAGGAAGTCTGCGTCGTCCCATGCCAGCATTGCCTGTGCCTGCTGATGCGGTGCGGTCCATACCAGCTCGTAGCCCTCGGCGTGGGGGAGCAGTGCCAGCGGCCCGGACGGGGTGAAGCGTTCAAAGGCGGTCTGTGCCTGCGGTGCGGTGCAGGTGATGTGGGTGATCAACGCGCTTTGTCCGTAGTCGTGAATCTCGGGGGGGAATTGCTGCGCCAACAATTTGCCGCCATCGGCGACGATGGCAAGGCGGGTTTGCAGGGTGTGCTGTTCGTCCCCGTCCCCCTGTTGATAATGGATGACGGCGTAATCCGCCGCACCGGTCAATTGTGTGACCTTGGTGCTGTAGCGTGTTTGCATTGTTGCTTTCTGCAGCGCGTCGCCGAGTGCGCTTTGCAGTGCCGGGTAGGGCAGCACGTAGCCGAGTTCCGGTACGTCGAGTTCTGCCGCGCGTAACAGGGTGCGACCGAAGCTGTGCTTTTGCGAGATGTGGATGGTGCGGATGGCGGACACGTTTTGTAGTGCGTCCCACACTTGGAGGCGTTGCAGCAGCAGGCGGCTGCCGTAAGACAATGCCAATGCGCGCGCATCGCTGCTGGCGGTGTCGGCGGGTCGCGCTTCCAGTACGCAAACACTGAGGCGGCTATCGCGCAATGCCAGTGCCAGTGCTGCGCCAACCGGGCCGCCGCCGATGATAACGATGTCGTATTGTTCGGTCATGAGGGGCGCATCAGCTCTTCAATCGCCGCGACGGTTTTCGGCGCGGCTGCGGTCAACACCTCGTTGTTTTGCGTGTTGATTGCCACGTCATCTTCAATGCGGATGCCGATATTCCATAGTGCTTGCGGCACATTGTCGGCGGGGCGGATATAGCAGCCCGGCTCGACGGTCAGCACCATGCCTGGCTGTAACGGTCGCCATTGCTTGCCGCTTTTGTATTCGCCGACATCGTGCACATCCATGCCCAGCCAGTGTCCGGTGCGGTGCATGTAGAACTGTTTATAGCTTTCCGATTCGATGACATCATCCGCGCTACCGCTGCACAATTTGAGGTCGATAAAACCTTGGGCGAGTACCCGCAGCGCGGCATCGTGCGGCGCGCTCCACAATGCGTCCGGGCGGGCGGCGGCGATGGCGGCAGTTTGTGCGGCCAGTACGATTTCATATACGTCTTTTTGCGCGGCACTGAATTTGCCGTTTACCGGGAACGTGCGCGTCACATCCGAGGCATAGCCCCGGTATTCGCAGCCCGCATCAATGAGCAACAGCTCGCCCGCATTGAGCATGGCATCGTTGCCGACATAGTGCAGCGTGCAGGCATTGGCGCCCCCCGCGACGATGCTGGTGTAGGCGGGGTGGCGCGCGCCGTGTTGGCCGAATTCATGCAGCAATTCAGCCTCGACCTGATATTCAAACTGGCCGGGGCGGGCGTAACGCATGGCACGCAGGTGGGCATGGCAGGCAATAGTGGCGGCGCGCCGCATGATGCCCAGCTCGTGGGCATCTTTGAACAAACGCATCTCGTCCAGCAGCGCGCGCACATCGCGTATCTCGGCGGGCGCACGGATGCCGTTGCGCGATTTTGCTTTGACTGTTTCGCGCAGCCTGACGATGCGCGCATCCCATGCGTGATTTGCACCGAGCGGATAATGCAGGGTCGGGCGGTCGCCCATCAGCTCGGCGAGTTTTTCATCCAGTTGGGCGATCGGATAGGCGGCATCGCAGCCCAAGTGCGCACAGGCCGCCTCGGGGCCGTGGCGAAAGCCGTCCCAGATTTCGCGTTCGGGATTTTTTTCGCGACAGAACAAAATGCTTTGCGGCGCGTCACCGGCAATTACCACCAACACCGCCTCCGGTTCGGCAAACCCCGTCAGGTAATAAAAGTAGCTGTCGTGGCGATAGTCGTAATGCGCGTCGGCATTGCGCGCGACTTCCGGTGCGGTGGGGATGATGGCGATGCCGTCCCGCATGGTGTTTTGCAGCGTCCGGCGGCGTTGCCGATAAATGGTGGTGTCAGTCATGGCTCCGATTTTGTAACGTTAGGAGCTGCTTGTCGAGTTCCCCCAGGCGTTGCGGGGTACCGACATCGACCCACAGCCCGCGATGATGCTCACCGCTGGCTTTGCCCAGCGCGATTTGCTCGCGCAGCAGCGGCGCGAGGGCGGCCTTGCTGCCGCGCGGGATGGCCGAAAAGAGCGCGGGCTGGTAAATACCGATGCCGCTGAAAGTCAGCTTGGGGGCGAGGTCGGTGATGCGCCGGTCACGCAGGCCGAAGTCGCCGTTGGGGTGATGGGCGGGGTTGTCGGTAAGCACGAGATGCAGCGCGTCCTGATGATGGCGCATTTGTGCTGCCAGCGCGGGCAATCGGGTGAAGTCGTAATCGCACCAGATGTCACCGTTGATGACCGCGAACGGCATTTCCTCACCGCCCGGAGAGGGTGCCAATAACGGTAGCGCACAGGCGATGCCGCCCGCTGTTTCCAGTGCCGTGCTTTCGCGGGAATAGTGAATGGTCGCGCCAAACTGGCGACCGTCGCCCAATGCCTGTTCGATTTGCGCGCCGAGGTGGGCGTGATTGATGACCAACTCGGTAATGCCCGCTTTAACCAGGCGTTCGATGTGCCAGACAATCAGCGGCTTACCGCCCGCCCGCAGTAACGGCTTGGGCGTATGGTCGGTAAGCGGGCGCATACGTTCGCCGCGCCCGGCGGCGAGAATCATGGCAAGCATTTATAGAGTGTCCTTCATGATGGTTTCTTCGTCCGTTTTGTCGATTAGGCATATGGCGAGTTACTCCAGGCGGGGATTGCGGAGAGTAAAAGATGCCATCAAAAACTGTATCCGTCTTGCGTGGCTTGCGGATGCAGTTCCATCAAAATATTGAGTAGCGGTTTGAGGTCGATGTAACGCTCGCAGGCGCGGCGCAGGTAATCCATTACCAATGGCATATCTTTGAGGTAGGCATCTTTTCCGTCACGATGGCTGAGGCGGGCGAATATGCCCAATACTTTGATATGGCGCTGCACCCCCATCATTTCATAGTCGCGATAAAACTCGCCGAAGTCTTGGTGCACGGGTAGTCCGGCCAGGCGCGCTTTTTCCCAGTAGCTTATCAACCAGTCGATAACGTCTTCTTCTTCCCAGCGGATATAAGCGTCTTTGAACAGGGAGGCGAGGTCGTAGGTAATCGGGCCATACACGGCATCCTGAAAATCGAGTACGCCGGGATTGTTGTCTGTCACGACCATCAGGTTGCGCGAATGGTAGTCGCGATGCACGTACACACGGGGTTGGGCGAGGTTGTTGGCGAGGATGCGGTTGAACACTTGTTCCAGCTTGGTTTGCTGGTGGTTGTTTAGGGTGACTCCCAGATGTTTGGCGATGTACCACTCCGGGAACAGATTCAGTTCGCGGCGCAGCAATGCTTCGTCATAAGGGGGCAGCTCATGCTCGCGGCTGGCCAACTGGATTTTGATTAGGGTATCGGTCGCCGCCGCGTAAAGCGCGGGCGCGTTACGGGCGTTCAGGGCTTGCAGATAAGTGAGATTGCCCAGGTCGGAAAGCAGCAGAAAGCCCTGTGCCAAGTCCTGTGCATACACGTGCGGGGTGTGCGTGCCCGCGTCCTCGAATAGCTTTCCGATATGCAGAAACGGTTTGCAGTCTTCGTGCTGGGGGGGCGCGTCCATGACGATGCGGGTCGTGCCATCGGCGAAAGTGGCGCGGAAATAGCGGCGAAAACTGGCATCGGCAGATGCGGGGGCAAGGCTAAACGCTTGCTGGGGATACAGGCTGTGCAGCCATTCGGTCAATTGTTTCCGGCGTTGCATGAGCGGCTCTTTTCGGGGGGTTTAATGTTAAACTTGCGCGAGTTTATCACCTGATTTGTTGTCATGCGGCTTCGTTCCCCACTCCTTTTTTGCGCCCTTTCCAGTGTTCTTGTGTCCCCGGCTTGTGTGCTGGCCGATACGTTTTCCGCTTCTGTGGACAAGGTGTCGGGCATCGCGCAGACCTCACCCGTGGTGGTTGAGGCCGACAAGCTGGAGGGGCAAAAAGAGAATCAGATCGAGGCGAGCGGTAATGTGGTGTTGCGTAACGACGGTCAGTCAATACGAGCGGACCGGATGCTGTACAACCAGGAAAGCCAGGATTTCGATGCCAGCGGTTCGGTGGTGCTGGAGCAAGGCGATAGCACGATTAGCGGACCGCAACTGATGCTGAACTTGGGTACGGAAGCGGGCACGATGCACCAGCCGGAATTTTTCCTCGGGGAAAACCGGGGGCGCGGGGGTGCCGACATCATCCGTATTCAGGATAGGCAACACTACAGTCTCGACAATGCGCGCTATACCACCTGCCGTGCCGATGATGAGGATTGGGTGCTGAAAACGCGCGGCTTGGAACTGGATCGGGAGCGTCAAGTCGGTGTTGCGCACCACACTTGGGTGGAGTTTATGGGGGTGCCGATTCTGTATTCTCCGTGGATGGATTTTCCGCTGAACGATCAAGCCAAATCGGGATTTTTAGCACCGCTGTTTGGCAGCACTACCAAGGGCGGTAGCGAGTTAACGCTGCCTTATTACTGGAGTATCGCGCCGAATTTTGATGCCACCATTGCGCCGCGTTTCATGAATAAGCGCGGGGTGATGCTGAATAATGAATTCCGTTATTTGCAGGAGAGTTATCGCGGCGAGTTGCATTTTGATGTGCTGCCCGATGACCGGCTGGCAAAGCGTAGCCGTGACCGTGTTGCGTTGACCCATATACAGAACTTTGGTCGCGGATTCCGCGGCTATCTGGATTACAACCACGTCTCGGATGATGATTATTTCCGGGATTTGTCCGCCAGCCTGAACTCAACCTCCCAAGTGAATTTGTTGCAGGAGGCGGGGGTCGGCTATGCGGGTGACGGGTGGAGTGCAAACTTGCGGGCGCAACGCTACCAAACCTTGCAGGATCCGGTAGTACGGATTGCGGAGCCGCATGCGCGATTACCGCAGCTGACGGTTAGCGCGCAGAAGGTTCGTGCCGGCGCATCGTGGGCATTTACCGGTGAGTTTGTCGACTTTTACCACCCTACGGCGTTGAATGCCTCGCGTTTGGTGATGAATCCCAGCGTGAGTTATCCCTTGATTACCCGGTCGGCACTCTATGTCACGCCAAAAATTGCGCTGCACAGCACCCGTTACACGATGGGCTCGAACAATGTCGGGGCTTTGCAGAACACGTCGCGCACGGTGCCGATGTTGAGCGTCGATAGTGGGGCGACCTTTGAGCGCGAGGTGAGTTTGTTCGGCGGCCATTACGTGAATACGCTGGAGCCGCGCGCCTTTTATGTTTATGTTCCGTATCGGGATCAAAGCGCCCTGCCCAATTTCGATTCGGCGCAGGCCGATTTCAGTTTCACCCAGATATTTACCGAAAACCGTTTTTTTGGGAATGACCGCATCGGCGATGCCAACCAGATCACGCTGGCGATGAGTTCGCGTTTTCTGGACCGGGATAGCGGTGCGGAACATTTGCGGGTCATGTTGGGGCAGCGTTTCAGTTTTGAGGCTCCCAGGGTTAATTTGGCCCCGCCGACCATTAGTACCAATCGCTCGGATATTCTGATGGCGGTTTCCGGGCGTGTTACGGATGCCTGGTGGTTGGATGGTGAAGCGCAATTTGACCCGAATCAATCGCGCATCCAGCGTTATAACGTTGCCTCCAGCTTCCGTCCCGAGGCGGGCAAGGTGTTGAATCTGGGCTATCGTTTCCGCCGCAATACGCTGCGCCAGGTTGACGTTTCCGGGCAGTGGCCGCTATCGAATCGCTGGCAGGCGGTGGGTCGCTGGAATTACTCCTTGCAAGACCGCCGTATTTTTGAGGCGGTTGCCGGGCTTGAGTATAATCAGGACTGCTGGAAAATTCGTCTGGTGGCACAACGCTTGACCACCGCGACCCAGCAAACCAACACCGGTATTTTTATTCAGTTGGAGTTGAATGACTTGGTGCGGGTTGGCAGTGACCCCCTGGGTTTGCTCAAGCAAAGTGTGCCCGGTTATCAAATCAACAAATAGTCAACGCGATTCCCCGTCGCAACGTGCCGATTAACTTTATTAGAGAGAATGGTCATGCAAATTAAACTGGCAGCCTGTTGTATTTTGCTGGTGTCGCAGTTGGCGTATGCGGCAGAAGCCGCCATCGCCGCACCCCTTGTGGCATCGGGGGGCTCGACACAGGCGCTGGCGATTGATTCCGTGGTGGCGGTGGTGAATGAGGATGTGATCACCCGCCTGGAATTGAATGACCGCCTTAGTACAGTGTCGCAGCAATTGCGCGCGCGCGGCACTTCATTGCCGCCGAAAGAGGTGTTGGAGCGGCAGTTGCTGGAGCACATGATTACCGACTTGTTGCAGGTGCAATATGCCAATGAAAACGGCTTGCGGGTGGATGATAATCAGTTGGATTTGGCGTTGATTCGTATTGCCCAGCAAAACAATTTTCCGTCGCTTTCCGCTTTTCGCGCCAAGCTGGAGTCGGACGGGGTCGATTTCAGGAAATTCCGTGAAGAGGTGCGCAGTGAAATGGTTTCTACCCGCTTGCGCGAGCGCGAGGTGGAAAGCAAGCTAATCATCAGCGATGCCGAGGTGGATAACTATCTGGCCAACAAGGCAAAAATGTTGGGCGCGAACCAGGAGTTCCATCTCGCCCATATTTTAGTGGTGGTGCCCGAGCAGGCCAGCGCGGATAAAATTCAGGCGGCGCGCGCCAAGGCCGAGCAGGCATTGCAGCAAATACAATCGGGCGCGGATTTCGCCGAGGTGGCGGCGGGCTTTTCGGATGCCAATGACGCGCTCAAGGGGGGTGATCTCGGTTGGCGTGCGGGGGATCGTGTTCCGCCGCAATTCCTGGAGGTGTTGCAAGGAATGCAGCCGGGACAAAATACAGAAATTATGCGCAGCCCGAGCGGTTTCCATATTTTGAAGTTGCTGGGTAAGCGCGACAGTAAAGCCGCGCAAAATGCGGTGCAAACCCATGCGCGCCATATTCTGATTAAGACCAGCGAAGTGATCTCGGAAAATGAGGCGCGCAATCGTTTGGCGGACATCATGGAGCGTATTGAAGGCGGGGCCGATTTTGCCGAAGAAGCGCGGCGATACTCGCAAGATGGTAGCGCGCAGCAGGGCGGTGATTTGGGTTGGCTGCCCGCAGGGCAGACTGTGCCGGAATTCGAGGAGATGATGAATAGTTTGGCACCGGGAAAAATGGGGGCGGTGCTATCCCAGTTCGGCTGGCATTTGATTCAGGTGTTGGAGCGTCGCAATGCCGATGTCAGCGAACAGCAGGCGCGGCAAGATGCGCGTATTGCGATAGGCACGTTGCGTGCCGACGAGCAGTTTCAGGATTGGCTGCGGCAGTTGCGCGACCAGGCGTTCGTCGAATATCGGCTCGAAAAGAACAATTGATTGACACAGCCTGATTTAGTGCCGCTGGCCATAACCGCCGGTGAGCCTGCCGGTATCGGCCCTGACCTGTGTTTGCAGTTGGCGCAACACGAATTGCCGCTGGTGGTAATTGCCGATCAATCGTTGTTGCAGCAGCGTGCGGCGCAGCTCGGCATTCGGGTTCCCTTGCATGATTACACTCCCGCCGTGCCGCAGGTGTGCGGCAAGTTGAGTGTGTTGCATATTCCTTTGATGCGCCCCGTGCAGGCCGGCAAACTTGATCCCGCAAACAGCAGTTATGTGTTGGCGACCTTGCGTCGCGCGGTGCGGGGTTGCGTTTCCGGCGAGTTTTCCGGCATGGTCACCGCGCCGGTGCACAAGGGGGTTATCAATGATGCGGGGGTTGCTTTTACCGGACACACCGAGTTTCTCGCCGAGCAGACAGACACGCCGCAAGTGGTGATGATGTTGGCGGGCGGCGGGATGCGCGTGGCATTGGCGACGACACATTTGCCGTTACGCGAGGTGGCGGATGCCATCACCGCACCGCTGCTGGAAAGTGTGTTATGCATTTTGCAGCGTGATTTGCAGTGCCGCTTCGGGATTGTCCGCCCGCGCATTCTGGTCGCCGGACTCAATCCCCATGCGGGCGAAGGCGGTCATCTTGGGCGCGAAGAAACAGACGTGATGATTCCCGTGTTGGACGCGCTGCGCGCCGGGGGAATGAACGTGAGTGCGCCGCTACCGGCGGATACCTTGTTCGCGTCGCATCGTCTGCGCGAATGCGATGCGGTACTCGCGATGTACCACGATCAGGGTTTGCCGGTGTTGAAGCACGCCAGTTTTGGCGGCGGGGTAAACGTTACGCTCGGCCTGCCCATCATCCGCACCTCGGTTGATCACGGTACGGCACTCGAGTTGGCGGGAACCGGCAAGGCCGATGCCGGCAGTTTGCTGGAAGCGTTGAAAATTGCCGCAGAAATGGTGCGTGATGAGCGCTCATAAAGCCAAGAAATCATTCGGACAAAACTTCCTGGTCGATGAGCGGATTATTGCGGACATTGTTGCCGCGATTCGCCCCCAGGCCGATGACCGGATGGTGGAGATCGGGCCGGGTCTGGGCGCGTTGACGCGCCCGTTGTTGCAACACTTAAAGTGTTTGCATGTGGTGGAAATCGACCGCGACATCATTGCGCGTTTGCAGACCGACTATCCGCAGGACAAAATCATCATCCATGCGGGCGATGCCCTGAAGTTTGATCTTGCCGAATTGGCCGCACCGTTGCGTATTGTGGGCAATCTGCCGTACAACATTTCTTCACCGCTGCTGTTTCATTTCGCCGCTTACACCGCGCGCATTACCGATATGCATTTCATGTTGCAGAACGAAGTGGTGGAACGCATGGTTGCCTCGCCTTCGAGTGCGGCATACGGGCGGCTGTCGGTGATGTTGCAATATCGTTTTTACATGGAGAAGCTGCTTGATGTGCCGCCGCAATCTTTTCGTCCCGCGCCCAAGGTGGACTCGGCGATTGTGCGCATGATTCCGTTGCCCGTCAGCGAGAGGGTGGTGGATAACGAAAAACTGTTTGCGGCGATAGTCAGTAGCGCGTTTGGGCAGCGGCGCAAGACCTTGCGCAACACGCTCAAAAGCTATTTGGCTGAGGGCGATTTTGCCCGACTGGGGATTGATGCCCGGTTGCGCGCCGAAAATCTTTCCGTGGCGCAGTTCGCCTCGATAGTGCGGTATCTGAATGGTAGAATGCCGCCCTAAATTTACAGGTAGTCATCATGTCCGAGTCGTTCCCCTTAGTAATGAGCTTTGCCGCCACCGATCCCAGCGGCGGTGCCGGTCTGCAAGCCGACTTGTTGACGATTTCCAGCATGGGCTGTCATCCGCTGTCAGTGGTGACGGCAATCACGGTGCAGGACACTTCCGGGGTGGAGGATATTCTGCCGATAGATCCGGAGTGGGTGGCGGATCAGGCGCGCGCCATGTTGGAAGATGTGCCGGTGGCGGCATTCAAGATTGGCTTGCTCGGCAGCGTGGAAAATATTGCGGTCATCGCTGAAATCATGGCGGACTACCCGGATATTCCCCTGGTGCTTGATCCGGTGTTGGCCTCCGGTCGCGGTGATGAACTGGCGGATGAAGACATGCTGGATGCGATGCGCGAATTGCTGATTCCGCAGACTACGATTATCACGCCGAACAGTATGGAGGCGCGCCGTTTGGCGATAGACGAGGACAACGAGGAGGACGACCCGGGCTTGGAAGAATGTGCCAAGCGCTTGTTGCGTCTGGGTTGCGAGTACGTGCTGATTACCGGTGCGCACGAGCAAACCCCCAAGGTAATCAATACACTTTACGGTGAGCGCGGTGCGCTGCGCAGTGATAGCTGGGATCGTTTGCCCAATATTTACCACGGCTCGGGTTGCACTTTGGCTGCCGCGATTGCCGCGCTGTTGGCGCAAAATGTGGATGTGCCCGATGCGGTCAAAGAGGCGCAGGAATACACTTGGCAAACATTGAGCGCGGGTTTCCGCCCCGGCATGGGGCAGCATGTTCCAGACCGGCTGTTTTGGGCACGCGGCCCCGAGGATGAAGAGCACCAAACAAATTAGGGGTTTGTACGCGATTACGCCGGACGAGCCGAATACGCCGGCGTTATTGCGCGATACCGGATTGGCGTTGCGCGGCGGTGCGCGGGTGATTCAGTACCGCAATAAATCTGCCGACGCGGCACTGCGTTTGCTGCAAGCTGCGGCGTTGCGCAAGTTGACGCGCCAATTTGCGGCGACTTTTATCGTCAACGACGATGCGCAGTTGGCGGCGCGAGTTGATGCGGATGGCGTGCATCTGGGTGCTGAAGACGGCGGGGTGGAGCGGGCGCGGCAAGTTCTGGGCGGGAACAAGCTCATCGGCATCTCTTGTTATAATCGCCTGCCGTTGGCACATGATGCAGCGGCGGCGGGCGCGGATTATGTCGCATTCGGTGCTTTTTTTTGCTCCGGCATCAAGCCGGATGCGGTGCGCGCCGAGTTGGCGTTGTTGCGGCAGGCGCGTGCCGAATTGCAACTGCCTTTGGTGGCGATAGGCGGTGTGACACCCGCTAATGCTAGGGTGTTACTGGAAGCCGGGGCGGATGCGTTGGCGGTTATTTCGGCAGTATTTAACGAGGCGGACATACAGACAGCCGCAGTTCAATTTTCACAACTTTTTGTTCAGGAATCCAAATTATGACCTCACGCAATCAAGACCTGTTTGAACAATCACAACGAGTGATTCCCGGTGGCGTTAATTCCCCGGTGCGCGCGTTCAAGTCGGTGGGCGGCACACCGCTTTTTTTCAAACGCGGCAAGGGTGCTTACGTGTGGGATGCCGACGATAAGCGTTACATCGACTATGTCAATTCCTGGGGACCGATGATAGTCGGGCACTGCCACCCCGAGGTTGTGAAAGCGGTGCAAGCCGCCGCTGCCGAGGGACTGGGTTTCGGTGCGCCGACCGCCAGTGAGTTGGAAATTGCCGAGCTGCTATGCAAAATTTTGCCCAGCTTGGAAATGGTGCGTCTGGTCAGTTCGGGAACCGAGGCGACGATGACGGCAATTCGTCTGGCGCGCGGCTTTACCGGGCGCGCGCGCATTATCAAATTCGAGGGGTGTTATCACGGTCACTCGGACGGTTTGCTGGTCAAGGCCGGATCGGGCGCGCTGACTTTTGGCCAGCCGAGTTCTTCCGGCGTGCCTGCCGAAATCGCGGCATTGACAACCGTGCTGGATTACAACGATGCGGAGGGTCTGGAGCGGGCTTTCGCCGAATATGGCAACGAAATTGCTGCCGTCATCGTCGAGCCGGTGGCGGGCAATATGAATTTGGTGCTACCCAAGCGCGAATTTCTCGATGCGATGCGCAATCTGTGCACCAAGCATGGTGCGGTGTTGATTTTGGACGAGGTGATGTCGGGTTTCCGCGTCGGCCTGCAGGGCGCGCACGGTCATTTTGGCGTTAAGCCGGACTTGATTACTTTGGGCAAGGTGATGGGGGGCGGGTTGCCTGCCGCAGCATTTGGCGGGCGGCGCGACATTATGGAATGTCTCGCCCCGCTGGGCGCGGTCTATCAGGCGGGTACGCTGTCCGGCAATCCGGTGGCGGTGGCGGCGGGGATGACCACGCTTAAGCTGGTTCAAGCTCCCGGTTTTTATGAGCGTCTGACACAAATCGCCAAGCAGATGACCGAGGGGCTGAGTGCCAGTGCCAAAAAGCATGGCATTCCGTTTAGCGCGCAATCCATCGGCAGCATGTTCGGCTTGTATTTCAGCGCGCAGGTGCCGACCTCGTATGCCGAGGTGATGGCGGGCGATAAAGCGGCATTTAACCGTTTCTTCCATGCGATGCTGGTCGAGGGGGTTTATTTGGCACCGTCGGCATTTGAGGCGGGCTTTGTGTCTGCGGCACACAGTGATGCCGATATTGCTGCGACGATTGCTGCCGCCGACAAGGTTTTTGCGTCTTGGAAATAACCGCGTTAACCACGCCTGCTCCGGGTGCATTGCCGTCTTCCGCAATGTGTCGCGCTTAGGTATTCCGATGGGGCTATTCTCCAAAGCGGTTTTTTACACCACAGTTAACCACCTCAAAGACTTGCCGCCGCATGGCGGCAAGGAGGTTGCGTTTGCCGGGCGTTCCAATGCGGGTAAATCAAGCGCGATTAACACGCTGGCGAATCATGTGCGTTTGGCATATACCAGTAAAACGCCGGGGCGTACCCAGCACATCAATTATTTTGATCTGGGCGGGCAGCGGTTTCTGGTGGATTTGCCCGGTTACGGTTACGCAAAAGTGCCGCCGGATGTGCAAAAACACTGGCAACATTTGCTGGGGCAGTATCTGCAGAAGCGTGAAGCACTGTGCGGTTTGGTGGTGATTATGGACTCGCGCCACCCCTTGACCGACTTGGATGAGGCGATGCTGGACTGGTTCGCGCCCACGGGGAAGCCGATGCATGTGTTGCTGACCAAATCTGACAAATTAAGTCGCCAGCAAGCCACGGCAACACTGAATCGCGTAAAATCTTACTTGGAGGAACATTTTCCACAGTGTTCCGTGCAGTTGTTTTCCAGCCTGAAAAAATCCGGCACAGAAGAGGCCGAGGGCGTGATTGCAAACTGGTTGAACGATAGATAAAAAAATGCCCCCAGATAAACCGGGGGCAAAAAACCTTAACAGGGTTAAGGTTCACGCTCAGGGAGGAGAAACGTGGAATGATTATTCATCATTCACCGCTTCTGATTAGCTGTTTCTAAAATAGTTCCAACAAATATCAATTTTTAGGAAATTACCATGCAAACACTCGGACAATATCCCCAATCCAGAATGCGCCGTATGCGCCATGACAAGTTTTCACGGGACTTAATGCGTGAGCATGTACTTACTCCGTCAGACTTCATTTATCCCGTTTTTGTGCTGGAAGGTGCGAATCGTGTTGAGGATGTACAGTCGATGCCGGGGGTGCAGCGTAAAACGCTGGATTTGCTGCTCAAGGATGCCGAGCAATGCGTCAAGTTGGGTATTCCGGTGATGGCGTTATTTCCGGTGATTGACGCGCCGCTCAAGAGTCTGGATGCGCGCGAAGCGTACAACCCCGACGGCCTGGTGCCGCGCGCGGTGGCGGTATTGAAAAAACATTTTCCCGATCTCGGCATCATGACCGACATCGCGCTGGATCCCTATACCAGTCATGGTCAGGACGGTTTGCTGGACGATGGCGGTTATGTGCTCAACGATGAAACTGTCGAGGTGCTGGTGCGGCAGGCGCAGACTCACGCAGCCGCCGGAGCCGATATTGTCGCGCCTTCGGACATGATGGACGGGCGCATCGGTGCGGTACGTGCCGCATTGGATGCGCACGAGCGCATACACACCCGCATCATGGCGTATTCGGCCAAATATGCTTCCAGTTTCTACGGGCCGTTCCGAGATGCGGTGGGTTCCAGTGCCAATCTGGGCGCGGGCAATAAATATACCTACCAGATGGACCCCGCCAACACCGACGAAGCACTGTGGGAAGTCGGCCTCGATTTGCAGGAAGGGGCGGATATGGTGATGGTCAAGCCTGGCATGCCTTACCTCGACATCGTGCGCCGCGTCAAAGACGAATTCAAAGCACCGACTTTCGTCTATCAGGTGAGCGGTGAATACGCCATGCTCAAAGCCGCCGCGCAAAATGGTTGGCTGAACGAAAAAGCCTGCGTGCTGGAAGCGTTGTTGGGATTCAAGCGTGCGGGTGCGGATGGTATTTTGACCTACTTCGCGATTGATGCGGCGAAATGGTTGCGGGAAACCAAGTAAGAGCGCGGTTTGATGCCGGATTGCCGGCGGCGCAACTGCCCCTTTCATAATTGCTTGCCGGACGATGGGGAATAACTATGCCGACTCATGAAAAAATAAACTACGCAGAGTTCCCGTCCAAAGATTTATCGGCAAGCAAGTCCTTCTTTGAGCGCGTATTCGGCTGGGAGTTTACGGATTACGGAGCGGAATACACCGCTTTTTCCGATCAGGGGCTGGACGGTGGTTTTTTTCGGTCCGACTCGGTGGCGACTTCTGCTGCGGGCGGTGCGCTGATTGTTTTCTATAGCGACAATCTGGAGGAAACGCAAACCAAGGTGGTGGCATCTGGCGGCAAAATTGTGAAGGCGATTTTTCCTTTTCCCGGCGGACGACGCTTTCATTTTGTTGAGCCTGGCGGAAACGAGTTCGCTGTTTGGAGTAAGGTTAACGCCTAATCACCGCCCAGATCTTGCCGCTAATCCAACGGTGAGTTTTGTAGCAAGGCCTCCACTGCCGCAATATCCGCATGTGTCTCGGGATGGCGACTGCCGCTGTAACGGGCATTCTCGGGCAGGACGATAATGTGGGTTTGCACGCCGGAGTCGCCTGTCAGGGTGTAACTCGGCACAGTTTCTTCATGTCCGCCTATCCGCACCCGCCATTCCCCGTCGTCGAAGTCGAAGTCGTGTTTGAGCAGAAAGAGCAGCACGGCTTTACTATCGTCGCTGAATAACATCAGGTTGATGTCGGAGTTTTCGCCTGCCGTGCCGCTAAGTACCGAGCCCGTCAGGTAGGGATTGAATGCTGCCAGCAGTTGCATGGTGACCAACGCTTCTTCACGCAGTTGGCGCAACACACCGGGATGACTGTTGCGTTGATAGAGCGCGCGGTAGTGGTGCAAAGCCTGGTCTATTTCCTGGTTGCTGGGCAGGTGCTGGGTATCGGATGCGCCCAGTTGGCGCGCAGCTTTGCGTTTGGCAAAGGCGTGGTCGGTGATGCCGTCTTCCGCCATGAGCTTGGCGGCCTGATGCGCTAATTGTTCGCGCATCAAATCGCGTTTCAGTTGATGGGGGCGGTGAGGCATCAGAGTAGTTGGTCTTTGACCGTTTCCGGCAGTATGCCGGGCGCGTCCGGCAACAGGGAGGGCGGTTGTTCGGAGGGGGCGTTTTCCTGATAGAAATATTCTGTCAGTGTGCCCGATGGGTCGCGATAACCCGCTTCGTTGATGTGCAGCGCGACCATGCCGTCCGGCATGGTGTAACTGGCTTCCGGCACCCCCCGCAGCACCTCTTTCATGTAGTCTATCCACATCGGGATGGCGGCACCGCCGCCGGTTTCTTTGTCACCCAGGCTGCGCGGCTGGTCAAAACCCAGCCAGGAGATGGCAACCACAGTGGGGTGAAAGCCTGAAAACCAGGCATCAATTGAGTCGCTGGTGGTGCCGGTTTTGCCGGCCAAGTCTTGTCTGCCGAGTGACATGGCGCGAATTGCCGTGCCATGCTTCACCACGTCTTGCATCATGTTGACCATGCTGAAGGCATTGCGTACGTCAATGACGCGCGCCGCGCCTTCATTGGCAATCACCGGGGTGGTTACGCTGAGGGTGTTGCCATACGAGTCCTCAATGCGTTGGATAAAATAGGGTTGAACACGGAAGCCGCCATTCGCAAAAACCGCATAACCCCCGAGCAGTTGCAGCGGGGTGACAGTGCCGGCACCGAGCGACATGGTGAGGTATGGCGGATGCTTGTCGGCATCGAAGCCAAATTTGGTCAGGTAGTCTTGTGCGTACTGCGGGGAGATTGCCTGCAAGATGCGCACAGAGACCAGGTTTTTGGATTTGGTAAGGGCTTGACGCATACGCATCGGGCCGTCAAATTTGCCGTCGTAGTTTTTCGGTGACCAGGGTTCGCTGCCGGTTTGCTCGGCATCAAAGACTAAAGGCGCGTCATTGATGATTGTGGCGGGTGTCATGCCTTTTTCCAGTGCGGCGGAATAAATGAACGGTTTAATGCTGGAGCCGGGCTGGCGCCACGCCTGGGTGACATGGTTGTATTGGTTGCGGTTGAAGTCGAAGCCGCCGACCAACGAGCGAATCGCACCGCTTTGTGGGTCGGCAGAAACAAAGGCGGACTCCACCTGCGGCAATTGGCTTATTTGCCAGTGCCCTTGACTATCCCTTTTGACACGGACGACGGAACCGGGCTGGATGCGTTGTTTTAAGGTGACTTTGTTACCCAAAGCTCGGCCAGCAAAACCAATGCCATCTTCATTGATTTCACCAATTTCTCCCCCCTTGTTGTAGGTGCGAACGTGTTTGGGCGACACCGAGAGCACGATGGCGGGAACGAGGTCGTCGTTGTCGCTAAAATCTTGCAATGCTTCTTCTTTCTGCTCGTCGGTGGGTGCATTTTGCAGATTGATAAAGCCCTCGGGGCCGCGATAGCCGTGGCGTCGGTCATATTCCAAGACACCGCTGCGCAGCGCACGATAGGCAGCTTGCTGGTCTTGTTGGCGGACGGTGGTGTAAACCTTGAAGCCTTGCGTATAAGTATCCTCGCCATATTTTTCGTACATGACTTGGCGTACCATTTCGGCGATGTAATCGGCTTTGACGGGAAACTCTTGAATGCTGCGTTTGGTGATGACAGCTTGCTGCATGGCAATTTGGAATTCCTGGTCATCAATAAAGCGCAGTTCGTGCATACGCCGCAACACATATTGTTGGCGCAATTTTGCCCGCTTGGGATTGACCACCGGGTTGTAAGCAGAGGGTGCCTTGGGCAGCCCGGCAAGCATGGCGACTTCGGCGGTTGAAAGTTGCCGCAACTCTTTGCCAAAATAAACCTGCGCGGCGGCGGCAAAGCCGTATGCGTGCTGCCCGAGATAGATTTGATTGAAGTAGAGTTGCAGGATTTGGTCTTTGCTCAGGTTGCGCTCAATCTTGAAGGCAAGCAGCACCTCGTTAAATTTTCGCAAGAACTTCTTTTCCTTGGAGAGGAAGAAGTTGCGTGCAACCTGCATTGTGATCGTGCTGGCACCTTGTTTTGCCCCGCCAGATGTCAGGTTGGACAAAGCGGCACGCAGTACACCCATATAGTCAACACCACCATGTTGGTAAAACCCGTCGTCCTCGGCAGCGAGGATGGCATTTTTCATCGCGTCGGGCACATCGGCTATATTGATGACGGCACGACGCTCTTTACCGAATTCGCCGATGAGTGTACCTTCGGCACTGTAGACGCGTAACGGAACCTTGGGGCGGTAATCGGTCAGGGTTTCCAGTGAAGGCAGGGTCGGGTAGGTCAGCATAACCGCCAGCCCAAGCAAAATTGCAGGGAGTAGCAGTAGAAATGCAGCAAGGGCTGCCAGCAGCCAACGAGAGGAAGTCATCGGTATGTCAGTTCAGTGGAATTGCAATGGAATTGGGGGCTGATTATATCGGCTCTGCGCAACCAAAAAAAGCTTTACACGATTTATAGTTATTGCTAGGATTTAACCCAATTTATACAAAACAGCTCTAACCGCTCTATGGCTAAAGTAAATTTTGATATTCCGTTGGACTTCCTGAGCACCACGCCGCCGGTAATTGGGGTGGATGTCAGTTCGTCGTCGGTCAAGATCGTTGAGTTGAGCGAAGCCCCCAAAAAGGGCGGCTATGTGATTGAACGTTACGTGATTGAGTCCTTGCCCAAGGATGCGGTCAGTGACGGCAACATTAACAACCTTGATGCGGTTGGAGAAACTTTGCAGCGCGCCTGGAAGCGCATGGGGACACGAATCAAGAATGTAAGTTTGGCGTTGCCCGCATCGACCGTGATCACCAAAAAGATTTTGTTGCCTGCCGGATTGCGCGAAGAGGATCTGGAGTTTCAGGTTGAATCAGAGGCGAACCAGTATATTCCGTTTGCGATTGAGGAGGTCAACCTTGATTTTCAGGAAATCGGTCCGGCTCCCGGGAATCCCGAAGAAATTGAGGTGTTGCTGGCGGCCTCGCGCAAAGCAAATGTTGAAGATCGGGTTGCGGCTGCCCAAGCCGCAGGTTTGCGGGCACTGATTGTTGATGTGGAGCCTTATGCGGCAGAGGCGGCCTTTGCGCAAATACGCGCGCAATTGCCCGATGGTGCCCAAGATAAGTGTGTGGCATTGGTTGATATCGGGGCTAACGTGATGAACGTGAACGTGTTGCGTAACGGACAATCGGTTTATTCTCGCGACCAGCAGGTCGGCGGTGACCAACTGACGCAGCAGATTCAGGGTATGTTTGGCTTGTCCCCCGAGGAGGCCGAGTTAGGGAAGCGCAGTGGCGGCTTGCCGGATAATTATGAAAGCGATGTTCTGATACCTTTTCGTGACAATGTGGTGATGGAGATTGCGCGTGCCCTGCAATTCTTCTTCACCTCGACGCAGTATAACGAGGTGGATTACATTGTGCTGGCGGGCGGATGTGCGGTGCTGCCGGGGCTGGATGATGCCGTGGCAACCCGTACGCAGGTGAGCACAATGGTGGCGAATCCTTTTGCTTTGATGACCTTGTCGAGCCGCATCAAGCCGCGACAATTGCAAACTGATGCGCCAGCGTTGATTGTTGCCTGTGGTTTGGCGATGCGGAGGTTTGACCCGTCATGATACGTATTAACTTATTACCGCACCGCGCTGAGAAGCGCCGTACCCGTCAAATTCAGTTCGTGGCATTGTGTTTGCTCGCGCTGACGCTTGGTGTCTTGATTGTCGGGGCGGTGCACGTTGCTGTCGGCACACAAATTTCCAATCAGGATGCGCGCAATAACTATCTCAAACAGGAAATTACGATGCTCGACAAGCAGATTGCCGAGATTAAGAAGTTGCGTGCGGAAACTCAAGCATTGCTGGTGCGCAAGAATGTGGTTGAGGGCTTGCAAAGTACGCGCTCTGACGTTGTCCATTTAATGGATCAAATGTTGCGCATTTTGCCGGATGGCGTGTATTTGCAGACGCTTAAGCAGGATGGCAACCAAGTGACGATTGTCGGCTTCTCGCAGTCAAACGCGCGCATCTCTACCCTGATGCGTGCGGTTGATGATTCTCCGTGGTTGGAGGGGGCGACTTTGGTTGAGATTCACGCTTCTCCGACGGCGGGCGGGCGGCAAAGCCAATTTACGTTGAAATTTAACCTTTCCAGAGAAAATGCTGGGGCGGCAGCTCCAAAAGCGGGTAAGCGAGGCTGATGACATGATTAATTTGGAAGAATTAAGAAATCTTAATCCCAAAAATCCTGGCTCTTGGCCGTGGCTGGCTAAAGGGATCGCTTGCGCGGTGATTTTGCTCGCGGTTGTCGCGGCAGGTGCGGTGTTTGATTGGCAGGATCAATGGGAGTTGTTGCAGACGAAGAAGGCGGAAGAAGTGACGCTTAAAGAGTCCTTCCTGGTCAAAAAGAAAGAGGCGGTTAACCTGGATTTGATCAAGAAGCAGCTTTCCGAGACCCAGGAATCGCTGGGTGCATTGCTCAAGCAGTTGCCGAGCAAGTCCGAAATGGATGCGCTGCTGACGGATATTAACCAAGCGGGGCTGGGGCGCGGTTTGCAGTTCGAGTTATTTAGGCCGGGGGCGGAAGTCATCAACGGCTCGTTTGCCGAGCAGCCCATCTCAATCAAAGTTACCGGAAATTATGATGATCTCGGGAATTTTGCCAGCGATATTGCTGTTTTGCCGCGTATTGTGACGCTGAATGAGATTGCGATTGCGGCGGCTGGCGAACAATTGTCAATGAATACGATCGCCAAGACCTTTCGTTACATTGACGTGGCGGAAACAAGGGGAAAGAAAAAATGAGATTCCTTTATGTTGCGCTAATTTCGATGCTGTTGGCGGGATGTGGTCAGGGAAATTTGCAGGATTTGCAGGATTTCGTCAAAACCTCGGGAGACAACATGCGGGGGCAAATACCGCCACCGCCGGAAGTTAAAGTATATGAGCCGTTTGCTTATGTTAACGATGAGGAATTGTCGAACCCATTCAAGCCCAGAAAGCCGGATTTGCGTGGTGGTCGTGCCGGTTTAAATCAGCCGGATTTGGATCGCCCCAAAGAGGCGTTGGAAGAGTTCCCCTTGGAGTCGCTAAAAATGGTCGGTTACCTTTACCAGAACAAGGTGGGCTATGCCGTCGTTCGCGCGCCCGACAAAAAATTGCACCGGGTGAAGGCGGGGAATTATGTGGGGCTGAATTTCGGCCTGATTGAGGAGGTGACCGATACCGAGGCCATTATCAAAGAAATGGTGCAGGATAGCGTGGGTGACTGGTCTGAGCGTATGAGCAGCTTGCAATTACTTGAGAATTAGGAGCATAACAATGAAACAGCTTAACGTAATCAGTAACGCGACTCGATTACTCGTGCTTTTGGGTGCGTTGGTCGCGCCTGCCGCATTTGCTGCAACGCAAAACAGTATTACTGGGTTGGATGTGAGCAGTGTAGCCAATGGCATCACGGTAATTAAGGTGGAAATGGCGCAGCCGCTGGTAAACCCGCCCGCCGGATTTACCGTGAATACGCCGCCAAGAATTGCTTTGGACTTCCCCAACACGGTTAATGGCCTGGGTAAAACCAGCAAAGAGTTTATCGAGGGCGATTTGCGCAGTGCCAATATCATTCAGGCGGGCAGCCGCACGCGCTTGGTGATTAATCTGAGCCAGATGTTGACTTATGAAACCAAAATAGATGGCAACAGCTTGTTGATTAGCTTGCAGGGACGTTCGCTTGCCGCTGATTCCGGCGCGACATCGCGTTTTGCCGAGGCAAGCCAGGATGTCCAGATGCATTCGCTGCGTGATGTCGATTTCCGGCGCGGCAAGAACGGTGAGGGGCGGGTGAGCATTGATCTTTCCGATTCCGGTGTCGGTATAGACATTCGCCAGCAGGGCACGACGCTGGTCGTTGATTTTCTGAAGAGCAGCTTGCCGCGCAATTTGCAGCGCAAGCTGGATGTGGTGGATTTTGCGACACCCGTACAGCGGATCGATACCTTTGCGCAGGGTGATATGGTGCGCATGGTGATTGAGCCCAAAGGTCTGTGGGAGCATGCGGCTTATCAGACGGACAATAAATTTATTGTCGAGATTAAAGCGGTTGCGGAAAATCCCAACAAATTGGTCAAGGGTAATCAAATTGGCTATGCGGGCGAGAAGTTGACGCTGAATTTTCAGAAGATTGATGTTCGCGAAGCGTTGAATGTGATTGCGGACTTCACCGATCTCAACATGGTCATTAGCGATACCGTCGCGGGCAATCTGACACTGCGCCTGAAAGATGTGCCTTGGGATCAGGCACTGGACATTATTTTGCAGAGCCGCGGTTTGGACATGCGCAAAAATGGCAACGTCATTCAGGTTGCGCCGCGCGAGGAAATTGCGGCAAAGGAGAAAATTGACCTGACGGCTAAAAACGACATCGCTGATCTGGAAGAGCTGCATACCGAGAGTTTTCAGTTGAGCTACCAGACTGGTGCTGCGATGGTCAAAATTCTCTCGGATGAGAAGCAGCGGATATTGTCCAAGCGTGGTAGCGTGGTGGTGGACGCCCGAACAAATACATTGTTTGTTCAGGATACACCGTCACGTTTGGAGGAGGTGCGCCGCATTATCAAACAAATTGATATTCCGGTGCGTCAAGTTTTAATTGAGGCGCGCTTTGTCGCCGCTGGAGACACCTTTAATCGAGACCTGGGTGTTAGGTTGGGTTACAACTCCCTCGATACGTTTGACTTGGGTGGCGGGTCTGGCGGACTGCAAGGAAATATCGGGGCAAATGCAGTGAATGCAGGCCCGTTGGCGGGTACGACGTTTCCCGCAAATACGCCCAATGTCAATTTGCCTGTGGCGGGTGCGGCGGGAACACTCTCCATGCTGTTGTTTAACAGCGCGGTCAGCAAGGTGCTTTCAGTTGAATTGACCGCCTCCGAGCTGGATGGAAAAACCAAAAATATTGCCAGCCCGCGCGTAGTGACTGCCGACAAGACTGAGGCAACGATTTCTACCGGGGTGCAGATTCCTTACCAGCAGGCTACCAGCAGCGGGGCGACCAACATCGCATTTAAGGATGCGACGCTTAGCCTCAAAGTGACACCGAACATTACCCCGGACGACCATGTCAACATGAAGCTGGATGTGAATCAGGATACCGTGGGTACGATATTTAGCGGGGTTCCCAGCATTAACACCAAGAAGGTTAGCACCCAAGTGTTGGTTGAAAATGGCGGTACAGTGGTAATTGGCGGGGTTTACACGCAGGACATTTCCAACTCGACAACCAAAGTGCCGTTGCTCGGCGATGTGCCGGTGCTGGGCGCGTTGTTCCGCCGTAACAATAAGAGCGATGTTAAATCGGAACTGTTGATTTTCATTACACCCAAGATTGTTGATGATGCCATGACCTTGCGCTAACTGTACCGTTGCAAGATAAGAGCCCGGCATTGTCCGGGCTCTTGTTTTTTGTCGGTTACAATGCGCGATATGACCCTCAAGCAAACCATTAAACCTGATGCAAGTGGCAGGAAGTTTATGTCGGGCAATCTGATACTCGTCGGTATGATGGGGTCGGGAAAGACCACCATGGCGCGCCTTCTGGCCAAAAAACTGGACAAGACATTTATCGACAGCGACGAGGAAATTCAGCGCCGTACCGGCGTGACGATTCCGCATATTTTTGATGTGGAGGGTGAGGCGGGGTTTCGGCAGCGTGAAACCGCCGCGATTCGGGACGTGCTCGCTGCCGACAACCTCGTTTTGGCAACAGGCGGTGGTGCGGTGTTGGCGGAACAAAACCGGGGGCTGCTGCAACAATCGGGCATTGTGATTTACTTGCGGGCAAACGTGCACGACCTATGGCAGCGCACCCGCAACGATCGTAACCGGCCTTTATTGCAAGTGGATGACTTGCGCGGCAAGCTGACCGAGTTGCTGCATCAGCGCGAGCCGCTTTATTGCGAGGTTGCCGACATCGTGGTGCAAAGCGGCAGGCAGAGCGTGCAAAGTTTGATGCGTTATTTGCTGGCCGAGATCGAGCGTTACCGTAATCAGGGTGTGGTTGAGAAGACTGCCACGGATAGAGAGTTGGGATGATGCAAACATTAACGGTGGGGCTGGCAGAGCGCAGTTATCCGATACACATCGGTGGCGGATTGTTAAACGATGAGAAATTGTTTGCGGCACTGATTCCGCGTAAACGAGTGGCCATTGTTAGCAACACCACGGTTGCGCCCTTATACCTTGAGCAGTTGCAGCAGACTTTGGGCAGGATCAATGTCGAAAGCGTGGCGGTGGTTTTGCCTGACGGAGAGAAATATAAGACCGCCGACACGCTCAACCTGATTTACACCAGCCTGCTGGAAAATCGCTGCGAACGAACCACACCGTTGATTGCGCTGGGCGGGGGGGTGGTCGGGGATATGACCGGTTATGCGGCGGCCACTTATTTGCGCGGCGTGCCGTTTATTCAGATACCGACCACGCTATTGGCGCAGGTCGATTCTTCGGTTGGCGGCAAAACCGGCATCAACCACCCCCTGGGTAAAAACATGATAGGGGCGTTTTACCAGCCGAAGATGGTGTTGGCAGACATCGCCACGTTAAGCAGCCTGCCGGACAATGAATTGTCGGCGGGGCTGGCGGAAGTAATCAAATACGGCTTGATTCGCGACCTTCCTTTTTTGCAATGGCTGGAGCAGAACATCGATAAATTGTTGGCGCGCGACAGTGGCGCATTGCAATATGCGATTTTGCGCAGCTGCGAGAACAAGGCGCAGGTGGTGGCGGCTGACGAGCGCGAAAGCGGTGAGCGCGCCTTGCTTAATCTCGGCCACACTTTTGGTCACGCAATCGAATCCGGCATGGGATACGGCGTTTGGCTGCACGGTGAAGGCGTCGCGGCGGGAACGGTGATGGCGGCGGATTTGTCGCGCCGTCTCGGCTGGATTAGCGATGCGGATGTAAGCAGAGTGCGGCATTTGCTGGCGCAAGCGCGTTTGCCGATTGTTGCGCCCCGGCTCGGTGCTGAAAAATATATCGAATATATGGGGCTGGATAAAAAAGTTGAGGGTGGAAAGATGCGTTTCGTGCTGCTCAAACAAATCGGTCAGGCCATCGTGTCCGGCGATGTGCCGCCAGCCTTGTTGCGGGAAACGCTAGAGGCGTGTGTGCATGGCTGAGTTGGCGGGATATGCGGTGAGCGCGGAAAATTCGCGCGGCAGACGGTTTTCGGAACCCAAGCCTGCCGGTCGCAGCGAGTTTCAGCGTGATCGCGACCGGATTGTTCACTCTGCCGCGTTTCGCCGTTTGGAATACAAAACCCAGGTGTTTGTGAATCATGAGGGCGATTTGTTTCGCACGCGATTGACGCACAGCATCGAGGTCGCGCAAATTGCGCGCACGATTGCGCGCCGCTTGCAACTGAACGAAGACCTCGCCGAAGCGATCGCGCTCGCCCATGATTTGGGGCATACGCCCTTCGGCCATGCCGGGCAGGATGCCTTGAATGCCTGCATGAAGGAGCACGGCGGGTTCGAGCACAATCTGCAATCCCTGCGCGTGGTCGATCTTTTGGAAGAGCGTTATGCCGCATTCGACGGACTGAATCTGTGTTTTGAAACCCGCGAAGGCATACTGAAACATTGCTCGATGGAGAACGCCGCGCGTTTGGGGGATGTGGGCGAACGCTTTTTGAGCAATCAGCCCCCTTCGTTGGAGGCGCAAGTCGCCAACCTGGCGGATGAAATCGCCTATAACAATCATGATGTTGATGACGGCCTGCGCTCCGGCTTAATTACCCTGGAGCAGCTGTCCGGCATCTCCCTGGTGGCCGCGCAATTGCGTGAGGTGCGCAACACTTACCCCGAGGTGTCTGGCCGTCGCCTGGTTCACGAAACCGTGCGGCGCATGATCAACACCTTGGTGTCGGATTTGATTCGGCAAAGCAGCCATAATATTCTGGCGTGTGCTCCGGGTAGTTTGACGGATGTGCGCCTGGCTTCACCATTGATTGCGTTTAGCCCGGAAATCAGGGCGCAGCAGCATGAACTGAAGCAATTCCTGCGCACACAGCTGTATCGGCATTATCAGGTGATGCGCATGAGTGCCAAGGCACAGCGCATCATTAGCGAGTTATTTGCGGTATTTATGGCGGATGTGCGCCTACTCCCCGATAAGTTTCAGGCGCAGGCGGAAACCGGGAGGGCGCGCGCGGTTGCCGATTACATCGCCGGCATGACGGATCGTTACGCGATTCGCGAGCATCGGCGGATATTTGCGGTTGAGGAAATTGCCATCGGTTTCTAGGCCGCGCCATTCCGGCGCGGTTGCCCGCAAGTCCCAGACAAGGTAAGATTCCCGCCCTTTGCGGTTTGGATTTTGTGGCGACGATGGGTCGCCACATTTTTAGATATTGAGATGATTTGATGAGGGACACTGTGAGCCATTCTTCGTTGCCAGTACAGCAGGGTTTGTATGACCCGCGCCAAGAGCATGATGCTTGCGGTGTCGGCTTTGTAGCGCATATCAAGGGCGACAAGAGTCACGGCATCGTTGCCCAGGGCTTGCAAATTCTGGGTAATTTGACCCATCGCGGCGCGGTAGGAGCCGATCCGTTGGCGGGTGATGGCGCGGGTATTTTGTTGCAGCTTCCCGATGCTTTTCTGCGCACGCAGTGCGCGATCCAGGGCATCATGTTGCCGGTCGCGCCGGACTACGGTGTCGGCATGTTGTTCTTGCCGCGCGATGCCGCCGCTCGTGCCGCCTGCGAGCAGGTGATTGCCGGCAAAGTTGCCGCCGAGGGGCAAACTTTGCTGGGCTGGCGCGACGTACCGGTAAACAGTGCGATACTCGGCGAGAGCGTCAAGCTGGTTGAGCCGGTGGTGCGACAGGTATTTATTGCGCGTGGCGCAAACTGTGCGGATGCTGACGCGTTCGAGCGCAAACTGTTTGTTATTCGTAAAACATCGGAACACGCGGTGCGTAGCTTGGGGAATGGCCGGGATCAGGGCTTTTATATTTCATCATTGTCATCCCGCACGATTGTTTATAAAGGCATGTTGCTGGCGGATCAGGTCGGCACTTACTACCTCGATTTGCAGGACAGCCGTGTCGTGAGCGCGCTGGCACTGGTCCACCAGCGTTTTTCCACCAACACCTTCCCGACTTGGGACTTGGCGCACCCGTTCCGCATGATCGCCCACAACGGTGAGATCAATACCGTGCGTGGCAATGTTAATTGGATGGCGGCACGCCATGCGGCGATGTCGTCCAAGTTGTTGGGCGAAGACTTGGAAAAGTTGTGGCCGCTGATTGTTGAAGGTCGTTCGGACTCCGCCTGTTTTGATAACGCTTTGGAGTTGCTGGTGGCGGGCGGTTATTCCTTGCCGCACGCGATGATGTTGTTGATTCCCGAGGCGTGGGCAGGAAACCCGTTGATGGACGAAGAGCGGCGCGCTTTCTACGAATACCACGCGGCACTGATGGAACCGTGGGACGGACCGGCGGCGGTGGCTTTCACCGATGGTCGCATGATAGGGGCAACCTTGGACCGCAATGGGTTGCGTCCGGCGCGTTATCTCATCACCGATGACGATCTGGTGTTGATGGCTTCCGAGATGGGGGTGTTGGATATTCCCCAGCAAAAGATAGTTAAAAAATGGCGTTTGCAGCCGGGCAAGATGTTCCTGATTGATATGGAAGCTGGCCGGATTATTGATGATGCCGAGCTGAAGAACCAGCTTGCCACCGCCAAGCCGTACCGCCAATGGGTTGCGGAATCGCGTTATTTCCTCGGCGATTTACCCGCTGTAAGCAGTGAGAACAAGCTTGCCGCCCCGTTGTTGGATACCCAGCAGGCGTTTGGCTATTCCCAGGAAGATCTGAAATTTATTCTTGCGCCGATGTTGGCAAGCGGCGCGGAAGCCACCGGATCAATGGGTACGGATGCCGCGCTGGCGGTGCTGTCCAATAAAAATCGTTCGTTCTACGACTATTTCAAACAGTTGTTCGCGCAGGTCACCAATCCGCCCATCGACCCGATACGCGAAGAAATCGTGATGTCGTTGACCTCCTTCATCGGCCCCAGGCCGAACTTGCTCGGTATCGACGAGGTCAGCCCGCCCTTGCGTTTGGAGGTGCATCAGCCGGTGTTGTCGAATGATGACATCGCCAAGTTGCGCAGCATTGATACGCTGACCCGGGGGCGTTATCGCTCGCTGGTGTTGGACACCACCTATCCGGTGGCGCAGGGCGCGGCAGGCTGTGCTGCGGCTGTCAAGGTGTTGTGTGATGCTGCCGACAAGGCGGTCTCCGATGGTTATAACGTTCTCATTTTGTCGGATCGCGGCGTATCTGCCGAACGTGTCGCCATTCCCGCACTGATTGCATGTTCCAAAGTGCATTTGCATTTGGTGCAAGAGGGCTTGCGTACCAGCACCGGTTTGGTGGTTGATACCGGCTCGGCGCGCGAGGTGCATCATTTTGCCCTGTTGGCCGGTTACGGTGCAGAGGCGGTGTGTCCGTGGTTGATTTATCAAACCATTCCAAACCTGCCATTGCCCGCCAACGTTGATGAAAAAGAGGCGCAAAAGCGTTTCATCAAAGCGATCAACAAGGGCTTGATGAAGGTCATGTCGAAGATGGGTATTTCCACCTATCAATCCTACTGTGGCGCGCAAATATTTGAGGCGCTCGGTCTGGACCATGCCTTTGTCGAAGATTATTTCAGCGGCACTGCTTCGCAGATTGGCGGTGTCGGACTGCGTGAAGTGGCAGAAGAAGCCGTGCGTACCCATATCAACGCTTTTGGCAATGACCCGGTACTCGACAATGCGCTGGAGGCGGGCGGCGAATACGCGTATCGCGTGCGCGGCGAAGAACACATGTGGACACCGGATTCCATTGCCAAGCTGCAAAATGCCACGCGCACCAACAATTTTGAGACTTACAAGGAATACGCCCGGCTCATCAATGAGCAAAGCACCAAGCTGAAAACCTTGCGCGGCCTGTTTGAGATCAAGTCGGTCGGGTCGGCCGTGCCGCTGGCAGAGGTCGAGCCCGCCAAGGAAATTGTCAAACGTTTTGTGACGGGTGCGATGTCGCTGGGTTCGATTTCCACCGAGGCGCACACCACGCTGGCGATTGCCATGAACCGCATCGGCGGCAAATCAAATACCGGGGAGGGCGGGGAAGATGCCAATCGTTTCCGCACCCTGAAGGCGGGTGAAAAGTTGTCGGAAATTATCGGCAAAAATCGCATCGAGGCCGACCAGGTCATGCAGGAAGGTGACTCGCTGCGTTCGCGCATCAAACAGGTTGCATCGGGGCGTTTCGGCGTGACGGCGGAATATCTGTCCAGCGCGGATCAAATCCAAATCAAAATGGCGCAGGGTGCAAAGCCCGGCGAGGGCGGTCAATTGCCCGGCGGCAAGGTGTCCGAATATATTGCCAAGCTGCGCTTCTCGGTGCCGGGCGTGGGGCTGATTTCGCCGCCACCGCATCACGATATTTATTCGATCGAGGACTTGGCGCAGCTCATCCACGATCTGAAAAATGCCAATCCGGGTGCGTCAATTTCGGTGAAGCTGGTGTCCGAGGTGGGCGTGGGTACTGTGGCGGCGGGTGTGTCCAAGGCCAAGGCCGATCACATTGTGGTTTCCGGTTTTGACGGGGGTACGGGCGCATCGCCGCTGTCGTCCATTAAACACGCCGGCACGCCTTGGGAGCTGGGTCTGGCGGAAGCGCAGCAAACCCTGGTGTTAAATAAATTGCGCGGGCGCATCGCCTTGCAAGTGGACGGTCAGATTAAAACCGGTCGCGACGTGGTAATCGGTGCTTTGTTGGGTGCGGACGAGTTTGGCTTTGCCACCGCGCCATTGGTGGTGGAGGGCTGCATCATGATGCGCAAGTGCCATCTCAACACCTGTCCGGTAGGCGTGGCAACACAAGACCCGGTATTGCGCAAGAAATTCACCGGACAACCGGAGCATGTGGTGAATTACTTCTTTTTCGTTGCCGAAGAGGTGCGCGAGTGGATGGCGAAAATCGGTGTCCGCAAGCTTGATGAGTTAATCGGACGCAGCGACCTGCTGGAAATGAACCGGGGGGTGGCGCACTGGAAGTCGCAGGGACTGGACTTTTCCAAGGTGTTTTATCAGCCCGAAGTGGCTGCCAGCGTGGCGCGCCGTCATGCCGAGGCACAGAATCACGAGCTCGACAAAGCACTGGATAACACCCTGATTACCCGGGCCGCCAATGCCTTGCAGAACAAACAGCCAGTGTCGATTGCCAGCAAAATCGGCAATACCAACCGCACCGTCGGCACCATGTTGTCGCATGAGGTGGCCAAGCGTTACGGGCAGGACGGATTGCCGAACGATACGATCCAGGTGAAATTCAAAGGCATCGCCGGACAGAGTTTCGGCGCGTTTCTCGCGCATGGTATTTCGTTCGAATTGCAGGGCGAGGGCAACGACTATGTCGGCAAGGGTCTGTGTGGCGGGCGTATTGCCATCATGCCGCCTGCGGAAGCCAAGCTGGTCGCGCAAGAGAACATCATCGTCGGCAATACCGTGTTGTACGGCGCAACTTCCGGCGAATGCTATTTCAGCGGTGTCGCCGGGGAGCGTTTCGCGGTGCGTAATTCCGGCGCGACTGCGGTAGTTGAAGGCGTGGGCGATCACGGTTGCGAATACATGACCGGCGGTATGGTGGTGGTGCTCGGGCAGACCGGACGCAACTTTGCTGCGGGGATGTCCGGCGGTGTGGCGTATGTGCTGGACGAGGACGGCGGTTTCGAGCAACGTTGCAATTTGTCCATGGTCGCACTGGAGCCGGTGCCGGAAGAAATTGCCACGCTGGATAGTACCGAGGCGTTGCCGGAGAGTCACGGTCGTGTTCACTTTAACCATCTCAACAAGGCGGATGAACACGCTTTGCGGGAGCAAATTGAAAAGCACGTGCTTTATACCGGCAGCGAATGCGCCCGGGTGATTCTGGAAAATTGGGCGAGTTACCTGCCGAAATTCGTCAAAGTCATGCCCACGGAATATCGTCGCGCTTTGCAGGAAATTGCCGCGAATAAGACTGCTGAATTGGAGGCCGCATAATGGGTAAACCTACCGGATTTATGGAGCTTGAGCGCTTGGCGGAAGCAAACCTGCCGGTCGCCGAACGCATTAAAAACTACCGCGAGTTTGTGTTGCATCTCGACGACCAACAGGCATCAATGCAAGGCGCACGCTGCATGGATTGCGGTATCCCGTTCTGCACTAGCGGTTGCCCGGTTAACAACATCATCCCCGATTGGAACGATTTGGTGTATCGAGGCAACTGGCGCGAGGCACTGGAGGTGTTGCACTCCACCAATAATTTCCCCGAATTCACCGGACGCATTTGCCCCGCGCCTTGCGAGGCGGCTTGCACGCTCAACATCAACAATGACGCGGTTGGCATCAAGTCTATCGAACACGCCATCATCGACAAAGGCTGGGAGCAAGGTTGGATTGCGGCGCAAACACCCGCCCGCCAAACCGGCAAGAAGGTGGCGGTGGTGGGTTCCGGCCCGGCAGGGTTGGCGACGGCGCAACAACTGGCACGCGCCGGACATGCGGTGACCGTGTTTGAAAAAAATGACCGCATCGGCGGCCTGTTGCGCTACGGCATTCCCGACTTCAAGATGGAAAAGTCGCTGATCGATCAGCGTATGGCGCAAATGCAGGCCGAAGGCGTGACCTTCCGCACCCGTGTATTCATCGGTACCGATGGTGACATCGGGGTAAACAACATGGCCAGCGCAACGATTACGCCGGAGGCGTTGCTGGGCGAATTCGATGCCGTGGTGTTGTCCGGCGGCGCGGAAACGCCGCGTGATTTGCCGATTCCGGGACGTGAATTAACGGGCATCTATCCGGCGATGGATTTTTTACCGCAACAAAACCGGGTGAATGCGGGCGATGTGTTGCCGCAACAGCTTAAAGCCAGCGGCAAGCACGTTGTGGTTATCGGCGGCGGCGACACCGGTTCCGATTGTGTCGGCACGTCCAACCGTCACGGCGCGGCCTCGGTTACCCAGTTCGAATTGATGCCGCGCCCGCCGGAGCAGGAAAACAAATCGCTGGTCTGGCCGAATTGGCCGCTCAAGCTGCGTACCTCCAGTTCGCACGAAGAAGGCGCGAACCGCGACTGGTCGGTTGCCACCAAGGAATTTATCGGCAGCGATGGCAAGGTGGAGAAGCTGCGTTGCGTTCGCCTCGAATGGCAAGCGGGCAAGATGAGCGAAATTGCAGGAAGCGAATTTGAGATCAAAGCCGACTTGGTATTGTTGGCCATGGGATTTGTCAGTCCGGTGCAAAAAGTGCTGGATGCCTTCGGCGTTGATAAAGATGCGCGCGGCAATATCAAGGCGACCACCGATGGCGCAAATTGTTACCGCACCAGTGTCGATAAGGTGTTCGCCGCGGGAGATATGCGTCGCGGCCAATCGCTGGTGGTGTGGGCGATACGCGAAGGTCGCCAATGCGCCCGCGCCGTCGATGAATTTTTAATGGGATCATCCGTATTACCTCGCTAATCTAACCGGGAATTAACCATGAACTTTAAGCTGAAAAACGACACCTTCCTGCGCGCACTGTTGCGTCAACCCACCGAATACACGCCATTGTGGATGATGCGCCAAGCGGGTCGTTACCTGCCAGAATATTGCGCGACCCGCAAGCGTGCCGGCAGCTTTTTGAACTTGTGCAAGAGCCCGGACATGGCGACCGAAGTCACCCTGCAGCCGCTGGACCGTTTCCCGCTGGATGCCGCGATCCTGTTCTCAGACATCCTGACCGTACCGGATGCGATGGGACTGGGTTTGTACTTCGCCGAAGGCGAAGGTCCGAAGTTCGAGCGCACCGTGCGCAGCGAAGCGGATGTGAAGAAATTGCATGTGCCCGACATCGGCACCGACCTGAAATACGTCACCGATGCGGTCTCGCAGATCCGCAAGTCGCTGGACGGTCGCGTGCCGCTGATCGGGTTTACCGGCAGCCCGTGGACACTGGCATGCTATATGGTCGAAGGCGGCAGCAGCAGTGATTTCGCCAAGGTCAAGACCATGGCCTACGCCGAACCCAAGTTGATGCACCAGATCCTTGAGAAGACAGCCGATACCGTTACCCAATACCTCAATGCGCAGATTGAAGCGGGTGCCCAAGCCGTGATGATCTTCGATTCATGGGGCGGTGCGTTGTCGCATTCCGCGTATCACGAATTCTCGCTGCCCTACATGCAGCGTATTGTGGAAGGCCTGATCAAGGAAAAAGACGGCGTGAAGATTCCCAACATCGTGTTCACCAAGGGTGGCGGCTTGTGGATCGAGAGCATCGCCAACATCGGCTGCGATGCGGTCGGTCTGGACTGGACCATGGACATCGGTATCGCGCGCCAGAAGGTCGGCGAGAAAGTTGCGCTGCAAGGCAACATCGACCCGCTGATCCTGTTTGCACAACCCGATGCGATCGAAGCCGAAGTCGAGAAAGTCCTCAGCAGCTACGGTTTCGGCAGCGGTCATGTGTTCAACCTGGGCCATGGTATTTCTCAGTTCACCAACCCGGATCACGCGGCGGCGTTGGTCAAGGCGGTGCACGAGCTGAGCCGCAAGTATCACTAAGCAAAAGCACCTGCGGCGGCGCGCTGCTGTGTTGCCTGGCGCTTGCTTCCTCGCCTGCCTGTGAGGTATGTCTCGGTCACCGTGCTCCATGCGCCTTGCATCGTATCCCCCTTGGCAGCTTTTGCAGCAGGATAGTCGAAGTGAATGTGTATTTCTTCAAAAGCCGCAGGTATCCCTTGCGGCTTTTGTGTTTCTGAGACAATGACCCACTTAACCTGACGGGTGAATATGACCATCGTTCGTGTCGCACTGGATGTGCCCTTGACCACTTTGTTTGATTACATGGTGGATGAGGGCGCGGCTGTCGCTATCGGTCAGCGTGTGGTGGTGCCGTTTGGCAAGCGGCAGATGGTGGGTGTGGTGATGGAGTGTGTTGCCACGTCAGAGATGGCTGCCGCGCGCATCAAGCCGGTGGAGCAGGTGTTACACGACAGCGCACCGTTGTCGGCGGAGCTGTTGACGCTGCTCAATTTTTGCAGCGACTATTATCGCTATCCCATCGGGCAAACGGTGCTGTCGGCGTTGCCGACGCGGTTGCGTTCCGATAAGCCGATTATCCATAAACCGCTATTGAGCTACCGGTTGAGCGCGCGGGGGGCGGCACTGAATCCGGTGGACTTCTCGAAACGCAAGGTGGTGCAGCGGCGCATTCTGGCGAAGCTGGCAGAAGGTGAATGCAATCTGGCGCAGTTGAAAAGCTTGTCGGCGACGGCAGGCAAGCAGGTGAAAATGCTGGTCGAGGACGGCTGGGTCGAGCAATTCGACGAGCCATCCGGTCGCGGGGCGGCATCGACGGCAAGTCATGCTTTTGACAATGCCCACACGCTGACAGCCGAGCAACGGGCTGCACTGGATGCGGTCACGCAGGCTCGTGGCTACGGTTGTTTCTTGTTGCACGGTATCACCGGCAGCGGCAAAACCGAGGTGTATGTGCATTTGATTCACCACATATTGTGTGCAAATGGTCAGGTGCTGCTGTTGGTGCCGGAAATCAATCTCACGCCGCAATTGGAGCAGTATTTCCGCAGCCGCTTCCCCGATACCCGCTTGGCCAGCCTGCATAGCGGGCTGAGTGAGGGCGAGCGGCTGCATAACTGGCAGCAAGCGCAAAGCGGTGCGGCTCGGATCGTGCTCGGCACGCGTTTGTCGGTGTTTGCCGAATTGCCGAATCTGGCATTGCTCATCGTGGACGAGGAGCATGACGGTTCGTTCAAACAGCAGGACGGCTTGCGCTATTCGGCGCGCGATGTGGCGATTTTCCGCGCCAGCCAGCGCGGCGTGCCGATCGTGCTGGGGTCGGCGACTCCCGCGCTGGAGAGTTATCGGAATGCGCAGAGCGGGCGTTATACGCTGCTGCAACTAACCGGGCGCGCACTGGCCGCCGCCAAGTTGCCGGCGGTGCGCTGTATCCACACGCGGCAAACCAGAATGCATCACGGCATCAGTGAAATTTTGCTGGGCGAGATTGAACTGCGCATGGAGCGTCATGAGCAGAGCCTGCTTTTCATCAATCGTCGCGGCTATGCGCCGGTGCTGATGTGCGGCGGTTGCGGCGGGCTGTCCGATTGCAAACATTGCGCGGGCAAGTTGGTGTTGCATCTGCAAGACCAGCGCCTGCGCTGCCATCATTGCGGTTACCAGATTCGTGTGCCGCGTGCCTGCGCGGATTGCGGCAGTACCGATCTGCATCCGGTTGGTAGTGGCACGCAGCGCGTGGAAAGCGTGTTGCGCGAGCGGTTTCCCGGAGCGCGTATCCTGCGGGTGGATAGAGACAGCACGCGCAGCAAGCGCGCCTGGCAGACGATGCGCGAGCAGATACATGCCAACGAGGTGGATATTTTGATCGGCACACAAATGCTGGCAAAGGGACATGATTTTCCCGCGTTAACTTTGGTTGGCGTGCTCAACCCGGATAGCGCGCTGTACAGCAGCGATTTTCGTGCCGCCGAAAAATTGTTTGCCCAACTGGTGCAAGTCGCGGGACGCGCGGGGCGTGCCGACAAAGCGGGCGAGGTCATCATCCAGACTGTGTTCCCGGATCACCCCTTGTTTCGTGCCTTGCAGACTCATGATTTCGACGGTTGGGCGGCATCGCAACTGGCCGAGCGGAAAATGGCGGGATTTCCGCCGTTCATGTATCAAGCCATGTTGCGCGCCGAGGGCAAGCAGGAATCGGAGGTGTACGCCTATCTGAATCTGGCGCGCAAAGCGGCGCTGGCGTTGCAGGCCGAGGTGGAGGTTCTGGGTGTGGTGCCCGCCGCGTTGTCGCGCCGCGCCAATCATTTTCGTGCGCAATTGTTAATCCAGGCGACCACGCGAAAATCGTTGCAGCAATTCCTGCGTCTTTGGCAAGCGGAGCTGAGCCAATTTGCGACACAAAAACTACGTTGTTCGCTGGACATCGACCCGCTAGAGTTCTAGAGTGGGCGGAGATTAATTCAACAAGGAAAGCTCATGTCTATCCATCGTTTTTACACCAAAACTGTTAGCGAAAAGCTGCTTTACACCTCCTTCCTGTTATTGGTGGGATTGGGTTATTTGATGGCGACCGCCTATCTGTATGTGACCCACGAAATGGTGGATGGCAAACCGGGATTGTCGGTTGCCGATGTGGCGGATAGTTATTACGGAAACCGTAGCGGTACGCGTTTGGAGGCGGCGATTCGCGGTCCCATGGCGGGCTATATCAATGCGGACGATACCGAGGTGGTGGTTGCCTGGTTGAAAGATGGCGCGGGTGAAGATCATTTCGAGAATGAGATTAAGCCGGTGCTGCAAAAGACTTGTTTGAATTGTCATGTGCAAAGCAGCGGGATGGGTTTGCCCGATCTTTCCACCTATCAGAATGTACATAAACTCGCCGAAGTTGACATGGGCATGTCGATGGCCAGCCTGCTGAAGTTGTCGCACATCCATTTATTCGGTATCAGTATTTTGTTGTTCATACTCGGCGCGATATTTATTCAGGCGGAAATCAATGTCTGGTTCAAGCGCATGATGGTGGTGTCGCCGATGATCGCGGTATTTGTCGATGTACTGTCGTGGTTCTTGACCAAATGGGACTCGCATTACGCCATCATTGTCATCGCCGCAGGCTCGTTATTGGGGTTTTCGATGGCGGTGCAAATACTGGTATCGCTTTATCAGATATGGTTTTTGAAACGCCCGGAAAATCCTGATGACCACCCGCCATTAAAATGATTGCTGTGCTGCAAAAAATTGTCGGTGCCGCGCATGTGCTGAACGGGGAGGCGGCAGCCCCTTTCTGCAAAGATTGGCGCGGGCGTTATCAGGGTGATGCACTTGCCGTGGTGTTTCCCGCCGATACGCAGCAGGTCAGCGACCTCGTCAAGCTGTGCGTAACACACGGCATCGCCATCGTGCCGCAAGGTGGCAACACCAGCTTGTGCGGGGCTTCCGTACCGTTGGCCGGACACGACCGGCAACTGGTGATTAACCTGTCGCGAATGAACCGCATCATGGAAATGGATGCGAACAATTACACCATGACGGTTGCAGCGGGCTGCAAGCTGGCGAGCATCTATGCGGCTGCGGAGCAGCATGACCGTTTGTTTCCGCTGGGCTTGACCGCGATTGCGCCGCATTGCGAGATTGGCGGCAACATTTCAACCAACGCGGGCGGCATTGGCGTGTTGCGCTACGGCAGTGCGCGGAATTTGGTATTGGGGCTGGAAGTCGTGCTGCCGGATGGCCGTATCTGGAACGGTCTGCGCAGCCTGCGTAAAGATAATACCGGCTATGACCTCAAGCAGCTGTTCATCGGCGCGGAAGGCACTTTGGGTATTATCACGGCGGCGGTGCTTAAGCTGTACCCGCGTCCGGCACATAGCGCGACGGCATGTGTGGCAATTGCCAATCCGATTGGCGCAGTGCGGATGTTGGCGCACATCAGAGAGCGTTGCGGCGATACCCTCAGTGCATTTGAACTGATCTCGCGCAGTTGCCTGGACATGGTGTTCAAGCACATTACCGATGTCCACGAGCCCTTCGCGCAGCGGCACGAGTGGTATTTGCTGATTAAACTGGGCGATGCGGCACAAACCCATTTGGTGCAGGCATTGCGCGACGCTTTGGGCGATTTTACGGCGGGAGATTACGACTTCCTGGTCACGGGGGATGAGGCCGTAGCCGAAAAATGGTGGCGGCTGCGTAAAAGCATCAGCGAGGCGCAAAAGCGTGAGGGCATCAGCATCAAGCATGATGTCTCGATACCGGTTAGCGGCGTTGCCGAATTTATGATACGTACCCAGGCCGAACTGGACAAAGTGTTTCCGCAGGCGCGTATTCTGGCTTTCGGCCATTTGGGCGATGGCAACATTCACTACAACGTCTCGATGCCGGATGCCGGGGAAAACAGCACATTTATTCGGCAGCACGAGCGCGAGGTTAACCGCATCGTGTACCGGGTGGTGACCGAGCTGCAGGGCAGCATCAGCGCCGAACACGGGTTGGGGCAGCTCAAACGTGATGAAATCACCCGCTATAAAAGCGAGACCGAGCTGGCGTTGATGCGCAGCATCAAGCACAGTTTCGACCCGCTCGGGCTAATGAATCCGGGCAAGGTCATTTAATGGCGATTAAAGCAACCGTGTTCAAGGCCAATCTGCAAATTGCGGATATGGAACGCCACTATTACCAAGACCACACACTCACACTGGCGCAACACCCGTCGGAAACCGACGAGCGCATGATGGTGCGCCTGTTCGCCTTTGCGCTGCATGCACACGAATATCTGGAGTTCGGTCAGGGCATGACCGACGACGGGGAAGCCGACCTGTGGCAAAAAGACCTGACCGGCGCGATTGATTTATGGATTGATGTCGGCACACCGGACGAGCGTTTGATTCGCAAAGCCTGCGGGCGCGCCAGGCAAGTCGTGGTGTATTGCTACGGCGGGCGAACTGCCGAGATGTGGTTCGCGCAAAACAGTAGCCAGTTTGCGCGGCAGAAAAACCTCGCCGTTATCAACCTGCCCTTGGAAAGCACCCGGGCATTGGCGAAACTCGCGCAACGCACCATGAATCTGCAATGCACCGTTCAGGATGGGCAGGTGTGGCTGGGCGATGGTGATACCAGTGTGCAGGTGGAGCGGGCAACGTTAAAGGCAGCGCATGGTGGTCGCCGGGAATAGCCTGCTCAACTTTCAGGCATAACCGCCAAACGCCACAACGAAGTGACCTCGGCGGCGCGTGCCGCATGCAGCGGGTCAGAGTCGTCGGACACCTTGGGGTGATTCGGTCTGACATCTGTCTTGCCGACGACACACAATCCGGCTGCATCGAACAATGCCAGCAACGCCCCGCGGCTACGCAGCCCCAAATGCTCCGCCAAATCCGACAATATCAGCCAACCCTCGCCGCCCGGGGCGAGATGCGCGGCCAGCCCGTCGAGAAAGCCGCGCAACATGCGACTGTCGGGATCGAAAATCGCGTATTCGATGGGCGAGCCGGGGCGTGCCGGAACCCAGGGCGGATTGCACACGATTAGCGGTGCGCGACCTTCCGGGAACAAATCCGCCGCGATGACCGCCACCCGGTCAGCCCATCCCAGTCGGGTCAGATTTTCGCCCGCGCATTGCAGTGCGCGCGGATCCCGATCGGTGGCGATAATGTGTTTTACCCCTCGCTTTGCCAACACCGCCGCCAGCACGCCGCTGCCGGTGCCGATGTCGAATGCCAACTCGCCGGAGGGCAGCGGTGTGCTGTTGACCAGTTGCACATATTCGCCGCGCACCGGCGAGAACACGCCGTAGTGCGGATGGATGCGCGCGCCCAGCGCGGGAATCTCAACCCCTTTCTTGCGCCACTCGTGCGCGCCGATCAATCCCAGCAATTCGCGTAGCGCGACCACCGAGTCCGTACCGTCCGCCCCGCCGTATGCTTCCCGGCATGCTTGCCGGACATCCGGTGCGCGCCGCAACGGGATGTTGTAATCGTCGTCCAGCGGAATCAACAGCATCGCCAGCACCCGTGCGCGTTGTGATTGTGCCTGGCGGTGCAGATGAAAAGCCTCGGCGGGAACGTCGGAGGTTTTATGCGGTTTGCGTCCGGTGCGCCGCGCCAGTGCGGATAACAACTGGCGGGCGTTCTGATAATCGCCGTGCCACAACAACGCCGTTCCTTCGCAGGCAAAACGATAAGCAGCGTCGGCCTTTATCGTGTCGTCGGCAAGGATGACACGCTTGGGCGGCGGCAAGCCGCCCTCGGAACGCCAGCGCACCGAACGTGCCGCGCCCGCCTCGTCCCAAGTGATTAACGGAAAATTTGTCACCCGTTGCTCCCGATCAATTATGTATGCCAGAGGCTCATGCCCAGGCGCGGGATGATAACCCGTAGAATTGATAACCAATGATTTAAGATACGATGCGAATCTGATAGTCAGTTACCGATAATTAGCAAGCAAGGAGACGCGCATGGCAGCCCAACCCGAAATCACCAATATGGCTTTGTTCTGCGACTTTGAAAACGTGGCGTTGGGCGTGCGCGATGCCAAGTACGCCCAATTCGACATCCAGAAAGTACTGGAGCGGCTACTGCTCAAGGGCAGCATCGTGGTTAAAAAAGCCTATTGCGATTGGGAGCGCTACAAGGAATTCAAAGGCAAGATGCACGAAGCATCTTTTGAGTTGATCGAGATTCCGCATGTGCGCCAGTCGGGCAAAAACTCCGCCGACATCCGCATGGTGGTGGACGCGCTCGACCTCTGCTACACCAAAGCCCACGTCGATACCTTCGTCATCATCAGCGGGGATTCGGATTTTTCGCCGCTGGTCTCCAAACTGCGCGAGAACAACAAATACGTCATCGGCATCGGTGTGAAAGATTCCACTTCGGATTTGCTCAGTGCCAACTGCGACGAGTTCATTTTCTACGATGATCTGGTGCGCGAACAGGAAGCAAAAAAACAACGCGCCGAGAAAAAATCACCTCCCAAATCCCGCACGAGCCGCAGCAAACAAACGGCAAGCAAAAAAGAAGACGACAAGCGGCAAGAGGCGCTCGATTTCATTGTCGAGACCGTCGAAGCTCTGATTGCCGAGCGTGGTTCCGATGAGAAGATCTGGGGTTCGATGGTCAAAACCACCATGCAACGTCGCAAACCCGGGTTTACCGAATCCTATTACGGCTACCGCTCGTTTAAGGATTTGGTAGAGGATGCGCAGAAAAACAAACTGCTGATGGTGGTGCGCGATGAGAGATCGGGACAGTACACAATACGGCTGTCGGCGGCGGATTGAGTTGCATCGGGAAAGCACTTAGACTGAATCGACTTCGAGGGGAAATAAAATGGGTGTCACCTACACAGACTTGAGATTGGCCAACGATGGACGTGAGGATTTGGAAGAAATTAGTGCGAGCGCGATTGTGGATACGGGCGCATTGCATTTATGCATTCCCGAACACATTGCAATACAACTGCAGCTCAAAGCGCGTTCGCAGCGAGAGGTACAAACAGCAGATGGCAAGTCGCACATGGTGGATTATGTTTCGCCGGTAAGCATTTCAATGCTGGGACGTGAATGTGTAACGGGTGCATTGGTAATCGGCAATCAAGTGTTGCTGGGAGCCATCCCGATGGAAGATATGGACTTAATCATAGAGCCAGCCAGATTACGGGTCAGCGTCAACCCGTTAAGTCCAAATATCCCGCTCTCATTGGCTAAATGAACGCAATATAAGGCCTGTTCGCCGAATCCCAAGCAGCTTGGGCTCATTGGAAAATCGACATCCTTGCATTCATTTCAGCGTTTTTTCTGTATCCGGCGGATGGCGTTTTGGATTGAAGACAATTCTGTTTGAGTAAACTCGGACAGATCCAACAGCACCGCTGCCAGTTGCTCATCGGCGCAGTAAAAATAGGCGGTTGGTACGCAAAGCACCTCCGCCAGTTTTTCTGCCACCTCGAAAGGCGGCTGATGAATGCCCGTTTCGTAACGGCTGATGCGGGCACTGCTGCACCCCTCATCCAACCCAATCAAAACGCCCAGTTGATCTTGCGGCAGACTTGCACGCTCGCGAGCGGTGCGCAAGCGAAGACCGAATAGCGATTGAGGTTGTTTTGCCATCCTTCGATATTCGTAGGATGTGCTCGCACCGTCTCTACGAAGTTCGTAGAATCGCCGAAATCAAAATAATTTCAGGTGGTTACCATGAGCAAGTTGCAAGCAACCGGACATTCCGCACACGGTTTTTCGCGCGCGACTGACATAGACTATATCCGTCGCTTGGTTGCTCAAGGCGGCCCGCGAGAGGAAGATGACGCCGAATTTAATGCATGGATGGCGCGCGCCCACGCTTACGCGGTTGCAGGCCAACTGCAAGCGCAGGACAAAATCGAATTGTTGGGGGTGTTTGGTGTGGCGATGTCGCCGCTCACTCTGCAAGGCTTCGCAGTGAATAAACCGCATGGTTATGCCGGCGACTTTGAGATTATCGACCGCATTTACCGGTGTCACGTATCAGATGATCCCGCGTTGGCGAATTGGGATCATTTCTTTCATCGGCAGGCCGCGCCTCAGGCGGTGCGAAACCGGAAAACCTACTTTCACCGTTTGCTGGACCACCACGATGCCACAGGCTCGCCGCATATACTGAAAATTGGCGTGGGGCCGGGTCGTTCGATGTTCGAGTGGTTATCCGAGCATCCATCATCGAAAGCCACCTTCGATTGTGTTGAGATTGACCCCAATGCCGTACGGTATGCCACCGAACTGAATCGCCCATTTCTTGATCGCATTCAATTTTTCCGCAAAAACTGCCTGAAGTTTCAGGCAACAAAACAATACCAACTCATCTGGGCGGCGGGCATATTCGATTATTTCGATGATGCCACTTTTTTGCAGATGAGCCAGCGGCTACTTACCGCAGTGGCATCCGGTGGTGAGCTGGTCATCGGGAATTTTGCCAATACCAATCCTTGTCGACCCTATATGGAGTTTGGTGATGCGTGGTTTCTTCACCATCGCAGTGCAGATCAGTTGGTAGCCTTGGCGACGCAATGCGGGGTTGCGCGGGAACGCATTGCCATCGGTTGCGAAACCTTGGGCGTGAATCTGTTTTTGCACATCAAGGCGTAGCGTTTGCTTTGCAGATGATGTTTTTCGGGCTGCCGAATCGCGCCGGCGTCGGACAGGTGTCGCCAATGTGGTGACTGGATTTTTTTGCGGTACAGGAGGTTATCGACTTGCTGGCGGAACGCTACACCCAACTTATCATTCGGCGGACAGCCGTCTCGGGTAAGGCGGTTTGGCGAGGCATCTGTCTCTTAACCTCCAAATGCTATAATCCGCGCCCGTTTTGAAGGTGTTGCCCATGTTTGCTGTGCTGAATTTCAAATCCCATCTGGCCGAATTATTTGCGCGGGCGTTGCGCGAAGTCGCCCCCGATCATGTCGGTGCGACCGTTCTCATTGAGCGCCCCAAGCTGGCAGCGCATGGCGATTACGCCTGCAATCTGGCGATGCAATTGGCGAAGCCGTTGCGCAAGTCGCCGCGCGACATCGCCAGTGCGCTGATCGCGGCGTTGCCGGAATCCGAAGTGATCGAGAAGGTCGAAATCGCCGGGGCGGGCTTTATCAATGTGTTCATCACGACCGCGTCCAAGCAGGAGGTGGTGCATGGTGTGTTGCAGGCGGGCGCGGGTTACGGTCATGTGCATGTGGGCGGCGGTCGCAAGGTGCAGGTGGAGTTTGTCTCGGCCAATCCGACCGGGCCGCTACATGTTGGTCACGGACGCGGCGCGGCGGTGGGTGATTGTCTGTGCCGGCTGTTGCACGCGGCGGGCTGGAGCGTGACGCGCGAGTTTTATTACAACGATGCGGGAGCGCAGATCGACAACCTGATGCGTTCGGTGCAATTGCGCTGCAAAGGTGTGACACCGGACGATGCATCTTGGCCGGAAGGCGGCTATCGCGGTGATTACATCGTGGATGTGGCGCGCAGCTACATGGCGAAGGAAACGGTTGAAGCGGATGATCAGCGCATCACGGGCGCGGGGGATGCCGATGATACCGAGGCAATCCGGCATTTTGCCGTTGCCTATTTGCGTCGGGAGCAGGATCTGGATTTGCGCGCGTTTGGCGTGGAGTTCGACGTGTTTTCGCTGGAGTCCGCGCTTTACACCAGCGGCAAGGTGGAAGAAACGGTGCAGAAGCTCATCGCCAGCGGCCACACCTACGAGCAGGAAGATGCACTGTGGTTGCGCACCACCGATTTCGGCGACGACAAGGACCGCGTGATGCGCAAGAGCGACGGCGGCTACACCTATTTCGTGCCGGACGTGGCCTACCATCTGGAGAAGTGGAAGCGCGGTTTCATGCGCGTGATCAACGAGCAGGGATCCGACCACCATTCCACCATCACCCGCGTGCGTGCCGGCCTGCAGGCCTTGAACGAGGGCATCCCCAAGGGCTGGCCGGACTATGTGCTGCACCAGATGGTGACGGTGTTGAAGAACGGCGAAGAGGTGAAAATTTCCAAGCGTGCGGGCAGCTATGTCACGCTGCGCGATTTGATAGACGAGGTCGGTTGCGATGCGACGCGTTATTTCCTCGCGGCGCGCCATCCCGATTCGCAACTGGTGTTCGATATTGATCTGGCAAAATCGCAGAGCAACGACAACCCGGTGTATTACATCCAGTATGCGCACGCGCGCATTCATGCGGTGTTGGCGCAATGGGGCGGGGATCGCCAGCATTTGCGGAAAGTCGCGGTGCGGGTGCTGGACAGCGACTACGAAACGGCTTTGCTGCAACGCATGATCGATTTCCCGCAGGTGATCGAGACGGCGGCGGAAGATCTCGCGCCGCACCAAATCGCCTTCTACCTGAAAGAATTGGCGGCTGATTTTCACAGCTACTATAATGCCTCGCGCTTTCTGGTCGAGGATGAACAGGTCAAGCTGGCACGATTGGCGTTGATTGCCGCCGTGGCGCAGGTGTTACGCAATGGTTTGGTGCTGCTCGGTGTGACTGCGCCGGAGAGCATGTAATGTTGAGAAATGGACTGTAAACATGAGCCGTAATCTGAATAATCGGGCTGCCCCGGCCAAAAAAGGGGGATCGTTATTGGCGGGCATTCTGATTGGCGTGGTTATTGGTGTTGCGCTGGCTGCGGGGGTGGCGTGGTTTATTATGAAATCACCCAGTCCGTATTTGCAGCAACCGACAACTCAGACACCGCCGGTGGGGAATGTGCCGACAGCCGAACCCACTGTGGCCACGCCGGATGTGGTTCCCGCCAATCCTGACGAGGTCGTTGATAATAAACCGCGCTTTGAGTTTTATCAGGTGTTGACCGACAAGCAGGGGGCGACAGACGCGACACCGCCGCCCGCCCGGCCAAAAGTTCAGCCGGACGAAAAGCCCAAGGCGGCGTTTGGGGGTGAGGCGCAGTATCTGCAAGCGGGTTCGTTCTCCAAAGAGAGCGATGCTGAAAAGCAGCGCGCAAAATTGGCGATATTGGGAATCGAATCCGATATTTACAGTGTGACCATTCCCAACCGGGGCGTGTGGCATCGCGTGCGGCTGGGACCGTATAAAAATGCCGAGCAAATGGCACAAGCGCATACTTTTTTGAAACAAAATGGGGTTGATGCCACTCCAATGCGGGCGCAGTAGTATTTTTTATTACCTAGAGGAGTAAAAAAGTGAAGAAACTGATGAAGAGTTTGCTGGTTGCGGTACTGTTTTTGGTGGGTAGTCAAGCCTTCGCGGCGGATAGTGGCAAGGGTTACAGCGTGTTGGATACGGTACAGCCCAGCAGCAGCAAAAAAATCGAGGTGCTGGAATTCTTTTTTTACGGTTGTTCGCATTGCTTTGATTTGCACGCGCATTTGGCACCTTGGGCAAAGTCGCTGCCCAAGGATGTCGAGTTGACCTATGTGCCGACCGTGTTCCGCGATTCCTGGGAAGCGAGTGCGCGCGCTTACTACGCGCTTGAGTCCATGGGCAAAGCGGAAGAAATGGGTGATGTGCTGTACCGCGCCTGGAACGTGGAAAAAAAGAACCTGTACGATGAATCTTCAACTCTGGCTGCACTTACCCCGCATGGTGTCGATAGTGCTAAATTTTCTGCCGCCTACAATGCTTTTTCCATGCAAAGCAAAGTCGCCCGCGCCAAGCGCATGATTCGCGACTACAAGGTGAGCGGTACGCCGACACTGGTGGTGGCGGGCAAGTATGTGATCTCCGGTTTGCATCCCAAAGACACGATTCGTGTATTGGATGAGGTGATCGAGATGGTGCGCAAAGAGCGTGCAAAAAAATAGGCGGTAATGCCTCTTAAGGTCGTTGTCAGTGGCGCGTCGAGCGGATTAGGTTCATCCCTCGCGCGCCATTATCTTGAGCGGGGTGCAATGGTTGCCGTCGTGGCGCGGCGCGGTGAATTGCTGCAAGAGCTTGCCGCCAAATTCCCCGGGCGGGTTTTTTGTTACGCGCTTGATGTGCGCGACAGTGCCGCCTTGCGGCAAGCGGCTGAAGATTTTATTGCGCGTGCGGGCATCCCCGATGTGGTGATTGCCAACGCCGGTGTAAGCGTCGGTACCTTGACTGAATATGCCGCCGATATTGATGCGTTTCAGCAGCTGATGGACATCAATGTGCTGGGCATGGTGAAAACCTTTCAGCCCTTTGTTGCAGCCATGCGCGGAATGAAACGCGGCACCCTGGTGGGGATTGCCAGCGTTGCCGGTTTTCGCGGCTTGCCCGGTGCCAGTGCTTACTCGGCTTCCAAGGCCGCAGCCATTTCGTATCTGGAATCCTTGCGGGTCGAATTGCACGGCAGTGGCGTGAACGTGGTGACCCTCTGCCCCGGCTACATCAAAACACCCATGACCGCGCACAATCCCTACCCGATGCCTTTTATATTGGATGCGGATGAGGCGGCAAAACGTATGGCGCGTGTGATAGCGCGCGGCACGGCATTCGCCGTGGTGCCGTGGCAAATGGGGGTGGCGGGCTGGTTGCTAAAGCGGTTGCCGGACGGCCTGTATCGGTATCTGTTCGCGAACGCGCCCCGTAAGCCGCGTCGGCGTGAGTGAATGATGACCCCACTTTATACCCCGACTTCGGAGCCGGAAGCTGTAGTTATTTCCAGTTTGCTTGAAGCATACGGCATCCCTTTTTTCATTCGGGGCGGTGCATTTGGCAAGCTGTGTCCGGGGGTGCATATCAGTCCCTACAGCACGCAAACCTTTATGGTGGACGCGGCAAAACTGGCATTTGCGCGTGAACTCATCGCGGAATTCACCAAGGATCAAGCGGGGACGTTGTCAGGTGAAGCTGGCCGATAAGCCGGGTTCTGTCGTGGACAGTCATTCCTCTAGGCGTTTCGTTACCTGACGCTCAAGCAATCTACCCGCTGACGACGCGAGCAACGCCAAAGTCAGCCTATTTGATCTTGCTCCGAATGGAGTTTACCGTGCCGCTCCCGTTACCGGCAGCGCGGTGCGCTCTTACCGCACCGTTTCACCCTTACCGTTGTCTTGCGACACTTAGGCGGTTTGTTTTCTGTGGCACTGTTCATCGCCTCACGGCGTCCGGTTGTTAACCGGCATTCTGCTCTGTGGAGCCCGGACTTTCCTCTCCGCACTTGCGTGCGCAGCGACTGCCTGGCCAGCTTCGGCGCGCAGTCTATCACGGCGAACCGGATTCCTCACCGGCACGTTCTGATTCGGTGCTTGATTCGGTTAGACTGGCGGGTATGAGCAAGCCGTTTATCCGTCAAACCCAAGCCCGCCTGCGCCTGCAATTGGCGCTGGGTTACGCACTGTTTATTGTCTATGCAAGTTTGTCGCCGTTCACCGGCTGGCGTTTGCAGGGAGTCAGTTTTATCGGCGTGTTGGCTTCGCCCTTGCAGCTGACTTACACCACCTTTGATGCGGCTATCAATTTGCTTTCCTATATTCCTTTGGGGGTGTTGATCGGTTCGGTGTTGCGTACCCGTTTCCCGGTGTGGTTCAGTGTGGCGACTACGCTGTTGCTTTGTTTGTTGTTGTCCGCAGGCATGGAGTTTTTGCAGATGTATCTGCCGGATCGCATCAGCTCAAATGTCGATATATTGAGCAATACGCTGGGCGGTTTGATTGGCGGGGTGCTGGCGGTGAGCATCACGGCGTGGCCGTGGCTGTTTGGCCGTCTGATGGCTGGTCGCAGCGGTTGGTTCCATCAGGGTAAAGGAATGGATTTCGGGCTGGCATTGCTGGCACTGTGGGTGTTTGGGCAACTCAATCCTTCCTTGCCGATACTGGGCAATGTTTTTATCAGTGAAGTGGCGCGGCAACCTTTTGTATCACTGCAAACCGCGCCGTTTGACGGCTGGGAAAGCGTTGCGGTGATGTTGAATTTGTTGATGGTCGGTGTGTTGCTGCTCACGGTGTTGCGCAAATCACGTGATGTTGCATTGGCCTTGTTGTCGATTCTCGGCATGGTGATATTGTTCAAATTTATCATGGCAGCCCTGCTGCTTAAGTCTTGGGCGTTGTTGTTATGGATTAACAGCGAGGCGGTATTGGGTATTTTGCTCGGCATGGCAGCCTTGTTTGTTGTTTCGCGGTTGCCGCGTGGCGGACTATTTTTGACCGGTGCGGGCATCGCCATTATTTATTTGTTGATTGTGAACGCGGTGTTCCCCGACAACAATCCGGCGGCCGCCAAGTCAATTTATCACTGGCACTACAAACACCTGCTGAACTATAACGGTCTGGCGCAGACCATTACCCTGATTTTTCCCGCCCTGCTGCTGTGGCATTTGTGGCGGGTACGCAAAGTATAATTTTCACCTTCAGACTATCCCGGGAGCAGCCCATGAGTTTTTTCGATAAACATGTTTTTTTCTGCACCAATCAGCGCGAGGACGGGAGTAATTGTTGCGCCGACTACAACGCGCAGAAAGCGCGCGACTACGTCAAAGCCAAGGTAAACGAATTGGGACTCTCGAATCGCCACAACAAGATACGCATCAATTCGGCGGGGTGTTTGGATCGTTGTGATGAGGGTCCGGTGCTGGTGGTTTATCCGGAAGGCACGTGGTACACCTTTGTCGATGACAGCGACCTGGATGAAATTATCGAGGTGCATTTGAAAAACGGACACGTCGTCGAACGGCTGAAAATCTGATGGCGATCGCGCTGCAAAATTTTTCGATAGACGCTGCTGCGGGGTGCCTGGAAGGGGTGCTTCATGTGCCGCAAGTTGATCCGCGAGCCATTGTCGTGGTGGCGCATCCGCTGCCGACCATGGGCGGCACCATGGAGAATAAGGTTGTCGTTACCCTGGCGAAGACTTTTGCCGAGTTGGGTTGCGTGACCGCGCGCTTCAACTTTCGCGGTGTCGGTGCGAGCGCGGGCGAATTTACCGGTGGCGCGGGTGAGCGGCAAGATTTGATTGCCGTGGCGCATCATTTGCAGCAACAGTTCGCTGAGCCCCTGCCGCTGTTGCTGGCCGGGTTTTCCTTTGGCGGTTACGTCGCGGCACTTGCCGCAGAGCAGTTGCAAGCGCGGCATCTGGTATTGGTCGCGCCGGCGGTGGGTCGTTTTGCCATGCCAACGGTATCTGCCGATGCCTTCGTTATCCACGGCGAGCAGGACGACGTGGTGCCGCTGGCGGATGTTTTGGCTTGGGCACGGCCGCAACAGTTGCCCATTGTGGTGTTGCCGCAGGTGGGACATTTTTTTCACGGACGACTGACCCAATTGCGCGGGCTGGTGCGTAACCATTTCACCGGAGTCGCGTGGTGAGTATCGTCATTCGCGCTGCGGGATTGCAAAAATCCTATGCCGGACAGCGGGTAGTTGACGGGCTGGATCTCGCCATACACAAGGGCGAATGTTTCGGGCTGCTGGGCCCCAATGGCGCGGGTAAGACCACTACCTTGCGCATGTTGCTGGGGCTGATTGAGCCGGATGCGGGTACGGTCAGTTTGCTCGGGTTGCCGGTGCCGCAGGCGGCACGCGAGGCGCGCATCCGCGTAGGTGTTGTGCCGCAGATGGATAATCTCGACCCGGACTTTTCCGTGCTTGAGAATTTGCTGGTCTATGGGCGTTACTTCGGCTTGCCTGATGATGAGATTGAGGCGCGCATCCCGTCGTTGTTGGAGTTTGCCAGCCTGACACATAAGCGCGACGCAAAAGTGCCGACACTGTCCGGCGGCATGAAACGCCGCCTGACGCTGGCTCGGGCATTGGTGAATGATCCCGATGTTATTTTTCTGGACGAGCCGACCACCGGGCTGGATCCGCAGGCGCGGCATCTGATTTGGCAACGGCTGCGCGAGCTGATGCGGCAGGGCAAGACTCTGTTGCTGACCACGCATTTCATGGATGAGGCGGAGCGTCTCTGTCATCGTCTGGCGGTGATGGATAACGGCAAAATTATCAGCCAGGGCTCGCCGCGCGAGTTGATTGAGCGCAACATCGAGCCGCAAGTGGTGGAAGTGTTCGGAGAAACTTCGGGCGCGTGGGCCGCGGAACATGCCGCCCGCTATGCGCAACGATTTGAGATGAGCGGCGAAACGGCTTTTTGTTATGTCGCCGACGCGCAGCCGCTGGTGACGCATTTACAAGCGCATCAGGCGTTGCGCTATTTGCATCGCCCGGCGAATCTGGAAGATGTGTTCCTCAAACTCACCGGCAGGGAGATGCGCGAGTGAATCTGGTTTTTCGGATGCTGTACGTGTTCGTCCTGTCGCTGTTTCGTGAGCGGCTCGGTGTCGGCACTTCGGTGAGCCGATTAACGCTGCGCGTACTGCCCAACGATCTGGACATCAATATGCATATGAATAACGGCCGCTATCTGACTATTTGCGATCTCAATCGTGTCGATTTGTTCATCCGCACCGGCTTGATGAAGTCGATGTTCAAACGTGGCTGGATTCCAGTCATCGCCGAACACACCATGACCTATAAAAAGCCGTTGAGTTTGTTCGAACGATATGAGGTGAGTCTGGAAGTGACCCATTGGGATGACAAGTATTTTTATATGAAGCACCGTTTCAACCGGGGCGCGCGCATCATCGCCGAAGGTGGCTCGAAGGGGTGTGTTTATGCGCGCGGCCGGGGTGTGGTCAGCCCGGCGGAGGCGATAAACGCGGTTGAGCGGGATCGCGCCGCATGAGCAGGCAAGGTTACTTTGCGTTACCGTGCTTCAGTCTGCGCTTCTATCCTATCTGGCGGCGACATTTTCTGGTGTGGCGAAAAGTGGCGGCGGCTTCGGTGATGGGGCATCTGGCCGATCCGGTGATTTATATGCTGGGTTTGGGTTACGGGCTGGGGAGCTTGTTGCCGGAAATGGGCGGCATGTCTTACATCGCGTTTCTCGCTGCCGGCACCCTGTGTTATAGCGCGATGAACAGTGCCAGCTTCGAGGCTTTGTACTCGGGGTTTTCGCGTATGCATGAGCAGCGCACTTGGGAGGCCATCCTGAATACGCCGGTAACGCTGGAAGATGTGGTGTTGTCGGAAGTGTTGTGGGCGGCGACCAAAAGCGCGATGTCCGGTATCGCCGTGTTGGCGGTTATCTGGGTGCTGGGCTTGACGCATTCCGCCTTGTCGCTGTGGATGATTCCGCTATCGTTATTGGTCGGTCTCACGTTTGCTTCAATCGGACTCATTATGACCGCGCTGGCACCCAGCTACGATTTTTTCATGTACTACTTCACCTTGGTTATCACGCCGATGATGCTACTATGCGGCGTGTTTTTTCCGATTGAGCAGCTCCCCCAAGGTGTGCAGGCCATTTCGCAAATGCTGCCCCTGACCCACGCGGTCGACTTGGCCCGCCCCCTGATGGGCGGGGTCGTGCCGGCGGGACTTGGGACGCATGTTCTGGTGTTGTTGATTTATATGCTGTCGGGTTTTTATATTTCGCTGGTGTTGTTCCGGCGCAGATTGTCGAGGTGAGTATGTTGTGGTTGAAAGCGTTTCATATTGTCATGGTGGTGAGCTGGTTCGCGGGCTTGTTCTACTTGCCGCGCATCTTTGTTAATCATGCGATGGCTGAAGAGCCGGTGGTGCGCGAGCGCCTGAAATTGATGGAACGCAAGCTGTATCGTTTTGTTACGCCGATTGCCGCATTGGCGGTCATCACCGGGTTGTGGTTGTGGTTTGGTTACGGTTTCGGCGGGGCTTGGTTACACGCCAAGACTATGCTGGTGGCAATTTTGATTGCCTATCATTTCTATTGCGGTCATCTGGTGAAAGAGTTTGCCGCAGATCGCAACACGCGCAGCCATGTCTGGTTTCGTTTTTTTAACGAAGTGCCGGTGCTGGCGTTGATCGCGGTGGTCATCCTCGTGGTCGTCAAGCCTTTCTGAGATGCCGGATTTTTTTGCAAGCTGTCCGCGCGGACTGGAAAAACTGCTGGCCGATGAGCTTTCCGCCATCGGTGCCGCCGGGGTGCGCGCCACCGATGGCGGTGTGGCGTTCGTCGGGGATTGGATACTTTGCTATCGCGCCAATCTGCAAAACCGGCTTGCCTCGCGCATTTTGTGGCGGGTGCAAGATGCCACACAATTCCGCAACGAGCAGGATGTGTATCAGGCGGTATTCGATTTGCCGTGGGCGCGCTGGTTCGATGTGAGCTGTACCATGCTGGTCAAGGTTACCGCCATCAAGTGTCCGCTCAAGAGTTTGGAGTTCATTACGCTCAAGATTAAGGACGCGGTGTGCGACAAGTTCCGCGCCGCAAAGAATGCGCGCCCCAGTATCGAAAAACTCGCGCCCGATATGCGTATTCACGCTTTTTTTGAGGGTGAGCAATTTACCTTGTATCTGGATACTTCCGGTGACGCGCTGTTCAAACGCGGGGTACGCATGCACACCAACATCGCGCCGCTGCGTGAAAATCTGGCGGCGGGAATTTTGAAGATGGCGGGCTGGCGACCGGGTATCCCTTTGTTTGATCCGATGTGCGGCAGCGGTACTTTTTTGATTGAGGCGGCGCAAATGTCGCTCAACATCCAACCCGGCATTTCGCGCCATTTCGCGTTCGAGAAATTGAAGAACTTTGATGCGGCCAAGTGGGATGCCATGCGCGCAGCCGCTATTGCCGAAGAACTTCCCGTTGGCGAATTGCCCATCTATGGCAGTGATCTGTACGGTGATGCGCTGAAAGCTGCACATCAGAATCTGGAAGAAGCCGGCATCCGCACAACGGTCGATCTGAAGCAATGCAACGTGCTGGAAGCTTCGCCACCGGAGGCCGAAGGTGTCCTTGTGGCGAATCTGCCTTATGGTGAGCGTATGGGCGACGAGGACGAATTAGCCGGGCTGTATCCCAAGCTGGGCGATGTGCTCAAGCGAAGATTCGGCGGTTGGTCAGCCTACTTGTTTACGGCGGATATGCGCATTACCAAATTGATGCGGCTCTCCGCCAGCCGCCGCACACCGCTGTATAACGGGGCGATTGAATGCCGCTTGTTGGAATATAAAATTGTGGCGGGCAGCAACCGAAAGTAGTTTGCCGGACGAATGCCGCACTTGCGCGGTGATTTTTTAGGTGAACTTCAGGTTTTGCATCCCACCCATCACATCCCTATCCGTTGCCCGCTTGCTTTCCAGCTTGATGCGCAGCCGCAAGTCGTTGACCGAGTCGGCATTCTTAAGTGCTTCCTCGTAGGAAATATTGTCGTTCTCAAACAAGTCGAACAATGCCTGATCGAAAGTTTGCATGCCCAGCTCGCGCGACTTTGACATGACTTCCTTGATGGAATGCACTTCGCCTTTGAAGATAAGGTCGGCAATCAAAGGGGAGTTGAGCAAAATTTCCATTGCCGCCGCTCGCCCCGCACCGTTGGCCTTGGGGACGAGTCGCTGGGAGATAAGCGCCTTGGTATTGAGTGATAAATCCATCAGCAATTGTTCGCGCCGTTCCTCGGGGAAGAAGTTGATGATGCGATCCAGTGCCTGGTTGGCACTGTTGGCGTGCAGGGTGGCCATGCACAGGTGGCCGGTCTCGGCAAAGGCAACGGCATATTCCATCGTTTCGCGATCACGGATTTCACCGATTAAGATGACATCGGGCGCCTGGCGCAAAGTGTTTTTGAGCGCGTTCTCCCAAGAGTCGGTATCAACACCCACCTCGCGGTGGGTAATTACGCATTTGTCATGTTCGTGGACATATTCGACCGGGTCTTCGATGGTGATGATGTGCCCGTAGCTGTTCTTATTGCGGTGTCCCAGCATGGCGGCAAGCGTGGTTGATTTTCCCGAGCCGGTCGCGCCGACCAGAATGACCAAGCCGCGTTTGGTCATCACGATGTCTTTAAGTATCGGCGGCATTCCCAAGGCATCGAGCTCCGGGATTTTGGTGGTGATGGTACGCAGTACCATGCCGATACGCTGCTGCTGCATAAACACATTGACGCGAAAACGTCCGATGCCGGGCGGACTGATGGCGAAGTTGCATTCGTGCGTGGCCTCAAATTCCGCCGCCTGACGATCATTCATGATGCTGCGTACCAGTTCCTGGGTGTGTTGCGGGGTCAATTTCTGGTTGGAGACGGGGGTCATTTTTCCGTCCACTTTGAATGCCGGAGGAAAGTCCGCTGTAATAAACAGGTCGGATGCTTTTTTGCTGATCATGCCGCGCAGCAGGTTGTGTATTAGTTCGGTTGCCTGATCTCTTTCCATCATTAACTCCTAAAGATGCGCGTGCGGAATGCGAAGTTTCCCGTGAATGCGATCTAGCCGGGGAACATGTCCTTGTTCATGGCTTTGCCGCGTGCTTCAGCGGGTGACACCGCACCGGATTTGACCAGTGTGGTGAGGCATTGATCCAAAGTTTGCATACCAATTGCTTGTCCCGTTTGAATCGCGGAATACATTTGCGGCACTTTTGCTTCGCGGATAAGGTTGCGAATCGCCGGGGTGCAAATCATGATTTCGTGCGCGGCGACACGTCCGGAGCCATCCTTGGTTTTCAGGAGTGCTTGCGAGATAACGGCGCGCAACGATTCCGACAACATGGCGCGCACCATTTCTTTTTCGTCGGCTGGAAATACGTCGATGACACGGTCTATGGTTTTTGCCGCCGAGCTGGTGTGCAAGGTGCCGAACACCAGGTGCCCGGTCTCCGCCGCTGTCATTGCCAGGCGTATGGTCTCCAGGTCGCGCATCTCACCGACCAGAATGACATCGGGATCTTCGCGCAATGCGGATCGCAGTGCATTATTGAAAGACAGGGTATGCGGGCCGACTTCACGTTGGTTGACCAGGGACTTTTTCGATTCATGCACAAATTCAATCGGGTCTTCCACGGTGAGAATGTGACCCAGCTCGTTCTCGTTAATATAGTTAACCATAGCCGCCAAGGTGGTCGATTTTCCCGAACCGGTTGGCCCGGTAACGAGTACCAGTCCTCTGGGATAAGAGGAGATGTCGGTGAAAATTTTTGGTGCCTTGAGATCCTCCAGGGTCAGCACTTTGGAAGGAATGGTCCGCATGACCGCCGCCGCCCCGCGTTGCTGCACGAAGGCGTTGACGCGGAAACGCGCCAGATTCGGGATTTCAAAAGAGAAATCAACCTCCTTGTTTTCCTCGTAAAATTTGCGCTGCTGGTCATTCATGATGTCGTACACCATGGCATGCACTTCTTTGTGTTCCATCGCGGGAAGGTTGATGCGGCGCATATCGCCGTGTACCCGTATCATCGGTGGCAGGCCGGAAGAAAGATGCAGGTCGGAGGCTTTGTTTTTGACGCCAAAGGCGAGCAGTTCGGTAATGTCCATTATAATCGTCCCTGTTTATCGAGGTGATTTTGCGCCTTGTGTGAAGGCGGAGAGCAGCCTGTTCAGCCCGACGGATTATGACAACAATCGCTTCCAACTTGCAAGCAGTGCGCGCAGCGGTGGCCATCGCCGCGCAGAATTCCGCGCGTGATGCCGGGCAAGTTAAATTATTGGCAGTGAGTAAAACCTTTCCGCCAGATGCAATTCGCGAGGCGTATCAGGCGGGGCAGCACTGTTTTGCGGAAAACTATTTGCAAGAGGCGCTGGACAAGATGGTGCTGTTGCAAGATTTGGCGATTGAGTGGCATTTTATCGGGCCGATACAAAGCAATAAAACACGACTGATTGCAGAACATTTCAACTGGGTGCATAGCGTGGATCGCTTTAAGATTGCAGAACGGCTGTCGGCGCAGCGTCCGGCTCATTTGCCACCATTGAATATCTGTTTGCAAGTCAATATCAGCAATGAGGCGAGTAAAAGCGGTGTGCCGCCCGGTGAGTTAAGCGGCTTGGCGCAGGCAGTCGCCAAGCTGCCGGGTGTTACATTGCGCGGCTTGATGGCTATTCCCGCGCCAGTTGACGATGCGGTGTTGCAGCGGCAGTCTTTTGCGCGCTTGAGGATGTTGCGGGAGGATTTGGTGCAACAGGGGGTATGTTTGGATACCTTGTCCATGGGAATGTCGGGTGATTTTGCCGCAGCGATTGCGGAGGGCGCGACCATGATTAGAGTCGGATCGGCCATTTTTGGCAAACGAATTTATCGGTAGGGAAATCAACATGAACATTTGTTTTATCGGCGGCGGCAACATGGCATCGGCGTTAATCTGCGGATTGCTGGACAAAGGGGTTGCTGCCGCGCAAATTTGCGCGGTGGAAATCAATGCGGAGAGTCGCGCGCGTTTACAGGCCGAATTTTCGGTGCGCGTTTTTGATAGTTTCGCCGCAGCGGGCAAGGAAAGCGATGTAATCGTGTTGGCGGTCAAGCCGCAACAGTTGCGCGAACTGTTGCAGGATATTTCTCCCAATCTGGGCGACCGATTGTTGTTGTCGGTTGCGGCCGGAATTCGTGCGGCTGATTTGGCGCGTTGGGCGGGCAGCAAGAATGTCGTGCGTGCCATGCCGAATACTCCCGCGTTGATTCGGAGCGGAATGGCGGGTTTGTATGCCTTGCCTGGCGTTGCCGAGGCGCGGCGACAACAGGCGCAGGATATTCTGGCTGCGGTAGGTGAAACCCTGTGGCTTGAAGATGAGGGCATGATTGACGCGGTGACGGCAATTTCTGGCAGCGGCCCGGCATACGTGTTTTATTTGATGGAGGCACTGCAAAGTGCGGCGATGGAGCTCGGTTTCAATGCCCGGGATGCCCGCCGACTCAGTTTGGCGACTTTTTTGGGCGCAAGCAAGTTGGCTGCCGGTAGTGCGGAAGAGGTGAGTGTGTTGCGCGCACGCGTGACCTCCAAAAATGGCACCACGGAGCGTGGCTTGCAAAGTTTGCAGCGTAACGGCGTTGCCGCGCACATCGTGGCGGCGGCTCGGGCTGCAGCCGAACGCTCGCGTGAAATGGGTGACGAGTTGGGGCAACAATGATCAGGGATGCGGCCGTATTTCTGCTGGATGTTTTGTTGCAGCCGTTTGCGGCTATTTTGCTGTTGCGTTTTCATATGCAGTGGTTGCGGGTGCCGTTGCGTAATCCTATTGGTGAGTTTGTGATGGTGTTCACCAACTTTCTGGTGCTGCGCCTACGCCGTTTTATTCCCGCATTCAGGAGCTTGGATAGCGCAACCATGCTGTTGGCATGGTTGGTCGAGACACTCTATCTGGCCGGGATGATGGCAGCACAGGGCTACCCGCTCGGCAGTATTTCTGTCGGCGGACTTGTTGTGCTGGCAGCGGTCAAATTGCTTAAAATCAGCGTGTATTTGTTGATGGGGGCGGTATTTGCGCAGGCAATTTTGTCCTGGGTTAATCCGCATACGCCGGTTGCGCCGGCACTGGCGGGGATCACTCATCCGTTTTTGCAGCCTTTGCGCCGGGCTTTACCGTTATTCGGTGCGGTCGATTTGTCACCGCTGCTGTTATTTATTGTGTGCCAGCTAATCGTTATTTTGCCGATAGGGGCGTTAGAACGATTGGCGTTGGGAATTTTGTCGTGACGTATTGGTATCGGCGTGATGCTGAAACGACGCTTTTAACTTTGCATGTCCAGCCGGGCGCAAAGCGCAACGAAATCGTCGGCTTGCATGGGGATGCCCTTAAAGTGCGTTTGGCCGCACCGCCAGTCGATGGGCAGGCCAACGAGATGTTGCTGAAATTTATCTCGGAGTGTATGAGGATCGGACGGCGACAGGTGTCGATTAAGTATGGCGAACAGTCTCGTCGTAAGGTTGTCGTGGTGGAGGGTGGCGGGACGCAGCTTGAAGATTTGTTGAAATTGAAACAATCGGGATAGTTTGTTGTCGCAGCGGTTGCGGGGGCGGCGGTTTTCGTTGCGCCCTATTTGTGCCGCTGCTAGAATCCGGCGGTGTTGTTCATATGTGTGGGCAGGGCTTGCAACAGAACGTAAGGAGTGTGGCAATGAAGATTAAATGTGGTGAAATTTTGTGCGGTGTGGCGGCATTAAGCCTGATGTCTTCGCTTGCATGCGCGGCACCCGATGATGGATTTATTGACGAGTTACAGCAGAGTGACATCATGCTGGAAGAGGCGGGTGTCAAACCTCAGGTTGTGAAGGCCGCGCCCAAAAAGCCGGAAAAACTTACGCCTGAACAAGAGGATATGGCGCGCGGTGAGGAGGCTTACCGCATGGCATATTTGAATGAGGCAGTCGATTACTGGAACAAGGCGGCCAAGGAGAATTATGCGCCAGCGCAATCCCGTCTGGGCGAGGCGTTCACTTACACAGGGGAATACGATGTGGCGGTGGGTTGGTACATATTGGCAGCCAACCAAGGGAATGTAACAGCGGAGTGGGGATTGGGTAACCTTTATCTGGATGGCAAGGGGGTCAAGAAGGATATGGGGAAGGCCGCTTACTGGATAGAGCGTGCGGCCAAGAAAGACTGGCTGCCAGCGGTTAAAGCAATGGATGCCGCCCATCAGCAACCAAGCAATATCAGCTTCTTGGGTGAGGCATCCCAAAATGCGGAGCAAGCGGCTTATTGGAAAGATAAGCGTAAAGTGCTGGAGGCGGCAGCCATAAAAGCCGAGAAGGCGCGGGTCAACAGCGAAAACAAAAAACTTGAAGATATTTATTTTGAATAAAGCGGTTAGGAGAATCAAAATGACTGTTCAAAAGGCAAGTGTGGGTGCGCTGTTTTGTTTGGTGGCGATTTCTGCGGGACTGTCAGGTGCGGTGTACGCGGCCGATGAAATTGAAGGGAAAAAAACTTATGAGGCGCATTGCGCCGCATGCCACGGTTCGGATGGCTTCAGCATTATGCCGGACGCGCCTAATTTTGCGCGCAGTGAGCAGTTGCTGAGACCGGACAGTTTTGTCAGAGATGCAATCAAAGAGGGTGGCGGAGCGATGCCTGCCTATCAGGGTATATTGACTGACCAGCAAATTCTGGATGTCATTGCTTACATGCGAACGCTGATTATTTCGGCATCAATTTTGCCCTAGGAAGGTTTGGTTGAAATATCCGCTTTAATCAGCCCCCGTTAATTTATACATTCCGTAATCCCGATGAAAATTCAATTAAACCATTTGATTCTGGCGTGCCTGCTGGGTTGTCTTGGCGTTGTTCAATACGCGGCTGCTGCGCCACGCGTTGCACCTCATCACGTGGCGGAAACGTTTGAGGTCGGCGAGAACTCATTTATTCGCGCGCTCACGGTTGAACCGAAAAAGAATACCCTATGGGTGGGGTCATCCGTCGGGGTGCTTGAGGTTGACCTGGCTTCCAACCAGGTGCGTAATACTTTCACGCGTAGTAGCGGTTTGGCGAACGAATATGTGTTTGCCATCGGTATTGATAAACAGGGGTACAAGTGGTTCGGCACGAATGCAGGCGGTGCTTCGCGCTATCGTGACGGCAAATGGAAAACGTATTTCCCGATGCACGGACTGGCCGATTATTGGATTTATTCTTTTGCCAACCAAAAGAATGGCGATCTTTGGATAGGCACCTGGGCGGGTGCCAACAAGGTTGATTTACGCACCATGCAATTCACCACTTATGTGAAAGAGTTAATTAACGAATGGGTTTATGGCATCGCGGTGGATAAACGCGACCGCGTGTGGTTTGCCACCGAGGGCGGCATTTCCATGTTTGACGGTAAAAAATGGGAGTCGTGGACCAAAGAAGACGGCATGGGTGCGGCGAACAAAGACAAGCTGCCCGCCAGTGCCAATACCGGTTTGGGTACGCGGTCACGACACAATTTGGGTGTGTTGGCACCGGATGGCACAATGAGTTACAACAATAATTACACCTTCGCCATTATGGTCACGGAGGATCAGTCTGTCTGGGCTGGTACTTGGGGCGGTGGCGTAACCCGTTTTGACGGGAAGCGTTGGCACAATTACACGAACAAGGACGGCTTGGCGGGCAATGTGGTTTACAGCATGGTCGAGGGGCGTGATGGTGTGCTTTGGTTCGGTACTAATGGCGGGCTAAGCCGCTTTGACGGGGTAAGTTGGCACAATTACACCGAAAAGACCGGCTTGCTGGACAATAATATTTACTCGGTAGCAGTGACGCCGAATGGTGATGTTTGGGCGGGGTCGCGCCATGGCGTGACGCGCTTGGCCCAATAAGATAAATCGCGTTAATTTGGAGCACCCATGAAATTGAAAATGAATTCACTGGCGGGAATGATAGCCGCTACGGTTGCGATTGGTGTTGCAGGCACTCATTTGGTGAGTGCCCAAGCCGCGGATGAAACACCCGTAGCGGCAGGCAAGCTCGCGGATAATGCGGAAATGCCGAGTAATCACCCGCCAATTGATCAGGCAGCCGTACCGGAAGACAGCTCCAAAGCCGGGCAAGGAATGTTGGATACAAATGCCAAGTTTGTGCAATTCAACGTGGGTGGCAACAATGTTAAATCCATTTATGTGGATGGTGCCATAACGTGGATAGGAACGTCGGGCGGTGTGGTGCGTTATGACCCGGCTACCGATGCGTACCGGATGTTTTCCACCAAAGACGGGCTGTTATCGAGAAGTATCTTCTATGTTGGCAAGTTGCATGGTCGCATCGTGGTGGGGACTTATGGCGGCGGTTTCTCGATGTATGACGATGCGGGAGATAAGTGGGATAACTACAATGTTCCCAACGGCTTGGCGGATGCCTTTGTGTATGAGGTGATGGAAGCTGACAATGGTGATGTTTGGGTTGCTACGTGGTCTGGCGTTAATCGCATTCGCGGCGGCAAGCTTGACGATCCCTCGCAATGGGATACCTTCACCGTAGAAAATACCGACGGAGGCTTACCGAACGACTGGGTCTATGGCTTGGGGCAAGGCAAAGACGGTGCGATTTGGTTGGCGACAGAAGGCGGGTTGGCGCGCTTTCAGAATGGCAAATGGCAGAACTGGGATCACAGCGACGGGCTGGGGGCGGAATTTGATAGGGTGAAAGACGACCCGCAATTTGGCACGGATCCCGCAAAAGTTTCCAGTCATCATGCAAAACAGAAAGAAGAAATGGGCTTGGAGGGCGTAACCGTTGCCTATAATCCCAATTACATCATTTCCATGGAGGTGGATCATAACGGTACGGTATGGTGCGGCACATGGGGAGGCGGACTCGCCAGCTTCGATGGCAACAAGTGGCGTAATTACACAGTTTCTGATGGCTTGCCTGGCAACCATGTGTTCACCCTGCACGAGGATGCCGAGCATCAGTTGTGGCTGGGAACCAATAAGGGTTTAGTGCGTTTTGATGGAAAGAACTCTAGTGTTCTGACCACCGATGACGGGTTGCTGTCGGATGCGGTATTTTCCATGGCTTCCGCGCCTGGCGGTGTGATGTGGGTTGGCAGTTTTGGCGGCGTAACGCGCCTGACACAACAGTAGTTTTTGCCCGGAGCGTTAAGTGACCGCGTCGCCGCGAGGTGGCGCGGTTTTTCTTTAGGGACACAGCCCCAAGCTGCAACTCTTGGCAAAATCGGCTTGAGCGGCGGGCCAGTTACCGATGTTTTGATAGACGATGGCGCGCCCGTAATAGGATTTTTCATTATCGGGGTTAAGCTCAATGGCGCGGTTGTAGTCGGCCAAGGCCTCGTCGTATTTTTTCAGGAAAAAATAAGCGGTGGCGCGGTTGCCATAAATAAAATCGTAATAAGGGTAAATTTTAATTGCCTGACTGAAAGCCGCGGCTGCTTCCTCATAACGTCCCAAAGTGCCGAGTTCCGTACCCAAGTTGAAATAGGTTCGTTCCATACCAAACACCCCCTGCTTGCCCCTGACCAATTTTTCGGCATCATCCCAGAGCGCGTAAGGAGAAGAAAACGACTGAATGCGATTGAGGGTAAGCGGCACGAACGCCAGAGCCAGCAGGGTCAAGGCGACAAACGCCCACCTGCCTGGGACGCGCCCCAACAGCAGCGGCAACAGCAGGAACAATCCCGGCATCCACAAATAACTGCGGTAAAGCACAAACGCCTCCTGAATTCTCACCGTCGAGAACTCTGTCACAAACAACACCGCCGGGAACAGCATGGCGAACCCGCACAACCCCCGCCGCCCCCGGCGGCACAACAAATAAAGCGCCGTCGCGACATACAGCAAGAACCCCGCCAACCCTGCGGTATGCGGCCAGGCAAACACCGACAAAGCCAGAGGCTCGCGCATATCCGCCGACATCCATGCCGGATTGGGCAGCACCCACAACGCCAGATACTTGAAGAACAGCAAGGACTGGGAAATGATGCTCAACAGATGCGCATTGGGCACCTCGTTGAGTCCTTGCAACATTGCGCCACGCGCCAACATGCCACTGGCATTGGATTCGTAGGAGGTTGCAATTACCCCCTTCATTTGCAGAATGACTGCGATCGGCACGACAACCGAAAAGAGAAAGAACGGCGCGACCAAGCGCCAGGTTTCCCGGGAAGGCGGGCGAAGCAACAGCGTCAAGGCCAGAGCCAAACCGGGGGCGGCGACACTATGCTCCTTGGAATAGACCGCCGCGAAATAACACAAC
>JBMOPZ010000055.1:0-130025 GCA_049321355.1 Pseudomonadota bacterium | reverse complement strand
CCGCAGGAACACGAACAGCACCACCACATTGAGGGCGTGCAACAGGACATTGCCCAGGCGCAGCCACAGGATGTTGTCGCCGAACAGCTGTATGGTCCAGGCGAAGGTGCCCAAGGAGAGCCAGCGCAGAGTGCCGAGGTCGGGGAGGGTGTAGTGAGTCCAGCGGGAAGACCGGGTAAACAGATTGGCATCATCAAACACCTGTGGTGCGTACAGCGAGCCCAGGTAAATCGCCATGCTGATGGCGAACAATGAGGCGGGCAGCAGCATTCCCTTAATCAAGCGGTTGAGGGTCACTTGTTATCCCGTGGTTGGCGTTGTTGCCACATGCCCCACAACGCGGCCTCAAAATTTCGCGCGAAACGGGGAACATCAAACACCGGCGAAGCCAGTACTTGTTCGCGTAATTCGCTGCGCAACTTGGCAAGATAATCCGGTTGGCGGGTATATTGAATGGCTTTGGCAATATAGTCGGCCTCGCTTGAGGCCACCCATTCGTTCATACCGGCTGCCGCGACCACGCTTGCACCAAACCGGGAGAGAAAGGTCTCGCCGGCGAGCGTCACCGTGGGTACACCCATCCATAGGGCTTCGCAGGTGGTCGTGGTGCCAGCGTATGGAAAAGTGTCCAGCATGATGTCCACCTTGTGGTACTGAGCCAGATAATCCGCGCGCCCGGCAATGCCGCCGCCCATACTCACGCGGCTGAGATCGACATGATGTTGCCGCAGGCGTGAGGCAAATTGTTCGCGCGAGGACGCATTGCCCAGCAATTTGGTGGCAAGTCGCAGGCGCGCTTCAGGCAATGCCGACAGAATTTCCGCCCAAACCGCCAGCACACGGTCGCCTATTTTATCCAGACGTTGGAAGCTGCCGAAGGTGGGATAACCGTTTGCTACAGCGGGAGAAGGTGCAACCTTGAGGTCGAGATTGGGTGCGGTCAGGCATTGCTTGGTGTCGGGCAGATGCCAGATAGATTCGGTAAATTGTCCGAGCTGTGCCCCGGTGACGCTGACTTTGTCGGCCAGCAGGTAGTCGATTTCCGCAACACCGGTGGTGGCGAAGTAGCCCAGCCAGCTTGCTTGGACGGGTGCCGGCTTCCAGGCGAATACCGGCAGCCGGTTGCCTGCGGTATGACCGGATAAATCAATCAACAAGTGGATGCCGTCAGCGTGAATGCGTGTTGCCGCTGCTTCATCATTGAGTCCGTATAAAGGATGCCAGGCGGCAAAGTGCGGTTTGATGCGTTCGGTGAGTTCGTCGGTCTCGGGGCAGGTAGGGTAGGCGAATAGCTCAATGCGTGATGGGTCAATCTGCGCCAGTAAGTCATCGACAAAGAATCCGACCGCGTGGGTGCGCAAATCACCTGAAACCAGGCCCACTCGCAGACGCTCGGGTCGCAGAGGGCATAGCCAACGGGTAAAGTGTTGTTTAACCTTCCGGGCGACCATTCGGCCATACCGGCGCGCTTCGTCGAGGCGGTGTTCGATGGAGGTGTTTTCCGCGATATTTAAGGTATAGAGAATCGTGTCGTGAGCCTCGGCGAAATCCGGGCGAATTTCCAATGCGCGCCGATGGCATGCAATGGATTCTTCAATTTGACCAAGCTCTTTCAAGGACGCGCCAAGGTTGCTCCATGCTTCGGCAAAATCCGGCTTGATGGCCAACAAGTGCCGATAATTATCCGCCGCCTGTTCAAACTGCCCCGCCTGTTTGAGTGCCGCGCCCAGATTATTATAGGATTCAAGGTGGTTTGGGTTTGCCTGCAGCGCGTGCCGATAGCTTGCCATTGCGGCTGTTAACTGATTGTTTTGCTGTAACGCGACCCCGAGATTACTGTGCGCTTCGGCAAAATTGGGTTGCAATTTCAGGGTTTGCCGATAGGCGATGATGGCCGCATCAAGTTGACCAAGGTCTTTGAGTGTGTTGGCCAAATTATAGTGCGCGTTGAGGAACGTGGGGCTAAGCGCGATTGCTTGCCGGTAGTGGGCAACAGCCCGATCAAGCTGACCGGAATCCTTCAGTGCCGCGCCCAGGTTATTGTGTGCTTCGGCAGAGTCGGGTCTGAGGTCGAGTGCCTGACGCAAGGTTTCAACTGCCTCATGGTGGTTTCCCAATTGTCTGAGCGTATTACCCAAATTGGCTAATGCCGCTTCATAGTCGGGCTGAATAGCCAATGCGGCGCGATAACTTTGTGCCGCCGCTGCCAACTCCCCCTGTATTTTTAGTGCGGTAGCCAGATTAAAGTGGGATTCGGCATCCTGGGGGAGCAGAGCCAACGCTTTGGTAAATGCGGGAAGCGAGTCTTGCTTGCGTTGCAGTTGGGCCGCACCCATCAGTTTCCATAGAAAAGCGGAATCAGGGTGGCGGGCAAGCTGAGGTTCAAGTTGGCTGACCAATTGGGCAAATTTGCCGCTGTTATAAAGTCCCGCCAATGCCGCCAGCACGGTTGAGGGCGGAGACACCGCGCCGGATGGCGCGGAGGACAAGCAGCAATGCTTATGCTTTTTTCCACTGCCGCAGGGACAGAGTGGGTTCTTGGCTGTTTTCATAAGCGTATTCTAAAGCGTAATTGTAATGTGGGGGCTGTCTCATAGTTGGGAATTGCGTGCCATTTTGCTTCTTGATTGTGAGAGACTGCTTGATAACGTTTAATCATGGTGTATTAAAATCAATTGGTTATAGTTGTGGCACGCAATATGCTTATAGAGGCGGGCATTAGCAAAACGATAACGGCTAGTGTCACAATTAAGTGTGTAGTAATTTTATCAACTCTAATATAAGGATTCATATAAATGAAAACTTCTACAAAAATTGCAAGTGGCTTAGTGCTGATGCTGGTGAGTAGTGCTGCCATGGCCGCTATCGGTCTGACCAAGCACAACTTGGGTAGCGGTACCAACAATACTCGTGGTGCTCGTGGTAACGTTTTTGACGGCACCAGCGAAATCTGCGTGTTCTGTCACACACCACACGGTTCCAACACTGCAGCAGCGGCTCCTTTGTGGAACCGTAACCTGACAGCAACAAGTGCTTACACAACTTATTCCACATTGGGTACTTCCACTCTGGACGGTGCTGAAGTTGAAGTGGGTTCTGTTTCCATCGCATGTTTGTCCTGCCACGATGGTACACAGGCATTCAACAGCGTGATTAACTCCCCAGGTTCCGGTATTAAGTTGGGTCAATTGGGTCCTATGACTGGCGCATGGAGTGAGTTCTCCAACTTCACTTCCGCTTCTACTGTTGAGCCGGACAAGTTCTTCTGGATCGGTACGGATCTGACCAACGATCACCCTATCGGTATTCAATACGGTGGCGGTCCTGGTACACAGCCTAACGGCTACCGCGATGCGGACTTCGTAACAGCTGCGACTACTGTTACCGGTAATGGTCGTACGGTTTATTTCGTTGACGTCAATGCTAACACGACACGTGAGAAGACCGACCTGCCATTGTATGGTCGTGGTGCTAACGGTGCTGCGGATCAGTACGTTGAGTGTGCATCCTGCCATGACCCACATACCGAGAGCACATTGTTCTTGCGCCGTGGTGGTAACCAAGGCAGTATCACTTGCTTGTCTTGCCACACTAAGTAATTTAGTCGCGAGATACCGCAAGGTAGAAAAAGCCGGGCAGAAATGCCCGGCTTTTTTGTTGCTGGATTTTTTTGTGCGGAATAGGCGATAATGCGGATGCAGTTCGAATGTATTTTTATCCCTTTTAGGAAAGGTCGTACACAGTGAAATTAAACTCTGTTTCTCGTTTTCTTGGATCGATGTCTGCGGCGGTGTCGGTTGGCGCGCTATTGGTGATGCCGGCCATGGCAGCCGAAGAATTGTCACAGGGGGTGCTTGACACCTCATCTACTTTTGCAAAGGTGGGCGACGTTGTCATCAGTCAACGGCATTATGATGCGGTGTATTATGAGTCTTCACGCGAGAAGTATTATCACGGCCAGCCACCTGAGGCCGAAATTGCCAAGATGCAAAGAGAGGTGGGGGAGAAGCTGGTAAACGATGTATTGCTGGTGCAAGAGGCCAAGCGGCGCAATATCAAGCCGGACGAGGCGGCGGTCAAGCGCGGTTTGGATCGTTACGAACGTCGCAATGAGAATAATCCGCAGTGGTTGCAGGTGCGCGACATGGCTTTGCCGCAGTTGACCAAGCAGTTGGAGGAAGAAACCCTGGTGAAACAAATGGAGGCGGTTGCGCGGGATGTGGGCGAGCCAACAGAAAAGCAGTTGCGTCAGTATTATGCGGATCACCCGGATTTGTTTACGCAACCCGAACAAATTCGGGTTTCGAGGATTTTAGTTAGCGTGTTGCCGGGAGCAGATCAGCCTACCTGGAATGCCGCGCGGGAGAAAGTGCTGGACATTACCAAGCAGGTTGAGGCGGGTGCGGACTTTGGCAAAATGGCACAGCAATACTCGGATGATGATGCGGCAATCAAGGAGAAAATGGGCGATATGGGGTATTTGCATGGCGGTATGCTGGCGGAAGCGTCGCAGAGTGCCGTTGATAAACTCAAGGTGGGGGAGATTTCCGAGCCTTTTGTGACGACGGACGGTGTGACCATCGTTAAGTTGACCGCGCGTGATCCGGCCGCATTGAATAGCTTCGATAAGGTGAAGGATCGTGCCGCAGATTTGTGGAAGCGGGAGGCGGGCGAGCAGGCACTCAAGGCATTGCTTGCAAAGCTCAAGAAGGATACCGTCATCACGGTTGACGAATCGCGTTATGTTCCGCTGGCAGCAGAGGATAAATAGTTTTACTGAACTGGGGAGATACGGATTTATTCGTTATGCCCGCGAAAGCGGGTATCCAATTGTTTGATTTGACTGGGTTTCCGTCTTCCCGGGAACGATAAGAACCGGATAGTTCGGTGTGTGAGTGTTTGAAGGTGTCGGCTGCCCAAGCAGCCGACACTTTTTTATTTGCCGGATAGCTTGAGCTGTTGCCAGATGGCAAGTGTGGGTGCGGCTTGGTTTAGTGTGTAGAAATGGAGTCCCGGAGCACCGCCAGCCAGTAAGCGTTCACATAGTTTGGATACAATCTCAAGGCCAAAGGATTGTACGGATTGCGTGTCGTCACCGTACCCTTCCAGGGTGCGGCGCATCCAGCGCGGGATTTCCGCGCCGCAGGTGTCGGAGAAGCGTGCCAGTTGGGAAAATTTCACAATCGGCATGATGCCCGGCACAATGGGGAGTGTGAGTCCCATTGTTTCGCAACGGTCGCGAAAGTAGAAGTAACTGTCGGCATTGTAGAAATACTGGGTGATCGCGGAATCCGCGCCCGATTCAACTTTGCGCTTGAAGTTGGCAAGGTCGGCTTGTGCCGATTTTGCCTGAGGGTGGACTTCGGGATAGGCGGCCACTTCAATATGGAAGTGGTCACCTGTTTCTGCGCGAATAAATGCAACCAATTCATTGGCATATTGAAATTCGCCAACTCCGGACATGCCGGAGGGCAAATCGCCGCGTAGCGCGACAATGCGTTTAATTCCCAGCTCTTGATAGGTGTTGAGCAGGCGGCGAATATTGTCGTGGGTCGAGCCGATGCACGAGAGGTGCGGCGCGGCGCAATATCCCTCCGCCTGTATTTGTTGCACGGTTTCCAGGGTTCGCTCTTGAGTCGAGCCGCCGGCACCAAAAGTCACCGAGAAAAACTCCGGTTTGAGTTTGGCGAGTTGCTGGCGTGTTGCGGCTAGTTTGGCGATTCCCTCGCTGGTTTGCGGCGGGAAAAATTCAAAGCTGAACAAGGATTTTGTCATGTCGTTCTTGGAATTAGAATAAGTGGGGCATATTAAATGCAAGCAGGCTGGATTTGTTTCTCCAGCCTGCTTGTTGGCGGGCTGATGACCGCACCCCGCGTGATTGTGTTGTGCTTATTTGCTGTCTTTGGCGCAACGGAATCCCAAGTCAATCAAGGCGCTCTGCGGCAGCAAGTGAGTGCGTTTTGCGCTGCGGAAAACCAGGCTGACGGAATCGTAATGCCCGGAGCTGGTCACGCCACCCCGTACCACGCGCTGGGTTTTGCCGAAGAATTTGTTGTCCGAGGCGGGTGCACCCGGATAGGCATCGTACCAGTCAGCCACCCACTCGGAGACATTGGCCGCCATGTCATACACGCCATAAGGGGATTTGTCATCCGGGTAAGAGCCTACCGCAGAATAGGGTTCCTCGTCGTTGTCGGACATGGTGTTGATTTTATTCAAGTCCCATTCGTTACCCCAGGGATATTCCAGGGCTTTTGTGCCACGCGAGGCTTTTTCCCACTCTGCCTCGCTGGGAAGGCGTTTTCCCGCCCATTTGCAATAGGCATCGGCATCGAACCAGGTAACCGAGGTGACGGGATTTTTGTCGCGCGTCCGGTTGACCTTTTCCATTTCCGTTAGCAGGCTATCCTTGTCCATGGTGGGTACATTCATGTCCAAGCGGAACCGGTGGGTGGCGATGTCGCGCAGGTGCGCCAGCGGTAGCGGTGCCAACTGTGCCTTGTCGAAGACGTAGCCGTTGCGTACCCAGCTGTAAGGGACATCGCGCTGGGTGGCAATCAGGAATTGGCGATATTGACCGTTGGTAACTTCATACCGGTCTATCAGGTAAGCGGGGAGCGTGACTTGGTGCGCGGGTCGCTCATCAATATAGAGGCGATCCAGAAAGCCGAACGGGTTAAGCGCGTTGGCATCGCGGTACATGCTCGGATCTTCTTTCTTGTCGCTCCCCATGGTGAATGCACCCGCAGGGATGAGTACCATGCCTGCGGCGGCTTCATCGGCGGCATGGGCGGAACCCGAGAGCACCGCGAGGGAGACCAGACTACCTAGTAAAATTTTATTCAGCATCTTTAGCGCACCTAAATCCGAAACTGGAATTTTTAATACCTTGTTTGAAATAACTACGGTTGAAAACCGGAGCGGAAACACCGCACTGGTAGAAAGAGCAATCCCACCAAGAGCCGCCTTTTAACACCTTGTAGAACTCGCCATAATTCTCGCTGGGCCATTGATTGTTGGGATATTGGACATACCAGGAGTCGGTCCATTCCCATACGTTGCCGGACATGTCGTAAAGCCCATATGGGCTCTTGCCTTCCTCAAACGAGCCAACCGGCAAGGTGTCTCCGGGAATACCCAGTGCTTCCCAGCGTACCGGCGAGTTGACTTTGTTGATGTCAAAATCGTCGCCCCACGCATAATCTCTACCGTCGGTGCCCCGTGCGGCTTTTTCCCATTCGATATCGGTGGGTAAACGTTTGCCAGCCCACTCACAATAATCGCGGGCATCGTACCAAGAAACCCAGACCACCGGATGATCGACTTTTCCTTCCGGGTAAGTGCGATTGCGGAAATGCTTGGGGGACTTGCGGTTGGTGGCATCAATGAATTTTTTGTATTGCAAATTCGTGACTTCGTATAAATCAATATAAAAAGCCTTGGTGCTTGCCATATATTCCGGTCCCTCGTCCGGGAGGCGGTGATTGGAGCCACGCAGATACTCTCCGGCAGGAATCAGAATCATTTTGCCCGGTTTGTCGCCAAAGCGAGTTTCGTCATAGAACCTCGGCCCGCTCATGCCGGCAGTCACCTCGGGCAAGGCCTCAACCTTGAGTTTTTCCGCATAGGGGTCGGCAAAGTGTTTTTCGGCGACGAAATCCATGGATTCTTCTTCCGGTGTGGAATGACATTCCGCACAGTCGTTCGCCTTGCTGAGGCTGAAGGCATCAACCTGGTTTTTGGAGTGGCAGGAGTCACAAGACTCGCTGGCCTGGACGGCGTGTTGATAGGGAATCTTGGTGTCGGCGGCCTGCGCGCTACAAAATGGCAGCGCGGCAAGCGATAAAAGTAACAGCGGGTATTTCAGACTTGATCGTAGCATGTGAGAAGTTGAACCAAAATTAAGTGTGAAGGAATGAACCAGCGGCGGGCATTTTCCCATTATTGGTGTGGGGATTCAAGTTTTTCTCTGGAAATACCCAGCGCGTCAATCAGCGGGGCGAGAAAATCTTCATAGGGTTTCCAGCGTGTGACGGATGAGGTGTAAATGGGTTGGCGTACCTGCACCACGCTGGCGGTGTGTATCGCGCGTTTGTTTTTGTGGAAGTCGATGCAGGCATCATCCCACGCCAGACCGCAGTATTCGATCAGGCGGCGCGCCTGTGCCTCTTTGTCGGCAACGATGTCCTCGTAGCGGACATCCAGAAAAGCGTTCCCGGGTAGCACGCTGCGCCAGTGTGCCATCAGCCGCAAATAGTCGGCATAGTAGTGTCCCAGTTCCGCCAGATCGTAAGTGAACCCGTGCCCGTCGCTGAATAGCTGCGTAAAGCAGGAGAGGCAATTGTCCAGAGGATGGCGCGAAACGTGGATGATTTTTGCATTGGGCAAGATCAGGTGAATCAGGCCGATGGCGATAAAATTACCGGGCATTTTGTCGGTGATGTGCCGCACGGCGGGTGCATGTTGTTGCAATGCCTGGATATATTCATTACCCCATTGCATTAAATCGGCAGGTTGGCATGTCGCGATGTTGTCAGGATAAGCCGGGCTCGCGGTTATGCCACCGTTGGCAATCGTCATCAAATAATTAAGCTCCCCCGCACCATAGACATCGGGGTGGCTGGCAATAATCTGTTCGGTCAGCGTGGTGCCGGAGCGCGGCATGCCGACGACAAAAATAGGCAACGACGAGGGGTTGCCGCCGCCCCGCAAGCGCGCCAAAGTCTGGGCATCAAATACACGCATAATCCGTTCTATATGCTGCGTGTTATGTGCGGCATCGTATTGCAGGGTGGCGCGCTTGAGTCTCCCCCCCGCAATAAAGTGAGGGAAGGCTTGCGCGTGCAGCCCTGTATCTGTGTAGGATTTCCCCAGCGCGTAGTGCAGCGCAATGGCCATGCCGTCGCCGAGCGTTTCCTCGCCGCGTTGGATGCGTTGCTCGGTGGTGATCAGCGCGGCGAGGTTTTCGTCTTCCGGTGTTACTTTGCGGAGTTGGGCGAGATGATAGCGTGCCGACACGTTGTTCGGATTGTGTGTCAGCACCTTGCGGAACAAGCTTTCCGCCTGTTCCATTTCGCCCTTGTCCATGCGAGCGTTACCCAATCCGAGCAGTGCTTCTTCGCAATGCGGATCAAGTTGTAGCGCCTGCTGATAACTCAGTTCGGCATCGATAAAGCGTCCTTGGCTGGAGAGCACGCTTGCCAAATTATTATGGGCGATCGCAATGTTGGAATTGAGTGCCAGGGTCTGCCGGTAGCAGGATTCTGCCTCGCTATAGCGTTCCTGCTGTTTGAGCGCGTTGCCGAGGTTGTAATGGGCTTCGGCCAAATGGGGGGTGAGCTTGACTGCATGGCGGTAGCTGCTTTCCGCCTCCCGGTAACGGTGCAGCTTCATCATGGCGTTGCCCAAGTTGTTATGCGGCTGGGAATCTTGCGGTGACAAGGTTGCAGCGCGTTGCAGCGGTAACAGCGCATCCACGTAACGACCTTGTTGCAATATTGCCGTTCCCAACGCCTTCCAGCCCAGCGCGAAGTGGGCAAAGCGCGCGGTCATGTGCTGCGCCAATCGTTCCATTTCCGCATATTGCCCCTGATTAAATGCGGCAACCAGCTGGTTAATTTCTGCGGAGGCCGGTTCGGCATGGGTTTGCGCACGTTGGTAGCCTTTGAACGAGGATTTTTTGCTCATGCGCCGGGTCGTCTCATGATTTGTGCCGCAGCACTGGATAATCCCCAGGAGAAAATACTATACAAAACCGCGCCCAACACGCCATACCAAAAACTGTCCACCACGAAGCCGCGCAGAATTGAGCCCGCAAACCAAAACATCAGACCGTTAAGCACAAAAATGAACAGGCCGAGTGTCAGCACCGTTACCGGCAGCGTGAGCACCAGCAGAACGGGACGAATTAAGGTGTTGATGAAGCCGAGTATCAGTGCGGCAATAAATGCGGCCGCAAATCCGTCAACGTGGATGCCGGGCACGAAGTTTGCCACCGCCAACAGGGCGAGGGCGTTCAGTGACCAGATGAGTAGCAGTTGTAACAGCAATTGAACCTTTCAAAAATTAAGGGGGCGGAAAGTCCGCCCCCTTATGATAACCGCGATGCGGAGCTTAGTAGCGATAGTGTTCGGGCTTGTACGGCCCCTGTTTGGGGACACTAATGTACTTGGCCTGCTGATCGGTCAATTCGGTGAGTTGTGAGTTGAGCTTTTTCAGTTGCAGGCGGGCGACCTTCTCGTCCAGATGTTTGGGCAGGGTGTAAACGCCGACCGGATAATCGGCGGTCTTGGTCCACAACTCGATTTGTGCAATGGTTTGGTTGGCGAAGGAGGAGCTCATCACATAAGAGGGGTGACCGGTGCCACAACCCAGATTTACCAAGCGACCGCGTGCCAGCAGGATAATCCGTTTGCCGTCGGGGAAAACGACATGATCGACCTGCGGCTTGATTTCATCCCACTCATATTTTTCGAGCGAGGCGACATCGATTTCATTGTCGAAGTGGCCGATGTTGCAGACGATGGCCTGATCCTTCATCTTGCTCATGTGGTCATGGTTGATAACGTGGTAATTGCCGGTGGCGGTAACGAAGATGTCGCCATGTTCGCAGGCGTAGTCCATGGTCACGACACGGTAACCTTCCATCGCCGCTTGCAGTGCGCAAATCGGATCGATTTCCGTTACCCAGACTTGTGCCGACAAGGCGCGCAAAGCCTGCGCGGAACCCTTGCCGACATCGCCATAACCCGCTACCACGGCGATTTTTCCCGCAATCATCACGTCGGTGGCGCGCTTGATCGCATCGACCAGGGATTCGCGGCAGCCATACAGGTTGTCGAACTTGGACTTGGTGACCGAGTCGTTCACATTGATGGCGGGGAACTTTAACTCGCCACGCTGATGCATCTGGTAGAGGCGATGCACGCCCGTGGTGGTTTCTTCGGTGACGCCTTTGACCGCGGCCAGGCGGGCGGAATACCAACCGGGCTGGCTGGCCAAGCGCGCCTTGATTGCGGCGAACAAATAGGTTTCCTCTTCCGAGGTCGGTGCGGCAATCAGAGAGGCGTCTTTTTCGGCGCGCGCGCCCAGATGCAGCAACAGCGTGGCATCGCCGCCGTCGTCCAGAATCATATTGGCGTGTGCATCGTTCGCCCATTCAAAAATGCGGTGGGTGTACTCCCAATACTCGGCGAGGGTTTCGCCTTTGTATGCGAACACTGGGATGTTGCTCGCAGCGATGGCGGCGGCGGCGTGATCCTGAGTGGAGTAGATGTTGCAGGAAGCCCAGCGTACTTGAGCACCGAGTGCGGTGAGGGTTTCAATCAGCACGGCGGTTTGAATGGTCATGTGCAAGGAGCCGGCAATACGCGCGCCTTTGAGCGGCTGGCTTTTGGCAAATTCTTCGCGTATCGCCATCAACCCGGGCATCTCTGTTTCTGCGATGTTCAGCTCTTTGCGGCCAAAAGCGGCCAGGTTGATGTCGGCAATTTTATAGTCGGTAAATGCGGCGTTCATAAATACTCCATTCAAGTTAATGAATGGGCGCCGTTGAAGCAATGAACGCACTTCCGAGCCTGGCCGATGAGTATCGGTCGCAGCGCCCCTCGGAAGGGGTGTTTGCGGGAGGAGGGTTACCTTGCCCCCGCGAGTGGGTTATAGGCCGGCATCCGCGCGGAGAGCGGCCGCTTTGTCGGTGGCCTCCCATTTGAACTCCGGCTCTTCGCGCCCAAAGTGACCGTATGCCGCCGACTTTTGATAAATCGGACGCAACAGATCCAGCATTTGCACGATGCCCTTGGGACGCAAATCAAAATGCTGTTTCACCAGCGCGGTGATTTTTTCGTCGGAAATTTTCCCGGTGCCAAAGGTGCTCACCATGATGCTGGTGGGTTGTGCCACGCCGATGGCATAGCTCACTTGTACTTGGCAGCGGTCTGCCAAACCGGCGGCAACGATATTTTTTGCCACATAGCGTCCGGCATAGGCCGCCGAGCGGTCAACCTTGGAAGGATCTTTGCCGGAAAATGCGCCGCCGCCATGGGGTGCCGCGCCGCCGTAGGTATCGACAATAATTTTGCGTCCTGTCAAACCGGCATCGCCGTGCGGTCCGCCGATGACGAAGCGACCCGTCGGATTGACCAGATATTTGATGTCGCCCTTGATGAGCTCTTTGGGCAGGACAGGCTTGATGATTTCTTCAATCGCCGCCTCGCGGATTTGCTCCAAGGTCATTTCCGGGGTGTGTTGGGTGGAAATCAATACCGTGTCGATACTGTCCGGTTTGTCGTTGACATAACGGATGGTCACCTGCGACTTTGCATCGGGACGCAACCACGGCAAACGCCCATCGCGGCGCAGTTGTGCCTGACGTTCCACAATGCGGTGCGACAGATAAATCGGCAGCGGCATCAAGGTGTCGGTCTCGCGGCAGGCGTAGCCGAACATTAAACCCTGATCGCCCGCGCCCTGATTGAGGTAGTCGTCGGAAGCGCGATCAACGCCCTGGGCAATGTCGGGACTTTGCGTGCCGTAGCACACATGCACCGAGCAACCGTCGGCATCGAAACGCAGCTGCGGGTCGTCGTAACCGATGCGGCGGATGGTTTCGCGCGCAACTTTTGCATAATCGACTTTGGCGCTGGTGGTGATTTCACCGGCGAGTACGGTCAGGCCGGTGCTGACCAAAGTTTCGGCGGCTACCCGTGCGTAGGGGTCTTGCGCTAGAATCGCGTCCAGCACGGCGTCCGAGATTTGGTCCGCCACTTTATCCGGGTGACCTTCAGATACCGACTCAGACGTAAAAAAATATTCACTCATAAGTTTTTCTCACTCACGACTAACCAAAATTAGGGCGCGCATTATAGCAAGCCTGTCCCATATGTCTCATTTTTTGTTTAATTGCCTGTTTCGCCTGCTGACCCGGTTGCCATTGGCTTGGCTGCATCGTTTCGGGGTGTTGCTGGGGTGGTTGAGCTATCGTTTTTCCCCGTCCTATGCGGCGCGTATTCGTGATAATTTGCGGCAAAGCGGTTTGGCGCACGATGGGCATATTTTGACGGCAGCAATCAAAGAAACCGGCAAAGGCATCGCCGAACTGCCGTGGGTTTGGGGGCGACCTTACGACGAGGTGCTGGCCAAAGTTCGGGAGTGTGCCGGTTTGGAGCACATTGAGACAGCACAGGCGCGCGGCAAAGGGATTATTTTTTTGACGCCGCACCTGGGATGTTTCGAGATTTCCGCTTTGTATGCGGCGCAGCGTATGCCGATTACCGTGCTCTACCGCCCGCCCAAACTGGCTTTCCTTGAAGAGCTGATGTGTCGCGGCCGTGAGCGCGGTCAGGCAAGATTGGCCAAGGCAGATGTCAGCGGGGTACGTCTGTTATACAAGGCGCTCAAGCGCGGCGAGGCGATCGGTTTGCTGCCGGATCAGGTGCCCAGTCTGGGGGAGGGTGAATGGGTCGAGTTTTTTGCGCGCCCCGCTTACACCATGACACTGGCCGGACGCTTGGCGGAAAAAAGCGGCGCAACGGTGCTGATTGCCTATTCTGAACGCCTGCCGCGCGGACGGGGTTACGTTATCCATGTCAAGCCGTTGTTACTGGACTTTCGGCAAGCTGTACCACGCCAGATTAACGCGGCATTGGAGCGCGTCATCGCGGCCTGTCCGGGTCAATATCTGTGGGGTTACAACCGCTACAAAGTGCCGCCGGGCGCATCTGCATCGGCAACCACCGGGGGCAATTCATGACACGGATGGGAATTTTTCTAATTTGGCTGGTGCATTTTTTGCCGTTGCCTATGCAGGCGGCATTGGGAAATGCGCTGGGCTGGCTACTGTTTTTCTTTGCCGGTGAGCGGCGCGAAGTTGCCGACATCAATCTGCAGCTGTGCTTTCCCGAGATGACCGAGGCGCAGCGCAACGTGTTGGTGCGGCGGCATTTTCGGGTGTTCGCGCGCAGTTTTCTGGAGCGCGGCATTCTGTGGTGGTCGTCCGCGCAACGTATTCAGCGGCTAGTGCGTGTGCTCGGGCGCGAGCATCTGCAAGCGGTGGAAAATCAGCCGGTCATCCTGTTGGCACCGCATTTCGTGGGCTTGGATGTCGGCGGTTCATGGATGACGCAGCATGTTAATTTGGTGAGTATTTACTCCAATCAAAAGAACCCCCTGTTCCATAAGATGTTGTTGAGAGGCCGCTCGCGTTTTGGTAATCCGGCGTTATTCACGCGGCAGCAGGGTATGCGTCCGTTGGTGCGGGCGTTGCGAAAAAATATGCCGTTTTACTATTTGCCCGACCAGGATTTATCCACCAAGGACGCGCTGTTCGTGCCATTCTTCGGGGTGCTGGCGGCAACTTTGAATACCTTGCCGCGTCTTGCGGCGATGACGGACGCCAAGGTGCTGCCGGTGACTACCCGGCTGTTACCCGGCGGAGCGGGTTACGAGTTGCGTATTTATCCGCCTTGGGAAAACTATCCGACGGGAGATTTGTTCGCCGATACCAGGCGCATGAATGAATTTATTGAGCAGCGCGTGCGCGAAATGCCGGAACAATATTTTTGGTTGCATAAGCGTTTCAAGACACGCCCCGAGGGTGAGTCAAAGTTTTATTGAGGCTGCTGCGCTTGGCATATAGATTCGGCACTATTTATCCAAGAGTCCGTTTGCATCGAGCTTGTCGAAATGTGAATGGATTCTTGTGCTTCGACAGGCTCAGCACGAACGGAAATCAAGTTCAACTTGTGCCGGATCAATAACTTTGTTGCTCAAGGGCTCATTTGTTACCTGTAAACTCCGCTTTTTCGCCCTTTCGCGCCGTGTTCTGCCTGCGCTCGCGACGCTTCAATAGAATTTTTTAGGGGGATTTATGAAATACCACGACCTGCGCGATTTCATCGCACAGCTGGAGCAGATTGGTGAACTCAAGCGCATCACCGCGCCGGTTTCAACGCATCTGGAAATGACCGAGATATGCGACCGGGTGCTGCGCGCGCAAGGACCGGCGATCCTGTTCGAGAACGTGGTCGGACCCGACATGCAGAAAAGCACCATGCCCGTCCTCGCCAATCTGTTCGGTACGCCGCGCCGCGTGGCGCTGGGCATGGGCGAGGAAGAGGTTACCGCCTTGCGCGAAGTCGGCAAGTTGCTGGCCTACCTCAAAGAACCCGAGCCGCCCAGGGGGCTGAAAGACGCGTGGGAGAAATGGCCTGTGCTCAAGCAGGTGCTGAGCATGTCGCCCAGACTGCTGTCTTCCGCGCCCTGTCAGGATGTGGTGTGGGAAGGCGAGGAGGTGGATCTGGGCAAGTTGCCCATCCAGCACTGCTGGCCGGGGGACGTCGCGCCGCTCATCACTTGGGGGCTGGTGGTCACGCGGGGACCTGCCAAGACACGACAGAACCTCGGCATCTACCGCCAGCAGGTCATCGCGCCGAACAAGGTCATCATGCGCTGGCTGGTGCATAGAGGCGGCGCGTTGGATTTTCGCGACCATTGCGAGAAGCATCCGGGGCAACCGTTCCCGGTCGCGGTGGTCATCGGCGCCGATCCCGCCACGATATTGGGGGCGGTCACGCCCGTGCCGGACAGTTTGAGTGAATACCAGTTCGCAGGCTTGCTGCGCGGGGCCAAGACCGAGCTGGTGAAGTGCATAGCCAGCGATCTGCAAGTGCCCGCCTCCAGCGAGATTGTGCTGGAAGGCGTCATCCATCCGGGCGAGTTGGCATTGGAAGGGCCGTATGGCGACCACACCGGCTACTACAACGAGCAGGACAAGTTCCCGGTGTTCACTATCGAACGCATCACCATGCGCCGCGACCCGATCTACCACTCGACCTATACCGGCAAGCCGCCCGACGAACCGGCGATGCTGGGCGTGGCGCTCAACGAGGTGTTCGTGCCGCTGCTGCAAAAGCAATTCCCCGAGATCGCCGATTTCTATCTGCCGCCGGAAGGATGTAGTTACCGCATGGCGGTGGTGAGCATCAAAAAACAGTACGCCGGACACGCCAAGCGCGTGATGTTCGGCATCTGGAGCTTTTTGCGCCAGTTCATGTACACAAAATTCATCATCGTCGTGGATGATGATGTCAATGTGCGCGATTGGCAGGAAGTGATGTGGGCCATCACCACGCGCATGGACCCGGTGCGCGACACCCTGCTGGTCGAGAACACCCCGATTGATTATCTCGACTTCGCCAGCCCGGTGTCCGGTCTGGGCGGCAAGATGGGGCTGGACGCCACCAACAAATGGCCGGGCGAGACCAGCCGCGAATGGGGTACGCCCATCGTCATGGACGAAGCGGTCAAGACGAAGGTGGATGCGATGTGGGGAGAGTTGGGGTTGTAAAAGGATGCGCCTTTTGGGGGAGTAAGTTGGGCAAACTGCCGTTGGATAAAATATTGCAGTCGCAAGGTTTCGGAACGCGCAAATGGTGTGCCCAACTGGTCGCGGATGGCGAAGTCAGTATCAATGGTGCGGTCATAAGCAACAGCCGCGAGCGCATCGAAACCACGGGTTTGCAGTTGCAAGTGTTCAATGAACTGTGGATATATCGCGAGCATGTTTATATTGCCCTGAACAAACCCGCCAACTTTGAGTGTTCGCGCAAAGCCAGTCATCATCCCGGTGTGTTGACGCTGTTGCCGGAACAATTCCATCGCCGCGATGTGCAGCCCGTGGGGCGACTGGATCACGACACCACGGGTTTGCTGCTCATGTCGGACGATGGCGCGTTTATTCACAAACAATCCTCGCCCAAACAGCACGTTCCCAAAGTGTATGTGGCCACTACGCATGATGCGGTCACGCCGGAATTGGTCGCCAAATTGCGGGCGGGTGTGCAGCTGCACGATGAGCCCGTACCCTTGGCGGCGGTAAGTTGCCGCAAGATTGCCGACCACCAAATTGAAATCGTGCTGGCGCAAGGCAAGTATCACCAAGTGAAACGCATGTTGGCGGCAGCGGGCAACCACTGTGTGGCACTGTGCCGCTCGCAAATCGGCGGACTCACGCTGCGCAGCACGCAGTTGGCTGAAGGGGAGTGGTGTTACTTGAGTGCAGCGCAGTTGGCTTTTTTGGTGAGATTTGATGTGGGGGGGTGCGCAGAGTAGGGGTATTGTGGAGCAACTACATCGTTGCGCCAGAGCATTCTTCGCCATGGTTTTTCCATTTCAGGCTTATTGCTTGTAGAATCCCAAGTGACTTTGGATCGGGTGCGGGGCGTTTTGCTTGTTGCCGGTTGATAGTTCTTGGCGGTAAAAATAGTTACAACAACTAAAAGGGGATAGTAAATGAGAGGGTTCAAAAAGAGTTATGTGTGTTTGGTTATGGCGTTGGGTTTGGCTTCCGGTAGCGCATTCGCTGCCGAGCATGGACATGGTGAGCACGGGGGTGACGGGCACGGCGAGGCAAGCAGCGAGCTTTGTACCGGCTTCGGTCCCCAGACCCCGCGTGACATCGACAGCGCGGAAGGGGACAACACCCGCGCCTTTTCCCTGTCGCCGGATTACCGGCAGATGAATCTGTGCAACATCCACTTCCACGAGAATGCCGAACATAAGGCGAAGGACTTTTCCGTCTTTGCCGGAGAAGGTCATGACGGGTATGGCAGCGGATACAAGGCCAACATCAGCAGCAGCTTGAGCAAGGCGGAATTGACACCGCTGGATAAGCCGGCCTGCAAGGGTGAGCACGGTGACCTGCAGCCCGGCGATACCATTGAGGTGCATTGGGTACACTCATCCGCCGATGTGACACCGGGCAAGTCCCTGGGTGCCTGTTTGTCGGATAACATCAAAAATCCCGATCTGCGCGTCGAGGCGCAGGTGTTTGTTCTGGTCAACGACAAGAACGCGCTGAACTTCAACGAGATGGGTTACGGTGGCAATGTGGTAAACGGTTTCCATCAGGCGAAATCGATCCCTGCCGATACCGGCAAGCCAGTCTTGTTCGCGGGTTCGACTACCGGACCAAAATATTCCGAGGCAACTTGCTCGCCATTGCAAGTGACTTGGAGCGTGCGTCCCAAGGTTGCGAAGCTGGACATCAATTCCGTTGCCAAGTGGTGCGAATCGAACGAGTTTGGAGAAGACCATGCACACGGTGTTCGCAAGCTGGTGACCTCACCAAAGTTGCTGTCCAAGATCGCTCACTAGTATTGCGCAGGCAGGGCACACTACGTGTCGTGTGCTACGCGAAAACACCCCCTTCCGCATTTGCTTGCGGAAGGGGGTGTTTTCTTGGTGCCGGAGCAGGTATGCAAAATAGCCGGGTTGATGACCGGCTATTTTTTTAACCCGATTTGGGCAACTGACGATTAAACAGCTTTCATATGATTGCTGACGGTCGGCGGGATGGAGTTGCCGCTGGCCTGCATGTCGATCGCCTCGGGATGCGCCCGATAGTGCGTTCTCATGAAGTTCGCCAGTGCCTGTTTGGTATCGTCCTCCACCGGGCAGACCCCGGTATCCGGCAGGCAGTCGATCATGCCCTGCAACAATTGATCCTGGGGCTTGGGCATCTTGGGTTTCCATGAGGCCAGCAAAGCGCGGTTGATGTGCGAGGGCAGCGAGGCGAGAATGCCGACATCATTTTGGTTATGTACCAACAGACCGGAGGTGGTGCCGCGATCCAGCGTCAGTACTTGGAAGAAGTACAGCGTATGATAGTCGAGCTGCTTTTTGCGGTCAGCTTCGGTGGGCGAGGTGCGCGCCTCAAGTGCCGCAGACAGGATGTCGCAGTAGGTATCAATCGCCGCCTCGCCCACCGTTTGAGCCATTTTCTTGTCAGCTTCAAAGTCGCCAGTGGCATAATTTTCCAAGTAGAAGTGGGTTACGCCGCGGGTGCGCCCCAGTACCGGGATGTTGAAATAGCGGTCACCTTGCGGAGCGGCCTCGGCATACTGCTCCGGTGCTGCCTGTTCCAGCTTGTTTTTGAACAGATCTTTGTCTTCGTCGAATTCGATAGCGGGATTGAGATCGGCCATAACGCGCCAGTAACCGCTGCCGACTTTTAATTCTGTCCAGCTGATGTGGATATGCACCGAGGGAGCCAGCGGATTCTTGGGGTGGATGATGGTTGAGATGGCAGAAGCGGAGGCCAGCTGTTTGGATGCATCGTCATCATATTGAACCTGCGAGATATTGACCGAGGCGCGATTGAATATCGTTTCGTCCGTTGCCATGAAGCGGACTCCGCCGCCATGCTTACCATCGTCGCGAAACCACTCGGTCGGTTCATAGGGTTTGCCGCTACCGTATTTTTTGCTGATTGCATTCAATTTTGTGACAAACCGCTGCTGAAGATCGCACACCAGTGTGTAAGCCTGTTCCGCACGGGGAGATTTTGCTCGGATTCTTTCCATGATTGACCTGTTCCTTAACGTATGAATATGTTGTGTTGCTGCCGATGGTGTTGCGTTGGTACTTCCCCGCCGAATGTAGCACATTATCCGGAATTTATTTAGGGGAAACCGTACAGGGGGAGCTGTTGGGTGTGAGGTATTTTCAATGAATGCAGGCAGGCGTGTGTTGAACGGCATCCCAAAAACTTTCATGTTAATAAACAACATGGTGTGGGTGTAAGTGACGGATTTTTAGGTGTATGGTAGAATCCTAGGTTGCCTAGGAAAGCAACTTTACTTATTAACATCAAGAATTTTAAGGACTTATTGTGGACTTCTTGCCATCTTGGCCTGCCGACATTTCCCTGTTTGTTGCGTTTGGTTTGATGCTGATTATCGGCGCGATGGGAGGCTATATTGCGCATCGGGTATCTTGGATTCCAAGTATCACCGGATTTATGGTGGTGGGGTTTGCATTCGGCCCCAGCGGCATGAATGTGCTGAATGCGACAACCATTGCCGAATCGCGCATTCTTGTAGATATTGCCCTCGCGCTTATTCTCTACCGCCTGGGCTTGTCGCTGGACGTTAGGTTGATTTGGCGCTCGCCGGCCTTGCTGTTGATTTCGCTATTCGAGAGCGTGGCGACCTTCGGTTTGGTGTATTACGTGCTGCATTGGTTCGGTGTTTCCACGGTGTTGTCGCTGTTGGTTGCCGCTATTGCCATCTCATCTTCGCCGGCCGTGTTGTTGCACGTGGCGCACGAGGTGGGTGCAAAAGGCGAGGTGACCGAGTCCTCCAAGACGCTGGTGGCAATCAACAACTTGATTTCCTTCCTTGCCTTTTCCGCCGTGTTGCCCGCCCTTCTGTATTCCACGGGGGCGGATCTGACGACGATTGTTGCGCAGCCCTTATACCAGCTGCTCGGCTCACTGTTGCTGGGTTTGGTGCTGGCATTGGCGCTGCATTATTTTGCGGTCAAGACAAGCAAAGCATCCCAGTATCGGCTGGCCTTGGTGATAGGCACGATTATGGTTGCCATCGGTCTGGCGTACCAACTGAAGTTGTCGGTCTTGCTCACGCCGATGGTGATAGGCGTGGTGGTGACGAGTTTGGAGCGGGATACGCTGGTTTCGGAGCTGGAATTCGGCGCGGCATTCGAATTGTTCTTTATTGTGCTGTTCGTATTCGCGGGAGCCGGGCTGCATTTGCACGAACTGATTCAGTTCGCGCCGATCGTGCTGGCCTTGGTACTGGCACGCTCGGCGGCAAAAATTCTGGGGGTCATGTCAACCTCCACTTTTTTGAAAAGGCCCTATCGGCAGGGCGTTTCCAGCGGTTTATTGTTGGTTCCCATGGCCGGGCTCGCGATTGGATTGGTACAAACCTCGGGGGCGTTGTTTCCTCAGTATGCGGGAACGGTTACGGCTATCGTATTGGGTGCGGTGACAGTCTTTGAAACCATCGGCCCGCCGATTGCGGCATTTGCATTCAGGTACTCGGGGGAGGATGGTATGGAGGAATATACCGGTGAAACGACCGAAGATTCCGGCCATTCCAGCTAGCGAGGCACTGAATTATTTGGTTTTGTCGTTCCCGCGCAGGCGGGAACCCGGTCAAATCAAGCAACTGGATGCCCGCCTGCGTGGGCATGACGGATAATCAGTGTCTCCTTGGGCGGGGCGGATTGATTTCGGGGGCGTGCGGGGACATGGCCTATATCCCCGCTGATGGTTTTATCGCTAGTGACTGATGCGGGTTACGCCGCCGCCGGTGATGACGCGTACCCTGTCGCCCACGCTGAATTTTTCGTCCGCGCCCTGGGCAACAGCGATGAGTTTGCCGTTGTCGAAGCGAACCGTGATTTCATATCCGGTCTGGCGGGTCAGGCCTTCTTCGGCGGCTGCGCCCGCGATGCCGCCAACGACGCTGCCCAACACCGCACCGATTGCACGGGCATTCCTTCCGCCGCCGCTACCGCCGGCGACACCGCCAATCACCGCACCCGCACCCGCGCCGACGGGGGTTTTGGTGCCTTCGATTTGTACCTCGCGGACGCTTTCGACAACCGCCATGCGGACATCCTCAACTTGTCTTGCCTGTCCCCGTGTGTAGGCCGCGCCGGACATGCTGGAGGCGCACGCGCTGAGCACGAGTGCGGCGGCTGCAATAAGTGTGGTAATTTTCAGATGTTGCATGGTATCTCCTTGGGTAATCGGGGCGTGTATTCAGGGTGAGTAAGGTAGGTGTTGTCCGCGTGCGTGTCAAACAGCGTACAGCCGACCGGTTGGACGAACATCCGCATCAGTGGTTCAATCGCCCGTAATGATGGACAATACACCCCACTGTCGCCCTTGATCGTATGCCGCGCCCGCCTTGAGTACACCCGTGAAAATTTCTCCCGCCACGCTGGCGAAACTCGCCAAACTTGGCATTCATCACCGCACCGATTTGTTACTGCACCTGCCGTTGCGCTATGAGGACGAGACGCACCTCACGGCGATTGCCGCCCTGCAGCCGGGGGTGACCGCACAGGTGCAGGGCATTATCACCCATTGCGAGGTGATGTTCCGCCCGCGCCGCAGCCTGGTTTTCCGCCTGAGGGAAGGGGATGATGAACTAACATTGCGCTTTCTGAATTTTTACCCCAGTCAGCAGAAGCAACTCGCCGTTGGCAAGCAGATACGCGCCATCGGTGAAGTGCGCATGGGCTATTTCGGGGCGGAGATGGTGCATCCCAAATGCCGCGAGGTGGATGAGGAGACTCCTTTGCCGCAGAGCCTCACGCCTGTTTATCCGACCACTGCGGGGCTGTCGCAAACCGCCTTGCGCAAACTGATCGACAATGCGCTGCAACACATTCCGCTCACCGACACGCTGCCGGACGATTTGCGCCAACGGCTGAATCTCGCGGATTTTGCTGCCAGCCTGAATTTGTTGCACAAACCGTCGCCGGAGGTTTCGGCACAACAATTGGCGACGCGCAATCATGCGGCATGGCGACGGATTAAATTCGACGAATTGCTGGCGCAACAACTCTCGATGCGCGCGCATCACCGTGAACGCAGCAAACGCCGCGCACCCGTGTTGGCGGCGGGGCAATCGCTCGGCGCGACACTGCTTCGATCCCTGCCGTTTCAACTGACCGCGTCCCAACAAAAAGTCTGGTGCGAAATCAGCGCGGATATTGGCCGCGCGCATCCGATGCAGCGACTATTGCAAGGCGATGTAGGCAGCGGCAAAACCGTAGTCGCCGCACTTGCCGCGTTGCAGGCTATCGAGAGCGGTTACCAGGTCGCCTTCATGGCACCGACCGAGATTCTCGCCGAACAGCATTACCTGAAATTGCGCGACTGGCTGGAGCCGCTGGGTATTGAGCCGGTATGGTTGTCCGGCAGCCTGAGAAAAAAGGAAAAGACGACCGCTGCCGAGCGTATCGCACAGGGCGAAACGCAACTTGCCATCGGCACTCACGCGCTATTTCAGAACTCGGTTGAATTCCATAAATTGGGGTTGGTCATTGTTGATGAACAACACAAATTCGGTGTACAGCAGCGGCTGGAGTTGCGCAACAAAGGCAAGGTGGAAAAATCCGTTCGCCCTGAGCTTGTCGAAGGGACGGAAGATTCAGCGCAGGTGGTTCGACAAGCTCACCACGAACGGCCTGTGAATTTGTCAGAGCCGCACCAGCTGATGATGAGCGCGACACCCATTCCGCGCACCCTGGCGATGAGTTATTACGCCGATCTTGACGTGTCGGTAATTGATGAATTGCCGCCGGGGCGCACGCCCATTGTCACCAAATTGGTCAGCGATGCGCGCCGCGATGAAGTGTTTGAGCGGGTACGCAGTGCCTGTCACGCGGGTCGCCAGGTTTATTGGGTATGCCCGCTCATCGACGAATCCGAAGTGCTGCAATTACAAACGGCGATGGAAACTTGCGCCGTGCTGACGCACATTTTCCCGGAGCTGCGCATCGGTCTGGTACACGGCAAGCTCGCCAACGACGAAAAGGTGCGGGTGATGGCGGCGTTCAAGTCGGGCGAATTGCAGCTGCTGGTTGCCACCACGGTGATCGAGGTTGGGGTCGATGTGCCCAACGCCAGCCTGATGGTGATCGACCATGCCGAACGCATGGGGTTGGCGCAACTGCACCAACTGCGCGGTCGTGTCGGGCGCGGTGCGGTAGAAAGCACCTGCGTGCTGCTATTTTCGCAACCGCTCTCGGAACTCGCCCGCGCCCGCTTGAGGATTATTTTCGAAAACACCGACGGCTTTATCATCGCGCAACAGGATTTACAATTGCGCGGCCCCGGTGAATTGCTGGGTGCGCGGCAAAGCGGTGTGGCGATGCTGCGTTTTGCCGATCTCGGCACGGACGAAGACTTATTGGAACAGGCGCGGCAGGCGGCAGACCAACTGCTGCGCGATTTTCCTGCGGCGGCGCACGCACATTTGCAACGATGGATGGCTAACAAACATGATTTCCTGCAAGTCTGATTATTACTGGAACACCATCGCGCTGGGCTGCGACGCGGAGATGCGTCCCTGGCTGCATGACTGCGGCTCACTTACGCAACGCATTCAGCAGCGCTGCCGGAATTTTGCCGTGCAGCCGGTAAGCAGCGGGCTGTCAGGTATCACTTTTGACGAGTCTGCGGTGCTGGGAATCAGAGCGCATCAACTGGCGTACGTGCGTGAAGTGTTTTTGTATGCCGACGGCCGCCCCGTGGTATTTGCCCACAGCGTGTGCGCACCGCAGCATCTGCGCGGCGTGTGGCGCGCACTGGGCGGCTTGGGCAATAGGCCGCTGGGGGCGATGCTGTTTTCCCATCCGTTGGTGCAACGTCAGCCCCTGCACTACAAAGCATTGCATGCACGACATCCCCTGTACCAACTCGTCGCCCGGGCATTAACCAACCCGCCGCAATTGTTGTGGGCGCGCCGCTCGGTATTCCATTTGCGGGGCGCGCCGCTGATGGTGACCGAGGCGTATTTGCCGCAAATACTAACCCTCGATAACTTATAATCGCCCGCTCAGTCGGCATTGTGCCGCCCACTTTTTTGGATACATGATGAAATCACCCGAACTACTCTTGCCCGCCGGCACACTGGAAAAAATGCGTACTGCCTATGCCTTTGGAGCGGATGCAGTCTATGCCGGACAGCCGCGCTATTCGCTGCGCGCGCGCAACAATGAATTCAGGCTGGAAGAATTGCGCAGCGGAATCTCGGAAGCGCACGCGCTGGGAAAAAAACTGTTCGTCGCCAGCAACCTGATGCCACATAACGCCAAGGTGAAAACCTATATGGCGGACATGCAGCCGGTGATCGAAATGAAGCCGGACGCGCTGATCATGGCCGACCCCGGACTGATCGCCATGGTGCGCGAACGCTGGCCGGAGGTGGATATTCATTTGTCCGTGCAAGCCAATACCGTCAACTACGCGGCAGTAAAATTTTGGAAGTCGCTGGGGCTGACTCGCGTCATTCTGTCGCGTGAACTTTCATTGGATGAAATTGAAGAAATCCGCCAGCAGTGTCCCGACATGGAGCTGGAGGTGTTTGTGCACGGCGCGCTGTGCATCGCCTATTCGGGTCGCTGCCTGCTGTCCGGTTACTTCAACCATAGGGACGCGAATCAGGGCACTTGCACCAACTCCTGCCGCTGGGATTACAAGGTGGACAACGCCGAGGAGAACGGCACCGGCGATATTCAGAAAATAGATTTCGATTTTGACAAGGCACTGAACAATTCCGCACTGTCCGATTGCGGCGGCCAGCCGCGCCACCCGATGGCGGATCGCGTGTATGTCATTTCGCGGCAAGATCATCCCGGTGAACTGATGCCGGTGATGGAGGACGAGCACGGCACTTACATCATGAACTCCAAAGACCTGCGCGCGGTCGAGCACGTCGAGCGTCTGGTGAAAATCGGCATTGATTCACTCAAGGTCGAAGGCCGCACCAAATCCATCTACTACGTGGCGCGCACCGCGCAAGTGTATCGCCAGGCGATTGATGATGCGGTAGCGGGACGACCGTTCAATTTGCAACTGCTGGGCGCGCTGGACGCGCTGGCTAACCGCGGCTATACCGACGGTTTTTACGAACGCCACCACACCCACGAGCAGCAGAACTACATGCGCGGCCACTCCGAAAGCTTCCGCCAGCAATATGTCGGCGACATCGTCAGTTGCGCCAACGGTATCGCCGAAATCGACGTGAAGAACAAATTCTCGGTAGGCGATAAACTGGAGATCATTCACCCTTCCGGCAATCACATTGTTGTGTTGAACGAGATGCGCAACCTCGAGGGCGAGGCAGTCACCGTGGCGCCGGGTAGCGGCCACCATGTGCGGATACCGTTGCAGGGTGAGCTCTCCCGCGGCATGGTGGCGCGGTTCGTATGACTCGATACGTATAAGCGACGCCACGGTGAGACTGGGAGCCTTCAGCAGCTTTGCGATATGGGTGGTACTGGCAGCGGCTTTTTTGCTGTTCTTCAACAGCAAGCTGCATCCCAATACCGTTGAGAAGCTCGGTACCGGACAGGTGGTGTCGCTGGTGCGCGACATAAGCGGACATTATCGTGCCGAAGCGATCATCAACGGCATCAAGGTTGATGTGCTAGTGGATACCGGCGCGACCGGTGTCTCGATCTCTCGGGAACTGGCTGACAGATTGGATATAGAAAGTCATGTTGCTGCCCGCACGCATACCGCCAACGGTGAAGTTGTTTCCTATATGACGCGGCTGGACAGTGTCCGACTGGGAGGGATTGAAGCCAACGATGTTGCGGCACTCATCACCCCGAGTCTGGAAGGTGAGGCGTTGCTTGGCATGTCCTTTCTGAGCAGAATGGACGTGCGTTTATACAAGGGTACGATGACGATCCGGTCGGTGACCGATTAATTAGAGGAATATCCGCCATGATTGTTGCCAAATTGTCAGAACCCAGTCGCTATGCTGCATTGCACCCCCTGTTCCAGCGTGCGTTCGATTACATCCGAGATACTGATTTACATGCGCTCACGCCGGGGCGTTACGACATTGCCGGTGAAGATTTGTTTGCCATTGTGGAGCATGTAAGGGGTCGTAGCCGTGCGGAGGCGAAGCTGGAATGTCATCGCAAGTACATCGACATTCAGTTGGTGTTGTCAGGCATCGACGAGATGGGCTGGAAGCCGCTGGCGGATTGCCGCAACCCGGTGGGCGATTACAGTACGGAGCGCGACATCCAGTTTTTTCACGACACGCCCGCATCATGGGTGGCGGTGCCGCCGCATCATTTCTGCATCTTCTTCCCGGAGGATGCGCACGCGCCGCTGGTTGCCGATGGCGAAGTGCGCAAGGTGATTTTCAAAATTGCGGTCAACCCGGTCTGAGTGTGATGAGGCTCGCCGCGCGCCTGAATTTGTACATTCAGCTCACCCGCCTGGATCGCCCCATCGGTATTTTGTTGTTGCTGTGGCCGACGCTGTGGGGAGTGTGGATTGCGGGCGCGGGGCATCCCGCCTGGCATATTGTGTTGATATTTACACTGGGCACAGTGTTGATGCGCTCCTCCGGATGCGTCATCAATGATTATGCCGACCGCGATTTCGACAAACATGTAAAGCGCACCCGGACGCGACCCGTCACCAGCGGAAAAATCGCGCCGCGCGAGGCATTGTGGTTGGCGGCGACACTTGCGTTTATCGCCTTTGTGCTGATTTTGCCGCTGAACAGTTTGACGCTGTTGCTGTCGGTTCCGGCGGTATTGCTCGCTGCCAGTTATCCGTTCACCAAACGCTTTTTCGCGATCCCCCAAGCCTACCTCGGCATTGCTTTCGGCTTCGGTATCCCGATGGCATTTGCCGCGCAGCTTGGCGAAGTGCCGCCGGTCGCCTGGCTGTTGTTGTTTGCCAATGTGTTCTGGTGCATCGCTTACGATACCGAATATGCCATGGTGGACCGGGACGACGATATGCATCTCGGCATTCATTCCTCGGCGTTGTTTTTCGGGAAATATGATGTTGCCGCTGTGATGCTGTGCTATCTGCTTGCCGTGCTTCTGTTGGCAATGGCGGGGCTGGCGGCGGGCTTGGGGTTGGCGTATTTCCTGGGTTTGATGGTGGCGGAAGGCATCGCGCTGTATCACTACCGACTCATCAAAAACAGAAGCCGCGAAGCATGCTTCGCGGCTTTTCTGCACAACAACTGGTTTGGTGCGGCGGTGTTCTCAGGCATCTTGTTCGATTACCTGCTGAGACCGTAAACCTTATTCTTCCAGCAAACTGCGCAACATCCAGGCGTTCTTTTCATGCACTTCCATGCGTGCCGAGAGCAGATCCAGCGTAGGCTGATCGCCCGCCTTGTCCGCGACGGCCAACAGACCGCGCGCGGTGCGCACCACCGCCTCCTGCCCCTCGACCAGCTGCCGTATCATCTCCCCGGCATTCGGCACGCCCTCGCTTTCCGCGATGCTGGTCAGCGCGGCGAATTCCTTGTAAGTGCCCGGTGCCGGGTAGCCCAGCGCGCGGATGCGTTCGGCGACCACGTCTATTGCCAGCCACATCTCGTTGTATTGCTCCATAAACATCAGGTGCAATGTCTGGAACATCGGCCCGGTGACGTTCCAGTGGAAATTATGCGTCTTCAGGTAAAGGGTATAGGTATCGGCCAGCATATGCGACAGTCCGTCGGCGACCTTGCGGCGGTCTTTTTCCGGGATGCCGATATTGATGGCGGAAGGTTTGTTTTTTGCTTTGCTCATGTCGCGCTCCTTAAAGTTTGTGAAACATGATTACTTTGCCGTGAGTGAGTTGTTGGGAGTCGGCGGCAAAATCGGCATTGTCTGTTGTGGCAACTTGCCGGTGAGGCTGTTCAGGAAAGAAACAATATCCTCAACTTCTTTGTCTGCCAGTGTTTTGTCGAGTTGTGTCTTCGCCATGACTCGGACCGCCTCGTGCAACGTTGCAACCGAACCGTTGTGGAAATAAGGCGCGGTCAGCGCGATGTTGCGCCAGGTGGGGACACGCCACATGTGCTTGTCGGCATCATTCTTGGTTGCCTCATGACGACCGGTGTCCGCTTTGAGACGATATTTTTCGACGTAATCGTTGTTTTCAAAGGTCGGGAATTTTTGATAGAAACCCGTTCCGACAGGCTGCCCGGGTCCGGCAAAGTTTTCCCCGGTGTGACAGTTGGTGCAGCCGACTTGCTTAACCAGTTTCAGCCCGCGTTTTGCCGACTCGGACAGTGCCGCCTCATTTCCCTTGACGTAAAGATCAAATGCGCTGTCGTGGGTTAGCAGCGTGCGCTCATAAGCGGCGATGGACTTGGCGATGTTGTCGTAAGTGACCGGATCTTTGCCGCCAAACACGTCGGTGAACTGGCTGACATAGCCGGGAATCGAGCGAATGCGGTCAACCGCTTCGTCCGCCGAAGGCATGCCCATTTCAATCGGGTTCAGAATCGGCCCCTTGGCCTGATCTTCCAACGATGCCGCGCGACCATCCCAAAACTGCACGCTTAAAAATGCCGAGTTCCATACTGTAGGCGCGCTACGCCCGCCTTTTTGACCCGCCACACCCACCGATACCGCGCGGTTGTCGGTGCCGCCGGACATCACGTTATGGCAGGAATTGCAGGACACCGTGCCGTCCACGGAAAGACGCGGATCAAAGAACAGTTGTTTGCCCAACTCAACTTTGGCGGCACTCATCGGATTGTCGGCGGGAATCGCGGGGTATGCCGGCAACGCCTCCAGCGCCAATGCCGGCTGGCTGGCAAGTAGCAAAAACGCGCTAACAATTTTCAGTTTGTAATAACTCATGGTGCTTTCTCCTATTGTTAAATCTTCGGGCGAACCAATTTCGCGTTCACCAATATAGGTGTTTTGCACGAATAAATCCACACGCCGGGGACTCGGGTGATGCTGTTACTATCTCGACAGTTTGGAAAAACTACGGATATAAACGATGCACCGACAGCCTTATTTGAACAACCCGCTGCTGCGCCTGAGCTACAGTTTAATCGCGCCGATTTACGACTTGGTGATTGAACGTGCGATGCGCACGGCGCGCCGACAATCATTGCGTGCCTTGCCGGCAGACGCGGGCAAACAGGTGCTGCTCAGCGGCGTTGGAACGGGGCTGGACTTTCCGTTATTGCCCGCCCACCATCATTACACCGCCGTCGATTTTAACCCCGCCATGTTGAAGCGGGCGCAGTCGCGCAGCGGAAATTTACAGCTGGATTTCGTGCTGGGCGACAGTATGGCCTTGCCGTTTCACGACGCGCAATTCGATCATGTCGTGCTGCACCTCATCGTCGCTGTCGTGCCGGAACCGCAACGCTGCCTGTCTGAGGCGGCGCGGGTATTAAAGCCGGGCGGCAACATCGTCCTGTTCGATAAATTCCTGCAACCCGGCAAAGCCGCGCCACTGCGTCGCCTGCTCACCCCGCTGTCGCGGCGCATCGCCACGCGCATGGATGTCGTGTTTGAAGAAGTCCTGAACACCGCACCGGAACTGACCGTGGTCAGCGACCTGCCGTTACTGGCAAACGGATGGTTTCGCGGCATCGTGTTGCGCAAACGGTAAGCGCGCTCTGCTTATAGCCCGAGGCGGCTCCCACACCCGTTGATCGGCGGGTGTGAACATAAAAAAGGCCTGCATTGCAGGCCTTTTCAGTTTGCGACATCATCAATTCAGTTGCTGTCCATGTTCGCGGGTGGCGTGGAATTGCACCTTGGGCCAGCGTTCCTGGGCCAAGCGCAGGTTTACCCCGGTGTCGGCGAGGTAGGCATAGTTGCCGTCCACGTCCTTGGCGAGTCGCCCCTGATTGGCTTTGATGAATTCATTGAAGTGGCCGGTCTCCGCACAGGTCACCCAGCGCGCGGTGTGAATGCCGGCGCGTTCAAACACGGCATCCACCCCATATTCCGATTTCAGGCGATGCTCGACCACTTCGAATTGCAATTGGCCGACCGCGCCGATTAGCGGGGTGTTATCCACCAAGGGCGAGAATACTTGCACCGCGCCTTCTTCGCCGAGCTGGCGCAATCCTTTCTCCAACTGCTTCGCCTTCATCGGATCGCGCAGCCGCGCGCGGCTGAACAACTCCGGCGCGAAGTAGGGGATGCCCTTGAAGGTGAGTGCTTCACCCTCGGTGAGTACGTCGCCGATCTGCAACTGACCGTGGTTGTGTACGCCGATGATGTCGCCCGCGTAGGCCTCGTCCAGTCGCGCGCGTTCGTTCGCCATAAACGTTACCGCGTTGGCGAGCTTCATTTCCTTGCCGCTGCGGCGGTGTTTGACTTTCATACCCTGGGAGTAACGCCCCGAACAGACGCGCATGAAGGCGATGCGGTCGCGGTGGTTGGGGTCCATGTTGGCCTGTATCTTGAATACGAAGCCGGTGAACGGCGTTTCGGCGGGCTGCACCACGCGTTTGTCGGTTTCGCGCGGCAGCGGGGCAGGAGCCCAATCCACCAGTGCGCGCAGCACTTCGCGCACACCGAAGTTGTTAATGCCGGAGCCGAAGAAAACAGGCGTTTGCTTGCCCCTGAGAAACTCCTGCAAATCAAATGATGCGCCCGCGCCCACCACCAATTCGGTTTCCTCGCGCATGGTCTGCATCTCGCCCGGACATTGTTGTGCCAGCTTGTCGATCTGCGCACCCTTGAGCACTTCCACGTTGCCGTCTGCCTTTTCCTCGCCGGGCGTAAAGCGCATCACTTCGTCGTTCAGCAGGTGATATACGCCCTGAAAACGCTTGCCCATCCCGATAGGCCAGGTGACCGGCGCGCAATGTATCTTCAGTACCGATTCGATCTCGTCCAGCACCGCCAGGGGTTCGCGCACCTCCCTGTCCATCTTGTTGATGAAAGTGATGATGGGTGTGTTGCGCAAACGGCACACTTCCAGCAGCTTGATGGTCTGCGCTTCCACGCCTTTGGCGGCATCCACCACCATCACCGCCGCATCCACGGCAGTCAGCACGCGGTAGGTGTCCTCGGAGAAATCCTGGTGGCCGGGCGTGTCGAGCAAGTTGATCACGCAGTCGTCGTAGGTGAACTGCATCACCGAACTGGCGACGGAAATGCCGCGCTGCTTTTCGATCTCCAACCAGTCGGAGGTCGCGTGGCGGCCACTCTTGCGCGCTTTGACGGTGCCGGCCATCTGGATCGCGCCACCGAACAGCAGTAATTTTTCTGTGAGCGTGGTCTTGCCCGCATCGGGGTGGGAGATGATCGCAAAGGTGCGGCGGCGTTTGACTTCACTCGCAATACCCCGATCACCATCGATCGTACCCGATGGCGTGCCTAGAGTTGTGTTGTCGGATTGATCTGTCATTGCCTCTTACCGCCGTAAAAAACAAATGCCCGAACAGGTCGGGCATTTGTTCTGTCGATTGGGTGGCACGGGGAAACAACCCCCATCTGCCACTTTTGCGTGCTACCGCACGCGAAATCATTAACCATAACCACCTGATTAATTTTGCGTGCTACCGCACACGAAATCTGGTGGCCCGGGGCGGAATCGAACCACCGACACAAGGATTTTCAATCCTCTGCTCTACCGACTGAGCTACCAGGCCAAATTTTTGAAACACCACCTTACCTATACAAGGATTTTGGTTACGGCCGTTTGGCTTTCGCCAAACTTAACTTGCGTTGCAAGTTAGCCTACACCGCAACAAACTGCTACGCAGTGTGTTGTCAATCCTCTGCGCTACCGACTGAGCTACCAGGCCATTTTTACTATTCGCGGTATGCGTAGCGGCAAACTCGCGAAGGCGCGCATTATACCGATAACCCGCCAAATGACAAACCCCGCCAAAGCGGGGTTTGTTTGCTGCAACATCGGGTCTGTGCAATAGCGTTCGATTACATCATGCCGCCCATGCCACCCATACCGCCCATGTCGCCACCCATACCGCCAGCGGCCGGTTTGTCTTCCGGTAAGTCGGCAACCATACAGGCTGTGGTCAGCATCAGACCGGCGATAGAGGAGGCATTTTGCAAGGCGGTGCGTGTGACTTTGGTTGGATCAACCACGCCCATTGCCAGCATGTCGCCATACTCGCCGGTGCCGGCGTTGTAACCAAAGCTGCCCTTGCCATCCAACACCTTGTTAACTACCACAGATGGCTCGTCACCCGCGTTGGCAACAATCGCACGCAATGGAGCTTCCATCGCACGCAGCACAATCGTGATGCCGGCATCTTGATCGTGGTTGTCGCCCTTGAGCTTGGCCACCACGGCCTTGGCGCGCAACAAAGCGACACCGCCGCCGGGAACAATGCCTTCTTCAACTGCGGCACGGGTCGCGTGCAAAGCGTCTTCAACTCGCGCTTTCTTTTCTTTCATTTCGACTTCGGTTGCGGCACCGACCTTGATCACCGCAACACCGCCAGCCAGTTTGGCTTTGCGCTCCTGCAATTTCTCCTTGTCGTAGTCGCTGGAAGATTCTTCAGCCTGCTTGTTGATTTGTGCAATCCGACCCTTGATGGCATCTTCTTTACCGGCACCGTCGATGATGATGGTGTTGTCCTTGCTAACTTCGATGCGCTTGGCCTGCCCCAATTCTTCCAGGGTCACTTTTTCCAGTGTCAGGCCGACCTCTTCCGCAATCACGGTACCGCCGGTCAAAATGGCAATGTCTTCCAGCATGGCCTTGCGTCTATCACCAAAACCCGGTGCTTTCACCGCCACGGTCTTGAGGATGCCGCGCATATTGTTCACCACCAATGTCGCCAGCGCTTCACCTTCAACATCCTCGGCAATAATCAACAGTGGACGACCCGCCTTGGCAACCTGCTCCAATGTGGGCAGCAAATCGCGAATGTTGGAGATCTTCTTGTCATGCAGCAGCACAAACGGATTCTCCAGAGCGGCGATTTGGCGATCCTGATTGTTGATGAAATAAGGTGACAAATAACCGCGGTCAAACTGCATCCCTTCGACCACGTCCAGTTCGTCCTGCAAACCGGAGCCATCCTCAATCGTAATAACGCCTTCCTTGCCGACCTTGTCCATTGCTTCGGCAATCTTGTCGCCCACCGCAGTATCCGAGTTGGCGGAAATAGAGCCGACTTGGGCGATTTCTTTGCTGGTTGTACAAGGCTTGGAGATTTTCTTCAGTTCATCCACGGCAGTGACCACCGCCTTGTCGATGCCGCGCTTCAAATCCATCGGATTCATGCCCGCCGCCACAAACTTCATGCCTTCTTGCACGATGGACTGCGCCAATACGGTCGCCGTTGTCGTGCCGTCACCGGCAACGTCGGAGGTCTTGGAAGCGACTTCCTTGACCATCTGCGCGCCCATGTTTTCAAACTTATCCTTGAGTTCGATCTCTTTGGCGACAGATACGCCATCTTTAGTGATAGTTGGCGCACCATAGGAGCGATCCAACACCACATTACGCCCCTTGGGACCCAAAGTTACTTTGACCGCATCAGCCAAGATGTTAACGCCAACAACCATCTTGCTGCGGGCTGCGTCGTGAAATTTTACGTCTTTTGCTGCCATATCTTTAATCTCCTAAAATTATGAGCGATGTTCCTGCAATTGCAGACATCTGAATCTATTTAAGCCTCAATAACACCAATAATGTCATCTTCGCGCATTTGCAACAATTCTACATTGTCAATTTTGAATGCCTGACCGGAATACTTGCCGAACAAAACTTTGTCGCCAACCTTTACGCTCATCGGGCGTACTTTGCCGTCATCACCAATTTTGCCGTTGCCGACAGAAACAACTTCACCTTGGTCCGGCTTTTCGGTCGCGGCATCGGGAATCACGATACCGGATGCGGTTTTACGCTCTTCTTCCATGCGTTTTACGATAACGCGGTCATGCAGTGGGCGAATTTTCATTACAAAATCTCCTAAATCAATGGGTTAAAAAACGACGAGGGGGATTTTTAGCACTCCAACCCTGCGACTGCCAATAATAGGGGCGGGTCGCCCCTATTTCAAGAGCCGCGCAAAAATTATTCTTGGGGGGGGAGTAAAACTTGGTTGTCGGTGCTGAACTGATAATCCTTGAATATCTGTTCAGCCGTGAGTATTTGATAACTGCCGTCGGCACGACGGTGTGTCGTATCCTTCAGGCGATAAACGTAATGACCGCAAGTCCAGCAGTCATAGTTACGCATGTGGGTGCACAAACAGGTTTTTTCCTGGACAGAAATTTTCTTGGCATTCGGATGCAACACCACTTCTTTGTTATAGGCATCAATGTAGGCGCAGCTCCCGTTTGCGTCCAGCAGATAACCGTAAGCCTCGCAGTTGGGGCGAATACCGGCACCAATGGAGGGGCTGCGGCTAATCATACGCATCGGGTATCCCGTCGGGGAAATGGTATTCACCACCACCTCATCCTCGGTCGCCTTGTAATACTCCTGCTGTACCTTTTCCGGGATGCCGCACTCTTTGGCGACGGTGAATCGCGTTGCCACCTGCACCGCCGCGCATCCGCTCTGCAAAAATTCGGTCGCGTCGGTTCCGGTAAAAATACCGCCCGCGGCAATCACGGGAATGTTGATATGTTCCGCCCGCAAGTAAGCCAACACTTCGGCGACGATGGCGTGCAGGTCATATTCCGCCCAATCCATGCCGAAGCCCAAGTGTCCGCCGGCGAGCGGCCCTTCAACCACGATAAAATCCGGCAAGCGGTTCAAACGCGCGGTTTTGCGCAGAAACAAAATCAGCGCGCGCAATGACGAAACGATAATACCCAGCTGCGCATCGCGGAAACGCGGATTGTCTTTCATCAACTCAAACGATCCCAAGTGCAGCCCCGCGCTCAGGGTAATGCCGTCGATTCCCGCATCCAAGGCACCGTTCAAACGCGCGCTCAGCGTCTCGCGCGGCGCATTCATGGTGAGCTTTTCCATGCAATTGACGAAAATCATGCCGTCGCCGCGCTTCGCTTCCATGGTGCTGCTGACATGCAAGCGCGTTGCCTCGCTCACTTGTGCAATATCGAATTTCACGATTGCCTTGTCGGCATTTTCAACGTTTAACTTGTATTGCTTTTGCTTGGAGCTGACAAACTTGGTCTGGTAACGACGATCCGTTACCGTCGGCAACATTGCATCGGAAATGTGTCCGATGCCACCCAGCCGTGATGCCTCCAGCGCCAACTCTGCCGTGGAAATATCCACGCCCATGCCGCCGATAATGATGGGCACAACCTCTTTTTTGCCAAAAACCAGGCGAAAATCATCTACACACTTCATTGCTGCGGTCTCCAAACCACCCCCAAAAGCATAACGGGGAATGCGGCTAATTCGCCAAAGGCACGAAGGATGCCACATATAGTGCGATACGGGAAGCAAAGCCAAACACCGCACGTCGGAGATAGTCTCGCCAAGCCATAACTCGTGCTGCGCTGGCAATCGTAAAAACGTTATGATTCCAACCATGTCCAGCACCCGTTCCGCAGACCTTCTCTCCCGCAGCCGTGCCGCAGTGTGGCATCCCTGCTCGCAGATGAAGCATTACGAGCAATTTCCCCTGCTCCCCATCGTGCGAGGCGCGGGAGTCTGGCTGTATGACGGCGACGGCAAACGTTATCTGGACGGTGTGAGTTCCTGGTGGGTCAACCTGTTCGGGCATTGTGAGCCGCGTATCAACGCCGCCATTATTGACCAGCTGGGCAAGCTGGAACATGTCATGCTGGCCGGGTTCACCCATGAACCGGTGGTAGAGCTTTCCGAGCGCCTGCGCGAACTGGCTCCTTCGGGACTGGGACATTGCTTCTATGGTTCGGACGGTGCATCCGCCACCGAAATCGCGCTCAAGATGAGCGCGCATTACTGGCGCAACTGTGGCCAACCCGCAAAAACAAAATTTACCAGCCTGCAAAACAGCTATCACGGCGAAACGCTGGGCGCCCTGTCCGTCACCGACGTCGCCCTGTTTCGCGATGCCTATGGCGCGCTCATCGCCCAGCAAGCCACCGTCCCCAGCCCGGACTGGCGCAATGCCGATGCGGGCGAAAGCTGCGCAGCTTTTGCCTTGCGCTGTGCCGAAGCACTGGCAGCCCACCTGCAACAACATCACGAACAGCTTGCCGCCTTCATCATTGAGCCGCTGGTACAAGGCGCGGCGGGCATGGCGATGTATCACCCCGCCTATCTGCGTCGCGCCCGCGAATTGTGCGACGAATACAAAGTGCATTTAATCGCCGACGAGATCGCGGTCGGCATGGGCAGGACGGGCACGCTGTTCGCCTGCGAACAAGGTGGCATCACCCCCGACTTTCTGCTGATCTCCAAAGGCATCACCGGCGGCTACCTGCCGCTGTCCATCGTGATGACCCGCGATGCGGTCTATCAGGCTTTCTACGCCGACCAGACCGCGCGCGGCTTTCTGCATTCGCACTCCTATACCGGCAACCCGCTCGCCTGCCGCGCCGCGCTGGCGACGCTGGACATCTTCGCGCGGGACGACGTGCTGAACACCAATCGCGCCAAGGCGGCATATTTCAACCGCATCGCCTCCCCCCTGCGCGCACATCCATCCGTCAAGAACTGGCGCAACACCGGCATGATCTGGGCGTTCGAGGTGAATTCGCCGCACGCCGATTTCGCCCAACGCTGCTTCGCGCTGGGCTTGCAAAACGAACTGCTGCTGCGCCCCATGGGCAAAACCGTGTACTTCATGCCGCCCTACGTCATCAGCGAGGAAGAAATGCAACTGCTCGTCACCCGCACCCTGAAAATTATCGAGGCACTGACATGAAACGCTTGGCCATCGCCCTGTTCGCCTTTTTTTGTACCACCGGCACGCTGGCGGCGGTTATGCCGGCAACCGTCAGGAACGAACTCAAAAAAGCCGGTATCCCGCAATCCGGCGTTGCCGTTGTGGTGCAGCAGGTCGGCAAGCGCACACCGTTAATTGCCCTCAATGCCACGCAAGCAATGAATCCCGCTTCCACCATGAAGCTGCTCACCACCTTTGCCGCGCTGGATCTGCTCGGTCCCGCCTACACCTGGAAGACCGAGGCGTATCTGGACGGCACACTGCACGACGGCGTACTGGATGGCAATCTGATTCTCAAAGGCTATGGCGACCCGAAATTCACCATCGAAGCCTTTTGGCTATGGCTTGCCGAACTGCGCGCCCGCGGCCTGCGCGAGATACGCGGCGACCTGTTGCTGGATCGCAGCTATTTCGATCTGCCCCCGTTTGATTCGGGCGCATTCGACAACGACCCGCTGCGCGCCTACAACGTCGGTGCCGATGCCCTGCTGCTCAACTTCAACACCCTGAAGCTGCGCTATCTGCCGAATGGCGACACCCTCAACGTCATCACCGCCCCCCTGCTGGACGGCATCGCCCTCGACAATCAATTGAGCCCGCAACAATCCGGCGGCTGTGCCGACTGGGACGACGGCATCATCATCCAACCGGACGGTGATCGCATCGTCCTGCAAGGCGGTTATCCCGGCAGTTGCGGGGAACGCGCCCACAACCTCAGCCTGATGTCGCACCCCCGTTATGTAGAATCCCTGTTTCGCGCCTTGTGGAAGCAACTCGGCGGCACATTGCACGGACAACAGCGCGCCGGAATAGCGGGCGATAACGCACAACTATTCTCCACCCACCATTCCGAACCGCTCGGCAGCACCATCCGCGACATCAACAAATACAGCAACAACGTCATGGCGCGGCAACTATTCCTGACGCTGGGCGCAAGCGTCCCCCCGCCGGAAACGGACGATGATGAAGCCTATTCAAGCCTCCCAACACCGCGCAGCGAAGCGCAGCCCATGAGCATCGCCCGCAGCATACAAACCGTACAGGGCTGGCTAAGCCGGCAAAATCTCGGCTTCCCCGAACTGGTGCTGGAAAACGGCGCGGGTCTGTCGCGCATCGAGCGCATCAGTGCGGCTCACCTCGCGCAACTGCTGCAACGCGCCGCCGTTCACCCGCTGAGTGCCGAATTGCAAGCCTCGCTGCCCATCCTCGGCGTGGACGGCACCATGCGTAAACGCCTGAAAGATAGTCCCGCCACCAGTCACGCCCACCTTAAAAGCGGAACGTTGGAAGGCGTTAAAACCCTCGCGGGCTACGTCCGTTCACAAGACGGCAAGGAATGGGTCGTGGTGTTTTTTATTAACCATCCCAATGCGAAATATGGCAAAGCGGCACAGGACGCATTGGTCGAATGGCTAAGAAAAAAATAAAGAATGCCCTGAATTATTCGGTTTTGTCGTTCCCGCGAAAGCGGGAATGACGACTGAATCGGAGTTTCCTCTAAACGCTGAATAATGAGCAACTACAGCCAATAGTTGTTGATGTATTTCTCGCCCTTGTCACAGAAGAATGTCACCACATTCTCAAGCTGATGGCGGTCGCGCAGCCTGCGCGCGGCGGCCAGATGCGCACCCGAGGACGGGCCGACGAACATGCCGTATTCACTCGCCAGACGACGCATCTCCCGCACGGACTCATCCGACCCGACGCTGGTCACCGCGTCGAGGAAATCGCGGTGACGCTGTACGATGCCGGGTACGAAACCGTCGGCGATACCCTCGATTAAATGCTTGGCGATCTCGCCGCACAGTATCGTGCAGGACTCGTCCGGCTCCAGCCCCACCACTTTGCATGACGGATTCACGGCCTTAAACGCCTGCCCCACGCCGATGATGGTGCCGCCGGTGCCGATACCACCGATCACCCCGTCCGGCACTACGCCATCCGGCAACTGCTGCAAAATCTCCTGCCCCAGCCACTCGCGGTTCTCGTCCACGTTCCACTCGTTGTCAAATTGTTGCGGCGCGAAATAGCCCGGCATATCGCCCAGTCGGCGCGCTTCGGCCAATGCGTCCGTGACATGAAAATCGCCGATGATGCGTACCTCGGCACCGTAAGCGCGCGAAATCGCCGTGCGTTCCTTGCTCAGACCGTTCGGCATCAGCACCAGCATCTTGTAGCCCTTCACTGCCGCCACCATGCTCAGTGCATTGCCGGTATTGCCACTGCTCGCCTCGACGATAGTGTCACCGCGCTGGATCAAGCCGTCACGCTCCGCGCGCTCGATCATGTATTTCGCAATGCGCGCCTTGATTGAACCGGAAGGGTTCAAAAATTCAAGTTTGACCCAGATGCCGTCAACCTGAAGTAGCGGGGTAGAACCGATGGCATCGAGTATTGTTTGCATGATCTCGCCTGTCGAAAATTGATAACGTAAATTGAGCTGCGAGCCATATTACCCGATGGATCGCCTCAAACAACCGGCTGGCAAGTAATGGTTTTTTAATGACGGGTAACGCGGTAAGGCGTATTCGGTAGAAATTCAAAGGAGCCGACTAATGGGTGGCCACTTTAATTGAGGGTACGAACCGAGTGGCCCTCGTCCAATGCGTGAGCGATCAACATCTGCCCGGTTGCGCCGCTTCCGCCGAAGATGGCGAGGGCATCGATGTTTGCATTCAGGGTATCCATTGGGATTATTAGCTTGGCTGTACTGAAACTATTGTGAGCCTGGCTCCTTTGATTTTTCAGAAATGCACATCGCCCTTGCGGGCGATGGTTTGAAAATCATTGCGAAGCTAAGCTAACCTCATTGGCTGATTATTTCCGCTTGTCAGTCGTCCCTGATTTACGTACCACAAAGGTGGTACCGGTCTGCTCGGCCAATTGACGCGCTTTTTCTGCGGCGCGCATCAAAGCTTGAGGCACCTTTTGCAGGTCCGGGTCTTTCAGGTAGGATACGTATGCTTTCATTTGATTTGCCCTTCCTCTAGCAGAATAGCGGGGATGCCGGAATTATCGTACAACTGCCAGCTATCCACCAGCAGCTTGTAGCGCTCGAAATTTGCGAGACCGTGCGCGAAGCGGCGGCGAATGACATCTTCCGGTACGTTGTGTCCGCCTTGTTTGACGCGGTTGGCAACCCGCTCGATTGCCATCTCGACATCAGGCAGCGACAGAAATATCAGCTTTACTACATAACCCGATGTGCGCCACGCCGGGATCATCTGTGCATAGGTCAGGCCGGAAAGCGTCGTCTCGAAAGAAAAGCTCTCGCCGCGCTTCGCATAATCCTCGATTGTCTCCAGCATGATCCGCCCGGACTTGAAGGCAGCGAGTTCGGGTGCGAACGGGGAAATACCTGCGGCAATCAGATCAGCATTCACGAAGTTGGGCAACTCAGCATCGGTCGGCAAGAATTCGCGCGCAAAGGTCGTCTTGCCCGCGCCATTCGGCCCGGCGATGATGACGATACGTTTGGTGTGTGCCGTGAGAGTCATGATCTCCGTTCATCTCGAAAATATATCGAGCCTGGCCCCTTTAATTGCTTTAACAAATTATTGCGCCAGCCCGATTGTTTCTTTAGCTTTTCGCCAATTCAATTTCAATGGCTTTAGCAATGGAGGCCACTTCGTTCGACATTGCCATATATTCATTTGTGATTTGTTCTTGGCTTTTGTTAGCGAGAAAAAAGAGCTTAGCGGCAGACTCTTTGACGAGTTGAACTAGCCGAGATTCAGGATCGATAAGATTGACTGAAATCCATCTTTCAATAGCTTTACTCGATAGCCCGAATAGCTCTTCCTTCCCCCATTTGTTTTGATTCACAAGTTGAAGTACATGCCTTTGGGCTTCTATACGATTACTAAATTCGTTCATGCGATTTGGCTCCTTTCACCAAACTATCCATCCACCGATCTATTTCATCAAATTCCTGAATCGCAATACTAGCTTCAGCGATTGATATGCTATTCCCATGACCTCTGGTACACAGTATGCGAGCACGTTCAAGAACCTGATAAGCACTCGAAGAAATATTGATGCTTAATACTTCCAATCTAGTTGCCGAATTTCTTGCAAAAGTTGGAGTCTCCGTAGCAGCAAGTGAGAAACAAGAAGCTATATTGCGCAGACTAAGAAAAATCGTGGATAAATCAAAAACCCTGCTCGCAGGATTGTTCGCTAGTGATGTGCGAGCATCGCGAAATAACGCATAAAATTTCTCACAGTCACTCACGCAGTTTGTATAGGGTGCCGGATCGCCCAACGATTTCAAGTAGTCATTTTTATCTGAAGCAAAAAGTAATTTCGATTCAAGCGCTAGGTGCCACGCAAAAGGATTCCCTTCATGCCAAAGTTCTGAAATTCTCTTGTATGAGTATATCGAGTAACTATCCGGATCAAACCTAGGGTCGTGCCCATCTGTAATCGCTAGAAGATCTATATCAGAACTTGGCGAAATGTCCCCCCGGCATACTGAACCAAACGCATAGATGTGCATGGCTAACGCCGATTAAACCGCTTAATTAGAATTGACATAAAGAAACCAAACAATACCAGCCTCACGAATAATATGACCGTCAAACTAGCGCTCGAATAGTCTTTTGGCGACATGGTCCCAAGCAGTATCTGCGGGGATTCAAAAAACGCCTGCGCATAACTCCTTAAAACCTGAGGATCTCGGAACATCAAAACGTCATATAAGGAAATCAGGACAAGAACATAAAGTACAACTTTTATGAGCTTGTAAGCGCTTTCGCCATTACCCCATATTAGGTCTAGAGCTTTGAATTTAACCCACTCGACAAAAACTCCAAATTTTTTCCATCCGGTATATTTCTTTCGATAATAGGATTCTTTTGATTTCCAGGCTTTATACAAATGAGTCTCGGTTGCCTGCAACTCAACCTCCATTGCCTTGTTTGCCGATACTGCATCTCCAAGTTGCTGATAGTTCATTCGCAAGCCACGAGCAAATCTCATTTTCAAATTTTCAGGCCCCGGACATCCCGTATCCAAAATATCGCTATCTATGAACGTTTTTTCAAAATAGGCGTAATCAAACTTGCAGCCTGAGAAACTCGACCCATGAAAACTTGTACCCACAAACCGACAGCCCGTAAAGTCGCATATATCAAAATGACAATTACGTAGATAGCCTGTATCGAAAAACGAATATTTAAAGTCTACGTTGGTAAATTTTTTCTTTGTTGCAACAAGACGAACAAACAGATGATTGGTATAGCTCTCATCCTTTACATCAGCATCAAACCTTTTGTCTGTGTGATGAATTTTGTTGTTATCAATGAGCATAGATAGTCCCTTCCAGCCACAAACAAATTATCTGAACAACAATCCAGTCGGAGCCCATAACACTTCCCTAACTCTGACTATTCTGTATCACCATTTTCTGGGCAGCTCGCGCCTTTCGCATATATTCTTTATAAGCGGGAATGGATACACCCAATGTTATAAAAATGAGAAAGCCGAAACCTACCCCAGCTCCCATCCAAAAAGATTTGTTATCTAAAGTCCAAACGTTTGGAAGAGAAAATTCCGCTATTGACCTGTCTGATTTGATGGAGATGTCGTTAGGAGATACTGCACCTGATTTTGAGGTAAGAGAAACCAAAACACGCTCCCCTCGCCTTATTCTTTCTAGGTCGCCAACAATAGATTGGCCATCGCCCTTCAAGTCGAATTTTGCTACAAGCTCAATTTGCTTCGACTCCAATATTTTCTTTGGTAAGAAAAGTTTCACATTGGTCGCAGGGTCGAAACCATCATTTCGAATCTCAAGATTCTGAAAAGCAATCGCGCCAAATGTAGCTGGCTCTGTGAGCGTGTAAATTAGCTTTTCTTCCTTCCAATCTTGCGCGAAGACCGCAATCACTATGCCAGCAATGACGCTGCTTAATATTGTAAATATGGTCTTCACTATCTGAGCTTAACGTAATTTAGACACCCTAAAAAATACCGTAAAAAACACCTTTGATGTGTCTATTCTGGAAATTCTCATGTAATACATTGTATTCATTCGGAACGAAAATTTCGCACACCCTAAATTTCCCTGGCGAAAGGGGTCAGCATCACAATTATTCATGCACCACTAGTGCTTCGCGGTTGACCTCAACAAATCTGGCGCTTGCGAATGCCGCTTCGATCGAATTCAAATTATCGCGGAGAATCTTCTCCAGTTCAGCATTGGAAATGTTGCCTGTAGAGATCAACAGTAACGGCGGCTCTCCGTTGAGCAAATGGGACTGAACAAAATCCGAATCCTTGCTGATAACCACGCGATTTTCGCGCATGGCATAGGCAATGATCTCGCTATCCGAAGTTCGGTTTTTGCCGGGAAGATCAAGGGTATGCAGCGCATCGTGCCCGGCCTCGTTCAACCACTGGGCGAAGCGCCTTGGAAGTTGCGCATCGACCAGGAATTTCATGCAGCCAGTGGTTCCAGGCGTTTGATGTGTGTGAGGCGTGCCGCGTAGGTGAGTGCGGCTAAGATGTCTTCACGCTCGAGGTCTTCGTAGTCGTGCAGGATTTCTTCCGTTGTCATGCCGCTGGCAAGCCACTCCAGCACAGTTTCTACCGGGTAGCGGAGGCCGCGTATACATGGCTTGCCATGGCACATGGCGGGGTCGATGGTGATGCGGTCGGTCATTGCCGCCTCCTGCTCAAGAATTTACGGAAACATCATACACCAGCTTGTATCTGCGGTGGACAGGCTCCTTTTGTCCCTCTCATCCCACCCCTCATCCCGCAAGCGGAAGAGGGGCAGAAGGAAAATTACCGACTAATCGGCTTATACCGAATCCGCTTAGGCTTAGCCCCCTCTTCGCCCAAACGCTTGCGCTTGTCCGCTTCGTATTCCTGATAGTTGCCGTCAAAGAACGTCCACTTCGAGTCGCCTTCCGCCGCGAGGATGTGGGTGGCGATGCGGTCAAGGAACCAGCGGTCGTGCGAGATGACCATCACGCAGCCGGCGAATTCGAGCAGCGCATCTTCGAGCGCGCGCAGAGTTTCGACGTCCAGATCGTTGGAGGGTTCGTCGAGCAGCAGCACATTCCCTCCGGAGATCAGCGTCTGCGCCAGGTGCAGGCGTCCGCGTTCACCGCCGGAGAGTTGGCCGACGATCTTGCCCTGGTCGCCGCCCTTGAAGTTGAAGCGGCCGATGTAGGCGCGCGCCGGGGTTTCGTATTTGCCCACGGTGAGAATCTCGTTGCCGCCGGAGATCGCGTCGAACACGGTCTTGTCGTTGTCCAACCCTTCGCGCGACTGGTCGACGAAGGCGACCTTCACGGTGGAGCCGATCTTCACTTCGCCGCTGTCGGGCTGTTCCTTGCCGGTGATCATGCGGAACATGGTGGACTTACCCGCGCCGTTCGGGCCGATGATGCCGACGATCGCGCCGGGCGGCACCTTGAAGCTGAAGTTGTCGATCAGCAGGCGGTCGCCATAGGCCTTGCTGACGTTGTTGAACTCGATGACCTCGTTGCCGAGCCGCTCGCCGACCGGGATGAAGATTTCCTGGGTCTCGTTGCGCTTCTGGTATTCCTGCGAGTTGAGTTCCTCGAAGCGGTTGAGACGCGCCTTGGATTTGGCCTGGCGCGCCTTGGGGTTCTGGCGCACCCATTCCAGTTCCTGTTTCATCGCCTTCATGTGGGCGTCGATCTGCTTGTTCTCCTGCTCGAGGCGGGCTTCCTTCTGCTCCAGCCATTCGGAGTAGTTGCCCTTCCACGGGATGCCGTGGCCGCGGTCGAGTTCGAGGATCCATTCGGCGGCGTTGTCGAGGAAGTAGCGGTCGTGGGTGACGGCGACCACGGTGCCGGGGAAGCGCACCAGGAACTGTTCCAGCCACTCGACCGACTCGGCGTCAAGGTGGTTGGTCGGCTCGTCCAGCAGCAGCATGTCGGGTTTTTCCAGCAGCAGTTTGCATAGCGCGACGCGGCGCTTCTCGCCGCCGGACAGGTTCTTGATCACCGCATCCCACTCGGGCAACCTCAATGCATCCGCTGCGATCTCCATCTGGTGCGAGGCATCCGCACCGCCGGCGGCGATGATGTTCTCCAGCCGCGCCTGTTCGGCGGCGAGCGCATCGAAGTCTGCATCCTCTTCGGCATAGGCGGCATACACCGCATCGAGCTTGGCCTGCGCTTCCATCACTTCGCCCAGGGCGGATTCCACTTCCTGCTTGACGGTCTTCGCCGGGTCGAGCTGCGGCTCCTGCGGCAGGTAGCCGATGCGGATGTTGGGCAGGCGCTGCACCTCGCCCTCGAACTCGTTGTCCACACCGGCCATGATGCGCAGCACGGTGGATTTACCCGAGCCGTTTAGGCCGAGCAGGCCGATCTTGGCACCGGGGAAGAAGCTGAGGGAGATGTCCTTGATGATCTGACGCTTGGGGGGGACGATCTTGCTCACGCGGAGCATAGACATTACATATTGTGCCATTTGCGACCTGCTAGTGTTTTTAGAAGCGTGTAGGATAACGCAAGGCAAGCGCGGACAGAAACCAAAATTCCCGCGCTGCGCCCATCACGGAACATATCGCAACCACTCAAGGAGAAGCAGCATGGGATTATTTGACAGCATCGCCGGAGCCGTTCAGAGTCAAGTCGGTAATTTGGGCGCACAGGGCAATATCGGCGAGTCATTGCTCAGCCTCATCAACGACCCCGCAACCGGCGGATTGCCGGGATTGATACAGAAGATGTCGCAAGGCGGGTTGGGTGAGCAAGTCGCTTCGTGGGTGGGCAACGGCGCGAACCTGCCGGTTTCCGCAGCGCAAATCCAAACCATGCTGGCCTCGTCCGGCCTGAAAGACATTGCCGCGAAATTCGGATTCGGCTCGCCCGAGTCAGCCGGGGGTCTCGCTGCAATACTGCCGCAATTGATCGACAAACTCACCCCCAACGGGGAGATTCCGCAGGGGAAATTGGACGCTGGTCAAGCCCTGTCTGCTTTGGGTGGTTTGTTCGGCAAGTAAGCTGCTCCACGTGAACCCGTGGAGAGAGCAACAACAAACCCGCAATGGCGGGTCTTTGTTGTTGCTTAATCGCGCACCACCTGCCGGTCAGCCCATGTGATGATGGTCGATGGCTGTTTGCGTTTACCCACGCGTCCCGGCAACACCCACACTTTTCCACCGAACAGTCGCCGGCACTCGGCATAGCTTTTTGCGGCGCGTTGTCCGCTGCGATTGGCGCTGGTGGAAACTAGCGCGCCACGCATCCCGCGACAAAGTTGCCGTGCGAACGGGTGCGCGGTCAGGCGTACCGCCAGCGTGTCGTGTTCGCCGCGCAACCAGCGCGGACAGTCCGGTTGGGTCGGCAGCAAATAAGTGATGGACTGCGCCCCCGCGCGTTGTAATTCTTCCCGCCCGGCGAGCGTCAGCGGCTGCACGTAGCGTGCCACCTGACGGTACGAGGACGCGATAACAATCAAGCCCTTGCGTTGCGGACGCCGCTTGAGTTTCAGGATGCGCTGCACCGCTTTGCGATTGGAGGGGGCGCAACCCAGCCCGTAGCAGGATTCGGTGGGGTAGGCGATCAGGCCGCCGTGTTTAAGATGGGCGGCGAGAGCGCGGCTGGTGGCAACACGTCTCTGTTGCAATTATTTTCTGTGCGCGATAGCGCGATAGCCGATGTCGCGGCGCATCTGGCTGCCGTCGAAGCGGATGGCATCGGCAATTTCATAGGCGCGGCTTTGCGCCTGTTTAACCGTGTCACCGAGGGCGACGACGCACAGCACGCGTCCGCCGGCGGTGACCACCTTGCCGTCCTGCATCGCGGTGCCTGCGTGGAACACGTGCGCGTCTTGCCGTTGTTTGGGTAGCCCGCCAATGACATCGCCCTTGCGCGGCGTATCGGGATAGTTGGCCGCCGCCATCACCACGCCCAGCGCGGTGCGTCTGTCCCATTCGACTTCCACCTTGTCCAGCGTGCCATTGACGGCATGTTCGACGATTGCGGCGAAATCGCTCTTCATGCGTAACATGATGGGCTGCGTCTCGGGGTCGCCCATGCGGCAATTGAATTCCAGCACCTTGAGTCCGCCGTCCGGCGAAATCATCAGCCCGGCGTACAAAAATCCGCTGAACGGCGTGCCTTCGCTCTCCATGCCGCGCACCACCGGCATGATGACTTCGCGCAAGGCGCGCGCGTGTATCTCGGGCGTGACCACCGGCGCGGGAGAATACGCGCCCATGCCACCGGTATTCGGCCCCTGATCGCCATCTTTCAGACGCTTGTGATCCTGACTGGTCGCCAGTGCCAGCACGTTCTTGCCATCCACCATGACGATGAAACTGGCTTCCTCGCCGCTTAAAAATTCTTCAACGACGACTCTCGCCCCTGCGTCGCCCAGCCTGTTATCCGACAACATCATGTCTATCGCGGCAAAGGCTTCCGCCTTGTCCATCGCCACCACTACGCCCTTGCCCGCCGCCAGTCCATCGGCCTTGATGACGATGGGCGCACCGTGTTTTTCGACATAGGCTTTCGCCGCCGCAATGTCGCTGAAAGTCTCGAAGAAGGCCGTCGGAATGTTGTGACGCGTCATGAAACGCTTGGCGAAATCCTTGGAAGATTCGAGCTGCGCCGCAGCCTTGGTGGGGCCGAATATCTTCAGCCCCGCCGCGCGGAATGCGTCCACCACGCCCGCCGCCAGCGGCGCTTCCGGGCCGACCACGGTAAGCTCGACATTCTCGCGTTTGACGAATTCAATCAGCTCGGGAATCGCGCTGATCGCGACGTTCTCCAGACCTTCTTCAAGCGCCGTACCGGCGTTGCCGGGCGCCACATACACCTTTTGCACCTTCGCGCCCTGCGCCAGACGCCATGCCAGCGCGTGCTCACGACCGCCGTTACCAATAACCAATATTTTCATAGATCAAAAACCTTTCTAACTACGGAGTGCGATTAAGCCGTCACGAGCGCAGGCAAGACAAGGCGTGAAAGGGCGAGGAAGCGGAGTTTACATTTAGTAAACGAGCATTCCGAACTCTTGAGCAACGCAGTATTGCCAAGCGCAGTAGGCTTAATGGCGGAAGTGACGGAAACCCGTGAATACCATCGCAATGCCATGTTCATCCGCCGCCGCGATGACTTCCGCGTCGCGCATCGAGCCGCCCGGCTGGATGACGGCTTTCGCACCCGCCTCGGCCAGCACATCCAGTCCGTCGCGGAACGGGAAGAAGGCGTCCGAGGCGACCACCGAACCGACCAGACTCAGGCCTGCGTTCTGCGCCTTGATCGCGGCGATCCTGGTACTGTCCACACGGCTCATCTGCCCGGCGCCCACGCCCAGCGTCTGCCCGCCCTTGCAGAACACGATGGCGTTGGATTTGACGTATTTCGCCACGCGCCACGCGAACAACAAGTCTTGCAATTGTTCCGCGCTCGGCTGCGCCTTGGTGACCACCTTGAGCTGGGAAGCCTGCACGTTCAGCACGTCCGGTGTCTGCACCAGCAAGCCGCCGCCGACGCGCTTGAAATCATACTGGTTATGCGCATCGGACAGGGGCACGATCAGCACGCGCACGTTCTGCTTGGCAGCGGTGATCGCCAGCGCAGCATCGGTCACGCTGGGCGCGATGATCAGCTCGACGAACTGGTTGTCGGTGATCTGTTTGGCGGTCTCGGCATCCAGTTCGCGGTTGAAGGCGATGATGCCGCCGAAGGCCGAAGTCGTATCGGTCGCATACGCCAGCTTATAGGCGTTCAGCGGGGTGTCGGCAACGGCCACGCCACAGGGATTGGCGTGTTTGACGATGACGCAGGCGCACTGATCGAAGGTCTTGACCAACTCCCAGGTCGCGTCGGCATCGCCGATGTTGTTGTAGGAAAGCTCCTTGCCCTGCACTTGCGTGTAGTTGGCGATGCTGCCCGCCACCGGGGTCAGTTCGCGGTAGAAAGCGGCTTTCTGATGCGGATTCTCGCCGTAGCGCATCTCCTGCACCTTGGCGAAGTTGAAATTGATCTGCGCCGGGAAATCGCTCTTCGCGCCGTCGCTGGCTATGGTCGTCAGGTAATTGCTGATCGCGGCATCATAGGCGGCGGTGTGCGAGAACGCCTTCTTCATCAGGTCGAAGCGCGTCGCGTCGGACACCGCACCGCCGTTGGTCTGCATCTCGGCCAGCACGTCAGCGTAGTCAACAGGATCAGTGACGATGGCGACATGCGCATGGTTCTTGGCAGCAGAACGCACCATGGTCGGGCCGCCGATGTCTATGTTCTCGATGGCGTCTTCCAGCGAGCAGTCAGGCTTGGCGATGGTCGCCGCGAAGGGGTACAGATTCACCACCACCAGGTCAATGGTCGGAATGTCGTGCCTGGCCAGCGTGGCGACGTGCTCCGGCAAATCGCGGCGCGCCAGGATGCCCGCGTGCACCTTGGGCTGCAAGGTCTTGACGCGACCGTCCAGCATCTCCGGAAAGCCGGTGTAATCGGCCACTTCGGTGCAGGGCACGCCATTGTCGGCCAGCAGCTTGGCCGTGCCGCCGGTGGAGAGTATTTTCACGTCGAGGTCGTGCAGACCCTGTGCGAATTCGAGTACGCCGGACTTGTCCGAGACGCTGATGAGTGCTTGGGTGATGGCCATGATGACTTCCAATAAAAACAAATTTGTTACAACTTCGTCTTTTCCGCGCGGGAATGACGGGCTTTAATGAGCATGGGTCATGCGATCCCGTGTTCCTGCATTTTCTTGCGCAAGGTATTGCGGTTGATGCCCAGCAGTTCGGCGGCGCGCGTTTGGTTTCCGCCAGCGTGTTGCAAGACATTTTCAATCAACGGTTTTTCGACACAGCCGATGACCATGCTGTATATCCCGCAGCAGGGGGGTTCGCCGTCCAAATCCTTGAAATAGTCGTTGACCGCTTTGCGCACGTGTTTGGCGATGTCGTTTTCACTGATGGGGCAATCGCTCATTCGGTTTCCTTGGTGTAGCGTAAACAGACATCGTCGCTTTGCAGCACGTCAAAAAAATCATTCACCGCCTGTAACTGTTCGGCCACGCTTTCCAGTTGGTTCATGCGCTGGCGGAAAGCTGCCGACCCCGCCAGCCCTTTGGTGTACCAGGAGATATGTTTGCGCGCCACGCGCAGGCCGGTATGTTCGCCATAAAAAGCGTAGAGGTCGTGCAGGTGTTCCAGCAGCACACGGCGAATCTCGCCGACTTCGGGCAGGGCAAGATGTTCGCCCGTGGCAAGAAAATGTTCAATCTCGCGGAAGATCCACGGGCGACCCTGCGCGGCGCGACCGATCATCACCGCATCCGCGCCGGTTTGCCGCAATACCTGACGCGCTTTTTCCGGTGTGTTGATGTCGCCGTTGGCGATGATGGGGATGCCCGCCACCGCTTTGACCGCCGCGATGGTGTCGTATTCGGCATCGCCCATGTAGGCGCAGGCGCGGGTGCGACCGTGAATGGCGAGCGCCTGAATACCGCTGGATTCGGCAATGTGGGCAATGTTCAAAGCGTTGCGGTTGTTTTTGTCCCAGCCGGTGCGGATTTTCAGGGTGACCGGCACATTGACTGCGCCGACCACGGCTTCCAGCAATTTTTTCACCAGTGTCTCATCCTGCAGCAGTGCCGACCCCGCCATGACATTGCAGATTTTTTTAGCGGGACACCCCATGTTGATGTCGATAATTTGCGCGCCATGATCGACGTTATAGCGCGCCGCATCTGCCAGCATCTGCGGGTCCGCGCCGACGATCTGCACCGAGATCGGGTCGACCTCGCCTTCATGGTTGGCGCGCCGCATGGTCTTTTCCGAACCGTATAGCAGCGAATTCGATGCGACCATTTCGCTCACCGCCATGCCCGCGCCCATACGTTTGCACAGTATGCGGAAAGGTCTGTCGGTCACACCCGCCATCGGGGCGACAAACAGATTGTTTTTCAATTGATAGCTGCCAATGCGCATGGACGAATTGCGGCGGTGCTTTTTGCGAAGGGGGGCGATTATAAAGCAAGCGGACAGCATGGGGAAATATCGCTATCATGCGCCGATGAATTTTGACGTAATCATCATTGGCGGCGGTTTGGTGGGCGCAAGTCTGGCCGCCGCACTCCGGCACAGTGGACTGTCGCTGGCATTGGTGGAGGGGGGTGCAGATCCTCTCCCGACCCCTCACCCCAACCCTCTCCCGCTTGCGGGCGAGGGAGTGGACGAATCGCTGCGCGATGCTGTGTCTGATTCTTGGGATAGCCGCATCTACGCGATTAGCCCCGGCAGCCGCCGGTTTCTGGGACAAGCGGGTGCCTGGGCGTTGCTCGATCCGAACCGGATTGCGCCCGTCGAGGCGATGCGCGTGTTCGGCGATGCGGGCGCGCAACTGGAATTCAGTGCCTATCAAATGGGTGCGCCGGAGTTGGCGTGTATTCTGGAAAATAGCGCGTTGCACCACGCACTGTGGCAACGGTTGCAACAGCAGGACAATCTCACCCTGCTGCATCCGGCCTGTTGTGCGGCGTTGACGTTGGGCACGGAAACGATCGAACTCACGCTGGCGGACGGGCGCAGCCTCACGGCGAGTTTGCTGGTGGGCGCGGACGGGCGTGATTCCTGGGTGCGTCAGCAGGCGGGTATCGCTGCCGCGCCGCTGGATTACCGGCAATCCGGCGTGGTTGCCAACTTCGGTTGCGAACTGCCGCATCGCGGCATTGCCCACCAGTGGTTTCAGCCGGACGGGATTCTGGCACTGCTGCCGTTGCCCGGTAATCGCGTGTCTATGGTGTGGTCGGTCAGTCCTGAAAAATCCGCCGAACTGTTGGCACTTCCGCCCGATGCGCTGTGCGACCGGGTGTCGGCTGCGGCGCAACACACCCTCGGGGCATTGCAACTCATCACGCCCGCCGCCGCGTTTCCGCTGCGGTTGCTGGCATTGCCAAAAATCAGCGCGCCGCGCGTGGCGTTGATCGGCGATGCCGCGCACAACATGCATCCGCTGGCGGGACAGGGTGTCAACACCGGCTTCCGCGATGCGCGCCAGTTGGCGCAACTGCTGGTGGAGCGCGGCGCACAATATGACTGCGGCGATGCGCAATTGCTGCGCGCATATGAACGAAAACGCAAAGAAGACCTCTATACCATGCAGGTGACCACCTACGGGCTGAAGCACCTGTTCAATAATGACGACCCGGTGTTGCGCCGTCTGCGTAATTTTGGATTAAGTGTCACCGACCACCTTGCGCCGCTCAAAAAGATGTTGATGCGGCATGCCTTACATTAACCAACCGAGAGTATTTTTTAATGAAAAATCTGTTAGCCATTATGTTGTTTAGCTTGCTGTCGTCCGCCCATGCGGGCGAGAAAGAAATCCGCCTCTCCATGCAGGAAAAGTTTCCCGGTATCGAAATCGGACATGTGATTAAAACCCCTTATTCCGGGCTTTATGAAATCATCATCGACGGGCAATTGCTCTACACCGACAGCAAGGGAGACTACCTGTTTGACGGACATATCATTGAAACCGGCAGTCGTCGTGACTTGAGCGAAGAGCGCAGCAAAAAGCTGTTTGCCGTCGATTTCGACAAACTGCCGCTGGCGTTGGCCATCAAGACGGTCAAAGGCAATGGCAAGCGCAAACTCGCCCAGTTCACCGACCCCAATTGCGGATTTTGTAAAAAGTTGGAAAAAGAATTGAGTCAAGTGGATAACGTCACCATTTACAGCTTCCTTTACCCGATTTTCAACGGTTCGGATGAAATCGTGCGCGACGTGCTGTGTTCCAAAAATCCGACCAAGGCCTGGGATGACTGGATGTTGCGCGGCATTAAACCCGTCACGGCAAATTGCGCCACCGAGACCGATAAAGTCAAAGCACTCGGCCGTAAAATGCGCGTCACCGGCACACCCAACCTGATATTCGCCGACGGAATACAAAACCCCGGCTACATGCCCGCCGATGCCTTGGAAAAACGCTTGGACGAAGCGAGCAGGAAATAACCCGCGACGTTTATAGTCTTGCTAATCGTGCCCGCAGAGGGGCTTAGGGGGTGGCGGGCGGGGTCATTCCCCTGGGGAGCAGTACCCACATCTGCCCGCTTTGTTTCATCTTGCCGGCTTGCGCGCCGGCTTGCTCGCCGAACCCCCAGAAGAAATCCGCACGGACTGCGCCGCGTATCGCGCCGCCGGTATCTTGCGCCATCATCAGGCGGTTCAATGGAGCGTTGCTGTTCGGGTAGGTGGTGGCGAGAAAGGTGGGTGCGCCCAAAGGTGTGGTGCGGGCATCAACAGCGATGCTGTATTCGGGAGTGAGCGGCACGCCGAGTGCCCCCAGCGGAGCGGACAGGGTGTCGGGTAATTCGCGGAAGAATACATAGCTGGGATTTTTGTCCAGCAGAGCGTTGAGTTTTTCGGGGTGTTGTTGCGCCCACTTTTTGATGCTTTGCATCGACACTTGTCCCGATTGCAGCTCGCCCATTTCGATGAGTTTTTTGCCGATGGAGACGTAGGGGTGGCCGTTTTGGTCGGCATAGCCGACTTTAACCAGGCTGCCGTCGGGGAGTTCGATGCGTCCCGACCCCTGAATTTGCAGGAAAAACAAATCAATCGCATCGTCCACCCAGAACAATTCGCGCCCCTGTAGCGCACCTTTGCCCTGATCAATTTCGCTGCGGTCAAAATAAGGCACGACACGTTTTCCCTCTACCCGCCCGCGCAGCCGCAAGTCTTTCAGTTGCGGATAGAGCGCGCTCAAATCTATGGTCAGCAAGTCGTCCGGCTGGGCATACAGCGGATAGCGAAAGCGACTGGTCGGAACACGGCTGCCGCGCAATCGCGGTTCGTAATAGCCGGTTACCAGCCCTTGCTCCGAACCGTCGGGATTGAACACTTGATAGGGGGTAAAGTGTTCCTCGAAGAAGCCGCGTAGCACGTCATTTCCCGGCTGCGCCAAGGTTGCGCTGTGAGCGCATACTTCCCGCCAATCCGGCTTGTTCTTGAGGGCGTGGCAGCTTTGCAGGAAGGCTGCCCACGATTGTTGCAAATCAACTTGTTGCCAGTCGGGCAGCATTTCCCACTTGCTGACGGCAAAAGGTGTGACGCTAACGGGCGGGGCGATTGCGGGTGCTTCGGGCGGAGCAGTCGTTGGCGTTGGCGCGGACGGAAGGGGTTGAATCGGCGGGCTGGGCGGCGCGGCACACGCCGCCAGAAACAGCAAAACCAGCAGCGCGGCTTTACCGTCCGTGGCAGCTTGCCGGGGAATGGGGAGGCGCAAGGTCTTCCTGAGGAAATGGCACACAAGTCCATCCGCCCCGATCTTGACTAAGGGTAAATTTCGCCACGCACCGGGTGTGTATCGTCCCCCGCTCATGGCTCGACAGGCTCGCCACGAGAGGAGGGCTTGTCCATCCGCCCGCTAATGTAAAACACGCGGCACACTCAGCACGAACGGGGGAATTTCGACATCGAATTCCGTGCCGTCTTCGGCGGTCATTTGATAGCTGCCGTGCATCGTGCCGACTTGCGTGGCGAGCACCGTGCCGCTGGTATATTCAAAGCTTTGGTTGCGCCTGAGCAGGGGTTGCTCGCCCACCACGCCGAGCCCGCGCACCTCTTGTACTTGGTTGTTGGCATCGGTGATGATCCAGTGGCGGCTGACGAGTTTGGTGGCCATTTCACCGAGGTTGGTGATAGTGATTTTGTAGGCAAACACAAAACGGTCATTCGGTTCGTCCGACTGGTCGGCGAGATAATTGACCTGCGTTTTGATCTTAATTTGGTGCGCTTCGGTATTTTTCATGCGCGGCATTTGAACCGATTTCACCCCGTATCGCAAGGGATAAGGCGGGGTTTTATGCTAATCTCCGCGCACGTAGTGCAACCGATTGAACAACATGAACGAATATCTGAAACGCATCCTCAACGCCCGCGTCTATGACGTGGCGGCCGAAACGCCGCTGGACATCGCGCCTAATTTATCGGCGCGGCTGGGCAATACGGTATTGCTCAAACGCGAAGACATGCAGCCGGTGTTTTCCTTCAAACTGCGCGGTGCTTACAACAAAATGGCGCAGCTTTCTGCGGCGCAGCTCAAACAGGGTGTCATCGCGGCTTCGGCGGGTAATCATGCGCAGGGCGTGGCCTTGTCGGCGCAAAAGTTGGGTTGCAAAGCCACCATCGTGATGCCGACTACCACCCCGCAAATCAAGATCGACGCGGTCAAAGCGCGCGGTGCAAAAGTGGTGCTGTTCGGCGACTCCTATTCCGATGCTTACGCCCACGCGCTCGCATTGGAGCGGCAAAACAGCATGACCTTTGTCCATCCCTACGACGACCCCGATGTGATTGCCGGACAAGGCACGATAGGCATGGAAATTTTGCGCCAGCACACCCAGTCTATTCACGCGATTTTCGTCGCCATCGGTGGTGGCGGGCTGATCTCCGGCGTGGGGGCCTATGTGAAGCAACTCCGTCCCGACATTAAAATCATCGGGGTGCAGCCGGTGGATTCCGATGCCATGCGGCGCTCGCTCAAAGCCAAGCGGCGTGTCACGCTGGACCATGTCGGGCTGTTCGCAGACGGGGTCGCGGTCAAACAAGTGGGCAAAGAAACCTTTCGCCTGTGCCGCAAGGTGGTGGACGAAGTCATCCTGGTCGATACCGATACCGCCTGCGCCGCGCTCAAGGACGTGTTTGAAGATACCCGTTCGATACTGGAGCCGGCGGGTGCATTGGCAATTGCCGGGGCAAAATTGTATGCCGCCCGCGAACAACTCCAGGGGCAAACGCTGGTCGCCATCACCAGCGGCGCGAACATGAATTTTGACCGGCTGCGCTTCATTGCCGAACGCGCCGAGATCGGCGAACAGCGCGAAGCACTGCTCGCCGTCACCATCCCGGAAACTCCCGGCAGCTTCCGCAAATTTTGCGCGCTACTGGGCAGGCGCAGCATTACCGAATTCAACTACCGCTATGCCGATTCCAAAGCGGCGCAGGTGTTCGCCGGCATTCAGGTGCGCGACAAAGCGGAAACCGCCGAGCTGGTGGGCAAGCTGCAAAGCAACAACCTGCCCGCACTCAACCTGTCCGACAACGAAATGGCCAAGCTGCACCTGCGCCACCTGGTCGGGGGGCACGCGCCCGAAGCCAAAGACGAAATCCTGTTCCGCTTCGAGTTCCCCGAGCGACCCGGCGCGCTGATGAACTTCCTCAACAGCATGAGCCACAGTTGGAACATTTCGTTATTTCACTACCGCAACCACGGCGCGGATTCCGGTCGTGTGCTGGTCGGGATGCAAGTGCCGCACCATGATAAAAAAGCCCTGAAGGCCTTCTTGGATTCGCTTGGTTATCGGTACTGGGATGAGAGCGACAACCCGGCGTACAGGTTGTTCCTTGGGTAACGCTTGCAACTCCTTTGGGTGGACTCGTGTTATCGCACAGCATGCAGGGTGGAAAAAGCGTAGCGTTTCCACCGACGGGCGATGCTGGTGGCGGATACGGGCTTGTGCTTTAGCCACCCTACCTTTTGCTCAACAGCCAACATTGACATAAACCAATGGATCTCGCCGCTCAAAAAAAGCAAATCCGGCAACGTGTTATCGCGCAGCGTGAGCGGTTGCCGCTCGATTTGCGCGCCGCGCACAGTGCATCCATCACCGAACATTTGCTGCAACTTCCCGAATATCAGCGGGCGGGCGGGGTACTCGGGTATATGAGTTTTGGCGCGGAGTTTGATAGCCTGGCTTGGGTACAGCGGGTATTGGCAGACGGCAAACGTTTGTTGTTGCCCAAGGTGAATCGCGCGACGGCAGAGTTGGATTTGTATTGGGTGGATGACTTGGCGGGTCAGTTGGCTGAAGGTTTGTGGGGAATCCGCGAGCCTGTCGCCGCACGCTGCGAGCGGCTGGATAGGCTAAATGAGGTAGAATTCGCCCTCTTGCCGGGGGTGGCATTTACCCGTCGCGGCGAACGTTTGGGTTATGGCGGTGGTTTTTACGATAAGTTGCTGGCACGGTTTCCGCATCAGCCGACTTTGCTGGCGGGCGCGTTTGCCTTGCAATTGGTGGATAGCTTGCCGCAGGAGGCGACGGATCGCCGGGTGTCATGGCTGGTGACCGAGCAGGAAACGATAAATTGCGCGACATGGCAGTGTTAACGGTTTTATTTGGAGAGAAATAATGGCGACACAATTACCGGATCACGATCCGCAAGAAACGCAGGAATGGCTCGATTCGTTGCGCTCGGTGCTGGAAAAAGAAGGCGCGCAACGCGCCCATTTTCTGATTGATCAGCTGATACGCCATGCGCGGCTGGCGGGTGACGATGTGCCGATTAGCGCGACGACGCCGTATATCAATTCGATCCCGCTGGAGAAGGAGGAACGTTCCAGCGGCAACCACGAGTTGGAGCATCGCTTGCGTGCGCTGACGCGCTGGAATGCGATGGCGATCGTGCTGAACGCGAATAAAAATTCGTCCGAGCTGGGCGGGCATATCGCCAGTTTTGCCTCGGCGGCGACCTTGTATGACGTGGGTTTTAACCATTTCTTCCACGGCAGAAAAGACGATCACGGCGGCGACTTGGTGTATTTTCAGGGGCATTCTTCGCCCGGCATGTATGCCCGCGCTTATCTGGAAGGCCGCTTGAGCGAGGAGCAGTTATATAAATTCCGTCAGGAAGTGGACGGCGAGGGACTGTCTTCTTATCCGCACCCCTGGCTGATGCCGGATTTTTGGCAGTTCCCCACGGTGTCGATGGGGCTGGGGCCGCTGATGGCGATTTATCAGGCGCGTTTTATGCGCTATTTGCATCTGCGCGATTTGGCCAAGACCGAGGGACGCAAGGTGTGGGCGTTCCTCGGCGACGGCGAAACCGATGAGCCGGAATCGCTGGGCGCAATCTCGATGGCGGGACGCGAGAAGCTCGACAATTTGATCTTTGTCATCAACTGTAACTTGCAGCGTTTGGATGGTCCGGTGCGCGGCAACGGCAAGATTATTCAGGAGCTGGAAGGTGTGTTCCGTGGCGCGGGCTGGAATGTGATCAAGATAGTCTGGGGCGGCAAGTGGGATCGCCTGTTGGCCAAAGACAAGAGCGGTCTGCTGTTGAAGCGCATGGAAGAAGCGGTGGACGGCGAGTATCAGACCTATAAATCCAAGGACGGTGCCTATGTGCGCGAACATTTCTTTGGCAAGTATCCCGAGCTGTTGGAGCTGGTTGCCGACATGTCGGACGATGAAATCTGGCGGCTGAATCGCGGCGGCCACGATCCGCACAAGGTGTTTGCGGCGTACGCGGCGGCGGTGAAGCATAAGGGGCAGCCGACCGTGATCCTCGCCAAAACGGTTAAAGGTTACGGCATGGGGCAGGCCGGCGAGGGGCAAAATATCACCCACCAGCAAAAGAAAGTGGGCGAGGCGGTGCTGTTGAAATTCCGCGATCGTTTCAATATCCCGCTGACCGATAAGCAGGTGCAGGATCTGACGTTTTATCGTCCGCCCGCGGACAGCCAGGAAATGAAATATCTGCGCGAACGCAGTCAGGTGATGGGCGCAATTCCGGCGCGCAATCCGGTCTCAGAGAAGCTGACGATTCCCGATCTGGGCGCGTTTGACGCGCTCTTGAAAAGCACCGAAGATCGCGAGATTTCGACCACCATGGCGTTCGTGCGTTTGCTCGGCGTGCTGGTGAAGGATAAAAGTGTCGGTAAAAAAATCGTGCCCATCGTGCCGGACGAATCGCGTACCTTCGGCATGGAAGGCATGTTCCGCCAGCTCGGGATTTTCTCGCAGGTGGGGCAACTTTATACGCCGCAGGATGCCGACCAGTTGATGTTTTACAAGGAAGACAAGACCGGGCAGATTTTGCAGGAGGGCATCAACGAAGCCGGTGGCATGGCAGACTGGATTGCGGCGGCGACTGCCTACGCGAATCACGGCACGGCGATGATTCCTTTCTACATCTATTACTCTATGTTCGGCTTCCAGCGTATCGGTGATTTGGCTTGGGCGGCCGGAGATCTGCGCGCGCGCGGCTTTTTGCTGGGCGGAACGGCGGGACGTACCACGCTGAACGGCGAGGGTTTGCAGCACGAGGACGGCCACAGCCACTTGATGGCTGCCACCATTCCCAACTGTGTTGCCTATGATCCGACGTTCGCTTACGAATTGGCGGTAATCATCCATGACGGTATGCGCCGCATGTATGTGGAGCAGGAGGATGTGTTCTATTACCTGACGGTGATGAACGAAAATTACACCCATCCCGCCATGCCCAAGGGCGCGGAAGCGGGCATCATCAAAGGAATGTACCGCTTCAGCGCGGGCAAAGCGAAGGCCAAGCACAAGGTGCAATTGCTGGGCAGCGGTACGATTCTGCGCGAGGTGATTGCGGCGGGCGAGTTGCTGGAGAAAGATTTTGGCGTGGCTGCCGATGTGTGGAGTGTGACCAGCTTCAACGAGCTGCGCCGCGAAGGAGTCGATTGCGAGCGTTGGAATACCTTGCATCCCGAGTCCAAGCCCCGCACCAGTTATGTCGAACAGTGTCTGGATGCGAACGCGCCGGTGGTGGCGGCGACCGACTACATCCGCAGCTTCCCCGAACAGGTGCGCCCCTTCGTCAAGGCGCGCTACAAAACGCTGGGGACGGACGGTTTTGGGCGTTCCGATACGCGCAAAAAGTTGCGTCATTTCTTCGAGGTGGATCGTTACCACGTTGCCGTGACCGCCCTCAAGGCGTTGGCGGATGAAGGCAAACTGGATGCGAAGGAAGTGAGCCGCGCAATCAAGCTGTATAAAATCAACCCCGACAAGCCGAACCCGACCACGGTTTAGTCGGCAAACATTAAAGGCCGTTCGTGGTGAGTTTATCGAGCCGTGAACGCCCCTTGGACAACTCGGGACGAGCAATTCCCGATGGTAAGAGCGAGGAGAATAGCGTGGCAGATGCGAAAAAGGTGTTGGTGCCGGACATCGGCGACTACAAAGATGTGGAGATCATCGAGGTGATGGTCAAAGCGGGCGATACGGTAAAAGCAGAACAATCGCTGATTACGCTGGAAACCGACAAGGCGGCAATGGATGTGCCCGCGCCTTATGCCGGTGTGGTCAGGGAGATAAAAGTTAAGTCGGGCGACAAGGTGTCGCAAGGCAGCTTGATCGCGCTGATCGAAATGAGCGGCGCGGTGTCCAGTCCCGCCGCACCTGCCGCGCCGGAAAAAGTCGCGCCGGCGGCACCCCCGGCCACGGTGACAAAACCGGCGACCGCGCCAAGAATCGCGCAAGTCATTGCGCCGACACCGGGCGGGGGTAACGCCCACGCCAGTCCGGCTATCCGCCGGTTTGCGCGCGAACTGGGTGTCAACCTTGCGCAGGTTGGCGGCAGCGGCGAAAAAGGTCGCGTTACCAAAGAGGATGTGCAGAATTTCGTCAAGCAAGCGTTGGCGCAACCGCGCGGCGCGGCGGGCGGTGCGCTGCCCGGTTTGTTGCCGTGGCCGGAGGTGGATTTTGCCAAGTTCGGCGAAATCAAAACCAAGCCGCTGTCGCGTATCAAGAAAATTTCCGGAGCCAACCTGCACCGCAACTGGGTGATGATTCCGCATGTCACGCAGTTTGAAGAGGCGGACATCAGCGAGATGGAGGCGTTCCGCAAGCAGATGAACACCGAGTACGCCAAGAAAAATATCAAGATTACGCCGCTGGCATTCATGCTCAAGGCCGCCGCAATTACGCTGAGGCACTTCCCCGATTTCAACGCGTCGCTGGATGCCGGCGGTGAAAATCTGGTGGTGAAGCAATACATACACATCGGTGTCGCTGTCGATACGCCGGACGGGTTGATGGTGCCGGTGATTCGCGACGCGGATCAGAAAGGTATCGTGCAGTTGGCGCAAGAGTTGGGCGAAGTCAGCCTGCGCGCGCGCGAGAAAAAAATCACCGCTGCCGACATGCAGGGTGGCTGCTTCACCATCTCCAGTTTGGGCGGTATCGGCGGCACCGCATTCACGCCCATCATCAACGCGCCGGAAGTGGCCATCCTCGGTGTGTCGCGCGCCAGCATGAAGCCGGTGTATCAGGACGGCCAGTTCGTGCCGCGTCTGATGCTGCCGCTGTCGTTGTCCTACGATCACCGCGTAATCGACGGCGCAGCCGCCGCGCGCTTCACCACTTACCTCGCGCATGTGCTGACCGATATGCGCAGGATGGTGTTGTAGCTGTGGCATATTGTCATATCAACCATCTGGCTGTATGGGTTGCCGCCCTGGTCTATTTCGCTATTGGCGGCTTGTGGTATGCCCCGTTCCTGTTCGGTAGGCAATGGATGGCACTAAACCGCATGAGTGAAACGGATCGCGCCGCCAACCTGAAAGATAAAGGCGGTATGGCGGTGCTTCTGGGAATTTCTTTTGTTGGCGGTCTTGTCTCACTGTATGTCCTGGCTTACCTGCTGTCGTTCATGCACATTTATTCCGCGATGGGAGGGGCGTTGCTTGGGTTGTTGCTTGGCTTGGCTTTTACCTTGGCACCGGTCGGGGTGGCAAACCTGTTTTCAGCGCGCTCCTTTGTGCTGACTTTGATTGATGCTGGCTATGTGGTGCTTGCATTTACCATGTGCGGCGCGCTGCTGGGCGCATGGCGATAACACCCGTCGGCATTCTCGGCGGCACCTTTGACCCGATTCATTTTGGGCATCTGCGCTTGGCCGAGGAGATGCTGGAGTTGGCACGGTTGGGTCAGATTCGCTTTATTCCCAGCGGCACGCCGCCGCACCGCGAGGCGCCGCAGGTGTCGGCACAGCACCGCAGCGCGATGGTGCGCCTGGCGATTGCCGATCAACCCGCCTTTGTGCTGGATGAACGCGAGGTGGCGCGCACCGTGCCGTGTTATACCGCGGATACCTTGCGCGAGTTGCGCGCCGAGTTGGGTGAGGCTCAACCTTTGTGTCTGATGATGGGTAGCGATGCTTTTTTGCACTTGCACACCTGGCACACCTGGCAACGATTATTCGAATTTGCGCACATTATGGTGATGCAGCGTCCGGGGCGACCATTGGGTAATGCCATACAGCAGGCCGATGCGGTGTTGCGTGAGACCTATAACGAGCGGTTGCTTCCCGGTGTTGCCGCGCTGCGCGAGATGCCGTGCGGTGGAATTATCGTTTTTGACATGCCGTTGCTGGAGATTTCTGCGACCGATATTCGGCGGCGCATTGCGGAGCGCCGCACCATACGTTATTTGCTGCCAAGTGCGGTGTCCGATTACATTTATACCAACCAACTGTACTGATTATGCTTAGCCTAGAAGATAAAATACAAACCGTTGTCGATGCGCTTGAGGACATTAAAGCCGACGACATTACGGTGATCAATACCAGCAAACTGAGTCCGATGTTTGAGTGCATGATTATCGCCAGCGCGAAATCAACGCGGCAAACCAAGGCGATTGCCGATAACGTGGTAGTCAAGCTCAAGGAGCGCGGCGAGCCGGTTTACGGGCGCGAGGGCGAGGGTAGCGGCGAGTGGATATTGGTGGATCTCGGCGAGGTGCTGGTGCATATCATGCAGCCCGCGGTGCGCGAGTATTACAACCTCGAAGAGTTGTGGAGCAAAGGGCAATCGCCGCGCCCCAAGCTGGCCAAGTTGCCGGAATAATCATGAGGCTGATGGTGGTCTCGGTGGGGCACAAGATGCAGGACTGGATCAAAGCGGGTTTTGGCGAATATGCCAAACGTATGCCGCGCGAAACCAGGATCGACTTGCTGGAAATTAAGCCCGAACCGCGTACCACGGGCAAGACTACGGCGCAAATTATGGAAGCGGAGGCGCAGCGCATTCTGGCAGTGTTGCCGCAAAGTTGTTTGCGTATCGCGCTCGATGAACGCGGCGCACAGCCGACCACCAAACAACTTGCCAGCCAGATGCAAACGTGGATGCGCAACGGTAGCGATGTGGCATTCATTATCGGCGGGGCGGATGGCTTGCATGACACAATCAAACAGTCGGCGCAGCAGTTGCTGGCATTGTCGGCGCTGACTCTGCCGCATGCGATGGTGCGGGTGCTGCTGGCCGAGCAGTTGTACCGCGCCTACAGCTTGCTGCACAACCACCCTTATCATCGGGAGTAGAGGCGATTATGACTATGGATCAATCACGTATTTATCTGTGTTCACGCAGTCCCAGGCGGCGTGAACTATTGAAACAGGTGGGGGTTAATTTCAGCATGTTGTTGCTGCGCTCCGGTAACGCGCAGCGCAGCGCGGATGTTGATGAAACGCCGCTGCCCAACGAAACCCCGCAAGCATACGTGTTGCGCATCAGTCAGGAAAAGGCGCGAGCTGGGTGCGCGGCGTTACGCTTCCGCAGTTTGCCGGTGTTGCCGGTATTGGCGGCGGACACCACGGTCACGCTGGATAATAAAATTTTCGGCAAGCCGGAGAATGCGGAACATGCCGCGGTGATGTTGGGCGAGCTGTCGGGGCGCGAGCATCAAGTGCTGAGCGCGGTTGCGGTGGCAATGGGCGAGCAGGTTGAAGTGCTGCTTTCGACTTCCATTGTGCGTTTTGCCAAGCTCGACGATGAGCGCATCAAGCGTTATGTGTTAACCCATGAATATACGGACAAGGCGGGCGGCTACGGGATTCAGGGCTACGCGGGTGCGTTTGTCGAGCATCTTTCCGGCAGCTATTCCGGGGTGATGGGTTTGCCATTGTTCGAGACGGTTGAGTTGTTGAAACGCTTTGATTATCCGGTGCCGTAATTGCCATGAGCGAGGAAATTCTAATCAATGTAACGCCGCAGGAAACCCGTGTTGCCGTGATGCAGCAGGGTGCGGTACAGGATTTACACATAGAACGCAGCAGCAATAGCGGCATCGTGAGCAACGTGTATCTGGGTAAAGTGATTCGGGTGTTGCCGGGTATGCAGTCTGCATTTATCGATATTGGTCTGGAGCGTTCCGCATTCCTGCATGTCGCGGACATTTGGGAAAACAGCCGTAACGGTGAGTCTGCCAAGCCGATTGAAAAGGTCTTGTTTGAAGGGCAATCGCTATTGGTGCAAGTAATCAAGGATCCGATAGGCAGCAAAGGCGCGCGCCTGACAACGCAACTGAGCTTTGCCGGGCGCGTACTGGTTTATTTGCCGCAGGAAACACATATCGGTGTGTCGCAGCGCATTGAGGGCGAGTCGCAACGCGATGCTTTACGCGCCAAATTGCAGGCAGCATTGCCGGCGGATCACCAGGGGGGGTACATCATTCGTACCGTTGCCGAACTATCGAGCAATATGGATTTTGTGGCAGACATCACTTATCTGGATAAGTTGTGGCACAACCTGCAGGCATCGGCCAAAACGGCAGCCGCACCGCAGTTACTCTATCGTGAGTTGGATATTAGTTTGCGGGTGTTGCGCGATTTTTTCAGTCAGGACACGGATCGTATTTTGGTGGATTCACGCAGTACCCATCAAAAGATGTTGGAATTTGCGCGGGCTTACAATTCGGCAGCGAGTGACCGGCTGGAACACTATCCCGGTGTACGGCCGTTATTTGACCTGCACGGTGTCGAAGAAGAAATCGAGCGCGCCCTGTCCAAGCGGGTGAATTTGAAGTCCGGCGGTTATCTGATTATTGACCAGACCGAGGCAATGACCACGGTCGATGTGAACACCGGCGGTTTTGTCGGACTGCGTAATTTCGATGACACGATTTTCAAGACCAATCTGGAGGCGGCGCAGGTCATTGCCCGCCAGCTACGACTGCGCAATCTTGGCGGCATCATCATTTGCGACTTCATCGATATGGATAGCCAGGAACACCGTGATGCGGTGTTGGCGGAATTTACCAAGGCACTCGCCAACGATCATACGCGCATTACGGTTAACGGGTTCTCGGCGTTAGGATTGGTCGAAATGACCCGGAAACGCACGCGGGACAGTCTGGCACATTTGCTCTGCGAGCCGTGTCCGACTTGTCAGGGGCGCGGTGAAGTTAAAACGGCGCAGACGGTTTGTTACGAAATTCTGCGCGAAATCGTCCGCGAGGCCCGCCAATTCAATGCCCGCGAATACCGGATTCTGGCATCGCAACAAGTGATTGATTTGTTTTTGGAAGAAGAATCCCAAGCACTCGCGCAACTCTCCGACTTCATTGACAAGCCGATTTCAATGCAGGTCGAAACCATTTACAACCAAGAGCAGTACGATGTGATTTTGATGTAGCGGCAGGATTGCGGCGGTTAACGCATCGCGCCAAACTTCCTCTCAAGGGTGAACAGAATTAGCGATTCGCGCCGGTTGTAAATTTTGGCCATTTCCACATCCAGCCCAAGCTCCGTTCGACCGATACTGTAACTGAGGCGATTTTTCCATGCCGAATTAATGCGCTCGCTGGGGTTGTTGCTTTGTTGTCCCGGGATGAGTGTGTTGCCACCGGTTTGCAACACTGAGGAAAACACCAAGTTGGGTTTGCCGAATACTCGTGAATGACCATATTGCAAGGAAATGCTGGATCTGTCCTGGGCAATATTTTTGTTCACGGCAGTGTCCTGCAATGTGGTTTGCATGGTGATGTTGCCGCTCAAAGAGGAGTAACGGCTGATGCCAACGCGAACAGAACCCTGAAGATTAATGAATTGATACGATGATCTTGCGCCCAGAATGTTCCGAGAGTCTCCCGCAGTGAGGCGTACACTGGAATTGCGGCGATCTCTCCATACTGCCGAAAAGTCATGGGATAGACCCATGCGCAGTGTCTGTCTTGAGCGCCGATTCTTGATGATGCCAACATCAGAGGGCAGCCCTTGGTTGATGGAAAGAGCCATTGTCCCGTTGAATAATTTCATGTTGCGCGTCAACTGATGGGACGGTGTCACCTGAGCGGTCAATACGCCAGAATTGTTTGAGGTGTTATTCGAAGTTCCCGCTATCGAGGTGTTGGCGCGCAGGCTAACACTGATGTCTCTGGTGTACTGGAAGCCCGCAAATGTAGCCGACCCCAAAGGATATTTGAATCGGTTGTTTGCGCCCGCAGAAATTAGTCCTGAAACGGTCAAATCTTGGCGACGCACACCATTCGTCTCGGTGAATAAAAGATTTGTTGATCCGGTCATGGAGATATATCGGGAATAACGATAGCTGCCGGACAGGTTGGCATTGATTCCGTTGGTGGTGATGGTTGTCCCAGCGATCTTGTTTGACGTGTTGAAAATCCGCGCACTGCCCGTTGCGGAATAGGGTTTGCTGTCAGGACGCCAAGACGAAAAGGTGCTTAATTGCTGCGAACTAAAATTGTTGCTACCTTTGCTGTCGAACAAGCTGGCAAGACTGTTAATTGTGATTTCGGGAGTGTAATCAAACCGGTGTGTCGCAATGAGCGAGTTGCTCCGGTTGCTACTGCCGACGCTAGAATCCCGCGCTACAAATCCTGTTACCGTGACAAATTGTCTTTTGAAGCGTGCTGTTCTCCAATCGCCGGTTAGTTGATTGCTGCGGAAAGAGGAGCTTTGGAATTGATCGTAGCGGATGCGATAATTGTCCTTCAGGTTTGGGGTTGCGTATTTTTGTTCCAGAGAAAGTCGGGTAGTGAGGAATTTGGGGGCGTTAAATAAGGAGAATCCCTGCAGTTGTCGTCGTTGGGTGAGGGCAGCCTGAAAAGGGAAGCGACTGTCTGGGAAAACATTCAAAATCACATCGCCAGTCAAATTGTTGAATTTAGCGGAACTTTTTCCTTCTTGAGTAACAAGAGAGTCGAGTTGCCCGTTGATGAATAGCCGCGCGACGTTGCGCCGAATAAAATAGGTTTGTGCCTGAGCCAAGAGCAGGACGCGCGTTTCTTTTCGATCGATGGGTTTTTCATTGTCGATGGTTCTTTTTCCTTGGGCGTAGCGAATTGACCCGCCAAGTTGATAGCTAATCGGCGCGAATTTTAATTTGGAGAAGAATTTTTTGGGCGGCGGTGTTTCATTGCCCCCTTCCGGGGTGGCGGCATCAGCCGCGATAAATTCGGCAGTCTGATTGTTTTCGTCAAGGATGTCGTCCAGTTGATTGGTTGCGTTGCTTTGTGGAGTGGATGTGCTTGCTGTGTCGGGAACTTGCGGGGCATCGTTTGTTGTGATCACGACATTCCCTGTCGCCGCAACAGCGTTGTTTGCGGGCAGCAGCAAACCCAGGCACCCAAAGGCGAGCCACGCCATAGTCAAGGCGCGATACCCGCACCCTGCAAATACCCTCCCCTGTTTTTTCGTCACTCGCCCAAGCTCCCGGGTATCCTTAATTTAGTTATAAATCAAATACTTTTAGAGCAAACTGTCAACAAAGTTAGACCGCAGCGCAACATCTCCCGAATTGTTCGGGACATAAACATATCTCGGGATTATCGCATAGATGCATTCCGCTCGAAAGCCTGATGTGCGCTGTGTTGTATGGCAGGCGCATGAAGGTATATCAGGTTTGCAGGCAGATACCCTGCGTGATAGCATCCCGCTGCGGTGGCGAGGTGGAGTATTCGGCTCACATCAGGTTAAAACTCTATAGAGGTATGCTCATGAATGTTGGTCAAGAAAAATCGACTATAAAGCAGGTCGCAGGAAAGTTTTTTGCAGGAGCGGTTTGGGCGGTTTTAATCTGTGTTTCCCCTCCGGGTACGGCGGGCGAGACATCAGTGAAGGCTGATTTGAATCCTGCGGCCATTTTCCATAATTACTGTTCGATATGTCACGGCGAAAAGGGTAACGGGCAGAGTAAGGCCGTGTATGCGCTGGTTCCCCCGCCGCGCGACTTTACGGCCTTTACCATAGACGAGTTGCCGCGCGAACAGATGATTTATGCCGTTACGCATGGTCGTCCTGGCACGGCCATGGTTTCGTGGACGACACAATTGAGTGCCGCAGAAATTGAAGCTGTGGTGGATTACGTGCGCGCCACTTTCATGAAGTTTGAAGGGAATACGGCGGCTGGGCGGGGCCGTATCGTTTATATGGAGGCGTGCGCTGTCTGTCATGGAGAAGACGGCAAACGTGAGATTTGGGGGGCGCAAATGGGACCCCGACCGCCTAACTTCAATTCCCAACAAGTGACCGAGGGGTGGACGCGCCAGCGTATGGTGACTTCGGTTCAGCAAGGGCGCGCGGGCTCTGCGATGATGGGGTTTGCGGGAAAATATAGCCAGGAGGATATTGAAGCGACGGTTGATTATATTCGCGAGGCATTTATCCCTGCGGCGGGTACGGCGGGCATTTCCGGCGTGCGCGCGCGTCGCGCCAAGGAGCTGAAACCCGACGAGCCGTCACCGCACCCCAGTCATGGCGATATTGGTGTCTTGCTGGACAACTTGCTCGGTCACTTCATGTCTTCAGCCAATGCGGCCGAGGTGAAGTCTAAGAGTAAGGCAGCTGCCGCCAACGTTAATGGTGCGCGTCCAGCGGAAGAAAGTGCCGACATGTCCTTGCCTTTACCCAAAGGGCTGAAGGGAGATGCCGAGAAGGGGGGGCAGTTTTTTATGACGAATTGCTATACCTGCCACGGTGCTACAGGCGGTGGTGATGGACCAAGAGCTTATTTCATCAATCCGCCGCCGCGCAATTTTTTGTTGGAAAGCTCGAGAAAGCGGCTGAATCGCCCGGTGATATTTAATGCGATTTCGCAAGGCATTGTACGCAGTGAAATGCCGGCCTGGAATAAGGTTCTGTCCGACCAGGAAATCGCCAACGTTGCAGAGTTTGTTTTTCAACAATTTATTAGTGGCAATGCCCAAAAGTAGCACTTGGGGCGGCAAATAATGATCAGGCTGTTCCTGCTAATGTGTTGTGCAATTGCATTGGCCGGATGTCTCAAAGCAGATGCAAGCAACAGCATCGTTCCAGAAAATCAGAATAACGCTTCCGAGATCGCAATATTTTCCTCAGAGCGGCACGAATTGGGCCGCAAGGTCTATAACTTTCGCTGCTACTATTGCCACGGCTACTCCGGTAACGCGCGCACTTTGGCGGCAACTTCGCTAGACCCGAAACCCTTGGACTTCACCGCAACTTTACCCGACGGTCTCAATCGGGAACGCATGATGCAGTCCGTTCGGCTTGGTCGTAAAGGTACCGCGATGATGGCATTTGAGGGTGTTTTGTCCGAGGAGGAGGTTGCCGCAGTTGTGGATTTTGTCCGTCACGAGTTTATGGTGAACAAGGCGGAAAACACGCGCTACCACACTGCAGAAAACGGCTGGCCGGATCATGAGCGTTATCGGTTGGCATATCCATTTGTGCTCGGTGAGATTGCGCTGGATACTGCCTGGGAGCAGTTGACACCCAAACAGGTGGCTGGCAAGCAGATGTTCCTGACATCTTGTATCAGCTGTCATGACCGGGCGCATGTCGCCGATGATGAGCTGGTGTGGCAGCCGCGAACGGTGTCTTATCCGCGCAATCACTTTGTCCCAGGCGACGACCTCAAGGAGGCCAATCAGCGTGAACCAATAGACGGAATGGCCAGTGCCAGCCCTTATGCCATACATGATCGCATGCCGCAGCTTGCGGATTTGTCGGCGATCGAACGCAAAGGAGAAGCACTATTCCAAAAAAACTGTGCGTTTTGCCATGCGGCGGATGGTACTGGACGTAATTGGATCGGCAGTTTCCTGGAGCCGCATCCGCGTAATTTCACCGATGCGGCTGAGATGCACGGCTTGACGCGACCGCAAGTAAAACAAGTCATCCGTGACGGTTTGCCCGGCACGTCCATGTCCGCGTGGAAATCGGTGCTTGCCGAGGAAGAAATTGATGCGTTGGTGAGTTATATAGGACGGGCGTTTTACACGTTTCCGGCGGAGTCCGATTCCACTGGTCAGAACTAAACACGAAGCGTGTTGCAAACTAATTAAAGGCTGAAATGAAATCAACAACATTGATTACCGGGGGGGCGGGATTCATCGGGTCGCATCTGTGCGAGCGACTGGTGAGTCAGGGGCATGAGGTGTTATGCGTCGATAATTTTTACACCGGCAACAAGGACAATATCCGGCATTTATTGTCCCGGGAAAACTTTGAGATGATACGTCATGACGTTTGGTTGCCGCTGTATGTTGAAGTTGACCGAATTTACAATCTGGCTTGTCCGGCCAGCCCGGTGCATTACCAAAATGATCCAATCGCTACAACCAAGACTTCGGTGTTGGGGGCAGTCAATATGCTGGGGCTGGCTAAACGTCGCCGCGCGCGAATATTGCAGGCATCGACATCCGAAGTATATGGCGACCCGCTGGAGCATCCGCAAACCGAAGAATACTGGGGGCACGTGAATCCCATCGGGCAAAGGGCTTGTTATGACGAAGGTAAGCGCTGCGCCGAAACCCTGTTTTTTGATTATCATCGCCAAGCCAATTTGGACATTCGGGTGGTGCGGATTTTTAACACTTACGGTCCGAATATGCACCCCAAAGATGGGCGCGTGGTGTCCAACTTTATCGTTCAGGCACTAACGAACCAGGCAATTACGATTTACGGGGACGGTAATCAAACGCGATCTTTTTGCTATGTTGACGATTTGGTCGAGGGTATGGTCAGGATGATGGATCAGAATCAAGCGGTCGGTCCCGTCAACTTGGGTAATCCGACCGAATTTACAATACGCGAGTTGGCGGAATTGGTGCTGGGATTGACCAACTCGCGCAGCAAAATTGAATATCGCCCATTGCCGCAAGATGACCCGGTGCAGCGCCAACCGGATATTCGGCTGGCGCGGAAGCTGTTGGATTGGCAGCCCTCGGTGCAGTTGGAAGACGGTTTGAAGGAAACGATTGCCTACTTTAGGAGGCTGCTGGCACTATGAGTTCATCCAATATCGAAACGCTGATTGCGCAAAGGTGCCCGATTTGTGGTCACGGCGTTGTGATGCCATTTTTTGACGGTGGACAGCAAACCCTGGCTACGCTGGGGTGGCCAAAATCCAGTGCTGCGGCGCAAACGATGCCGCACTATCCCCAAGATTTTGTGCAATGCCCATCCTGTTCTCATGTGTGGAATCACTCGTTTCGCTACGATGCGATTCCGTATCAGGACAACCCCAATCGGATGTTTAACAGCGGCGGTATTTGGCAGGGACATTTGGCAAAAACGCGCGACGAATTACTGCAACGCCTGCCCGACTCTCCTACCGTGGTAGAAATTGGCTGCGGTGAAGGGCACTTTGTGCGCGGATTGTCCGAGGCGCGCCATGGGAAGGGAAAATTCATCGGTTTCGATCCCAATGCCAGCCCGGGAACCGGGCAAGGTGTGACATTCCACGCCAGGATTTTTGATCCGTTGACGGATATGCCCGCTTACATGCCGGATGCCATCATCATTCGCCATGTGCTGGAGCATCTCACTGAACCCGCAGCCCTCTTGGAGCAGCTGGCCTGGGGGGCAACAGTGTTGGGCAAGGATTGCTGGTTGTTTGCCGAGGTGCCATGCATTGATCGCGTCTTTGAAACAGATCGAATTGCCGATTTCTTTTATGAGCATGTGGCGCATTTTACGACGGAGTCGTTCCGTACTTTGATGCAGCATGCGGGTGAATTGCTTGAACTTAATCACGGCTATGACGGCGAAGTGGTTTATGCCGTGGTGCGCTTGGGCGTGCCGCTGACGCTACAGAAACGCGCCCGAATGGCGCATGAGTTCGCGCAACGCTCACTGGTGAGCCGCGCCACAATCGCCGCTCAATTGGATGAGCTGGCAAGCAGTGGAAAAAAGGTTGCCATTTGGGGCGGCACCGGTAAAGCCGCCGCCTTCATGCATCAATTCGGCGCCGATGCCCGGCGTTTCCCATTGGTGGTCGATTCGGATGCGGACAAGGCAAACACCTTTGTGCCGGGCACGGGACAGAGAATCGTGTTTCGCGATGCACTTAAAGGTTTGCCAGTAGATGTCGTCGTCATTCCCACACAATGGCGCGCTAAAGACATCGCGGCAGAAATGGCGCGCGAGGGAATTCGTCCCGAAAAAATACTCATAGAACATAGCGGGCGACTGGTGGACTTTGAGCGGGATCCGCACCCTTACCGGACGGTTTGATCGGATGCCTGGCGGATGTTCCCGGAGCTATGAGTGGGTCAGAGCAGCGAGTGCTTTTCTAATTGCCGTCGCAACCTGGTTCGGTGCTGTACCGCCGGTGTGATTGCGGCTGGCGAGAGAACCTTCCAGCGACAACACCCCATAGACATCTTCGCTGATTTGCGCGGAAAACTGGCGCAATTCCGAAAGCTCAATATCCGCCAAGTCGCAGCCTTTTTGTTCGGCATGACGCACCGCGAGAGCGACCACTTCATGTGCATCGCGGAATGGCACACCTTTTTTCACCAGGTAGTCGGCCAGGTCGGTGGCCGTGGCGTAGCCCTGCATCGCGGCACGACGCATAGCATCGGGCTTAACCGTTATACCGCCGACCATATCGGCATAAATACGCAATGTTTGGGTTAGCGTCTCCACGGTGTCAAACAAGGGCTCCTTGTCTTCCTGATTATCCTTGTTGTAGGCCAGCGGCTGGCCTTTCATCAGCGTCAGTAGCGCGATGAGATGACCGTTTACCCGTCCGGTTTTGCCGCGCACTAGTTCGGGGACATCGGGATTTTTTTTCTGCGGCATGATGGACGAGCCGGTGCAGAAGCGGTCGGCAATATCAATAAAGCCAACCATCGGATTCATCCATAAAATCAGCTCTTCGGAGAAGCGCGACAGGTGCGTCATAATCAGCGCGGCAGTGGCGATAAACTCAATGGCGAAGTCGCGATCCGACACCGCATCCAGAGAGTTTTCACATAACCCGTCGAAGCCCAGCAGTTCCGCCACTATTTCGCGTTTGATCGGATAGCTGGTGCCCGCCAGTGCCGCCGCGCCCAGCGGCAGACGGTTGGTGCGTTTGCGGCAATCATGCAGGCGTTCCGCGTCGCGCTTGAGCATCTCGTAGTACGCCATCAGGTGGTGCGCAAAGCTGATCGGCTGCGCCACTTGCAAATGGGTAAAGCCGGGCATGACGGTATGGGTGTGTTGCGAGGCGAGTTCAAGCAGCGCAGTTTGCAGATTTTTGATAAGTTCAAGCAGCGTGTCGATAGCATCACGCAGGTAGAGACGCACATCGGTCGCCACCTGATCGTTGCGCGAGCGTCCGGTGTGCAAACGCTTGCCGGCATCGCCGACCAGCACAGTGAGGCGTTTTTCGATATTGAGATGTACATCCTCCAGATCCAGCGACCACTCGAAGCTTCCCGCGATGATTTCATTTTCGATTTCTGCCAAGCCGCGTTGTATGTCGCTCAAATCCTGGGCCGCGATGATGCCGCACGCCGCCAGCATTTGCGCGTGCGCGTGGGATCCCTTGAGATCGAATAATGCCAGTTTGTAATCGAAGTCCACCGAGGCGGTGTAACGTTTTACCAGCTCTGCCACAGGCTCACTAAAACGTCCCGACCAAGTACCTTTGTCTTGTATGCTAGCCATCTCTCGTCCAGAATTGGGGCAAAAAACCCGAGGGGTTGATGCCATGAATAAGGCGCGCAGTATAAAACAAAACACCCTGCCCGATGCGTTGCCAAACTTTCGCAACCTCGGCGTGACGCTGCGTATTCTGTTGATTTGCAACGGTCTGGCGTTGTTGGAGGCGGTTTTGCTGGCAAATGTGTGGTCGGAAGTGCCGCAGCGCATGATGCAAATTGCCGCATTGCTCACGCCCATATTGCTGACCACTTTGTTGCTACTGTGGGTGACGCAACCTTGGTTGTATCGCATTTCGTACGCGCGAGGCGTGTTGGCGGTCAATGGGTTCGTGGTATTGCTGACTTTGGCGATTTATTATTCCGGCGGCGAGCTTTACCGCCAGCCGGCATACGACGGCGGTTATTTTGTCGCGGTGCGTTATGTGTTGCTGAGCGTTGCCGTGTGCGCCACCTTGTTGATGTATTTCCGTTGGCGCAGTCAGGTGTTGTCCCGCGCGCTGGAAGATGCCCGCTTGCAGGTATTGCGCGCGCGTATTCGCCCCCACTTTCTGTTTAACACCATCAATGCGGTGCTGGGTATTGTGCGCGCCAATCCCAAGCTCGCTGAAACGGCACTGGAAGATATGGGCGACCTGTTTCGTACGGCGATGTCCGAGGCGCAAGACTTGGTGTTACTTAGTCGCGAAGTCGAATTGAGTCGGCAATATCTTGCCCTGGAGCAATTGCGTATGGGAGACCGCTTGCGGGTGGATTGGGATATTGACAATATTCCGGACGATGCCAAGGTGCCGCCATTATTATTGCAACCACTCCTTGAGAATGCGGTTTACCACGGCATTGAGCCGCTATCGCAAGGGGGCTGCATCCGTATTTCACTGCATCGCCACGGCGGCAACTTGCGTATTAAAGTTGTTAACCCTTATGTGGCGGTACACCGTCCGCATCGCAGTGGTAACAAAATGGCGTTACAAAACATCCGGGAACGCCTGGAGTTACTGTTTGATGTCGAAGCCAATTACCAGGTTGAGCAGGGGAAAGATTTTTATCAAGTGGAAATCACTTTGCCGTACTTAAAGGAGCGATCAATATGACTACCATCGAGATGGCGTTGCGCGTATTTATTGTCGATGACGAACCGCCCGCGCGCAACCGACTGCGCGATTTGCTGAACGATTGCCGCGAACAACTGGCCTTGGATATTGTCGGTGAGGCAAACAACGGTCATGAAGCATTGGAAAAATTGGTGGATACCCCCACCGATGTGGTGCTACTGGATATACGGATGCCGGGAATGGACGGCATCGAACTCGCGCAACATTTGCAGAAATTGCCCAAGCCGCCGGTAATTATTTTTACCACGGCATTTGATGTCTATGCGATTCAAGCATTCGAGCTGCACGCAATCGACTATCTGCTCAAGCCGATACGTCTGGGACGCTTGTTCGATGCGCTCAATCGCGCCCGCGATGCGGTGCCGGTACAGACTGAAGTGTTGCGCGAGTTATTGCCGGAACCGCGAAAAAACCTCTCCATCCACGAGCGCGGGAAAATTCATCTTGTGCCCATCGAAAGTGTGCTTTACCTGCGTGCAGAATTAAAATACATCACCGTGCGCACGATCGACCACGAGTACTTGGTGGAGGAGTCGCTGACCTCGCTGGAGAAAGAATTTTCCGGGCGCTTCGTGCGTATTCACCGCAACTGCCTGGTTGCCAAGGATGCGGTTGAAGGATTTGAAAAAAGCGGGGAAGACGGCGAATCCAGTGGTTGGACGGTCAAGCTAAAAGGTTTGGATGAGCTCCTCGCCATCAGCCGCCGCCAGCAGCACATTATCAAAGAGTTAAGCTGAAGACCCGCCCCGATCGGGTTGCGTTGCAAATTTGCCGAAGCGAGGCTGCCTGTTGTGCTTAACCGCTATTTCGCAACCCGGTGGCGATACCGTTGATGGTGAGATGAATCGCGCGTTTAACCTTTTCATCATCGTCCCCGGCACGGTGGCGATGGAGTAGCGATACCTGCAGGTGATTGAGCGGGTCAATATACGGCGTGCGTGTTAACAGGCTGCGCGAGAACGCCGGATTGTCCTGCAACAATACGGAGTTGCCGGTGATGTTGAACAGCATGCGGATGGTGTCTTCCCATTCGCTTTCGATGGCGTTGAAGATCTTGTCACGCAAGGCCTTGTCTTCCACCAGCTCGGCGTAGCGTGAGGCGATACCCATATCAGTTTTGGAAAGCACCATGTCCATATTGGACAGCAATCCGCTGAAGAACGCCCACTGCTTGTACATGGCGCGTAACTGGGCCAGACCCGCGTCGCCTTCGCGCTCGATGAATCGCTTGATAGCACTGCCGAAGCCAAACCAGCCCGGTAGCAGGGTGCGGCTCAAACCCCAGCTGAATACCCAGGGGATGGCGCGCAAATCTTCGATGCGATCCGACGCTTTGCGTGACGAGGGGCGGCTGCCGATGTTGAGTTGGGCGATTTCGCGTATCGGTGTGGCGGTGAAGAAGTATTCGGTGAAACCGGGCGTTTCGTACACCAGTTTCCGGTAGGCCGCGAATGCATCGAGACTCAACTCCTCCATGATGCGGTGAAACTCCGGCATGGCAGAGTCGTCGCCATGACAATGCAGCAGCGTTGCTTCCATGGTGGCGGCAATCATGGTTTCCAGATTGCGCCTCCCGATTTCCGGGTTGGAGTATTTGCTGGAAATGACTTCACCCTGTTCGGTAATGCGAATTTGGCCGTTCACGCTACCCGGCGGTTGCGCGAGAATCGCCTGGTAACTGGGTCCGCCACCGCGACCTACCGTGCCGCCGCGTCCGTGGAACAGGCGCAATTCGATGTTATGTTTGGCGAACACCTTAACCAGCTCAAGTTCTGCTTTGTACAACTCCCAGTTGGCGGTGACATAACCGCCGTCCTTGTTGCTGTCGGAATAGCCGAGCATGACTTCCTGGGTGTCGCCACGGCTGGCGAGCAATTTGCGGTAGTAAGACAGCGAGAACAGCTCGTTCATAATGACACCGCAGCCGCGCAAATCTTCGATGGTCTCGAACAGCGGGATGATATTGATATGTAGCGTCGGTGTTGCGCCGTTTTCCAGCAAATTCACTTGCTGCAGCATCAACGCCAATTCCAGCATATCGCTCACGGCATCGGTTTTGGAGATGATGTGGTTGGGTAGCGCGGCGCGGCCAAAGCGTTGCTGGATTCGGGCGGCGGTCTGCATGATGCGCAATTCGCTCTGCGCCACATCGGAGTATCGCTCAAGGTCGGTTAGCAACGGCTTGTCAGCCTGTAACGCGGCGAGTAATACCGTGCGGCGATCGGACTCATTGAGATCCCGGTAATTTGCCGCACCGCCCCCCAGCGCGAGCAACTCGCTCACGGTTTGTTCGTGAACCGCGCTGTGCTGGCGCATGTCCAGCGGTGCGAGGTGGAAGCCGAATACTTCAGCCGCGCGGCGCAGATTGGCGAGCCTCCCCCGTGCCAGATAGATTGCGCCATGATTCAGCAGGGAGTCGATCAAGACATCGAGATCGGCGATGAACGCTTGTGCCGAGGCGTACGGTTGCGCATTGCCATCCAGCGGCGGTTGATGCGAAAGCCTGTGCCCGAGCTGCTTGGCGGTCGCCGACAGGCGCGCATAAATCAAACTGAGTGCTAGGCGATAGGGTTCGTCGGCACGCGCCGGATCGGTATCGGGCGAGGCGTTGGCCAATTCGCGCAAATCGTCGCTGACATCGACCAGGCGATCCGTCAGACTCAAACGCCGCCCCAGCAGGTGGGTTTCATTCAGGTAATGCGCGAAGGCCACCGAAGAATGTTGCTGCACCGCATCTTGCATGACTTCGTGGGTTACAAACGGATTGCCGTCGCGGTCGCCGCCAATCCAGCTGCCGACGCGCAGCAGTGGCGGAACTTTGATGTCGCGGTCAAAGCGTGCTTCCAATTGTTTTTCCAGGTCGGCGTAAATCTTGGGGATTTCCGACAAAAAGGTATAGCGATAGAACTCCAGACCGTTGCCGATTTCGTCATGAACATTGAGCTTGGAGGGGCGCAGCATCCGTGTTTGCCATAAAATCAGCACGAAGCGCCGCAAAATTTCTTCATTGTTGGACAACTCCTCGGGTGTCATGTCGAGGCGGTCGCGATTGGACAGCAGGCTGGCGATGATGAGGTGGCAGTCGAGAATGCTTTTGCGCTGCACCTCGGTCGGGTGTGCCGTCAGCACCGGGGAGATCAGCGCGCTATTCAGAAATGCCTGCAACGCATCCTTGCCGACAGGCTTGTTCTCAATGCGATCCAGTGCCAACTTCAGGTTGCCATCTTTGGGTGTGCTGCCCGCCTTGAGGTGGGCACGGTGGCGACGGTTGTGGTGCATGTCTTCCGCGATGTTGGTGAGCTGCGAGAAGTAGCTAAAGGCGCGTACTACGGCCAGTGTGTCGGTGGGCGAGAGCGCATCCAGCATTTGTTCGAGTGCTTCGCCATCGCGTTCGTCATGCGTTTTACGGAAGCGCACGGCGGCGCGGCGCACATTCTCGACCAGATCAAATGTCGCATCCCCTTCCTGCTCGCGCAAAGTGTCGCCGAGGATGCGACCCAGTAAACGAATATCTTCGCGCAACGGCAAGTCCTTGCTGGAAAGGTTCGCAGGAGATGAGAATAGATTCATTACATTCATTTTTTTACAATCGTCAAGAATTACATGCCCATCCGGCGCATGCTAGAATGCGCCGCGCATTATTTATAAACAGCCGTACAGGCAATCGATACAGGAAAAGCTATGAGTCAGACACCCCGCCCCGCCCCGGCCCGATTGGTTATTGCTTCGCGTGAAAGCGCGTTGGCCATGTGGCAAGCAGAACACATCCGAGACCGGTTGCGCGCATTATATCCACAAACGCAGGTCAGCATATTGGGTATGACCACGCAGGGCGACCAGATTCTTGAGGTGACGCTATCTAAAATCGGCGGCAAGGGGCTGTTTGTTAAAGAGCTGGAAACCGCGCTGGAAGACGGTCGCGCCGATCTTGCCGTACATTCCTTAAAAGATGTGCCGATGAATATGCCGGACGGGTTTGTGCTGGCCGCAGTGGGCGAACGCGAAGATCCGCATGATGCTTTTGTGTCGAATAATTTCGAGAATCTGGCGGCATTGCCGGCAGGCAGTGTGGTCGGCACCTCCAGCTTGCGTCGCGAAAGTCAGTTACGCGCCAGCTTTCCGCATCTTAAAATTGAGCCCCTGCGCGGCAATGTACAAACACGTTTACGCAAATTGGACGAAGGCCAGTATGCCGCCATTATTCTCGCCGCAGCCGGTTTGAAGCGCCTCGGTCTGGGTGCGCGGATTCGCACCATCATCAGCAGTGAAGACAGCTTGCCCGCCGTGGGGCAGGGCGCGCTGGGGATTGAAACACGCGCCGACCGTGCCGATGTGATTGCCTGTCTGCAACCGCTGCATCATGCCGGGACCGCAGCGTGTGTGTTGGCGGAACGCGCGATGAGCCGCTCCCTGGGCGGTAGCTGCCAGGTTCCGCTGGGCGGCTTTGCCGAAGTCAAAAATGGCAAATTGCACATGCGCGGTTTTGTCTCCAGCACCGACGGCAAGCGTATGATGCGTGCCGGGGCGGTGGGTGAGATTGCCAATCCCGAAGCGTTGGGCAATCAGATTGCCGATGAATTGCGCAAGCAAGGTGCCGATGTGATTCTTGCCGAACTGGCACTCTGAGCCGCGTCGTTTGAAACGCCTTTGATATGGGTGTTTCCGCAGGGAAAAGTTTATCGCTGGCTTATTGAGGACAGGTTTGCAATGACGGATGACCATTCGCTGGCCGGATTAAAAATTGTGGTCACGCGCCCGCGCGATCAGTCGGTGAAATTGGCGCACGCTATCCGACAGGCAGGTGGCGTTCCGGTGGTGTTTCCGTTGCTTGAAATTACCGCAATTGCCGACACGCGGTCACTTAACGAGCAAATCGCACGTCTTGCCGATTTCAATCTGGCCATTTTCATTAGTCCGAACGCGGTACGTTACGGCATGGACGCAATCGGTGCCGCCGGCGCATTGCCCGAGGGACTGCGGGTCGCGACGGTCGGGCAGGGAAGCGCGAAGGCACTACGCGCCTTGGGTGTTGAAAATGTCATTGCGCCGACCGAACGTTTTGATAGCGAGGGCTTGTTAGCCTTGCCGGTGTTGCAGCATATTTCCGGCTGGCGGGTGATGATTTTTCGCGGCGACGGCGGGCGCGAGCTGTTGGGCGATACCCTCAAAGCGCGTGGCGCAATAGTGGAATATGCCGCGTGTTACCAGCGCAGCAAGCCGCAACAGGGGGCGGGCGAACTGTTGCAGTGCGCACCGGACATGATCAATGTCACCAGTAGCGAGGCACTTGCTTATTTGTGGGAAATGTTGGGCGATGCTACGGACAAGTTTTGTCACATCCCACTGTTTGTACCGCATCCGCGTATTGCCGCCTTGGCGCGTCAGCAGGGTTGGCGGCAAATCATTTTGACCGAGTCCGGCGATGCCGGCCTGTTATCCGCCTTGAGAGACTGGCTCGGGCAGCACAGTTTTGTCGAATCCCATGAGTGATCTATCCCCGACACCCGAAGACAGCAACCCCGGCGGGGAAGCTGCGTCATTGCCGCCTGCTACAGCAACGACTGCGGCGGGTGTGTTTTCGCGCGTCAGCATTACCCATATTGTCTTGATTGCATTGGCACTGGTATTTTTGTGGCAATGGTTTGACGGACATCAGGCGGTGAATGATATGCGCCGGCACCTGGCAGAAAAAATTGCCGAGATGGAGGGCATGAGTCAGGCCAACCAAACGCTGTTGCAACAAAGTGAAGCTCAAGTGCGAACACTGGCCGCCAAGGTAATGACGCTGGAGTCTTATTATTCCGAATTGCAAGGTCAGCGTGCGGCACTCGAAGACCTGTATAACGATCTTTCCGCAAGCCGCGATGAGACCGCGCTGGCGGAGGTGGAGCAATTGCTGCTGATTGCCGCGCAGCAGCTGCAATTGTCGCGCAACGTCAAAGCCGCGTTGATTGCCATGCAGAGTGCCGATACACGTTTGCAACGTATGGACAGACCCGCGCTGGATAGTTTGCGCAGGGCAATTGTGCGCGACATGGACAAGCTGCGTGCCCTCCCCAATGTGGATGTAACGGGAATCGGTTTGCAGTTGGACAATTTGCTTCAAGCGATTGAACATGTGCCGTTGCGTTATCAGCAGCATGGTTCAAATCAGACCGTCGCAACCGCCATACCTGTCGGCGAAACGGTGTGGCAAAGTTTGCGGCGCGAAATCCGTGAAGAGCTCGGCAAACTGATTCGTATTGAAAACGTCGGCACGGCAGAAATTCCGTTGATTTCGCCCGACCAAGAGTTCTTTTTGCGCGAGAATTTGCGGCTGCGTCTCATGTCGGCCCGGCTTGCACTGCTGTCGCGCGATGAAGAGAATTTCAAACGCGAACTTAACACCGCGCAACAATGGTCAACACGCTACTTTGATGACCGCTCCAATGACGGTGCCCAAATTGTCGGACGCTTGAAAGAGCTCGCTGTTGCCAGCATCAGCATCGAACTGCCGGATGTCAGTGCCAGCCTGCAAACAGTGCGCAATTACCGCCTGTCCCACGAAAAGCCGCGATGAAATATCTGTTGTGGATATTGCTACTGTTTGTGCTTGCCGTGGTATTGACCGAAGCCTCGCACAGCCCGGCTTACTTGTTGCTGGTTTACCCGCCGTACCGTATCGAGCTGTCGTTTCTGCTGTTCATCCTGTTGTTACTGCTGCTGTTTGCAATTGTTTACGCGCTGCTGCGCCTGCTGTCCATTGCAATGCGGTTGCCGGAAAAAGTGCGTTCCTTCCGTTTGGCGCGAGCCCAGGCCCGTAGCCACAAGTTATTGCAAAACGCGATTACCGCCTTTCTGGAAGGCCGGTACGCGGCGGCCGAGCGCGCCTCATCCGATGCCATGGCGATGGACGACTCCTATGAACTGCATTCCATTATCGCCGCACGTTCCGCGCACGAGCTACGCCAGTACGATAAGCGCGACACCTATCTGTCTGCCGCAGCGGAAAAGTCGCATGGAGAGGCAACCATGCGCCTGATGGCGGCCAGCAAATTCATGCTCGATCAGCATGATCCGCGCGGTGCACTGGATGCCCTGCAACAATTGCATAAAGCGGGGGCCAAAGGCCGGCTCGGCAGACTGGCAATGGAGATGCAAGCGCAACAGCAACTGGGCAACTGGGATGAGGTGCTGAAGGCACTGGAGCAACTGGAGCAGCGTGCGGCAATTGATGCGACCGCGGCATCGCGGCTACGTCAACAAGCCTGGCTGGAGAAAATCCGCCAGCAAGACAGTTTGTCGGGGCTAACCGCGTGCATAGATAAGATTCCCGCAGAGTTCAGGCGCCGCAATCAAGTTTGTGGCGCGGCGGTACGCGCGTTGATGAAATATGGCGACGGCTCACTGGCGCAGCAATTGCTTGCGGACAGCTTGAACGCCAACTGGGACGGGGAATTGGTCGCACTATACGGCGACTGCGTTGCGGATGATGCTGTCGCGCAGATCGAGCAGGCGAAAAAATGGCTGGACAGCAACCGGCAGGATGCGGGATTGTTGCTCGCCCTCGGGAAGTTGCATATCCGGCAGCAGTTGTGGGAGCGGGCAAAAAGTTATCTGGATGCCAGTGTGAGTATCAGGCCGACAGAGGCGGCATGGGTGGCGCTGGCCGAGGTGGCGGAGCGACTCGGGGACAGCGCGGCAGCGTCGCGGTATTTACGGCAAGCGATGGGAGACGACCATGGCGGTTAAACGCGCACTTTTTGGAAAAATGGCCATGCCATTGTTGTTGGCTGCGATGCCGTTGCTGTTGCCTGTCGGCAGTCACGCGGCAACCGTTTACAAGTGCAAAAATCAGCAGGGCGGCTTGAGTTATCAGGAAACGCCCTGTAAAAAAGAGATGCAATCGGTTTCTTCGTGGGAGGCAAAAGTTGCGCCGGGTGAGGCGGATGCCGGGGAAAACTTCAGTGGTACATTTACGCTCAAGCAGCAGGAAAACGGACACTACTATATGGCCGGTTCAGTCAATGACAGGTCGCTTACTTTTATTGTGGATACCGGTGCGACGTTGGTGTCTCTGCCCAGAGAGTTGGCACTGTCCTCCAAAATCTACTGCCGCGAGGATGTATTGATGCAGACGGCGAATGGTGCCACCAGTGCTTGCAGGGCGATTATTCCCAGACTGAAATTTGGCCCGTTTTTTATCAAAGACGCACCGGCGACCATCTCGCCCAATTTGAGCCAGCCGCTGCTGGGCATGAGTGTGTTGCAACAATTCCGCATCGAGCAGGAAGACGGCGAGATGCGTATTTCGCCACGCAATTAACTTTTGGGTGTGAAGGTAAACGCATCCGAAAAAAACGCATCATTCGGCAAACCGCGTTGCGTGGTGAAGTCGCGATGTGCCGCCTCTACCACGACGGGTGCGCCGCAGGCATAGACCTCGTGCGCGGACAAATCGCTGTAATCATCCAGCACTGCCTGATGGACAAACCCGCTGCGCCCCGTCCAGGCATCTTCCGGTAAGGCATCGGACAATACCGGGGTGAACCGAATGCCGTCGCGCTGCCATTGTTGCGCCATTGCCAACATGTATAAATCGGCCAGTTTGCGCGCCCCCCAGTAGAAATGCATCGGGCGTTTCACACCGATGAATAGCGCGTGTTCGATGATGGCTTTGATGGGCGCAAAGCCGGTACCGCTGGCCACGAAAATAATCGGCTTGTCCGAATCTTCTCTCAGGAAGAATGTCCCCAGCGGGCCTTTGAAACGCAGGATGTCGCGCTCTTTCATTTCCTCAAAAACATGCCGGGTGAATTCGCCGCCGACAATGTTGCGGATGTGCAACTCTAAAAACTCATCGGTATGCGGCGCATTTGCCAGCGAGAAACTGCGCGGCTTGTGATCTTTCAGCAGAATGTCGATATATTGTCCGGCGAGGAATTGCAGGCGTTCGTTGCTGGGGAGCTTGAGTTGCAACACCATCACGTCGTCTGCGGGACGTTCCATCTTTTGCACCCGGCACGGCATGGTTCTGACCGGAATATCCTTGGCGACATTCACTTCACGGCACTCAAGCTGTAAATCTGAGCGCGCTTGGGCGCAACAAAATAACGCCATGCCGGCATTTTTCTCGGCGGCGGTCAACGTTCCCGCCTGGTGTTTGCCATGACTGACCTCACCCGCCAGCACCTTCCCTTTGCATGATCCGCACACGCCGTCGCGGCAACTATAGGGCAGGGTATAACCGCTCCTCAGTGCGGCTTCCAGTATGGTTTCGTTTGCCTCGGCTTGGAAATTGTGTCCGCTGGGTTGCAGTGTGATTTTGAAAGACATGATGGGCATAATGTTGCAAAGACCGGAGAATTCTAACGCATAATCCCCCTATGGAACGACTCTTGATTATCGGTTGCGGCGATGTTGCCTTGCGTACTATCCCGCTCCTGACCCCGCGATACGCGGTCTATGCGCTGGTGCGCAACCCGGATTATTGCCCGCGTTTGCGCGGGCTCGGCGTGGTGCCGTTGTTGGCCAATCTGGATGATCGCCGGAGTCTCGCGCGCATTGTCGGGATTGCCGACCATGTATTGCATTTCGCGCCGCCCCCCGCTGTCGGAGAAGTCGATAGTCGCACCCGCCATCTGCTTGCCGCCTTGTCGTCCGGCGTATTGCCCAGGCAACTCATCTACATCAGTACCAGCGGAGTTTATGGCGATTGTCAGGGCGCGCGGGTAAGCGAGACGCATCCGCTGCATGCCAAGAATCCGCGCGCGCTGCGCCGGGTCGATGCCGAGCAGCAAATCCGCGCATGGGCAAGGCGCAACCGCGTGCGTACCGGCATTCTGCGTGTGCCGGGTATTTACGCGGCGGAACGCCTGCCGCTGGATCGGCTGCGCACGGGTTCCCCCGCGATTCTGGCGGGCGAGGATAGTTACAGCAACCACATCCACGCCGACGATCTGGCGCGCATCGTTGTCAGCGCGTTGCGCCGCGCCAAAGCCAACCGTGTTTACCACACCAGCGATGACGACGAAATGAAAATGGGGGACTACTTCGACGCGGTGGCGGATGCCTTCAGTTTGCCGCGTCCGCCCCGTTTGCCGCGCGCCGAAGTGCACGCTCTGGTATCGCCGATGATGTGGTCGTTTATGAATGAATCGCGGCGCATGAGCAACGCCAGAATGAAGCGGGAGTTGAAAGTCAGCCTGCGCTACCCCACCTTGGAAGCAGCGCTGTCGTCGATGCCCAAGCCCGCCTGAGTATTTTTTTGGTAAAGGAGCAGGCCATGAGCCCCGTCATTCCAGTCACCCTGAAGCAATCGCGTGGCATCGAACGTGTCATTACCGGCGTTGCCACCTCGGACGGCGCAGGCGTGAAACTGACCCGCGTGCTGACCGGCAAACTGCAACGCCGCCTGGATCCGTTCCTGATGCTTGATGCCTTCGCCAGCGACGACCCTGACGATTACATTGGCGGTTTTCCCGATCACCCGCATCGCGGTTTTGAAACCGTCACCTACATGCTGTCCGGCCGTATGCGTCATCGCGACAGCGCGGGCAACGAGGGCTTGCTGCAAAACGGCGGCGTGCAATGGATGACTGCCGGACGGGGCGTGATCCACTCGGAAATTCCCGAGCAGGAAGACGGCGTCATGGCAGGCTTCCAGCTTTGGCTTAATCTGCCCGCGCAGCGCAAAATGATTGCCCCGTGGTATCGCGACATTGCCAGCGGCGAGATTCCCGAATACCTGACGACGGATGGTGTGACCGTGCGGGTGATTGCCGGAAGCAGCAACGGCATCGCCGGTGCGATTCATCGTGAAATTACCGAGCCACTGTATCTCGACATCCATCTGCCGCCGGGGGCGGGTTTTTCCACCGCGTTGCCGACAACGCATAACGGCTTTATTTATGTGTATCACGGTGTGCTGCAAGTCGGCGATACGCGGGTGGAAGCGCAACGCATGGGAATTTTGAGTAACGAGCCCGCAGCGGAGGGCGTTACACTGATTGCGGAGCAAGCCGCGCGTCTCATTCTGGTTGCGGGGAAACCGTTGCACGAACCGATTGTGCAACACGGTCCGTTTGTTATGAACACGCAGGAAGAAATTAATCAGGCAGTCGATGATTTTCGTAATGGGCGACTTGCCTAACAACATCAGGAGAATATGGATGACCACACCGCTATTTACCCCGACCACTCTCGCAAACCTATCGTTGAGCAATCGCATCGTGATGGCACCGATGACCCGCTCGCGTGCCACAGATAATGTGCCGAATGAATTGATGAAAAAGTATTACACGCTGCGCGCCGCTGCCGGACTCATCATCACCGAAGGCACCGCCCCCTCACCGAACGGTCTTGGCTACGCGCGTATTCCCGGGATATTTTCCGATGCCCAAGTGCAAGGCTGGAAGCGTGTGACGGACGGTGTGCATGCTGCGGGCGGAAAAATATTCGTGCAACTGATGCATACCGGACGCATCAGTCATGCGGCAAATATGCCGTCCGGCAGCCGGGTACTCGCGCCTTCCGCGCTTGCCGCGCCCGGTGAAATGTGGACGGATGGCGATGGACAGCAGCCCTACCCGATTCCCGTCGAGATGAGCGATGCCGACATTGCGCAGACCATCGGTGAATATGCCGCGGCCGCCAAACAGGCTATCAAGGCCGGGTTCGATGGCGTTGAGCTGCATGGTGCAAACGGTTATTTGATCGACCAGTTTCTGAATACGGCCACCAACCGGCGCAGCGACCAATGGGGTGGCAGTGTGGAAAACCGCATTCGCTTTGCCGTAGAAGTTGCCAAAGCGACCGTGGCGGCAATCGGTGCCGAGCGTGTCGGGATGCGTATCTCGCCCTACGGCGTATTCAACGGCATGGCAGCCGATGCCGAAATGGATGCGCTCTATGAGCGGCTGATTGCCGGGCTGAATACCATCGGCCTCGCGTACATCCACATTGTCGATCACAGCGCGATGGGCGCGCCGGAAGTCAGCCCCGTGCTGAAAGCAAAGATACGCGCGGCATTTAACGGCAAATACATTTTGTCCGGCGGTTACGATGCGGCGCGGGCCAACGCCGACCTTGATGCGGATCGCGGCGACTTGGTCGCTTTCGGTCGTCCATTCATCGGCAATCCCGATTTGGTGCGGAAACTGCGGCATGGTACGGCATTGACCGATCCCGACTTCGATACCTTCTACACGCCCGGCGAAAAGGGTTATACGGATTACTGACAGGCCGCGCTTTTTAGCAGCCCCGTTAATGCCACTTCGCATCCAGCAGTCGATCCGCGCGCTCTTGCGGAACGCGCTGCATGAACGGGCAGTCACGGCGGTGGATGGTGATGCCGCGGTCGCGGGTGACGTAGCCGATGAGTGCGGCGGGTTTTTCCGGCTTGCAGCACTTGGCGATACGGATGACCAGATTGTTTACGCCTTCGACCAGCACTTGTTGTGTGGCTACCGTTTGTGCCGATGACGCCATTTTTTGCGGGGCAGGCGACGCGGGTGTGTCCGGTGTGATGGCGAGGCTGACGCGGCGCGGGGTGATGTCGCCGCGCCCGAGCGCGGCGAGCAGATCCCCCGGTTTGTGGAAATGCAATCTCTGCGCCAGTTTTTCCTGATTGATGTCGTTCACCCCGATACGATGCAACTCGCGCTCGAGTATTGTCCGGCCCTGGGCAATGTTGGCATCAAGGTTTTGCGTGGCAAACCAGTGGCGGACTTTGGCGCGCGCCCGTGCGCTTTGCAAAAAACCCAGCTTCGGGCTGAGCCAGTCGCGGCTGGGTTCGCCCTGTTTGGCTGCGAGTATTTCCACACACTGCCCGGTTTTTAATTTGGTATTGAGCGGGACAATGCTGCCGTTGACCTTGGCACCGCGCGTGCGATGCCCCAAATCGGTGTGTACCGTATAAGCAAAATCGACCGGTGTCGCGCCGTTGGGCAGATCGATGACCTTGCCTTGCGGGGTAAATAGATAGATCCGTTCCTGCAATAAATCGTTCTTGAGCTGCGGTTGCAGTTCGCCGCTGTCGGCCAGATCCGATTTCCATGCCAGGATTTGTCGCAGCCAGGAAATTTTTTTATCCAGATTGGTTTCGGCGCGTTTGTTTTCTTTGTAGCGCCAATGCGCGGCCACGCCCAGCTCGGAATCGTGATGCATTTGTCTGGTGCGTATTTGCACTTCCAGTGCGAGATTGCGCGGACCGATGACGGCGGTGTGCAGCGAGCGGTAGCCGTTGGCTTTGGGATGGGCGATGTAGTCGTCGAATTCGCTTGCCACGGGCGACCACAACTCGTGTACCACCGACAGTGCGGCATAGCAGCTTTCAATATCTTCGACCTGCACACGCACGGCGCGCACGTCGTACAGCTCGCCGAAATCGACACCCTTGCGGCGCATCTTGGCGATGATGCTGTGTATGTGCTTCGGGCGGCCATTCACGTCTGCGGTTATCTTTTCCGCCGCCAGGCGTTGCTTCAATATGGAGACGACATCGCCGATGTAACGCTCCCGATCAACACGCCGTTCGTCCAAGAGTTTGGCAACTTTTTTATAGAGCGCGGGCTCAAGGTAACGCAGTGATAAATCTTCCAGCTCCCACTTGATTTGCCACACGCCCAGGCGATTTGCCAGCGGGGCGAAGATGCTCTGCGTTTCCCGTGCAATTTGCTGTTGTTCCGCCGCGCTCGCGCTGGCAAGGTTGCGCAGCGTCTGGGTGCGTTCGGCGAGCTTGATCAACACCACGCGAATATCTTCCACCATCGCCAGCAACATTCTGCGCAGCCCTTCAAACTGCCGTGTGGCGGTCTCCTTGTCTGCGGAAGTGTCCGGGCGAATCTCGCTGAATTGGCGCAGACGTTCCATATCCGAGATGCCCGCGACCAAACGGGTAACGCCTGTGCCGAAGCGCGTGGTCAATGTCTCCCGCCACGAGTCGAGATGGTTGGGGACGGCGTGCAATGCGGTTGCCGCGATGGTTTCGTGATCCAGATGCAGGCCGATCAGAATCGCCGCCGCACCGAGCGCGTGTTGTAACAGCGGCGTGCCGGAAACGTCGTTCTGTCCCTGATACAGCGGTGCGGCAAACTCGCACGCGCGACGGATCAAGTCGATTTCGGCCGGACTGTAAGCCTCCGCCAACGCCGCCAGCCAGCGCTGGATGTTGTCGTTGTCCTGACTGGCGAGCGGCGGGAATGGATGCTGGACGGAAACCACGCGGTGGACTCAGGCAGCGTTGCTAACCTGGACAAGTTGCGTCAATTTGTTTTTTGCCGCACCGCTGGCGATGATTTTGGCGGCGGCGTTCACCCCGAGTGCCAGCGTATCGGACAGTCCCGCCACATAAATTGCCGCGCCCGCATTGAGCAACACGATGTCACGCGCCGCCCCGGGCCGGTTGTCCATAACATTCATCAGCATCGTCTGTGCCTCGCCCGCATCGCTGACACGAATGTCGTTCAGCGGTGCAGCCGTCAGGCCGAAATCTTGCGGCTGCACGGTGTATTCTCTGACCTTGCCATCTTTCAGTTCGGCGATGAAGGTCGGCGCGCTGATGGAAATTTCATCCATGCCGTCCGAGCCGTGTACCACCAGCACGTGACGGCTGCCGAGCTGTTGCAGCACACGGGCAAGCTTTGCCGTGAGGTCGCGCAGGAACACGCCCATCACCTGATTTTTCGCGCCGGCAGGGTTGGTCAGCGGGCCGAGCAGATTGAACAGGGTGCGCACACCGAGTTCGCGGCGCACCGGCGCGGCATATTTCATCGCGCTGTGATGGTTGGGCGCGAACATGAAACCGACGCCGATGGTGTCCACGCAGTGCGCGACTTGATCGGGCGTGAGATTGACGTTCACGCCGAGTTTTTCCAGCACGTCCGCGCTGCCGCAAGTGCTGGAAACGGAACGTCCGCCATGTTTGGCAACCTTTGCCCCGGCGGCGGCGGCGACGATGGCGGAAGCGGTGGAGATATTAAAAGTCTGCGAACCGTCGCCACCCGTGCCGCAGGTGTCGATCAGATGGCCGTCATCATTTACCCGCACTTTGCTGGAAAGCTCGCGCATCACCTGTGCGGCGGCGGCAATCTCGGTGACGGTTTCTCCTTTGCTGCGCAAGGCCGCCAGTACTGCCGCGATTTGCGCGGGCGTGAGCTGCCCGCCCATGAGGTGCTGCATAAGGATCAGCATATCGGCATGGGTGAGATCGCGGCGTTCGAGTAATTGCGTCAGGATTTGGGCGTAATTCACAAGCTGCTCCTTAATGTGCCGTCATGGGCGCGAAGGCCGGAGTCCGGCGGGTTATTTTGCACCGCTCAAAAAATTTTTCAGCATGTCGTGTCCGTGTTCGGTGAGGATGGATTCCGGGTGGAACTGCACGCCGTGTACCGGCAGCGTTTTGTGGCGCACCCCCATGATCTCGCCGTCATCGGTCCAGGCAGTCACTTCCAGACAATCCGGCAGGGTCTCGCGCTCGATCACCAGCGAGTGATAGCGCGTGGCGGTAAACGGATTGGGCAGTCCGGCAAACACACTGTTGTTTTGATGATGAATGGGTGAAGTCTTGCCGTGCATCAGCGTTTTGGCATGGATGATATTGCCGCCGAAGGCCTGGCCGATGCTTTGGTGACCGAGACACACGCCAAGCAGCGGAACTTTGCCCGCGAACCGCTTGATTGCCGCAACCGAAATGCCCGCCTCATTTGGTGTGCAGGGGCCGGGTGAGATCACCAAATGCTGCGGATTCATCGCTGTAATCTGCTCGATGGTGATTTCGTCGTTGCGTTTCACCACTACGTCTGCGCCCAGTTCAGCGAAATACTGCACCAGGTTGTAAGTGAAGGAGTCGTAGTTGTCAATCATCAGCAGCATATTTATCTTATCCTATTGATTATTAAGTGAGTGCGATGCTGAGTCATTGAATTTTATCCTGTAATTTATCCGGTTTTCTCGGCGCTTGAAAACCGCACCAACACCCGGCACCGGTAAACTCGCATTATCCTCTGTGCGATGAAGCCGCTCAAGGTTGCGGGTGAAATGTTGTCCCAATGTTTGGTTCATGCGCGCTCACATTGTTCCGAACAGGCCGCTCGCGCTCTGCTGCCAGATATGGCGATAGACCAGCTCGGCGACCTCTTTCTTTTCGTTTGCCGTGTAGGGCGGCTCGGGCAGCGCCTGATAGACATGGTCGAGGATAAACACCTCGACCTCGGCTTGCGTCTGTTCCTTTTCCGTCCATTGCTCCAGCGGGGCGATCAGGCGCTGCAATTCCGCCAGCAATTCGCGGCTGGCAGCCTTGATCTTCTCCCGTTCCGACCCGCTCAGAGATTCCTTCTTGAGTAAGTCGAACAGCGCCAACTGCTCCTCAGTCAAACCCAATTCAACGGCGCGCCTTTGCTCCTCGTCCAGACTGTTAGCCACATCCCATAGCTTGGCGAAAGTTTCTTCCACGGTGGCTCTATCCTTGTCTGCGTTGTAGGCCGCAATGACTTCTTGATATTTTTTCTCGTAGTTCATGCGCAGCGGATTGTTGGCCAACATCTGCGCCAGTTTCTCTTCCACGATCTTGCGAATGTCTTCAATCACGGTCGCCTTGCGCTTCACTTTCTTGCTGAATTCCTCGCGCAGTTTTTCCATGTTGATGAGTGAGAGATCAACCGTCAGTCCCTTTGCCTGATCATTGCCCGGAGCCTGGGTGGCAATCGCCTGATTGACGATGCGGTGCAGCTCCTTGAGCAGCGCGCTCACGTCTGACGTATCGCGGCGTTCGGTGAGTTTCTTGTAAATCGCCTCGATGTTGTCGTGGCGCTCGGCATACGTCAGCGCCGAAGGCTCTACCAGCAGCGCCTTGAAACGGCTGAACACCACCCGCGCCAGAATCTCGAAACGGCGCTTGGATTCGTCATTGGTATAGACCGCATCCACAGCATCCGCCAGCCCTTGAATCCGCGCGAATCCCTTTGCGCCCAGCAATTTTGCCGACTCGAATCCTAGCCCACGCAGATGCGCTTCCGTTGTCTCAATGGCGTCATGCAATGCTGCCACGCGTTCTTCTAGCGGCGCCACGATTTCGTCGGCGCCACCATCTTCGCCCAGCGCATATTGTGCGAGCGCCTCACGCAGGCTTTTGAGCATGCCGTTGTAATCAACGATCAGGCCGAAATCCTTTCCCGGATAACGCCGGTTGGCGCGGGCGATGGCCTGCATCAAGGTGTGCGCCCGCATCGGTTTATCTATGTAGAGTGTAGCCAGGCATTCGACATCAAAGCCCGTCAGCCACATGGCGCACACAATCGCCACGCGGAACGAGTGCTGTGGGTTCTTGAACGCCGACTCCACATCCACGCGCTTGCCGTCCGGCGTCTCGAAACCCTGCTTCATGCGGGCACGATGGGGAATGATGTCGAAGCCCCATTTCTTGAATTCCTCGACCTCTTTTTGCGCCTCGCTGATAATAATCTCGATGATGGTCTCATCCAGCCATGCGGCCTTCGCCAGCAAACGATCACGTTGGGCGTGAAGGCGCTGTCTAGTTTCATCATCCGGCGCAGTAGCAATCTCGGCTAATTTGCCCTCAGCCTCAGCTCGAACCAAAGCCGCTTTTGCTTTCCACTTTGGCTCGATCAGCATCAGCATGCGGGCGCAGGTAGGCTTGTCTATGCATACCAGCATGGACTTGCCGGATTCCCAACGGGTGCTGCAATGTTCGACGAAATCCGTTGCGATCTTCTCAAGCCGCTCGTCGGCGGTGATGACCTCGTAATCCTTGCCGAGCAACTTCTCCAGCAACGCCGTCTGGTCTGGGTCGAGGTCGGCTGCATCCACGGCACGGGCAATTTTCTCGTTCAAATCCAGCCGCGCCAGTCCCAGCTTTTCGCCCCGATTTTCGTAAACCAGCTTCACGGTCGCGCCGTCTTCTTCGCTACGCTTGAAGTCGTAGCGGGAGACATATTCGCCGAAAATCCGCTTGGTCAGTTCATCGTGCTTGAACAGCGGCGTGCCGGTGAAACCGATGAAAGCCGCATTGGGCAGCGCCAGCCGCATGTTGCGCGCCAACTTTCCGGCCTGAGTGCGGTGTGCCTCGTCCGAGATCACGATGATGTCATCGCGATCACTGTACGGCTCATCCGGCTTCACATCCTGATTGAATTTGTGAATCAGGCTGAACAGGTAGCGCGGATTCTCTTTGAGCAATAGCTTCAGCTCCTTGCCGGAACCCGCGCGCGGTGTCTGGTCGTCCGCCACGCCGCATCCGACGAAAGTCTTGTAAATCTGGCTGTCCAGATCATCGCGGTCGGTCATCAACACAAAGGTGAAATTGCCCTCCACCGTGCGCCGCACTTTCTCGGCGAAGAAAGCCATGGAATATGACTTGCCGCTACCCTGCGTGTGCCACACCACGCCCAAGCGTCCGAGGTCGGGATGCGCCCGCTCGACGATCTGCAAGGTGCGTGGTTCAGTCTCACCGAGGTAAGCTGGCAAAGGAGACTCCGCCGCCTTCAACGTAGGGGCGAATTCATTCGCCCAATCCCGCGTTTCATGGGCGAATGAATTCGCCCCTACAGGCAACTCGATAACGCGATACTTCAGCCGCTCGCCCGGCGGGAATTGGCGCTTAATTTCCTCTTGCCGCACCACTGCCGCCACTGCCTGATTCACCCCCAGCAACTGATGGTTACGCGCCACCACCTTGCGCACCGATCCGGGCTTGCTGGCGTCGAACAAAATAAAATTCTCGACGATGTCCAGCAGCCTGTCCTTGGCCAACATGCCGTTGAGCAATACCTCCGCCGCCACGCTGCCTTTGTCTCGCTCGGCCAACCGCTTCCATTCGCCGAAGTGTTCCCACGCGCTGGTGATCGAGCCATAGCGGGCGTTGTCGCCGTTGCTGACGATAAGAAAAGCGTTGTGGTGGAAAGCATGGGCGATGACATTCTCGTCGAGATAATCGCGCAGATTGCCGTCGAAACCGGCGCGGATTTTTTTATACACCGCCTTCAGTTCGATGAACACCAGTGGCAGGCCATTGACGAAGCAGACCAGGTCGGCGCGGCGATTGTAGTTGGGCGTGCGCAGCCCGGTGATTTTCAGTTCGCGCACCACCAGAAAGCGGTTGTTGTGGGATGTCGGATTGCGGAAATCCATCACCCGCGCCTGCGCGTGGCGCAAAGCCCCTTGTGCGTCGCGGTAACTCACCGGCACCCCGTCGCGGATCAGTTTGTAAAACGCCTGATTATGCTGGAGCAGCGAGCGCGAATAATCGTGATGGGTGAGCTTGACCACCGCCTCATTGATCGCAGCCTCTGGCAACCCTGAGTTGAGCCTCACCAGCGCCTCCCGCAAATCGCGCACCAACACCACCTCGCGCTCACTGGCGCGACCCAGCGTACCATCCGGGCCGAAGGTTTCCTGGTTCCAAGCGTAAACGCTCTCCCAGCCCAGCACCTTTTCCAAGTGATCGGCAAAGGTCGTTTGAACCAGACGGTCTTCGCTGTTGATGTCGGTGTAGGCCACTCGATGCTTTCTATTGGACAAATAACCGTTGCATAAAGGACATGTCCTTGACGTGTCCTTTATAAAAAACACTAAAGATCATTGCATTACCAAAAGTCATTGGCTCAGGGATGTACGACATCACGGCGATTCCCTCACCCTTTGTCCTTTATGTTCTTGGCCAGACAGCCGGTAGCGCCGCCAACGACGCTCGCCCTCATGCGTTACCCGCCCTTCATTCTCCAAATCGTCCAAGGCGCGCTTGACCGTCTTGGCAGAAATCTCTGCGCCAATCCGTCGGTTTATATCGGTGCTTGAAGAATCGGGATAGCGCGCCAAGTCTTCCAGAATCAGCGCCCGCAAGCGATGCGGCTCAATGCGCAGCAGGGTGGTAGGCAACTTGAGATCGGCACCACGCAACAAGTTCGGGTCAACAAAGTAGCGCGTGCCCTGTGTGCGTCCGGCACTCTGCACCAAAGCCATTGTCTGCAAGCGCCCCAGCCAGACAGCGAGTTCATCCGCCCCATCCGTCTCCAGCAAGGCACCCAACTCCCTCGCCGTCATGCCTTCCGTTTGCGCCAGCACACCGAGAATAATCCGCTCTCGCTGCGTCAATTGAAAGCGTTCATCCGCCTCCATAACCAGTCGCATCACTTCGGGTTTCGCAATCCGCCGCTGAATGGTCACCTTTACCCAGTCCGTCCCTTCTTCCGGCACAGGCGCAGGACGACCGTGCGACAGCAGCCGGTCGTACATCAAATCGAAACCGGTGCCTTCTCGTTCCATCAGGCCAAGATCGTGGAATATCCGCGCCAGCGCCTCGTTGCGGCGTCGGCTGGCGTGCAGAATATTGCGCGGCGTCACGCCCAGCGGCAGCCGCCCCGGATTCACTACCTCCAGCCGCTCCGGGTGCAGATTGAGATAAATGTCGCCCTGCTGCGTATATGGCCGATGCACCAGCGCATTGACCAACAACTCGCGCACTACCTTCTCGTCATAGGCTGGAACACTGCGCCGATACAGCCCCTCGGCTACCTCGTAGCTCTCGCGGAAATCCGGCACTTCGCGCCAGATCGCATCCACCAACTCGACAGGCGACAGAGCGCAGTCGTCCCAGACCCACTTGTTGATCTTCTGTCCCCGCTCGTCGTATTTGATCGCCTGCACCAGCGGCGCAGTGCCCAGCGCCCGCCGGTCGGCGGTAGTGCCAAGCAGCAACACACCCAAGCGAGTAAGCGTATTACCCAGCGCGAGGCCATAATGGCTCAGTAATTCGTCGGCGCTTTTCTCCTTCACGGCATCCTTCACCCGGTCGGAGGAACGGATACCCTGCACGAAACGGGCAAGCTTGTCGGCATCGGCAGCGCCGCGCGGCACACCGCTATCCATCGCCTCCCATGGCCGCCCCGGTCGCTCGTTGGCCAAGCGCAGCACATCATCCCCCAGCACCGGCTGGCACGTATCGCCCACCCGCAGGAAATAGCGCCCATCGCGCGTCGAAGCCACGCTGGGCGAACGCTCAATTACCAGCTCGATAAACTCGCCGCCGTTGGGGGCACGCTGCAAACTCGGCAGCGCCTGCACATTCACCGTCAGCTCGCCGATACGCTTGCGCAAACGATCCAGCAATTCCGGCGGCACGACCTGCCCAGCAGGCGGCAATGCCTCGCCGTCCTCAATGCCGATCAGCAAGCGGCCACCCGCACTGTTGGCGAAGCAAACGCAGTCCTTCGCCAATGCCTCCCAGTCGGCTGACTTGCCGCTGATGGTGCGCAGTGATTTGCGGTCGGTGTGTTGGTCTTCGAGAGTCATTGCTCTTCCTGAACATCACGTTGTTGGCGGTGATTTGCCGAAACCCGTTTTAGGTACTTCTTCAATACCCACCCCGTATGGTAGTCCTGCCGAAGCCAATCGTAATATCGAACCTCAATCCATTTGCCCTCTTCTGCTATTGGCCGCACGACTTCTTGCGGCAATAATTTACTTACAAGGGCTGATCCGCTCTCGGGTTTACTTCGAACCGTTGCTACCCGCTCCAACACGACAAAGCGCTCCTCAGCACGTATCGCCTCTTTTTGAAGCGCACTCACAATCAGGTTCGATAATGTTTCGATTGTTTTTTGCTGTGTCTCTAACAACTGGCGGTGTGCCGCCAGTTCTGCATCCGTCTTGGCTTGCCATGCGTTGGAAGATAACTCTTGAAGGTATGGAATCAAGAAGGCAGCGATAAAACTAATGAGAGCCATCAGCTCCATAGTCTTGCGACTGAGTCCAATGCCCTTTTCTTTATCGACACCAACGGATTCCAACGCTTCTACATCCGTTTCAATCAAGCTGCCATCTGCATTAATCCCCATGGCGGCAAGCTGAGAGGCTATACCTTCCTTCCCCAGTAGCTGAGCTAAGGTTGCAGCAGAAGGCCAGTCAATTACCGGCAGTGTCAGCGTGCCGATGGAATCTTGCAACGCCTTTAATGAGGAAATACTTTCCGTAAGCTCCTTTGGAATCGCCCATTGCTTGTTGGCATCATTAAAGGTCTTGGCAAGCTGGGCCATGTGGCTATCAACACCTGATGCCGCAAGGAGAGCTTGGGTCTGGTTGATGCTGGCAAGCGTATTTTTCCCGATGGCATCCCAGGCACTTGTATTAAGGTTCGCTTGTTTAAAAACATCAGCGAACTGTTCAGTCAAAACAAGGGGCTTGGAAGCCTGATCAATCAGTTTTTTCAGACTCTCATCTGCCATGTAGTACTTATGAATGCCCGCAAGGGGATCAAGCATCCGCTTGAGTTGCTCTTGCGCCCCCGTCCATTGCTCGTACATCTTATGCATGGCGGACTGCGAAGATAACGAAGACATCAGGGCTGAACTGGTAAAGGCATTGGCGGCGCGAAGCGTATCCGCAATAGAGTCCATTGGCCTGATGTGTTTGAGCCAGTCAAGGCGACTCTCCTCCATCCGCCGAAATTCACTTGCCATCGTTGAGCTAATCCCGAACAGGCTATCTCGATACCCTGAACTGGCACTCACAAGGCACCTCCACTATCAATCTTGCCAGTTTGTCGAGCGATGATGCGCTCGGAGTAGACAGTCATATTCACTCCAGCCCCTCCAGAACGCGCCACACCTTCCGATAGATTTTCCCTTTATCTGATCCAAGCGCGCTAGTCCAGAAGGCCGCATCCGAACTGCGGAGTGCATTACGAACTTCAGCCAACGGGCGATGGCCGCTGGCTCGCATCTGGGAGGCAAGCGGTTCCGCTGCCATGCGTGGGATGCCCAGCAAACGCAAAGCGATAGCATTTTCGTCAGACACGCCGTAATAAACCCGTGATGCCAGGTTATTCAATAACTGCCGTTCTTCTTCGGGGATATCCCCCCCAGTAATTGACAGCAGCGCGCCCAATCCCCAGGCAGCGGTTTGGGTGAGCTTGCCAAACAGGTTCTGTCCGCATGTGGTTAGTGCCTCAGTTGCATCCCGCCCATCTTTGGAAAAATGTCGCTGAGCAATATCCGGCAAGGTACATCCGCTTACCCAGTCCTTGAGAATCAGAGCCAGCTTGTCACCATTGGGGCCTGCCGCTCCAGTAACCTCCTCAAGGTTTTGCCTGAGTTCAGGCACCCTGAGCAAAACCCCCATCATTCTTTTCAGGGTATCGCTTTCACTACCAAACAATGCTTGGGTATTCCAATCATCTTTCCCAATACCTTCTTGACCCGCCGCGATCATTGCGGACTTGATGCTTTGCAACGAGAAGCCTGTGCTATCTACCAGTTTTAGAGGTTGGTTTGGCTCGCTTAAATATGCGGCATAGTTGCGTATGCTGTTAAGCAAGCGCGTGGCCTGATTTGCATTGGAAGCCCTCAGCTTGCCGAACCCGAATGTACCTCGCAGAATCTGCTCCATCTGATCAGCAAAAGTTTGAGGGCGTCCCATTTGTTGGTAGGTGTGCGCCAGATATTGCACAAACGCTGACCATTCTGGCTTGTAATAAACGATAAGGCCAAGGTCATCAAGGAAGTCCCCTGCTTCTGCGACAAGTTGAATCAAGGCAGAATTAAGGTCGCCGGTTTGCTTGTCGATGAAAGTTTTAAGCTTTTCAGCCTGGGCATCGTTTTTCGCTGCTAAAGCAACCACCCCTAAGCTACCCTGATCTACGCGCCCTGCGCGGCCAGCGATGTTCCAAAAGTCTGCCGGGGGCATGTCTTGACCGTATGGATACTGGTGCGATGCCATGACAACACCTGATACAGGGAAGTTGACACCCTGGGCAATTGTTGTCGTTGCCACCAAATAATCCAGCCCCTCGTTTTCAAACAACCACTCCATCAACGCACGAGTATCGTCAGACAAGCCAGCGTGGTGAACGCCAATCCCATGAGCAAGCAAGTCAATCAGTGGGAAGTTTTCTCCCATCTCCAGTGCAAGAAATTCCTGTACCAACTTCACTTGCTCGGAAATCACTGAACGGCGCGTCGTGCCACTCTTCATAGCCATGGCAAGCGACCACACCCAGTCCGGCCTGGCGTGCATAACAATCACCGGGCCGCGCTTCTTGAGCTGATGTGCGGCGGCAACCGCAACTTCAGACTGTTTTGATATTTGACTGAAAGTCTTTTTGCAGTTTGGGTCTTTGTCTAAAGAAATCAGATCATCAATTGCTAGTGTGGCGCGTGTGGTATGTACCGTCTCCAGGTCAAGCCGATAGTCGTAACTTCTCCCTTTACCCTCTTTACGAAGAGCGCCTTTTACCGGTTTCACAACACCGATGACCCGGTCATTCGGTTGCCAATCCACGGCTAAGCAAATGTCGTCAGAGTTGGCATCCCCAAGCCAGCGCGCCACCTCGCGGGCATTGCTGATGAACGGGGTCAACAGCAGAAACTGAGCCATCCGGCACTCGGCATTGATCGTTGCCAGCAACAGCTCCAACTTGAGGCCTCGCGCCCCTTCCTGAATGTTGTGCGCTTCATCAACCACCACCAGCGTCAGTGGGCGGCCAATCTTTTCTTCCCAGTCCTGCCGCAACATGAGGTCAAGTTTTTCGGGCGTAGTGACGAGAATACGAAACTCGCGATCTTGACCCTTTTCGCAGAGCAACTCTGATTCCACGCCATCGACCTCAAGCGCCGGGCTGACTTGCTCCACCAATACTCCGAGCGGCTCAAAATCACGCCGGAGGCGTCGTGCAACCTGGCGAACCAGTGTGCGCGTGGGTGCAAGATAGGCAACCCAGCCACGTTCAATATCGAACTGGTTCAATGCTTGAAGAATACGGAACTGGGCAATCAATGTCTTGCCGCTGGAGGTCGGCAGACTTACCACCACGGCGCGACGACTGGAGCCAAGCAAACCCTGCTCTGCCAATGCGCGCCGTTGCGGCGGCAATACATCAAACAATGCCTTGTCGCCTCTTCCCCGATCAACGAGGCTGCGGACGAATTTGGTGACGCGCGAATTGACTGCTCGGGTAACTGTCCAGATGGCGTTGTCTGCCAATTGTCGCGCCGTCGCCGCCATCAGGCGAACGAGTGGCTCCAACTGGAAAGCCGTACCGTGCTCGCTAATCGCCATGGCGCGGTCAAAGTGCATATCCAACAGATTGTGAATCTGGTAACTACCCTCGACGACACCATCGGTGACATAGAGGGCAAGTATTTCTGCCGCTTTCGCCAAGTGATACAGCGCCATCAATTCCAGCGCGGCGGCTTTGGCTCCGTTAACTTCAGTTCCGTTGAGGTAGTTCGACTCGAAAGCGCCCTGTGCCTGACGCAGCATACTGATGCGTTCAAGAACTGCATCGCGGTCATCCCATCCCTGCTTGCGAATCAACCGCAGCCAGATGTCGATGATTGTACTCAAGGTGCGCGTCCGCCAATCTTCCGACTCCAGCGCCAATGTCGGCCATGGTTTCTCGCGCAAGTTGCGCGCTGCATCTGCACCAAGATCGCCCAGTACCGCCAATGCGCTTCGCCGCAAACGCAATTCGGCTTCATCCAGCATGACTTCTTTTTCGGGCAATACGCGATAGAGCCGATAAGCATCAGCAGCACATTGCCGTAGCGTATGCAATTGTTCGCTCTCATCGCCAGGATTCAGCAGCAAGTCCATCACCACGGTTTCCATAGTCTGAGCGACGCGCTCAATCAGCACGTAATCCATCTCATGCGGCGAGCTTGCAAGCTCGCTCAAAACTTGGGCGCGTGCTGCCTCATGCAACGCCTTGCCGCGCATTTCACCGAGAGATTCAAGCATCCAGTGGCTCATGACACACCACCTTGAACACGCGCAGGAAGGCTGGCAATCGAACAAGGAAGATAGAGCGCCAGCAAGCGGCATCCGGCAGGTGCATTGACGATCGCTCCCAAGTGCTGGCCGCGCTTGCGAAGATCCCGCTCGTCCGGCTGGGTGTCACGCACCAACACCCCAAACAGTGACATTGCCTTGTTGCCCGACTGAAGCAGCAGGCTGATCGCCGCATTAAAGTGCGGCTCGGAATCGTTGCCACGGCAGCGTGGCTGCAACCATCGAATTAGCGTATGCAGCAATCCGATGTCCGTTGCCAAATTTTCCAACTGACGGGCCATACCATGGCGACCTGTCATGACGTTCGGTGGAGTATTGCTATCGGAAGAACATTTGACTTCGCCCAGCGCCAGGCGTGTTTCGCTGCCTTGCTTCACAAACCCGACCAGGTCAGCGCCGGGGAGGCTCGCTTGAGGTGTGCGCTTATCGCGCTCCATATTCCATGGCCAGACCACACCATGCTCGCGGCTCAGCCACGCCTCAGCCAATGCCTCACCTACGGCCCAATCGCGCTCTTCGGGTTGCTCGGCTTCCAGGATGGCCCGAAGGCTGTCTTGTGCGAATCCGGTGGACGCCAGGCTATTCAGGTGCGACGTAAAGTCGGCCTTGCCTGCATCATCGTGCAAACGTGATGCAACCTCATTACTCATGAAGTCATTGAACGTGCTTCCGTCGGCAATGCAAACGCCATCCCAACTCGTGGCATTATGAGTATTGCTGTAGGCGGTTGTATGCATGGTGTGGATGCTTATGCTAACAATTCGCCACTCATCAGGCGCGGCAGCAGCAAGTCGCGGGTGGCGCGGAGTTTTTGATTTTGTACGCGCAGGTTGTGTGTTTCTGTCAGCAGCGGTTCTGCGAACTCGTTGAAGGCATTCGACAGAACAGGCGATGGAACAAGTATCTTCGCTCGTTCGAAGTCGCCCGCAACCACAGCGGGATAGGCCGCGCCTTTGGCATGGTTCTCCAAATAACCGACGAACAAATCTGTCGTGACGGCTTGGTAGAGAAACGAAGTCGGCAGCGAAATCGGGGTAATCACGGCAAAACCAGTTGATGCGACAAGATTCTCGGGGGGCTGCCAAACCACGGCGTGAGAGCGCCGGTTTGGACGGACGCAAGACCAGATAATGTCCCCATGACATACGACCCGGCGTGCTCGACTCGGTGCATCTCGAAAATCATATGGTGTGGTTTCGTTAATTGCACCCGGCGTAACCGATGCGATGTCTATGTATTCGATCTCGCCATCGTAGGTACTGCCAAGATTTGTTTGGTTAATGTGTGCAACATCGCCTAACGTCTTCCGCTCCCATCCCTCCGGCATGCCATCGGTGATGCGCGTGTGTTCATGTCCGGGGAAGCGCAGGCGCACGAACCACTCGCTATAGAGCAGTCGCGCCGATTCTTCCAGCAGCGCCATCCGCCGCTGGTTGTTTTCGATCAGGTCATCGTAGGCAGCGAGAACATCAGCAATACGTTTCTGCTCATCAACTTTTGGCACATCAAACTCAAGCGAAAGCAGTTTTTCCTGGCTCAGGTTGTCTTGGGCTGCACCTTGCGAAAATTTTTGCGCACGGTGCTTGATGATTGCGTCGAATAGATACTTGACGAACCGGGCATCGGCTTCGTGAGGGTCTGGTGTGAAGCCAATAACGCTGTCTGGAAAGCAAGCGTCAATGCCGAGGATGGCCGTGTCAGCGATATTAGCCGCAATGGTGATGCAAAGCGTACCGACCGGCCAGAGCTTGCTTTGCGCAAGCCCTGCATCACTGTAGGTTTGCGTATAGTCGTTGATGTAAAGGCCAGCATGTTTAACATCACCCGTCTGGATGAAAGGGTGTGGGCCGCCGTATAAGTGGGCTGCATCCCTTGGCCGATGCCGAGAGCGTCCACGCGAAACTGCGCCAAGTTGATCGAGTCGCTTGGGCTGCCAACTCATATCCCCACCTCCTCAAAATTTTCCTGAATCTTCGCCGCCAGTTCTACCGCCTCGCGGTTCAGGTCGACCAGTTCCACATGGATGTCGCGCAGGGTCTGCTCGAAGTCGAAATTCTCATCCACCTCTGCGGGGGCGACACCGACATAACGTCCCGGTGTGAGGCTCCAGCCGGCGGCTTCGATGTCGGCGCGGCTGACGACCTTGCACAGGCCGGGCACGTCCTGCATTTCGGCGTTGGGGAAGCGGTCTTGCAGCCAGGCGATCTGGCGGTGCAGGTAGGTCGCGGCCTTGAGTTGTTCGACGGCGGTCTTGCGCTCTTCGTCGAGTTGCTTGATGTGTTTGCTGGTGGCGCGGCGGTCGAAACTCACCCCCTCTCCCCAGCCCTCCCCCGCGAGGGGGGAGGGAGATAGTTCTGTGGCCAGTTGCGCGGCGCGGGCAGCGAGTTTGTAGAGCAGGTCTATCTGTTTGATGAGGCCGCGCGCGGCATCGGCCAGAGGGTCGAAGGTTTGCCTCGCGGCGTGTTGAGCTTCGTTGGTCTTCTTTGAACCCGCGTGGGCACAGATGCGTGCCCACCCTACAAGAGCTTCCGTCAGGGCGGTGCGGTCGATGACGTAGGCGTTGGCGGCTTCTGCCCATTCGTTCAGAGCATCGGCAAGGGCCTGCTGCTTTTCCGTCCTGAAGGTATTGAGCTCGATGGCGATTTCGGTAAAAGCTGCCACCAATGGTGCGCGGCTGGCGGTGAGCTGAGCTTCAAAGCTGGTGAGCGCCGGGGTGATGGCGGCGCTTTCGGTTGCGAGCCGGGTGCAGTAGTCCTGAACCAGTCCGAGGAAGCGTTCTCGCTGTCCGCGATACAGCCAGACGATGGCGGTGAGGTTAGCTTGCTGCTCGGGGCTGAAGTCGTAAATCTTGCGCGTGACCTTGCGGTAGATGTTGCGGGCGTCGAGCATCAGCACTCGGTCTTTTCGCTCCGCCGGTTTGGAGCGGTCGAAGTGCCACAGTTCGCAGGGCACGGTGCGGGTGTAGAAGAAGTTGGAGCGGATGGCGATCATCACATCGACGTCGCCGGTTTCCACCAGCTTGCGCCGGACTTCTTTTTCGCCATGGCCAGCGCTGCTGGCTTGCGAAGACATGACGAAACCGGCGCGTCCCTTGCCCGACAGGTAGCTGTGGAAGTAGGAAATCCACAGGTAGTTGCCGTTGGAAACGCGCTTGTCCTTGTTCACGCCGGGCAGGCCGAAGGGCAGGCGACGGTCGTCCTTGACGCGCTCGGCATCCACCATGTCCACGTTGAACGGCGGATTGGCCATGACAAAATCGCAGTTGCGCCACAGCGCGCGGCCATCCTGCAAACGGTGTACATCGTCGTAGAAGGAATTGGCTTCACGGATGTCGCCCTCCAGCCCATGCACGGCCAGATTCATCTTGGCGAGGCGGATAGTGGTAGCGGTTTTTTCCTGTCCGTAGAAGGTGACGCGCTTCATCGTGTCCAGCCCTTCATGCTCGATGAAGTGGCTGGATTGCACGAACATGCCCGCAGAACCGCAGGCGGGGTCGAACACCACGCCGTGGTCAGGCTCGATGATATTGACGATGGTCTGCACCAGCGAGGGCGGGGTAAAAAATTCCCCGTTATCCTGCGCGCCCTGCATGGCGAACTTCATCAGGAAGTATTCGTAGATGCGCCCGAACACATCGCCCGATGCCTTGCGCAATGCCTCCGAGTCGAAATTGCGCAACAGGTCTTCGAGCAGCTTGTTCTCGAAACGGTCGTAGTCCTTGGGCAACTGCCCGGCCAGCGGCTCGAAATCGGCCTCGATGGCATTCATGGCCTCGACCAATGCCGCGCCGAGATTGGCGTCGGAAGGCAGCTTGAGCAGATAATCGTAGCGCGCGATCTCAGGCAGCATCAGCGCCCGGCGCTTGATGAAATCGCCCTTGACCAGCGTACGCTTGGGCATCTTCCCGGCAGCCTGATCGGCCTCGATAGCCTGCAACGCAGCCTGGTAGCGGTTGGTGGCGTGGCGCAGGAAAATCACGCCCAGCACCGGCATGCAGTATTCGCTGCTGGTCAGTTTGGAATTGGCACGCAACTGGTCGGCAGCCTCCCACAGACTGTCTTCAATTTTGGAAATATTCTGCAAAGCGTTGGCGCTCATCGGCTCATTTCTTGTTGGGTTTTTTCGGCTTGGCGCTGGACTTGAGGCCGGACTGCTCCGCGTGGGACAGAACCAGCATCTCCAGCATGGAGGCAACGGAGCGATGTTCCTGCTCGGCAGCTTGGCGGATCAGGTCTTTGATCTCAGTAGTCGTCCGAATGGACAGAGTTTCACATTTGTTGCGGGGCATGGGTCAATCCAGTTTTTGGCGGCCTCGCAAATGTACTGCCTTTCCTATGCGATAGCAATGGAAAAGGCACTGTGAATTTTTTGGGGTGTGTGGAGTTGCGCTCTGGTGAAGTTGTCTGTCCAAGCAGGGGGCAGCGTCCCGCGAACCTTCATTCCAGACACCTTACATGGCGGTTTTGCTTGATGGCTTAAACCACTGCCAAACTGAACATGAGCACATTTTTCCACCACTCAGTTTGAGACCAAATCCGCAGCACGTTCCCCCTTTTAAAGATAAGGATTCGTTACCCTACGAATCCTTATGAGGAATTCATCTGCTCTTCGGGGTTCGAGGGGCGCAACCGATGCCCGTGCCCAAGGTAGTATCCGCCCCCAATGAAAGCCTGTATTTCGATGCATTCCTGTTTCAAGGAGCCATGCTGGTGAAGCCGAGTCGAGGATCAAGCCTTTTTCCATATGGTTTTGACCCCATGAATCCTTATCTCATAAGGATTCATGGGGTGCATCGTAATTTTTAAGCCATGCCCAGTGCCCCCGAAGTGTGCGCAATAGCGTACGTCGACAATCAGCTGGCTACGGCTTCAGTCCGCCTCGAAGGAGGTGTCCAATAACTGCTTGAATGGGCGCCGTTACTATGAATCACCTGAAACGTGGAGAAAACGAAATCATGTCTTTCACCGCCTCATCTTGGTCGGGAAGATCGGCGGTAATGACGGTAAGGGTCTTGCCGTAGTCACCGAGTCCAAGGACTTCCTCGCTGGCATCAATTTCGTCATCGGCACGGAACCATGCGATCAGATCAGCACTATCATCTTCCCGCTGTGCGGTGATGATGTTGCTTCCCGTTTGATTGAAAGTTCGTGTCAACGAATTTCGTGGTAAGACGGAGTCTTTGATTGGGTGCTTGTAGCCCCGGATTCCACGCATCGAGCGAGAGGAAAAACAATAGTTCACGGATGACCCTGTACTAATTATCACGGCCACTGCGGCATCCGTCAGTTCAGCATAGCGAATTGCAGAGGCCGTCAATGAGGTTTCGCATCTCTCCGCCAGCTTCTCAATTGCTGTAAAGCCGTCTGAGTATTTGCCCGCTTCAACCTTAAACAGATACGCAGGCATAAGTAATCCGGCGGCGAAGTGGTCAGCCTCTAGTTCGATTTGGTTCCCGGAACCAAATCCTGCTTGCGACTCATGCATTATCTTTCCACCACCAAAAACATGCTCAGGATGTCCTGGCAAGAAGTAATGCCCTAGCTCATGGGCGATACTGAAACGCTGGAATCCGTTGCTCTTGATATGCGTTGCGTAGCCGATGGCAAAACTGTTACCTACTTGCAGCAACATACCTGAAACACCCTTTGCGCTTTCCGGTTTTGCTTCAACCAAAATGTCGCGGCTCTTCGCCAGAGCAATTAGGTCAATAGGGAGTTCGAGCTTCTCATCTCTGACCAGCTTTTCGGCATGTTGTGTAGCGTCATTGAGTCGGGTATTAGACATATTCACTCCTTGGGCGGGTTCTTTTCCAGCATCTTCTGGATCATCGCTTGGGCAAACTCCTTGTCTTGATCGGTGAGGTTTTTCACATCCCGATATAAGGCGTTATCCACAGTCATACCAACGTGGTCGTCCGAAAGACCCAAAAGGTAGTCGGTCGTGACATCAAGGGCATTCGCCAGCCTTCGCAGATTGTCAAATGACGGTTTGCGCGTACCTTCAGGGTTTTCAAAATGCGAAATTGATGTGACAGGTAAACCCGCCTTTTCAGCCAACTGTGTCTGCTTCAGCCCGCGAAGCCTTTCGCGGGCATCCCGCAGTCGCTCTGCAAACAGCTTTCTGCCTGACTCTTCCATATACCACCTCCGCCAATACATACTTGACATATTCGACAAGTTTAATTACACTTATTGCTAAGTAAGGATTGCCATATTCGACAAGTTAAGTCTAACACGGGTTTAAGACTCAGGAAAGGTTCATATGCATCGCGACACGGAAGTAGCACTGTTAATCGCACGGAAAAAGCAGATGGTGGTTGGTTTGCTCGACCAACTTTGTCAACAGCTTGAGATCACGGAGGCGCAGTACAAAACAGCAACCGCCAAGTATGAAGCTGTTGGCATGTGGCTGGCTGAGTCAACTTCCCCGAACTTGAATCAGGCGCGAATTTATCCTCAAGGCTCCATTGCGCTCGGGACAGCCATCAAACCTATTGGTCGCAATGAGTTTGATGTCGATCTAGTATGTCATTTGCCAGATTTGGCTGCGACATCCGAAGCACACGCAGTAAAGGCACTTATTGGCTTGCGCTTGAAAGAACACGCAACTTACCGTGGTATGCTCGAAGAGAAACAGCGTTGCTGGCGCATCAACTATGCCAACGAGTTTCACCTCGACATCACGCCATCCATCGGCAATCCGAACTGCTATCAGGGTGGGGAATTAGTGCCAGACAAAGCGTTGGCACAATGGAAACCCACGAACCCCAAGGGCTACATAAGCAAATTTGAACAATATGCTGCAATAAATCCGCGCATGCACCTTACCAAAATGGCTTTCGCCGAGGCTCGTGCGGATGTTGCGCCGTTACCAGAGCAGGAGATGACCAAACCATTTCTTAAGCGGATTATTCAATTACTGAAGCGCCACCGTGACCATATGTTCGTCGGCACTGATCGTTCAGACATGGCTCCAATTTCAGTGATTATTACGACGCTGGCAAGTTGGGCATATGCTCGGTGCGCCACACAACAGTTTTACACGGATGCGTTTGATTTCATCACTGCCGTTATTCGTGAGATGCCGACCTTCATTAAAATTGAGATGCGCTCAGGGAAACAATTTTTCATCGTAGAAAACGAAACTACCGTGGGCGAAAACTTTGCGGATAAGTGGAATAACGATGCACGTTTAGCATCATCGTTTAATGACTGGCACAAGGATGTGCTGACATCAATCGAATCGCTGCTGTTACTTGAAGGAAAAGACCGATTTGCTGAAAGCCTGTCCTATAAATTTGGAGCAAATAAGGAACAAGTTCGTGACACGCTTGCCAGCATTTCCAACCCGATCAGCAATGCACGAACCGCTGGGTCATTAATCGTTGCGCCTGCGTTTGGATTGGTCACGGCGCCCGCATTTGGTTCGGTGTCTTTACCGAAGAACACGTTTTTCGGACGCTAAGAAAGCTTGTCGATATGACTAACGCGCTCAGCCCAGAGCAGCAATGGATTCGACTTAAATCGAGTGCGATTTGCCGTGGGCACGGCCTAGTGCGCAAGGGCGAATTGGTTTGGGATTTTGATGTGAGGCCAAGCCCTTTGAGTCGCACTTATCGTCTACGAATTCGATTCAAGAGGTTTGGATTGCCTGACGTGTTCGTGTTAAGTCCAAATCTAAATGAATTGGCTGGGGGCAGGTATTTGCCGCATGTATATTCTGCAAGCCCAGTTCGGCTGTGTCTGCACTTTCCAAAGTCTAATGAATGGACGCTGAACCAATCAATAACTGCGACGATAGTGCCTTGGGCGTATCTGTGGCTGTTCTATTTCGAACATTGGCTGGCCACTAACGAATGGCAGGGTGGCGGTATACATCCGGGAGAAGATGATGCAAAAAAATAAACGACGAATCCTCGCACTTGATGGTGGCGGCATCAAGGGAGCTTTCGCTGCCGCATTTCTAGAGACTATCGAAGAAGCAACAGGGAAGCGAATTGCTGAACATTTTGATTTGATTGCTGGCACATCAACGGGCGGTATCATTGCGCTTGGCTTGGGTCTAGGGATGTCTGCCAGAGAGGTATCCCAGTTCTACATAAATGATGGCCCGCGCATTTTCGACCAGCATAATCCGCTCGAACAACATGGCCTTGCATCTCGACTAACAGCATGGTTTCGTGACCGAAAAAATGCTGGTAGACAGCTTGCCGCACCTAAATATGATGCCACAGAGCTTCGCAAAGCCTTGGAGCGTGCATTTCAATCCAAGCGATTGGGCGACAGTCGCGTCCGACTCATCGTGCCGGCCTACCATGCTGACAAAGAGGACGTGTACGTTTTCAAGACCCGACACCATCCGCGATTTCAGCTTGATTGGAAAGAGAGTGCGGTAAATGTTGCGCTCGCTACCGCAGCGGCACCGACATATTTTCAAGCTCACCCAATGCCGAGCGGGGCACCGCTCATTGATGGTGGAATTTGGGCTAATAATCCAGCGGGTTTAGCGGCTGTTGAAGCCCGCAGTGTACTTGGATGGAAAGATGATGATCTTTACATCATACGATTGGGCTGTACTGAAGAGGCAATAGATATTCCTATCGACAAAGGATATGCGGGGCTGTTGCTGAAATCAACCGCGTTATTTATGCAAGGGCAGTCGCGCGGTGCAGATGGAACCGCGATGTTGCTTTCAGACCACCGCCAGGAATCCCCACGTTTTTTTCCATTTCAGCCCAAGGTTCCGGTGGGCAAATTCAAGCTCGATAGTGTCGATATGATTAATCGTCTTCGTGGATTGGGAGCTGCACAAGGGCGGGAAGCCCTCCCGCTGTTTGAGAAATATTTCCTATATGAGAAGTCGGAAGCTTTTGTTCCAATCACAGACTCGTCAAGTTAGCAGTTTAGAACGAAGTTTGCCACAATGCTCTTCGATAACTGGGCTTGAATATCCGCTGTTGGCTTCCTGCACGAGGGGAGTGCTGGCTTGGTGCTTTCTGGTGAGAGATATCCCCATCATGCTGATGGATCGCTCCGGCTGGTTATAAATAGGTTAAATGGTTACCTGCCACCTTCACCCGGAAAGCCCTGCTGCGCCTTGGCTTCTGAAAAAATTCCCCTATTCAAACGCCAAATCGAGTTGTGCGGAGTATCGTTTCCCCTACTCATACGCCAAGTCATGAGCCGCGATTCCTTACTCAATCGCCAATAGCTTCCTACTCAAACGCCTATAGTACGGCAGTAATCCGGTGGGGATTTTTAGTCCGGATCGGATAATTTTTAGCTCCGCCCTACTCAAGCGCCAATAGTTTTCCTACTCATCCGACAATAGTCAGCGCCGGACGACGGCAACATGATCGCCGTTGATCTGCCACGAAACCAGAAACCCTGCTTCCACCAGCGCATTCAAGGCATAGACGACTACCTTGCGGAGATTGTCGGATCGTCTGATGGTGAGGTCGGCAGCGCGCCGGATTTCTTCGAGGGCAAGCGGGCGCGGTTGTTTGTGGCTGGCCAGGTAGCCGTGCAGCCAAGTGGCTAGGCCTTCGGGCAACTGCCGGCGCTGCGCCCATTGGAGGTAGGTGAAATGCTGGCCATGAAATAGTGCCGCCAGTTCCGGGGCGAGCTTGACCCGGTAGCGTGGCAGCGGTTTGCCGGTACTTTCGTCCCGCCAGCAAAAGGCCGGGATCATGGACAGCGAGATGGTGTGCAGGGTGCGTTCGGCATAGAAAGCGAGCGCGGTAGCCTGCAAGCGTGTGAGGCATTTTCGCAGATGGGCGTAGGTTTCGCCGGAGGGTGTCCAGCCGACGGCCTTGCAGAAGCTGTATGGCGTGAATTCTACGGGCGCGCCCAACAGGGTATCGCTGGCCATCTGGATCAGTTGCAGCCAGACCGTGGCATCGTCCTGCCGCAGTTCCTCGCCGGTGTAGGTGATGCGCCCTTTGCCGATGATCGCCAATGTTTCCTGCCGCAAGTATCGTCGCTTCTGATTGCGGTTGCGTGCGTTGAACAGCGCGCTGCGTAAAAATTCGTTTGGTGCGCAGCGGATTTCTTCCGGCCACAGGGGAAGCTGATTGCCACGCATCCATGCCTTGAGGTGCTGTGGCCTGGAATTATTATTTTTTCGAATTGGTTTATGCATGGCGGTTGGCGTCCAGCCCGTGACGCTAACTTCCGCCAGCATTTGATGGCATCCGAAATGTGGCCCGGCAGGACGCATTTCAGCGACGCAATCCTGACGTGGTGATATTCAATTCGACTCACGGAATCAATGTTATTGACGGAGTGAATATGTCGAATTGGATGAGAGGTGATTTATGAGCCAGCGGTTGATACGCCTTCCGCAGGTCAAGGCCATGGTGGGCCTTGGTACGACGGCGATTTACGACAAAATCAAGAAGGGTGAATTCCCGAGGCAGATCAAGCTCGGGCGCTTATCTGGTTGGGTCGAGTCCGAGGTGCAGGATTGGATAAGCCAGCAGATATTGGCAAGTCGTCCGGAGTCGGCAAATTTATTGCCTCGCGCGCAAGCCGCGTGTTGACGATAATCTCTTCTGGAATGTTATCAATCCAGTCCGCCCAAGCTTGCATCATATTCCGGCGCTCTTGCAGGTACTCGGCATGGTTGTAGGCGGCCTTGGTTTTGTTGCCTTCGACGTGCGCAAGCTGGCGCTCGATCCACTCCGAGTGGAAGCCCATTTCGTGCAGCCGCGTTGAGGCCGTTGCCCGGAAATCGTGCCCTGTCCATTGGCCGGAGGGATAGCCCATGTGTTCGAGCGCGCGATTGATCGTGGTCGCGCTCATTACATCATCCGGGCGGCGGAAGTTGGGAAACAGCCAGTTGCCGGCACCGGTGATCCTCCGCAATTCTTGCAGCAGCTCCACTGCCTGACGTGGCAGCGGCACTATATGTACGCGCTTCATCTTCATCCGGCCCGGCTGAATTTTCCATTCGGCGGCATTGAGGTCGAACTCAGTCCAGGGCGCTTTGCGTAATTCGGCTGTACGCACAAAGGTGTAGAGCATCAGCTTCATGGCGATAACGGTAGTCCGGTTGCCGCCATACTTTGTGAGCTTCGCTTTGAAGTCACCGATATGCTCGGCAGACATCGGCTTGCTGTGGTTGATCTGCGGGCGCGACAGCGCTCCCTTGAGGGCAGCCGCAGGATCACCTTCAGCACGCAGGGTAACCACCGCGTGGCGGAAAATTGCCGAGCACCACTGGCGCAGTTGCATCGCATAAGTTTCTGCGCCGCGCTCTTCCATGGCCTGCAGGATATTAAGCAGATGTGCAGCCGTTACCTTGCGGATGGGCAGCTTGCCGATTTTCGGGAAGGCGTTTTGCTCGATGCAATTGGTTGCCTGTTTGTGTGAGTAGGCAGACCATTTGCCTTTCTTCCGCTCCAGCCACTCCCGGGCGATAGCTTCGAATGTGTTGGCGCGTTCATGCGACTGGCGCAATTTCTCGGTCTGCTTTTCCTGGGTGGGATGGATGCCCTGTTTGACGAGTTCACGCACACGCTCACGTTCGCGTCGGGCTTCGGACAGGGAGACGGACGGGTATTCGCCGATGGTGTAGCGACCATCTTTCTCAGGCGTCAGCCAGTAACGGTAACGCCAGAATTTTGCACCGGTCGGACGTACCTCAAGATAAAGGCCGCTACCATCCTGAAGCACGTAAGGCTTCTCGGTAGGTTTGGCTGTTCTGACTTTGGTGTCTGTAAGAGAGGGCATACCGGATAACTCGAAATCTTGTCCGGTATCTTATCCGGTTTTTTTCAGGCTGTCACCGAAAAATTACGAATGATTACGAAGTGAAAACCTATATACAGAGCGGCTTGTAGGGTAGATTGCGAATGGCGACGAAAGCGGGCAAATGCCAGTAGTGGTTGTCGATCATCAGTAGCATGTTCAAATCCCGTTTGTCCCGTCATCCCCGCGTAGGCGGGAATCCAGATTATTTAAGTACTGGGTTCCCGTTTGCGCGGGAACGACAATGCGTGATTTTAGCCGCGCATCATATTCAAAGCCACCGCTTCGGCAACCTCGATGCCGTCCACGGCAGCTGAAAGTATCCCGCCCGCGTAGCCCGCACCTTCTCCGGTCGGATACAAGCCCCTGGTGTTGATGCTCTGGTAATCGTCCTTGTTGCGCTTGATGCGGATCGGCGACGAGGTGCGTGTCTCGACACCGGTGAGTACCGCATCGGGCAGGTCGAATCCCCGTATCTGTTTGGCGAACGCAGGCAGTGCCTCGCGGATCGCGTCGATGGCGTAATCGGGTAGCGCGGTAGCAAGGTCGGTGAGATGTACGCCGGGGGTGTAGGACGGCAACACCTCGCCGAACTTTGTTGATGGCCTGCCCGCGAGGAAATCGCCAAGCAATTGCCCCGGTGCCTGATACGTGCCGCCGCCCAACTCATAAGCACGTGATTCCCAGCGACGTTGAAACTCTACGCCAGCTAAGGGATCGTCGGGGTAATCCACTTCAGGGGTGATGCCCACCACGATGCCCGCATTGGCGTTGCGCTCGTTGCGCGAATACTGGCTCATGCCATTGGTCACCACACGCCCTGCCTCAGAAGTGGCTGCCACTACTGTGCCGCCCGGACACATGCAAAAGCTGTACACTGAGCGACCATTGCTGGCGTGATGCACCAGCTTGTAATCCGCCGCACCCAATTGCGGGTTGCCGGCGTTCTTGCCGTAGCGTGCGCGATCGATCAGCGACTGCGGATGCTCGATGCGAAATCCGATCGAGAACGGTTTGGCCTCGATAAAAATGCCGCGATGGTGGAGCATCTCGAACGTGTCTCGTGCGCTGTGACCGACGGCGAGCACCAGGTGGCTTGTCGGGATGCGTTCGCCGCTGGCTAGTACCACACCACTCACCGCACCCGCTTCAACCTCAATGTCATCCACGCGGCTTTCAAAACGAATTTCGCCGCCGAGTGATTGAATGGCGGCGCGCATTCTTTCCACCATGCCCACCAGCTTGAACGTGCCGATATGCGGATGGCTTTCGTACAGAACTTCGGGTGGCGCGCCTGCTTTGACGAACTCATCCAGCACCTTGCGGCTCAGGTAGCGCGGGTCCTTGATCTGGCTGTACAGCTTGCCGTCCGAAAACGTTCCCGCGCCGCCCTCGCCGAACTGCACGTTCGATTCAGGGTTCAGCACGCCCTGCCGCCACAGCCCCCAGGTGTCCTTGGTTCTTTCGCGTACTGCTTTGCCACGTTCCAGGATCAGCGGGCGGAAACCCATCTGCGCGAGTAGCAAGCCGGCAAAGATTCCAGCCGGACCCATGCCGATCACGACGGGGCGAGAGGACAAATTTTTTGGGGCTTGCGCAACGAAGTGGTAGCGGGTGTCTGGGGAGATGCAGATATGCGGCGGCAGTGACACGTTACTGGCGGAGCCAGCCGATTGCGGGAGCTGCCGCGAAGCCCCTCCTCCTGTGCCAGCAGAATTTACACCGTCTTTTCGGAGGGGCTGGTCGTTGCCGAAGCGCGCCAGCACAGCCGCCTCGTCGCGCAGCGTCACATCCAGCGTGTAGGTGTACAGGATCGCATGCGACTTGCGCGCATCCACGCCGCGCTTGAACACAACGTAGCCGATCAGCTCGTCGGCGGAGATAGCCAGACGCTTGAGAATCGCGGCCTTGATGTCGCCATCGGGATGGTCGAGCGGCAGTTTGATTTCGGTTAAGCGCAGCATGATTATTATTGCGGATTCAAAATGTGTCGGAAGGCGGTATGCCTTGCCTCCTGCGCACACTTTTAAAGTGCATGAAAATATGTCTTCAACTTCGAAGCCATTAGCCCTCTCCGCTCTTCAAGGAAGGAGTCATAGTCTGGTACGTTAGCCGACATCATGGATTGTGGAATACAATTTTCCACAAAATTGGTTTTTAATTCCGCAAGGCTTGTAATTCCGCCGAACTTCTTTTTTCCTCCATCACACTGCTCAATAATTTGCCTGAAATAAATCTCTGGAGATTTGTCACCAATTGCTATATTGATCTCAGTTTGCGTCAGAGCATAGTTTGCTATTTGGTTGTAGCGCCCCCGATTTAATCCCTGTCCCTTTAAATGATTGCGTGGATAAAGGTGGTGTACGTCTGACTTGTTAAGAATTAAATCGCGAACCGAAATATCGCGCGACAAAAAACCATGGTCGCCAAGCTTTACCTGGGCGGCTTGAAAAACTCGAAAATATGGGCTGCTGGAGCTGGAGGTATTCATCTGTTGCGGCAGCAGCGTATCCCAAAATGCATCAGACATTTCGCCCGCAAATGTCACTGTGCCGTATGCATCAAAGCCCTGATCGTGCATTTGACGAATATCGAAATCAATCGTACTTTCTGGTGAGCCAGAATAGCGCCCAGTCAACATTGACATTACAAACCACTTGCGAACAGCGGTTTCAATATCTGCGGGCGGCTTCCCCTGCGCACGCAGAGTGAGATAGAGGATATAAGCAAAGTTAAGTGCGTTCTGCGAACCGATAAGAGAGGCATCAACGAAACCCGCTGAGCGAATGATCATTACGAAGCGCTTGAAGTGCGTTTCGTTAATAAAATTCATTACGCCAAGCTTCAACCTCCCGAAAGATTGTTCCGCGATGCTATCTTCAAACTGTTTCGTCTCGAAATTTCGCCCAGAGAGCAGAGCCACCAGATCGGATAGTTTGCCACGTTTGAATTCTGAGGTGAATGCCACACGCAGCATATCCGTGTACGAGGGATCGTAAATGTCGTCATTTTCATTTTTTAGCCATTCCATCTTCTTAAAGAAATTGGTGGATGCAAATGCAGTATCGTTTTCCTTAATTTTTCCGTAGAACTCAGGGGCAACGGCCAAGTGGCAGAAATAGTCGATGGCCTTGCGCAGGGTGTTGCCGCAATAGCTCTCATTGCTTGCTATCTTTGACATAGCAAAATCCGCTTGGCTAAGTTCAGCACCCGCAGAATTCACACGAATAAAAATCTCCGTCACGGTCTCAATATCTAAATCGCCATCCAGTTCGATTACCCCCACAAGGTTGTTGGTAATCTTGCGCAATTTTTCAATAATCTGAAAAACAGTGCCCTGATCAGTGCCGGGATTGCGTGCGCAATATGCATTTACAAGATCGAACAACCTTGCACCGGGGGCAAAAACCTCCCCAACATCGGTAATCCACGCGGTGTTTTTTGTAATGGCGGGATTGGAAACTTCAAATTTTTCTTCTAACGGATTGAAGGCGATGCGAATGCGTACCTGCTCGTAGTCCTTGGTTACCACCTGCTGGCCGAGTAACGCCGCCATAAGGGCTGTGACTCGCTGCTGTCCGTCAATCAATACGCGCTTGCCAGCCGATGATGAGCCATCCTTAAGCTTCACTGAGGGATTGCGCCATGCAATAAGATAGCCCACTGGATATCCGCGATAGAGCGAGTCAAGCAGATTGCGGACTTTTGTCGCTTCCCACACGAATGGACGCTGAATTTCCGGTATGGCGATCTCGCCAGACTTGACCCATGTAAGCAGGGTTTCGATTGGGTGTGGTGTAACTGTATAACGTTGCGTGGACATACCCTATGACTCCCTCTCAAAACGATAATAAACGGCTTGCAGCAGGAAGAGCACCATTATGCCGCCCGCCTGTCCGGCAGCTTCATATCCACGACGATCTCGTTGTAAGGCGCGAAAACCAGGCCGTTATCATCTTTATCAATCGCCATCCATTCGATTAGGCGCTCGCAATCGTTATGCGCATTCTTGTAGTCGCGCTTGAGCTGGCGCGCCAGCTCCGCAACCGTCATCGCGCCGCCTTCGCGCAATGCGCCGATCAGTTCCCAGCGCTTGGGGGTAAATATGGAGAACAGCTCGCCGACATCGTCGAAGCCGACACCGAAATAGGGTTGAGCGCGCTTGCCTTGTCGGGCGGCTTTCATTGCGGCGCTTGCGCGTGCAAGGCTGGCTTGCATGGGTTCACCCACGGTCAGGTGCAGCACGGCGTTAGTGGTTTTCATTTCGTTATCTCCTTTACGTCCTGCCAGAAGTTTTCGAGCAGCTGGTTTTCATCCTCGAATGAATAAGGCGTCTCGGTATTGTCTATATGCCTGTGGCCGCCCTTGCTGCGTTCGTTGTCGTAACCGACCAGACGTTTGCCGTCCCGCACAAACACCAGGCGGTACTTGAAGGGATGCTCCGATGGCGGCACAGGTTCGGGCACTCGCCAGACGACCATTTCGACGATGCCGCCAGAATAGGTGCGCTCCTCGCGATATAGCAGCTCTGCTTTATCTTTCACGATTGGATTATGTATGCTGATGAATTATGGCGTCAAAAACCATATGCTGGATGGCAATTCGAGTCCAGCGTCCTACCGATGCACTTCCGCATCCAGCCCGTCGAGCACCATCTCCGCCGCGCGCAGCACCGCCCTTGCCTTGTTCTGTGTCTCCATCCATTCGCTGTCGGGCACCGAGTCGGCGACGATGCCCGCACCTGCCTGCACGTACAGCATGTTGTCCTTCACCACGGCGGTGCGCAGCGCGATCGCCAGATCCATGTCGCCGTTGAAGCCGAGGTAGCCGACCGCGCCGGCGTAGATGCCGCGCTTGCTGGGCTCGAGTTCGTCGATGATCTCCATTGCGCGCACCTTGGCCGCGCCGCTGACTGTACCGGCGGGGAAGGTGGCTTTGAGCACATCCATGGCTTTCAGGCCGTGCTTGAGTTCCGCATCGACGTTGGAGACGATATGCATCACGTGCGAGTAACGCTCGATGATCATTTTCTCGGTGAGCTTGACGGTGCCGTTCTGCGCGACGCGGCCGATGTCGTTGCGACCCAGGTCGATCAGCATCAGGTGTTCGGCCAGCTCCTTGGGGTCGGCCAATAATTCTTCCGCGAGCTCGGCGTCCTGTTGCGGTGTCTTGCCGCGCGGTCGCGTCCCCGCGATCGGGCGCACGGTGACGGTGTCGTCTTCCAGTCGCACCAAAATTTCCGGCGAAGCACCAACAACCTGGTGGTCGCCCATGTCGTAATAGAACATGTACGGGGAAGGGTTCACGCTGCGCAGCGCGCGGTACAGCGACAGCGGCGAGGCTGGGAAGGGCTGCGACATGCGCTGCGACAGCACCACCTGCATGATGTCGCCGTTGAAGATGTATTGCTTGGCTTTTTCCACCGCCTGTTTGAACGCGGTCTCGCCAAATTCGGATTTGGTCTCGCCTCCGTGCATCGCGGGTGCATGGGGAATGTGCACCGGCAGGCGCATCATGCCGATCAGCTCGTGCAATCTTGCGCGCGCCAATTCGTAGGCATCGTCCATCGCCGGGTTGGTATAGACGATAAAGGTGAGCTTGCCGGAAAGGTTGTCGATCACCGCGAGCTGTTCGGTGAGCATCAGCAGGATGTCCGGTGTGCCGATGGCGTCCGGTTTTTGCACTTTTGACAGGCGCGGCTCTATGTAACGTATCGTCTCGTAGCCGAAGTAGCCGGCCAGACCGCCGGTAAAACGCGGCAGGTTCGGCAGCGGTGCGACCTTGAAGCGCGACTGGTACTCGCTGATGAAATCCAGCGGGTTGTCGACTACATGTTTTGTATTCTGGCTGCCGTGAGTCAGTGTGACCTGTTTGCCGCGTACCGAAATGTGTGTATCGGCAGGCAAGCCGATGAAGGAATAGCGGCCGAAACGCTCGCCACCCTGCACAGATTCGAGCAGGTAGGAATACGGCTTGTTGGCAAGCTTGAGGTACAGCGACAGCGGGGTGTCCAGGTCGGCGAAGGTTTCCGCGACCAGCGGGATGCGGTTGTAACCCTGCTTGGCAAGCGCTTTGAATTCTTCTTCGGTGATGGGGTGCAACATGAATAACCTCCCGGGTATCTGTCTTATCGTAGGGCACAATAATCATTGCGCCGAATGGCATGGTGCAATGCGCTTCGCTTATTGCACCCTACATAGATTCAGCACCATCGCCAATAAAGGAGGTTGTTCAATTTCATATCAGGCAAGTTTAATAAGCGACAAGGTTGCTGGCAGGTTGGCAATGACGGCATCCAAGTCGAGACCATCCACCGGCTCGCCGTGGTTGTAGCCGTAAGGTACGCAGAACACCGGGCAACCTGCGTTACGCGCGGCGGTGGTGTCGTTCAGCGAGTCGCCGATAAGCAGCAGCTTTTCGATGGGGGTGTTAAAGAATTTTGCCGCGTGCAGCAAAGGCATCGGATGCGGTTTCTTTTCCGGCAGTGTGTCGCCCGCCAGCACGATATCGAAATACTTGTCCAGGCCGATATGTTTCAGCAGTGGCAGGGTAAAGCGTTCCGCCTTGTTGGTGATGCAGCCCAAACGGAAACCCGCCGCTTTCATTGCGTCCAATCCTTCAAATACGCCGTCGAACGTTTTGCTTTCCAATAGCAAATCGTTGTAGTGCTTGTCGAACAAAGGCGCGGCCTGCTTGTATAGCGCGGCTTCGGGTTCGGCATACATGTCGCCGGTGAGTGCGCGTTTTACCAGCCAACCCACACCGTTGCCGATGTAGCTCATCAGCAGATCTTGCGACACTGGCGGGCATCCCATCTCGCGCAACATGCGGTTGGCCGATTCCGCCAGTTCCGGCGCGGTGTGCAGCATGGTTCCGTCAAGATCGATGACGATGGCGGAGATGTCCAGCGGGGTTTTGAAAGCCATTACTTGCCGACCTTTGCCAACTCGGCGCGCAGCTCGCCTATGATGGTGTTGTAGTGATTTTTGTCGCCGGTGTTTTTCTTGCCAAATACGGCAGAACCCGCAACAAAGGTATCGACACCCGCCTCGGCGACCTCTTTGATATTGGCCGGGCCGACACCTCCGTCAATTTCGAGGCGAATTTTGTGCCCGGAAGCATCTATCATCTTGCGCACTTTGCGCGCTTTGTCCAGGACATGGGGGATAAACTTCTGTCCGCCGAAGCCGGGGTTCACCGACATCAGTAGCACCATGTCCAATTTTGGCAGGGTATATTCCAGCACGTCCAACGGCGTGGACGGGTTGAATACCAATCCGGCCTTGCAACCGCTTTCCTTGATCAGGCCGATGGTGCGGTCGATATGCTCGGACGCTTCGGGGTGGAAGGTGATGTAGGTCGCGCCCGCCTTGGCGAAGTCGGGAATGATGCGGTCCACGGGCTTCACCATCAGATGCACGTCGATGGGCGCGGTCACGCCATGTTTGCGCAATGCCTCGCAGACCAGCGGACCGATGGTCAGGTTGGGCACATAATGATTGTCCATCACGTCGAAGTGCACGATGTCGGCACCGGAGGCGAGTACGTTATCGACTTCTTCGCCCAGTTTCGCGAAGTTGGCGGAGAGAATTGATGGGGCGATTTGGTAGTCCATGAGAGGTATCCTTGAAGAGTTAATGGGGGGCTTAGCGGAGCATTCTAACCGATAGACGAGCTGTTGGCAGGTGGCCGGTGAATCGTGGTATCAGTTCGCGGAAAGCGGTAATCCGCTGGTGCGATAAAACTCTGCCAGGTTGCCAAGGTCGCTAAATACGCCGGAAGCACCGTTAAAGTTTTGCGCGTGGGTGTATTGCGTTGTTGTGACGTAGGTTTTAATTCCTGCCGCCAAACTGGAGCGCAGGCCATTCTCGGAATCTTCCAGCGCGATGCAGTCGGTGGCGGACAACCCTAATTTTTCCAGCACCCAGAAGTAAATGTCCGGCGCGGGTTTCTTGTGCGGCACGATGTCGCCGCACCCCAACGCCGCAAAGTAATTTTCCCAGTTTTTTCCCAGCCCGACTTCAAGGAGCGCAGCGACATTGGCGGGCGTAGTCGTGGTCGAAACGGCCAGGGTGATGCCGTGTTTGTGCGCATCTTCTATCAGCTGTTTGATGCCGGGGCGCAAGGGAATATGCCCTTCAGCCAACATGTCGGTGTAGTGCCGGGTTTTGGTTGCATGCAGGTCTTTGACGAAGTCGTCGAAGTCGTCGGGTTTGCTGAAGTCCGGTGAAAAATCATTGACGAAGTATTTGATGCGCTCTTTGCCGCCGGCCACTTTGAGCAGCTTGTCGTAAAGCGCAACGTCCCAGTTCCAGCCCAGCCCCTTGTCGGCGAAGGCCTTGTTGAAGGATAGACGATGCCCGTCCTCCGTGTCCGCCAGGGTGCCGTCCACGTCGAAAATAATTGCCTTGATAGTCATGTGGTTCCTCTATGTAAAAAACGTCATTCTGTGCAACAGGGACAAAGGGAGTGTTAGCGCATCCCCGGTATTTTCCCTGCCATGCCGCGCATCAGCTTGCCCATGCCGCCGCCTTTGCCAAACATCTTCATCATTTTTTGGGTTTGCTCGAATTGCTTGAGCAGTTGGTTGACGTGCATCACCTGCACCCCCGCACCTGCCGCAATGCGGCGTTTGCGCGAAGCCTTGAGAATCTCCGGCTTGCTGCGCTCCAGCGGTGTCATGGAGTTGATAATGCCCTCGATGCGATTGATTTGTTTGTCGTCCACTTTTGCGCCTGCCGCAGCTTGGCTGAGTTGTGCGGGTAGCTTGTCCATCAGGGCGGACATGCCGCCCATTTTGCGCATCTGTACGATTTGCATCTTGAAGTCGTTGAGATCAAAGCCTTTGCCGCTCTGAACTTTTTTGGCAAGCTTTTCAGCCTCGGCGTGATCGACCTCTCGTTGCGCCTCTTCGAGCAGCGACAGTACATCGCCCATGCCCAGTACGCGCGATGCCATGCGCTCGGGGTGGAAGGCTTCCAAGCCGTTGGGCTTTTCGCTCACACCGATAAATTTGATGGGCTTGCCGGTAATTTGGCGTACCGACAGTGCCGCGCCGCCGCGTGCGTCACCGTCCAGTTTGGTCAGCACGATACCGGTCAACGGCAATGCCTCGCCGAATGCCTTTGCGGTGTTTACTGCGTCTTGGCCGGTCATGGCATCCACCACGAACAGCGTCTCAATCGGTTTGAGCGAGCCATGAAGCTGTTTGATTTCCGCCATCATGGCTTCATCAATGGCGAGTCGTCCGGCGGTATCGACAATCAGTACATCGTGGTAGTGCCTGCGGGCGAAATCCAGCGCGGACAGCGCGATGTCACCGGGTTTTTGGCTAATCTCGGAGGCAAAGAAGTCGATTTCCAGTTGCTGCGCCAGTGTGCGCAATTGCTCTATGGCAGCAGGCCGATACACATCGCAACTGACCAGCAACACTTTCTTTTTTTGTTGATCGCGTAGCAGTTTGGCAAGCTTGCCGCTGGTGGTGGTTTTACCCGCACCCTGCAAACCGGCCATCAGAACCACGGCGGGCGGGGTGGTGGCGAGGTTCAGCACGTCGTTGTGTTCGCCCATCAGTTTGGTGAGTTCCCGGTGTACTACGCCGATAAAGGCTTGCCCCGGATTCAGATTGCCGATGACGGCTTGCCCGAGTGCCGCTTGCTTGACTTCGGCGATGAACGCCTTGACGACGGGCAAGGCAACGTCGGCCTCAAGCAATGCCATGCGCACTTCGCGTAAGGCATCTTGAATGTTGTTCTCGCTAAGGCGCGCTTGCCCGCGTAAATTTTTGATAACACCGGAAAGGCGCTGCGTTAAATTGTCCAGCATGAGTGGTGGCGGATAGATGGTGTAGAATTCGCAAAGTCTAAAACATCCTGAAAAAAATGCCTAACTTTATCCTTTCAATTCTGGTCGCGATTGCTTATGGAGCACTGGCAGTCTATTTCTGGCGCGCGCAGGCGCGCGGCGAGGAAGATGTTGTTAATCGTGGCGCGCTTGGGCATGTGGTCGTGCTGCCTTTGGCGTTGCACGGGTACTTGGTGGCGAAAGATATATTGGGATCGGGAAGTTTTAATTTCGGTTTGCTGAATGCCTTGTCGTTGATTGTCTGGTTGACGCTGCTGGTTTATTGGGTGGCACGTTTTTTCTATGCGTTGGGCGGATTGCAGGCGTTGGTATTGCCCTTGGCGGCTCTGGTTGTGGTGTTGCCGGAGATGTTCCCGCATGAGTACGCACTGACCAATACCGACCTGCTTGCCTTCAAGGCGCATGTCGGTGCGGCGATGTTGGCGTACAGTTTATTTACCATTGCGGTGTTGCACGCGGTGTTGATGTCGCAGGTGGAGAAGGGCTTGCATCACGGCACGCTGCCGCGCTTGTTGCAAAATCTGCCGCCGCTGCTAACCATGGAAAAATTATTGTTCCGCATGATCGCGGTCGGTTTTGTATTGTTGACATCGACACTGCTGTCCGGCGCGATATTCTCAGAGGAGATTTTCGGTAAAGCGTGGCAGTTTAATCATAAGGTTCTGTTCGGCTTGATTTCATGGGCCGTGTTCGCGGTGTTGTTGTGGGGGCATTATCTTTACGGCTGGCGCGGGCGAGTTGCCGTGCGCTGGACTGTCAGTGGCTTTATTTTCCTGGTGTTGGCGTATCTGGGCAGCCAGTTCGTGCTGGAGATTTTATTGCATCGCTAGGCCGGATGTAGGCTGTCGCTTGCATCAGGTTGGCTATTTGTCGTAGAATTCGCGCCCTTTTGCTCAGCTAATTAAAATCAATAGGTTATATATGGTAATCATTCGTCTTGCTCGCGGCGGTTCCAAGAAGCGCCCTTTCTACAACGTGGTTGTGGTCGATTCGCGTCATCGTCGTGATGGGCGCTTCATTGAACGCGTTGGTTTCTACAATCCGGTTGCGCCGGAAGGGCAGGAGTCCTTGCGTTTGCAAATGGAGCGCGTGGGTCACTGGCAAAGTAAAGGCGCGCAGTTAAGTGCTACTGTTGCCAAGCTGGTTAAGCGCAATGCCGGAGCCGTTGCTGCCGCTTAAGCCGGGTGTGGAACCCATGGTCATCATGGGGCGAGTCGCGGCGGCGCATGGTGTGCGCGGCTGGATTAAGGTGCAACCCTATACCGAGTCCCTTGATCGTTTGCTGGATTACGACACTTGGTGGTTGGGCAAAGAGTCGGGTGCCTGGCGTGAGGTGAGGGTTGAATCCGCCGAAGTGCACCATAAGACTTTAGCGGTTTTGCTGGCGGATTGTCCTGATCGGAATGCGGCGGAGTCCCTGAGGGGGCTGTTGATTGCTGTTCCGCGTAGCAGTTTGCCGGAGCAAAGAGACGGCGAATATTACTGGACAGACCTCATTGGATTGTCCGTAGTCAATGGGCTTGATAAGCATTTGGGCGTGGTGGAGAAGTTGTTGGAAACTGGCGCAAATGATGTGTTGTGTGTCAAAAATGATGGTGGTGAGCTGTTGATTCCCTTCGTAGAGCAGGTCATTCAACAGGTGGATATCAAAGGTAAGACCATTCGAGTGGATTGGTCGACGGGTTACGCTGGATGATTTTTGATGTCATCACTTTGTTTCCGCAAATGTTTGACGCGTTGACGCAGCATGGCATTACGCGGCGCGCGGCAGAACAAGGCAGCTATGTGTTGAAAACGTGGAATCCCAGAGATTTCACGACTGACAATCACCGCACGGTAGATGACCGCCCTTATGGTGGCGGTCCCGGAATGGTGATGCTGGCAGAGCCGCTGGCTGCCGCGATCAGCGCAGCCAAGCAGCGGCAGACAGCGAGTGGCGTAAAAAAAACGCGCGTGGTGTACCTGTCGCCGCAAGGTCGTTTGCTGAATCATGCGCTGGTCAAAGCCATGCTGGCGCAACCGGAAGAAGGATTGATTCTGCTGACCGGACGTTATGAAGGCGTTGATGAACGCCTGATCCGCCAGATGGTGGATCAGGAGATCTCCATCGGCGACTATGTGTTATCCGGCGGCGAGTTGGCGGCGATGGTGTTGATGGATAGTCTGGTGCGGCATATTCCCGGTGTATTGGGCGATGCCGACTCGGCGGAGCAGGATTCGTTCGTGCAGGGCTTGCTGGATTGCCCGCACTACACCCGCCCGGAAGTATTTAATGGTGAGGCCGTGCCCCCGGTGTTGATGTCAGGGAATCATGCTGATATTCAACGCTGGCGGCTTCAGCAGTCGTTGGGCAGGACGTGGTTACGCAGACCGGATTTATTGGTCGGGCGTGATTTGACAAAAGAGGAGTCTGGGCTTCTGGCAGCGTTCCAGAAGGAACAAGACTCGTATAACAAGGAGTAAGTAAAGTGAATCTGATTCAACAGTTGGAGCAAGAAGAAATCGCCCGTCTGGGTAAAACCATCCCCGATTTTGCGCCTGGCGATACCGTTGTGGTTAACGTCAATGTGGTCGAAGGTGAGCGCAAGCGTGTGCAGGCTTACGAGGGGGTTGTGATTGCCAAGCGTAATCGCGGGCTGAACTCCGCTTTCATCGTGCGTAAAATTTCATCGGGTGAGGGCGTGGAGCGTACCTTTCAGACCTATTCGCCGAATATCGCCAGCATTGAAGTCAAGCGTCGCGGTGCGGTGCGTCGCGCCAAGTTGTACTATCTGCGTGATCGTTCCGGTAAGTCGGCACGTATCAAGGAGAAATTGGCTGCACGCAAGTAATTGCCGGTAGCAATGCTGTAAAAAACGGGGGCTTCGGCTCCCGTTTTTATTTCCGTTATCATTGGCACCATGGAATATCAGGCAAAACTTCTCTTACCTTTCGGTGCGGTCGGCATTCGTTGCACATCGGATGCGTTGACGGGCATTGAATTTCTGCCAGCCAATGAAAAACCGCAATTGTCCCAAACAGTCTTTGCCAAAACCGTATGTGAGCAGTTGTTGAGCTATATCGAAAATCCGACCACAAAATTTACTGTGCCGTACAAACTTTACGGTACGGCACATCAGCAGAAAGTCTGGCGGGCGATGCTGGCTATTCCGTGCGGTGAAACACGTAGCTATGGCGAGTTGGCGAGCGGCATTCAGTCTGCCCCGCAAGCTGTTGGACAAGCTTGTGGCGCAAATCACATTCCCATTGTCATTCCATGCCATCGTGTGGTCGGCAAAAGTGGTCTGGGCGGCTTTATGAAGCACGCCGAAGGCGAGACGCTGGATATCAAACGCTGGCTGCTGGCACATGAGCAACGCTGACCTGCTGGACGAGTTTTGCGACAACCTGTGGCTGGAGGACGGCTTGTCACGCAACACGCTGGACAGCTACCGTCGCGATCTGGCCAAGTTTGCCGGCTGGCTTGAAAAACAACAGCGCGACACTTCCATCCTGCATACGACGCACGGCGACATTCAGGGCTATCTTGCACAACTGGTTATCAGGCAAAACGCCAAACCCAGCAGCACTGCTCGCAACATCTCCAGCCTGAAACGGCTGTTCCGTTACCTGCTGCGGCAGGGCAAGATCAGCGTCGATCCTACGCTGCAGATTGACACGCCCAAGTTGCCGCGCAACTTGCCGAAGAGCCTGACCGAATCCGATGTGGAGCAATTGCTGGCCGCGCCGGATACGCAAACCCCCTTGGGATTGCGCGATCGCACCATGTTTGAAGTGCTGTACGCCACGGGCTTGCGTGTGTCCGAGCTGGTAACTCTGCGCATCACGCAGGTGAGTATGGACATGGGCGTGGTGCGTGTGATGGGTAAGGGCAGCAAGGAACGCCTGGTGCCACTGGGCGAGGAAGCATTGGACTGGTTGCAGCGTTACCTTGCGGATGGTCGTGGCGTGCTATTGGGCAGGCAGATGAGCGATGCTTTGTTTGTCACGGCACGAGGTGCAGCGATGACGCGACAAATGTTTTGGTACTTGATTAAGAAACACGCGAAACGCAGCGGACTGGACAAGCCCCTGTCACCGCACACGCTGCGCCATGCCTTCGCCACGCACCTGCTCAATCACGGCGCGGACTTGCGCGTGGTGCAAATGTTATTGGGTCATGCGGATATTTCGACGACGCAGATTTATACACATGTAGCGAGGGAGCGGTTGAAGGCTTTGCATGCTAAGCATCATCCGAGAGGATAGTGGTTCTCCATCCCGTTCACCCCGCGACAGATCAACACGAACGACTACTTCTTCTGTCCCCGCTCAATACTGATCCCCACCATCTTGCAGTTGCGTATTGCTTGCAGTTTGGCGACGCTGACCGTGACCCACGGCGCATTGAAGTCCTTGAGGATGATTTGTGCGATGTGTTCGGCCAGTGTTTCCAGCAGTGAAAAATGTCCTTCGCTCAGCACGGTTTGAATGTGCTGTGCAATATCGGCGTAATCCAGTGCGTCATTAATGTTGTCGCTGGTGCAGGCGAGACTGCTGGGCAGCGCGATTTCCAAGTCAAGCTGTAGCGTTTGCGGCACCCGTTTTTCCCATTCGTAGATGCCGATGAGCGTGGTAACTTTGAGCTCTCGTAGAAAGATGATGTCCATGTTGTGGCGTGGCTTGGATATGTGCTGTGTGCCCTCATTCTAAGATATTTTGCCTGGCTGAGCGCGGTTTTGGGTGGTTTGCTTCGATGTTGGATTGTGGGAGGGCTGTGCCCGGAAACTGTATGCGCCGGAAACTGTATGCGGTAGTTGCATGGAAAAATCCCTTTGGTGTATCCTCCACGCTTGTTCAGATCGCCATGATTAGGAAAAAAATGCTGAAGCGCCACTTGATAGCTATTCTCACCGCAACTTTTGTTGTGGGCGGCTGCGTTGTAGATGATGGGGGGCCGGCAGTTGACCCTCGGACGTTGAAGAAGGAGCCGCTGGTCTGGCCCAAGCCACCGGAGCAACCGAGATTTTGGTATGACAAGGTGCTGTTGACGAGTGCTGATGCAGATCCGACCCATTTGGATGAATTTGCGGCATCCTTGACCAAGAACGGGCAGGGATTGCAGGGGCTTGGTAAGCCTTATGGTGTTGCGGTTCATAAAGGGCGCGTTTTTGTGGGCGATACGGCGTATAAGTCCATCTTTGTGTTTGATATTCCCAATAAAAAATTCTTTTCGTTTGGCCGGGGTATGGAGGAGCCAGTCAAACTCGAACAACCCATAGGACTGGATACCGATGGTGAGGGTAATCTGTATGTGACCGACAATGCTACCAAACAGGTGGTGGTGTATAACCGGGATGGCAAGTTTCAGCGCACAGTGGGCGGACCGGATTACTTTGATAAGCCAGCCGGGGTTGCGGTAGATAAGAATGGCGACCGTGTTTATGTGGTCGATATTGGCGGGATTCGCTCCGAGCAGCATAAAGTGGCGGTGTTTGACGCGAAAAATGGTCAGCATTTGTTCGATATCGGGAAGCGCGGTAGTGGTCCGGGGGAGTTCAATTTGCCTCGTGATGCGACAATTGCGCCCGACGGCAGTTTATATGTGGTGGATGGTGCGAATTTCCGTGTGCAACACTTTACCCGTGACGGTGAATTTTTGAATATGTTCGGTAGTATTGGTCGTATGCAGGGCCAATTCTCCCGTCCTAAAGAGGTGGCGGTGGATGCGGACGGCAATGTTTATGTAATTGATTCTGCCTTCGGCAATTTCCAGATATTCAATCCGGAAGGGCAGTTGCTCATGTCGGTTGGTGGCAGGGGGGCAGTTAATGCGCCTGCCAAGTATTTGTTGCCATCGGGTATTGCGGTAGATGGTGATGGTCGGGTCTATGTGGTCGATCAGATGCACCGTCGAGTGGATATTTATCGCCCCGACGGTCTTGCTAAAGAGGATGGCTATATCGGGGCAAAGGCGTTATCCGGTATTCCTTATGAACCCAAGCCGAGAGCGCAGTAGTTGCAAACTGCATGACTGCCAGCCGCCTTCGGGCGGCTTGGTTTTTGTAGGATGGTTCTGCTTGGTGAGGTGTTAATGACAACTGGTGCAATTTTGATTGTCGCCGCCTATCTGTTGGGCTCGGTCTCTTTTGCGGTGCTGATGAGTCGTGTTTTTGGTTTGGCCGATCCGCGCAGTTACGGATCCGGCAATCCTGGTGCCACCAACGTGTTGCGCAGCGGCAAGAAGCTGGCGGCGATATTGACGTTGTTGGGGGATGCGGCCAAGGGCTGGTTCGCGGTCTTTCTTGCGATTAAATTCTTTTCGTCCGATGGGCAAGGCTTGCTGATGGTGGCGGTGCTTGCTTTGGCGGTATTCCTCGGGCATCTGTTTCCGGTGTTTCTCAAGTTCAAGGGCGGCAAAGGGGTGGCAACGGCCTTGGGGGTGTTGCTGGCATTGAATGTTTGGTTGGGCTTGGGTGCGCTGGCAACATGGTTGCTGATGGCACTGGTGTTTCGTTTATCTTCTCTCGCGGCATTGGTTGCGGCAATTGCGACACCGGTTTATGCAATGCTGCTGGGCTTGCCGCTGGAGTGGGTGTTGGCATCTGCACTGATGTCGCTGTTGCTGATTTGGCGACACGAGCGCAACATTCGAAACCTGCTTGCAGGCAAGGAAAGTCGCATAGGCAGCAAGTCCGGTTAACTAAATTTCCTGTAAATTCCAGCGCGGTTTGACATCGAAGCGGTAGTCTTTCGTACCCTGTCGTCGGGCTAGGCGTAATGCGCCAGCATGGGCAATCATTGCGCCGTTATCGGTACAGAACTCCAAATCGGGATAGAACACTTGACCGCCGTGTCGGCTGATGTCTTCGGTCAAACGGTTGCGCAGCAACTGGTTTGCGCCCACGCCACCAGCAACGACCAACTGGCTCAGCTTGGTTCGCGTCAGCGCGGCGCGTGCTTTATGTGTTAGCACATCAACAATGGCGGCCTGAGTTTCATAAGCAATATCCGCGCGCTCCTGTTTGTTTAAGGGGAAATTTTCGCAACGACTGCCTTGCGTTGCTTCACCTTGCCTGACTAGTGTGAGGACTGCGGTCTTTAATCCGCTGAAGCTAAATTCCAAATCGCCGCTATGCAACATCGGGCGAGGCAGCCTATATTTTCCGGGTCGCCCTTGTTGAGCGAGCTTGGCAAGCGCGGAACCCCCGGGGTAACCCAGCCCCAGCAGCTTCGCACTTTTATCAAAGGCTTCTCCCGCTGCGTCGTCTAATGTCTCCCCAAGCAGGGTGTATTGACCCACATCATCGACACGCATCAGCTGCGTGTGTCCGCCCGATACCAGCAAGGCCACAAATGGAAAATCCGGCGCGGGTTCGGACAATAGTGGCGAAAGCAGATGACCTTCCAAGTGATGGATGCCGATGGTGGGGATGTTCAGTGCGTAGGCGAGCGAGTTGGCTACACTGGCACCAACGAGTAGTGCACCGCCCAACCCCGGCCCTTGTGTATAGGCAATGGCATCAATTTGTTTTAGTGTGAGGTTGGCTTCCGTCAACACCTGACGTATCAGCGGGGTGATGCGGTGAGCGTGGTCGCGCGAAGCAAGCTCGGGGACGACACCGCCGTATTCGCTATGCATGGCGACTTGGCTGTGCAACGCATGGGCGAGCAATCCCCGCCCCATTTGGTAAAGCGCGACTCCCGTTTCATCGCAAGAAGATTCAATTCCCAGTGTAATCAGTGACATTGTTCACCCCAATCGAGCAGGGAGACATTGTAGTAAATTTACCGAACGAACTTCTGCCAGAATCTTTTTGTGAAATATGTTCAGAAAAGTGTTGACGAGAAAAATTCTCTCCCTATAATGCGCACCTCTTCGCTGCCACGGCAGCCTGATCTTTAACAGATAGATAGACAACCGACGAGTGTAGGCACTGGGCTTATTGGTGATTCTGTGCGTTTTGGCGCACGGGAGAAACTTTAAAAACAAGCAGCAGAAGTGCTTACGCGAAGTC
>JBMOPZ010000054.1:0-53956 GCA_049321355.1 Pseudomonadota bacterium | reverse complement strand
CATCATGGTTTTTTGATGGTTGGGGTATTTTGATTGTTAATCCCGAGTTGTTTCCCGAGAAAGAGCGGCATCGACTGTCCGTGGAGCAAGAAGTTCCAGCGTGACAGCAAAATATTTGCGGTGTCACTATTCTTTAGGGGGCTGAATAACGGTCAAACCCCCTTCGAATAGGTTGAAGATTACTGCTTTTGGACTTGTCCGACGAACAACACCATATCGAAGCCGCGCTGCAATTCTTTGCTGAACCAGCCCGACATGTTGACTCCCTTGCTGTAACCGACGCGATCACCTTGTTTCAGGTCGGGAATTTTTGGGCCGGCTATCCATTCAATTGCGTCACGCTGATTACGTACCTGAATATAGGTATAGGCATCGGCCTGGATGACGGTGAGGACATCCCCGCGATTGGGCAGTTTGGATTTGACGGCGGCCTTTTCGGCTTGTTTGTCTTTGGCCGCTTGCGCCTCTTCCGGAGTGCCCCAATAGCCCAAGTCTCCCGCGTTGTTGTAGTCGGCGTAAACCACGCTGGCGAGATAGCCGTCGCGATTCGTGCCGCCTATGATGTAAAGGCGATCCTTATAGCTCGCCGTGCTGAAATTGGCGCGCGGTTGATCCAGCGGGGTGGTGAATGTCCACGGTTCCAAGTGTCCGTCTTTGCCCACGGTGGTGCGCTCGATGCTGTCCAGATATTCCGCGCCGGATAGCCCGCCGATAGCGTACATATAGTCTTTGTAGGGGGCGCTGGAGTGTCCATAACGACCGGTTTGCATCGCCGTGGTGGCTTGCCATTTTTCGGTATTGCCGGCTTTGGTGTAGCGGGTCCATTCGACATCGGGAATGCCAACGCCTTTGGTGCGATCATGCCCGCCGATGATGAAGAAGCGATCGTCTTTTTTCTTTACGCTGTTGACGTAGCGCGGCAGGGTCATCACTTCAGGGTCCAGCGTCCATTCGCCCAGCGTGCCATCGGGTTTGATCTCGGCGTATTCCACACTGTCCAGCAATACGCCGCCAAAGCCGCCGAAGGAATAGAGCCGATCCGCTGTCGCAATGATCTTGCTGCAACGTCGTCCCACCATCATCTGGCTTTCGACTTTTTCCCACGGATCCAGGATGCCGTTTGCGCCGATGCGCGCACGTTCGACCGTGTGCAATAAATTATGCCCGTTTGGTCCGTTACCGCCGCCGACGATATAGACATAATCACCGCGCACGACAGCCTCCATAAAGCCGCGTTCTTCATGTAACGGGTGTCCCGTCTGCCAGGCGCTGAGCGTGCCGTCCGGTTGGATTTGCGCATACTCGGTCGTTTTGACGAAGTCGCGGCCATCCACGCCGCCCATCAGATAAACCTTGTCCCGGACGACGACCGATGCCGTGCCGGCGCGCGGCGCACTGAACGCGGAGGTTTCTTTCCAGTCGCTAATCCAGACGCGTTGCGCGCAGGCGGACAGCAGGAGTGATACGGCAATAAGTATTAATTTTGCGGAAAAAAACCTGGACATGATTATTCCTAATTGAGTGCGGGCGAGATATTTTTGGCGGCTTTGCGTGATGCGACGCGAATCCGGGGCGCGATTGTAACCGACGAATTGCAGAAAATGCCACAGCGAGGATTGATGCAAAGTTAACTCGTGCCGGGTGCTACAATTTGCGCCCCTGTTATTCATAATCAGACACGACGATGCGTACACTCATTTGCGGTTCAATGGCTTACGACACCATTATGGTGTTCAAAGATCAGTTCAAAAAACACATCCTGCCGGAGCAAATTCATATCCTTAATGTTGCATTCCTGGTGCCGGAAATGCGGCGCGAATATGGGGGTTGCGCCGGTAACATTGCCTACAACCTGCAATTGCTGGGCGGTCATCCGCTGATTATGGCGACGGTGGGGGATGACTTTTCACCCTACGCCGCACGCTTGGAGAAGCTGGGTTTGTCGTCCAAACACATTCGCCACGTGCCGAATCATTTTACCGGGCAGGCCTTTATTACCACCGATCTGGACGATAACCAGATCACCGCATTTCACCCCGGGGCGATGGGGATGTCGCATTTGAACCATGTCGGCGAGGCAAACGAAGTGACGCTCGGCATCATCTCGCCGGATGGGCGCGACGGCATGTTGCAACACGCTGCGGAGTTTGCCGAGGCCGGCATCCCTTTTGTGTTTGATCCCGGTCAGGGAATGCCCATGTTCAGCGGCGGAGAGTTGTTAAATTTCATCGATCAGGCGACTTACGTCACCGTGAACGATTACGAGGCCAAGATGCTTCAAGACAAGACCGGTAAGACGCTGGCCGAGATCGCGCAGCGGGTGCAGGCGTTGATCGTCACGCTGGGCGGCGATGGCTCGCTGATTTACGCCGACGGCAAGCAGCACGCCATTCCCACCCCCAAGGCCGGCGCGATTGTTGACCCCACCGGTTGCGGCGATGCTTACCGTGCCGGTTTGTTGCACGGGATTCAGCAGGGTTGGGATTGGGAAATGACGGGACGGTTAGCCTCGCTGATGGGTTCGCTCAAAATTTCCAGTCGCGGCGGGCAGAATCACAAATATACCCGCGCTGAATTGGCGAATTTCTACGGGCAGCACTTCGGCCACAGCATCAAATTGTAACCTTCATTCAATGGCGGGAGGGCGGCGATGACTTTCGGGAGGGTGATGTGAACCCGAAATTCATCACCCATCTTTCGGGAGTCATTGCCGGGGCGACATGCCATCCTTTCGTCGTACGTAATGTCGATGCCGTCGGCGGAGGCAGTATCAACGCGGCATATCGGTTGCGTGGTGTGGACGGCGGGTGTTACTTCGTAAAACTCAATGCGGCGCAGCATCACGCCATGTTCGCCGCCGAAGCGACGGCGCTTGATGCCATTGCCGCCACCAACACGCTGCGCGTGCCGCGCCCCATCGTGCAGGGTGTTTCTGGCAAGCACAGCTATCTGGTGCTGGAATATCTGCAATTGAATTCACGCGGCAATGCGCAACTGCTCGGTGAGCAACTGGCGGCATTGCACCGTTGGACTGCGCCCAAGTTCGGATTTCCGGCAGATAACTTTATCGGGACTACGCCGCAGCCGAATAAATGGCAAGCGGGCTGGATTGATTTCTGGCGCGAGCAGCGTTTGGGATTTCAATTGCAGCTGGCGGCACAAAATGGTTGCACCGCGCAGTTGCGGCATTTGGGCGGGCGGTTATTGGATGCATTGCCCGAATTTTTCGCGGGCTACACCCCGCAACCCTCGCTGTTGCACGGTGATCTGTGGAGCGGCAATCATGCTTTTCTTGGGGATGGCACGCCGACGATTTTTGATCCCGCCAGCTATTACGGTGACCGCGAATGCGATGTGGCGATGACCGAGCTATTCGGTGGCTACCCCGAAAATTTTTATACCGCTTATCGTGCCGCGTTCCCTTTGGATGCCGGCTACCCCACCCGTCGCGATTTATACAATTTGTACCACATTCTCAATCACGCCAACCTGTTCGGCGGAGGATATGTCGGTCAGGCGGAGCAGATGGTGCGAGGCTTGCTGGCGGCTTGTTGACTTTTGTTGCGCGTTTTCCACCGGTAGCGTTTGATTCCGATTATTTGGTTGCTTTTGAATTCTAGGGCTGGCATAGTTCGCGGTGGCAATTTTCAAGTCGTGCTGCTGTTTGGTTTAGTTCCGCGTCCCTGCGGTATTCCTTCCTTCATCATCGTTATTCTGTCTTGATCTTTGCTTGGATCGGGGATTTTTCCCGTTGCATTTTTTCAGGAGAGTTAAGGCATGGCAACAGGCAAGGTAAAGTGGTTCAACGACGCCAAAGGTTTTGGTTTTATCACGCCGGATGATGGCGGCGAGGATTTATTTGCGCATTTTTCGGCGATTCAGGGTGATGGTTTCAAAACATTGCCTGAAGGTCAGGCGGTTAGTTTCGATGTGACGACGGGTCCCAAGGGGAAACAGGCATCCAATATCTGCAGGGTGACTTAATGGCCAAGGAAGAGTTATTGGAAATGGATGGTGTGGTGGACGAGGTTTTGCCGGACTCCCGCTATCGCGTTACGCTGGAAAATGGTCACAGCATCATTGCCTATAGCGCGGGGAAAATGCGCAAACACCATATCCGAATCATTGCGGGTGACAAGGTAACCTTGGAGCTTTCACCTTACGATTTGAGCAAGGGGCGGATTACTTTCCGTCATATCGAAGGCCGCACACCTTACGTTCCGCAACGCAAGCGGTAACGCGCCTGACAATCGTTGGCGCGATTACCAATGCTTTGCGATCGGGTTGCCGCACGCGACCTGAAATAGCCGCCTATCCTCCAGGCGCACCGCACTCATCGGTCCTCCCCATAGGCAGCCTGTATCCAATGCAATCAGGCCGCTGTCGAGTTTCAAGCCCAATGCCGACCAATGCCCGAAGATGACGGTTGCCTCGCGACTGGCGCGGTTGGGTAGTTCGAACCAAGGCAGGTATCCGGCTGGAGTGTCCGCGACCTCTCCTTTGAATTTGAATTCCATCTCGCCTTGCGGTGTGCAAACCCGCAACCGGGTGCAGGCATTGGTAATCACGCGCAAACGTTGGTAGCCGCTGAGGTCTTGCCGCCATGCGTGCGGCGTGTCGCCATACATGTTTGCGAAGAACCGGGCGTAGTCTTCGCTGCGCAAGGCGGTCTCCACTTCGCGGGCGAGAGATGCCGCCTGTGCCACCGTCCATTGCGGCAACAGGCCGGCGTGCACGAGAACGAAATTATCCCGCGTGTAAAGTAAGCGTTGTTGCCGCAACCAATGCAGCAATTCGTCGCAATCCGCCGCGCCAAGGATTTCATCCAGGGTGTCGTTGCGGTTCAACTGTGCCGCTCCCGCCGCGACAGCCAGCAGGTGCAGGTCGTGATTGCCCAGCACGGTAATCGCACTGTCCCCCAGGGATTTAATCAACCGCAGCACGGCCAGCGAGTCCGGTCCCCGGTTGACCAAATCGCCCACCAGCCAGAGTTGGTCATGTGCCGGGTCGAAGTGAATTTTTGCCAGCAGAGCCTGGAGTTCGCTGTAACAGCCCTGTACGTCACCTACCGCATAAATAGACATTGCGTATCGCTACCATGTGTGTTGTACGAGTGAGCGTAGCAGATTTTTGTTACGCGCCGATGAAGCCGCCCGATGTGTCGCCACGAGAAGGATAATACGGGTTGTTCTTCCCGCTTGCGCGGTGACGACAAAACCGGATTTACTCAGAATTTTCTAGGAACTTATCTACCCCCCGTTTTGTCGGATGACGCCAATCGAGCGGATTGCCGGAAAATGCAAACTATCAGAGCTATGACTAAAACTTCGACACGTGCCGTAATTGCCCCGCCGCAAGCCGAGTTGTGTTCGCCGGCGCGCGCAACGGGTGAGCAGTTGCTGCAGTTCCTTAAAACAATAGAGCAACCCGAGCACCAGCAAAATAGCCTGTCCGGATTTTTGGATGAGATATTCCAAATACGCGAAGTGGGTGGCGAAGAACGCGCTGTGGCCGAGCGTTTCATCCACGATTGCTTTAGCCGTGTTTATGGTGCCGACATTACCCGTTTCATGCCGCGATTATTCGAGTTGCTTACCCGGCGCGGTGAGTTGACCGCCGCATTTGGTGTGCGCGATGCGGCAGAGACCCCCTTGTTTTTGGAGGCCTACTTGGATGCTCCCATAGATTTGGTATTGGAGGCGCAACTGGGCTATCGTCCCGCCCGCGATAAGATTGTCGAGGTGGGTAATTTGGCGGCAGTGTATCCCGGCGCGGTGCGCTGGCTGATTATGGCACTTACCGCGCGTTTGCATCAGGAAGGCTACAAATGGGTGGTGTTTACCGCCACAAATGAATTAAAAAACGGATTTGGTCGGTTGGGTTTTCGCCCCATTTCCCTGGCACCGGCAAGAGTCGAGCGACTCAAGGAAGAAGACCGCACCGGCTGGGGGCGTTACTACGATGCCCAGCCGACAGTGATGGTGGGCAACATTGATTATGGTTATCACGAAATCGAGATTCGTCGTGAATTTAACAAAATTGGCGATTAGTTAATGGGATGCTTGTTTGACGTTATCGCCGCTCATGCGCATCGGCAACCCGAAGCCTTGGCACTGCAAGGCGATGTGCAGTCGTTAAGTTATGCCGGGTTGTTGGAGCGGGTCGGGCAGTTTGAGTGTGGGTTAATCCGGACCCAGTGCACAAAATTCGGTCTGTTGGCAGACAACAGCATTGATTGGGTGCTGGCAGATTTGGCCACCTTAAAGGGTAATCTGTTGATGGTGCCGTTGCCGCCGTTTTTCTCGCCGCAACAATTACAACATGCGATTCACAACAGCGGTCTGGAGGCGATACTGACGGATCAGCCCGCGAGGGTCGAGGCGTTGTTGCAGGGGCAGTGTCGGCGCATTGACGCGCCGTTCGCGGGAAGTTTGGCATTGCTGCAACTAACAGTTGCCGGCGAAGTTGCCGCCATGCCTGCCCATACCGCCAAAATTACTTACACGTCCGGTACCACCGGGCAACCCAAAGGTGTGTGCCTGAGCCGGGTTGCCATGGAGACAGTCGCGCAATCGCTGTGTCAGGCAAGCGGGGCGACGGCGGCGGATCGGCACTTGTGTTTATTGCCACTTTCCACATTGCTGGAAAACATCGGCGGTATTTATGTTCCTTTGCTGGCGGGGGCGTGCGCGTGCGTGCTGCCCTTGCGGAAGGTTGGCTTGAGCGGTGCGGCTGCACTGGAGGTGCGCACCCTGCTGCACGCCATGTATGCGCAGCGCGCCACCACTGCCATTATGGTGCCGCAAATGCTCCATGCGCTGGTTGCTGCGCTCGCCACGGGCGTGACCACGCCTGCCGAACTGCGCTTTATTGCTGTTGGGGGTGCGCCGGTTTCGCCGCGTTTATTGGCGCAGGCACGGCATGTTGGGCTACCGGTATTTGAAGGCTACGGCCTGTCGGAATGCGCCTCGGTGGTCGCGGTCAATACGCCGATGGATAATCGGCCGGGCTGTGTCGGCAAACCGCTGGCGCACGTTACGCTCAAGTTTGCCGAAGACGGCGAAATACTGGTTGGCGGTGCGATTTTTGAGGGTTATCTCGGCCTTGCCGAACATCCCGATGATGACGGGTTGTGGGCGACGGGCGACATTGGTTACTTGGACGAGCAAGGCTACTTGCATTTGACCGGACGTAAAAAAATATGTTTATCACCTCGTTTGGCCGCAATGTTGCGCCGGAATGGGTGGAAAGTGAGTTAACGCTTCAGCCGGTTATTGCCCAAGCGGCTGTATACGGGGAGGCACGTCCGTATAACGTCGCGATTATTGTGCCGCGCCCCATAGCGGGCGTGGCGGATGTGCCGCAAGCCGTTTCCCGGGCGATTGCCGCAGCTAACCAAACCCTGCCGGACTATGCGCAAATCGGTAAGTGGTTGATCGCCCCCGAGCCGTTTACCCCGAAAAATAATTACCTGACCGCCAATGGCCGTCTGCGTCGGGCAGAGATACTGTCCGCTTATGAACAAGTTATCAATCAACTTTACGAGGAAAATGCCTGATGGATTTTTATGAGAAGTTACAGCTTGCCACGGCGACAGAACGTAATGCGTTATTGTCTGTCCCCATTATTGGCAAGGCGTTGGCGGGGCAGGTGACGCTGGATCAATACATCGCTTTTTTGACTCAGGCCTACCACCACGTTAAACATACTTCGCCGCTGTTGATGAGTTGCGGTGGGCGCGTGCCGGAAAGCCATGAGTGGTTGCGCGTTGCCCTGGCACACTATATCGAAGAGGAGATCGGTCACCAAGAGTGGATACTGAACGATATTAAAGCCTGCGGCGGTGATGCCGAGGCTGTGCGACGCGGCCAACCCAATACGCATACCGAGCTGATGGTTGCTTATGCCTATGACACCGTGATGCGCAAGAACCCGTGCGGATTTTTCGGCATGGTGTTTGTGCTTGAGGGGACAAGTATCCAGTTGGCCACGCATGCCGCCGGAACGTTGAAGCAGTCTTTGGGTTTGCCGGAGTCGGCATTTTCGTATTTGAATAGCCATGGTTCGCTGGATCTGGAGCATATCGACTTCTTCCAAAGCGTGGTTAACCGCCTGGAACTGGAAGAAGACAAGCAGGCGGTCATACATTGCGCGAAAGTCTTTTTCCATTTGTATGCCAATATCTTCCGCTCACTGGAAGGAGGGGTCGCATGAATATCCGGGGTAGCCGTATTCTCGTTACGGGTGCGGCGGGCGGTATTGGCCGCCAACTATGCTGGCAATTGGCACGCAAAGGCGCGGTGTTGTTATTGGCGGATCGTGCCGGTGAGGCGGCGGATGACCTGTTGGGTGAGATCAACGCCCTGGGCGCGCAAGCCAGTGTGTTTCCGACGGACTTGTTGCAAGTTGATGCGCCGGATCAACTGGCCGCGCAAGTTATGCAAAGTGGCGGCGTGGACATTTTGATTAACTTGGCCGGGATCATGAGCTTTAGCCTGTTTCAGGACGAAACGCCGGAGAGCATCGAACGCTTGTGGCGGGTGAACGTGATTGCGCCGATGCGTTTAACGCGCGCGCTATTACCGTCCATGTTGGAACGAAATACCGGGCAGATTGTCAACGTTGGCTCGGTATTCGGATCGATAGGTTTTGCCTGCTTTGCGAATTACTCGGCCAATAAATTTGCCGTGCGCGGTTTCTCCGAGGCGTTGCGGCGCGAGTTGGATGGAAGCGGTGTCGGCGTTACTTATGTTGCGCCGCGTTATACCAAGACCGCGATTAACGCCGGTGCGGTGAGTCGTATGGCAGCCGCGCTCAAAATGAACATGGATGAGCCGGAGCTGGTTGCCCATCATATTGTGCGTGCCATTGAGCAGTCCAGAAAAGACTATTACATAGGCTTTCCCGAGTGTCTGTTCGTGCGCATCAACGCGGTTTTGCCGCGCCTGGTGGATAGGGCGACGCGTAAACAGAATGCGCAAATGGCGGCATTTACCAAAACGAATTAAAATTTAACCGGATCAAGAGGGATAAATGATGAAAAAAATTGTAAACAAGTGGCTGTTGGCACTGATGTTGTTAACGGGGTCGGGTTTGGCCATGGCTGATGCGATGATGGATGCTATTGCGGAGCTGCAACACGATTGGGCAAGGGGCTATTACAGTACGCCCGAAGATCAGCAAGATGACTACTTCACCGCATTGCGGGAAAAGGCGCGTAAAGTGTCCGAGAAATTCCCCGGCAAGGCTGAGCCGCTTATTTGGGAGGGAATTATCACCAGCACCCACGCTAAGTATCAGGGAATGTTTTCTGCGGGGGGTTCTGCCAAGCAGGCGCGCATCCTGTTTTTGACGGCGGAAGAGTTGGATGCCAATGCGCTGGACGGGTCGGCACTGACTTCCTTGGGTAGCCTGTATTACAAAGTGCCGCGCGGAATTTCTTTCGGCGATCACGACAAGGCGCGTGACTATTTGCAGCGCGCACTCAAAATCAATCCGGACGGGATAGATCCCAATTTCTTTTACGGTGAATTCTTGGCGGAGAGAGGCGAGAAAGCAAAGGCGCTGGAATATTTGAATAAAGCCCTTGCCGCACCCGCGCGACCCGGTCGGGAAGATGCCGACAAAGGTCGTCGCGCCGAGATTCAGGCGTTGTTGAACAAGCTGAAATAGATCTTCGTCGCCACCAGGCAAAAAGCCAGCGTTAAGCTGGCTTTTTGCCTGGTTTTGCAAGTTGTTTATTGCTGGACTTCACGCTCGACTTCATCCACCGTGATATGGCGGACATCACGCCCTTTGACCATGTAAATCACATACTCGGAGATATTTTTCGAGTGATCGCCGATGCGTTCGATGGCCTTGGCGATAAACAGTATTTCCAATGCGGTTGAGATGGTACGCGGATCTTCCATCATATAAGTAATGAGATGGCGCATGATGGAGCGGAATTTTTCGTCAACCAATTCATCCTGGCGCACAACCTGTGCCGCACTGATTACATCCAGTCTGGCAAAGGCATCCAGGGCGTTACTTAACATCTCGATGGTTATGTCGGAGGCATGTTTGATTTCGTTATAGCGGGCAAAATCCGGGGAGTTCTTCTGCGATAGCAACTTTGCCATACGGGCGATTTTTTCGGCTTCGTCGCCAATGCGCTCCAAATCGGTGATGGTTTTTACCACCGTCATAATCAGGCGCAAATCACCCGCAGTGGGCTGGCGGCGTGCAATCACGTGGCTACAGGCTTCGTCTATGCTGACTTCCATGCCGTTGACGCGGTGATCCTCTTCAATGACCTGAGACATCAGGGCGACATCGCCATTCACCAGGGAAGTAACGGCATTTTTGATTTGGCGTTCCACCAGTCCGCCCATTTTGAGGACACTGGCGCGGATGGATTCCAGTTCGGCATCAAACTGGCGGGAAATATGATCGGGCATGTTGCGATTCCTTGAAAATGGTGACGGCTGAATTCTAACGTGGCTGTATGACGACAGTATTACCTGGTCATCTTTTTTACCCCTTCTGGGGTGCCGAGCAGCAGCACATCGGCGGGACGCAATGCAAACAAGCCGCTGGTGACAACGCCGGGAATGTGGTCGAGTGTGCTTTCCAATGCGGTTGGACTCATAATTTGCAAGCCATGAATGTCGAGAATAATGTTCCCGTTGTCAGTGGTAAATCCTTCGCGTAATTTTGGCTGTCCGCCCATCAACACCAGTTGGCGGGCGATTGCGCTGCGTGCCATCGGAATCACCTCAATGGGCAGGGGAAATTTGCCCAGGGTATCAACCAGCTTGCTGGCATCGCATACGCAGATAAATTTTTTGCTTGATGCCGCGACAATTTTTTCCCGGGTTAGCGCGCCGCCGCCACCTTTTATCATGTGCATGTGACGGGTGATTTCGTCTGCGCCATCCACATATACGGGAATGTCGCCGACATCATTCAGGGAAAACACCTCGATGCCGTGTTGTTGCAGGCGTTGCGCCGAGGCCTCCGAGCTGGCGACCGCGCCGCGTATTTTGTGTTTGATCTTGGCGAGCTCGTCGATAAAAAAGTTTGCAGTGGAACCCGTGCCGACCCCGACAATGCTGTCAACCGGCACATATTCAATCGCGGCTTTGGCGACGGCTTGTTTCATCTCATCTTGAGTCATCATGATGTTTTTCCTTATTTTTATAAGTTGTGTTTGGGATTATTGCAGGAATTGCGACGGATGGGAAACTGGCTGGCAATCGTGGTCGCGGTGTAAGATGGGAAATTGAACGGATTCTGCGTAAAGGGGGTTTGAAAATGCCATCTCGCCAAGTATCAACTACGGCCTTCAGTGACCAGCGCCCGGGTACCTCGGGATTGCGTAAGCGGGTCGGTGTGTTCCGGCAAAGACATTATCTGGAGAATTTCGTTCAGTCGATTTTCGATACCATCGCCGCTCCGGCGGGCGCGACGCTGACCTTGGGCGGGGACGGGAGATTTTATAACCGCGAGGCGATTCAGATTATCCTGAAGATGGCTGCGGCCAACGGTTTCGGGCGCGTGTTGGTGGGCAGGGGAGGCATCCTCTCCACCCCGGCGGCTTCTTGCATCATCCGCAAATATCAGACTTACGGCGGCATCATTCTGTCCGCCAGCCATAATCCGGGCGGCCCGGACGGCGACTTTGGTATCAAATACAACGGTGAAAATGGCGGCCCCGCGACCGAACCGGTTACCGAGGCGATTTTTGCGGCGAGTCAATCCATCGCCCAGTACCGCATCGCGGAAGCGGAGGATGTCGCCCTGGACACATTGGGTGACAGCAAGCTGGGCGAGATGATCGTATCGGTGATTGACCCGGTCAGTGATTACGCCGGGCTGATGGAATCGCTATTCGATTTTGCCGCCATTCGCACCTTGCTGGCAGGCGGTTTTCGCATCAAGTTCGATGCCATGCACGCCGTCACCGGGCCATACGCACAGGAGATTTTCGTACAGCGGCTGGGCGCGCCTGCCGATAGCGTGATGAACGCGACACCACTGCCGGATTTCGGCAATGGTCACCCCGACCCCAATCTCACCTATGCGCACGAACTGGTCGATATCGTGTATGGCGACGATGCGCCAGACTTTGGCGCGGCTTCGGACGGTGATGGCGACCGCAACATGATTTTGGGCAAGCGTTTCTTCGTCAATCCGTCCGACAGTTTGGCGGTGCTGGCCGCGAATGCAACGCTCACACCCGGTTACCGGCAGGGATTGGCGGGCATTGCGCGCTCAATGCCGACCAGTGCGGCGGCGGATCGCGTGGCGCAGCAACTCGGCATTCCCTGCTATGAGACTCCGACCGGCTGGAAATTTTTCGGTAATCTGATGGACGCGGGTAAGGTCACATTGTGCGGCGAAGAAAGTTTCGGCACGGGTTCCGACCATGTGCGCGAAAAGGATGGTCTGTGGGCGGTATTGTTCTGGTTGAATGTGGTTGCTGTCCGCAAGCAACCGGTCGAGGCTATCGTCAACGAACACTGGGCGCGCTTTGGCCGGAACTTTTATTCGCGCCATGACTACGAGGGGATTCCGACCGAGGCCGCCAACGGGGTGATGAAGTTGTTGAAGGATGGCTTCGGCAGTCTTCCGGGACGGACGTTTGGCCATTACACCATCGACCGCTGTGACGACTTTAGCTACACCGATCCGGTGGATGGTAGCATCAGCACCGGACAGGGCGTCCGCATCATTTTCACCGACGGTTCGCGCATCGTGTTTCGTCTGTCCGGTACCGGCACTGAGGGCGCAACGTTGCGCATTTATCTGGAAGCCTTCGAGCCGGATAGCGCGCGCCACCATCTGGATGCGCAGCTGGCATTGGCGGAACTAATCGACATTGCGGGTCAACTGACGGAGCTGCGCCAGCGTAGCGGGCGTGATCAGCCGACAGTAATCACCTGAGTTACGGTCGTTTCTCGAAAATATAAGGAGTCAATATGGCAAATAACCGGCAAATCATTCAAACCTCGGACGCGCCCGCCGCTATCGGGACATATTCGCAAGCGGTCCGGGTGGGGGATACAGTTTATCTCTCCGGTCAAATTGGGCTGGATCCGCAGACTATGCAGATGACAGAGGGGGTGGAACAGCAAATCCATCAAGTGTTCCAGAATTTGCGCGCGGTCGCGCGGGCATCCGGCGGTAGTCTGAACGATGCGGTGAAATTGAATATTTATCTGACGGATCTCGCCGACTTTTCCAAGGTCAACGAAATTATGGCGGGCTATTTTCAGCAGCCTTATCCGGCGCGTGCTGCGGTGGGTGTCGCGGCATTGCCGCGCAATGCTTTGGTGGAAGCCGATGGAGTGTTGATGCTGTAAGTCTATTCGCCCGGGGGGAGTTGTTGCTGCGCTTCAAACTCCTCCAGTTTGCGATACAGGCTGGATAATCCGATGTCCAGTGTTTTGGCGGCGGCACGCCGATCCCCGCCGGATTTGTCAATCGCTTTTAAGATGAGCGCGATCTCAAATTTGCGTACTTGATCACGCAGTGAGCCGCTGAGATTAATATCGAGGCCGGGGCGGCTTGCCCCGGCCATTTTGCTAATTTGCGGCGGCAGGTCGGCGGGTGTGATTTTCCCGTTCTCGGCGAGAATCAGTGCGCGATCGATAACGTTTTCCAGCTCGCGAACATTGCCCGGCCAGTTGTGATTTAACAGCATGTCTTCGGCAACCGGGTCGAGCGATATGTCGGCCCTGTCGTCCCCCAGTCTATGTTTGCTGCGCTGGATAATAAATTTTGCCAGCGCGCTGATGTCACCGCGCCGCTCGCGCAGAGGCGGCATTGCCAGGTGAAATACGCTAATTCTGAAAAACAAATCTTCCCGGAAGGTGCCCTGGGCAACCATTTCCCGCAGGTTGCGGTTGGTTGCGGCAACGATGCGGACATCAATGGGGCGAGTCTGCTCGCTACCGACGGGGCGCACTTCTTTATGCTCGATTACGTGCAGTAATTTAACTTGCAGGGCAAGCGGCAACTCGCCGATTTCGTCGAGAAAGATCGTGCCGCCATCGGCCTCGAGAAACAGTCCTTTTCTTGCCTTGTCGGCCCCGGTGAAGGCGCTGCGGATATGCCCGAAGAATTCGCTCTCCACCAGGTTTTCGGGAATGGCACCGCAGTTAACCGGAATAAACGGGCCGTCGGCTCGCAGGCTCTGCTGATGCACCAGGCGTGCTAACACACCTTTGCCGGTACCGCTTTCTCCGGTAATTAACACTGTACTGTCGGTGCGGGCGACCTTGGCGGCCATATGCTCGACTTCACGCATCGCGGGTGAGTTGAAGCGGAATACGTTTTTGTTGCTGCCCAATACCAGTCTGCGCAATACCCTGTTTTCGGCTCGCAGGCCGCGCAAGTCCGCGACTTTGGCGAGCCGATGCAGCAACTCTTCATTGTTCAGCGGCTTGATCATGTAGTCGGTTGCACCGGCTTTGATGGCCTCGATAGCGGTATCGACTGAGGCGAAAGCCGTCATCATGATGAAGGCTGTATCAATGTTGGCGGCGCGGGCTTGACGCAGTAAATCAATGCCGTTCAGGTCGGGCATTTTGATGTCGGAGATGACGATGTCGAGATCGCCTTGCGACAGCCTTTTCATCGCTTCGATGCCGCCGCCAGCCTGTTCGACACCATAGCCCGCCTTGCGCAGCAGCGAGGCGACTACCTGGCGAATTGCCGGCTCGTCATCGACAACCAGAATTTGCAATGAACTCATAACGTATCGTTTCCGTTGTCAGTCGGCAGGGGGAGCGAGATGGAAACGGTTGTGCCGACATTCGGCTGGGATGCAATATCAATCGCGCCGCCGTGTCCCTCAACAATAGAGTGGCACAATGCCAACCCCAAGCCTGTCCCTTTGTTTTTCTTGGTGGTGAAGAAAGCCTCAAACGCATGATTTAGCGCATCGTTATCCATGCCGCAGCCGGAATCAGCCACCGCCAAAACAGCTTGATGATTGAGCACTTTCGTGCTGATAGTAATTTTTGGCGAGCGTTCGGTAACCGCACCGAGTGCGTCTGCGGCATTGATCAGCAGGTTCATGATCACTTGGGTTAACTGGTCGGAAACACCGTAAATGGCGGGTAGCTGACTATCCAGATCGAGTCCCATTTCCACGTTGCGCATACGCTTGTCATAACTCATCAGGCTGGTGGTTGCCCGGATTAAACCGTTCAAGTCGAGCAGTTGGCGTTCCATCTGGCGCGGCGAGGCAAACCCGGAAATTTCGCGCGTGATGGTAGAGAGACGTTGAATTTGTGTTTGCAACAAGGCCACTTTGTCTTGTTGGGTTGTGTCGGTCATTTCCTGCAATACGCCGGACATTGCCGCAATCGGGTTGCCAATTTCGTGGGCGACACCGGCTGCCAGCGCACCGACGGCAGCCATTTTTTCCTGATGGAAGTAACGTTGGCGCGCGATGACCAGTTCACGCTCGCGCTTGTCCAAGGTAATCGCCATGTGATTGACGGCCTGCATCAATTCGCCGACTTCGTCGTCACGGTTGACTCGAATCGGATTGTTGCGGTCACCGTTGATGATGCCCAGTGCCCGCGCCTTAAGCGTGTGTAGATCACCGGTCAATCGGGTGAAAAACAGGCCGATGATGGCTCCCAGCAAAATTAAGCCAAAAATACCAAACATGAGTGCGGCGAGTGCCGCGGAGTCCCATAAAGTGTGAAATTGTTCAGCGGCTTTTTTCTGGAGCTGGCGGGTATCTTCAATGTGTTGGGTGACTTCGTTTTTGGCTTTGAGCAACTCGGTGTTGATGATGGCAAGGCTATTCCCTTCCGGCTGGATTGATGCCTGCTCGATTGCCATGTCTGTTCGGGAGAGGTTTAAGCCGGCGGAGGGGAAGTGGGTAATGAGCTCGGCATTTTTCTTTTTGACAATAACAAAGTTGTCGCGAAAACGTTGAATGCTTTGTTCCAGTGTATCGGTGCTGGCGTTGATAAATACTGCCATTGCCACATGGAGCGCGGCCGCCTCAACCTGTCTGAGTTGATCTTCCGCCATGTAGAGGCTTTGCAAATGTTCGAATTCGCTGGAGAGCTCATTTTTTTTGTGCAGGGTATAGGAGGTGAGCAATACCGCGTACAGTACGACGGCGGAAAAGGCGAGAAATCCTTTGACTCGCAATGGCACCGAGGAAACTGTCGCGATGTCCGAGACTGTCGATTCTTGTGTCGCAGTATTTGCGGATAAGTCGTCGGGCTGTGGCTGAGAGGATGGCTGCATAACTATGCCTTTGACGCGAATTGCACGTCTTGCCTCGGTGTGGGCACGCCACTTTTACCGATTGGAATATGGCACCGAGATATGTCGCCCCATTTTTTAATGGCAGCCACCACAGTCTGTTTTGACCCAATTGCCACTGGCAGCAAAACTATTCACCCGCAATAGCGCACCCTGATAGTAGCCGCTATTGCTATAGCCGGTGGGTATGGTAAAGGCGGGGGCTTGGGTGCCGGTCGGTACGGGTGCTCCCGCACCCAGCACAATGGGTCCCGGGGCGATTTCACCACCCAGTGCGGTTATTTCCGGTCCCAAATCGTTGAGATTAACCAAGAAGTTTTTATTCTTCCAGCCGTGGGCGGTGCCCGTGTGGCACATGGTGCAGCGATATGTGCCATTGGCGGCCGGCGGCCATGTCGTGGTCGGCGGAACACCGCCTTGGGTGGTGTAGTATGCATGGCGTTGGTGCAAGTTGCTCATGGGCACACCATAAGCGTCATTGCCAACAGCACTAAAGCCACTTTGCAATGTGGTCGCGGGTGCGCCAGTAGCATCGGCATATTGATTGGCATCGTGACAGCGGAAGCAGAGGTTATCCGCAGTGGCCGGAACTGCGAGGGTCGTATCCCAAGGGCCTTTTAACAGGAAGTCGTTGTTACTGCCGTGGGGCCCCCAAGGTTTGCCATTTTCGCCACCGACGGGTGTAGAGGCATCGCCCAAGGCGTTGCCCGAGCCGTGGCAGTCACTGCAGTGCATGGTTTGTTCGCCCAACGCGACAACCAATTCCGTTCCACCGTCAGTGTTAGAACCATTGAACGGGGCACGCAATAAATTGGGACTGGCGTTGCCGCGCAGGATGCTGGTACGCCCGGTGTTGTCCATGATGGGATGCCAGGAGCGATGGTTGTTGGCGGAGAAGGCAATGTCTGCACCAGAAGTGGTGGTACTTGCAGGGGATCCCTTGTGTCCGATAGGTGCTTGGATCTCCATGGAAATGTCGCTGTAGTGGCTGACCCCGTTGGTGCCCGATACCGTACCGCCATCAATATTGCTGGCGGGTAATGCAATCGGGCTACTGGTGTCGTAGCCATAGCCGGAATGACACTTCAGGCAGACCTGATATTCCCGCGTCACATAAGTGCTGGAAACTGCCGATATTGCGCCACTACCGCCATCACCACGTTTAACGTTAAAGCTAATCGGCGCGGTGGAGAATTCATTGCCGCCATATACCGGTTCGACACCAAAAGTCCCGCGCAGCGAGCCGGAAACAAGGTTGTTATGAATTGACGTGACACCGTCAGTGATGATGTCGTGCTTATGTGTTCCCGCCGTTCCCGTTGTGACTGCGGCATCGTCGTTAAACAGGCGGTTTTTGGTGGTGCGATGCGGGTTATGGCAGTCGCTGCATTCGGCATGACGGTTGTTAATCGACCCACCGGCACTAACCTTGCCCAGTTTTGCCTGGGGCTCCAGCAAGTCTTTGCCGCATTGATCGCCGCCGGTGGCAACGCATACCGGTCCACCATTCAGGCTGTCATTAAAATTGCTGCTCGTGTCATGCCTCTCCGGTGCGGTGGCGATGGGCATATGGATAGTGAGCGCGAAGTCGCTCTTGATATCTGGCACGGTGGTTAACGGTGTAATGACGCTTTGTCCAAAGGGGCTGTGGCATTGGAAGCAGGTTTCCTCACTGGCTGTATTGCCGCCACTTTTTGGAATAGCGGTGCTGTCAGTTCCTTCACGTAGCAGGCGGGTAGAGCCTTGCACCGAATGGGTGTCGTGACAGTTTAGGCAGGAAACACTCCAGACGGTGACATTCGTTGGAAATTCATGCTGCGTTGCAGTGGGAGCCAGATAAGTTTGATTGGCGACCAGTTCGTTGGCGTGCGATGAATACGCCCACAGTGACGATAATTTGTCATGGCAACCCAAGCACATTGAGTCGGCGGTCGCATCGAATGCCGTTCCCATCGGTTGTGTTTGCTGGAAGCGATTGCCCCGCAAGAATTTGTGATTTCCTTTGGCGGGGTCATTTTCCCATGTGTGCGGGTCATGGCAGGTAGAGCATTCCATTCGATCCGACTTTAGGGGGAAAATCGGTTTCGGAGTCGTTCCTCTAACGCTATTGCCCACTTGGGTGATGCCGCCGGAAACAACGGGCAGTGTGCGTAGCTCGCCATCATTGTTGGCAAGGGTGTTGTCATAGGTGAACGAAATTGGGTGGTCGTTGGTGAGGTCGCCACCAAGATTGGACGTGTCTCCCGTCAATTCCCCGGAGCCTGCCGCCATGAAGCCGCCGGATGTTCCGTTCATATTGATGATGGCTTTGGTATTCTTTAGGCCGTTCAATACGTTAACGGTGCCAATTGCCAATGTGCCGTCGTGGCAGGATAAGCACAGTTTAGAATCTCCGCCGGGTTGGGCGGTGGTGCTCTCCATGGTTGAAGAGCTGTAGAGGGTATAAGTCAGGGTAGAGAGGGTGCGATTCCACAGTGGTGCTACAGCAGGCTCGCCGTTATGAGCCGCATGGCAAAAAACGCAGGTCTGGGTTTCACTGACGGCTTTTACTGTTCCGGGGCTGCTTGCCGACAAGTTATGTTTGGTTTTTGCCACATCAGAAACAACAGTTGCCTGAGTCGTTGCGGAATTAGTCAGTAGCCACAGCATCCCAAAAATACTGATAAGCCACGCGGACTTGCCAAGTTTATTCATTGCGCTCATTTGCTGTCCCCAAATACTGCACTATTGTAACTCGCCCGTTAAACATGTCTGCGACATAAATTTGGTCTCGGTGATCTGCCCATACACCTGCGGGCAGGTAAAACTGCCCGGCCTCGTTGCCATTACCGCCAAGCGATAACAGTGTCCGCCCGGATTGATCGAATACCAGAAGATTGTCATAGAAAGACTCAACCACGTAAATGTTGTCCTCACTATCGACTGCGACACCTTTGGGTCTTACCAAGTTGCCAACATTCAGACCGCGTTTGCCGAATTTGCCTATCATTTTCCCGCTGGAATCAAATATCTGGATACGCGAATTCAAAGTGTCTGTGACGTAGAGTTTGCCTCCCGAAAAATAAAGATGGGTCGGAAAATTAAACTCACCATCCGCCTCGCCCCGTTGGCCTATCGTCCCCAACAGGATCCCGTTATCGTCAAAAATTTTAATGTTATGCGCGTAAGTGTCTGCCACATAGATGAGCGCATTTTGCGGATCACGGGCCAAACCGGTGGGGCGCAGCAAATCATTGCCGCCAAATTCGCCCACAGGTTTCCCCGTCGAATCCAGCCTGAATATGGTGTGTAGTTGCGCATCCGCAACGAGAATCTCGCCTTGTTTGCCTAGAGCGATACCGATAGGAGATTCAAAGCGGGATTCCGCGCGAGCTTGATCCCAAACCTCAAGCTTGGCTTCGGCAATATCAAAAACATAGACTGCTGCACGACCGATGTCGGTGACGTAAATTCGCCCGTTTTCATCGGTGACTCCGCTTTGCGGGCGTTGCAACATGACCGGTTTGGGTTTGCCGCTGCCAACCAGCCCAACCAGCCAGTTAAACACGGACTGTGCGGCACTCGGTTGGTAGGCATCATCCGGCAGAAAGTTATTTTCTCCAGTCAATTCACCAACATAACGATAGCGAGCCTGTTCGGGTGCGTCAGGCCAAACCTTGGCTGCACCATGATTGGGGTCGCCAAGACGGAATGCCATAGGTGTTTCCGCGCAGGCACTGACCAGTAGCACTAACCCAAGCAGCAGAATATGTGTTGACCAGCGCACAGTTTAGAGTTCCTGTCGTTCCGAATTTCTTGAGTTTGCGAGAAGTGCTTGGCGAAAAGAGTTACGCTGACGCCAAACACGCTAAAGTTAACTAACAACAGAAGTTAGCGGGAGACTCAAATTCAAGCATAAAGTTCCCTTAGTGCTTGGGAAATTGAGGGGATGCCTACCACTGGCTGGGGCCGAGCGTTCGATCCGTTCCGGGCAAACCGCTGGGCAGTCCCGGCAGTCCGGCATGGCAGATGTTGCAGTTTTCTGGCCCCCAGGCAATTTTATTGTTGTGGCACATACCGCAGAAACGCCCCTCAATGATGTCCAGCATCATGATGTCGTTTGACCCCGCACGCATTTCAAATCCGGCATCGTTGCGACTGAGCGGGTCAACATAATGACAAACCTTGCAACGGAAGCGAATGCGGTGGAACCAATGGGGAAATATAACCGGACGCATTCCTGCTGCTTGAGCGCGTTTGTTCAGAATGACATCACCGTACTCGGCTTGTGCCGGCGCAGCTTGCAGCAAAATCAATGTCGCCACGACCACCCCGAATAGGATGCCAAGCGTGCCGCGTCGGTGCTGTGGCATAAAGTTAGCGGTCATAACCTTTAAATGCCCTCTTTTCATTCACGGTCTTTCCCGGGGGGAGGCCGTCAGGGGTGCGATATACGCTATGACAGCGATCACAAGCGGTTAAGGGGAAAGCGACCGCGCCGTGACAGCGCCCACAAAATTCGCCGCTTAACACATCAAACATACCGAAATTGGTGGCGCGGGCTTTTTGTTTGAACAGCCAATCGTGGCAGTTGCTGCAGTCTAGCCACTGTGTGTGGGGTTTATGCGGAAAGCGCACCATCGGCATGTCGGCAGTTTGATCGAGAATGACATTCATGTCGAGTACCGGTTGCACCTTATTTGAGTCGCTGATGGAGGCTCTGGGATTAATGTCGCCATCCTCAATTGCCCAAACCCATCGCACCTTATTCCCCGCGAAATCAGGTGGCAGGGTGCGGAATGCGTCGGCGGGATTCTGTTTTTGGTGAATGGCAGGATTGGTCGGATCGTGCAAGCCGTCTTGGGCCAGGGGCTTCCAGCGGGATGGATCATCTTCTTCGTCGTCTGGTTCCGCCCAAGAGACACTATGTAACAGACCGATGCACAGAATACCAATAAACAGCTTGCGGGCGATGCGGAAGGTTTTCACATTATTAAAAAGCATCGTCCATTCTACTCCGGAACGACTAGGCCGATGGTTTTAAGTGCGGTTTGTAAGCGCTTGGTTGCGCCCTGCAAGGTTTGTATAGCGACTTGATGGTTGCCAGCTGCGGCTTGTTGCCGGGCTTGATCTCGCGCGACCTGGCTGTCTTTTACATAGCGATCACTCAATTGCAGGATGCCTTCGTTGGGGTGGTATTGCTCTTTTGCCAGCGGGAGCAGTTCGTCGTAACTTTGATAGCGCGCCAACTCATACTCAAACTCTTCGGCGGGGGTGTTGAACTGGTTATCGTAAATCAGTGTAGTGGATTCCAGGATGCTGTTAATCGCGGTCACATAAATATCGTGTACCTGCTCCAGCTTTGCGTTTGCTCCCTGATAGTGTCCATCGCGTACCATGGCCTGCGCTTGAGCAACCAGCGGGTGAGTGCGTTCAATTTGCGCATCGTGGGTTTGCCTCTCCGCAGATGACATCCCCTTGTGCAAATCAAGATACGTCGCCTCGAAAGCGCGAACATCATCCAGCATTTCGGCATAACGTGAACGTTCGTTTGCTTCGGTTGAAGACAGGCGGCTGGCATCTTCAATAACGCTCAGGGCTTCGTTGGCAAACGCATCCGCCCAAGCCAAGTTTTTTTCCTCCAGCGCATCATTTGCCCGGGTGTATAGCGTACGCGCTAATTGAGCCGACTCTCTGGCAGCCTCATCCCCTGCTTGCTTTAGGGCGGGTGAGCTGGCGAGCAACATTTTTAACAGTTGCAGTTTTTGTTGTACCTCTACAGGCGAGGGCTGAACAACATCCGCCGCCATGGCTGGCGGCGCGATGAATAACAGTAGTAGGCAAAATAACCAAGGCACAGTCAATTATCTTTTTGTCGGCGGGCTGACTTTGGTGTTAATTGCGATTTCTTTGGGTTGCGAATGACAGCGCCTGCACTCGGAGACCGGGAAGGCAACCTTGCCGTGGCATACGCCGCATTTTTCGCCCAAAATAATGGCGGACATGTTGATCTGGTTTGCGCCCTTGCGTGGAATGAAAATAGCCGGGTGACAGTTGGAGCAGGCTAACCACTCGGTGTGTTGACGGTGCGGGAACAGTACGTTGGGCATGGAACTTTTGGGAATACGCAAAATATCCATATCCATTACCGAGGGTTCGGCGGTGGGGTCGAAACGATCCCAGCGCGGCTTGATGTGACCATCATCGACCGCCTTGACCCAATGCACACTATTGCCAAGCTTGCTCTCGGTTTCCGGCAGGCCTTCGTAGGCTTGGAGCGGATGCTGCAAAATCATTGTGCCCTCATTGCTGTGATCGTGAATTTCGTCTTCACTAGGCGGCAAATGGGGTCGGGAAGCTTTTTTCAGCAGACGGTTAAACGGATTGCTGGATGACCCGGCAATGACCGATCGCTCTTGGTAAACCAGTTGCGGGATAGCGGATTTTGTTTCATATACCGAAGGGGATTCCGTTGTTTCGGCAGAAACTGGCATGGCAACGGCACACATTAATGCTATTGGCAAAGCCAGAGGCATCATTTTGAATAGACGGTTCATTTGGGCTCCTCCTTTTATTTGTTATTACGGAAGTCGGCGGGAACCGCCAATTCCTGCATGGTACTTTCATGTATCTGTGTCGGGGTGCCGGGTTTGCCGGAGTGACACAAATTACAATTTTTGACCGACCATGCAATATTTCCGTTATGACAGGCGCCACAATATTGCCCTTCAATGATTTTTAGCATGTTGATGTCGTTGCCGCCCGCTTTGAATTTGAAACCGATATCGGCATGGCAGACTTTGCAGCGGAAGCGAATGCGATGAAACCAGTGCGGAAATACCGCAGGACGCATTCCTGCCGCATCCGAGTAATTGTTGATGACAACATCGCCATACTCCGCCATGGCCGGTGTTGGGTCTGCGAAGACGGCGATCAGTGCAAGCAACCAGACTGCGAGCGCCCGACTGACGGTGAAGCGGTTAATTGACGGCATGTTTTCTCCCTGATTTTTATCGATAAATCTCGCTTGATTGCCATTTTGGCATCACCCAAATGGAATTCAGCGTTAACTATAGTGAGTTAACGAGTTTTTTTCAAACGAAAAAACGTGCAGATCGGGGCGAACTAACCGATTTGGCAACGGGCGGCGTTGCTTGTGACAGGCTTGCTTGAGGGGTAAGCGTTGAGAAGGTGAGCTGCCAATAAACCGTTTATTGCGCCAAATACAAGTGCGGCCAAGGCAAAAGCAGGTATCAGATAAGTGATGCCATTATGCGGGATGAGCCACAGATAGACGATGCTCAATTGTCCGGCGATATGGGAAAACGCGGCAAGAATGCTATGGCTGACTGCGCCAAACCAGCGTGCCGGCAACCGTTGGCTGGCGGCGAGCATCAGCAGGCTGCAGATTGCACCCGAGAGGCTGATGAAAAACCCGGGTGCCAAGAAGTTGCCAAATAGTAAGCTGGCTGCCACGACCCGTAACAGGGACACCCATGCCGCAGTGCGCCAGCCAAATTTTGCCAGTACGATCAATGTCACGATATTGGCCAAACCCGGTTTGATCCCCGGCAATGGCGAAGGGATCGCACTTTCCAGCACGGTGAGCCCCAGTGCGACTGCGGCCATGCGTGAGATGCGGTGATCTTCGCCGGTGGTATTTAAGCGTAGATAACGCGTTTTAGTAATTGAGACTGTCATATTTTTTTATGTTTCCGACCAGCTCCAAGCTCACCCGATTAGGCAGGCAAATAGCGATTTCACCAGCTTGCTGTAGCCATCCTTGTCGCACGCAGTATTGCCGGGAACCGGGATCCGCGCTAATGCGCGCGCGGTGTTTTGCAATTGTGATCACACTGATGCCAAGCGGACCGGGTACGGTAATTTCTCGGTCGCGCGATAGCGGCAGTTCCTGGAAAATTTTTCCGCCACTGCGAATAATGACCCGGTCGGCATAGTCGCCCCCCCAAAGCCGGAGTGTCAACAATATCAGGCCTATACAGCCGACAAGCAGTGTGAGCCAATCGCCCACTTTGAGGTATGGCAAAAAGTTGGTAGTGCGTAGCGACTCAAATGAGTTCACGGTGGCGGATTAGCGTTTGTTGTTGTGCGATGAAATGCTGCGCGAGTTTTTCTGTCAGGTAAACCGAACGATGCTGTCCGCCAGTGCAGCCGACCGCGACTGTCAAATAGCTGCGATGGTCGGCAACGTAGCTTGGCAGCCAAGCGGTAACGAATGACAGAATGTTCCGATACATTTTCTGCACGGGTTCGGCGTGATCCAGAAAATCAATGACAGCCGGGTCGCGTCCGGTCAGGGGGCGCAACAACGGGTCGTAATGCGGGTTGGGTAGGCAGCGAACATCAAATACCAGATCGGCATCCAGGGGGACACCATGCTTGAAACCGAAAGACTGGAATAGCAAGGTAAGGTGGGCGCGATTCACCGCGATGAGTTGATTGACCCAAGCGCGCAACGAGTTGGCGCGCAGGTCGCTGGTGTCGATGCGATGACCAATGCCGCTAATGTCGGCCAGCAGTTCTCGTTCCCGCGCAACGCATTCGGGCAGCGTGCGTACACCGTCGTTAAGCGGATGCAGGCGGCGGGTTTCGGAAAAGCGTTTTACCAGTGTCTCGGTTTGCGCATCAAGGAATAACAGACGCACATCGCAGCCTTGCTGCTTGAGTGTCGCAATATGGTGCGGCAGCTGTTGCACACCATGACCGCTACGCACATCGACGCTCACCGCGATGCGGTTATAACCGGTCTGTTGCAGCGTGGCAATCAGCGTGGGAAGCAGCTCGGCAGGCAGGTTGTCCACGCAATAGAACCCGGCATCTTCCAGGGTTTTGAGCGCGACACTCTTGCCGGAACCGGAAAGACCGCTAATCAGGAAGAGTTGCACCATTAATCTCCGTGCAACTGCCGCTCTTGCCGGACAACGAATTCCTGCATGGTGTCGATACCGCGTTGTTGCAGCACAAAATTGCGGGCGGCGGCTTCGACCAGCACGGCCAAGTTGCGTCCGGCAACGACTGGGATATTAACGGTGTTGATGTTCACACCGAGAATTTCCTGATAGCTCGCTTCCAGTGGTAATCGCTCCATTCGGGTGAGGTCGCCACCGGGGGGATGGTTGAGGTGAACAACCAACTTCAGGCTTTTTTTGCGGCGCACGGCAGTTTCGCCAAACATGGTGCGGATATTCAAGATGCCCAAGCCGCGCACCTCGAGAAAATCCCGCAGCAACTCCGGGCAACGTCCCTCCAGGGTGTCCGGTGCGATACGGTGCAGTTCGACGATGTCATCCGCGACCAAACCATTGCCGCGCGTGATTAACTCCAATCCCAACTCGCTTTTGCCGACAGCACTTTCCCCGGTGATCATCACGCCAACGCCCAGCACGTCAAGAAAAACCCCGTGTCGGGTGGTCGATTCGGCCAACTCCTTGGCCAGGTAGTGACGCAACAGCCACATCAGGTGCACGCTCGGCTTCGGTGAGCAGAACAGCGGGATGCCGGTTTCATTGGCGAAGGCAATCAACTCGTCGGGAATGGTTTGCGCGCCGGCAACCACCAGGCAAACAGGGTGGTTCTTTTCGATTGCCGCGAATGCGTTTTTGCGTTGTTGCGTATCCAGTCCGCCCAGGTAATCAAGCTCGTTTTCACTCAAAACCTGCACCCAGTTGGGGTGAATTAAGTTGAGATGTCCAATCAAGCCATTGTTGGAGGCACTCACTTCATCGCTGGTAATGCAGCGATCACCACCATCCGCACCGGCCAAATGGCGTAACTCCAAGCGTGCTTGCTTATCTTCAAAGAGTTGGCGGACGTTGACTTCTGCCATTAATCAGGTTTCCCAGTCGTAAAACAATTGGTGGATGGATGCCTCGCTATCGGAATCGGCTAATTGACTGCGGAAGCGCGGTTCGCTGAACATCTGTGCCAAATCGCCGAGAATTTGCAAATGCAAATCGGTCGCATGTTCGGGAACCAGTAACACAAAAATAAAGTTAACCGGCAGGCCGTCCGGCGCATCGAACGGGATGGGGTGGGCGGTTTTTACGAATGCTCCCGCCGCTTCGCGCAAGTGGTTGATGCGCCCATGCGGAATGGCGACGCCATGCCCCAGGCCGGTTGAGCCGAGTTTTTCGCGGGCAAACAGGCTGTCAAAAATTTCGCCATGGGAAATCTGCTGGTTATTTTCAAGCAACAAGCCCACACGTTCGAATACGCGCTTCTTGCTGGTCGATTCGGTATCAAGCAGAATGTTGTCCGGGGGAAGGATATTGCGAATCAAATTCATAGGATCACAAACCTAGGGTGAAGGTGGGAAAAGAGAGCCACTGTCAAGTCTTGGCATCGGCGCAAGTGTGATGCTGATGGGGGACGTTTGAACAGTGGCGATTATCGTCCGGAAATTATTCCAGTGCCGCGTATTTGCCGGAGTTATCATGGCGGCGCGCCGAAAGTTTTTCCTTGTGCTTCAACACTTGGCGATCCAGTTTGTCCACCAATGCGTCGATCGCCGCGTAGAGATTTTCATCTTCGCACTCCACAAAGACATCTTTGCCGCTGACATGAACCGTCGCTTCGGCTTTTTGCCGGAGTTTTTCTACCGACAGGATGACGTTAACATCAATAACATTGTCAAAGTGACGCTTGATTTTACCGAATTTCCCGGTTACGTATTCGCGGATTGCGGGGGTAACTTCCACGTGATGTCCGGAGAGTTGGAGGTTCATTTTTGTGCTCCTTATAGTTAGAGTGATTTACGAAGGTTTACCGGGAGAATGTTCAATGCATCCCGGTACTTTGCTACGGTACGCCGGGCAACAACAATGCCCTGCTGTGCCAACATTTCCGACATGCGGCTATCGGTGAGCGGTTTGCGGGTGTCTTCCTCGCTGACGAATTGTTTGATGAGTTCGCGTATTGCCGTGGAAGAGCAAATCCCGCCACTTTCTGTTGCCAAGCCGCTGCCAAAAAAATGCTTGAATTCATAGATGCCTCTGGGTGTCATCATAAACTTTTGTGTTGTGCCGCGCGAGATGGTTGACTCATGCAGATTCAAGGCTTCGGACACTTCGCGCAACACCATCGGGCGCATACCGATTTCGCCGTGTTCAAAAAATTGCTCCTGACGCTCCACAATGACTTGCGCAATGCGCAAAATTGTATCAAAACGCTGCTGCAGGTTTTTGATCATCCACTTTGCCTCCTGAAGCTGAGAGGCGAGTTGGGACGAGCTGCCGGCTCCCCGTTGTTGCAGGATTTTAGAGTAAATTTGGTTGACGCGCAGCTTGGGCAAGGCTTCCTCGTTGAGGCGTGCGCGCCATTTGTCTTTATGCTTTTCCACGATTACGTCGGGTATCAGATAGTCCGCAGTGCCCTGATTGAATTCTGCGCCGGGTCTCGGGTTGAGGCTGGTAATCAGGGATTGTGCCGCGCGTAGCTCATCATCGCTGCAATGCAGTTGCCGCTTGAGTTTGGCGAAATCATGTGCGGCAAGCGCATCCAGGTAATTGCTCACCAAGTCAATTGCCAGGGGCAGTTGTGGCGTGTCTGCAGGCAATACTTTCAGTTGCAGGAGCAAACATTCTTTGAGGTCGCGCGCGCCGATGCCGATCTGGTCCAAGTGTTGCAGTTGTACCAGCGCGGTTTCCAGGTCATCCAGCGAGATATTGAGTTCCTCGGGTAGCAACTCAACCAGTTCGGTCAAGTCTTGTACCAGGTAGCCGTTCTCATCCAATGCGTCAATCAACATCCCGATCATTTTTCGATCTTGACCCACTAACGGGCTGGTGGACAATTGCTTGTACAGGTGTTCGCGCAGGCTGATTTGCCCGGAAGGCTGTTCCGGGAAATTGTCGCCATCCTCGTCGTCATCGCCACTATGGGAGCCGCCGAGGCTGCTACTCCAATCCACCTCGTCAAAATCAATCGTATCTTGGCTGTCATCGGAGTTATTCGCCGAGTCGTCGTTGTTTTTGTCGCCGTTGTCGGCATCCGGAGAAACAGCACTTGTCGAGACATCTTCACTGGCTTCCAGCAGCGGATTGTCTTCCAGCATCTGGGCGACTTCCTGGTGAATGTCCAGCGTCGAAAGTTGTAACAGGCGAATCGCCTGCTGCAACTGCGGTGTCAGCGTGAGTTGCTGGGAGATGCGGAGCTGTAGAGAGGGTTTCATATCAGCAGAGTCGGGGAGGTGTGCAGCATATTAAAACTTGAAATTTTCCCCCAAATAAACCTTTCTGACGGCCTCATTATAGATGATTTCATCCGGCTTACCCTCCGCCATGACCGCGCCGGCATTGATGATGTAGGCGCGGTCACAAATGCCCAGGGTTTCGCGGACATTGTGGTCGGTAATCAAAATGCCGATGTTGCGTTCCTTGAGGAAGCGAATAATCCGTTGAATATCAAGGACGGCAATCGGATCTACCCCGGCGAACGGTTCATCGAGCAGGATAAAGCGCGGGTTGGTGGCCAGCGCACGGGCAATTTCAACGCGCCGCCGTTCGCCGCCAGACAGGCTGATGGCCGGGCTGTTGCGGATATGGGTGATATGCAAATCTTCCAGCAGGGTTTCCAAGTTGTTGTCCAGATCATTGCCGCCGAGTCCTTGCAGTTCCAGGATGGCCTGAATATTCTGGGCAACCGTCAGGCGGCGGAAGATTGAGGCTTCCTGCGGCAAATAACCCAATCCCAGTCGTGCGCGGCGATGAATGGGCAGATGCGTAATCTGCTCGTCATCCAAATAAATGTCACCACCATCGGCTGCAATCAGGCCGACTATCATATAAAACGAAGTGGTTTTTCCCGCGCCGTTGGGCCCCAGCAGCCCGACGACTTCGCCGCTGCTGACCGACAGCGAGGCATCCTGCACCACTTTCCGGGAGTTGTATTGTTTCTTTAAGCCGACGGCGCGCAGCTCGCTCATGGTTGTTTCCCCGACACGTCGGGAGCGGGCGCATTGACGGTTTTATCGGACTTGGGGAACAGGATTGCCTGTACCCGTTGCGGCGCGGCCTTGCCGGATTTTTTCGAATTGTCATCGGCTTGGAAAATGCCGGTTTTTGCGCTATAGGTGATGTGTTCGCCGCGTATCTCATCCTGATTGCGTGTAATGCGCGCGTTTGAGTAGAGGTCGATTCTTTCGTTATTGGTGTTGTACTCGATGCGCCCGCCCGAGCCCTCCACATATTCATTCACTCCGTCGCGCTTCTGGCGGAAGCTGGCAGAATTTCCGGAAATCGTAATCTGCTTAAAACCCTGCGGATCCTGCACGACGACGATTTTATCGCCGAGAATCCGTAATGTTCCCTGGCTGAGCTGCACCGAGCCGGTAAAGGTACTGGTTTTTTTTACATCATCCACCACCACTTGGTCGGCCTGCAATTGCACGGGTTGCTCGCGGTCAGCCTGTTCGGCGAAGCAGAGAGGAGCGAGGAGTGCCAGAGCAATGGCTGTGAGGGTGTTAATTTTTTGATGGGACATATTCACTTCTGACTTGCGAGAGTAATTTCAGGGTTCGGGCTTGACTATCCATTTCCAGTCCGACGGCTTGCAGGATGCTTTCGGCAGTGCGTAGCGTAACAGCACGGTCGGAACGCGCCAAATGGAGTTGCGGCGTAAGTTGCAGATATTCGGTTTCCAATTTGAGTTCGGCCTGCTGCGGGCTTGCCTCGCGCAACACTTCGACATGTTCGGTCAAATAAATTTCATCGCCCTTGCTGGAAATAAGACCTTTTTTTGCGGTTGCGTGGATGGCCGGGCTGTCATTTGAAAGCACCGTCACACGCGGGGCTGTCAGTTCGGAGCTGTCGTCATCGGCGTAATGCTGCATTTTGTCCGCGTGCACCACAACTTGCGGGATGCCCCGCTCGCTGAACTTGGTTGCGGAAAGATTTTCCACGACGGCATCCGGGGTGTGCGGCACGTCACGATAAACACCGTCGCCAGCGAGCCGCACCTGCTGGTTGAGCCAGTAGGTTGCGCCGAGTATGCCCAACAAGGGCAACAACCCCAGCCAAGAGCGTGCGCGGGCGACCAAGTTCATTTCAAATAAACGCTCAGCTGGGCATCGAGCGTGCCTTGCGCCGACATAATTAACTCGCAGGCTTCGCGCACCGCGCCGTGGCCGCCGTTATGGCGGGTGACATAATCGGAATGCTCGCGTACCAGTTGTGGTGATGCCGGCACGCAAATTGCCATGCCGACATGGCGCATCACCGACAGGTCAACCACATCGTCACCCATATAGGCGGTGGCATCGCGGGTCAGTTTGAGTTTGCCGAGCAAATCCACCATGGCATCCAATTTGGCTTCCACACCCTGATAGACATGCCGGATGCCCAAATTTTTGGCGCGGTTTTCGACGCAGCGCGAGGTGCGTCCGGTGATGATGGCAACCTCGACACCGCTGGCGCGCAGCATTTTGATGCCGTGGCCATCCATGGAGTTGAAGCGTTTAAACTCTTCGCCGGAGTCGGAAAAATACAGCCCCCCGTCGGTCATTACGCCATCGACATCAAAGGCAAGTAAGCGAATTAATTTTGCGCGGCTCATCAGCATCGGACTCTCCTAAATGACTTTTGCGTGTAACAAATCGTGCATGTTCAATGCGCCGACCAATTGTTGCTGCTCGTTAACGACTAGCATCTGACTGATGTTGTGTTGCTCCATCATTTCGACTGCGTCAACCGCAAGGCGGTTGGGTGCAATGCAATGCGGGCTGGTGGACATGACGCTGCGCACCGGCGTGGTGCTGAAGTCCAGCCTCTTCGCCAGTGTGCGCCGCAGATCGCCGTCGGTGTAAATTCCCAGCACCTTTTGCCCGTCACCCACAATGGCGGTCATGCCCACGCCTTTCCTGGAGATTTCCATAATCGCATCGCTCAGCATGACATGCTCATCCACCATCGGTAGCCGTTCCCCGGTACGCATGATGTCATGCACGTGAGTGAGCAAACGCCGCCCCAAACTGCCGCCGGGATGGGAGCGGGCAAAATCGTCGGCACCAAAGCCTTTTGCATCCAGCAATGCCACCGCCAAGGCATCGCCCAATGCCAATGCCGTGGTGGTGCTGGCGGTGGGTGCCAAACCCATCGGACACGCTTCTTTTTCCACCGAGGCATTGAGGTGGACATCGGCGGCCTCGGCAAGGACGGAGGCGGGTTTCCCGGTGATGCTGATCAGCTTTGCCCCCTGGCGTTTTATGCCCGGCACGATGGCCATCAATTCCTCGCTTGCGCCGGAATAGGAAATGGCGATAAAAACGTCCTCGCCGGTAATCATGCCCAAATCGCCATGACTGGCTTCACCCGGATGGACAAAGTAGGCGGGTGTTCCCGTGCTGGACATGGTTGCGGCGATTTTGCGCGCAATGTGACCGGATTTTCCCATGCCGCTGACGATCACCCGCCCGGCGCAATTCAGAATGAGATTCATCGCTTGTAAAAAACTGTCGTCCAAACGCGCAGCCAGAGCCTGCACCGCAGCGGCTTCGATAGACAATACCTCGCGACCCAGTTGCAAGGCGTTGGGTGAGGCGGATAGGTTTTTTTTCATCGGGACATTATAGCGGGTGCGAGCGTTGAAACGTAGCGGTTACCCGTGCTGTTTGCGGGGGGGCTTGTGATAAGACGGCACAAAATAACTTTCAGGGTGTTTTTTTCTTGGCTCGGGGGTGGGCACTGTCGTAGATTTTGGACAAGTGCTGAAAGTCGAGATGGGCGTAAATCTGGGTTGTGGAGATGCTGGCATGTCCCAGCATCTCCTGTACGGCGCGCAAATCGCCGGAAGATTGCAACACATGCGTGGCAAACGAGTGACGCAACAAGTGCGGATGCGCCGCGCTGCCAAGTCCCTGTTGAATACCGCATTGTCGGATGCGCCGCTGCACCACACGCGGACTGATGCGCTGCCCGCGTGTGCCGACGAACAGTGCCGGCTCGTTTGTTTGGGCAACTTGATCGCGTACTGCCAGCCAATCCTCCAGGGCGGCAACCGCAAATTTCCCCAGTGGTACAACACGGGTCTTATTGCCCTTCCCCGTCACCCGCACCTCGCCGGCGCGCATATCCATACGCATGGCGGCGCAATCCAGACCGACCAGCTCGGCCAGGCGTAGCCCGGAAGAATAAAACAGTTCGAACATGGCGCGATTGCATAACGCTGTGGGCGAATCGCCTGGCAAGGCAAGTAGCTTGGCGGTCTCGTCCGGGGACAGCGCTTGCGGCAGCATCTTGGCGGATCTGGGCGCGCGGATGCCGGCACAGGGGTTGTCAGGCAAGCCATGATCGCGCATCAGGTAAGTAAAGAATCCGCGCCAGGCCGACAACATCCGTGCCAGTGAACGCCCGCCCAATCCGCTGCTGTGTAGCTGTGCAATCAGGCGGCGAATATGTTGCGGCCTGAGGTCGGCCAGTGCCGTGTCCGCGCTGAGATCAAACAAACGCCGCAAATCGCGCGCGTAATTTTCAATCGTGAGCGCGGCATACTGCCTCTCGTGGCGCAGCCACGCCAAGTAACCGGAGAGGTATTGCTGGTTAACGGGTGAGGTCATGGCTGTCGCAAAGCAAACCTGCTAGGGATGTTCCAAATAAGGGTGCAGCGCGCTGCTGACGGTTTCGGCGATACGTTGCAAATAAAGGATACCCATTCCCGGGTAAAAACGTTGTTTGTCTTCACTGGCAAGGGCGAGCAGCCCGATGGTGTCGTTGCCAGTGTGCAAGGGTAGGTAGGCAAACGAGTGCAGGTGTTCGGCACTTTCGCCAAACCAGGCGGCGGTGTTGTGGGCGGCTTGTTGCGCGCAAACCGGCTGGTTGGCGGTCTCCGCGAAAGTGGCGGTTTCGCTATCGGGCGGGGTGAGTTGCCAAATGCGCAGGGCGGTGTGCGGAACGGAAAAAATGTCGCGCAGCAGGTGGGGAATCATTTCTTGCAGGGTGATCAGATCGCGTGCGGCGAACAGTGTTGTGGTGAACTCGTGCAGTTTGTATTGCAGCGCGTCGTTTTCTTCGGCGACAGCGATGATGTCGTGCAGCTTTTTCTCCAGTGCTTTGTTCTTTTCGCGCAACGCGAGCAATTGGCGTTCTCCCAGGGAAATGGTGCGCCCGCCGTGGGGGTGCGGGAGATTGAGTTGTTGCAATAGATCAAGATGCTCGTCAAAAAATTGCGGGTGATCCAATAGGTATTGTTCGATGTCTCCGGCTTTCATATTGATTCCTTATAAGGTGATAGTGCCTGTGAAGACGGTAATGGCGGGCCCGGTCATCAGCACCGGACTGTTGCCGCCGTCCCAGGTGATGGCAAGCGTGCCGCCGCGAGTCATCACGTTAACCGGACTGTCCAGCAGTCCGAGCCGGATTCCGGCAACCGCCGCCGCGCAGGCTCCGGTGCCGCAGGACAGGGTTTCGCCCGCGCCGCGTTCATAAACACGCAGGCGGATGTGGTTGCGATCGGTAATTTGCATGAAGCCGACATTGACGCGATTGGGGAAGCGCGGATGGTGTTCGATGCGCGGTCCCAGCGTTGCCACAGGCGCATGTTCGACATCGTCCACCAGCAGGACCGCGTGCGGATTGCCCATTGAGATGGCACTGATTTCCCATGTTTCTTCATCCACGGTCAGTGGTTCGCTGGCGGTGCCTGCGCCGTCTTGAAAGGGAATCTGCGCTGCGGTGAAAATCGGTGCGTTCATATCGACGGTGACGCGCCCGTCTGCCTCCAGGCGCGGGCGGATCAGACCGCTTTTGGTTTCGACCAGTAGCTCGCGCTTCGGCGATAGTTTGTTGTCGTGTACAAAACGCACAAAGCATCGTGCGCCGTTACCGCACTGTTCCACCTCGCCGCCGTCAGCATTGAAGATGCGATAGCGGAAATCGGCATCGGGATGTTGCGCGGTTTCAACCAGCAGGATTTGGTCGCAGCCGACACCGAAATGGCGATCCGCCAGCAAACGCAACTGCTCCGGAGTCAGTTCTACGGGCTGGCGAACGCCGTCCAGCACCACGAAGTCGTTCCCCGCACCGTGCATCTTGGTGAACTTCAAAATCATTTCTTATTCCTTGTTGCCGCGCAATTGCGCGTGTCGAAAGCAATCGCAAGTGTGATCGTTAACCATGCCCGTCGCCTGCATGAACGCGTAGCAAATTGTGCTGCCGACGAACTTGAAGCCGCGTTGCTTGAGTGCCTTGCTCATGGCATCGGATTGTGCGGTATGCGCCGGCACCTCGGCCAAATTGCGCCAGTTGTTTTGTATCGATTGGTGCCCGACAAACTGCCAGATGAAATTGGCGAAACTGCCGAATTCGTTTTGTGCAGCCAGAAACTTCTGCGCGTTAACCACGGCGGAGGCGACTTTCAGCCGATTGCGCACAATTCCCGCATCCCGCAGCAGCGATTCTATTTTATCCGCATCGTAACGGGCAATGCGTGCGGCATCAAAACCATCAAAGGCGGCGCGGTAATTTTCGCGTTTGCGCAAAATGGTAATCCAACTCAAACCGGCCTGCGCGCCTTCGAGTAACAGGAATTCGAATAACCGCGCATCATCGCGTAGCGGAACCCCCCACTCGGTGTCGTGATAGCGTTGATAAAGCGGCTGCTCGCCCGCCCAGGCGCAGCGATGCATGTTTTGTGCTCCGTCCGATTGCCCATCAATCATCCGTGATGAATCCCATTCAGCCATTGTGTGTTGTTTAATCTCCCACTGCGGGCTGATTCTACTATTATCTTGTGATAAACAACATTAGCTTATTTTCGCAACTAATTATTTTTTAACGGAATTCGTAAAACATTAGCTTCATCCTCTAAGTCTTTGTCCCGTAACGAAAAAGTGTGCTTTTTGCCTTGACCGAGTGATATATTTTGAATATAGTGGGATTAAGTGGTGAAAAGTGGGAGAGGGTGGGTTAGGGCGATGTTTCAGGGGGCGGCGCAACTCAATTTGGACGGCAAGGGACGTTTGGCGATACCGGCGCGGTATCGCGATATGTTGCTGGCGCACTGCGCTGGCAATTTGGTGTTGACTGCCGATGCCGATGGTTGCTTGCTGGTTTATCCGCAACCCGAGTGGCAGCCGATTCGCGAGAAGCTGCTCAAACTGTCCGCCCTTAATCCAAAAATCCGTGCTTTGCAGCGTCGTTTGGTGGGGTACGCCGAGGATATTTCCATGGATAACGCCGGGCGGGTGTTGGTTTCCGCCGCACTGCGTCAATACGCCGCGCTGGATAAGCGCGTGATGCTGGTCGGTCAGGGTAATAAATTCGAATTGTGGGACGAGGTGAGATGGCAGGCGCAGCAAGAGGCTGCGCTGTCGTTCATGGAGGGTGATTTGCCGCCGGAGCTGGAGGGTTTTTCCTTGTGAGTGAGGGGCTGGCTCACACCACGGTGTTGTTGAGCGAGGCGGTGGAGGCATTGGCAATTAGGCCGGACGGTGTTTATGTCGATGGCACGTTCGGGCGGGGCGGGCATAGCGCGCGAATCCTCGCGCAACTCGGGGTCGCCGGGCGGTTGATTTCGCTGGACAAGGATCCGGAAGCCGTGGCGGTGGCGGCAGCATGGCGTGACGTGCGCTTCACCATTGTGCATCGTGACTTTTCCGATTTGCCCGGGGTGTTGCGGGGCTGCGGGGTAGAGCGGGTCGATGGCATTTTGCTTGATTTGGGGGTGTCGTCACCGCAGTTGGACGAGGCACAACGCGGATTCAGTTTTCGTTTTGATGCGCCGCTGGATATGCGTATGGATAACAGTTGCGGCGTGACCGCAGCGCAGTGGCTGGCAACGGTGGAAGAAAGTTTGCTGACGGAGGTGATACGTGATTACGGCGAAGAACGGTTTGCTAAGCAGGTTGCAAGGGCGATTGTTAAGGCGCGCGCAGTTGGGGCGATTGACACTACGCAGCAACTCGTCGAGGTTGTCAGCGCGGCGGTGCGCACTCGCGAAGCGGGGCAAAACCCGGCAACCCGCACCTTTCAAGCTATACGGATTTATCTCAACCGGGAGCTTGAGGGGCTTGCGCAGGTGTTGCCCGCGTGTGTGACGCATCTAAAAGCCGGAGGGCGTTTGGCGGTGATTAGTTTTCATTCCCTGGAGGATCGCATGGTGAAGCGTTTCATGCGCGATATGGCGACACGCGATACGTTGCCGCGTAATTTGCCAATACGTTCCAGCGAGCTGCCTGGGGCGAAGCTGCGTCTTGTCGGCAAACAGGTGCGCGCCGGTGAGCAGGAAATTCGGCTCAATCCGCGTGCGCGCAGTGCGGTGATGCGGGTCGCGGAGCGGAGTGATGAAGCGTAATGGGTATCTGTTGAATGCGCTGCTGCTGTCGCTATTGTTGTCGTGCGCATTGGGAGTGGTGACCTCGCAGCATCAGTCGCGAAAATTGTTCGGCGAGTTGCAAAAGGAAAAAGATTTGGCGCAGCAAATGGACGAAGAGTGGGGGCAATTGCAGTTGGAACAGGGCACGTTGGCCGCACCGGCACGGGTGGAGAAAATTGCGGTACGGCAGCTGCAAATGCAGTTGCCGCAGAATGGGCAGGTTCAATTTATACGGATAGTTTCCGACGGGACAACGACCAGGCAACCATGAATTACGCAAACAGCGCACATTCCAATGCCGTGGCAAATTTGCCGGGGTGGCGCGCCACCCTGTTGTTTGCCTTGGTGTTGGCGGGTCTGGCGGGTTTGCTGGGGCGGGCGGTATATTTGCAGGGGGTGCATGATGAGTTTCTGCAAGAAAAAGGCAGCGCGCGCTATAGCCGCGTGGTTGAAGTCAGCGCGCATCGCGGCATGATTGCGGATCGCAATGGCGAGCGTCTGGCGGTCAGCACCCCGGTGGAGTCGGTGTGGGTCAGCCCGTCTGATGTGGTTGCGGATGCGCATCAAATGCGTCGTTTGGCCGAAGTGCTCGACATGAATGTCACCGAACTCAAGGGCCGCCTGTCCGATCCTGCCCGTGATTTTGTCTATCTCAAACGTCGCTTGCCGCCGGCTCAGGCGGCGCAGGTCGTCAGTTTGAATCTTCCCGGGGTGTCATTGCAGCGCGAATATCGCCGCTATTACCCGGTGGCGGAGGAAACGGCGCAGCTATTGGGCTTTACCGGTTTGGATGACAACGGTCAAGAGGGGCTGGAGTTGGCGTTGCAGCAACAGCTTGGCGGCAAGCCCGGCAAGCAGCGGGTGATTAAAGATAGGCGAGGTCGCATCGTCGAGGATGCGGGCAGCTTGTTGGCACCCAAACCGGGCAGTGACATTGCCCTGAGTTTGCATGGCGGGCTGCAACATCTGGCCTATCGTGAGCTGGAAAGCGCGGTCAGGAAGCATCATGCCAAGGCCGGTGCGGCGGTCATTTTGGACGCGCAGAGCGGCGAGGTGTTGGCACTCGCGAACTATCCCAGCTTTAATCCGAATAATCGCAGCCAGGTGAGTATGTCGGCGATGCGCAATCGTGCGGTGGTTGACTTGTTTGAGCCCGGCTCAACAATGAAGCCGTTCACCGTTGCGGCAGCAATTGAACAGGGCAAGGTGCGCGCCGAGACCGTGCTCGGTACCGAGCACGGCGTCATGCAAATCGGCAACAAAAAAATTCATGACTCCCATCCCGAATCGGTGCTCACCGTGGCGCAGATTATTCAAAAGTCCAGCAACATCGGCGCGGCAAAAATGGCCCTGATGTTGGATGCGGAAACGTTGTGGCAAAGTTTCTCAGATAGCGGATTCGGCGGTGTAACCGGAAGCGGTTTTCCCGGTGAGGTAACGGGAAAATTGCGTGACCCCAAAACATGGAGGCCTATCGAGCAGGCCACCATGTCATACGGACATGGCATTTCGGTGAATCTGCTGCAACTGGCGCGGGCTTACACCATTTTTGCCAATGACGGCGAGCTGAAACCGGTTTCTTTGCTCAAGCTGGATGCGCCCGCCGTGGGTAAAAGAGTGTTTTCCAGCCGTACCGCGCGGACATTGCGCGACATGTTGGAGTTGGTGGTGCAACCGGGCGGTACGGCACCGCTGGCGCAGGTCGCCGGTTACCGTGTGGCGGGCAAAACCGGTACCGCGCACAAGTTGGAAGCCGGGCGTTACGTCAATCGCTATGTCGCCTCGTTTGTCGGCCTGGCGCCCGCGTCGAATCCGCGTCTGGTGGTGGCGGTGATGATTGATGAGCCAAACAACGGACAGTATTACGGCGGACTGGTTGCCGCGCCGATTTTTAGCAAGGTGACGGAATCCGCGTTGCATGCGCTCAACGTGCCGAATGATGCTCCCCTGGACAATGTGATTGCACCGCCGGCGGATATTGTGAAGGAGGAGGTGTAGTGCAGACCGCCATCCAACAATTACGTGATCGCGGTATTGGGGTTGCCCGTCTGGTGACCGATAGCCGTGCGGTACGTCCTGGCGATACTTTTGTCGCCTATCCCGGCGAGCGGGCGGATGGTCGCCGCTTTATCGCCCAAGCGATTGCATCCGGTGCCAATGCGGTGATCTGGGAGTCGCGCCATTTCGCTTGGGACAATGTCTGGCGGGTGCCCAACGTTGCGGTGGACGATTTGCGTCATCAGGCCGGCTGGCTGGCGGACGATGCGTACGGCTCGCCCTCGAAAGAGTTGTGGCTGGTTGGCATAACCGGCACTAACGGCAAAACTTCCTCGGCGCACTGGGTCGCGCAGGGGCTGAACGATGCCGCCAAGAAGTGCGGGGTGATCGGTACGTTGGGGAATGGTTTTTACGGTGCGTTGCAGCCCGACCCCAACACCACGCCGGATGCCGTTCGCGTGCACGGATTGCTTGCCGCCTATCGGGATGATGGCGCGATTGCGGCGGCCATGGAGGTTTCCTCGCACGCGCTGGCACAAGGCCGCGTCAACGGTGTGCATTTTGATGTGGCGTTGTTTACCAATTTGAGCCGCGATCATCTCGATTATCACGGCGGCATGGACAGCTACGCGGCGAGTAAGCGCAAGCTGTTCAATTGGGACGGCCTGCGATATGCGGTACTCAATCTGGATGACCGCTTCGGTATTGAGCTGGCGGAACAATGGCGTAGTGAAACCACAGAACTGGTGGGTTACGGCATGAGCGATTTCGCCTTGCAGTTTGCCGAGCGTATGGGGATACGCATGGTGCACGGCACGGTGCTGGAGATGAGCGCGCAGGGTCTGCATCTGGCGGTACACACCAGTTGGGGGGGCGCGCAGTTGCGCAGCAATCTGCTGGGGCGTTTCAATGCCGCCAATTTGCTCGGCGTTCTGGCGGTGTTGCTGTTGAGTGATGTCGCGCTCGGGGATGCCGTGTCTTCATTGGGCCGGGTGCAGGCGGTTGCCGGGCGGATGCAGCGCATCGGTGGGCAGCATCAGCCGACGGTGGTGGTGGATTACGCGCATACTCCCGACGCGCTGGAAAAGGTGTTGCTCGCCCTGCGCGAGGTGAATGCCGAATCAGCCGGCAAGCTGGTGTGCGTGTTTGGCTGCGGCGGTGATCGTGATCGCGGCAAACGCGCCATGATGGGGATGATTGCCGAAAAATTTTCCGACCAGTGCATCGTGACCAGCGATAACCCGCGCAACGAAAATCCGCAGCAGATTATTGATGATGTCGTTGCCGGTATGAATGGTGACAAGCACCGGATTGTGCCGGATCGCGCCGCCGCCATCGCGCAGGCGATCCGGATGGCGCAACGGCAGGATACGGTATTGCTGGCAGGCAAAGGGCATGAGACTTACCAGGAAATATGCGGAGTCAAACACCCGTTCAGCGATGTGGCGGTCGCGCGGCAGGCGTTGAATGGGTGGCGGCAGGAGGTGAGCGCATGATGCTGTTATCACAAGCCGCGCAAATTTTATCCGCCAGACTCGTCGGTGCTGATGGCGGCTTTACGGCGGTTTCCAGTGATACCCGCAGCATCCGTCCGGGCGATTTGTTTTTCGCGCTCAAGGGCGAAAATTTCGACGGCGCGCAGTTTGTTGCCGCCGCCGCGCAAGCCGGAGCGGTTGGCGCGGTGGTGTGCGCGGATAGCGCGATTGAACATGCGCCGTGCCCATTATTGCGTGTGGCGGACAGCCGTCTTGCTTTGGGCGGGCTGGCAGCGGATTGGCGCAAACGGTTCGCCATCCCCGTGGTTGCGATTACCGGCAGCAACGGCAAAACCACGGTAAAAGAAATGCTGGCGGGTATTCTGCGCGCCGCGACTGGCGATGCCGATAGCGTGTTGGCAACCAAAGGAAATCTCAATAACGACATTGGTATGCCGCTTACTTTATTGCAATTGCGCGCGCGGCATCGTTACGCGGTGATTGAGATGGGTATGAACCATGCCGGGGAAATCGACTATCTCACACGCATTGCACGCCCCGATGTGGCGCTGGTCAACAACGCATCCGGCGCGCATTTGCAGGGTCTGGGTTCGGTGGAGGCGGTGGCGCACGCCAAGGGCGAAATCTTTGCCGGGTTGCGTGGCGACGGCGCGGCGGTGATCAATGCCGACGATGCTCATGCCGCAGTGTGGCGCAATCTGGCAAGCGACCACCGGATGTTCGATTTTTCGCTGGAACATGCCGCCACGGTGCAAGGCAAGTGGCGGGCCCAGGGTTATGGCGGGGTGCTGCAAGTGCGCGCTCCGGCGGGCGAAATGTGTGTGGTATTGCAAGTGCCGGGCGAGCATAACGCGCGTAACGCACTGGCTGCGGCAACGGCGGCACTGGCGTTGGACGTGCCGCCTGCCACCATCGCCGCCGCTCTGGAAAGTTTTGGCGGTGTGGCGGGACGCTTGCAACGCAAGCGGGCCAAAGGTGGCGCGACACTGATCGACGATACCTACAACGCCAATCCGGCTTCCCTGCACGCGGCACTGGAGGTGCTGGCGCAGGCATCCGGAAAACGCGTGTTTGTTTTCGGGGATATGGGCGAATTGGGTGACGATGCCGCACGTTTCCATTGTGAAGCCGGAATCGCGGCGCGCGCCTTGGGTATTGAGCGACTGTTTGCCTTGGGTGCGTTGAGCGCGGGTGCCGCACGCGAGTTTGGTGTCGGCGCGCAGCATTTCGAGCATGTCGAAGAGTTGTATGGCGCGCTGGATAAAGTCCTGGAGGCGGACACCACGGTGCTGGTGAAGGGTTCGCGCTTTATGAAAATGGAACGCATCGTGCAATTCTGCGCCGCGCACAAGGAGGAAACATGCTGCTCGCATTAACCCAATGGTTGGCTCAGGATGTCCGTGCTTTCGGTGTATTCAACTACATCACGCTGCGCGCGGTGATGGCGGCGATGACCGCGCTGCTGATTTCCTTTATGGTCGGGCCGTGGATGATACGCAAACTGGCGCAACTGAAAATCGGCCAAGCGGTGCGCAGCGACGGTCCGCAAACCCATCTGGTGAAAGCCGGCACGCCAACCATGGGCGGCGCGTTGATTCTCACCTCGGTGGTGGTCACCACCCTGTTGTGGGGCGATTTGCGCAATGCCTATATCTGGGTAGTGCTGTTCACCATCGTGGGGGTCGGCGCGATCGGCTGGGTGGACGACTATCGCAAAGTGGTGCACCGCAACCCCGACGGGCTGTCGGCCAGAGCCAAACTGTTTTGGCAATCACTAATCGCCCTGGCGGTGGGTGTTTATCTGTGGCAACACGCCACCCTGCCCGCGCACACCGAATTGATTGTGCCGTTCTTCAAGCATCTGGTGTTCCCGCTCGGTGCGGCGGGTTTCATCGTACTGGTCTATCTGGTCATCGTCGGCAGCAGCAACGCGGTGAATTTGACCGACGGCCTCGACGGTCTCGCCATCATGCCGACAGTGATGGTGGCGAGTGCCCTGGCGATTTTTGCCTACGTTGCCGGCCATGCCGAATTTTCCAAATATCTGGGCGAACCCTCCATTCCGGGCGCCAGTGAAATGGCGGTATTTTGTGCCGCCATCGCGGGTGCGGGACTGGCATTTTTATGGTTCAACGCCTACCCGGCGGAAGTGTTCATGGGCGATGTCGGTGCGCTGGCACTGGGCGCGGCATTGGGTGCGGTGGCGATCATCGTGCGCCAGGAAATTGTGCTGTTCATCATGGGCGGGGTGTTTGTGATGGAGGCGGTGTCGGTGATGTTGCAGGTTTCTTATTTCAAATACACCAAATGGCGTTTCGGCAGCGGCAAACGCATTTTGCTGATGGCACCGCTGCATCACCACTTCGAACAAAAAGGCTGGAAAGAAACGCAGGTGGTGGTGCGCTTCTGGATTATCACCATGCTGCTGGTGTTGATCGGATTGGCAACGCTTAAGTTGCGATGAGGTTTGGAATGACGATGAAGAAGCGAACCGGATTAGCGTTGGGGGAGACTCACATGAGCGTGGGGAATGTTACGGCGACACCAAACGCGCAATCCGCGCTTCTGGATTATCACCATGCTGCTGGTGTTGATCGGATTGGCAACGCTTAAGTTGAGATAAACAATGGATGATATGCGCGGACAATTAGTGCTGGTTCTGGGTCTCGGGGAGACCGGGCTGTCGCTTGCGCGCTATCTGAACGCGCGGGGTGCGCGGTTGCGTGTCGCCGACAGCCGCTCCGCCCCGCCCGGTGTCGCAGTCTTGCGCAATGAACTGCCGCAGGCTGAAGTGTGTTGCGGCGCATTCGGCGACGAATTGCTGCAAGGCGTGAGCCGCATTGCGATCAGTCCCGGCGTGCCGTTGGCCGAACCGTTGGTGCAGCGCGCCATGTCGCGCGGTATTCCGGTTGTCGGCGACATCGAGTTGTGGGCGCGGCAAATCAATTCGGAAATTCCCAGGCCCAGAGTGATCGCGATTACCGGTGCCAACGGCAAGACCACCGTGACCAGCATGGTCGGCGCAATGTGTGCGGCGGCGGGACTGGACACGCAGGTGGCGGGCAATATTTCGCCCGCCGTGCTGGATGCCCTGCAGCAACGCGGCAAGCGGCAAGCGGAAGTTTGGGTATTGGAGTTGTCCAGCTTTCAGCTGGAAACAACCGACTGTTTGAATGCCGATGCTGCCGTGGTGCTCAATCTGAGCGAAGATCATCTGGATCGCTATATTGGCATGGATGACTATGCTGCCGCCAAAGCGCGTATTTTTAGCGGGGCAGGCATACAGGTAATCAATCGCGACGATGCTCGCAGTGCCGCGATGGGGCTTGCCGGGCGCAAGCAAATTAGCTTTGGTTTGGGTCTGCCGGGCAACGCCCAGGACTGGGGCGTCGGTCGCGAAGCCGATACGCTCTGGCTGATGCAGGGCAGCGAAAAAATTCTCCGTGCCGACGAACTGCAAGTCACCGGATTGCACAATGTTGCCAATGCCTTGGCGGCGTTGGCGTTATGCCGCTCTCTCGATTTGCCGCTCGCGCCGTTGTGCGAGGCATTGCGGGCTTTCCGGGGGTTGCCGCACCGCGTCGAGAAAGTCGCGGAAATTGCCGGTGTCACTTATTACGACGATTCCAAGGGCACCAATGTCGGCGCGACCGAAGCCGCGCTGCAAGGCTTGGGCAAGCAAACCGTGGTGATACTCGGCGGCGAGGGCAAAGGCCAGGATTTTTCGCCGCTCAAAGCGGCGGTCGCGCGGCATGCCCGCGCGGTGGTGTTGATCGGGCGCGATGCGCCGCTCATTGAAGCGGCATTGCTGGGATGCGGTCGGCCGCTGTTCCACGCGCGTGACATGGACGAGGCGGTGTGCATCGCCAGCATCCAATCCAAGCCGGGCGATGCGGTGTTGCTGTCGCCCGCCTGTGCCAGTTTCGATATGTACAAAAACTATGTACACCGCGCCGAAGTATTCGTATCTGCGGTACATGATTTGACCAGGGAGAAAGCATGGTCTCTTTAGTCAAAACGCGCACACCGCCACCGCAAGCGCAATTCGATACGCTGTTGATTTGGGTGCTGATCGGGTTGTTGTCCATCGGTTTGGTGATGGTGTATTCGTCTTCCATTGCCACCGCCGAGGGCAGTAAATTCAGCGGCTTTAATCCGACCTATTACCTGTCGCGCCACGGCTTGTTCATTGTTGTGGGGTTGATTGCCGGGTTGTTTGCTTTTCAAGTGCCCATGCCGGCGTGGCAGAACCTGGCACCTTATTTGTTCCTGCTGGGGGCGGTGCTGTTGGTGTTGGTGCTGATCCCGCACATCGGGCGCGAGGTCAACGGCAGTCGTCGCTGGCTGCCGTTGCTGGTTGCCAATTTGCAGCCTTCCGAGCTGATGAAGTTGTTCGCGGTGTTATATGCGGCGGATTACACCGTGCGCAAAGGTCGCGTCGGCCATTCCTTTAACAAGGCATTTCTGCCGATGCTCGCGGTGATGGGGCTGGTCGGTGTGCTGTTGCTGTTGGAGCCGGATATGGGCGCGTTGGTGGTGATTCTGGCGATTGCGCTTTCCATCCTGTGGCTGGGCGGATTCAGATTAAAGGTCTTTGTCGCGCTGGCGGCGGTATTGCCATTCGCCTTTGTCGCGCTGGCTTATGTTGCCCCCTACCGCATGAAGCGTTTTGTCAGTTTTTCCGACCCGTGGGCGGATCCTTTTAACAGCGGCTACCAGTTGAGCCATGCGCTGATCGCCTTTGGGCGGGGTGAATGGTTCGGTGTCGGTTTGGGTGCCAGTGTTGAAAAATTGTCCTACCTGCCGGAAGCGCACACCGATTTCCTGATGGCGATTATTGCCGAGGAGCTGGGCTTGGTCGGCGTTGCTGCGGTTATCGTGCTGTTTGCCATGCTGGTGATTCGCTCCCTGCAAATCGGTCGTCATGCCGCATTCTTGGAGCGCAACTTCTCCGCGCTGGTGGCGCACGGTATCGGTGTGTGGATCGGGGTGCAGGCCATCATCAACATCGGCGTGAATATGGGCGTGTTGCCGACCAAAGGATTGACCCTGCCGTTCCTCAGTTTCGGCGGCAGCGGCATCGTCAGCAACTGCGTTGCCGCCGCCATGCTGTTGCGGATTGATTATGAGAATAGACGAGTCGCGCGGGGGTTGCCGATATGAGTCGCACCATACTCATCATGGCGGGCGGTACCGGCGGGCACATTTACCCGGGATTGGCGGTGGCCGAAACTCTGCGGACGCTGGGCTGGAAAGTGGTGTGGTTGGGCGCGCCCAACAGCATGGAGGCCGAACTGGTCCCGCAGCGGGGCTATCCGGTGGCGTGGGTGAATTTCTCCGGGGTGCGCGGCAAGGGGCCGTTGCGCTTGCTGACTTTGCCGTTCACTTTGTTGCGCGCACTGGGACAAAGCGCGGCAGCCATTTTCCGCCACCGCCCCGACGTGCTGTTGGGTATGGGCGGCTACATCACCCTGCCGGGCGGATTGATGGGCGCGCTGTTGCGTCGCCCGCTGGTCATCCACGAGCAAAACTCGATTGCCGGTATGAGCAACAGGCTGTTGGCGAAACTTGCCGCGCGCGTATTGAGCGGTTTCCCCGGGGTGTTGCGCCGTGCCGAGTGGTGCGGCAATCCGGTGCGCGCCGAGATCGCCGCTTTGTCCGATCCGCAAGCACGGTACGCGGGGCGTGACGGCAAGTTGAAGGTGTTGATCGTCGGCGGCAGCCTGGGTGCGCAGGCACTCAATGAGGCTGTACCGCAGGCACTCGCATTATTGCCGCCAGGGGAACGTCCCGAGGTATTGCACCAGACGGGCAAGAAACATTTTGCAAGCGTGCGGCAACAATATGCGCGGGCGGCTGTGGATGCCGACATTCGCCCCTTTATTGATGACATGGCAAAGCAGTATGCCCGGGCGGATCTGGTGATTTGCCGGGCCGGTGCGTTGACGGTTGCCGAGCTGGCGGCGGCGGGTGTGGCGAGTGTGCTGGTTCCATTCCCGTTTGCGGTGGATGACCACCAGACGCACAACGCGCGCTTTTTAAGCGAGCGCGGTGCGGCGGTGTTGTTGCCGCAAACGGAATTGAGCGCGGAAAAATTGCTGCAACTGTTGCGCGAATTAAATCGCGAAAAATTACAGGCGATGGCGACGATAGCACGCAGCCTGGCGAAGCCGGATGCGACGGCGCAGGTGGCAAAGATATGTGCGGGGTTGGTGCAATGAGGAACAAACATTTGGCAAGAATGATGCACGCGGATGCGCGGGGAACGCGGGGTTGTAAACCCGGCTCTCCGGTTTTACCCGCGTCGCCTGTGTTTTCGAGCGGTAACGATTCTTGCGCGCGTATTTTCTATCTGGAGTTCACGGCGTGAAACACAAGATTAGAAATATCCATTTCATCGGTATCGGCGGTTCCGGCATGAACGGCATCGCCGAGGTGTTGCTCAATCAGGGTTATCGGGTGAGCGGTTCCGATTTGGCCGAGAGTTCCGTTACACAACGTCTTCAGGCTTTGGGCGCGACAATACATTACGGGCATGACGCAAAAAATTTGGGCAAGGCCGACGCGGTTGTGGTTTCAACGGCGGTGAAAGCGGATAACCCGGAGGTGATTGCGGCGCGCGAGCAGCGCATCCCGATTGTGCCGCGCGCGGTGATGCTGGCGGAGCTGATGCGCTTGCGTCAGGGTATTGCCGTGGCGGGCACCCATGGAAAAACCACCACCACTTCACTGGTGACCGGCATCCTGGCGAAGGGCGGTTACGACCCGACGTTCGTCATCGGTGGGCGGCTCAACAGCAGCGGGGTCAATGCCCGTCTGGGTACGGGCGAATTTATTGTCGCCGAGGCGGACGAATCCGACGCTTCCTTCCTGCATCTCACGCCGATTCTTGCCGTGGTCACCAACATCGATGCCGACCACATGGAGACTTACGGTCACGATTTCGAAAAACTGAAACAGGCGTTTGTCGATTTCGTCGAACGGCTGCCGTTTTACGGGCGCGCCATGTTGTGCGCGGACGATGCCAATGTGCGCGACATTTTGCCGCGCATCAGCAAGCCGGTTACCACTTACGGTTTTTCTGAAGAGGCGCAGGTACGCGCAATCAATGTGCGCCACGAAGGCGGACGGATGCGTTTTACCGCCGTCTGCCGCCACAACAGCGTGCCGCTGGATATGGACATCACGCTGAACCTTGCCGGTGAACACAATGTATTGAATGCGTTGGCGGCTATTTCCGTCGGCCTGGAAGTCGGTGTTGCACCGACCGCCATTGTTGCCGCGTTGGATGAATTTGAGGGTGTCGGGCGGCGTATGCAGCATCACGGCGAAATTGCCCTGCCGGGCGGTGGCACGTTTACGCTGATCGACGATTACGGGCATCACCCGGTGGAAATGTGCGCGACGCTTGCCGCCGTGCGCGGCGCGTATCCCGAACGGCGTTTGTTGCTGGCTTTCCAGCCGCATCGTTACACGCGCACCTCCGACCTGTTTGAAGATTTCGTCAGGGTGTTGCTCGGAGTGGACGCGCTGGTGCTGGCGGAAGTTTACGCCGCCGGCGAAGCCCCCCTCCCGGCCGCCGACGGACGCGCCCTGATGCACGCCTTGCGGGTGGCGGGACAAAACCAAGCCATGTTTGTCGAGCAGGTTGCCGAAATGCCGCAGGGAATTTTGCAACTGGCGCGCGCCGGTGATGTGGTGCTGACCATGGGCGCGGGCTCCATCAGCGGTGTGCCGAATGCCTTGGCACAGATGGCGAAAAAATGAATATGAGCGAACCCACACAATTTATCGCGCAAGCATTACGCGGCGAACTCAGGCATCAGGTGCCGATGAGCCGCCACACTTCCTGGCGTGCGGGTGGTGTGGCGCAGCGCATGTATCGTCCGGCCGATCTCGCCGACCTGCGGCAATTTTTGCGGCAACTGCCGACGGATGAGCCGCTGATTGCGGTGGGCTTGGGGAGCAACTTGCTGGTGCGTGACGGCGGACTGCGCGGCACCGTGGTGTTGCTGCACGGCGCGTTGGGCGAGCTGCATATGGATGGCGGGCAGATCCATGCCCAAGCGGGTGTGCCGGGTGCGAAATTGGCGCGTTTTGCGGCGTTGAATAATTTTCGCGGCGCGGAATTTTTTGCCGGGATTCCCGGAACCCTGGGCGGCATGTTGGCGATGAACGCGGGTTGTTACGGCGGCGAAACCTGGCGGTGTGTGGCAAAAGTCCAGGTGCTGACCGCTCGCGGTGAATTGTTGCAGCGTTTGCCGCAGGAATATGAAATCGGCTATCGGCATGTGGCGTTGCGCTCGCGCGGCGACGAGTTGTTCGTTGCGGCATGGTTGCAGTTGGACGCGGGCGATGGCGATATTGCGCGCCGGGAAATCAAGGCACTGTTGGAGAAACGTATCGCCAGCCAACCGCTGCAATTGCCCAATGCGGGATCGGTGTTCCGCAATCCCCGGGGTGACCACGCGGCGCGGCTAATCGAGCAATGCGGCTTGAAAGGTAGGCGCATCGGTGGCGCGCAGGTATCGGAAAAACACGCGAATTTTATTGTTAACACGAACGCCGCGACGGCGGCAGACATCGAAAATTTAATCGGCGAGGTGCGCGCCACGGTGTTGCGGGAAACCGGGATCGATTTGCACCCCGAGGTGAGAATTGTGGGAGAAAAAATTTGAGCGACTTCGGCAAAGTGGCGGTGTTGTTCGGCGGGCGTTCGGCGGAACGCGAGGTGTCGTTGAAGAGCGGCGCGGCGGTGTTGGCCGCACTGCGGAGCAGCGGTGTGGACGCGCACGCCTTTGATCCGGCAGAACGTCCCCTGCAGGCACTGTGCGACGAAAATTTTGCGCGGGTTTTCATTGCACTGCATGGCCGTTATGGCGAGGACGGCACGGTGCAGGGCGCGCTGGAGTTGATGAAAATCCCTTATACCGGCAGCGGCGTAATGGCGTCGGCCCTGGCGATGGACAAATGGCGCAGCAAGCTGGTGTGGCAGGCGGCGGGATTGCCGGTTCCCGATTACGCCATGCTGGATGACGCGAGCGACTGGAATGCGGTGGCGCAACGTTTGGGTTTGCCGCTGTTTGTAAAGCCGGCGAACGAGGGATCGAGCGTGGGCATCAGCAAGGTCAAGCGCGTTGAAGATTTACCGCCGGCCTATCGGACGGCGCGCAAGCACGACAGTCTGGTGATGGCGGAACAGTTTGTCGGCGGGGGCGAATATACCGTTGCGATTCTGGATGGGCGCGCGCTTCCGGTGATCAAAATCGAGGCGGCGAACGAGTTTTACGATTACGAAGCCAAGTATCTGCGCAACGACACCCGTTACCTCTGTCCGAGCGGACTGGATGCGGAACAGGAGGCCGCGATGCAGCATCTGGCACAGGCGGCGTTTGCCTTGATTGGCGGACAAGGCTGGGGGCGGGTGGATTTTTTACGCGACGGGCAGGGCAAGCCGTATTTGCTGGAGGCAAATACCTCGCCCGGCATGACCGATCACAGCCTGGTGCCGATGGCGGCGCGACAGGCGGGAATTGGCTTTGAGCGGCTGGTGGTGAAAATTCTGGAGGTGGCGCATGTGGGATGACGTGCCGCTGATGCGCAATTTGAGCAACCTGCTGGCGGTGGCGAGTATGTCGCTGCTGCTGTATGGCGCGGGACATTATCTGGTGCATCTGCCCGGGGTGTTGCCGCTGCAAAGTGTGCGTTTGCAGGTGACACCGCAGCGGGTTGACGCGGCGGCGGTATTGCAAGCCGTGCGGCAGCAGGTCAGCGGCAATTTGTTGACTCTGGACATAAAGGGGTTGCAACAGCGTTTGGAGCAGTTGCCGTGGGTGCGCAGTGCCGAGGTGCGGCGCGAGTTCCCCGATCATTTGTCGGTGAACTTGACCGAGTATCAGGCGTTGGCGCGCTGGAACAACAGCGCGCTGGTTAGCCAACAGGGCGAGGTATTTGTTGCCGACACCGGGCAGGAGTTGCCGTTGTTTATCGGGCAGGAAGGCACGGCGGCGGAGGTGGCCGCACAGTACGCGCAATTTAATCGGCAGCTCGCCAGAGTGAATTTGCATCTGACGCAACTGGCGTTAACTCCGCGCCATGCCTGGCAGTTGCGTCTGAACAACGGGCTGTTGTTGGAGTTGGGGCGCGAAGACGTGCAGCAACGGTTGGCGAGATTTATCACTGTTTACCCGTACAGCCTGGCACTGGCGCAGGCCGAGGTGCAAGCAGTGGACTTGCGTTATCGCAACGGGTTTGCGGTGCAGTTTGGGCAGCAGCAGATGTCCGGCACCAGCCGCAAGAGTTGAAAGTTTGGCAGTGGAGAGTGAGCGATGAGTAAAAACAAAGACAACAAGGATTTGTTGGTAGGTCTGGATATTGGCACCTCCAAGGTGGTTGTCATCGTCGGCGAAATCAAGCCGGATGGCATGGTCGAGGTAATCGGCAGGGGGATGCACCAGTCAACCGGCATTAAAAAAGGCATGGTGGTGAATATCGATGCCACGGTTGACTCGATTCAGCGCGCGCTGGAAGAGGCCGAGTTGATGGCGGACTGCAAGATCAATGTGGTGCATACCGGCATAGCCGGCAGTCATATTCGCAGCATGAATTCCAAAGGCATGGTGAAGATCAAGGAGAAAGAAGTCACCCAGGCCGATATTGACCGGGTAATCGAGACGGCGAGCTCGGTGAGTTTGTCCACCGACCAGCAGATTCTGCACGTGCTGGATCAGGAGTTCAGCGTTGACGGGCAGGAGGGCATCAAGCGTCCGCTCGGAATGAGCGGTATGAAGCTGGATGTCGAGGTACACATCGTCAGCGGCGCGGTGGCGGCAGTGCAAAACATTATGAAGTGTGTGCACCGCTGCGGGCTGGAGGTCAATGAATTAATTCTGCAACCGCTGGCATCCAGCAGCGCGGTGCTGGAAGAAGATGAAAAAGAGCTGGGCGTGTGTCTGGTCGATATTGGCGGCGGCACCACAGACATCGCGGTATTTTCCGGCGGTGCAATCCGCCACACCGCCGTGATTCCCATCGCCGGAGATCAAATCACCAACGACATTGCAATGGCATTGCGCACTCCGACGCAGGATGCCGAGGACATCAAAATCAAACATGGCTGCGCCCTGCGCCAGATGGCGGACTCCGGTGAGATCGAGGTGCCGGGTGTCGGCGATCGCGGCCCGCGCATGTTGCTGCGCCAGACGCTGGCGGAGGTCATCGAGCCGCGCGTCGAGGAATTGTATTCGCTGGTGCAGATGGAGTTGCGCCGCAGCGGATTTGAAGACGTGCTTTCTTCCGGCATCGTAATTACCGGTGGCAGCAGCGAGATGCAGGGGATGGTTGAGTTGGGCGAGGAGATTTTTCATTTGCCGGTGCGCTTGGGTGTGCCGAAATATGTGGGTGGGCTGTCGGATGTGGTGAAAACGCCGCGCATGGCAACCGGTGTCGGGCTGTTGTTGTACGGGCTGGAACACTACCGGCGTAACGAGGAGAAGCGTATGCAATCAAATTCGTTCAGCGAGGTGTTGGCAAAAATGAAGTCGTGGTTTTGAGGTGCGGGCGGTTAAGGGTTGGATTCAAGGTTAATTTTTATCATTAAACAAGGAGAGCGGAATGTTTGAAATCATGGAAGAGCAAACTCAGGATGCGGTAATTAAGGTTGTCGGTGTGGGCGGTTGCGGCGGTAACGCGGTGGATCACATGATTGCCCAAGGGGTGCAGGGCGTGGAGTTCATCGCCATCAATACCGACGCGCAGGCACTCAAACGCAGCAAGGCGGAAACGCAATTGCAAATCGGCATCAATATCACCAAAGGGCTGGGCGCGGGAGCCAAGCCTTCGGTCGGACATGCTGCAGCCGAAGAAGATCGCGAGCGCATCAAAGAAATGTTGATCGGGGCAAACATGGTGTTTATTACCGCAGGGATGGGCGGTGGCACCGGAACGGGAGCGGCTCCGATTGTGGCGCAGGTCGCCCAGGAGTTGGATATTCTCACTGTGGCGGTGGTGACCAAGCCGTTCGCCTACGAGGGCAACCGGATGCGTTATGCCAAGGCGGGTATCGAGGCGTTGAACGAGCATGTCGATTCGCTCATCATCGTGCCCAATGCAAAGTTGCTGGAAGTGCTGGGCAATGATGTCACCGTGCCGGAGGCGTTCAAGGCGGCCAACGGCGTGTTGCAAGGCGCGGTGGCGGGTATTGCCGAGGTCATCAATGTGCCGGGTTTGATTAACGTGGATTTTGCCGACGTGCGCACCGTGATGTCTGAAAATGGCATGGCGATGATGGGGTCGGCGATTGCTTCCGGCCCGGATCGTGCGCGCATGGCGGCTGAACGTGCGATTGCCAGTCCCTTGCTGGAAGATGTGGATTTGTCCGATGCGCGCGGCGTATTGGTGAATATCACTTCCTCCGACCAATTGCGTTTGAAGGAAATCGACGACGTGATGGAGTGCGTGCAGTTTGCCGCCGAAGAGGCGACGGTGATTGTCGGTTCGGTATTCGACGAAAGCATGGGCGAAGACATGCGTGTCACCGTGGTGGCAACCGGTCTGGGCGGTGTCCGCGCCAACAAGAAAAAGCCGGAGGTGGTGTATCGCGGCGAAGAGACATACAAACTGACAGGCACGGATAATCAGCCGGTCGCCAACAGCGTTGACTATGCCAAATTGGAAACTCCGACCGCATTTAGAACGGGGCGTCGCGAGCAAATCAACGCCATGGAAAAGTCCGGTATGGACACTTTGGAGATTCCGGCTTTCTTGCGCAAGCAGGCGGACTGATTGCCCGCTTGTCGGCGATTGGAGCGGTGTTTCCGGTGCGCGTGCGCGGGTCGTTCTGCGGGCGGCTCATGGTTGCGCCTATGGTAATATCGCACGGTGTCACAGAGTCGGGTGAGTCATGGTGAAGCAGCGCACATTAAAAAGTTCGGTACAGGTGACCGGAGTCGGTTTGCACAGCGGCGAAAAGGTTACGCTGGCGTTGCACCCCGCAGCGGTGAATAGCGGTATCGTGTTCCGTCGCGTGGATGTCAAACCGGTTGCGGAAATCCGGGCGCAGGCGCATCGGGTGCATGACACGCGCCTATCCACCTGTATGGAGCAAAACGGGGTGCGGGTGGCAACTGTCGAACATCTGATGTCCGCATTGGCGGGATTGGGGGTGGACAATGCCTATGTCGAACTGGACAGTGCCGAAGTGCCCATCATGGACGGTAGCTCGGGAACCTTTATTTTCCTGCTGCAATCTGCCGGCATCGTGGAGCAATCCGCCGCCAAAAAATTCATCAAGATTAAGAAAACCGTCGAGTTGCAACAGGGCGATAAATGGGTGCGCTTCGAGCCGTACGAGGGGTATAAGCTGAGCTTTACCATCGACTTTGCCCATCCGGTGTTCGCCGATAGCAAGCAGCATGTCACGGTCGATCTCGGCGAAGAATCCTACGTGCGTGAAATCAGCCGCGCACGCACTTTCGGTTTTATGCAGGATGTCGAAAACATGCGTGCCCAAGGCCTGGCTCTGGGCGGCAGTCTCGACAATGCCATCGTGATGGATGAGTATCGCGTGTTGAATGCCGACGGCTTGCGTTTCGATGACGAATTCGTCAAACACAAGGTGCTGGATGCGATAGGAGACTTATATATGCTGGGCAACCCGCTCATAGGCGCATTTTCCGGTCACAAGTCCGGCCATGCGCTGAACAATGCCCTGCTGCGCGAACTGTTGGCCGACGACGAGGCGTGGGAATTTGTTACGTTTGATCGTCTGGAAGAAGCTCCCGCGTTCTTGCGCCTGCAATTACAAGCCGCGTAACAGCCGTGCGCGTTTTTCCTCTCCGTCTAGTCCCCGAGTTTTTCCCCGATTAACCGACACCATGACT
>JBMOPZ010000053.1:0-63438 GCA_049321355.1 Pseudomonadota bacterium | reverse complement strand
AAGTCGTGATCGTCGCTTGCATGAGAAAGTTGTTAACCATCATGAACTCAATGTTAAAAAATAACACCCCGTGGAACTTAAAAAACGCTTGACTCAGAACACGGTTGCTCTCCCGGAGGGAGAGGGGTTGGGGCAAGGGAAATCGCATCCCGGCTTAACTTGGCCGTGACGTTGCCCACGCCTATTGATTCGCCACAAGTTGAAATTGAGCTTGATTCCCGTTCGTGCCGAGCGTCGAAGCACCAGCATTTGTTTTTCGTAGGGTGGAAAAAGCGCAGCGTTTCCACCGATGGGCGATGCTGGCTGGTGGATACGCGCCTGCGCTTTATCCACCCTACCGGAAGATCAGCAGTTTCAAGGACACACCGAATTGTTCGGTTTTGTCATTCCAACGGAAGCGCACTCCAGAACAACTCAAACGACGGGTATCGCCTTGCTCAACCCAACCCCGCCGCTACGCTCCATCAAACTTTGACAAATCCAGCGGCACTGGCTCGCCCAACCACATGGCGTGGGTGGTGTGATCCGCCAGGTCGTTTCCGCTAATCCCATGTATTAAAACAGTTAAACCGTCACGGTTTTGCGCCAACCAGGGAATCAGGCGGTCAAACTGCGATGCCTCAAACCCCAAACGGCAACTCCAGCAAGGGTGCGGACCGACGGGCTTTTGATGCAGCTTACCCACATCAACGGCAAACAACGCACCCGCCTGCTGACACAATACCGTGGCTTGCGCCAAGGTCTGCGCATCAAAATAAACGTGGACGTGGTAGGCGGGGTGTTTGTTAACAAGTTGATTTGTCATGTCTTTTGAGGTGGTTGTAGAAAAACGATCTCCGAGCCATCCGGTGCAATGCGCTTGCGCTTATTGCCCCCTACGCGAGCTACTCTCTCCTTCCAACGCGAGGGGCTTCGATTCGATTTCTGTCAACGGCGGCAATTGAATTGCCTCGAAGATGGTGTTGGGGAACCGAACAATGTTGTCCCAACTCTCTTGAACATCCTTACTGTCGGCTCGTCCTTGTATCAACGCCTGATGTGTATGAGCGGATGAGTATGCGGCTACGAAGGCCTCGCGAACCTTTGGCTCTAGGTAGAGGCAATTCTTCTCCCACCAGGACTGACACTTCAACACAACTTTTCCAATTCCATCCGTATGAGCCGCGCCGAGCAGTTCGCGCCAAAGCTCAAATGCTTCCTGGTGCGCCTGAAGCCGGCGGTCAAGCGCTGCCATTCGAAGCTGATGCCTAGCCTTAAGTTGTTCTATCAGGACGGCATATTCAGAGCGGACGCGTTCAATTTCGTGAGTAATGGCTGCAACATCTTCGCGGGTCGCGAGGTTCTCAGCTTTCTTTGCTAGGTATGACGGAATGAAAGACTTGATCAGCGCGAAAACCACAAAGCCTACTACTGCGCCACCAATTCCAAAGGCTCCGGTCAGGCTGAGAATTTGGTTGAGTTCGTCGATGGTCATGGCATGAAACGGCTAACGAAGCTGTAGAAAAAGTCTTTTCATACCCGCATCGTGCCGGGAACCAAAATAAATATCAAGGTCGAAGCGAAGGGCAACATTCTGGAGAAGCAAATGGCGCGTTACAAACACATAGACACCAGCCCCCGATTCCTTGCTGTTGACTTGCAGCGGCAACTTCTGCCGGGCACTTTTGAGCACGCGATGAACCACCTGATCGACCGCGAACTTGATCTCTCCGGTTTCGATGCGCGCTTCCGCAACGATGTAACAGGCGCAGCAGCTTATGCGCAGTGAGTAGCGGAAGGGGGGGTGATGAACTTGTGTCAGCGAGCATCATGAAATGAACCGATGCCGGAAATGCGAAGAATAAAAAAGCGCGGAGAACCCGCGCATTTTTTGTGTCCGAATTTGTTCGAAAAAGGGGTTTTTCTACAGCGTCAACGTAGAGTTGGGGGGCGCGCCGCTTTTGGCGCGTCCCTCTCGAACGCCATGTTAACCATTTTTCGGTGTGATGCTTTCAACCACCTCAACACCGAGAATGTTTCTCAGCGGTATGAGTGATTGGGGGAATGTTGATTCCAGCACAAGTAATGCTCTTGCGTTTTGTGGACGCGCTTTGGTGAGCAGTACTGCCTCCATTACAGCGCGGTATTTAACGCATTGGAATAGACCTCTGACAATGTCAGCTTCCGCCGATATGGCAGACTTAACCTCCGCAGCTACCCAAACGGCTTTGCCGTTGAACGAAACATCCAGGCTGTCGCCAGACGGCAATGAATATTCAGTGGCACCGTCCTGAGTGTTTGAATTAAGCCCGATGGCTTTGGGGTTCCGCGCGACGTACTCTTTGAGTGCTTTGTGATCCTCGCTCTCGCCCCCACCGATGCCCCCAGTGGCTTTTGTAACAATGGACGAAAAGTCGGACGTTGTTGGTTCAAGTGCAAGAGCTTTGAGGACTTCTTCCCATCGTGGATAGGAGAAAACATGCTGAAGTTCTGCCTCAACTATTGCTCGTTTCTGTCGAAGCGGTAGCGCTGCGAAATCTTCTTTTTTTACAAGAAACCAACCGATGCCCTCTCCAGGCAGGCCGGTGCTTTTGTTGACAACAAGACATTGAATCGGTGGAACCCTGGTCTTCCATGCCTTCGAGAGACGTTCCAGAGATTGCCCGATGCTTCCAAGCACATGGTTGAGGTTGCGCGGATTGGGCATTCCCAACTCTTCAGCGAGATCGGAATAGAACACGGGGGCGCCAGCCTGTGCTTGCCGAACAAGCAAAGGGAGCGCGGCACGGGCACGCACCTGATATGTCTTGTCACCAGAAATTGGTTCTGAAATTGTGGCAGTGCTCATGATGTCCTCTGAATGGCTAACGTTTCGAGTTAAGCGACATCACATTTAGCGGGTCATTCCGACACACCGAACTTTCTGCGTGATGTTCGCTTGAACGAGGGGTTCGACGTGAGAGATTGCGGTCTGAATGTGGCAAGTGCATCAAAGCTTGCATAACCCACTCCCTTCCAAATAAATCCGTGATGAACGTAAAGTGGACACCCTAAAAAATGCCGTGAAAAGCACCTTCGAGGTATATATTCTTGGAATTGTCATATAGTGCATTGTATTCATTGACTTTGAAAATTTCGCACACCCTAAATTTTCAGACAAAAACACCTCTGTTACACATCCAAGTTCTTCACACCCAGCGCGTTTTCTTCAATGAATGCGCGGCGCGGTTCGACCACGTCGCCCATCAGGGTGGTGAAAATTTCGTCCGCTCCGATGGCATCTTCGATGCGCACTTTTAACAGGATGCGGTTTTCCACATTCATGGTGGTTTCCCACAGTTGTTCGGGGTTCATTTCGCCCAGCCCTTTGTAGCGCTGTATGCCCACCCCGCGCTTGGCTTCGCCGAGCAGCCATTCGATGGCGTGTTTGAAGCTGCCGATGGCGCGCTTTTGCTCGCCGCGCACCGCGTAGGCGGTGGGGGAGATCAGGCCGCCCAGTGCTTCGGCGGCTTTGCGTATTTGCGTGTAATCGCCGCTTTCGAGGAAGGCTTTGTCCAGATAGCTGATGGTGTGGTTGCCGTGAAAGGTTTTTTCCAGGCGCAGGCGCAGGTCGTCGTTTTCATCGGTTTCGACTTCGGTTTTGATGATGCCGCCACAGGCGGCTTGCAGCAGTTTCGCGCTTTGTTTTGCCTCGGCGGCATTTTCCAGCGACAGGGCTGGCAATTTGAGCAGGGCGTGGGTTGCTTCCGGTGCGATAAAGTGCGACAGGCGTTCGGTAACGGCTTCCGCCAGGAAGTATTGCTTGGCGATCTGTGCCAGCGCCTCGCCCTGTATCGGCGCGGCATCCAGCGCGGGATAGAGCGCGGCATCGCTCAACGCCGAGTGCAGCATGTAATTTTTCAGTTCGTGCTCGTCTTTCAGGTAGTTTTCTTCCCGGCCTTTTTTGACCTTGAACAGCGGCGGCTGGGCAATATAAATGTGTCCGCGCTCGACCAGTTCCGGCATTTGCCGGTAGAAGAAGGTCAGCAACAGGGTGCGAATGTGGGCGCCGTCCACGTCCGCGTCGGTCATGATGATGATGCGGTGATAGCGCAGCTTGTCGGCGTTGTATTCGTCCTTGCCGATGCCGGTTCCCAATACGGTAATCAGGGTGGCAATTTCCTGCGAGGCGATGAGTTTTTCAAAACGGGCTTTTTCCACGTTCAAAATCTTGCCTTTGAGCGGCAAAATTGCCTGAAATTTGCGGTCGCGTCCCTGTTTTGCCGAGCCGCCTGCGGAATCGCCCTCGACCAGATAAATCTCCGACAGGGCGGGATCTTTTTCCTGGCAGTCGGCAAGTTTTCCGGGCAGGCCGATGCCGTCCAGAACGCCTTTGCGGCGGGTTAATTCACGCGCCTTCCGTGCCGCTTCGCGGGCTCTGGCGGCTTCGACGATTTTTCCACAGATGATTTTTGCATCAATGGGGTTTTCCAACAGGTAGTCGGTGAGCTTTTGCGCCACCACTTCTTGTACGGCCGGCATCACCTCGCTGGAAACCAGCTTATCCTTTGTTTGTGAAGAGAATTTTGGTTCCGGCACCTTGACCGACAGGACGCAGGTTAAGCCCTCGCGCATGTCGTCTCCGGCGGTGTCCACTTTGGCTTTTTTCGCCAAACCGTTTTCTTCTATGTATTTGTTGATTACCCGGGTCATCGCCATGCGCAAACCCGTCAGGTGCGTGCCGCCGTCACGCTGCGGGATGTTGTTGGTAAAACATTGCACCACTTCGGAATAGCTGTCATTCCACTGCATCGAGACTTCGACCGCAACATTGTCTTTGTCGCCAATCGCGAAAAACGGCTTGGGATGCAGTACGGATTTATTGCGGTTCATATATTCGACAAAACCCTGCACGCCGCCGGAGTGGGCAAAATTTTCGCCCTTGCCGGTGCGCTGGTCTATCAGTTCGATTTTCACTCCGTTATTCAGGAAGGAAAGCTCGCGCAGCCGCTTGGCAAGGATTTCGTAGTGAAGCTCCACGGTTCCGAAAATATCCTTGTCGCCAAGAAAATGAACTTCCGTGCCGCGTTTTTTGCTTTCTCCCAATTCGGGAACCACCGAAACTTCGACCCCGTTCTGGATTTCTATTTGGCGATTTCTTACCTTGCCGCGATCAAAATCCAAAACGTATTTTTTGCCATCGCGATAAATGGTCAATTTAAGCCATTCAGACAAACCGTTTACACAACTTACCCCGACACCATGCAAACCGCCGGAAACTTTGTAGCTGTTTTGGTTGAATTTCCCGCCCGCGTGCAACACGGTCATGACAATTTCTGCGGCCGAGCGTTTGGGTTCATGCTTGTCGTCAAATTTGATACCAATCGGAATGCCGCGACCGTTATCGGAAACCGAGATGGAGTTGTCGCCGTGAATAATCACTTTAATATCGTCACAATGACCCGCCAACGCTTCGTCAATCGCGTTATCCACCACTTCGAATACCATGTGGTGAAGACCGGTGCCATCGGAGGTGTCGCCAATGTACATACCGGGGCGTTTGCGTACCGCCTCCAGGCCTTCCAGTTGTTGAATGCTTGATTCGTCGTAATTGTCGTTCATTGGTTTTCTTTCTGTTTCACGTGGAACATTAAATACGCATCGGCATCACGACATAGCGAAATTCCGGGGTGCTGGTCGTTGTCATCAAAATGCTGCTGTTGGGGTCGCCGAAGGAAAACACCGCGACTTCATCGTTGATGTTGTTCAGTCCGTCCGCAAGATAATTGACATTAAAACCTATATCCAGAGCCTCTCCATGATAGTCCGTTTCAATTTCTTCTTGAGCTTCTTCCTGCTCGCTGTTGCTGCTGATGATGGTCAGGGTTTTTTCTGTCAGGACAAAACGAACACCGCGAAATTTTTCGTTGGAGAGTATCGCCGCACGCTGTAACGCTTGTTGTAGCGGCAAACGCTGCAAATTTAGGTGGTTACTGTATTTGGGGATAACGCGTTCGTAATCCGGAAATTTCCCGTCTATCACTTTGGTCATTAAGGTAATGTCAGAAAAGCTGGCTTTGAACTGTTGCTGCGAAAAGACCAATTCAACCGGGTCGTCGTTATCCGATAACAACCTGGTTAACTCGATAACGGCTTTGCGCGGCAGGATGATTTCCTTTTTCTCGAAATTTCCGTCAATATTGCAAGCGTTAAATGCCAGCCGGTGTCCATCGGTTGCAACCGACTTGAGTTTGCTTTCTTCGATAATCAACAAAACACCATTCAAGTAATAACGGACATCTTGTTGCGCCATTGCATACTGCACTGAAAGCAATAGTGTTTTTAGTTTGTTTTGTGCCAGAGTCAGGGTGTTGGCGTTTTCCAATTGATCGTTTAACTTTGGAAAGTCTTGTGCGGGCAGGGTTTGCAAACTAAAGCGGCTTTTGTTCGCTTTAATTTTTGCTTTGTCTTCTTTGACATCAATGGTGATTTTGCTTTGATCCGGCAAAACTCTGAGGATTTCCTGGATTTTCTTTCCTCCCAAAGTGATTGCGGAAGTTTCTCCATGACCAATGTTGGTAACAATGCTGGTGGTGATTTGTATTTCCAGATCGGTTGCGGTAAAACGCAGCTTGCCATCCTGATTTTCAATCAGGACATTGGATAAAATCGGCAGGGTTTGTTTTCGTTCAACAATACCAACAACCAATTGCAGGGGCTTTAACAGGGTTTCTTTGTCAATCTTTTCAATAAACATAATATATAAATTCCTAATAAAGACTAATAAGTGATGCCGCTTGGTTGTTAATAACAGTTAATCTATTTTACATACAACAAGTTAGTTAAATTAAACGTATCTTGTTTGCTTGTTAGTATCACACCATATAAATGTGGATAAGTTTAATCAATGTGGCAGATGCTACACATATTCACATTTTATCCACAGGCTATCCTGAAGCTTATCCCCGTAATGTTTGCAGTAAAATTTTATAGTCGGCGTCAATTGCGGTGTCAGATGCACGCAGTGTTTTAACGGTTTTACAGGCATGAATCACGGTGGTGTGATCTTTGCCGCCAAACGCACTGCCAATTTCCGGCAAACTCATGGTGGTTAACTCTCGGGCAAGCGACATGGCAATTTGACGCGGTCGAGTAAGGTTACGCGTTCTTTTTTTGGAAAGTAAGTCGGCCAGCTTGATATGGGAATAGTCGGCCACGGTTTTTTGAATATTTTCTATTGAAATCAATCTGCTTTGGGCAATAAGAATGTCTTTTAAGGCCTCTTTTGAGGTATCTATAGTAATCGGGCAGTGATGAAACTTGGCAAATGCCTCAACCCGCTTTAATGCACCCTCTAGTTCCCGGATGTTTGAATTGACATGTTTGGCAATAAAAAAGGCGACAGCTTCATCCAGCACATACCCACCAAGCAAAGCCTTTTTCAATAAAATTGCCACGCGCATTTCCAGCTCCGGCGGTTCGATTGCAACCGTCAAACCCCAACCGAAGCGAGAAATCAAACGGCTATCCAAGCCATTGATTTCTTTGGGGAACGTGTCGCTGGTCATGATGACTTGCTTGTGAGAATCAATTAATGAGTTGAATGTATAGAAAAACTCTTCCTGGGTTTTTGTTTTGCCGACAAAGAACTGAATGTCGTCGATTAGCAAAATATCGAGAGCGTGATAATACTGTTTGAACTCTTCAAATTTGTTTGATCGGTGTGCCCGAACAACATCCGAAACATAACGCTCGGCGTGCATATAACAAATTTTAGCCTTCGGATTTTGGGTTTTAATTTGATTTCCGATGGCTTGAGCCAAATGTGTTTTGCCCAAACCAACCCCGCCGTAGATGAACAACGGGTTGTATGAGGTTCCCGGGAACTCGGCAACATGAGATGCGGAAGCAAGAGCCAGTTGATTTGCCTTTCCTTCAACGAAGTTCTCGAAGCTTAAATTTGGATTAAGTTTGCCGTAACCGCGGAAGCCGCTTTCCGTTTTGTTTTTTTGTTCTGTTGTTGCCAGGGGAGGGGGAGTTATTTTTTCGGCAAATTTTGTGGTTTCGGTTTCAAGCACACGAAACTCGAAAGGCGGAACTTGCGAATAGGTTAACCCCGCTTGCCGGCGAATTTCAGGTAAAAAACGCTCCTGAACTAACTTTAAGGTAAAGCTGTTGGGCGCAGTTAGGATCAAAGCACCGTTTTCTTGTTGCATTAAAAGGGGCTTAATCCAGGAGTTGTATTGCTGCGGCGGCAGGCTCTTCTCGAACGAGCTAAGGCATTTATTCCAAAAAGAAAAATCCTGCATATTGGTTTTATTGTGGGTGTGTTTCGGAATGACAAGTATCGTCGCATTCTACACGCCAAACGCAAACTTATCCACAGGCGATGGCCGTTAAAGCGCGAAGCTCGGTGGTAAAGCGAAAACAAATTAAACTTGACACTGTTCGTGCTAAGCTTTGTAATAGTCAGCTTTACAGTTTTTCAAGGAACGGCAATGAAACGTACATACCAACCATCGGTAACCAAAAGAAAGCGCACTCACGGCTTTTTAGTTCGTATGAAAACTCGCGGCGGTCGCGCGGTGATTCGGGCGCGTCGTGCCAAAGGCCGTGCCAAACTCGCAGTTTAAGAAGCGGTACAATTTTACATCGGCTTGCCGACTGTCCGGCAAAGAAGGATTTGGACACGTCATGCAACAGCATTATGTTGTAAATGATTGTTTTAAAGTTCTTTTTGTTCTGAATCATAGCGCGGTGTCCAGACTGGGTGTTAGTGTTGGCAAAAAACTGTTGCCCGCTGCGGTTAAGAGAAATCGCGTTAAAAGGATAGTGCGGGAAGCTTTTCGGCAACAAAATATTCGGCAGCTTGGGTTGGACGTGGTTGTTCTTGCCCGGCGCGGATGCTTGAGCGAAACGAGGAAAGCCTGTGCCGACAAACTCAAGCAGTTGTTTGTTCTCGTGGAAAACAAGTGCGCAGAATTGTAATAAAAATTGTACGGGGCTATCAGTATCTGATTAGCCCGCTTTCGCCGCCATCGTGTCGATTTACTCCCAGCTGTTCCCATTACTCTTGCGAGGCAATTGCCAAGCATGGTGTTATCAAGGGCGGCTGGTTTAGTTTTAAGCGCCTACTGCGCTGCCATCCCTGGCATCCCGGCGGTTACGATCCCACACCATAAATCAAGATAAATCATGGATCTACAAAGAGTCTTTTTGTTTTTAATTTTCTCGTTCTCGATACTTATGGTTTGGGACGGCTGGAAACGTTATCAACATCCAGAACAGTACGCTCAGTCTCAGGTTGAGGTAGCGCAGTCCGCGACCAACAAAACGCTGCCGAGCGTAACCGCAACTGCCAGCGTGCCGGGAGCGGCTGCGATTACCGAACAGTATTCGCCGAGCCAAGCAACAGGAAAGGCACTGCGGGTAAAAACCGACACAATAGATGCGGAAATCAACACCCTGGGTGGTGACATCAGTTATTTGGCACTGCTAAAACACCCGGATGCCCAAGATAAAAACAAGCCCGTGGTTTTGTTTCATCGCGGCGAAGGAACACACAATTATGTTGCGCAGAGCGGTTTGTTGGGTAACGGGCTGCCCAACCACAACAGTGAGTTTGTGGCAGACCAGGAAAGCTACGAGCTTGCGGAAACCGCCGAACAGCTGACGGTGCGCCTGAAAGCACGGAGCACAGCACCGCTGCAAGTTACCAAGGTGCTGACGTTCCACAAAAACAGCTACTCGATTGATGTCGCGTATGAGCTGGAAAATCACGGTTCCGAAGAGATTAAGACAAACGGCTACTTTCAGTTGGTGCGCAACAGTGCCGCACCGGAAGGCAGCTCGGTGTTTATGCCAACATACACCGGGGCGGCGGTTTATACCGAGGCGGAAAAATTCCAAAAGGTTGATTTTTCGACCATAGAAAAAGGAAAAACGGATTATCCCAAACAGTCCGCAGACGGCTGGATAGGCATATTGCAACATTATTTTGTCGCCGCATGGTTGCCACAACAGGGCGTTGCGCGGGAGTATTTCACCCGCAAGCTGGATGGTGACCAGTATGCTGTTGGCGTTATTTTGCCGGAGTTAACCGTTGCGCCCGGACAAAAAGCCGGTTTGAGCAACAGGCTTTATGTCGGTCCGACGGAGTCGGATTTGGATAAAGTTGCTCCGGGTTTGGGTCTGACGGTCGATTATGGTTGGTTGACGGTGGTTTCCACCCCGTTGTTTTGGGTGTTGTCGCTATTGAACGATTGGGTGGGGAACTGGGGCGTTGCCATCATTCTGTTGACCATTCTCATCAAGCTGGCATTTTTTCCGTTGTCGGCAGCCAGCTATCGCTCGATGGCAAAAATGCGGGTGGTTGCGCCCAAGCTGGAAAAAATTAAAAAACAATATGGCGATGACCGCGAGAAGCTAAATCGCGCCATGATGGATTTGTACAAAACCGAAAAAATCAACCCGCTGGGCGGATGTTTGCCGATCTTGATACAAATCCCGGTATTTATTGCCCTGTATTGGGCGATTCTGGCAAGCGTGGAAATACGTTATGCGCCATTTTTTGGTTGGATTACGGATCTCTCCGCCGCCGATCCTTATTACATTTTGCCGGTCATTATGGGGGTTAGCATGGTGGTGCAGATGCGCCTGAACCCGACCCCGCCGGACCCATTGCAGGCCAAGGTGATGCAAATCATGCCGATCGCGTTCAGCGTCATATTTTTCTTTTTCCCGGCGGGGCTGGTGTTGTACTCCATTGTGAACAACCTGCTTTCCATTGCGCAGCAGTGGTATATCACCCGCTCGATTGAAAACGAGAAAAAAGGTGTTGTCGCCAACCGTTGAAACAATTGCCGCGATTGCCACCGGACAGGGTCGGGGTGGGGTCGGGGTGATACGGATTTCCGGGCGGGGTATTGAGCGGATTGTTACGGCACTGTTGGGGCGGATGCCGTCGGCACGTTACGCGACATACGGCGACTTTCTGGATGAAAATGGCGACGCCTTGGATCGGGGTGTCGCTTTATTTTTTCCCGCGCCAAACTCCTACACGGGCGAGGACGTGCTTGAGTTGCAGGGTCATGGCGGGTCGGCGGTATTGCAGTTGTTATTGCAGCGCTGTCTGGATTTGGGAGCCCGTTTGGCGCAACCGGGAGAGTTTACCCGCCGCGCCTTTTTGAACAACAAGCTGGATCTGGCTCAGGCAGAAAGTGTCGCGGATCTGATAGCGGCCGGTACCGGCACCGCCGCGCGGAGTGCCGTGCGCGCGCTGCGCGGAGACTTTTCGCAACGAATCCACGCACTGGTTGAGGATTTGATTCGTTTGCGTATGTTGGTTGAGGCAATGTTGGACTTTCCCGAAGAAGAGATTGACATTGCGGATGTCGGGCAGCGCAACGAGCAGCTCGATCAAATGCGCGCGCGGCTGGCACAAACCCTGGCTACGGCAAAACAAGGCTGCCTGTTGCGCGAGGGCGCGCATATTGTGATTGCCGGACAGCCAAATGCGGGCAAGTCCAGCCTGTTAAATTGCCTGGCGGGGGAAGAGCTTGCGCTGGTTAGCGATATTCCCGGCACGACCCGCGATGTGATACGCCAGTCGATACAGATACACGGCGTGCCGATGCACATTATGGACACCGCCGGTCTGCGCGAGTCGCAGGATGCGGTCGAAAACATGGGTATCGCGCGGGCGCACCAAACCTTGCGGCAGGCAGATTTAATTTTGTTGTTGCTGGATGCCGGCAAGGGTATTGCGGAACAACGAACCGCTTTGCAGGCCTCGTTGCCGCCGGATATTCCAATCCTGACCGTCATCAACAAAATCGATTTGTTCGCGGATGCGACCGCGAGCCTGCCGAAAGACGAAAACCTTGTTGTTGTCTCGGCAAAAACCGGTGCGGGTCTGGAGGCGTTGCGTGCAAAGCTATTGCAAGCCGTGGGTTGGCGCGACCAGGAGGAGGGGATTTTCATGGCGCGCGAGCGGCATTTACGCGCACTGGCCGCCGCGCAAACACATCTTGCCCAAGCGGGCGCGGTGTTGGCGCAAGCCGAACTGTTCGCGGAAGAGCTGCGCTTGGCGCAGCACGCGCTCAGCGAAATAACGGGCGAATTCACAGCCGACGACCTGTTGGGCGAGATTTTCAGTCGGTTCTGTATCGGGAAGTAACAAGGTCTGTTTCACGTGAAACACCCGGCTTGGGAATTGCCGCGAGCCTGTTGTATGATGCGCGTCCTTTTTGCGGTGCGAAATAATGGATTTTCCGGGTTCTTTTGATGTGATTGTGGTGGGCGGGGGTCATGCGGGCACCGAAGCCGCGCTGGCCAGCGCGCGCAGCGGCAGTAAAACGCTGCTGCTCAGTCACAATATCGAAACGCTGGGGCAAATGTCCTGCAACCCCTCTATTGGCGGAATTGGTAAAGGGCATTTGGTCAGGGAAATAGATGCGCTGGGCGGAGTGATGGCGACCGCGACAGACTTGGGCGGTATCCAGTTCCGCACGCTGAATGCCAGCAAAGGGCCGGCGGTTAGAGCAACGCGCGCCCAAGCGGATCGGGTGTTGTACAAGCAGGCAATTCGCACACAATTGGAAAACCAGCCCAATCTTTGGTTGTTTCAGCAGGCGGTGGACGATTTGTTGCTGGAGCAAGACCGCGTATGCGGGGTGGTGACCCAGCTGGGTTTGCGATTTTCCGCCCGGGCGGTGGTGCTGACTGCGGGAACATTTTTGTCCGGCCTGATCCATGTCGGTCAGGCAAATTATCAGGCGGGACGGGCCGGAGATCCGCCATCAATCAGTTTGGCGCACCGCCTGCGCGAGTTGAAGTTGCCCGTGGGACGCTTAAAAACCGGCACGCCGCCGCGTATCGACGGGCGCAGCATCAACTATTCGGTAATGCGGGAGCAGCCTGGCGATGATCCGAGGCCGGTGTTTTCGTTTATGGGGCATACCGCGCAGCACCCCAAACAGCTACCGTGCTGGATTACCGAAACGAACCCGGGGACGCATGACATTATCCGTGCCGGACTGGATCGGTCGCCCTTGTTTTCCGGGGTGATTGAAGGAGTGGGGCCGCGTTATTGCCCGTCGATTGAAGACAAAATCACCCGCTTTGCCGATAAAAGCGCGCATCAGATTTTTCTTGAGCCGGAGGGGCTGAATACCCACGAGGTCTATCCAAACGGGATCTCCACCAGTTTGCCGTTTGATGTGCAGCTTGACTTGGTGCGCTCAATTAAAGGTCTGGAGAATGCCCATATTTTGCGCCCCGGATATGCGATTGAATACGATTATTTTGATCCGCGCGGGCTAAAAAACTCCTTGGAAACCAAGGTGATACAAGGTTTGTTTTTTGCCGGGCAAATCAATGGTACAACCGGATATGAGGAGGCGGCAGCGCAGGGTTTGTTGGCGGGACTCAATGCCGCGCGGCAAGTGCGCGGGCAGACCTCATGGTGTCCGCGACGGGACGAGGCCTATCTTGGGGTGATGGTTGATGACTTGATTACGCGCGGTGCGACCGAGCCATACCGCATGTTTACCAGTCGCGCCGAATATCGTCTGCAATTGCGGGAGGATAATGCCGATTTGCGTCTGACAGAAGCCGGTCGCGAACTTGGTCTGGTCGATGATGCGCGCTGGGCCGCGTTTGACAAAAAGCGCGAGGCGGTTGCATGTGAACAACAGCGTTTACGCGACACTTGGGTTAGTCCTCGCACCTTGCCGGAACAGGATGCCGTGCGGGTTCTCGGCAAGCCCATCGAGCGCGAGTATTCGCTGTATGAGTTGTTGCGTCGCCCGGATGTAACTTACCGGGGCTTGATGACGTTGCGCGAGGCCGACGTTGGGGTGCCGGACGAAAAGGTTGCCGAGCAGGTTGAAATTCAGGCCAAATATCAGGGATATATCACGCGTCAGCAGGAAGAAGTCGGGCGCAACGAACAATATGAGTCACTCGGCTTGCCGCTGGATTTGGATTACGGCAAGGTGCGCGGATTGTCCATCGAGGTGCAGCAAAAGCTGAATCAACATAAGCCGCAAACCGTCGGTCAGGCGGCGCGCATTTCCGGCATTACCCCGGCGGCGATTTCCTTGTTGTTGGTGCATCTCAAGCGCGGTTTCAGCGATAGTCGCGGCGTAACGCGATGATGAGTCAGGACGAAACCTTGCGCTGCGGAATCGACCAATTGGGTTTGCGGCTTGATCAAGAACAACAGGCTCAGTTGCTGGCGTATTTGGCGTTGTTGCATAAATGGAACAAGGTTTATAACTTGACCGCGATTCGAGACCCACAACAGATGGTGAGTAATCACTTGCTGGACAGCCTTGCTGTCACGCCACATTTGTGGCCGGGAAGATGGTTGGATGTTGGTTGTGGTGCGGGCTTACCCGGCATGGTGCTGGCAATTGTTCAGCCGACTTGGCAGGTTGATTTACTGGATAGCAATAGCAAGAAAACCGGTTTTGTACAGCAGGCGGCAATCGAGTTGGGATTGAAAAATGTAAGTGTTCACTGCGCTCGGGTGGAAGTGTGGCAGCCGACAGAAAAGTTTGATGGGATTGTTTCGCGGGCGTTTACCGCGTTGGCGGAATTTTTGCGGAGTACGCGACATTTGCTTGCACCGGGAGGGCGCTGGGCGGCGATGAAGGGTCAGCCGGAGCAAGAGTTAATGGCGGTCGCCAACAGCGGGTATCGGATTGAGCGGGTGGTTTCATTACAGGTGCCGGGATTACAGGCGGCGCGCAGTTTGGTAATCGCGGCAGCGGAGGGGAGCGGGGCAATATGACAAAAATGTTGGCGATTGCCAATCAAAAGGGTGGCGTGGGAAAAACCACCACCACGGTGAATTTGGCGGCGAGTCTTGCCACAAAACAGCGGCGGGTATTGCTCATCGACCTGGATCCGCAAGGAAATGCCACCATGGGGAGCGGCATCGACAAGCGGGATTTGCAGGCCAGCGTTTACGACGTGTTGCTGGGAAACAAAAGTGTTGCTGCCAGCCGCGCACGCGCCGAGGCGGGTCAATATGACGTGTTGCCCGCCAATCGTGATTTGGCCGGCGCAGAAGTTGAGCTGGTCGGCTTACCGCATCGCGAGATGCGTTTGCGCAATGCGCTGGAATCGGTCGCGCCGGAATATGATCATGTCATCATCGACTGCCCGCCCGCGTTGAATCTGCTGACCATCAACGGCTTATGTGCGGCAAAGTCGGTGATGATTCCCATGCAATGCGAGTATTACGCCTTGGAAGGACTGAGTGATTTGGTCAACACCATACGCAAAGTGCGCGCCAACCTGAATCCGGATTTAGAGATAGAGGGGTTGCTGCGCACCATGTTCGATCCGCGCAATACCCTGGCACAACAGGTGTCGGATCAGCTGCAACAGCATTTTGGCAATAAAGTTTATCGCACTGTCGTTCCCCGCAATGTACGGCTGGCAGAAGCCCCGAGTTATGGTTTGCCGGTGTTGTATCACGACAAATCATCCAAAGGCGCGCAGGCGTATTTGGATTTGGCGGATGAGTTATTGGCTAACGCGGCACACGCAACCGCAAAGACGTAAAGGAAAAAACGTGGCAAAAGCAAACAATAAAGGATTGGGGCGCGGGCTGGACGCCTTGTTGTCGGGCGGCGCAAGCGAAAAAGACGAGGTGATGCGCGACCTCAAGGTTAACCTGCTCAAGCCCGGTAAATATCAACCGCGCACCAAAATGGATGCGGCCTCGCTGGAGGAATTGGCGGCCTCGATTAAGTCACAGGGCATCATGCAGCCGATATTAGTGCGACAGTTGGCCGACGGCAGCCATGAAATCATTGCCGGGGAGCGGCGTTGGCGCGCCGCCCAGTTGGCCGGGCTGACACATGTCCCGGTGCTGGTCCGCAGCGTTCCCGATAATGCCGCACTATCAATGGCATTGATTGAAAACATTCAGCGCGAAAACCTGAATCCGCTGGAAGAGGCCGTCGGTATTCAGCGATTGATAGACGAGTTCAAAATGACGCATCAATTGGCGGCAGATGCCGTGGGACGCTCGCGCAGTGCGGCGAGCAACCTGTTGCGCCTGCTTAAATTGCCGTCCGCAGTACAAAACCTATTGATGGAAAATCAGTTGGACATGGGTCATGCGCGTGCGCTGCTGCCACTGGAGCGTGCGCAGCAGGTTTTGCTGGCAAACAAAATTGTCTTGGAGAAGCTATCGGTGCGGGATGCCGAACGTCTGGTACAAAAGCATTTGGGCGCAACCGCCGCTAAGCCGCAAAAAAAACCGTCTAAGCTGAATCGCGACACGCAACGCCTGCAAGAAGAGGTGAGTGCGCGCTTGGGCACGCGAGTCCAAATAAAGCCGGGCGCAAGAGGCGCGGGGCGGTTGGTGGTTGACTATGCCAGCCATGAACAGCTGGATGCGTTTTTGGGTAAGTTGCAGCAAGGTGGCTAAGTTGAGCAAAAAGCTCGGCGATATGCGCGCCCAAGGTTTGACACCCGATGAAAACGCCGCTATTATCGCCGCGCTTTTTACAGTGCAGGCTCACGAGAAAATAATAGCGCGCCGAATGGTGGCGTGGCAATTGGCAAGCGTTTTGATAGTTGCCGGCGTGGTTTACAGTGTGGAAGGTGCGCCGCAGAATGTGATCGCGGTGTTGAGTGGGGGAGCGGTATCAGTTCTAAACGGAATGTTGTTGGCGTGGCGGATGTCGCCGCCGATTTCATCTCCCGCCCATGAAGCACATCATCAATTACGGCTAATGTATTTTTACACCATCGAACGATATTTGGTGGTTGTGGTGCTGCTGTGTTTGTGTTTTGCAGTGCTTAAATTTGCCCCGCTGGCGATATTGGGCGGGTTTGTAATCGGGCAGTCGGTTTTGCTCGCCACTCGTTTGTTTTTTGGCAAATAGAAATAATAGATAGCGAATAAAAATGTCTAGCGAAGCTCATACATCAGCGGAATATATCAAGCACCACTTGCAAAATCTGACCTATGGTCAGCTGCCTGACGGTAGTTGGGGGGTTGCGCATACGGTGGAGCAAGCCAAAGAAATGGGTTTTTGGGCGTTGAATATCGATACCCTGATAATGTCTTTTCTGTTGGGTGTGGCATTTTTGTGGATGTTTCGCAGTGTTGCCAGGAAAATTGTTGCCGGGGTTCCCGGCGGCCTGCAAAATTTCTGCGAATGGTCGATCGAATTTGTGGACAGCAGCGTTCGCGGCTCATTTTCCTCCAGAAACAATATGGTCGCGCCGTTGGCACTGACCATTTTCTTCTGGGTGTTGTTGATGAACTTGATGGATCTGGTGCCGATTGATTACATCCCGCTGCTGATGACCTCGCTGGGCGTGCCCTATTTCAAGCTGGTTCCCTCTACCGACCCCAATGCCACTTTCGGCATGGCGATCGGCGTGTTTTTGCTGGTGTTGTATTACAGCGTAAAAGTTAAAGGGGTTGGCGGCTTCCTGGGCGAGTTGACGTTGCAGCCATTCGGTAAGTTCGGTATGCCGGTCAATCTGTTGCTGGAAGGCGTTAACCTGATTGCCAAGCCGATTTCGCTGGCACTGCGTTTGTTCGGCAATATGTATGCGGGCGAAATGATTTTCATTTTGATCGCCCTGATGGGCGGCGCATGGGCCGGCTTCTCTGCGGGCAATGCTACCCTCTACGGTTCGCAAATCATACTGTCGCTCGGTTGGGCGATCTTCCACATCCTGATTGTTACGCTGCAAGCGTTTATTTTTATGACGCTGACGGTGGTTTATCTGGATATGGCGCACCAGGAACACCATTAAAAAATTCGTTTTATCAACTTGACTTTAACTTTCTTAACAGGAGAACTAGAAAATGGAAATGACAACTGCAACCGCACTACTTTATGTCGCTGGCGCATTGATGATGGGTCTGGGCGCATTGGGTGCCGCTGTCGGTATCGGTATTTTGGGCGGCCGCTTCTTGGAAGGTGCCGCACGTCAGCCGGAATTGATTCCCATGTTGCGTACCCAGTTCTTCGTGGTAATGGGCTTGGTTGACGCGGTTCCGATGATTGCCGTTGGTATCGCGATGTACGTTCTGTTTGCTGTGGTTTAATCAAGACCGAACGATAGACGCTTAACATTCAAGAAAGGTAGCTTGCATGAATATCAATGCAACTCTTCTCGCCCAGACCATCATGTTCGCGCTGTTCGTGTGGTTCTGTATGAAGTTTGTTTGGCCGCCCATAGTGACGGCTTTGGAAGAACGCAAAAAGCAGATTGCCGACGGTTTGGCAGATGCCGAGCGCGCCAAGCATGACTTGGAGTTGGCCTCGAAGCGTTCGGCAGACATTCTGCGCGAAGCTAAAGAAAAAGCGGGCGACGTAATTGCCAATGCCGAAAAGCGCGGAGCGGAAATCGTCGAAGACGAAAAACTGCGCGCCAAGCAAGAAGCGGATCGCATCATTGCCGGTGCCAAAGCTGAGATTGACCAAGAGGTGTTTCGTGCCAAGGAGCAATTGCGCACGCAGGTTTCCGCCGTTGCATTGGCGGGCGCCAGCAAGATTCTCGGTCGTGAAATTGATGCCAAAGCTCACAATGACTTGCTCGACAAACTCGTTGCGGAAATCTAAACACTATGTCTGAAGCCATTACTACCGCGCGCCCTTATGCTCAAGCCGCATTTGAAGAGGCGCAAGGCCAAAACGCATTGAAAGCCTGGTCGGAGATGTTGTTGTCTCTGGCCGAGGCGGCCGGTCACCCCGAGGTCTGTGCGGTGGTTGGCAACCCCAGAGTCGCCAAGGCAAAAGTTGCCGAATTGATGGACGCGCTGGCGGGCGAGGGGGTAAATGCACAACAGCGCAATTTCGTGCGGGTATTGGTGGACAATCAGCGCGTGTTGCTGCTGCCGGAGATTGCCGCGATTTTTGAATCGTTGCGCGCCGAGGCAGAGAAAACCGTCAATGTGGTGGTCGATTCGGCATTTGAGTTGTCCGCAGAGCAGCAGCAGAAAATCGTTAGTTCGCTCAAGCAACGCCTGGGTAGAGAAATCAAACTGGCTTGCAAAGTGAACAAAGAATTGCTGGGCGGAATTGTAATCCGTGCCGGAGACAAAGTGATTGATGGCTCTGCCCGCACCCGTCTCGGCGAAATGGCAAACGCCCTAGCCTGATAAAGAATTATCAAGAATGAGGAAACCCAGATGAAGCTCAACCCTTCCGAAATTAGCAATTTGATTCGCAGTCGCATCGAGAATTTCGAGGCACTGACCCAAGCGCGTACCGAAGGTACCGTAGTTAGCGTGACCGACGGTATCGTGCGCGTACACGGACTATCCGATGTTATGCAAGGCGAGATGCTGGAATTCCCCGGCAACACTTTCGGTCTGGCACTGAACCTGGAGCGAGACTCCGTTGGTGCGGTTATTCTGGGCGAATATGAACACATCACCGAGGGCGACACAGTCAAATGTACCGGCCGCATTTTGGAGGTGCCGGTTGGCCCCGAGTTGTGCGGTCGCGTGGTAAACGCTTTGGGGCAGCCCATCGACGGCAAAGGTCCGATTAACGCAAAGTTGACCGACAAAATCGAAAAGGTTGCTCCGGGCGTTATTGCACGTAAATCGGTTGATCAACCGGTGCAAACCGGCTTGAAGTCTATCGACTCCATGGTGCCGGTTGGCCGTGGTCAGCGCGAACTGATTATCGGTGACCGTCAAACGGGTAAAACCGCAGTGGCGGTGGATGCCATCATCAACCAAAAAGGTCAGAACATGACCTGTATCTATGTTGCCGTCGGTCAAAAAGCTTCGACCGTTGCCAACGTGGTACGCAAGCTGGAAGAGCACGGCGCGCTGGAATACACCATTGTGGTTGCCGCAACCGCCTCCGACTCTGCCGCGATGCAATTTTTGGCACCGTATGCCGGTTGCACCATGGGCGAATACTTCCGCGATCGCGGTCAAGACGCACTGATTGTTTATGATGATTTGACCAAGCAAGCCTGGGCATACCGTCAAATTTCCCTGCTGTTGCGCCGTCCGCCGGGCCGTGAAGCGTATCCCGGCGACGTGTTCTATTTGCACTCCCGTTTGTTGGAGCGCGCAGCCCGCGTGAATGCCGAATATGTTGAGGCGTTCACCAACGGTGAAGTTAAAGGAAAAACCGGCTCGTTGACCGCATTGCCGGTGATTGAAACGCAAGCGGGCGACGTTTCCGCTTTCGTTCCAACCAACGTGATTTCGATTACCGACGGGCAGATTTTCTTGGAAACCGACTTGTTTAACGCCGGTATTCGTCCCGCGATTAACGCCGGTGTTTCGGTGTCCCGCGTGGGCGGTGCCGCGCAAACCAAAGTGATTAAAAAGCTGGGCGGCGGCGTGCGGTTGGCGTTGGCGCAATACCGTGAATTGGCGGCGTTCGCGCAATTTGCTTCCGACCTGGACGAAGCGACCCGCAAACAGTTGGAGCGCGGCAAGCTGGTAACCGAACTGATGAAGCAGTTGCAGTATTCGCCGCTGTCCGTTTCCAAAATGGCAGCGACCCTGTTCGCGGTCAACAAAGGTTACTTCGACGACGTGCCGGTTGCAAAAGCCCTGTCTTTTGAATCTGCGATGCACTCTTACCTCGGCTCCAAGAACAAGGATCTGATGGATGCAATCGAGTCCAGCAAAGACTTGTCGGCAGATAACGAAAAGTTGTTTGCCGCCGCGATCGAGGCGTTCAAGGCAAGCGCGGCTTATTGATGGAGTACTGACCATCCGGCCGGCTGCAAAAGGCAGCAGTCGTTGGTGATGAAGAACAACTGACCATCCCACCAAGCAACGTCCTTTGGGTTGCCGGGTGGTTGGTTATAAGGCGAGGTAAGTTATGGCGGGTAGTAAAGAAATACGCACCAAGATCAAGAGCGTAGAAAACACGCGCAAAATCACCCGTGCGATGGAAATGGTGGCAGCGGCGAAAATGCGCAAAGCGCAGGATCGTATGCATGCCGCTCGCCCTTATGCCGAAAAAATCCGTCACGTTGCCGCGCATTTGTCGCGCGCCAACCCGGAATATAAACACCCGTTTTTGGTGAAGCGCGACAAGATTAACAATATTGGCCTGATTTTGGTGACCTCCGACAAGGGGTTGTGCGGCGGCTTGAACACCAACGTGCTGCGTATGGCGATCAGCGATATGAAGTCGTGGGAAGGCGAGGGCAAAGGGGTGATGGTTTGCCCGATAGGCAACAAAGGCTTCGGCTTTATGAATCGCCTGGGTGCCAAGGTTAAGTCCCACCTGGTGGGTGTGGGCGACACACCGCACATGGAAAACTTGATCGGTGCGGTCAAAGCGATGCTGGATGCCTATATCGCGGGCGAGATTGACACCATTTATTTGAGTTACAACAACTTCATCAACACCATGAAGCAAGAGCCGGTGATGCAGCAATTGCTGCCGCTGACGGGCGAGCAAATGGGTACGTCGGAAGGCAATTGGGATTACATTTACGAGCCGGACGCGAAAAAAGTTATTGACGAACTGTTTGTGCGCTACATCGAGTCGCTGGTTTATCAGGCGGTGGTTGAAAACATTGCGTCGGAACAAAGCGCGCGGATGGTGGCGATGAAAGCCGCATCGGATAACGCCAAAGATGTTATCAGCGAGCTCAAGCTGGTTTACAACAAAGCGCGTCAGGCGGCAATTACCAAAGAGCTTTCGGAAATTGTGGCAGGCGCGGCGGCCATCGGCTAAGCGCGGATTACGTTAAAAATTCAAGAATCAATATAGACGGGGAACAAAAAATGAATCAAGGAAAGATCGTTCAGTGTATCGGTGCCGTGGTGGATATTGAATTTCCGCGCGACAAAATGCCAAAAGTGTATGAAGCCCTGACCTTGGCTGATGCGGGCAACTCCACTGCCGAAGCGGGTTTGACCTTCGAGGTTGAGCAACAGCTGGGCGACGGCGTGGTGCGTACCATTGCCATGGGTTCGTCCGACGGCTTGCGTCGCGGTATGGCGGTCAATGCCAGCGGCGCGGGAATTACCGTGCCCGTCGGTAGCGGAACGCTGGGCCGCATCATGGACGTGCTGGGTCGCCCGATTGATGAGGCGGGTGAAATCAAGAGCGACGAGCGTCGCGAAATTCACCAGGCCGCCCCCAAGTTTGACGAGCTGTCCCCCTCGGTTGACCTGCTGGAAACCGGCATCAAGGTGATTGACCTGGTTTGCCCGTTCGCCAAAGGCGGCAAGGTGGGTCTGTTCGGCGGTGCGGGTGTGGGCAAGACCGTGAACATGCTGGAATTGATCAACAACATCGCGAAACAGCACTCCGGTCTGTCCGTGTTCGCCGGTGTGGGTGAGCGAACCCGTGAAGGTAACGACTTCTACCACGAAATGTCCGATGCGGGCGTTATCGACAAGGAAGACTTCAGCAAATCCAAAGTGGCGATGGTGTTCGGCCAGATGAACGAACCGCCCGGCAACCGTCTGCGCGTCGCCCTGTCCGGCTTGACCATGGCGGAAAAATTCCGCGACGAAGGCCGTGACATTTTGTTCTTCGTGGACAACATCTACCGTTACACCCTGGCGGGAACGGAAGTCTCCGCGCTGTTGGGTCGTATGCCCTCCGCGGTGGGTTATCAACCGACACTGGCGGAAGAAATGGGTCGCCTGCAAGAGCGCATTACCTCCACCAAAGTCGGCTCGATTACCTCCATTCAGGCGGTTTACGTGCCAGCCGACGACTTGACCGACCCGTCTCCCGCAACCACCTTCCTGCATCTGGACTCCACCGTCGTGTTGTCCCGCGACATCGCCTCGCTGGGTATTTATCCTGCGGTTGACCCGTTGGACTCCTCCTCCCGCCAGTTGGATCCGCTGGTGGTGGGCGAAGAGCATTACAATGTGGCTCGCGGCGTTCAGGCAACCTTGCAGCGTTACAAAGAATTGCGCGACATCATCGCCATTCTGGGCATGGACGAATTGGCACCGGAAGACAAACTGGCCGTGGCTCGCGCCCGCAAAATTCAACGTTTCCTGTCGCAGCCATTCCACGTTGCCGAAGTATTTACCGGCAGCCCGGGCAAATACGTCAGCCTGAAAGACACCATCAAAGGCTTCAAAGGCATTGTCAACGGCGAATACGATCACCTGCCGGAACAGGCGTTCTACATGGTCGGCAGCATTGAAGAAGCCGTCGAAAAAGCCAAGACACTGCAATAAGCAAAGGGGATAACTGTGGCAATGACCATCCATGTGGACGTAGTAAGCGCAGAAGAAGAGATCTTCTCCGGTCTGGCGGAAGTTGTTGTCGTGCCGGGCGAGATGGGTGAGCTGGGAATCTACCCGCGCCACACAGCCCTGATGACCCGCATCAAAGCCGGATCGGTTCGCATCAAACGTCCCGACCAGGAAGAAGAAACGCTGATTTTCGTATCCGGCGGCATGCTGGAAGTACAACCCGGCGTGGTAACTGTGCTGGCCGATACCGCCATTCGCGGGAATGACCTGGACGAAGCCCGCGCCTTGGAAGCCAAACAAGCGGCGGAAGAGGCCATGAAAAACCGCAGCTCCGACATCGACTATGCGCAAGCACAGGCAGAACTTATCGAAGCGGTTGCCCAGTTGCGTGCCATCCAGCAACTGCGCAAACATACGCACTAATCGTTTATAAGCGTTAAGCAGCAAAACAAAAAAGCAGCCTGAGGCTGCTTTTTTGTTGCGCGTATCAAAAGTGGATGCGGATCATCCGCCGCCTTCGCATAACCCGAACCGGTTCGGATGCTCTTTCAAATAGAAAACGCCCCGCTGGGGATCTTGCCGCCCTCCAAATCTCCCGATTTGGTACAGGCAGCCCAGCCAACCACGGGGCGCACTATCACTATAGACGATCTGCTGAAAAATGCAATACGCCAAGATGGGCAGGTATTTGAGCCATGATCGAAATCAAGGTTGATGGTAAAGCGGTCATGATTGCGCTGGATCGGCTCGCCGCCACCGCGCATGACATATCGCCGGTGATGAGCATGATCGCGGCGGAGCTGGAGCGGCAGACTGAGGCGAACTTCGCGGCGCAGGGTCGTCCGAAGTGGCAGGGATTAAGCCGCGCCAGTATTGGCATTGTAGCCGATAAATGTCGTACCTCGGGAGTTTTTGCCGTTACGCGGGAATTTTTTGCCGGGGTGCTGCAAAAGCGCATGAATAAAGGGTTTGCGGGAATGGGTTCTAATGCAGGTTCAGTATCGGCTTGAATCCCAAGCGATTTTTGAGTGTTTCGGCATTGTTGCGCGCGTCGTTTTGGCTGGCGTAGGGGCCGAGGTGGACGCGAACCAGGCCGTCTTTGAGGAACAGCATCAGTTGTTTGCCGACATCGCCCAGTTCGGCGCGCATTTTTGCCAGGAAGTCTTGCGCCGCGCTTTGTGTGCTGAACGCGCCCAGCTGCAGGTAAACATTGCTGTCGGGCGGGGTCAGGGTGCTGCTGCGCACGATGGTGGGTGCGCTGGCGACGGCGGGCGGGATGCCGGGGCTGGTTTCTTTATTGTTGGCAACAGGGGTGGCGGGCAAGCCTTCGACTTCGACTTCCGCGCTGCCGCTGGCGATGATGCCGAGCTTGTGGGCGGCGGTGTAGGAGAGGTCGATGACACGGTCATGCAGGAAGGGGCCGCGGTCGTTGATGCGGACAATGACGGATTTGCCGTTTGCGGTGTTGGTGACGCGCACGTAGCTGGGTATCGGCAGTGTGGGGTGGGCGGCGGTCATGGCGTACATGTCATAGGGTTCGCCGCTGGAGGTGGGTTGCCCGTGGAATTTTTTGCCATACCAGGAAGCGATGCCGGTTTCTTTGAAGTTTCCGGTGGTGGTGCGCGGGATGTAGGTTTTGCCCAGTGCGACGTAGGGGCGGTTGGCGTAGCGGTGTAAGGGTTCGTTTTGGGGCGTGGCGTCGGGGATGTCGTCGAGGTTGCGCGGAATTTCCGCGCCGGGGCCGTCGCCGGGGAGGTAGCCACCGCCTTGGCTGCGGATAATGTTGTCGCGATTTTCAACCGGTGCCGGGATGCTGCGGGTTTCGACCTGACGGGGCGGGACACTGCTGCAAGCGGCGAGTATCGCGGCGACAGCGAGGGGGGCGGCGCGTGTTATCCAACCGGGAAGCGGGCGGGGCTGAGCCATAGTTGTCCTTATGTCTTGTTCAGTTTTTGGTGGGTTTGAATGCTCATCAGCATACCAAAACCCAGCAGCAGGGTCAGCATGGATGTGCCGCCGTAGCTCATCAGCGGCAGCGGCACACCGACCACGGGCAGGATGCCGCTAACCATGCCCATGTTGACGAAGGCGTAGGTGGCGAAGGTCAGGGTGATCGAGCCCGCCATCAGCCGGGTAAAGTAGGTGGAGGCGTTGGCGGTGATGACAAAGCCGCGCCCGATGACAAACAGGTAAAGGCCGAGCAGAATCAGGTTGCCGATCAGGCCAAACTCTTCCGAATAAACGGCAAAAATGAAGTCGGTGGTGCGCTCCGGCAAAAAGTCGAGATGGGTTTGCGTGCCGTGCAAATAGCCCTTGCCGAACACCCCGCCGGAGCCGACGGCGATGCTCGCTTGTATGGTGTGGTAGCCCTTGCCGAGCGCGTCTTGCGAGGGGTCAAACAGCATCAGAATGCGGTGACGCTGGTAGTCGTGCAGCATGGACCAAAGTATCGGCGCGCTTGCCAGTGCGGCGGCGAGCAGCGCGCCCATCACGCGCCAACTCAGTCCGGCGAGAAATAACACGTAAAAGCCGCTGGCGGCGATTAACAGTGCGGTGCCGAGATCGGGCTGGCGGGCAATCAGCGCGACCGGAACCAGCAGCAGCAGGGTGGCAATGATGTAGTTCTTCATGGTCAGCGAGGCTTCGTGCTTTTCGAAATACCACGCCATCATCAGCGGCACGCCGATTTTCATCAACTCGGAAGGCTGCACGGTGGCGATGCCGAGATTTAACCAGCGGCGCGCGCCGTGGCTGATGTCACCGAACAGGGCGACACCGATTAGCAGCAGCATCCCCAGGATATAAATGGGCATGGCGGTACGCATTAAATAGTGCAGTGGCAGCTTGGCAATCAGCCACATGCAGCAAGCGGCAACCGCGATATTAAGCAGTTGATCCAGCGGGCGACCCCAGCTGGCGTTGTCCGCGCTATACAGTATGGTCAGGCTGGTCAGCAGCAGCAGGCTGATGCCGAGCAGCAGCGGGATGTCGAGATTGGCAACAAATTGCCGCCACAGCTGTCGCTTAGTCATGCTCGTCCCCCTCGGCGGCGGTCGCTTCTGTTATGGGTTTGGGCAGTTTGCCCAGCAGGTGATAATCCATCACGCTGCGGGCAATCGGCGCGGCGGCACTGCCGCCGTGACCGCCGTTTTCCACCAATACGGCCAGGGCAATTTTGGGTTGTTCCGCAGGCGCGAAGGCGATGAACCAGGCGTGGTCGCGATGGCGTTCCGCGATTTTGCCGGCATCGTATTTCTCGCCCTGTTTGATGCCGATGACTTGGGCGGTGCCGGTTTTTCCGGCAATTGAATAGGGTGCGCCTGCGGCGGCTTGGGCGGCAGTGCCGCCCGGCTGGGTGACGGCGACCATGGCGCGTTTCACCAAATCAAACTGGCTGGTGTCGAGCTCGATGCCGGGCGAGGGTTGCGTCTCGATGATGCGGCTTTGTTTGCTGCGCACGTTGCGCACTTCTTTGAGCAGATGCGGGCGATAGGCAACCCCGTTATTTGCCAGGGTGGCGGTGGCGTGTGCCAACTGCATCGGCGTAACCAGGTTATAGCCCTGGCCGATACCGACAGAAACCGTGTCTCCGGCATACCATTTTTGTTTATAGCGTTCCATTTTCCACGCTTGCGAGGGCAGCAGGCCGGACAGCTCTCCTTTGAATTCGCCGTTTTCCAGCGGCTTGCCGAGATCGATGCCGGTCTTTTTGCCGAAATTAAAGCCGGACAGGTAGTTGAAAATCTTGTCGATGCCCAAATCAATCGCCAGCTGGTAGTAATAGGTGTCGCAGGAAATCACGATGGATTTGAACAGATCTACGCTGCCGTGCCCCTCTTTTTTCCAGTCACGATAACGATGGCTGCTGCCGGGCAGGGTGAAATAGCCGGGGTCATGGATGGTATAGCCCGGTGCGCGTTCTTTGTAATGCAAACCCGCCAATGCCATGAAGGGCTTGATGGTTGAGCCGGGCGGGTATTGTCCGCGCAAGGCGCGGTTATTCAGCGGCGTGTCGGGGGAGCTGTTGAGCGCGTCCCAGTTTTCCTGGTCGATGCCGTCGATAAACAGGCCGGGGTCAAAGCCCGGCTTGCTGACAAAGGCCAAGACTTCGCCGTTATTCGGGTCGATGGCGACCAGCGCGCCGCGCCGCTCACCAAAAGCCTGGGTGGCAACTTCTTGCAGTTTTGCGTCGATAGACAGCACCAGGGTATTGCCGGAGATGGGCGGGCTGCGCGACAAAATACGCACCGCGCGCCCGGACGAGTCAACTTCAACTTGCTCGACCCCGGTGGTGCCGTGTAGCTCGCTCTCGTAGCTTTGCTCCAGTCCAATCTTGCCGATGTAGTCGGAGCCGCGATAGTTGCCGGCTTGGTCGCTGGCCTCCAGTCGTTCGAGATCGGCCTGGTTGATGCGGCCAATGTGACCGACAAGATGCGCCATCTCCTCGCCGAATGGATAATCGCGGTATAGCCGCGCCTTGATTTCAACTCCGGGAAAACGATATTGCTGCGCGGCAAAGCGCGCCACTTCGTCGTCGCTGAGGCGGTTGCGGATGATGAGCGTCTCAAAGTTGCGGCGTTCTTTGAGCAGCTTGTTAAAACGGCGGCGATCCCGCGCACCGATGTCGATGAATTCGGCAAGCTGGTCGATGGTGGTATCGAGATCGCTTATTTTGTTCGGCGTAATTTCCAGCGTGTAACCGGAGTGGTTTTGTGCCAGCACCACCCCGTTGCGATCCAGAATCAAGCCCCGATTGGGGATGATGGGCACGACCGAAATGCGGTTGTTTTCCGCCAGGGTTTGGTAATAGTCATGGCGCACCACTTGCAGATAGACAAAGCGTACCAGCAGAATCGCCATCAACACGAGAACAAAACCGACACCGAATGCCAGGCGCAAGCGGAAATTGAAAATTTCCTGCTGATGGTTTTTTAGTTCAACCCGGCGCGTCATTGCCGATCCGCTGACCTTTTTTGCATTGCCTCAAACATCAGGCTGATGGGAATCCACAGCAGGGTGGAACTCAGGCTGCCGAGGAAATACACCCAGGTGACATAGCCATTCGCCTGCCAATTGAGCAAGCCAAACACCAGGTAAGTGAGTACAAACACGCCCAGTACTTGTGCGGTTTGTTGATAGAGTCCGAACATTTGCAGGCGGCGACTCAAGACCACGCCGCAAAATGCCAGCACGGTGTAGGCGAGGGCGTGTTGCCCAAACAGACTGGCATCGGTCACATCCGCCAAAACCCCGACTATCCACGACAGTCCAATACCGATGCGGTAAGGCCTGTGCATACACCAGTACAGCAACACCAGCGCGACAAAATCCGGGCGCAGCATTAACCAAATGCCTTCCCACGGCAGGCTGTTGAGCAGTAACGCGAACACAATGCTTAACACAATGAAGGCGTTGTTGACCGGGTAGGGGACGGTCGGCTTGTTTTGGTCGAAAGAATTCATTGGCGAATGTGTTTGCCGGTGGCGGGTTGCTTCGCCGGCTCTTCCGCCGGGCGCGGCGGCAATTGGGTCAAATTGGAAAGCACCAACAAGTGGCGATGTTTATCGACACCGGCAAGCGGCGAACAGGTGACTTTGGCAAACGGAACGGTGGCATCGCGCTCGATTTTTTCTATGCGCGCCACCGGGATGTTGGCGGGGTAGAGACCGTCGATACCCGAAGTCACGAGAATGTCGCCGTTTTGAATATCCGCGCTGACCGGCAGGTAGCGCAAAGTTAACTGACTGGTGTCACCCGCGCCAAAGACGATGGTGCGCAAACCGTTGCGCAACACCTGCACCGGCACGGCATGGTTCTTCTCGGTGATCAGGGTGACCTCGGAAAGCCAGGGATAGACGCGGGTAACCTGTCCCACAATGCCGCGATCATCCATTACCACCTGCCCGGCTTCAATGTGTGCATCCGCACCCTTGTTAACCAGAACCTTGCGTTTGAAGGCATCCGGCTCGGCATAGACGATCTCTACCGCCTGGGAGGAAAAGGCATCGGGTTTGGGCAGCTCAAGCAACAGTCGCAACTGTTGGTTTTCCTGTTGCAAGCCTTGCAACCGGGAGAGTTGTGCCGCATCGAACTCATGTTGTTGTTTTAGCGAACGATTATCGTCAACCAGACTGCGCTGGGTAACAAAAAACTCGCCCGCCTGTTGTGACAATTTGCCGGGTAACGTTGCCAGCCGCTGTATGGGTGCCACCACCACCGACAGGACACCGCGCGTCGATTCCAAGTAGCGATAACGGGCATCAAGAAACATCAACAGCAGGGAAAGCACCGAGAAGAATGCCAGCCGCACTGCCGGACTCGGTCCGCGATTGAAAAAACGGAAAGATTGCGTGCTATCCATCAATCGCGGCCTAAAAGAGGGAGGTCATCAAGCGGGCATTATTCCGTGGTAAAAATGTTGGTGGATTTGTCCATATTTTCCAGTGCGCGCCCCGAACCGCGTACCACGCAGGTTAGCGGGTCTTCGGCGATCAACACCGGCAAGCCGGTTTCTTCCATCAGCAGGCGATCCAGGTCACGCAACAAGGCACCGCCGCCGGTTAACACCATGCCCTTGTTGGCAATATCGGCACCAAGTTCGGGCGGGGTCTGTTCCAGAGCGGTCTTCACCGCGCTGACGATATTGTTGAGCGGGTCGGTCAGGGCTTCGAGGATCTCGTTGCTGGAAATGGTAAAACTGCGCGGCACGCCTTCGGCCAGATTGCGACCCTTGACTTCCATCTCGCGCACTTCGGAACCGGGGAACGCCGAACCGATGGTTTTCTTGATGTCTTCGGCGGTGGTTTCACCGATCAGCATGCCGTAGTTGCGGCGGATGTAATTGATGATGGCCTCGTCGAACTTGTCGCCGCCCACGCGCACCGAACCGGAATACACCGTACCGCCCAGCGAAATCACGCCGACTTCGGTGGTGCCGCCGCCGATATCGACTACCATCGAGCCGGTTGCCTCTTCAACCGGCAAGCCCGCGCCGATTGCTGCCGCCATCGGCTCTTCGATCAACTCCACGCGCCGCGCGCCCGCGCCCACCGCCGATTCGCGGATCGCGCGGCGTTCCACCTGGGTCGAACCGCAGGGCACGCAAATCACGATGCGCGGGCTGGGGCTGAATATATTGGCTTTGTAAACCTTGCGGATGAATTGCTTGAGCATCTGTTCGGTGACGGTAAAGTCGGCGATCACGCCGTCTTTCATCGGGCGGATCGCGGTGATGTTGCCCGGCGTGCGCCCCAGCATCTGTTTGGCCGCCAACCCGACTTGCTGGATAACCTTCTTGCCGTTGGGTCCGCCTTCCTGACGGATCGCGACCACGGAGGGTTCGTCCAGCACAATGCCCTGACCGCGTACCCAAATGAGCGTATTCGCCGTACCCAAGTCGATTGCCAAGTCGTTAGAAAAATAACCGTTCAAAAATCCAAACATGATGTGCCTTAAAATTGAGTAATGAGTGCGTCGCTAAACCCTTCTATGATACCCTATCGGCTTCATTCCCATAAAGTTTTGTCATGTCTTTAAGCACTCAGGATGTCGAAAAAGTTGCCCGTTTGGCGCGTTTGGCAATGAATGAAACGGAAATTGAAAGCGCGCGCGCGCAATTAACGGGTATTTTCAATCTGATCGCCGAAATGCAGGCGATTAATACCGGCGGCATCGAGCCGATGTCACACGCTCAGGATGTTTCACAGCGGCTGCGCGCGGACGTTGTGACCGAAGCCAATCAGCGCGAAGCTTTCCAGCAAATCGCCCCGCAAGTTGAATCCGGCCTCTACCTCGTTCCACAAGTTATTGAATAAATATAGGGAGAATGAGAAGGGGGAAGGGCGAAGGAAGAGGGGCAACTGCGGTTTTGTGGTTTTCCCTTCCCTCCTCACTCTTCACTCTTCCCCTCGCACAAAATGATAAACGCCTCACTTAAACAATTGTCCGCCCAGCTCGCCGCCAAGAAAATCTCCAGCGTCGAACTCACACAAAGCTATCTTGAGCGCATTGCCCGGCAAAATCCCGCATTAAATGCTTATATCACGCTTAACCCCGAGATGTCTTTGGCGCAGGCTGGCGCGGCGGATGCGCGTATCGCTGCCGGAAATGCCGACCCGTTAACCGGGATTCCTGTCGCACAAAAAGACATCTTTTGTGCCGAAGGCTGGTTGACGACTTGCGGTTCGAAGATGTTGGGCAATTTTGTATCGCCCTACGATGCGCATGTCATCAGCCAGTTCAACAACGTAGGCGCGGTGAATCTGGGCAAGACCAACATGGACGAATTCGCCATGGGTTCGTCGAACGAGACTTCATATTTCGGGCCGGTCAGAAATCCGTGGGATCAGCACTCCGTACCCGGCGGCAGTTCCGGCGGTTCGGCCTCGGCGGTCGCGGCACGGCTGTGCGCGGCGGCCACCGGCACCGACACCGGCGGTTCGATCCGCCAGCCAGCCGCGCTGTGCGGCATCACCGGCATCAAGCCGACCTATGGCACGGTGTCGCGCTACGGCATGATCGCCTTCGCCTCCAGCCTGGATCAGGCGGGCCCGATGGCGAGGAGCGCGGAAGACTGCGCGCTGATGCTGAACGTGATGACCGGTTTCGACGAGCGCGATTCGACCTCGCTACAGCGCGACAAGGAAGACTACGCGCGTGATCTCGACCAGCCTTTATCAGGTCTGCGCATCGGTCTGCCCAAGGAATTCTTCGCAGAAGGTCTGTCGGCGGACGTGGGTAGCCGCGTTGCCGAGGCGATTGCCGAATACCGCAAACTGGGTGCCGTCATCGTGGACATCAGCTTGCCGAACACGCGCCTTGCCGTGCCGGTGTATTACGTACTGGCACCGGCGGAAGCCTCCAGCAATTTGTCCCGCTTCGATGGCGTGCGTTACGGCTATCGCGCGCCGGAATATACCGATCTGGCAGACATGTACGAAAAAAGCCGTGCGCAGGGTTTCGGCGAAGAAGTCAAACGCCGCATCATGATCGGCACCTATGTACTGAGCCACGGCTATTACGACGCCTACTACCTGCAAGCGCAAAAGATACGCCGCCTGATCGCGCAGGACTTCACCGACGCGTTCACAAAATGCGATGTCATCATGGGACCGACCTCGCCGTCCACCGCCTTCAAACTGGGCGAGAAGGGCGACGATCCGGTGCAGATGTATTTGTCCGACATCTACACCATCGCGGTGAATCTGGCCGGACTGCCGGGCATGTCCATCCCCTGCGGTTTCGGTGAAAACAATATGCCGGTCGGCTTGCAGATCATCGGCAACTATTTTGACGAAGCGCGCATGTTAAACGTCGCGCACCAATATCAACTGGCGACCGACTGGCACAGTCGCGTGCCGCAAGGAATTTGAATTGTTTGACTGTGGTGGATACGCTGTGCTTTATCCACCCTACGTTACGGGTACAGTAAATAACCGGGTGAACTTTAAGTAGGGTGGATAAAGCCCGCAGGGCGTATCCACCACATGAAAAATGAGCGATTACAGGAGAGCTTTCCAGCCCGGCGGATGTTATTTTTTTACCGTCGTGACCAATCAACGTAAGCCTTGGCTAACCGAGGGGTGGGCGATAGAACGATTAAGACGAGCTTTTCGACAGGTGATGAAAGCTCGCCCTTTCTCGATTGATGCCATTGTCGTTCTGCCTGACCATTTGCATTGCATCTGGCAGTTGCCGGAAGGCGACAACGATTTTCCCGAGCGTTGGCGGCAAATCAAGCGCTTCGTTTCAATGGGTCTGAAAAGTCCGCTTAATGAGCGCAACGAGAAAGCGTTGTGGCAACGGCGATACTGGGAACACTTGATTCGTGATGAAGAAGATTGGCATCGCCATATTGATTACATTCATTACAATCCGGTCAAACACGGGTACACCGAACGGGCTGTCGGTTGGCCTTACAGCTCTTTCAGATTGGCACTAAAGCATGGCTGGTATGAAGCAGCTTGGGGCGAAACGGAGCCAACATTTATTGCCGGAATGGAATTTGAGTAATGAGAATGGTGGATACGGCTACGCCTTTATCCACCCTACATCAGAATAGAAAAATTGGTAGGGTGGATAAAGCCCGCAGGGCGTATCCACCAAACATACAACAGGGTTACAAAACTTATGAACTGGGAAATCGTCATCGGGCTGGAAGTGCACACGCAGCTTTCGACCCACACTAAAATTTTTTCGGGCGCATCCACTGCATTCGGTGCAGAACCGAACACGCAGGCGGATGCGGTGAGCATCGCGCTGCCCGGCGTATTGCCGGTGTTGAACAAGGGCGCGGTGGAACGCGCCATCAAGTTCGGTCTGGCGGTCGGCGCGCATATCGCGCCGCGCTCGGTGTTCGCGCGCAAGAATTACTTCTACCCCGACCTGCCCAAGGGCTACCAGATCAGCCAGTTCGACCTGCCCGTGGTGGGCATGGGGCAACTGACCATACAGGTCGAACCGCTGTCAGGTCCTTCGACAGGCTCAGGACTCAAACCCTACGAGAAAGTGGTGCGCATCACCCGCGCCCATCTGGAAGAAGACGCGGGCAAATCGCTGCACGGAGACTTCCACGGCATGACCGGCATTGACCTGAACCGCGCCGGTACGCCGTTGCTGGAGATCGTCTCCGAGCCGGACATGGTGAGCGCCGCCGAAGCGGTGGCCTATGCGAAAGCGCTGCACGCGCTGGTGCGCTGGATCGGCATCTCCGACGGCAACATGCAGGAAGGCTCGTTCCGCTGCGACGTGAACGTCTCGGTGCGTCGCCCCGGCGAACCGCTGGGCACGCGCCGAGAGATAAAAAACCTCAATTCGTTCAAGCATATGCAGCAGGCGATCGATTACGAAGTGCAGTGGCAGATAGATACCATCGAGAACGGCGGCAAGGTGCAGCAGGCCACCATCCTGTTCAATCCGGACAGCGGCGAGACGCGTGCGATGCGCAGCAAGGAAGACGCGCACGACTACCGCTATTTCCCCGATCCCGACCTGTTGCCACTGGACATCAGCGAGGAGTGGAAAGAGGCGTTGCGCGCCACGCTGCCCGAGTTGCCCGAGGCGCGCCGCGCCCGCTACACCGGCGAGTACGGCCTGACCGCCTATGACGCCAACGTGCTGACCGCCTCGCGCGAGATGGCAGACTTCTTCGATGCGGCGCTGGTTGCTGCGTCTGGTCAAGCTAAGGTGTGTGCAAACTGGATACAAGGGGAAGTTGCGGCTCGGCTCAACCGTGAGAATATAAGCATTACTGAGGCACCTGTTGGCCCTATACAATTGGGTGTCTTAATCGGGAAAATCTCCGATGGAACTATTTCAAATAATGCCGCAAAGCAGGTATTTGATCACTTATGGACACCTAAGGTGGCGGAGTTAACTATTGGTGACACGCTTGAGGAAGTCACCAAAGGTATCAATGAGCTCATCGAAGCCAAAGGCCTGAAGCAGGTTTCGGACTCCGGCGCGATCGAAGCGCTGGTGGATGAAATCATCGCCGCGAATGCCGACAAGGTCGCCGAATACCGATCCGGCAAGGACAAGTTATTCGGCTTCTTCGTGGGGCTGGCGATGAAAGCCAGCAAAGGCAAGGCGAATCCCGCCCAGCTCAATGATGTCCTGAAGAAGAAGCTGGCGGGGTAATTCGCCATTCTCGCCTGCCGGAAGATCGGCTAGGGAGATGCTGATTTATTCGCCATGCCCGCGAAGGCGGACATCCAGTTGTTTGATTTGACTGGGTTTCCGCCTAAACGGGAACGACAAAACCGAATAATTCAGTGTTTCCCTAGGCATCGTCAAATGCCACATCGCCCTCATCGACGGGCGCGCCCAATTGTATATTGCCGAAGTCGAATAAGCCGCCGTCGAGTAGATGCGACGGCTTGATGTTTTGCATCGCGGTAAAAATGGATTGGGTGCGTCCCGGATATTGCCGCTCCCATTGGGTGAGCATTTCTTTAATGTTTTGGCGTTGCAGGTTTTCCTGCGAGCCGCACAGATTGCACGGGATGATCGGGAACTCCATGCCGCGCGCGTAGCGGGCGATGTCTTTCTCGGCGCAATAGGCCAGCGGGCGGATCACGATATGGTCGCCCTTGTCGGTCACCAGTTTGGGCGGCATGGCTTTCAGCTTGCCGCCGAAGAACATATTCAAAAATAATGTTTCCACCATGTCGTCGCGATGATGCCCCAGGGCGATCTTGTTCGCGCCCAGTTCGCCCGCGACCTTGTAGATGATGCCGCGCCGCAATCGCGAACACAGCGAACAGGTGGTCTTGCCCTCGGGAATCTTTTCCTTGACGATGGAATAAGTGTCCTGCGTCTCGATGTGATATTCCACACCGATGGATTTCAGGTAATTGGGCAGCACGTCAGCGGGGAAACCCGGCTGCTTCTGATCCAGATTCATCGCCACGATGCGAAAATCAATCGGCGCGCGTTTACGCAAGGTGAGCAGGATGTCCAGCAGGGTATAAGAATCCTTGCCGCCGGACAGACACACCATCACCGTGTCGCCGTCTTCGATCATGTTGAAATCGCCAATGGCCTTGCCGACCTGACTTTCCAGCCGCCCCTTGAGGCGGTTGAAGTTGGTGGAATGATGTTCAAAGTGGACGGGTTGGACGATGTCGTTCATGGTTTCAGAGATTGATGGAGCGACCACCGTCAACGGCGATGACTTGACCGGTGATATAGGGCGCATCGTTGAGTAAAAACTGCACTGTTTTGGCGATGTCGTCGGGCTCGCCTTCGCGCTTGAGCAGCGTGTGCGCCACAATTTTTTGGCGTTCCTCCGGGTCACTCCATGCCGCACCTTCCGGCCAGACGATTACGCCGGGCGCAATCGCGTTGACTCGCACCTGCGGTGCCAGCTCCTGCGCCAGCCCCTTGGTGAGCGACACCAGCCCCGCCTTGGCGGTGCTATATAACAAGTGCGCGCGCATCGGGCGATCGGCATGAATGTCGGCGATGTTGACGATGGCTCCGTGCCGCTGACACAACTCTGATGCCGCAGCCTGAGCCAGCAACAGCGGTGCTTTCAAGTTGGTGCCGAGCAGGTCGTGCCATTGCTGTTCGTTGATCTCCGCCAGCGGCGTGGCGTAAAAACTGGAGGCGTTGTTGACCAATCCGTCGAGCCTGCCGAAGCGCGCGATGATTGCCGCGACAAGCGCGGGCAGGGCGGCCGCGTCAAGCAACTCGGCCTGGAACACTGCGGCACTGTCCGCACGCGCCGTATTGAGTTCGGCTTGCAGCGCGAGTGCCTGCGGTTCGGAGCGGCGATAATGAATGGCAACGCTCATGCCGGCAGCGTGCAGGCGGCGGCAAATGGCCGAGCCGATACGTCTCGCACCGCCCGTCACTAATACCACTTTGCCTTGCATCGCGCGCTCCACTAAACTCCCACACTCCGCGAATTATACCCGACCCATGCCGACAACCCTGCCATCTCCCAGCCGCGCAGCCGCGCAGCACAGCGGTCAACTGACCGAGTTGATGCAACGCGAGATTACCGCCCGGGGCGGCTGGATTTCATTCGCGCGCTACATGGAGTTGGCGTTGTATGCCCCCGGTTTGGGCTATTACACGGCGGGGGCGCATAAATTCGGCGAGGCGGGAGACTTCATTACCGCGCCGGAGCTGTCGCCGTTGTTCGGACGCACACTGGCGCGACAGGCGGCGGAGATCATGGCACATAGCGCGCCGCACATGCTTGAGCTGGGTGCGGGCAGCGGCAAGCTGGCAGTCGATATGCTGGGCGAACTGGAACGCCTGAATGCCTTGCCGGAAAGTTATCTCATCCTTGAGGTTAGTGCCGATCTGCGCCAACGGCAGCAAACCTTGCTGCGCGAACACCTGCCGCATTTGTGCGAACGGGTGTGCTGGCTGGATGCCTTGCCCGGGCATTTTTCCGGCGCGGTCATCGCCAACGAGGTGCTGGATGCCTTGCCGGTACATCTGGTGCATTGGCAGGCAGCAACGCTTCCCTTTCCCACCCCGGCCCTCTCCCAAAGAGAGAGGGAGGTGACCTTGTTGGAGCGCGGTGTCGCCATGGGCGAGCAGGGTTTCGTCTGGCAAGCGCGACCGGTAAGCGACGCCGCGCTACGCGCTGCGGCGGAGCGCGTAGCCGTACCCGACGGTTATCTCAGCGAAATTTGCCTGGCGGCACACGGTCTGATCAACAGCCTCGCCCGGTGTCTGAAGCTGGGCGCGTTGCTGTGCATCGACTACGGTTTCGGCGCGCGCGAGTACTATCATCCGCAACGCAGTAACGGCACCCTGATGTGCCACTATCGCCATCATGCGCACGACGATCCCTTTTATTTTCCCGGTTTGCAGGACATCACCGCACACGTCAATTTCACCGACATTGCCGAAACCGCGATTGATGCCGGCTTGGAGTTGATGGGCTATACCTCGCAGGCGTTCTTTTTGATCAACTGCGGCATCACCGGGCTGCTCGACGATGCCGCGCCGGAAAACCCGCGCGATTACCTGCCGCTCTCCGCGCAATTGCAGAAACTCACCAGCCCGGCGGAGATGGGCGAGCTGTTCAAGGTGATGGCGTTGGGGAAGGGGCTGGCACAACCGCTGCGCGGGTTTGCCCGGGGCGACTTAAGCCGGTTGCTGTAATACCCGCGTCACCGCCGCGATGCGCGCCGCGCGTATTTGGTCGGGAATCCGGCGGGCATCGGCACACTGTTGCGCGATCTGCCCGGCATCCACCGCCCGCGCCGCCTGCAAGCAAAGCTGCAAATAATCCGCCTGCGGATAGGCATCCTGCTGATGACCTTTGCGGCCGCGCGCATCCGAGGCACACGCCTGCAACAACTGCGCGAAACGTTCCGGTCTGCGCCAGGCATCGGCAGCCTGAAACAAGTTAACGATGGTGTCGGGGCGCAGTTGTTTGGCGCGATGCACATCGCCGTGGTAGCGCGCCGCGAGCAGGGCGAGATCGCGACAATCGGCGGGTACGCGCAGGCGTTCGCAGAGCGTGTTTAACAGCGTCACGCCGCGCGCCTCGTGTCCGATATGGCGCGGCAAAATATCCGGCGGCGTGGTTGCCTTGCCGAGATCGTGCGTTAGCGCGGCGCAGCGCACCGCCAGGCTGTAGTCGTGTTGTGCCGCATCGTCGATCACCATCATGGTGTGGATGCCGCAGTCGATTTCGGGATGATGGTTTTCCGGTTGCGGCACGCCGAACAGCGCATCGACTTCCGGCAGGATGCGCGCCAGCGCGCCGCATTCGCGCAGGGTCTCGAAAAAGCGCGACGGTGTTTTTTCCATCAGGCCGCGCGCCAGTTCCTGCCACACCCGTTCGGACACCAGCGCATCGACCTCGCCGTTGCTCACCATGGCGCGCATCAGCGTCAGCGTCTGCGGCGCGATGCTGAAGCCGAAGCGCGCGGCAAAACGCGCTGCGCGCAGGATGCGCACCGGGTCTTCGCCGAACGCGTCGCTTACGTGGCGCAACACGCCCGCCTTGAGATCGGCTTGTCCGCCGTAAGGGTCGATCAGCGCGCCGCGCTCATCCTGGGCGATGGCGTTGACGGTGAAATCGCGGCGCAACAAATCCTGTTCCAGCGTGACCTGCGGCGAGGCATGAACGACAAACCCCGTGTAACCGGGCGCGCTCTTGCGTTCGGTACGCGCCAGCGCGTATTCCTCGTGGGTATCGGGATGCAGGAACACCGGAAAATCCCTGCCCACCGGCTGAAACCCCCGCGCGATCATCGCTTCCGGCGTGCTGCCAACCACCACCCAGTCGCGGTCTTTGATGGGCAGACCCAGCAGCCGGTCGCGTACCGCGCCGCCGACACAATAAATTTTTGCCGTGCTTGTCATTATTTAAGGTGATGTCATGGTGACTTATTGGTGTTGCGTAACAACATAAACACATGCGAAATCTGTAGGGCGGAAAAAGCCTGTCTTGAGCGTTGTCGAAAGGCATCGCGTTTCCACCGATGAGCGATGCTTGCTGGTGGATACGCGCCCGCGCTTTATCCCCCCTACCGCTTGTTTAACAATTAACCGTGACATAGTTTTAATTATTTGCCGGGGATTATCCCCAGGCGTTGTTTCAGGGTGCCGGAAGAGGTGCCGAACAAAGCCGCGTAATGCATGGTGTTGCTGAGCACATTTTTAACATAGGTGCGGGTTTCGTCAAAAGGAATGGTTTCGGCATAAATCGCGCCTTCCAGCGGATGATCGGCACGCCAGCGTTGCGCCCGACCGGGTCCCGCGTTGTAGCCCGCCGAGGCCAGCACCGGGCTGCCGTCAAAGCGCGACAACACGGTCTTCATATAAAAGGTACCCAGCTTAAGGTTGGTGTCGAGCTGGTAAATCATGTCGCGGCGAAATCCTTTCAAGCCCATTTTCTTTGCGACCCAGCTCGCCGTCGCGGGCATGATTTGCATCAGTCCGGCGGCACCGACGCGCGATTTTGCCACTTTGATGAAGCGGCTTTCCTGACGCATCAGACCATACACCCAGGCTTCGTCCAGATCGTTTTCGCGCACATGCGCCCGCATCGCATCGCGGTAAGGGGCAAGGTAGCGCAGGCTGAAATCATGCAGCTTGACGGTTCGCTCGGCGGTGACAATGGCGCGGTCATAAATCTCGTTGCGGCGGGCAAGCTCGGCGGCGGTGAGCAGCTCGCGGTCGTTGAGATTGCGTACCGCCCAATTCCATTCGCGCCACCCCTCGGTAGTCAGCTCCATGCGGTACAGTGCCAAGGCGCGCTGGATGCCGGGCAGCGATTGCAATGCCGCCAGGTCGCGATCACGCGGGACAAAACCGCTGGGCGGAGGATTGCCCAGCACCGGCTCGGCAAGATCCTCGCGCGCCAATTGCCCGTAAAAACTGTGTTCGTCGCGCAATGCCCGCAACAACTTTCTGGCTTCGGGCTGATTGCCGGTTGCGGTTAATGCCCGCGACTTCCAGTATTGCCAAGTCAGCTCGGCTTGTTGTGGTGCATCCATGCGGGCAATGCCCGCCAGCACTGCGGGCCAATCCTGCACCCGCAACGCGGCACGCACCCGCCACGCCGCCTGCTCTTCGTTGAGCGGCGCATCGGCGGCGGTCGCGAACCACTGCAATGCGCGGCTATCCTGCTTGCGCGCCGCTTCATAAGCCAGCCAGCTATAAAAATAATGCTGTTCTGCGGCGGGAAAGTGGTCGGCGATTTTGTTCCATTGTGCGATGGCCACATCGGGCGACTGCTTGGCTAAACGATGCAAGGCAAACAGTGCGACCATGCGCTCGCCGGGAGTCGCCTGTTGCAAATTTGCCCGCTGTAAATAAGCGACGGCATCGGCAGCGGCACGAGTCAAACCGTCCGGCGGTAACGCGCGTTCGCCGCCGAGGAGCCCGGTCAGGCGGGTTGCCAGCGACACATTACTGTCCTCCAGTGCCAGTTGCATACGCCGCATGACATCGGCCTCGCTGATCGTGCCGTCGGCGGTTGCCGCCGCAAACAAGGGGTCGCAACTGTCCGGCAGAGCCTTGCCGGAAAACCACAGTGCCCGCGCCGCAGTCAAGGCTGCTTGCGGCTGGTCGCGCTGCTGTGATTGCAGCGCGTAGCAAGTCAACTCGGTGTCCGCGTTCAGCAAGCGCGGATATTCCGCATCGAACAAATCCCAGCGTTGCTGTTTACCCAGCATCTTTAGCCAGTCACCGCGCAGACGGTCAATAATCGGGGTGTCTTCCGGCTGCGCGAGAAATTTTGCCATCGCCGCCGGCGCGGACTGGTTCAAATCAAGACGCAAGCGGTAATAATCCAGATAAACGCGCAATGGCGACTTTTTAAGTGTCGGGGATTGTGCCAGGCGCGCCAGCTTGACGGCATCACCTTTCGCAAAAGCATCCCGCGCCGCCAGAAAATCGGCATCCGCATCGGCAAACGCCGGGGCGACACACCACAACAACAGGAATAAAAAGGCACGCATAGGCGGGAAGGTCAAAGCCGGGGCTGTTATAAAGTATTACGCCGCCGATTATACCGCCCACCCCAAGGAAAAATTGATTGTTAAGGCCGTGCTGGAGAAGTCCGCTTGATTCGCCATGCCCGCGAAAGCGGGCATCCGGTTGTTTGATTTAAGGAAAGGCTGATTAAGTTCCGCCGTTCGTGGTGAGCCTGTCGAACCATGAACGGCGGAACTTATAATTCAACGAGTTAATTAACTCGCCCTTCGACAGGCTCAGGGCGAACGGACTTAATCAGTGCTTAAACTGGGTTCCCGCCTGCGCGGGAACGACAAAACCGAATAATTGAGTGCGGCCCGGACGGTTGATTCTGGGTAGGGTGGATAAAGCGCGGGCGCGTATCCACCAGTCGGCATCGCCCACCGGTGGAAACGCTGCGCTTTTTCCACCCTACGAACTGTGTTGCAAAAACACAACAGCCAGAGTCACATTTAGTTGTGTTGTTTTTCCCAGCATGGATAATCCGTCCCTGACTTCCTCGTATTGGGGGATTTCATTCGGTTGGTGGCACTAGCCACCGCAATCTTTAGGTAACAATTTAGAAGGAATTCTGAAATGAAAACGAAAATTATCGCTCTGGCAGTTGCAGCAGCATTTTCCGCACCGGCATTTGCTGAGACCTCCAACGTAAACGTTTACGGTCAAGCCAACATCTCTTTTGACCGCACCAACAACGGTACTGTCAGCACCAACCAAATCTCTGACAATGCTTCCCGCATTGGTTTCAAGGGCACGGAAGATCTGGGCGACGGTCTGTCTGCTATTTTCCAAGTTGAAACTATGGTGACGTTGGACAACGGCGGTGCCGGTACGCCCGTAGGTACACGTGATTCCTTCGTGGGCTTGAGCAGTGCCAACATGGGTACCGTATTGGCTGGCCGTCATTACACACCATACGAAATGGCAACTGAAGGCGCGGATCTGTTCCGTTACAGCATTGCTGACAACCGTAACATCATGGGCGTAACCAGCGGCACGGCTGGTACGGTTGCTAACCATAACCTGCGTTCCGGTAACTTGTTGGCATACATGACCCCAGACTTTGGCGGTATCAAGGGCGCGATTGCGTACATCCCTCAAGCGGAAGGTGTTACTGCTGCAAATGCAGGCAAGCCTAGCGCATGGTCCATGGCGGGTATGTACGAAGCGGGTGGTATCAATGCTTCGATCGCTTTCCAAGAGTTCAAGGATGCGGGTACAGTTGTTAACGCGGCTGGCAATGGCAACAAGCAAAAAGCATGGAAAATTGGTGGCGGTTACACCATGGACGCGATCAATGTGAACGCGGTTTATGAAAAAGTTACCAGCTCCGGTCCAGCAGCAGCAGTTCCATTCATTGGCAACAGTGATGACCACAGCGCATGGTATTTGTCCGGTAAGTACAGCTTCGGTAACGACGCAGTTAAACTGGCCTATGCTAAGACTAGCGATTTCGGTAACGGTACCGGTGGTACAACGCCTAATACCAGCGTCAAGCAATGGTCTTTGGGTTATGACCACAACATGAGCAAGCGCACCACCTTGTTCGCGTTGTACACCAAGCTGAATGCCGATGCGGGTTCTGCTGGCGCGCCATTGGGTGGTCAGACGAGTGCTGGCGCAATTGCTTCTACCGGCCCAGTTGGTGCAGCTACTGATGCAAGCGCATGGTCCTTCGGTGTTAAGCACGCATTCTAATGGCGTGCGGCTTGGGTCGGCGTAACGCCGGCCGGGTCGAATAGCGGGGAACGGCGGGTTAATCGCCGCTTCCCGCTAACTTGGAAAATAAACGGGCATCTTCGGATGCCCGTTTTTATTTGCGGGTGAAACTTTGCCATCGTTGGCGTGTCAGCTTTCTGCTGATTTTGCAGGATATTATTGGTGTTGCGTCACTGTGGAATTTGTAGGGTGGAAAAGTATGTCGAGCGTTGTTGCAGGACATCGCGTATCCACCGATGGGCGATGCTGGCTGGTGGATACGCGCCCGCGCTTTATCCACCCTACCGCCAAGTTGTCATTTCCCTCACCCCCCCCTTCGGGAGAAGGGTGGGGGTGAGGGACGGTGTTGGGGGGATGCGGATTTATTCGTCATGCCCGCGCAGGCGGGCATCCAGTTTCCACCGATGGGGCTTTTTGTAAGGGAGGGGTAATGCGATATATCCTGTTGTTTTTACTGTGCGTGAATGTGGCGGCTCATGCGGGCGCGTTGCCGCATCACCAATTGCGCGTGACGCTCGACCCGGTACTGCATACCTTGACGGCGGAAGACAGGCTCACGCTGCCGGATGATGCGCCGCGCACGGTGTATTTTTGGCTGCATCACGATTTGCACCCGCTGGCGGACGAGACCGATATAGTCGCGACCCAGGCAACAAGCGAGCGTTTGCAGCAATACCGCGCGACTTTGCCGCAAGGGCAGTCGCAACTCACCTTGCGCTACGCCGGCGAGATTTACCATCCGCAACAACAGGATGTGCGCGAGGATCGCGCGTTTGAAAACTCGCCGGGGATGATTTCCGCCGACGGGGTGGTGCTGTCCGGCAGCAGCGGCTGGTATCCGCAATTTTCCGGCGAGCTGGGCGAACGCTTGGCGACCTTTAGTCTCACCGTGTCGTTGCCCGCCGGCTGGCAGGCGGTGAGCCAGGGGGTGCGCACCGTGGTGGATGACGGGCAGGTTAACTGGACAGAAATCCAGCCCCAGGACGAAATTTATCTGATTGCGGCGGCCTTCACCCGTTACGCGCAACGCGGCAGCGGGGTTGAGGCGGAGGTCTATTTGCGCAGGCCGGATGCGGCATTGGCACAGCGTTATCTCGACGCGACCGAACGTTATTTGATGCGCTATGAAAATTTGTTCGGCGCATATCCCTACGCCAAATTCGCGCTGCTGGAAAATTTCTGGGAGAGCGGCTACGGGATGCCGTCATTCACCTTGTTGGGCGGCAGTATTATCCGTTTGCCGTTCATTATTGACACCTCGTTCCCGCACGAGATTTTGCACAACTGGTGGGGCAACGGCGTGTATGTGGATTATCACGGCGGCAATTGGTCGGAAGGATTGACGGCGTATCTGGCGGATCATTTGTTGCAGGAGAATCGCGGTGAGGCGGCGGCTTACCGGCGCGGCATGTTGCAGAAATATAGCGACTATGTGAGCCGCGAGCGCGACTTTCCGCTGACGCAGTTCACCTCGCGGCACAGCGCGCAAAGCGAAGCGGTGGGCTACGGCAAGGCGATGATGGTGTTCCACATGCTGCGCCGCGAGATTGGCGATGCCGCGTTTGTGCGGGGACTGCGCGATTTTTATGCGAACCATCGTTTTCGCCGCGCCAGTTTTGAGGATTTGCGGCAGAGTTTTTCAGCGGCGGCGAACCGTAATCTGGCGGCATTTTTTAACCAATGGGTGCGCCGCAGCGGCGCGCCGCAGTTGCGGCTGGTCTCGGCAAACAATACCCGCCGCGCCGATGGCGGCTATGACCTGGCCGTGGTGTTGGAGCAAACCCAGCCGGGTGCGGCTTATCGCTTGAATGTGCCGCTGGCGGTGACGCTGGCGGATGAAAATGCCGCCGCTACGATGACCCTAGAGATGAATGACAAACGGCTGGAAACGACATTATCGTTAACCGCGCAGCCGTTGCGCGTGGATGTTGACCCCGAGTTTGACCTGTTCCGCCGTTTGGATAACTCGGAAACCCCGGCGGCGTTTTCGCGGGTGTTTGGTGCGCAACAACTGTTGATTGTGCTGCCGCACCAGGCTTCCGCCGGGTTGCGCGAGGCATATCAGGCGTTGGCAACAACTTGGCAACAACAGCCCGCGCGCGCCACGACGATCGTCTGGGATGAGGCACTCACCCAACTGCCAAACGAGGGTGCGGTGTGGTTATTCGGCAGGGAAAATCGCTGGTATGGGCGGTTTCAACAATCGGTGCAGCAAGCTCCTTTGTTGATTCCAGAATACGGAAATAAGGCGAATGCCGCCGCAGTGACCACTTACATTGATGGTTTGCCGACGGCGTGGCTGGCGGCACCGGATGCCTTGTCCGTGGCGGGTGCGGGAAGAAAATTGCCGCACTACGCCAAGTACAGTTACACGCTGTTTGATGCCGTCACGCTGCGCAATCTCGACAAAGGGCTGTGGCCGGTCGCGCGTTCCACAATGGCGGCATTGGTGCAACAGCCCGGCGGCAGGGTGAGCGATGTGAACCGCGCCGCGCTGCCCCCGCGTGATAGCCTGGCGCGTTAGGGAGAGGCATTCTTGGGCGATGTCACGGTTGTTGGGTCAACGGCAGGGCGGATAAAGCGCGGGGGCGCATCCGCCAACAGTGACTCTTTTTCGGTGGAAACGCGGTGCTTTTTCCACCCTACGAAGCATATACCCAAGAGTCCGTTCACATTTCGACAAGCTCAATGCGAACGGATTTTTGGGCTTCGAGATACTCGGCATGAGTTCGAGATACTCGGCATGAGCGGAAATCACGCACAATTTCTGCCAAGCCAACACCCCGTTAACGCAGCAGCAGCTCGATCAGGAAAAGGTTTTCCTGGCGGTCTTCCCCGGTGCGCCGGATGGACACCTGCATATGTTCACCGGGCTGTTTGTCGAACAACACGGTTTTGATTTCCGCCATATTTGCCACGGTGCTTGCCCCCAGCGCGACAATTTGATCGCCTATTTCGATGCCGCCCTCGCGTGCCGCGCTGTCGGCGGAGAAACCGTTAATGAATACACCGTCGGCCTTGTCTTCCAGCAGCACGCCCAGCCGACCCGGCGGGGGCAGTGCCTCGACATCGCTGGCGGTCAGCAGGTAGTCGGCAATGCCGGGATAGTCGCCAAACTGGTCGCCGTTAATCAGCACGCTGCTTTGTTGCTCGTCCAAGCGCCGATCCAGTGCCTTGGGGATGCCGTCGCGATACAGCACATGTCCCAAGCCGGCGAGAATCACCATGCGGCTGTCGGGATGATTGCGCAGGTAGTTGGCGGCGGTCTCGGCCATGTATTCATCCCACAGCACCTGACCATCGACAAAGTTGGCAAAGCTGTTGCCCTCGGGATGGGCGTCAAAAATAACCTGCAAGCGTTGCCGATAATCGTCGCCGGGCGGATGAATGTTTTCCGGGAGTTTGTCGCGCTCATCAAGACTCAGCTCGTGCAGTCCGCGCGCGTAAACCTTGTTGTGGATTTCCGAGGACACGTTCAGGGCGACGAGCGGAATTTGTTTTTCCCGCGCGAACTCAAAAATCGGACGCAGCATCCGGTAATCGACGCGCCAGCGTTCGTAATATTCCGTTTTGTAGAGCAACTCGCGCTCGTCGATATTGCCCGCGACATAGTCGTCGAGGACGGACTGGAACGGTTGCTGAATGAATTCGACACCGATTGCCAGCTCGGGATTGCGCGCATACAGGGCTTTAATCACCGCCAACTGGTTTTGATGGTGTGAAACCACATCGTGGATTTCGCCGATGAAAATGGCGCGCTTTTTACCGATACGGGCAACCAGCGCATCCAGTGCGGCGGCATCGCGCACATCGAATACTGCGGGCGGAGGTTGCGATGCGGCGGCGGGAACGGGCAATTGCAAGCGCGCGTGTTGCGGCGGGATACACGCCGCACAGAGCAAAGCCAATGCGGCAGCGAAGCCGAGTTTTGGCAGGTCGGATGCCCGCCCGCGCGGGCATGACGAGGGATGCGGTGTTTTCTTAGCTCTTGGGCGGAACATAACCTTCGGGCATTTGCGCGCCCTCGCCAAAGAAATAATTTTCCATTTGTGTTGCCAGATATTTGCGCGCGGCGGCATCGGCAAGGTTGAGACGGTTCTCATTGACCAGCATGGTTTGAAACTTAATCCAGCTTTGCCAGGCCTCTTTGGAGACGTTCTCAAAAATCCGCTGACCCAGCGGGCCGGGATAAGGCAATCGCTCCAAACCTTCGGCCGCGCGCCCCAGTTTTATACATTGCACCATTCTTGTCATGCGATGTTCTCCGAGTTGATGTTTGCGTGCGGCAATTATGACATATCCCCGTGGCCGTGCCGGGTATGGGTCGCTCCATCAATATCGGCGCGACCGTGAAGTTTTGATTGGGCGGATTAAAGGCGGCGGCCGCTACGGTTGCGACCAATCCACCGCGCCGGTGTAAGCACTGAGCAACACGACAATGCCGAACACAATGCGATACCAGGCAAATACCACGAAGGTATGGTTGGAAATGAAGCGGATAAAACTCTTTACCGCCCACATCGCCGCGATAAATGCGGTGATAAACCCGACCGCAAAAACCGGAAGATCATCCGCCCGCAGCAGACCCCAATTCTTATACAGGTCGTAAACCGTCGCGGCAAACATGGTGGGAATGGCGAGAAAAAAGGAGAACTCCGCCGCCGCCTTGCGCGACAAGCCGAAAATTACCCCGCCCATGATGGTCGCCCCCGAACGCGACGTGCCGGGAATCATCGCCAACGCCTGTGCAAAGCCAACCTTGAGCGCGTCCCGCCAGCGCATATCGTCCACCGACTGGACGTGCGGATGATAGGCGCGCTTCTCCACATACAGAATGATGAAGCCGCCCACGATCAGCGCAGTGGCGACCGTAATCGGGTTGAACAACACGCCCTTGATGGTGGAATAAAACATCAGCCCCAGCACCGCCGCCGGCAAAAACCCGATGAACAACAACGCGGTAAAGCGTTGCGCCGCCGGGTCGCGCGGTAAACCGACCGCCACCTTGAGCAACTTCTCGCGGTAATCCCAACACACCGCCAGAATCGCGCCGAGCTGAATCACAATCTTGAACACCTTGCTGGTCTCGTCGTTATAGCCCAGCAGATCACCCAGAATGATCAAATGGCCGGTGGAAGAAATAGGCAGAAACTCGGTCAGCCCTTCGACAATCCCGAGGAAAGCGGCCTTAAGCAGCAGAATGATGTCCATAAAGTGCGTCATTCCCGCGCAGGCGGGAATCCGGTGGTTTGTAAATTGAGGATACGTTGATTCACCGCGCAACGCTCATCGTCGCTCATCTCCACCCAGCGCGTGATTTCCTCGAACGTGCGATGACAACTGCGGCACACATTATCGCCCAGCACCGTGGTGCAGTGACCGATGCAGGGAGAATCCGCCGTAATCTCGGCTGGAATGGTCGGGCGGTGTGGTCGCATAGTGCGGGGATTATACCGATCAAAAACATCCGTTCGCACTGAGCCTGTCGAAGTGCAAGAACAACAAGTTGAAATGCCAAGGAAACCCTGAACAAATCTGGTTTTGTCATTCCCGCTTTCGCGGGAATGACAACTCAATCAGAGCTTCCCTAAATTATCGGCCTCGTCTCCCGCTCCAAGCGAGCCAGCCAGACTATCGCCCCCCCGCGCGATTCGCCGCACATCTCTGCCGAAGGTTGCAGCCCGCCACAGAAAGCAGGCCGCTCGGGCTTTCCGAATACCTTGCAGCCCAGATTCCCATCCGGTTGCACACACGGCACCCCGGCAGGTTTGCCATTCGGCATACCGGGAAGCGGGGAAGTGATGGAAGGGGCGATGCAGCAGGCGGCGCAGGAGGGGCGGCAGTTCATGGGGTGGGATTATATCCGTGCTTGACGGCAGCACTGCACGCTGGCTTAATTCGCTCATAAATAAGAGCCAATCAAGGAGCTTAATCATGGTAATGGAAACGATACTGTCAGACCTTTCTGTCAGCATGACGGAATTCAAGAAGAACCCGAACGATGCCCTCCGCGAATCGAATGGGCAAACGGTAGCAGTGCTCAGCCATAACAAGCCCGCTTTCTATATGGTGCCGCCGGAACGTTACGAAGCCATGCTGGAAGCACTCGACGATCTGCAACTCGTGCGCGTGGCCAAAGAACGCCTCAAGCAAAAGGGCCGCGCCGTCGAGGTGACGCTGGATGACCTCTAAGCAGGGCAAAACTCCCGCGAAATACCGCCTCAAATTCGTGCCGGATGCCTGGCGTGAATGGCAGGCGCTCGATGGCTCCATCAAACAAGCCCTCAAACCGCTGCTGGCAAAGCGCCTGCAAAACCCGCATGTGCCCGGTTCTCTTCTGCACCGCGAATTGGCGGGCTGCTACAAAATTAAGCTGCTCAAACAGGGATACCGGCTGGTTTACGTGGTCGAGGACGACGAGTTAATCGTGTTGGTGCTGTCGGTGGGCAAGCGGGAAAGTAGTGTGGCCTATTTGGCGGCGGCGAAGCGGAAAAAATAGCGAATGAAAAAGCTGACTGCCAACAATCAGAAAGCCAAAGATATAGCGGCTATTGAAGCTGCGCTGGCTGAAACACGTGCCGACATAGCAGCAGGCCGCGTAGTCAAGGAGTCGGCAGAGGTGCATGTCCAACGACTGAAGAAGCTATCGCTCAATAATGACAACGCACTCATGCTCACCCAGCGTGACTTTGAAGTTTTTGCATCCTTCATGGAAAAGCCACCGAAACCTAAGGCGGCACTGCGCAAGCTCATGGCACGCAAGTAGCCTCTGACGTTGCGCCTGTCGGTTGCTGCGCTACAGTTTGAGGAGATGGTAGGTGCAAAACAGCAGGCGGCGCAGTAGGTGCGTCAGTTCAGCTTACGAGAACTCACAAATAAAGCTAATCGGATTTACTGCGCAGTGTTTTTCCACGGAGCCAACTAGGTCAAATAGCTTTGGTGATTTCCTGAATTCGTAAAGTCGATAAAGGTGGAACTGCTCTTTATGGTCGTTGGCGAATTGGATTTCGCCTCGACTAATGAAGAAAGGAGTCTCCTTGGCAAAGGCTGTAGTTTTCACTTCGATAAAACGCTCTCGCCCATCTGGCTCGAAGGAGAGGATGTCGTAACCAAGGCCATCTCCTTTGCTTATCGAAACATGATCGACTTTATCTGCGAGCTTCTTTTGACCAAGTTCGTAGAGGCGAAAATGCTCGTAATTTAGAACGAACTCCTCGCCAGCTTTGCCAAGTGAAATGTTTCTGGCCTCACGCTCTAGATAATCACGTTTTTGCGCAACAGAAGAATAATACGATGGTGGGCTTGGCTCCTTAGCTGCTGAAACAAGTTTAGGTGGTTCAACAAGAACGCTGCGGAAATTTTCAAGCAGAGGCACGGCTGCAGGTGAAGCAGCAGCATTTTGCGCTGCTTCATCAACCAATTTGTTATTTGCGAGCTGTTCTTCGACTACTTCGCGCAACAGGGCCTGATAATGACCGCGAGGTTTATATCCAGGAATCCAGTGGAATCCTAAGGCATGTAGAACTGCACTGATATTTTGATGCTTAAGTTCAATTGCGCCTTCTGTTCGACCATTCAATTTGGACTGTAGGGCGCGGCGATGCGCTGTCTTGTTGTAAGCTTGGCCGGAGTATTCGAGCACAAGCATATGCAGATAGTCCGCAACGGTCGCTTCGACTTCGATTCTGCTCCAACTGGTATCCGTAGCCATCGTAAATTACGCCTTGTGATAAACCTCAGCCCCCTGCTTCACAAACTCCACCGATTTCACTTCCATTCCTTTTTCCAGCGCGGCTTGCTCGGATAGGCCTTCTTTGGCGGCAAAGTCGCGCACGTCCTGGCTGATCTTCATCGAGCAGAAGTGCGGGCCGCACATCGAACAGAAGTGGGCGACCTTGGCGGATTCCTTGGGCAAGGTCTCGTCGTGGAAGTCGCGTGCGCGGTCGGGGTCGAGTCCGAGGTTGAACTGGTCTTCCCAGCGGAATTCGAAGCGCGCCTTGCTCATGGCGTTGTCGCGCACCTGCGCGCCGGGGTGACCCTTGGCGAGGTCGGCGGCGTGGGCGGCGATCTTGTAGGTGATGATGCCTTCCTTTACATCGGCCTTGTTGGGCAGGCCGAGGTGTTCCTTGGGCGTGACGTAACACAGCATGGCGGTGCCGAACCAGCCTATCATCGCCGCGCCGATCGCCGAGGTGATGTGGTCGTAGCCGGGGGCGATGTCCTGCGTCAGCGGGCCGAGGGTGTAGAACGGCGCTTCGTGGCACCACTTGAGTTGCAGGTCCATGTTCTCCTTGATCATGTGCATGGGCACATGGCCGGGACCTTCGATCATTACTTGCACGTCGTGCTTCCAGGCGATTTGGGTCAGTTCGCCCAGCGTCTTGAGTTCGCCCAGTTGCGCTTCGTCGTTGGCGTCGTAGATCGAGCCGGGGCGCAGACCGTCGCCCAAGCTGAAGGTCACGTCGTAGGCCTTCATGATTTCGCAGATCTCTTCGAAATGGGTATAGAGGAAGTTCTCTTTGTGGTGCGCGAGGCACCACTTCGCCATGATGGAGCCGCCGCGCGAGACGATGCCGGTCATGCGGTTCGCGGTCATCGGCACGTAGCGCAACAGCACGCCGGCGTGGATGGTGAAGTAGTCCACGCCCTGTTCCGCCTGTTCGATCAGCGTGTCGCGGAAGATCTCCCAAGTCAGGTCTTCGGCCTTGCCGTTCACCTTCTCCAGTGCCTGATAGATGGGTACGGTGCCGATGGGCACGGGGGAGTTGCGGATGATCCATTCGCGTGTTTCGTGAATGTGTTTGCCGGTGGACAGGTCCATCACCGTGTCGCCGCCCCAACGGATCGCCCAAGTCATCTTCTCGACCTCTTCCTGGATGCTGGAGCCGAGCGCGGAGTTGCCGATGTTGGCGTTGATCTTCACCAGAAAGTTGCGGCCGATGATCATCGGCTCCAGTTCGGGGTGATTGATGTTGGCGGTGATCACGGCGCGACCGGCTGCCACTTCGGCGCGGACGAACTCGGGCGTGATCTTCTTCGGCATCGCCTTGCCGAAGTTCTCGCCGGGATGTTGCTTGAGCATCATCTCAGAGAGTCCGTCGATGCGCTGATTCTCGCGGATGGCGATGTACTCCATCTCCGGGGTGATGATGCCCTGACGCGCGTAGTGCATCTGGGTGACATTCTTGCCGGCTTTGGCGCGGCGCGGTGCGCGTTTCAGGTTGAAGCGCATCGCGGTCAGCTCCGGGGCGTTGAGGCGTTGCCGGCCGTATTGCGAGCTTGGTTGTGTCAATGCCTCGGTGTCATCGCGCTCGGCGATCCAACCGGCACGCATCTCCGACAAGCCGGAGCGGATGTCGATCTTCACGTTAGGGTCGGTGTAGGGGCCGGAGCAGTCATAAACGTAGATCGGCGGATTGACTTCCGCGCCCATGCTGGCAGGGGTTTCGGCTTGCGAGATTTCGCGCATCGGCACTTGAATGTCGGGGCGCGAACCTTGCACATACACTTTGCGCGAATTGGGCAAGGGCTTGATCGCCGCCTCATCGACATGGGCGGCGGTAGCAAGAAATTCAGGTGCGTTCATTTGTGGATGCTCCAAAAATTAACGGGGAGCATCGGAAGAATGCTTCCCTACGACGGCATGACCCGTACAGGTTCAAAGGGTATCTCTCACTGCCTCGCGGCAGACCCCCAGCGAAGGGCGCAAGGTACTGGAAAGAAGCGGAAAAAGCAAACTCAGGCGGCGGGCTTGCGGTTGCGCATCACCAGTACGTAAAGCGTCGGCACCACAAACAGGGTGAGCAGGGAGGAGATGGCCAGTCCCCAGACAACGGCGGAAGCGACCGGCCCCCAGATCAGCGATTTGCCGCCAATGCCGAGTGCCAGCGACATCAGTCCGCCTATGGTGGTGGCGGTGGTGATGATGATGGGGACGACGCGCCGCCGCGCCGCATACACCGCCGAGTGAATCACGCTCATACCGTTTTCGCGGCGATCATTGGCCGCATCAATCAGTACGATGGCGGCATTGACCGCGATGCCGACCAAAGCAATCATCCCGTAAACGGTATAGAGGCTGATGGGGTTGTCGGAAATCAGCAACCCAAAGGCGACGCCGGTAAACGCCATCGGCACGGTGGCGAGGATCATGAAAGGTTGCCAATAGCTGCGGAACTGGGTGGCGAGTATCAGGTAAATCAGTCCGATGCCGAGCAGGAACAGCAGCAACATGGCATCCAGACTTTCGCGGATGTCATCCATCTCGCCGGAATAATCAACCTGCACCGTGGGGAAATCTGCGGCGATACCGCTCCACACGGCACGCGCCTGGTCATTGGCAGCCCGGGTGTCCATTTTGGTCTTGTCGAGATCGGCCTCGATGGTGATGGCGCGGCGCAGGTCGTAGTGTTTAATCACGCCTTTGGCGATGCGCGACTCGGTATGCACCAGACTGCGCAAGGTGGTCGTCGTGCCGTTGGCCAGTGCAACAGGCGCGGCGAGCGCGTCTTCGACATCGCTGATGGGGTGTTTCTCGGCCTGTACCCGCACCTCGATTTTTTCGCCCGCAGTACGCAACTCGGCAACGATTTCGCCTTCGCTGTGCAGTTGTATCAGGCGCGCCACCGCCAGCGGCGACAGCCCGCTGGCTTTTGCGGCTTCGGCATCGACTTGCAGCACCAGTTCGCGCCGTCCCGGCAGGTCGTCATCGGTCAGGTCGCGCACCCCGGGAATCTGCGCCACCTGCTTGCGCAGCGCATCGGCGGCGCGACGCAGTTCGGTGTAATCATCGCCGCGTAGCCGCAACTTGATGGGTTTGGAGGAGGGCGGGCCGCCCGCCACAATGACAAAAGACACTTTGCCTTTGAGCGGCAAGGCCTCGATGTCTTTGCGCATGGCGGCGACCACTTCATCGGTGGCGCGCATCCCGTCCTCTCTGGGCAGCAGCGACACCACGGTTTGCCCGTAAGCGTCGCCGTATAGCGGTTCGGTGTCGGTAAATTTCACTCCGGCGTAGGAGGCAATGGCGCGGGTTTCCTCTGGTTGCACATGGCCGCGCACGGCGCGCTCGACTTTTTCGGCTTCACGCAGAGTGGTTTCGATGGCGGTGCCCGGCGGCATATCGACGGTGACATAGAAAATGCGCATCGGGTCAAAGGCGAAGAATTGCGTTTTGACCATGCCGCTTAACACCGCACCCACGGCGAGGGAGAAAGCGACGATGACGATGAAAAACGTCTTTCTGGTATGGCGCAACGACCACAGCAGGGCGCGGGAGTAGCGCAGGCGCAGTTTGTGTAAAAAGTTGGTGCGCCAGTGATGCATACGCGACGGTTGATCGAAGCGCGGCTGCCAGGCAACCACGTGCGTCGGCAGCATCCAGAAGGCTTCCAGCAGGCTGATCAGCAGGGCGAGGGTGACGACGAAGGGTACCACCTTCATGAATTCGCCCATGATGCCGGGCAGCAGCATCAGCGGCAGAAACGCGGCGATGGTGGTGAGTACCGATGCCAGCACCGGCAGGCCGACACTGCGCACCGCCGCGCTGGCGGCATGGATCGCGGTTTCGCCGCGTGCCATGCGGAAATAAATGTCCTCGATAATCACCACGGCATCATCCACCAGCATCCCCAGCGCGATGATGATGCCCAGTAACACGGTGAGATTGAGGGTGTAGCCCAGGCTGTACAGTATCCAGAACGTGCCCAGCAAGGAAAACGGAATGCCTAAAGAAATCAACACCGCGATGCGGCTGCCGAGGAACAGCCAGGTAATCGCCAATACCAGCAACAGTCCTTGCAGGGCATTGCGCTGCATCACGCTGATCGCCTGCTGCGTCGGCACGGTTTGGTCGTCCAGCAAAGTCAGTTTGATCCCGGAATTGTCGAGCCGGGTGTTGTGTTCGCCCAGATAGCCGTTGATGCGCTCCACCAGATCCAGCGTGTTGGTGTAATTCTTCTTGGTAACCGATAACAGGACGGCGGGGCGGCCCTGATGCGAGGTCAGGTTGTTGGGTTTCTCGCGACCGCGCTCAATGCTGGCAACGTCTTCCAGCGGAATCGCCTGATTGGGTCGTTGCGCCGAAAATACGGTGAGATTCGCCAGATAGTCGGGGTCGCTGTTTTGTCCGACGATGCGCAGCAGCCATTCGTCATTGGCGACGCGCACCCGCCCGGCGGGTGTGTCGCGAAACCAGCCGCTGATGGAATCGGCCAGATCGCTGGCGTTCAGCCCGCGCGCCGTCAATGCTTCGGGGCGGAAGGTGACGCTCAATTCCGGGTCGGAGAGTCCGGTGGTGAGCACTTTGTCAACGCCTGCCAGGCGTTCCAAATCGGATTTGACGCGGCGCGCATGGCTGCGCAAATTCTCGTCGAATGCGCGTCCCTCGACCAACACCATGGCGGTGGGGAAGCCGTTCGAGGTGGTGATTTCGGTTACTTCGGGGCGGGTTGCCGCGCCCGGCAATTCGCGGTCGGCAACCGCCTGCACCTCGCGGCGCATATCGTTAATGCGCTTGTCGTAGGCGCGCTCGGAAAGGTCGCGGAAGCGCACCAGCGTGCTGGAAATCCCCTCGCGGCTGGTGCTGGAGATAAAGCGTATATCGGGAATGCGTGCGATGGCTTCTTCCAGCGGGTCGGTGACTTTCTTTTCGACATCTTCCGCCGACGCGCCCGGCAACGCCGAGATGACCACCAGCCAGTTGAAGTTGATTTCCGGGTCTTGCTCGCGCGGCATCAGGTTATAGGACAACACCCCCATGACGAATACCACCGCGAACGCGATGTTGGCGAACGGGTGGTTGCGGATCAGCGCGGCGAAAAAATTCACAGTGCTTGTTGTCCCCGGGTAACGATGCGGGTTTCGGCGGGCAAATCGGGTGCGGCGACCGGGCGGCCTTCTTCGGCATCGGGCAAGGGTAAGAAGCGCGGCTTGTTTTGCTCGACGATAAAGATTCCCAGTTGGCCGTCGCGCCGCACGATGATCTCGGGCGACAAATGCGGTTGCGGTGTGCGCCATAGCAGCCGCCCGCTACTGCCGCTGGCGGCGGGTTTGTCGGCAAAGCGCAACCGCGCTTCCAGCAGGCGGGTCGATTGGTGCAGCGCGGGCGAGAGGCGAATCAGGCGCAGCGGGTAATCACCGCGATTGTCGCGAAATAAAATTTCTTTGGCGGCTTGCAGCGAGCGGTCTTTCTCTTGCACATCGGCGCGCACCTCGATGCGCGACAGGTCGCGTATCGCGATGAGCGGCGTGCCCGGCGCGACGACTTCCCCTTCGTGGGCGATGCGCTCCACAATGACGGCGGGAAAGGGCGCGCGGATCGCGCATTTCTTCTGAGTATTTTGCGCGGTCTTGAGATTGCTGCGGTTGACCGCGACATCGGCACGGGCAATTGCCGTTTGCGCCGCCTGCGTATCCAGCCCGGCGGCGGAAATGAACTTTTGCTCGGCCAGTTGCTGGCTGCGGCTGAGCTGCAATTCGGCGACTTTGGCCTGCGCTTCACTGGCTTTAAGCGCGGCGGCGGCACGCTCGCCGGCCAATACGTAATCGCTGCATTCCAGTTGCGCCAATAGCGCACCGCTGGCAACGGTTTGCCCCGGTTCGGCGACGATGCGCTCAATACGTGCGGTAATCTCGGCGGACAGGGTGCTTTCGTTCAGGCTGAGCACTTGGGCGGCAGCCGTTCGCTCGGGGAAAATGGCGATCTCGCCGAGTGTTTGGGCGTGAAAATCAGCCGCCGAGGCGAACGGCGTCAGCAGCGTTGAAACCAGAGTGAACAGGACAATTCGGTGCATCTGCAATCTTCCCTGAAATGGGGCGGCTATCCTAGCATAGCTGCAAGATTGGTTGAGCCGTCTCGGGTGGAGTTGCTATACTGCCGAGCCGCATAGGGATAACTGGAGTGATGGAGAGCAACATGCATAATTTGGAACAAGTGCGATTCAATATGATTGAGCAGCAAATTCGTCCGTGCGAGGTGCTGGAGGCGCGTATTCTCGACTTGCTCAAGGTGGTGCGGCGCGAGCATTTTGTCCCGGCAGACAAGCAGGGGCTGGCGTTCGCGGATATGGAGATCCCCCTGGGTCACGGCGCGAGCATGTGGGCACCCAAGCTGGAGGCACGGGTTTTGCAGGAGTTGCATCTGAGCCGCAGCCATCACGTGCTGGAAGTGGGAACGGGTAGCGGTTACCTGACCGCGCTATTGTCCGCGCTGGCGGGGCGGGTCACGTCGGTGGAAATTGTTCCCGAGTTGAGCGCGATGGCGCAGCAACACTTGAATGCCTACCGCCGCGAAAACATTAAGCTTGAAGTTGGTGATGCGGCACAGGGATGGGGTGATGCGGGCTACGATGTCATCGTGCTGACCGGCTCGACCCCGATACTCCCCAGGGTATTTACCCGGCAATTAAATGTCGGCGGCTGCCTGTTTGCGATTGTCGGCGACGCGCCGGTGATGGAGGCGCAGTTGATTGCCCGGGTGGGCGCAGACACCTTTGAAACGGTCAACATTATGGAAACCTGTGTTGCCCCGCTACAAAATGCCGCGCAGCCGGCGCGCTTCCAGTTTTAACGGGCGAGCCGCTTGCGTTTTGCGACCGCAAGCCATAGCATTAGTAAATACTAATATATGGTCGCATCGCATCCATGATGAAGTTTAGCCGTTTACTATCCCCCGTCGTCGCCCTGTTGGCATTCGGTACGCAGGCGCAGGCACTTGATTTGCTGGAGGTTTCCCGTGAGGCGCAAGTGAACGACCCGGTGTTTGCCGCAGCGCGCGCGGCACGCTTGGCGGGGCAGGAGAAGTTGCCGCAGGGGCGGGCGTTGTTGTTGCCCAGCGTTAGTCTCAGTGCTAACAGCACGTTCAATGACCAGACCATTCAGGCTTCCGGATTTTTCCCCAACGGAACCTCCCGGTTCAATACCAACGGTTACAGCATCAATCTGACGCAACCGCTATTTCGCCAGCAGAACTGGCTGGCATATTCGGCATCCGAGCTGCAGGTCGCGCAAAGCGAGGCGCAATTCAACGTCGCGCGGCAAGATTTGCTGGTGCGTGCGGCACAGGCATATTTTGATGTGCTGCTTGCGCAAGACAGTGTGGAGCTTGCCGAGGTGCAAAAGCGGGCGATTACCGAGCAGCTGGAGCAAGCCAAACGCAGCTTTGAAATTGGCAGCGCGACCATTACCGATAGCCATGAAGCACAAGCGCGTTATGATTTGACCGAGGCGCAGGAAATCGCCGCGCGCAACGCCTTGGAGGTCAAACGCTATGCCTTGCAGCAAGTGACGAATGCCTTGCCGCACGACCTTAAGCCTCTGGGTAAGGGCTTCAAGCTACAGGCACCGCAGCCCGCCGATATGGAGCAATGGGTGGACGAGGCGTTGAATAACAGCCCGCAACTGGCGGTCGTCCAAGCGGGTGCGGCATTGGCCGAAAAAGAGGTGGCGCGCAGTCGCGGCGGGCATTATCCGACGCTGGACTTGGTGGCAAGCTACTCGAACAATATCGCCAATGGCAGCAGTTTCGGGGTGAGCAGCGATACCACCAACAAAACCATCGGGGTGCAATTCAATCTGCCGCTGTTCCAGGGGGGGGCAACAAGCTCCAAGTGGCGCGAAGCCGAAGCCCATCGTGAGCGCGCCGCACAAGAGTTGGAGAATGCGCGCCGCAGCGTGTCATTGCAAGCGCGCCAGGCCTATCTCGGCGTGGTGAGCGGCATCGCCCAGGTCCGGGCACTGCAACAGGCGCTGGTCTCCAGCGAAAGCGTGTTGGAGGCGAGCAAGCTGGGACAGGAAGTCGGGGTGCGCACCAATCTGGATGTGCTGAATGCGCAGCAGCAGCTTTACACTACCCGTCGCGACCTGCTCCAGGCCGAATACGCCTATCTGATGAGCCAGCTACGCCTGCAAGCTGCAGTGGGCGGGTTGGATGAAAGCGACCTCAACGAAATTAATCAGATGTTCTATTGAGCATCTTGCTTGACAGCGTTCTGTCGGGACTGTTGTAATGGCATCGTTCACAACTTGAACGCACATCATGTTGGACGACAACACGCGCTACGGTTTACTTAAAATGCTTGAAGACGATCCCGGGCTTTCGCAAAGAGATTTGGCGAAACGCTTGGGGATTAGCTTGGGTAAGGTAAACTTCTGCCTGAACGCGCTGATTGAAAAAGGCTCGCTCAAGGTTAGCAATTTTCGCAATAGTAACAACAAGTTGGCCTACGCTTACCTGCTTACCCCGCATGGTGTGGAAGAGAAGGCGAAAATTACCGTGCGTTTTCTGAAACACAAAGTGCAAGAATATGAACGCCTGCGCACCGAGATAGCAGACCTTGAGCGTGAAGCGCGGGAAAAAGGATGGTTGGGGGAAAAAAATGAGTCGTGACATTCACGCGGTGATTCTTGCCGGAGGCAGCGGTAGCCGTTTGTGGCCGTTGTCGCGGCAGAGCCTGCCCAAACAGTTTCTGGCATTGGATGGCGGCAGTTCCCTGCTGCAAACGACCATCGACCGTTTGGCACCGACAATCAACAGCCGGCAAGTTTTGATCGTTACCCAAGAGGCGTTGGCCAAAGGCGAGGCGTACCACGCGCTGCTGCCCTACCAGGTTTTATTCGAGCCGGTCGGACGCAATACTGCCCCGGCCATTGCCCTGGCGGCATCCTACCTGATGAGAGGCGGCGCGGATCCGGTAATGGTGGTGCTGCCAGCCGACCATATCATTAAAGATGAATTGCGTTTCCGTGAACACCTGGGTGTAGCGATTCAAGCCGCCGAAAGCGGCAAGCTCATCACCTTCGGCATTCAGCCGACGCGCCCCGATACCGGGTTTGGCTATATCAAAGTGCGGGATCGTGCCGACAATACGGCAATTCGCGAGGTGGATCGCTTTACCGAAAAACCGGACAACGCGACCGCGCGGCAGTTTTTGCAAGAGGGAAATTATTATTGGAACTCGGGCATGTTTGTTTGGCGCGCCTCGGTGATTTTGTCGGAAATAGAGAAGCATTTGCCGGAGGTGGGCGCGGTGGTGCGGGAAATTGCCGCGCAGAGCCGTGCGGGTACGGAATTTCAGGCGGCGGTAGAGCAACATTTTGCCGCAATGCCGGCGATTTCTATCGATTACGGCGTGCTGGAAAAGTCCGACAAAGTCGCGCTCATCCCGTGTGATATTGGCTGGAACGATGTCGGCAGTTGGCAGGCGGTGCATGAGATTTCCGATCAGGATAAAGATGGCAATGCCCTGCAAGGCAATGTGGTCGCCATAGATTGTAAAAACAACCTGATTCGTGCCGAAAAACGGCTGGTCGCGGCAGTCGGAGTGGAAGGCTTGTGCGTGGTTGAGACCGCCGATGCGGTATTGATTTCCAAAAGCGATCAAACCCAGCGGGTGCGCGAGGTGGTTGATGTCCTGCAAACACGCGGTGCAACGGAACATATTTGCCATCTCAAGGTCAGTCGTCCGTGGGGCAGTTATACCGTGCTGGAAGAGGAGGACAGCGACGGCTTCAAAATCAAGCGCATCGAAGTCGCGCCTGGTGCGCGGCTGAGCTTGCAAAGTCACCGCCATCGTTCGGAACATTGGGTGGTGGTATCCGGCACGGCGACCGTGACCAACGGTGACGAGGTGACAACGGTGCGCAAAAATCAAAGCACTTATATTCCGATCGGCACAAAACATCGTTTGGAAAACTGCGGCGATGAGCCGCTGCATATTATCGAAATTCAGGTGGGCGATTACCTGGGCGAGGATGATATTCAGCGTTATGAGGATAATTATGGGCGCAGCAAGGGATAGCACTCGACGTTACGCAGAGCAGATTCCGGATAATTTATTGAATTTGGGGTAATCGAATGGAAGCAAAAAAAATAGCATTGATAACAGGCATTACCGGTCAGGACGGTGCGTATCTCGCGGAATTTCTGCTTAAAAAAGGCTATGTGGTGCACGGTGTAAAACGCCGCTCATCGCTGTTTAACACCGACCGTATTGACCACCTGTATCAGGATCCCCATGTCAAACAGGCCAACTTTATTTTGCACTACGGTGATTTGACCGATTCCACCAACCTGATTCGCATCATTCAGCAGGTGCAACCGGACGAAATTTACAACCTTGCCGCGATGAGCCACGTCGCGGTTTCTTTCGAGACACCGGAATACACCGCCAATGCGGACGGTATCGGCACGTTGCGCATTCTGGAAGCAATCCGCATTTTGGGGATGGAAAAGAAAACCCGCTTCTACCAGGCTTCGACCTCGGAATTATACGGCTTGGTGCAGGAAACCCCGCAAAAAGAAACCACGCCGTTTTATCCGCGCAGCCCCTATGCCGTTGCCAAGTTGTACGGCTATTGGATTACCGTGAATTACCGCGAGGCGTATGGAATTTACGCCTGTAACGGCATTCTGTTCAATCACGAATCGCCAATTCGCGGTGAAACCTTCGTTACGCGCAAAATCACCCGCGCTTTGGCGCGTATCAAACTGGGCTTACAGGCGTGCTTATACCTGGGTAATATGGACTCGCTGCGCGATTGGGGACACGCCAAAGATTACGTCGAGATGCAATGGCTGATGTTGCAGCAGGATCAGCCGGAAGACTTTGTGATTGCCACCGGGGTGCAATACAGCGTGCGCGATTTCGTCAATGCCGCCGCCAAGGAGCTGGGTATCAGTATTCGTTGGGAAGGAACAGGCGCGGACGAAAAGGGTTATGACGCGGCGACCGGGAAATGTATTGTTCAGGTTGATCCGCGCTACTTCCGCCCGACCGAGGTGGAAACCTTGCTGGGCGACCCCACCAAAGCGCAACAAAAATTGGGCTGGACACCGAAGATTACTTTCCATGAATTGGTTGCGGAAATGGTGCGCGAAGATCTCAAATCCGCAGAGCGGGACGAGTTGGTCAAACGCCACGGGTTCGCCGCCTACGACTATCACGAATAACGAGCCGGTGTGACGATGGACAAGAGCAGCAAAATTTATATCGCCGGGCATCGCGGTCTGGCAGGCAGTGCCATCGTGCGCGAGCTACAGCGGCAGGGATATGACAATCTGCTGATGCGGACACACGCGGAACTGGATCTTGAAGATGCCGCCGCCACGCGGGAATTTTTTGAGTGCGAGCGTCCCGAGATTGTGTTTTTGGCTGCCGCCAAGGTTGGCGGTATTCACGCCAACAATACCTATCCGGTGGACTTTTTGATGAGCAACCTGCTCATTGAGGCGAATATTTGCCGCGCTGCCCACGCAACAAAAGTGGAGCGGCTCATTTTTTTGGGAAGTTCCTGCATCTATCCGCGCGATTGCCCGCAGCCAATCAGAGAAGAATATCTGCTTACCGGGCCGTTGGAAGCGACCAACCGTCCCTACGCGCTTGCCAAAATCGCCGGGATTGAAATGTGCTGGGCATACAACCGCCAGTACGGCACCAAGTGGCTGGCCGCGATGCCAACCAACCTGTACGGCCCGGGCGACAATTACGATCTGAACAACTCCCACGTGTTGCCCGCCCTGATACGAAAAATGCACGAGGCGAGGCTGGCGGATGCCGCCGAGGTGGTGTTGTGGGGCAGCGGCACACCCAAGCGGGAGTTTTTGTATGTGGACGATCTGGCGAACGCGCTGGTATTTCTGGGCGCGCTTGATGGGAAGCGTTACAACGCACTGGTCGATCCGGCACGGTGTCCGCTAATCAATGTGGGAACGGGAGCCGACCTCACCATCCGCGAACTTGCCGAAACAATCGCCGGAGTGGTTGCTTACCAGGGCAAATTTATTCAGGACACCTCAAAGCCGGACGGCACGATGCGCAAGGTGATGGATGTATCCAAAATTCGATCGCTGGGGTGGGTGGCGACAACGAATCTGCAGCAGGGTATAGAAGCGACTTATCGTGAATTTAAACAGCGAGTGTAATTTGTGTCAGGCGGAAAACATTTTATAGTCAATGTGTTGCAATGAACAAAGATGGGCGCGTGTTTTGCTGAAAAAGGAAGCTGTGGACTTTCGTGCGGAACTCTCCGACAACAACAAACGCATGCTCTGGATACCGGAAGGCTGCGCGTATGGATTCCCGGAACAAGAGTGCAGCATGCGCTGGAATGCCCGCATTGGCGATTGATCGTGATCCGGCATCTTCTTTGCGGGTGCTTCCCGCTTGACGCCGCGCGGAAATTATCGTTCAATCACTGAACGTGTTCAATGATTGAACGAGAAGGGGTTGGTGAAAACCGACAACTTCTGCAACAGTAAAAATAAGGAAGGAATCAGTGAGTTGCAGGAAGAGGCGGAGGAAATGCATGTATCCCGATCATTGGATACCTCATCCGGCGAGGTGAGCATGTCATCGGGGCAGAGGGTATTTATTGGTCCGGACAGGCTCGCTTCGAACCGAGCCAATGTTTTTCAGTGTCGGATCAATCGTCATGCAAGCCGATCAATATTCCACCTGAATTTCTCCAAGAGGAAGGCATCATGAAAATTACCGTGATTGGTTCCGGCTATGTCGGATTGGTGTCGGGCGCATGTCTGGCCGAGCTGGGCAATGATGTGCTGTGTCTGGATCTCGACCCGCGCAAGATTGAAATCCTGAACTCCGGCG
>JBMOPZ010000052.1:0-6990 GCA_049321355.1 Pseudomonadota bacterium | reverse complement strand
TCGCTGGAATTGAGCACGACTACATCAACAAAGGCCTCTCGCCTGATTTTTCGGGCCAGTTTGAAGGCTAGGTTGCCTGTCTCCAGGGCGACGCGCTCGGCATCCGCCACCCATTGAGCCAGTTTGGAGAGTTCGGCGGGTGTGGTTCCCGATTCGAATCTTTGGATGGTACCATCATCGCCGACTTTGGCAGCGCTAATCTTTCTTTTTCCCAAGTCAATTCCAACGAATTTTTTCATATTGTTCTCCTTTGCATTAGCTGTTAGCCAAGAGGCTCCCAGCCTATTAGTACCCGGGGCATTGCACAGTCCATTTGGCTACTCTACTATTCGTAGTCCACAGCAGATTGGCTTTGCGAATCTGTGATGGCTACATTACATCGCGCAGCAGCAGGTTTTGGTTAGTCTTGTTGACGGCGTTTATTTCAGCGCCACAATTTACAGAACCTTCTGCCTGCCTCTGGTCTAATTAGGACCAGAGAATGTTTTTGACTGGCCTTACGAAGCTAAACATGGTGTCTTGTTGTGTGAAGTTTTTGCCCGCCAGTACCCGTTTGCGCCATGGACGGCGCAAACGGGTAGATGTCAGTTATTCTTTGTCCTGAAGATATTTACGGCGCCAGTGCCGGTACCGGTAGTAATTACTAGATAGTCTACACCACCGTCACTTACGGAAGAGTGACTGAAAATTCGGTAATCGGGCGTCGCTTTGTTTGTACCGGTAAGCCCGAAAGTCGAGACCTGGCTGAAATCGGTTGCGACGGGAGCCGTGCCCGAAGGTAGCGAGCCATTGCCTTGGCTGGCCACTGCGCTCAGATTGATGCGCCAAAAGTTCAGCCCATTTGTACCATTATCATAACCCAGATACATATACGAGCCGTTAATTTCCAGTGCGGTGAGGTGCGTGTTGTTCAGACATTTGTTCGGCGCCGTACCGCACGAACCTGTGTTTTGGCTCATATCAGTACGACCCGTAGTACCAGCTTCGGCAACGAGTATCCAATCTGCGGCCCCTCTGGGTACTGCGGTTGTGCCTTTAGGAAGCATCCAAAGCTGCGGGATTTCGCTGCCAGCCGGGCATGTTTGGGTAATGGATGTAGTCAGGGTTTGTACCGTGACCGACGAACAAGCGTTACGGATCATATACAAATCGCCGTTGGGAGCAGTTCGCATGACTGGTACTGCTTTAATCGCGGGCGTAATTTTATTTTGTGGAATCAGACAATCCCAATCTTCTGTCGTCCCTATCGTGATCGTACTGCACGTGCCGTCACCGCGCGCATCTTTGGGCAAGGCAATCGACATGTATGCGAGCCATTTCGCATTCGTTGGTGTTACATCGCTCCAATAACCATCGCAGGCACCGGCGCTCGCACACTGCGGCGGCGGATTTGCGGTTGTCGAATAGGTCAAATTCGTGCGGAGAATGCCGCCGTCTTTCGTCGCACCCGATGTGGATGGCAGGGCAACGCCATTCGTCGAACCGCCATTGGCGATATAGAGCTGCGATTCGTTCCCTCCGGTGCCGTCGTTATCGTACTCCCAAATGGAATCGATGGCAATAAGCTTGCCGTTTTGTCCGTTCGCGTTAGTACCGGCGGCACCCATGTGATTCAAACGACTGCCCCTGAGTTGGGTAACCTGGCCGTACGTGTTGCCATTCGCGCAACCGCCTGCTTTGGCGCACATGCGGCTGAACTTGATGGCACCGCCGCCCTGATCTTGTAATGCCACGTAAAGTTGATCTTTGAAAAGCCCCATTGCCATGGAACGAAGGGCCTGGCCGCCGGTCTCAAGTCCGGATGTTTGAGAGTAGGTCCACGTCGAACCTGATGGATTATTACTCAGCCAAGCGGATTGATAGTTACCACCCGAAGTTATATATCCGCCGATGACAGAAATTTCCGTGCCGCCGGCGCCTGTGCAGCCCGTACCTGTCAGAGTGGCCGGCGAAGCGCCGGTACAGCCTGAATAGAAGTAATCAATCCCGCCCAGATTCGTGCCACTCGCATTGGTAAGGCCTGCAAATGTTGTGTATGGTGAGCCCACCGTGCCGTCACCGTCGAGGGTAATCGTGGCACTGGTGCCCATGTCGTAGCTCATCTCGAATATAGAACCGTGTGTGCTGCTAGGGCCAACGTATAATTTGCCACCGTAAACAAATATCTGTCCAGTTTTGACGTTATCGTTAAATGGATTCGAGAACACCGGGCCAGCGTCAAAGTTTTGCGGCGTCCCCCCCGAACCTGCGCCCGTGAATGGCTTGATATTCGTCACACCATTGGCTACAATTGTGTTCAGCGCAATATCCTTCACACCGGTAACAGTAACGGAATAGTTGCTACCACCCTGCGCGCTCGAAGTGAGCAACACCTGCGCTGTATTCGTCTGGCGTACGGCGGCAGAAACCGTCAGACTCCCCGAAAGAGCATAGTTACCTGCTGTTTCTGCGGTTGTCTGATCGACCGGCTCGGAGAAGGTGAGGAGCACATGCGTCGCATCAGGCGCCGAGGCGCTCGTCAATGTAGGTGGAATGGTATCGGCACCTGCACACCCGTTGAAAGTTTTTGTCGCAGTGGTGATTGCATTGGCGGTCGTGTCGCGTGCATTGGCAATCTGAATGGTGTACACATCGCCACTGCCGCTCATCGCTGTACCGAACGTGACCGTAGCTTTTTTGGTACCTGCAGCCCATGTGGCAGTCGTAGCCGTCTGCGTTGCCCCCAAACAACCGCCACCATTATTAGTACACGCGGTAATTTGGTAGTTCGAGGCGAAGTCGACCGATGTGTTCGTACCCGTGCCGTTAGTCATCGCCTGATCGAATGTCAGATCGACGATAGTGCAGCTGGTGCTGACTGTTGTCGTCACCGTTGGCCGGCCATCGCCGGTAAAGGTGCCGGTATTGCTGGTTGAGCCTACGGCTGTGCCACTCGATACGCTTTTTGCCGTGCCCGAAGCAACGGTTACAGTATACGAAGTGCCCTCACTTTGCTCTGCCGTGGTCAAATCATAGGTTGCTGAATTAACGCCCGCGCCCGCTGTTGAAACCGACGCTGTGATTGTCAAGCCGGGAATCGTGTATATGGACGAGCAGGCAGTGGCATTGGCGCATTCGGACGTTGCGGCGGTCATCGATTCGCTGAATGTGACGCGGGTTTTTATACTCGATTGCGCCGCAGCGGCGGTGACAGTCGGTGTTGTTACAAGAGCCGTGCCGGTGAAGAGCGCAATATTTGTCGAACCGTTATTGACGATTGTATTATTCGACAGGTCACGAATGCCAGTGGCAGTGATGCGATAAGTCACCGTGCTCTGACTGGCAGTTGTCAGGTGAACGACGTTGAGGTTCGTGCCATCGCGTGTCGCGGCCGTAACGCTGAGCGCGGCACCCGCAGGGTTAACCACAAGCGAGTAGTTCGAGGTTGTCTGCGCGTCGGTCTGGTTCACGGGCTCGCTGAAAGTAATGTCCATCGTGGTATTCCCGGTCGATGAAGAACCGGTAACGTACGGAAACGTTGTATCGATGCCGGTGAAGGTCGCCGTATTCGAACCCGAAATCGTATTATTTGCGAGATCTTTAACCCCCGTGACTGTTACAGTGTAGCTGGTGCCCGAGGTCATCGCAGACACCGTCAAAAGTACAACTGTCGGATCAGCCTGACGCACCGCGGAGCTTACAGTCAGGCCATTGTTGATCGCATAGTTGCCGGTTGTTTGCGCCGTAACCAGGTCGACTGCTTCGCTGAAATAAATTTTTACAGAAGTGCCCGTCTGCACCTGCGCGAGCAGCACTGTCGGCGCTGTCGTATCCGCCGGAGCAATGCCGGTAAATGCCATCGAAGCTGGTGCGCCGATAACGTTCCCCGATGTATCTTTGACGTTGCTGACGGTGAGCGTGTAATTCGCGAAATTTTGCGATGATGTCGTGAGATCGCATACCAGCTGTGAAACGCAGTTTACCGACGTCACTGTCAAGCCGCCTGAAATGGAATAATTTGCCGCGAGATGCGCGCCGAAAACGGCAGAACTGATATCCACATTTTCATTGAAGGTAACGCGCACTACGGTATTCGATGTCGGGGCAACAGATGACAAATATGGCGACGCAGTATCGGAAGTCGCATAGGTAAAATTCGCGGTATTTGAGGCACCGATGACGTTTGCATTCAGGTCTTTGACATTGGACACGGTCACCGTGCAGGTGCTGCCGTTGGTCACACCCGTGGGAGTGACTCCCAGCAAGACAGTCGTGGCCGAACTGAGTGCAGCAGAATTCACTGCCATAGTCCCGGCTGTGCAACCACCGATCACGTAATTTGTGCTGGTTGTCGCAGTCGCTGTCTCCACAGCTTCGCTGAAAGTCACCTGCACTGTGGTCGGGTTAGGACTCGTCGCTGCGGTGACCGTCGGTTTGCCGTCACCCGAAAACGCCGCCGAATTGGCAGTTGTGCTCAGCAGGTTGTTTGTGCTGTCCTTGATCGTTGCGCTGCCGTTGCCGATGGTTAGCGTGTAGGAATTCCCGCCGGTTTGTGCGGTGGTTGTCAGTTCGACGACATTGTTATTGGGCGAGGTGAGAAGCGTAGCAAGCGTTACAGTGAGGCCCGGTATTGTATAGTCGGTAGTGACGCCGGCAGAGGCCACAACTTCAGAAAAAATAACGCGGATTTTCGTGTTACTGACAGCAATAATCGACTGCACAGTCGGCAACGCATCGCCGGTGAAACTCGCGCTATTCGGATTGCCGACAATATTGCCAGCAATATCCTGCACATTGGCGATAGCCACAGTATAACTTGTCGCCGCTTGAGACGAAACGGTAAGCAACACCTGCGAGGTATTGGCTTGCCTGACTGCAGTGGTCACGGTTAAACCGGAGATTGTATAATTCGCCGCCGTCTCAGCGCTTGATTGTTGTACCGCCTCGGAATAGGTAACTAGAACCTTGGTATTATCCTGTGCTACGGCGCTAATAACCGTCGGGCTGATCGAGTCGGTAGCTGGGTAAAAAAACGACCCTTTGTTGGTCGTGCCGTTCGCGACGATGGTGTTCGCCGATAAATCCTGTACATTCGTTACCGTCACCGAATAAGTCGTATTTCCAGTCATCGCAGTACCGTATGTCAGGTAGACAATCGCTGTATTCAAGCTATCGCGCACCGCCGTCGTAGGGTTTGCGCCGCCGAGAACCGGAGAAACACTGTAGTTGGTTGTCGTCTGCCCGGTAGCGGCAGAAACCGGTTCGCTGAAAGTCACGCGAATTTGCGTCGAGCTAATCTGTGCAACAGAAGATACCGTTGGCGCTGTCGTGTCTGATCCCGTTCCGTTAAAGGCAAAACATGTGCCTGCGGCGATGGTATTTCCCGCGAGGTCTTTCATGCCCGTTACCTTAACATAATAAACCGTCGCTGATTGTGCGTTCGTTGTCAGATTGACAGCACTCAGGTTTGCCGCATCGCGGGCTGCCGCAGTCGGATTTGTACCCAACACGGCCGCCGTACAAGTAGTATTTGAATGAAATTCAAAATTCGTCGTCGTACCAGCCGTCGTTACATCAACGCTTTCGGAAAAAGTTAACTTAACCGAGGTGGTTGAGAGCGAAGTTGCGTTGGTCAGCGTCGGCGCCATCGTATCTGCTGCACTGACACCGGTAAAGGTACCCGTTTTCAGCGTCGCATCGAGTGCGGAGGTATCAACGGCAACGAGGTTTGCCACCGTGACCGTATAAGTCGTGCCTCCCGTTTGCGAACTCGTTACCAATGTCACTGTTGCGCTATTTGCCGTATCACGCTGCGCAGAGATAACCGACAAACTATTGTTGATCGAATAATTGCTGAGCGTGTTCGCGAGAGTTTGATCCACTGCCTTATTGAACACTACACGCACTGTAGTATTATCGATCGCCAGCACTGCCTGCACCTGCAGCGAACCCGCCGTGCCCGTGCCGCCACCCGGTTGCGCGACCGACGGCGGTGTTTGTCCGTCGGCACCCGAATATTTATCCAGCAGGTTTTTCCATGCCTTGCCGCTGCAATTCATCGCAAGCAAACTGCTCATCATAAGAATAAAAAATGCGGATTTCCCTCTGCGCTGTTTCATTTTACGTGCTCCCAACTTTAGATTCCCTTCACCACTATTAGAATACATAGTCCATACCCAACCGAATATTTAGAAAACTACCCGATACCTGTTCAAAAAAAATCTCGTATGTGGTCAAAAAAACCACGCCGATTTTTGGCGTAATTTCGTAACGGACACCCAAGCCGGGCGCGATGTGTGCGTCGAACGACGTCTCGGTATTTGCGGTAACGCCGGTCGTGGCACTGCGGTCAGTTTTTACATAGGCTGCCCCACCACCCAGAAAGACAAACGGTTCAAGAACCCGACCACTAACTTTAGCTAAATATCCTATTCGTAAAAAGAATTGCCCCGGCAAAACCATAGCAGTCCCCGTGGTTTCCGAAGAAGACTTGGTCTTGTATGTATAGAAGCCCAGTAGTAGCCCGGCATCAAGCCGCAGATTCTTTTTGCTTAGGCCGCTCAGGAAATTAAAGCCATTGAGTGAAAGGCTGCCGCCGGCACTGAACCCCAAACCGAGGCCTAGCACATTGCCCAAGTCTCCCATTGGCAAAACCACCGGCACAAGTCCCGTAACACTTGGGCGGAATCGGGTCGCAAATGTGCTTTTCGATTTGTCGTTTTGCGCACCATCACTAGGCAAAATATCCGTCGGGTCGACCCGTTTCACATTGCTGTCCGCCTTAGGCTTTGCGGCATAGAGCGGTAAAGCCAAGGCGGCAACGACCAAAAGATGACTCAAAAGTCGCTTTGAGTCCGGTAGAGTACAAGGCTCAAAAGGGAGTCCCGAACAAATCTTCATTGTAACCCTATCGGAGGGGCGGGGGGGGGGGGGGGGGGGGGGGGGGGGGGGGGGGGGGGGGGGGGGGGGGGGGGGGGGGGGGGGGGGGGGGGGGGGGGGGGGGGGGGGGGG
>JBMOPZ010000051.1:0-7108 GCA_049321355.1 Pseudomonadota bacterium | reverse complement strand
TGGTTCTGCCAGAAAACCTGGCGGGAGGGTTTGGTCGATGGGGACATGAGCGCTTCTCCGAAGTGAAAAGCGCAGCGTCAACAGATTGATGAACCGCTACAAGATGGGGTTAGTGGAGCGGATACGATTCACGCTCTTTCCCGCTCAATAATGCGTAATAGCGGGCCAGCGATTCCGTCTTCCTCTCCGGCTCCACGTGCAGCACATCACCCGAATCCAGATCCGTCACCAACGTCATGTACCGATGTCCGCGACGAAAGGCTTTCTCGTCAACGCCCAGTCGGGCAGCCGCCATCGTCGTGCGTCGGCGCAGGCCTCTGGCCACCGCGCGTTGCTTGATCAGATCTGCGCGCGAGATCCCAAAATCCGCCGGCGGCGTTTTCATCGTGGATGAGTTTGCCGTCGGCGTCGTACTGCATCGTCGAGGCGTGGCCACGCGGGTTCTCGAAGCGGGTGAGCAGGCCGTTGGCCGTGTAGGCCATGCGATGGGTTTCATTGGCCGGGTTGGTGACCGAGGCGAGGTAGCCGTTGGCATCCAGGGTGAGTGCGGTACCCGTTGGCCGTCCGGCGCAACGATGGCAGTCGCTTGGATGTCGCGCAATAAACAAAAAATCCAGCGCTTGTTCATTAAGCTGACTCAGTCTCCAAGGATCACCGTGTGATAGACGGTCTCCTGTGATGGCTCGAAGCCAGAATTCCCGTTCACCAATATTGTTCTGCGCATCACTCGGGCTTCATCAAACTCGATCTTTGCAATGAAACTTTCCGAAGCGTCGCCGCCATAGAGCGTCAGGATAAGCCTCTCTTCGTCCACCTTGACATCTGCCCTATTCAAATCGGCTAAGCCACAAAATACAGAGCGTGGAATAAACAACGGATTGCCATTCACGGTGATGTCGATGCGATCCACAATGCTGCATGGGTGCCTGCTGTAAGTGCAGTTCGACTGGACAACCGCCGATCTGTGGTCGCTCGCTTTTCCAATCTGCATCTCATGCGTCGTAATCCTAACCAGTGCGCTCAAATGACCCGCCGTGAACATGAGGCGCGTTTCACCTTTGGAAACAACCGATGTCGAGGGTTGGGCTGCATACGTACATCCAGCCACCAGCAGCATCATTAAGTGCATGAGCAATCTGCTGGCCGGTTTCATGGCACTACCCTAAATACGGTTTCATCGCTATTCGCAATCTGATCGCGGATGTTTCGATTCAAAATAGGGCAGCCTTTAGATGCACTTTGATCCCCGCGCGCATTGTCGCCGTGGATAATGAACCCATCGCGCCCAAAGGTATCAGTTCCTTCCAGCGGTGTTAGCCGCATCGAGCCGGGTAAGCGAGTTCCTTCACCAGTAATGTTGTCCTGCTGAGGCCCAATCTCGTATCTACCCTGTGGAATTGGACCAACTCCCTCAACATTTTGCATGTCGGGATTATTTACGCCCTCTCCATGACCAGAATATCCCGTGCCAAGAACCGTGCTGTTGCCATTCGCATCAACACGCGTCACCTGCCCTGTCGATTGGCTCATTACTACTTCAAGGCCGTACGGATCAATCCAGTTAACCGGATCATTCCCGACATATGCATAGCTATTTGTGTCGCCACCTGCAAAGCCGAACGGCTGGAAGCCAATTTTAGTGCCTGACCCTCACGTACCAGTCACCCTTATGGCAATAGAACAGTGCCTCAACACCATCGTAATAACTTCTAAGAGGAGGATATGCTGTTTTCTGATTCTTTGAGTCCCGCAAATCAGAGGTCAGATTTACAAATTGATCCAGCGGAAGATTATTTTCAGCGCTCAAAGACAACCCACCCGGATAATTTCTCCACACTATTGAGCTTGGGCATTCCCGCGACCATTTTGACCGTGCTTTGTCGAGAAACATCAATAAGTAGTTATTGCCTTTCTTGCACCAAAATGCGGCACTATCTTCAATCTCGCCCGGCAAATATCCATAGAGATAAGGCGGCAAGACCATTCCCGGCCTGGCGTAAAAATTGAGTACTTGGCTACATTTATTCTTGTTAGCAAAATCAGCTAACTCTTTTGGGATCAGTAATGGTTCTGCGACAGCTTCGCCATATGCCATCAAGCACTGCATGAATGCCAGCAAAGCTGCAAAGAAGACTGATTTTATTATCATGGCCTATACCAATATCTTGGCAAATTAGGCAAGCCAATATGAGTATGGCCGTCATCATAATCTCGTATAGTATTTTGTGGGATGAAGTCGGTATCCCGCAGCGCTCTATCAAAAACATCGTTTGGAACACCCGAAACGGAAAGATCGCATGCACGCGCACCCCGCTCAATCAGATGCGGACTTGTTGGTGATGCATTTGGAATGATTTCATTATTTGTTGACGACCTGACATTTCCTGCGGCATCTCTATAACGGTCTCCACCGGTTACAGTTAACTGGAAGTTACTGTTGTTTAAGCCTTGTTTTATTATGGCTTGGTTGAGGGCCTGCAGATTAGCAGTAACCTGAGGGTTGTTTAATACATAACCTCCGGTGCTCAGTTCTAATCCAAGAGGATCAATGAAGTTGATCGGATCATTCGCCGTGTATGCATAGAGATTCGAATCTCCGCCGTTAAACCCAATCGGATCTTTTGCCGTCCACCGTCCGCTTTCCGCATCGTAATCCCTTGCACCAAACCGCGTCAGTTTCGTGTCGTTGTCGTACAAGCCACCGGCAAACCCGAACGGCTGGAAGCCGGGATTGGTGTCGGTGGTGACGTTGCCGTAGCTGTCGTAATCCAGGCGTTGGGCGATGCTGCCGTCGGTGGTGTTCACGACCAATCTTACGCTACCCAGGTGATCGGTGATGATACGGTACATGGTGCCGGATTTGATCATGTATTCGGGCACATTGATCCTGGTGCCGTAGACGAAGCGGCTGACGACGGTGTTGGTGGCGTCGAGTTCGGCGGCGATGCGCAGTTGATCCTGGTACAGGAAGCCTTGCGTGGTGGTGCCGTTGATTTGTTTGCCGATGCGGCGGTTGCGGCCGTCCGTCAGGTAGGTGATCGGCGTGCCGTCCGGCAGCGTGACGGCTTTCAGGTTGCCGTACACATCGTAGGTGTAGTTGGTGACGCCGGCGGCATTCGTTTTGGTGTGCAGCTCGCCATTGGCGGTGTAGGTGTATGTGTTGCCAGCCCAGGCGAGCAGACGATCCTGATCGTCGTAGGTGCCGGATACGCCATTACGGCTCAGGCGATTGCCGTTGGCGTCATAACCGTAACTTTCCACCGTGATGCCGTTTTTCGTCACGGTTTGCAGGCGGCCGGCGAGGTCGTAGTTGTAGGTCCAGGTGTCGGTGACACCGGCCAACATTTCCGTTTTCGTGGTGATGCGGCCCAGCGTGTCGTAGCTGTAGGTGTCGTTGATGAGCGCGCTGGTGCCGTCGTTTGCCGTGAACGTCGCCAGTTCGCCGAAGGCGTTGTAGCTGTGCGTTGTGGTGACGCTGCCCAGGGTGGTGCCGGTGAGCAAACCATTTTGCGCGTGGCGCGTCAGCGCCAAAACGCCGGCGCTGGTGAGCAGATCGTCGTTGTCGTAACCCAGGGCGATGGCGTTGCCGTTCACGGCGAGGCTTGCGGTGCGGAAGCTGTTGTCGTAAGTGCGGCTGAGGGTGCCGTTGATTTGGCCGCCGAAGGTTTCACTCGTTGGCAAAAAGCCGTCCCAGGTGTAGGTGAGGGTTTGCGTGGGCGTGGCGATGCTGACGAGTTGGCCGGCGGTGGCGTGGTAACCGTAGGTGATGGCATCGCCGTTCGCCGACGGCGTGATCGTACTCAGACGGCCGCCGGTGTCGTAGCCGTATGCCAGCGTGACGCCGTCCGGGCGCGTGAGTGTGGTGAGTTGCTTGTCGCGGTTGTAGGCGTATTGCGTTTGCGGCGTGGTGATGCCGTTGATGGTCGGCGGGGTGTACTGCTCGGCCAAATCCACCGCCGTGTAGGCGAAGGTGTGAGCCGGTTTGTTCGGCGGCGTGACGCCGGTGACGTTGCCGTTGGCGTCATAACCGGTGCCGATGGTGCGCGCACCCGGCAGGGTGGCCTGCGTGATGCGGCCGGCCAGATCACGCTGGTACAACGTCTCGCGCTGTTGCGCATCAGTGATGCGCTCGACAAAACCGTCGGCGCCATAAGTGTAGGCGAGCGAGCGCCGATCGGCGCCGCTGCCCTGCGTTACCGTGGCAAGACGGCCGCGGGGGTCGTAGCCGTAGTTCAGGGCATCGATGTTCGGTACCTGCGAGAAAACGGGGCGGCTTTGTACGTCGGTGCGCAGTGCGGTCACGCGGTTCCGTGGCATCGGATTCTTACAACCATGCATGTCAAAAATGACGATCAGGGTTTTGGGGAAGTAGAGCGTTTTCTACGATGAAAAACGAAAAACGGGACAGGCCAAACTGAGATGGAAATATTGTGCTCTACACTTTCGAAAGCCAATCGGATATATCTGATATTCCACTCATGGTGCTCGCAATGTATATGTGCTTTCCACTCGAAGTTTTCAACCGAAAGAAAAAATCACCATAACTAACTGGTGTTCCAATCCTCTTGATAAATGAGGAATCAATCTTTTCAATGGATAATATATTTCGCCTATTAATTCTCATAACTGTCCCGTAGTAGGAAATACCCTCAATAAGGTCTCCTTTTATGCTCAGGCGCTGAAGCGTTCTCAGCCCATAGACTCCCATGAGAACTGTAGACACCACCATGAAAATAACCGGTAGCAAGCAAATTACGGATAATACCGCCTCAAAGACCTCTCCTCGCGAATACAAAGGAATAATCGATGTGGAAAATATCCATGTGGCGTACAAAAAAATAAAAGTCCCCGGTATAGCCATCCACACAAAAGCACCCTTCTTCCCAAAGGTTGTGTCTGCATGGGAATACCGCTCCATAACCTAAAAATCCCCACCCAAACCTGTTCCGATTGCACCTAGTGAAAGCGCCGGAACGGCAGACAAAATACCACCAGCTGCCTGCCCCAATGGTGATGTCCCCGCCCCAACAGCACGAGCATTGCCTAATCCGCCACCAACAACCGAGCCGACAAAAGAGCCAAAATTAAATTTTTGACAGGGATCTCTCGCTATGCCGATGCGTTGAGCGACCGCATCCGACACTCCACCAATTACTGCTCCCTTCCCGGCCTCAGCCAACAATCCAGCACCTGGCAAGAATCCCGTGATAGCACCGCCTGCCGCACCAAACGCAAAGGCGGTCGCAATAGCCCCAGCATCACCTCCGGTTGCGGCAGCACCGATTGCACCGGTAATACCGCCAATTGCTGCACCTGCAACAGCGCCAGGTATTCCGAAATGACCCGCAGGATCAACATAATTTACGGGATCGGCATATGCGTAGAAATTGTTCCCGCCGTTAAATCCGATGGGATCTTTTGTCGTCCACCTGCCGATTTCCGCATCGTAATCCCGCGCACCGAACCGCGTCAGTTTCGTGTCGCGGTCGTAGAGCCCACCCGCAAACCCGAACGGCTGGAAGCCGGGATTGGTGTCGGTGGTGACATTGCCGTAACCGTCGTAATCCATGCGCTGGGCGATGCTACCGTCCGTGGTGTTGACGACCAATCTTACGCTACCCAGGTGATCGGTGAGGATCCGGTACGTGGTGCCGGATTTGATCATGTATTCGGGCACGTTGATCTTCGTGCCGTAGACGAAGCGGCTGACGACGGTATTGGTGGCATCGAGTTCGGCGGCGATGCGCAACTGGCTTTCGTACAGGAAGCCCTGCACGGTGGTGCCGTTGATTTGTTTGCCGATGCGGCGGTGGCGGCCGTCCGTCAGGTAGGTGATCGGCGTGCCGTTCGGCAGCGTGACGGCTTTCAGGTTGCCGTACACATCGTAGGTGTAGTGGGTGACCCCGGCGGCATTCGTTTTGGTTTGCAGCTCGCCATTCGCCGTGTACGTGTAGGCATTGCCGTTGTAGGCGAGCAGACGATCCTGATCGTCGTAGGTGCCGGCAATGCCGTTACTGCTCAGGCGATTGCCGTTGGCGTCATAACCGTAACTTTCGACGGCGGTGCCGTTTTTCGTCACGGTTTGCAGGCGGCCGGCGAGGTCGTAGTTGTAGGCCCAGGTATCGGTTGCACCGGCCAACATTTCCGTTTTGGTGGTGATGCGGCCCAGCGTGTCGTAGCTGTAGGTGTCGTTGATGAGCGCACTGGTACCGTCGTTCGCCGTGAACGTCGCCAGTTCGCCGAAGGCGTTGTAGGTATGCGTGGTGGTGACGCTGCCCAGCGTGGTGCCGGTGAGCAAACCATTTTGCGCGTGGCGCGTAAAACTCATGGCGCCGGCGCTGGTGAGCAGATCGTCGTTGTCATAACCCAGCGCGATGGCGCTGCCGTTCACGCCCAGTTGCGTGGTGCGGAAATTGTTGTCGTAGGTGCGGCTGGTCGTGCCGGTGATTGCTCCGCTGAATGTTTCGCTCGTCGGCAGAAAGCCGTCGTAGGTGTAGGCGAGCCCTTGCGTGGGCGTGGCGATGCTGGTGAGTTGGCCGGTGGTGGCGTGGTAGCCGTAGGTGATCGTCGCGCCGTTGCTGGAGGGCGTGATCGTACTCAGACGACCGCCGGTGTCATAGCCGTAGTTGAGCAGAACGCCGTCCGGGCGCGTGAGTTGCGTCAGGTTTTTGTCGCGGTTGTAGGTGTATTGCGTTTGCGGGGTGCTGACGCCACTCACCGTGGGCGGCGTGTAGGCCTGCGCGAGATTGACCGCGCTGTAGTCGAAGCGGTGCTCCGGCTGCCCCGGCGGCGTGATGCCGGTGACGTTGCCGTTGGCGTCATAACCGGTGCCGATGGTGCGCGTGCCCGGCAGCACCGCCTGCGTGATGCGGCCGGCCAGATCGCGCTGATACAGCGTCTCGCGATTTTGCGCATCGGTGATGCGCTCGACAAAACCGTCGGCGCCCCAGGTGTAGGCGATGGCGCGGGTGGCGGCGCCCGTTCCCTGGGTGACGCTGCTGAGGCGGCCACGCGCGTCATAGGCGTAGTTCACGGCGTCGATGCCGGGGATTTGGGTGACGGTGGGACGACTTTGCGCATCGGTGACGATCTGCGTCTGCCGACCGAC
>JBMOPZ010000050.1:0-7154 GCA_049321355.1 Pseudomonadota bacterium | reverse complement strand
GGAAACCGAACGCCTGAAAAACATCACTAAAGTTCTTACTTTCTATCAGAATGTCAGCAATGCGATGTCGGGCTACGACACAGCCAACGGTACTTCACCGATTGGTGCCTACAGTGCGTTTGTGGCAGAACTTTCAAAGACGCAGAACAAAGAACTGCTGACGCTTTTCACCGTAACAGCACCAGGGCCTGATGCGGCGGTGCATAATTCGCTGACAGAGCTTTTTGCCTTAGGCGATCAGTTGAAAACTGTGCGCGAACAGCTTTACGGCGCGCAGATTCAACAACAGTTCTTAGATGCGCGCAAGGCGGCCTATGCGCAAAACAAAGTGCTATCGGTGTCTGAATTTATCGATAACACTGCTGTGCTCGATACGGCACAAATTAAAACCAGCATTAATAATATCGTAGCGGATACGAACTTCATAGCCGGAGCTACGCAGTATTTGACGACTTCGAATCAGTCGGAACTATATCTCACTAAGTTGTGGGATATTCTCTCTACGTTTATTCCGGCGGCGGCAACGCCTACAGTTGCCGAAATGACAACACTGAAGTCAATGATGCTGAATGCCTTAGAGAACGATACATTTGCAGGTCAGGTCAAAGCCGAGCTTAATGCGCTCTCGCCGCGCGATCTCTACGCTTCGACTTCGCTCAGCGCAGGTACTTCAATTGATACGTTTATTGCAGAGCAGGCGACGCGTGCAGACGCCTTTAGAACATCATTTGACGCGTTCGTCAACGCGATTCCCGGTGCGACGACGACCGCAAGCGCGGTGACGATGATCAACGCCTGGCTTGCGAACACGACAAACGTACCAACAATGCAACAGGACTATGCGGCCGAAATCACCTACCTGATGCAGAACCTGAACCAGACAATGCCTTTGAACCAATTCAAGATTGAACTGACGAATTTTAGCGCGCTGTTGGCGAACCCGTCGGCAAGCGAACAGCAGAAGTTCGGTAATCTTGCGTTGCAACAAGAGCTGCTCGATGCGCTCAATCAGTATCACTATGCGGCGAACTTTAATGCCGCGGCATACCCGGCAGAACTGAAGAATTTTGTGCTGCTGCGCGGTTACAACGATCTGAACACACGCTATCAGGAATTTCTGCGGCTGAAAGCTTCACCTATTGCCGACGAACAGGCTCAAGCGGTGCTCGATCTTTCAGGGCACCCCCAGGAGATGCAGCGGCATTTTTATCTGAATGACTTTTACGCGTATTTGGATGGCTCCGGTGGGGCGGGTAGTGCGCAAGCTCTGGCAGATTACATGACCGGCGCTTCGACTGCGCTCAGCGACCGAACGGCATTGCAGTTCGTGGCGAAATATCTGGCGAGTCGCAAGATCGATTCGCAGATTATCGGCCAGGATATGGTGAAGGAATTCACCAATATCGTATTACACACGCGGCATAATGATTCCACCGGGCCCTTCGGCTCCGCTCAGGGACCGGTGACTGCTGACATCAACAAAGAACCAAACGAATTTCGAACAAGGCTCTTGATGGCCAAGTTCGACGACTATATCAGCAACAACACGCTGACACTGACGGGTGGCACCCCGGCCGCACTTCTGGCGGATTTCAAGACGAAGTTCGATGCGTTTTTGACCGCCAATGCCTACCGCATTGGCGGTGTAGACCTGAAAGACCAGCTCTCTGGTAATATTGAACTCGCCGACTTCAGGGACAAGGCTTATGCTTATTTCAACGCGAACCCGACGGGCGGCGGAAATCTTTCCACGTACCTGCCGACGCTCTACAACGGCGTGATGAGCGCCAACACTTTCGGAGCTTTCACACGTTTAAATGCCGATACGCTGTTGCCAGCAGCGCTGACAGCGATTGCGGGCTTCAAGACTGCGGGTAAGGGCTACCTGAACGCGATCACAGGCGCAAATAGCGACGCGTTGAAGACCGCGTACCTGAAGCTTTCAATGGCTTCGCCCTTCGGCTCGCTTCGACCGGACTCAGCGCAAGCCGCTCAGGGCGCGGCGGGGAGCAACCTGCCACCAGATAGCGTACAGATTGCGCAGATGATTTCTACGAGCGGTTACAGTATCAGCCCTACTATAGAGACCGCGCTGAATACTTATTTCAACGATTTGTCGCTGGCAACAAAGGTTGCAGAGACAGGCCCTTCGACAGGCTCAGGGCAGGTGCTGTCACCAGCCGAAGCTCTTTATAACCTGCGGTTGGTAAAAACAGTAGAGACGGTATTCGCGGGCAATGCGTTGGCAAAAGACGGCTTACTTGCGAATCGTGCGAACCTTTCTGCAGTAGAAAACGCCTCTTACGCTGCGCTCGATAATTCGCCTGCCCGTGTGCGCAACCTGGCGAAGAATAACGAACCCGGGTTCATGCTCGCGGCATGGATGCTGGTGTTGGGGTTGGCGCTGACAGGTAATGCGACCGCGAACGGGTTTTACAGTGGACTCAGTACGGCCGACAAAGCAGCATTTGACGATTACGCCCTTTCGCTGGGCACAAAAGTTTCGGCAGAGAATAAGAAGTTTGTCGGCGACTACCTAGGCGAACTGCAGACATACCTGTCACAACCCGGTAACTCTGCCAGTGTGCTCTTTAACGGCGACCTTGCCAAGTCAGAAGTTTCGGTGCGCGCCGCCGCGGAGCATTTGAGCACGCCCGCGCTGCGCAATGCTGCGAAAGAGAATTTTAATGAGTTCTATAAGGCATTCGCGCAATACATGCAAGGTAGCGGCAGCGGTGTGACGCTGGGTGCTGCAACAGTTACCACAGCCGACTTCGCTGCGATGGCTGCGGAGCTCAACAGCCAGGAAAAAGGCTTCTTTAAAGCAGAGCAGCCGCGTCTGGCAGACTTCTTCATTGGGATGCAGGAGCTGACTTCAGAGCGTACGCGCGTGAATCGTTTAATGACCGATGCATCGCTCACCAATGCACTGTTTGCCACCGATGTTGCGTGGGAGGTAAAACTCTCTAAGACCATGGCAGAGGCTAACCTGACGGCCATCACCGACGCAATTGGGCAGAAGTTGCGCAATAATCAGGCAGTCACCACCGGTCGCCAGCGCGTTTTTGCGCGCAATATGGCTGTGGCGGATAACCTGAAGCGCTTTGCTGCATTGCGGGGGGATACGGCAAATCTTGCGACAGGCGGTTCGTTGTTCTTGAATTACCGCTCGTTCATTCAGACAGTAGCAGATAAACAGGCAATCGTTTACACGGGTGCAACCCCAGATATGCCCACGTATCTGCAGGGTAAGACGCTGAAACAGAACACCCTCGATCTGCAGGGTAATTCGTTGGACGATCTGTTAGACAATGAGGCAGCTCGTCAGGCGGTACTCACCAGCGACCTCGGTATCGATGACAGGGCAATTGGCCTCGGCGGTGATGGCGTGACATTTGGCACTGCTCCGAACGAAACAACCACGTATTTGCAGAAAATTAATACGGTGAACGCGACACCGAGTTCAGACCTCGATATCGCTTTTAAGGAGCACTTGCTCAACAACTATCTGTCTGCGGTGTCGACCATGAACCGCTCTCTGGCATCGGTCTTTGCGATGGCAGAGGCGCACGACGCTTCGACAGCGCTTACCCCTGGCGCTGTTAATACGACCAACAGCCGGCGAGCGATTGTTGCGGGCGAACTTTCTGGCGCAATTTCAACCTTCAAAGGTGGTGGCAGCATCGACAACCTGCGTGCTGCATTTGAAGGTGTGCAGCAAAACCGCAACAGTCTGCTTGTGGATGATAATGCGGCTACCGGTGGGCTTTCAGAAAACGTGCTTTTCGGCGCACAAAAACAGGCTGAGCAATCGGCTGCACAGCTGCGTGATTCAAGGCAGCAGCTGGCAGAAGCTGCACACAGAGACGTGCTCTTGGGTTCGAGCGCGCGTGGGTACCTGACGCAGACGTTCAACCAGGTGGCAACCGACCTGAGCAATGCCGAAGCCGCCTATAATGCGACGATCAATGATCCGGTTACCGGCCTGAATGTGCGCAAGGCGACTTACGCTCAGCATTTTACCTACTATACCGAAGCCATGAACAAAATGGCAGCGGGATTCAAAGCCTTTCAGGTGGAGAACTCTGATTTCGAGAAAAAAGCCGCTATCAAAGATTTTGCAACGACGGCCTACCTCTTTGCCTCTTCAACACAGGCATCGAGCGCCAACGAAGCCGACGCATACCAGATGTACCTGACGGCGAAGCAGAACTACGACACGGTGTCGGCACAGCTCGCTGCAAAGGCCGACGACGTGCGCACGCAAGACACCCTGACAGAACTTGCGTCGCTGATTAACAAGATTGATAACAATGTTGCGCTGAATGCCGAAGAGACAGCGATGAAGGCGACGTACCAGAATTTCATCGATGCCAGAAAAGATTATGTGCTCGAAAGCGAGCGCATGATTCGCGTCAAAAAAGCGCAGGAAATTATCAACGCAGAGATTGAAAAAAGGAAGCAGGTCGCGGCATTAAAACTTGCGGCATTTGAAACGGCCAAAAATGAATTTATGGGTTATGACATTGCCGTTTTGCAGCAACAGAAAGCGGTTTATGACAATGCCGTAGCAAATATAGATGGTATTTTGCAGAATTTTATCGCGTATGTAAACACGTTAGCGTCCTCACCGACCGCCGCCAGTGCGGCGGAGAATGCCGCAGCATGGCTTGACGTTCAGCTTGCCCCGTATGTGAGCGTGTCCGGTTCGATTCCGCAGATACAGGCACTTCAGGCACAAATGCAGCATCTGAAGATGACCGCCGCCACCCCGGCATCAACTCAGACGGTAGCGGAAGTTATCACTTCGATCACTGGTTTTGCCACGGAGCGACGCGCGCACATTGGCAACGAACTTCTTGCTGACGCGGATCTTTACGACCCGGATAAGCTTGCGCAAAATCGGGATCGCGCCATCGCAACACTGACCGCAATCCGTGCGAGCGGCGGCGATTCAGCGCTGCTGCAGACACTGTCAGGGATGTTCTACTATGACGATACGACGGGATCAAGTTCGCATGTGCAGATTACCGGTGGGGCAAAGCTAACAAACCAAGCGATACTCGATGATCGCGGGACAATGACCGGTTTTTATAATGGCCTCAACCCGGCAGACAAGGCCGTTTTGGAAAAGTTCCGCAGATTGAACAAAATAGGAGCAGTAAGTTCTGGTGCATATGGTGCTTTCAAGGGCGCAAATCGGGAGATGATTCAGGAATGGGAAAAGCGCGAGGACGCACGGCATTTGATGAACTGGACCATCGGCGTTATGAGCCCGGTTTTGGCCATTGGGGCATTAAATTCGGCAATCGGCGCTGGTTTTCTGGCGACTGCCGAAGGGCTTCGCCGCAGCATCTGGACACGATGGATGGCACCGGCCTTCGCTGGTATCGGTTATGTATATTTGGGTATCGCGGCTGCGATGACGCTACCGGCAACGCTGGCGATTTACCTTGCGGTCACCGATTATAATAATAAGGATGATACCTGGAATGACAAGCGACGCGGCATGGATGGCGCGCGCGATAGCGTTGCGGCGCAACTTCAGAACATACGGCAGAAAGAAGAAGAATACCTGCAGGCACAGGCTGCACTCGACTATTTCACCAAAGCACCGTCGATGTCGGTGATGAAAGAACGCCTGATTCAATATGGTGCGCAAACCAACGACAATGCGGGTATAAACAAGTACACGCTAACTGAGGCTGATCTGCGGTATATGTTTGATTCAAAATCAAACTATGTAGATTCTGCTGGTACTGCCTATACGCCGAATGCGGTCGACGCGGGTCGGGTTCTGAACGTTAGCTCAGCTACAGCGACACCAAAATTTCAAACGGCCTCGGGTGACAAATATGACCCAACACAGACGACGACGGATAATCTGGAAGCCACGCTCGCTGGCGGACTATATTGGAAAAACGGCGACGCGTATGTGAAGATCAAGCAGATGAATCATACAGGCCAGATGGTGACAGCCTATGCCCTGAAAGTTGCCAACGATATCGCACCGGGTGGCAACTGGGATGTGTATAGCCTGGGTGATGTCATGAACATGACGAATAACCACGGCGACGCTTTGCGCGCGCAGCTTAAGCAAAATTATTTTGCCGCATCAAATAATCACGAACGCACGCTGATGCTGAGTGAACGCGACAAGACAATGTGGCAACTTTGGGATTACGCACAAGCCGATCAGATTGGCACCGGACAGAATGGCGAAGTTATCTATCGCAACACACAGTACGGTGGCTTTCGCATGATGGCTGCAGATTACGCAGAAAACAATTCAGCGGTTTTTCAAACGCAGCAACAGCAAAATGCTTCGCTCGTAACGCAACAATGGGATCTACGTCGCGCAGAACTCGACGCTGCCCGCGCCCGTTGGGAGAACCTTGCGAACACAATCGAAAGCCGTGGTATGGAATCTTTCAATGCCTCTGAACAGAAGTTCCTAAAGGCATGGCGCCAGTGGGAGATTGACACCAACCGCAAGATTGAAGCGGGCAAGAAGCAGTGGGATCAGAAGATACAGAACTTTCTGGTGGCAAAACAGGAATGGCAGGAAGAAATTCAGCAGGCCGCTCTTGAGCAATCGCTCACAAAAATGCTGGGTGCAACAGGCAGCAGTCTGAACGAACGCCTGCGAGCGTTGGCAGATACCTCAGGTATTGGCGTTGATGTGCCGCAGATGAACGTTACGGATATCGTGGCACAGGCTGTTGCCGATTTTGACAGAACCCGGCCAGCTCCGGAGAATATTTTCTCTGAAATCAATAAATCGATCAATGCATTCAATGTGACGCTGTCACTTGGCAACGCGACGCACTTTAAGGGCTTTAACTCCTCAACTCTTGAGGGCAGTTTTGCGCAAGAGATGGGCGAGTTTTCCAAGCATATTGCAATACTGAACAATGTGAAAATGTACGAGTCGTTCAAGAAGATGGTCGAACAGTTTAAGGAGAATCTGAAGAAGAACGACGAAGGTATTGCCAGGGCACTTACCGCGGCCGCGATTTCATCGGGCTACACATTGCAGGGGAGCTCATACACGAAAGACGCCGGTTTATGGGGTAAATATGATTTTGTAGCCTACCGTAATGCCGATGTGGATGGTCTGGTGACCAGAGGAATGCGCGATGCGGGGCTCAATG
>JBMOPZ010000049.1:0-7420 GCA_049321355.1 Pseudomonadota bacterium | reverse complement strand
GGTGCTCGGGAAATTGTTTGGCTTCATCACAGATGTCGTACCAAGTTGGTTTTTCTTTGACGAACTCATGAAAGCTATTAGAAATTTTAAGATCATCATCGAAGCAGTTGGCGGAGACGGGAAATGTTTCACTGGTAGATGTAACTTCGCCAAGAGATGTGCCGCAGTGAGAGCAGAAGCAGCGATTGTATTTATACGGTGCTTCTGGCTTGTAAGTAACAACAGCGTCTGCGCCGGAAATAATTTTGAAGGAATCACGCTTAACGAATACAAGTGTGCTGGTACCGACTTTTCGGCAACGAGTGCAATGACAGGTTCCCATCATTGTCGGTGGGGTAGATAAAGTGAATTTAACGATTCCGCAACAGCAGCTACCGTGCAACATTTTTTGTTCCTCATACACTGAAAAATTGCACTGTATATGCAAACAGTGTGTCTGGCAAGATGCCTAACGTTTGAGCTCAGGCCGCGGCCCGTCAGGGCCGTCGCGCCTGCAGCGAATGGTTAGCGGCCAACACCTTGCGCATGAACGTAGACGAGGCCGGACACAGATCTGAGAACTGGGCCGTTGCCGCAATTGCGGCCGGAGCCTCAGACCTTGGAACGGCCTCGTAACCACGCCTGGCAAAGAACTGTGCCGCTGTTGTGGTCAGAAGGTAAAGGATTTCAACGCCCTGCTCTGCTGCCCAGGTCTCAGCGTTAGACACCAAGCTGAAGCCTAACCCAGATTTACGGTGCGACGGCTCGACGGCCAACGAGCGGAGCAGGCCAACACTCCCATAGACCTCGACCCCAACGACGCCCAAGAGGTGACCGCCATCCCGAATGCCAAGCAGCTTGAGGCTGCGGCTACTCGCGAGATCGGCAACGGGAAGTTGGGCTTCGGTGAGAAGCGCCTCGACTTCCGTATTGAGGCTTATGGTTTCGGCACGCATTTTCCTTGGCCGCTAACGTAGAGTTAACCGGCAAAACGCAGCACGCATGGCGTGCGCAGTGCTTTGCAGCGGGGCGTAAAATTTGCGCAGCAAATGCCCCGCTGCAAATTGTCCGGTTGAACGACGGGTTATGTGTGTTGCACGCTCTTTTGAAACGATGACAGCCACACGGTTTGCTTTAAAAGCACCGACGCCCTGGCAAAAACCACAACACACCCACAACGAACACAACCGGACGCCACACCAAACGAAACCCACTTTGCCCGACACGAGAGTTCGTTAAAAAAACTCAGCCGCAGCACCAAAGCGACGAGCTACCCGAAACACCGAAGCCCACAATGAGGTCTTTGATGACATGCGGAACAGATTACTTTTGCGTGCGCAAACATTGCAACCAATCTCACAAAACCCACGCGGACATTTTCAGATGACCAACGTGATTTGCATGAAATACACATAACGCTTACAACAGAGGCTGCCAAACGCGTAGCGTTTGACAGTCCTGTTGCTTGTAATTGTTATGTGCCATTTAGTGCCCTGGCTCCCACTCTGAATATGCGGTAATTTGTGGCCCATATTTTAACCACGGAACTTCATGGGATTTCCAGATTTGAAAGCTGGGTGATACTCCGGGGTTTTCATCAAGTGTGGCGACGCGCAAAACGAGCTTGGGATTACCGGAGCGCTCTGCGACTAATTGTGAACCACAGTTAGAACAGAAGAAACGCTCTTTGCCCGGAGATGACTCGTAAGCCTTGAGGTGCTCTTGACCTTTGAGCCAGCGAAAATGCTTTTTTAGAACAGCTGCTGCGGTATTGAATGCAGCTGAGTGCGCTTTGCGACATGTATGACATGAGCAATGTTGTATAGGTGAGTCGAGTTGATCAATTTCATACTCAATCAATTTGCAGAGACAGCTTCCTTTCATTTTCGCTCGAACTCACATTGTGGATTGCACATAACGCAGAGGTCACCGGACCGCGGAGGCCGTAGGCCGTAGTGGGTCCGGTGCACCGAACTGTTGTGCGGCTGGTGAACGAAGCAAAGGACATGAGCATGCGGGTCATTGACTGGATACTAGGGCGTCACAAAATGGCGCCGGCGGAACGCGAGCAGCCCCGCCGAATGCACCTGACCTGCCCTTGGTGTGACGGCCCACTTTTGCATCTCAAAGATGGACTCTTAAATGCGGCGATCTGTGAGAACGACGATTGCGGCTTTGCCTCCAAGGCCGCGCTGCTGTCCACGATTGCCGTCGACATACTGAGGGAGCGGCATTTCGGAAAGAAGGGCGGCCCCGCATGAGCGAGCGGCTTAAGCCGTGGCGCCTGCGCATTGGAGGGCACAGCCGAGCCTTTGTAGCAGAGCCAAGATCGCGCCTTGTGCGCATGGCCTTGTGGCTGCGCGGCTGGCGCCACACGCACTACTACTTCTGGACCAAGCCGAGCCCGAACCAGGCGGCGCTGGAGAGCGGCAAGCCGCACAACGTTTGAGCTCAGGCCGCGGCCCGTCAGGGCCGTCGCGCCTGCAGCGAATGGTTGGGCGCCGCCGTCACAATTCTGCGTTTCGCACTTTTAACAGGATGGCTGCCAACTCATCAGCCTCCGCTTCCGACAGGTGGGCAGAGAAATGCTGTTCCACCGATCGCTTGTATACCGGCCACATGGCCAGACGCAGTTCTGCTCCCGCCCTGGTCAGCGCGGCAAACAGGCCGCGACGATCCTCCGCACATTGTTCACGCGAGATCAGACCCTCTTTCTCCAGCCGATCACATAGCCGCGTCAGGTTGCTTCGACTGAGGACCATCCGCTCGCCGAGGTCGTACATGCGCAGCCGGTTGCCTTCCGCCATATCGAGTTCCAGCAGCAGGTCGTACCACTCGAGTGGCGGTAGGCCGGCCGCCGAGAGGTCGGCCTGGACCTTTTCCAAGAGGACCTGATGGACCCGCAAAAGGCGAGCCCAGGCTAGGAAATGAGGGGTGGGGTGGCGCTGGTCTTTCGGCATGACCGCAATGGTTGCATATGCAACTACCTCTGGCTATAGTTCACACCGTTGCAGATGCAACTATCTCTTTTACAACTATCAAAGGTTCGCCCATGAAGACCATCAGCCTGAATGCCCTGCTTGAACGCCTGAACTCGCCTTCGCCTCCTGCCTTGGTGGAGGCGCTGCCCTCTCGTTACTTCGCGCAGGGACACCTGCCGGGGGCCCTGAACATCAACACCGGGGAGGTAAAGGCACTTGCGCCGGACCTGTTGCCCGCCAAATCCGGTGGCATTGTCGTGTATTGCGCCAGCGCCACCTGCACAAACTCGGACCAGGTCGCGATACAACTGCACGCGATGGGTTACACGGATGTCGCCGTTTTCAAGGGAGGCAAGGCCGAGTGGCAAGCTGCCGGCCAAGCGCTGGAAGGGGTCCCCGCATGAACGCCTCCATCAGCGAGCGCCACTTGAACCCGGCCCTTGGCGCTACGGTGCTGCGCGTCGCACTCGGCTCCATGTGGATCGCCCACGCGATGCTCAAGTATTCGGTGTTCACGATTGCCGGCTTTGCCGGCTGGCTTGAAGCCCAGGGTCTGCCAGGTTTCATGGCTTGGCCCGTATTCATCATGGAGTTGTTTGGCGGCCTCGCCATACTCCTCGGCTTTCACGGACGTTGGGCGTCTCTTGGCCTCCTACCGATCATGCTGGTGGCCGCGTCGACACACCTTGCCAATGGCTGGGTGCATACCAGCCCAGGCGGTGGCTGGGAATATCCCATCTTTTTGTGCGCCGCATCGATTGCACATTTCTTCGCTGGGGACGGCGAACTCGCCCTGGGACGCAAATTTCCACTGAAGATATCCTGAATTGACTTCTCCACGCGCAGTGCGCTGCTACGCCGTGCCGCTCATGCGACACGCGTTGCAGCGAATTTCGCGATCGCTGAATTGATTACATGCGAATTGTTGCACAGTAAACCAATCAGCTGAAAATCGATCCGGAATAGGCGCCCAACGTGGAGCTAAGGGGCTGGCTGGAAGCGGGCGAAAGCCCGCTGTAAGCCAGTCCCGCTTGAGCGCAGGGTTAGCACTCTTGCTCATGGAAGACTTCCCATGCGTTTTCAAATGGCTCAAGCGCAGCAGGCGGAATGCCGGGAAACTTTGGGTCAGTAAACCACTTTGTGAAGCGCTCGGGCTCATTGGCCAGGGCTGAACCTGGAACGACGAAATACTGCACGGCCACCCCAGGCTTATTGAGTATTACGAAAACATACGTGTGATTGGCCTTGACTCGCTCATGTGTGATTGGGAAAGCATTTCTCTTTCGCACAGACTTGACCTGAACCGTGAAAGATTTTTCTGTCTCCGGGTTGTAAGCGAGAAGGTCAATTGCCTTTGCGTTGCCGAATGTGACTGAAGTTTGTAAGCCACGCTTCAGGAGCTCGGCAGCGACAAACAATTCTCCAGCGAGGCCGGTTACTTGCCCATCTGCGCGCTTCGGCTTTGCAATTGTCGTGTCGAGTGGCGTTTTCATAAGTGCTAACGCTGGAGTTAAGCCGCGGCGCGTAGCGCCGTCGGCTTGAACGACTTGTTAGGCATATGTGCGGATAGAATCTTGTTTTAGCGGTCTAGTTGTAGCAACCGCATATAAAAGTACGCTAACCGTTAACCCAGTTAAAATATGCCACGTCCAATGAAGACCTATAGGAAATGAGTCACACACATACAAATCCCAGGAGCGAATAATAACCGCAGTGAAATATAGCGCACTAGCTGAAAACAGAAATAGAGATAGACGCCGCAATTTTGAGAAGAAGTATATGCCACAAAAAATCAACAGCACCAAGGTTGGTATATGTGAAATACCGCCACCGAGCAATCCTTTTGGCATATAAGCTATCCATAGTTGGCGAATAATAAAAAAAGTCCCTATAGATAAGACAATAGCGGTTTTATTAGCGCAGAAATATCTTGATCCAACATATCCAAAATATACTAGTACGAAAATTTGAATTAGAACCAGGTCAACATAAAGTGTTACTGGATTAGGATAAGAGTGAAAAACAAAACTACCGATGCCAATCAAAGCTCCAAGCACAAAAGCAATCTGAACTACCGGATCACGACTTTCTGCTTTGCGCCACGCGCACCAAGCGTAGTACGCTCCAATAACAAATATAATGTTAGAAAAAGAATTCTGAGGCTCCCCCCAAATTCCATCCACAAATCTTCCACAATAATGCCCAACTCTACCTTCCATGAGACGACTATCCTTGTGTGCCTAACGTTCGCCATAACCGGCAGTGAAAAGCGGTGCGACGAAGGCGCGCCGCTTTTCACTGTCCGCGTTGATGGCGTTGTTGGGCGTCACCTCAGCGGATACCCAAATACTCATCAGTAACAGCTCCGATAAAAGCCTTTATAGCGCTGGCCGATCTCAAGTGATGCACTCGCTTGTGAGTGGCTTGCTCTGCAACCAACTGCCGGTATTTGGGTGCCAATTTTTCATGGCAGAGCCGAAGTACGCGATAGCTGTTCAATGTGCCGCGCCATATTGGACTGTTCTCAGGCCACCCCTCTGGCGTGACGATTAAGCCCTTTACGAGACGCTTTGTCACCCAGACGTAATGCGTGAATAGCGGTAGATCGACGTAGATCAACGTGTCAGCAGCCGAGAAACGTTCCCAGGCTGATGGCACGCAGCCGAACCCGTCAATGATCCACTCGTCTCCGCGTATGAGTTCGGAATGGATCTGAAGGTACTCGTTGTGAGGCACCTCATCGCCACCGGGCTTGTATTTAATGGTGTCGAGTGAGTGCAGCGGCAGACGGGTAATGCTGGCCAGTTGCCGAGCTAGCGTTGATTTACCGCCGCCAGCGTTGCCGAAAACTGCGACTCGCCTCATCTCAGGTACTCTGCTCACTGATCTGCTCTCCATGACGCCCAACGTGAAGTAGACACCTGCGCAGGTGTATATCACAAAACCAAAGAGGTGTATAACACATCCTGCTGCACGGTAACTCGTTGTTCCATCGAAAGCGGGGCTCAAAAAAGGGGGCCACATGCGGCGGGCAAACACACCTTCGGCGCCACCGCCCAAGCTGCTCGACCAGGTGCGCGAGCGGATTCGCATCAAACATTACAGCATCCGCACGGAAACTCAATATTGTCAGTGGGTTAGGCGGTTCATCCTGTACCACGGCAAGCGGCATCCGCGCGACATGGGGGCGCCCGAGGTCGAGGCGTTTCTGACCCATCTCGCGGTGGATGGCCAGGTGGCGGCAGCGACGCAGAACCAAGCCCTGTCGGCACTGCTGTTTCTGTACAAGGAAGTGCTGGGGGTCGATCTGCCGTGGCTGAACGATGTGACGCGCGCCAAGCGCCCGCAGCGCTTGCCGGTGGTGCTGACGCGCGAGGAAGTGCAGGCGGTGCTGGCGCGGATGACGGGCACCTATGGCCTGATGGCCCGCTTGCTGTACGGCACCGGGATGCGGCTTATGGAATGCGTGCGGCTGCGGGTGAAGGATGTGGACTTTGGCCGGGGCGAGATCCTGGTCCGCGACGGCAAGGGGGCGAAGGATCGGGTGACGATGTTGCCGCAGTCGTTGGTGGTGCCGCTGCAAACGCATTTGCAGCAGCGACGCGCGCTGTTCGGCGACGATCGTCAGGCGGGCAAGGGCCGCGTGTACCTGCCCGACGCGCTGGCGCGCAAATATCCAAACGCATCCACCGAATGGGGTTGGCAGTACGTCTTTCCATCCGGCAGCTATTCGATTGACCCGCGTAGCGGGGTGGAACGCCGCCATCACCTGGATGAGAAGCTGCTGCAACGGGCGATGAAGAAGGCGGTGCAGGCGTCGGGGCTGACCAAGCCCGCTACGCCGCACACGCTGCGCCATTCCTTCGCGACCCACCTGCTGGAGTCCGGCCATGACATACGCACGGTGCAGGAGCTGCTGGGCCATGCGGATGTGAGCACCACCATGATCTACACCCATGTGCTGAACCGCGGCGGGCGCGGTGTGCGCAGCCCGCTGGATCAGTGGTGACTGCAGGCATCGCCGGCACCGATGTTTCGGCAGGCGGGCGGTCCGGCTCCGGAAGTGCCGTTCCTATCACGCGCCAGCCCTCAAAACAAAAAATACCGCTGCGCGAGCGGCAGCACGCTCGCCGGCTCGCAGGTGAGCAGCATCCCGTCGGCACGCACTTCGTAAGTCTCGGAATCCACTTCCATCAGTGGCGCATAGTCATTGAGCACCATGTCGCGCTTGCCGATGGCGCGCGTGTTTTGCACGGCGACGGCGCGGCGGCGCAGGCGCAGTTGTTCGGGCACACCGGCGGCGAGTGCGGCCTGCGAGACGAAGCTCAGACACGTGCTGGCGATGGCGGGGCCGAGGGCGCCGAACATGGGCCGGTAGTGCACCGGCTGCGGGGTGGGGATGGAGGCGTTGGGGTCGCCCATGGGCGCGGCGGCGATGGCGCCGCCCTTGATGATGAGCG
>JBMOPZ010000048.1:0-7846 GCA_049321355.1 Pseudomonadota bacterium | reverse complement strand
CGCCACGCGCTGCACTGCGCTGCCGCCGCGCCTTCCTCCATGAAGTCGCGCCGTCAACGCTCCGGCAAACCTCCATGTTTGCCGGCTCTGTACAAAGCCTGCCTGCCCGCCCGCCGCCGTGCGCGGGGGTAAGGTCTTTTCTATAACAACAACAACGCCGTGGGAAATCTCTGATTTTCCACGGCTCTTACTCTCTACCAACCGTCGCGCCGTCGTCGCCAGCAAGGAGGGTGGCGACGGCAAGCGACGAAGAGCCGGCAAGGACGCCGGCGACTCGATTCACCCCGGACGCGCGTCGGTGAATTACTCAACTAAAGAAAAACCGCCATGGCGCATCAACAGGCGTTTACATGTCGTGCCGTTAGGCATGAAGGTCTTCCGCCATGTAAACGCTGTTGTGCGCCCCCTTGGGCAGCGCATGGCGACCGCGCGGCCGGGAACCCACAACCGCCTCCATCTCCACCCTTGAAAATATCCCCGTCTCATCCCTAACCCAATGCCGAAACACTGCCCCAAAGCTCTGCCCTGCCTCTGCAAGCCCGTACCGCTGCCAGCGCCTGTTTACATCCGGATAATACAACAGCCACCAGCCGTTGGTGTATTCGAACTTGCCCGAATCGCGACTGATTAAATCGCCCCGCTCGTCGACAAATTCTTCTGCAATCACAAGCGCGTAGCGTCTGCGCTTCCAGTAGAGACGATATTTTTCAGATCCAGACGCACGCACTCGGTTTGTCATGCTCTTGCAGTACGTATCGAGCCTTTTCGTCGCTTCTTGAAAAGCGTCGTTGGGGATGGGATTTAAGAGATAGAGAAGCAACTGTCTATTTTCCCTTTTTCTTCGCCGGCGCTTTTACCTCTGCCGGTTGCGTTGCCGCCCCTTGAACCGCATAGTTTGGCTCTGCTTCTGCCGTGAATGCAGGCCATGCACCGACTGGCCAGCCAATCAAGGCGATAGGCGTCAGAATAATACCCGCTACGAACATGCCCACACCGAATTTCTTTTCGGGCAATGCAAATGTCAGATTGACAGTGCCGTTTTCAGGTATGGTAATTTTTTTGGACAGCATCTGTGGATAGAAATAGACGTAAGCACTACGAAAGGGCCTGTCTATTTCCCTGCGAATGTTCACTATGATTTCTCTTTCACCAGCCTTCACCGGTAACGAGTATTCTTCATTGTCATTGAAGTGATCAAAAACGATGCGACTGCCATCAACAGTTACATCCAGTCGCCATTTTTCGTCATAGCCATCGACTGCCTTGCCGTCGGGCAGTTTAATGGCCAGATTACCATGGGGTTGACTGCGAATTTCCTGAATTTTTTGCTCGCTCAATCGGTACGTCGCACAATTGACCGCAAGCATTGCCGCCAGCATAATGGTGGCTCTACCTAATAACTTATTCATAGACTCTCCTTGATTTGTTGTTTATTACGCCTGCGGCAACGGTATCTTACCGTATTGCTTCTCATACGCGGCCATCTGTTCGTTCAGAATCTTGCCGAGCATGACCGCAGTCTGCGGGCTGAGCCGCAGGTTGAGCGCGCCCTTGAGCTCGTTCTTCGAACTCACCAGCATGGCGCTCAGTTCGACCTCGAAAGCGTTGACGTTGACCTGGACGGTGTTCGCATAGAATTCGGGGATCGGTTGCGCGGGCGGTTGAGGTTCATGGTCTGTTTTTCTTCGTTTTGGTGTGCTCATTTATGTTCCTTTTTTTTCTTCCCTTTTTATAAGTGTTTTCTTTTTGTTTTCTTCCGCGCGGCGTTTCGCTGTGTTGATGATCTTCCAATCGGGCATCTTTTTCCACATCAAGCCAAATTTTGATTCGAGAGTCGGTAACTCGTCAATATTCAGATGTTGAATATTTTCGGCGCGATCCAAAATGAATTCCATTAATTTTCCACAGTCGCTAATATTCGCACTCATTTGCATTTCATTGGACTCTCGGTACTTAAAGATGATCTGATACTTACTAAACTTTGAAACGGTGATCGCTTTCAAATCAGAAAGCTCAAATTTTTTTTCATAACCAAACATATTCAGACCAATGATTTGGGTACCTTTGATGAAAATATGAAATGCGGTAAAAAAATAAACTTTGGCCATCATAATTAGACCAAACATAAGAAATGAAAGGAATAAGTCTAACACTATGAACGCAATGCTCGGCGTGATGATCGTTTGTCTCATTATACTGAAAATCATCAGACTAAAGCCACCTATAAGAATACTCACAGCACCAATCACATACACCCTGCTTGGATATTCGTTCTCGTAACGCGGCAAATGCCTGTATTCATCAATTTTCTTGCTCAACCCCATTTACTTAATCCCCAAGTAATAATTTAATGGTGAAACTGCGGTATTTGACCAAAGCTCGCTCTTTGCGGCAGTGACACCACTACTACTATATTGACTTGATAAATGAGCACCTGCATACCCAGCGCCAGCGTTTAAGAGACCCTCAATCGGATCGTACTGACTCATTTGCCATTGCTTCGCACTCATTTGAGATAAGAAATTATTTGCAAATGCAACAGTGCCACCTACACTACCTCTCACCCAATCCGCCAAAGGTGCCCCGGAAAGGGAGTTTAGTGAGCTTATTGGTGCAAAAATAGCACCGGTCAGCATACTTTTACTCGTCGCAACAGACAAACCTTCATAGCTAAAGTTGCCTTCTTTCATGGCTTTTTGCGAATAAGTTGCCGCACCCAGCCCGCCGCTGAACATACCACCGACGAACATAGCTTTAGCAACATCAGCCCCTTGTGGTGAACTCATAAATTGCCCGACGCCTTGAAGTCCGACGTATCCGCGTGACATGACATTGTAAGCTTGCTGGCCGCCAAGTGTTACGGCTGTACTGATTGCCAAAGCGGATTGAACGGCTTTAAGCTGAGCGACTTTATACGCAGCCGTACCGACCGTGCCAATTTCTTCAGCCGCTGCAACTGCTCCAAGACCAGTGCCGGCGAATAAAACACCCATACCAAGGCCAGCAATCGGGCTATGTTGCATAGCCTTGGCAAGAGCAAGGCTCCGCTGCGCAGGACTTAGTTGTGTCGGATCTCTCAATATATCAGGTTCAGGTGCAGGGGGCGCATCCAGAATACCGCATTGATACGGATTTGCTTTAAGTTGCGGCGCCAAACCAAACCATTCGAGTGATGGATTAGAAAGAGCATTTGTCGGTGTCCCATAGCCCGCATCTGTCCTCGTTTGTCCTGGTATATTGCCTGCAGCTGCATAGAGATTCTTGCCATTCATGTATTGCGCATAATCAGCGGAACCGATGGTTACTTGTTGCGTCTGCGCAAGCCAAGCTTTATACTCAGCTTGCTCTCTCATCTGCTGCCTAATCGGCGCATACTTCTTATCCGTCTGGCTGGTATACTCCCCCGCTCCCGCTGGCATGGCGATCGTGCCGCCCTGCGACATCTTCGCCTTCAGCTCGCTCTTTGCCTGTGCATAGGCCTCAGGGTCTCTGGGGTCGAGCGTTGGGTTGTTGGCCAGAACATACATGGCCTCGACCTGCTCAGGTGTCATCTTGTGCTGAACTGCCAGTGTGTTCATAAAACCACCGAAGTCCTTTGTGGGCACCAGTTTCAGATTCTTCGAAGCGCCCGATTCGATATTGTTCGCGACCTGTTGCTTAGCGATCTCCTTGACATCCGCATCGGACAGAATACCGCTCTTCAGCATCTGGTTGATCTGCCCGATGTTCTCCGCATCCATTTTCGCTTTGCCAAAATAGTTGCGCGCAACTGTTACCGGATCATCCACACCAGGTGAGCCACCGGCATCGCTATCGCCGGTGCTCATTTCACCGCCCGATTCGGCTTCCTCTTCTTTACGCCGCATCACCGCACGCGCCAGCGCGCCCATCAGTTCCTGGCTCATCGGCTGGCCGCCTTCTTTGGAAGCCTGCCGCGCCGCATCGACGGCCTTATTCTCTTCCATGCGCATGTTGACCACGCGCCCTAAAATACCGCCCAGCGCGCTGAAGCCGTTCACATTCTGGTAGGTCGAAACGAAATTATTGGCCGCGACGCGGTCGTTCGTCATCGCACCAACGAGCGTCGTTGTGACCGCATTCGCGAGCTTACCGATTTCTGAAGCCATGACCTGCTTACGCAGCTCGCCAGCATAGGTCGATTTGCTCTCTGTTTGACCCGGATTAATATTGTTCGCAGCCCATGCGCTTGCGAGCGAACCAGCCGCCGATGCTACGCTGAAACCCGAAACACCACCCGAATCGAAGCGCATACCGTCGCCGATCGCATCAAGGCCAGCAGAGATAACTTTACCCCAACCGCCGCCGACGCCTGTGCCAATACCTTCACCGGCAACCGACATCGCGCCCGAAAAAAGCGCCTGTGCACCGCCACCTTTAGACCAGTTACCTTTGAAATCCAGGTTGATTGTCCCGTCGGGGTTCTGTGCAATGCCAGCCCGCACAAAACCGACGCTGCTGCGAATCGCAGTCGCTGCAACACCTGGCCCCATCAGAGCACCGCCGAAGGCGATGCCAAAATCGATGGCACCCATCGCCAAAGTACCGCCAGCGTCGCGCCCCTGCGACAAAGCAGCACCGGTAGTCGCAGTTGCCTGCGCGCCGGCAAGAGTCACCAGCATAGCAACGTTACCCGTCGCTGCTGCGGCAAGCGAAGCGGTGACGTTCATGGCAGCCGTAATAGAACCCTGAATCGTAGAGAGCCGCTTTTCCTCTTTATTCAAGCCGCGGTAGGTCTTCTTGTTATCCATTTGGCCGCCAGCCCAACCGCCCAATTCACCGGAACCCTGGTTACTCTCGTCGCCTTCGTTGTTGTATTGCGGCGCCTCTCCAACCCATTCGCCGTAGAGACCTTTCTTCGATTTATCGCCGCCGACGATCTTAAACGCCTGTTCCAGCGCCATCGTTTGCACTTCAAAGAACAGCTTCACATCGACGTCGCGGCCTTTCTCCAAAAAGCTTACCATCTCGTCGCCAGACATAATCGTCATGCCGGCTTCGCGCATGCCGCGGTTCATCAGGCCATCGACATCCGCATGCTGGTAGGCACTAAAGCCATATTTGCCGCCGAATGCCCAACCCATGTCTTTCGTGTACCAGCCGCCATCCTGACGGTAGTTTGCCAGAGTGGCTGCGGTAGTCAGCCCGGATGTGACGTTGGTGTCGTTCTTACGCAGAGACTCTTTAAAGTCCTCAATGAGCTTTTTGAACGACTCATACATTTTGACATTGTTGAGAATCGCCATCTTCTTAGAGAAAGTCTCCATATTGCTGGCGAAATCACCTTCCAGACTAGTACTGTTGAATCCTTTGAAATGCGTCGCATTGCCCAGTTCCAGCGTCACATTGAATGCGGTGATAGACTTGTTGATTTCACCGAACAGCCGTTCGTTTGAAGGCTTGCTGCGTTCGAAATCAGCCATCGCTGCCTGCACAAGGTTGGCAACGTTGATTTCAGGCACATCGACGGGGATATTAATATTTGCGCTCAGCGCCTTGAGCCGCTCGTTCAGTGCGCTACCCGTTGCTCCCAGCATCTTTTCCAGTGACTGCTCCATCGCAGCTGCTTTAATCTCATCTTGCCAGTTCTGCTTCGACGTCAAGAAGGTCTTGAACTTATCATCCCACTGCTTCTTACCTGCGTCAATCTTGCGGTTCGTGTCGATTTCCCACTGCCGCCAGGCCTTGAGGAATTTCTGCTCTGAAGCATTGAAAGACTCGGTACCGCGATTCTCTATCGTCACTGCCAGGTTCTCCCACCGCGCACGGGCGGCGTCGAGTTCAGCACGCCGTAGATCCCACTGTTGAGTGACAAGGCTGGCATTCTGCTGCTGCTGCGTCTGAAACACATTCGTTGAATTCTCTTGATAATCCCCGGCCATCACCTGAAAGCCTTTATACTGCTTACCTTGGGTATCCGCATAGTTCCAGATCGACCACATGGTTTTTTCGCGCTCGTTCAGCATCAGCGTATTTTCATGACCACCGCTTGCCGCTGCGTCAAAATACCCCTGTTTCAACTGCGTGCGCAGCACATCGGAGTGGTTTGACGACATGTTCATTACGTCGCCCAGATTATACATATCCCATACGCCACCGGGCAGAACATCCGTGGTGATATATTTGGCGTATCCATCGGTCATCTGACCGTTGTGTGCCATCGTCTTGATCTTCACGTATTTCTCGCCGTTAAGCCAGTAAAATCCGCCTTGAAGCGTGCTTTCAAGGTTTTGTGTGGTAACCTGCGAAGGGTCGTATTTATCCCCTGCAGCAGTCTCAAATTTAGGCGTGGTGATTGAGCTGGTAATATTGAGCGCACGGGCCGCATCGTTGCCACAGAGGCCTGTCGGCGGGCAGTGAGCGCCGGCTGCATACGTTGCACCGGTCGAATCAGTGTAATTCGATTTATCATCCTTCACATAACGCAGATCAGCATCTGAAAGCGCGTAGCCGCCTGCCTGTTGCCCCCATTGTACTAATCGGTCTTTGAGAATCTGTTGGCTGGGGGCTTTTGTAAAATAGTCCAGCGCGGCCTTGGCTTGTAGATATTCCTCTTCCTTAGCCTTGATCGTATTGAGCTTGCTGACAATAGCATTACGCTGATCGTCTGCATTGCGGTTAGCGCTGTTATGATCATTGTCCTTATTGTTCATATCAATTGTGGCCGGTATAATCAATGCAAGACCTGAAAGCGTTAGGGCAGTTGCTGAGATATAATTCGCAATGCCAATTGCCATGAAAACCGGTGCCATAAAAGCCCCAAAGAAACTGGCAGCAGCCGCTGCAGCCGAACCAAAAAAGCCGGCGGCTACACCGAATAGGACTGAACCGCTGGCGATAAGGGGTGTTCCGACACCAATTGCCCAATTAAAGCGAATAATCGACTCATGATATAGTTCTTTCTTCTTCAGAACTTCCACAGCTGCGGCTTTCATGCTTTGGTAATTTGCAGAGTTCAGCTGACCCGACTGGACGTTTGCCCTGAATTCATCCAACAGGGCCTTATCTGCCGCATTCAGGGTGTTGTAGATGTCCTTGCCGCCATTCCAATCAGAAATAACTGCCGGCTCGTCCATTTCTGAACCACCCGAATTGGCGAAAAGCTTGCCGCTCATATTCATCGACATGTCGTCGATATATGCCATCCCCTTGATAACCCCTGCTACGCGGTCAGGTCCCCCAGATGCAAGCAGAGCTTGCAAAGTCGCGATTGTCTTATCCCGGTTGTAGACCGCCCCGGTGTTATTCGGGTCTGCATAGCCGATCAGCTCATCCTTCGCCTTATTGTATGCAGCAAGCTTCAACTCCGCAATTTGTTTTCTTTTCTCGATTTCGGCGTTCAGAATCTCCTGCGCCTTCTTGACACGAATCATCCTCTCGCTTTCAAGCACGTATTCTTTGCGCGCGTCGATGAAGTTCTGGTACGTGGCCTTCATCGCGGTCTCTTGCGCGGTCAGCGCAACGTTACCATCAATCTTCGTAATCAAATCCGCAAGTTGCGTCAGCGTATCCTGCGTTCTGACCTCGTCAGCTTTGGCTAAGAGCTGTGCAGAAACATTGTCATAGTTCTGCTTCGCCGTCAGGTACATCTGGTACGCGTCGGCTTCGTTGGCGCTCGATGCCTGCGTTGAAGAGGCGAATAGGTAAGCCGTGGTCGCGAAATCTTTGACCGCCGCTTTTTTCTCGAAATCAGAGTTTTCTACCTGAAAGGCTTTGAATACACCAACCCCAGTGCGGTTTACAAAGAAGACAATAAAACCCCTGTGGGGGCTGCCGTAATTTGCTGGTCGGCTGTACATGGTCGGTGCACAACTTTCAGAAATGCATA
>JBMOPZ010000047.1:0-8406 GCA_049321355.1 Pseudomonadota bacterium | reverse complement strand
TAACTCATAGAGGTAAGCCCCCGGTTCTGCCGGGGGACTCACCAAGGTTTGACCTTTACGACGGTCTGCGTGAATTTCTAATCTCTGCCAAGAGAAAGGAGATTCACGATGAAAGATTACCAGAGTCTGAAGCCATACGAGATGGGACTGCAAATATCACGTTGTATTTATTCCGAAGCGACGGAAGAAGAAAATATTCGGGTTATTGCGTCGGCAACTCGGGGAGATATTCCACGAACTGGCGGGGCACAAGGAATCGAAGGTAGTTGAAGGCCATATGATGGGCGATCACGTGCATATGTGCCTGAGCATTCCACCGAAATATGCGGTATCGAATGTGGTGGGGTACATCAAAGGCAAGAGTGCGATACAGATTGCCCGGAAGTTTGGAGATTGCCAGAAGAATTTCACGGGCGAGCACTTTTGGGCCCGAGGGTATTTCGTCTCCACGGTGGGGCTGGACGAAAACATGGTTCGAGCATACATCCGGAATCAGGAAGAGGAAGACGAGCGGTACGACCAGATGAAGCTCGCCATGGGGTAAGCCGCCAACGGCGGCTCACGGTGTTATGGGCGCCTTTGAGGCGCTCACCATCCCAAGCCACCGGCTTTGCCGGTGGTATTTGACTATTTGGCAGCAGCACTATCTGATCCAAACCATGAATATAAAAGCCAGGCTAAAAGAGATCCCGCTCATTTATAAGTTGAATGCAAAGTTCAAGGCGGCGCGTACCCGGTATTTATTGGGCTGGCTTATAAAGGAGTACGCCAAGCGCGCAACCGCGATGGCACTGTCTTATGATGCTTTGGCAATTCCAGAAATGGTGCGCCAACGTTTGCAAAACAGAGGGCTATGCCCAATGCGCTACCCTAAAGGCGAATTGGAAATATTGTGGGTGGGAGCAAACCGGGAACAGGATTATTCTGGATTCGTGCAGGGGCTGGAGCTGTTTGGGCGGGTACATGTTTTTACCAGACATAATGATAATTACGGGCAGGAATTCTCCCGCGATGGGAAGTTCGATGCATACGTTGCTGCCAGAAACGGCGCTCGGCTAATAGAGCAAGTTGACAAAATTATCACCCGCAATCGTCGTCTAGACCTCGTCATTGGGCAAATGTGGGCGGACTATCTTCCTGTGGAAGCCTTGCAACACGTCCAGCAAAAAGGGGTTGTTACTGCTTGCATAGCCATGGATGACCGCCTGCCGGATTTCTGGCTACCCAAGAACGGGAAGATGTTAGGGGTGGCAGGACTTGTTGCAGGATTGGATCTTGTGCTGACTAGTGCCCCGGAATGCACCATCCGATATCTTGTTCATGGTTGCCCCGCAATTTTCTGGCCGATGGCCAGCGATCCGGGCTTGTTCAGGCCAGCAGCCGTCAAAGATATAGACGTCTGCTTTGTCGGTAATAAATATGGCATTAGGGGGCAGATCATAGATGCCCTTAAGAATAAGGGTATCCATGTTGAGGCCTATGGTTCGGGATGGGCAAATGGCCCGATTGGCCCAGACAAGGCTGCCAGCGTTTTTGGAAGATCAAAAATTATTCTAGGTGTGGGCACTATTGCTTATAACGAAGATGTTTATACCTTGAAGTTGCGAGATTTTGACGCCACCATGGCAGGAGCATTGTACATTACCCACCGCAACCCAGATTTGCTGGAGTTCTTTCAGGAGGGAAAGGAAATCGAGTGCTACACCACGGAGGAAGAGGCAGTTTCCAAGATATCTTACTATCTCCGTCATCCGGATGAAATGCAGCGCATAGGGGGAGCCGCTGCAATTAAGGCTCGCATGTTTCACAATTGGGAAACTCGGATTGGTGAGGCGCTACACGTCATGGGATTGGAACCAATTTGATTCTGGTGAATTGATTTGTCAGGTAGTAAATCCGGAAATTACAATCGCTATGTTTTCATCAATTTTGTATTACGCATGATTTTGGCATGTGCGGCATTTACGGCATCGTTGACTTGCAGGGGGCCATGGCAGTGGAGTGCGCAGAAAGACGGCGCGATGCCATGTCGCATCGTGGGCCTGATGATGCAGGCATCTGGCTTGCGCAGGATGGGCGGGTTGCGCTGGGCCACCGCCGCCTGTCCATCATTGATCTTAGCCCTGCCGGCCATCAGCCGATGGGAAGCCCCTGCGGTCGTTACGTGATCACGTTCAATGGCGAAATCTATAACTACCTCGAACTGAAGGTGGAACTGGAAAAGATCGGCTGCCATTTCCGTAGTAACAGCGATACCGAGGTAGTGCTGGCCGCGTATGCCGCTTGGGGTGCGGATTGTCTAGCTCGCTTCAATGGCATGTTTGCTTTTGCCATTTATGAAAAAGGCAGTGAGAGCAAGGCTGCACAATTGTTTGTTGCGCGAGACCGTGTCGGCAAGAAGCCGTTTTATTACCGGCACGATGCGGCGAACTTTGAATTCGCTTCCGAGCTCAAGTCTGTACAGGCCGGCGCGCAGTGGGATTTGCGCGCGCTGAATTTTTATCTAGCGCTGGGCTATGTGCCCGATGATCTGTGCCTGGCTGAGGGGGTGTGCAAATTGCCGGCGGCACATGCGGGCCTGCTAGATCTGGCCTCGGGCGCCTTCAAGGTGTGGCGCTACTGGAGTTTGCCGGCAAATGTTGCCGATCCGGCAAGCGACTGTGCTGATCTTGCGCAGCGTGCCGAAGCGTTGCTGATGGATGCAGTGCACGTACGTTTGCGCAGTGATGTACCTGTTGGCGTGCTGTTGTCCGGAGGACTTGACTCCAGTCTGGTGGCGGCTGCGGCGGCGCGTCAGTCTGCTAGCCGGGTGCAGACTTTTACCATCGCCCTGCCGGGGTCGAGTTACGACGAATCTGGATACGCTAGACAGGTGGCCGATCACCTCGGTACTGAGCATCATGTCCTGCCCATCCCCAAACCTTCGCTGTCGGTGCTGGAGGAGTTGTCGTCTTTTATTGACGAGCCCATCGCTGATTCTTCGCTGATCCCAGCTTATCTGGTTTCCCGGCTGACCGTGGGCCAGGTCAAGGTCGCGTTGGGTGGGGATGGCGGTGACGAATTGTTCGGCGGCTATTCCGATTACTCCACGGCGCTGGTTGACCAGAAAAAGATAGGCTGGGTGCCGCATGGCTTGCTTGGATGGGTGGGGCGTATGGCAGGAAGGCTGCCGGCCGGGGTGCGCGGCAGAAACCGTTTATTTGCGCTTCAGGGTGGAGCTTATCAATCGCTGATCTGGGGTTCGCCTTATTTCGATCTGGCATTGCGCCGGCGCATTTTCGACCCGGCTGCATTGGAGAAGTTGGGCGCGCAACTGGCAGAGCCGGAGCATTGGTTGCTGGAAAAATTCGGGCAAGGGCGTGATCCGGTTGATCGCATGACGCGTACCCACTTCCAAAGCATTCTGCCCGATGATTTTCTGGTCAAGGTGGATCGTGCCAGCATGGCGGTCAGTTTGGAGGTGCGCTGCCCTTTGCTGGACTATCGTCTGGTAGAATTCGCCTTTTCCGAGATCCCGAGCAGTTGCAAGGTTACCGGCGGGGATAGTCGCATCATACAGAAAATCATGGCGAAACACTTATTGCCGAAAAATTTGAACGTAAATCGCAAGCAGGGCTTTTCCATTCCCCTTGATGATTGGCTGCGTGCTTCCGGCTGTGTGGAAGTGCACGAGTGGGCGGTGTCTCTGCCAGCGGCCATTTCCCGGCGCGAGGTGGACAGACTTATTACCGGACACATGCGCGGCCGTGCTAACGGCGCACGCCTTTACGCCTTGCTGATGCTGGGAATTGCTGAGCAGGGGTGGGAGCGCAGGGCGTGAAACCGCCAAAAGTCAGTGTTTGTATTCCCGCCTATAATCGCGCATCGGTGTTGCCGGCCCTGCTCGATTCCATTCTGACGCAGGATTACGACGATTACGACATCGTCATCTGCGAGGATTGCTCGCCGCAACGCGAACAGATACGCACCACCGTGGAGCGCTACGCTCAGCAGCACCCCGGGCGCATCCATTATTTCGAGAATGACAAGAACCTCGGTTACGACGGCAATATCCGTAACTTGGTCGAGCAGGCGGACGGCGAGTATTGTTTGTTCATGGGCAACGACGACCTGATGTGCGCCAGCGCTTTGGCGCGCGTGGCCACGGCGCTGGAGCGGCATCCGAATATCGGCGTGGTGCTGCGCAGCTATGCCGCATTTGAGGGTACGCCCGATAACGTGGTGCAGACCTTCCGCTATTTTGACCGCGAAATCTTTTTCCCGGCGGGCGAGCGCACCATCGGCACGGTATTCCGACGCTCAGTGGTGATTCCCGGTATGGTGGTGCAGCGCGCGGCTGCGCGCAAATATGCGACTGACCGTTTCGACGGTATTCTGCTCTACCAGCTGTACCTGGTGGCGAGCATCCTGGTGGAGATGAACGCGGTTTATTTGCCGGATGTGATCGTGCTGTATCGCAACGGTGGCATCCCGGATTTTGGCAACAGCGAGGCGGAGCGCGGCAAGTTCGTGCCGACCGAGCACACTCCGGAATCATCGCTGCATTTCATGCAGGGCATGCTTGATATCGCGCGCCATGTCGAGCAAACCCGATCGGTGCTCATTTATAAGGCGATCTTGCGTGACATTGGCAATTATTCCTATCCTATCCTAGCCATACAGGCGGACAAGCCACTGCCAATTTTCCTGCGCTATTACCGAGGCCTTAGTCGCATGGGGTTGTGGCGGGTGCCACTTTTCCACGTATATCTGGTGCTGATACTGCTGCTGGGAACGCGCCGCCTCGAGAGGCTGATCAATTGGGTCAAACGCCGTCTGGGGCATACGCCAGCCATCGGCAAGGTGTATCAGGGGGAGGGACGTTGAGGATTCTGATTGCCGGTGATTGGCATTCGGAGTTGCACGAAGAGGGAGTCAGCCGCGCATTTCGCAAGCTGGGACATGAAACAATCGAATTTCCCTGGCACCGCTATTTTCAGCCGGTATCGGATTCGCTGTGGGAAAGATTGGTGATGCGCCCGTTCAAGAAGGCGCAAAACAAATATCTGGCCGGCCCGTTGATCGCGCGTCTCAACCGCGAATTGTTGGATGCGGTGCGCAAGCACCGGCCGGACATGGTGTTCGTCTATCGCGGGACCCACGTACTGGCACGCACGCTGCGCGCCATCAAGCGTGTGCATCAGGCGGTAGTGTTGATCGGGTACAATAACGATGATCCATTCTCACCGCATTATCCCCGTTGGCTGTGGAGGCACTTTCTCGCTGGGTTGCCTGCATATGACCTAATGCTAGCATACCGCTGGCACAATGTGGACGATTTCCGCCGGGCGGGCGCCCGAGAAGTCAGGCTGCTGCGATCATGGTTCATCCCGGAGCGCAATCATCCTGTTCAGCTGAGCGCGCTAGAGCAGCAACAGTTTGGTTGTGATGTGGTGTTTATTGGACACTATGAAGATGATGGCAGGGTGGCTTACCTAGAGGAGGTGGTGCGCCAGGGCTGGAGCCTGAAGCTGTACGGGCCGGGCTACGACTGGGATCCGGTGATTCGGGAGAGTCCTGTATTGCGAGGACTGGTGCCAGTAAAGCTGGTATGGGGCGAGGAATACAACAAGGCGCTGTGTGGTGCCAAGATTGCGTTGTGCTTTTTATCCAAGCTTAATCGCGATACCTATACGCGGCGCTGTTTCGAAATCCCCGCTACCGCGACACTAATGCTTGCCGAGTATACCGATGATCTGGCTAGTCTGTTCCGCCCCGATGAGGAAGCGGTTTTTTTTCACTCAATGGATGAGATGATAGAAAAATTGAAACAGTATCTTAGCGATGATTCACTTCGTACACGCGTAGGGCAGGCCGGGAGGAGTTGTGTAGAATCGCAGGGGCATGACGTTGTTTCAAGAATGGAAGCGGTTGTATCTTGGGCAAATCAACTTTATAACCAGGCGATCTAGGATTGAAGCAGATGGGGGATATTAACGCAGAATCTCAATTGATGAGGTTGTTAAATCGAATTGGCATGGAAAGATTGGCTTGGTCGCTCAGGCGGTTGCATTGTCCAGTTGGCAAAGAATCTTTAGTTCTTGATGTTGGGTCGGGTGGCAATCCATACCCCCGAGCCAATGTTCTTGTGGATGCCTATGAAGAAACAGTTGAACGATATTTTTCGGCGCTAGTAAAAGATCGCCCGATGGTATTCGGGGTGGCGGAGCGACTGCCCTTCAAAAATAAAGCGTTCGATTTTGTAATTGCATCCCATGTGTTGGAGCATTCTGCTAATCCAGAGGCTTTTCTAAAGGAGTTGATGCGTGTTGGGAAGGCTGGTTACATTGAGACACCAGACGCATTCTTGGAGCGGATTAACCCCTATCGGTTTCATCGCCTAGAGGTTACAGACGAAAATGGTGTCATTTTGATCAAAAAGAAAAATTCTTGGAAACCTGATGCAGAATTGGTCTCCTTGTATGAGAAGAAGGTTAAGGATAAAAAATTTATTCAATTCTTATCAAAGCATCCAAGTCCATTTTATATGAGATTTTATTGGGATGAGCGGATTGCTTATCGCATACAAAATCCGGAAGTGTCATGTGATTGGCCGCTACCATTGGATGTTTTGGGCGATGAGTACAAAAAAAAGCGAGTGCGGCCAATTAGGTCACTTATTACCAGAATCTTGCGATTTCTTTATTCACAGAATCGACGAAATAAAGAAATAGACTTATTGAAGTTGCTTGCCTGCCCTGTTTGCAGTGGTACTAATTTAAATAAAAATGAAACAGAGTTGATTTGCGAAGGGTGTGGTGCCAGGTATTTATATAAGAATGGGATTCCCATGATGTGCCCGGTTGTCACTTAAGGAATCTCTGATTAAGTCCCGGGCGATTTCGTTTCATAATATTGGAAGCGAAGGTCGAACAAACGGAGCCGAACGATGAAGCAAATGACAATTTCTTTTGGCGGCTTTGACCGGCATGGCAAGACAACGCGGCGCGCGGTGTTTCTGTCCGAGATGGATCGTGTCGTGCCCTTGGGCTGGTTTGTGCGCGCTGATCGAGCCGGTCTACCCCAAAGTGGGAAACGGACGTCCACCGATTGGCCTTGAGCGCATGCTGCGCATCTACTTTCTTCAGAACTGGTTCAACCTTTCCGATCCGGCGGTGGAGGAGTCCCTCTACGATTCCCTGTCCATGCGCGAATTTGTCGGCATCGACCTTGGGCGTGAGGTGGTACCGGAAGAGGCGACGGTGTGTAAATTCCGCCACCTGCTGGAAGCCAACGACCTGAGCCGGCGCCTGTTCGAGGAAGTGGGCCGGCATCTCCAGGACAAGGGAATGAACGTCTCGACCGGCACCATCGTCGATGCCACCATTATCAGTGCCCCATCCTCGACCAAGAATCAGGACAAGGCAGGCTCAACGCCGTAACTTGTTTTGGACAAGAGTGACTGTCAGTAGTGTCCCAACGTTAATCGAACAGGATCAACTGATTGGCGTAACCTTGGGTGGTGGGCAATGGCACGATGCGCGTAAGCAGTTGATCCAGCGGAGTCCTCTCGAATGGGGTGAGGCTCAGGATTGGTAGCATTTCGTAGGGCGAAGCACCGATTTGCAGGCGCTTCTTGATGATGGCGACGAGCACATAGACGGAGACGGCGATCCAGATTTGGCTTTTGACCGCGTTTTCCGACGTGCCGAAAAAGGACTTGATACGCAAATGTTGCTTGACCACTTGAAGAACAGCTCGATCTGCCAGCGGCAGCGGTACAACTCGGCAATGGTGCGGGCCGACAGGCGGGTGTTGTTGGTCAGGAATACCAGCGTCTTGCCCTGCGCATCCTTGATGCGGATGCGCCGCAAGGTATCGGGGTAATGCCGGTTGGAGCAGAACACAGTCAATGTGCCGATCTGGTCGCAAATGTTCCGACAGGTCGAGGCCGAAGGGTTCGTTGACGTAGAGCTTGCGGGCGATCCCGATCAGGCTCTGGGCGAAATCCGCGTAAATGCGCCAGTCCCGCACCGCGTTGGCATTGGCCAGCGTATTGCGCGCCATAGTGCTGCGAAAGCCCATGTGGTAAAGCTTGCCCGCCTGGCTGCGCAGACAGGCTTCGATGTCGCGCAAGCTCTCGCGGTAGGTCAGTTGTGCGAAGGCCATGCACAGGAATTGATCCAGGCAAGTGAACTGCTTGACCTTGTGCTCTCCGCCATAGCGGGCGACGCAGCGGCGGAAAGTGGTCAGCGGAAGATGCGCCATGAGTTGTGCAAAGACGAGTTTGCCGGTGTTCATTGGAAGGCCCCGCAGTCAGCTTGGAAGAAGCCGACATGCTACGAGCCCGTCTCAAATCGAGACCAGGCCAAATCACAGAAATATCGCGTTTACTCAACTCGTTATCACGCATCATTTGTTTAACGT
>JBMOPZ010000046.1:0-77381 GCA_049321355.1 Pseudomonadota bacterium | reverse complement strand
GTTCCCGCTTTCGCGGGAACGACAAAACCAGACTTGTGCGGAGCTCCCTAGTTGAAACTGAAGGTATAAAACAAATCGACAGCGGGAACCAGCCCGGCCTGTGCGCGGGCGGATAGGCGTTTGCTCAGGGTGTAGTTGATTTTTACCAGCGCGCCGATGCCGCTGAGGCCTTGCTCGTAGCTCAGGTAGGCGCGCGAGGACAGGCGCTTGCCCAGTGTCAGCACGGTATTTTCCAATCCGCCCGCGCCCTTGAGGCTGACTTCCTCCAGCCCGGCGGTGTGGGCAATTTTTTGTTGCAGGGATGCGGATTCACCGGTTGCCAAGAGTGCGCCTGCGGCGACTTGCAAAGCACTGAAGTCCTGGCTGTCGGAGTCTTCCAAACCGTGACCCAGCAGCAGCCAGGAGAGTTTTTCGCTGTCGGGAACACTGGGTGTGGAAGTCAGGGTGACGCGCGGCGAACGTGCCGTGCCGCCGACGGCGACACCGGCTTCGACGGGCAGGTTTTTGCGCAGCGCGATGATGTTGAGGCTGGGGTTATCGATCGGCCCCTGGAAGTTGAAAATACCGCGTTCGATTTCCAGGCGTTGCCCGTACGCCGCATAAGCACCTTTCACCACGCGGATGCTGCCGCTGGAAGTTGGCAGTGCGCCATTAACCGAAGTCAGTTTGAGGGTGCCGCCCAGTTGTGCGTTGAGCCCTTTGCCTTTGATATTGAAGTGTTCGCCCAAATCGAGGTCGAGATCGGCATTGAGCGAAAACGGCAGGGCAGCGTTGCGCGCCGCTTCGTTTTGCCCCAGCACCACGACATCGCGGCTGGTGGCGGGTGCTTCGCCGCTGGGCAGCTCGATCAAGCCCTCGTCCACTTTGAATTTGGCGGTGATGCCAAGTTTTTTGTCAACGGCGGAGAGCTTGCTGGTGCCGCTTAAAACCAGATGACGGTCCGGGCGCGACAGCAGCTCCAGTTTGTCGGCATTCAGGGCGATCTGCAGGGTGGTCGCATCGTTGCTGAAGTCGAGCATGCCCTGTCCTTTAAGCGTTCCGTTACCGCCGCGCACCGCGAAGTCATTCAGGTACAGCGTTTGTCCCAGCAGGGCGGCGTGGAATTGTCCCCCGCTCAGGCGTATGCCCTGATCGGGCAATGCGATGTCGAGGCGTTCGGCGGAAATGCTGCCGGTCAGATCGGGTTGGGCAAGCGTGCCTTTTGCTTGTAGCTGTGCGCTGAGCGCGCCTTCCAGGGTGGTGATGCCATCGCGTTCCAGCAACGGTTGCAACCACGCCAAGGTGCCGACGGACAAATCAAGCCCGGCTTGCAGGGGCGTGTCCGCGCCCATGCCCCAAATGCCGTCGCGCCGGGTAAGCGTGCTGTGTGCTGTCGCCTTGAGGTGCCCCAAGTTGCTACCCCCGGCAGCCAACGTGGCTTGCAGGAGATTGCGGGTTGCCCCAATGTCCAGGGAGAACTGATTGATACCCAGGGCAATCTGGTCGGAGACGGAAATATCGCCGCGTTCGCGCCACAGCGACAGCCGCCCATCGACTTGGTCGGCAACGTTAAGCTGCCATTTTCCGCTCAGTATCAAGTCGGTCCGCAAGCGTTTATTCAGTTCGCCCAGCTCCTGTAAATAAGTTAGCGGCAATCCGTTCAGCCTGCCCCGACTGGAAAGCCTGCCGCCATCGACATCCAACTCATCCAGAGACAAGTCGGCACCGGCGAAGTCAAAGCGCGCCTCGCGCAATTGCACGCTGTGCGGGGTGAAGCTCAATGCGGCGGGCGACTTGAGTGCAAGTTGATGCCGGCCGCGATTGGTTAACGCCACAATCTGCCCAACCCAGCCGGATGCGTCCCGCCAGCCGCCGGTGAGCTGTGCGGCGAGGTCCAGCCCCGCGCCCTGTGCGTTGAGTTGCGCATGATGCTTGCCGCGTTTCCCCCGCACTTGCAAAGCGGCGTGATCGAGATGCAGTTGCGGCGTGGCAATGCCTTGTAGCGCGGCATCCAGTGTCAAAGTTCCGTCCGCGCCTTCGTCCAGCCGCCCCTGAAGTTGCAGCTTGGCAATGTGGTATTGGTCGCGCCAGACAAGTTTGTTGATCTGCGCTTCGATGTTGCCGGAAAGTGCCGCGAAACGACCCGACAGCGCGCCTTGGAGAGACAAGCTCCCGCTTAACCCGGGAGCCAGCAACGCCAATTTGTCGGCATCAATACGCAAGTCGAGACGGTCATCTGCCCCCCCCAGCGCGCCGTGTGCCGCCAATTGATTGCCCGCCAGTTGCAACTTGAGGTCAGTGTTCCAAATGCGCGCGGCGGAAACATGCAGCTTGCCTTTTCCCGACAAGGGTTGCTGGCGGAAGCGGCTGTTGTCGGCAAGGGCAAAGGTCACCGCTGCCTGCGGCGTGTTCGCCAGTTGTCCGTTGGCGGCGAGTGAAGCATTGATGCGTGCCGCCGGGTAGTCGCCAAAGTCCGCGGGATTAAAGGCTTGCAGCGCGCCTGCCAACTGGAAGGGTTGCAAATCCTCCATGCCCAGTGTGCCGCGCAGTGTCAAACTGCCACCGGCGGATTTCAGCACCGCCCGCTTGAGTTCAAGTTGCGCATCCCGATGACTGGCATCCAGTTGCAATTGAAAGCGACGGTCACGCAAGGCGGCGGTGACTTGCCGATGGTTTGCATCCGCCTGCAGGCGGATGTCGCCCGCCAACTGCATGGCATGTATGGTGCCGTACAGTCCGCGCGGATTGAAGTCGCGGGTGGACAGGACGAGCTGCAATTGCTGCCCGGCAATCTGCCCGCTGCCGTTGAAATGGCCGCCCCCGGCCAAATCGAGCTTCAGATCGTGCAAGGCAAGTTGCCCGGCAGTACCGTCAAACCGGGCGAGCAGTTCACGCAACGGCAAACGCGCCCGATCCCAACTGCCGGGTACCGTATTGCGCAGCGCGATGCTGCCGCTCAAGGTGTTGGCATCCTCGCGCAACACGGAAATGTTGGCATCCAACTTGGCAACCGGAAAATCTCTGCCCAGCGCGGCGGGATTGATGCCGTCGGCCCGGATACGCGCCTCGACCAAGGGCGAGACTTCGAATAAATCAACGCGCAGATGCAGATCGGCATTGCCTTGCAGCACGTGTGCCTGGGCATCCAGCAACAATTGCGTCAAGCTGCCCGATACCGTGGTTGCGACGCGATACGGGATGCCGTTGGTTTGTTGCAGCGCGAGTTGCCCGTGGGCGGCGAAAGGTTGCGTATCGCGCAGTTGGATTTCGCCCCGCCCCGCGCCCCACGGCGTGGTTATTCCGCGCAGCGTAATGTGGTAATCCTCATCCGGCTTGTGCACACCAAGGTCGATATTGTCGAGCGCGTATTCAAGCCCGCTGCTGTTGATGAGCGCGTGTTCGATGCGGATCTGCGGTGCGGAAAGTGCCAGGGGCAGGTGCAACGATTGCGGCCGCGAAACGGGCGTACTGCCGGTATCGGTGTAGCGCACCGTTTGCAGCGACAGGCTGTCGATCTGCAAGCGTTGCGCGAACAACGCCAGCGGCGACCAATCCAGCACGAGACCGTTGATGTCTATGCGTGTTTCACCGGCCTGATAGGCGAGCGTGTCGATGCGCAGCGGGCCATACAGCGAGCCGTGTACCGCACCCACGACAATCTGCCCGTCACTGCGGCTTTGCACCTGTTGCGCCGCCCAGCGCAGCGCGGACTCCGTCCCCAGCAAGCCGCCCAACAGGATAAGCAACAGCAGCAAAGCGAGCAGGGCGCGCAAGCTGTAGCGGAAAAATTGATGGCGGAAAATTGAGCGCATCAGAAGCTGAACCCCAGTGAGAAATGCAGATTGAACTGCCGCGTTTTTTCGCCGTAAGCCAAATCAAAATTGAGCGGGCCGATGGGACTTTTCCAGCGTGCGCCCAGGCCGTAACCATAGGCCGGGGTCAGCGCGGACAAGCTATCGGCGGCGTTGCCGCTGTCCATGAACACGGCTGTACCCCACTGTGGTGTCAACCAATGAATGTATTCTCCGCTGGCAATCGCCAGATAACGGCCACCGACAATGCCGCCGCCCTGTTGTATCCCCAAGCTTTGGAAAGCATAGCCGCGCACCGTTTGATCGCCGCCGGTGCGGAACAGAAAGCTGGACGAAATGCCGTCGCGACTGTTGGCAATCACCATTCCCAACTCGCTGCGCAGAATCAGTTGGTCGCGTTTTCCCAGCGGGTGGAAATACACAATTTTCCCGTGAGCGCGCAGAAAATCCCGATCCGACAACAACGCGCGGCTGGCACCGTCGGCTTGCAAACTGAGCAGATAGCCTGTTGTGGGATTGAGCAGGTTATCGACATTGCGCAACTTCCAGCCTAGCGAGGGCGTAAGCGACAGACGTTGATTGTTCAGTGTCCCCAGGGTGTGCTCATTTTCAATGGAGTAGCGTAACCCCAGGGTGGTTTCGGTTTTGCCGGAGGAGAATGCGCGCTTAACGCCGAAGACAAATTTCTCGGTCACCTCGCCCTCGATGTCGCTACGCTCGACCAGCGCGTTGATGCCATCATTGAAACCGTTATCGTCCTGGGGAAACTGCAAGTCGCCGCCGACAGATTGTTGCTTCTGATCCAGCTTGATTGCGCTGCTGAGCCGCCATAGGCGGTCGAGAAAATGAATGTCGCGGTAATCAATCGTGCCGCGCGCGCCGGTGTCGGTGCTGACACCGATACCGAAACCGAGTTTCTGCGACGGATTCTCCTGCACTTCCACTTGTACCGGCACTTCCGTCGGCTGCGCGGGATCGGGGTTCACGCTAACCGCCGCACCGGCAAAGTAGGGGCTGTCCTGTAAGCGTGATTGCAGCGTCAACAGCTTGCTTTGCGAGTACGGGTCTTTCGGTCTAATCGGGTTGATGCGCTCGACCACGCTGAGCGGATAGCGGCTCAAGCCCTGAACCTCCAGCTTGCCAAAGGTGAAGGCCGGGCCGCTGTCCAGGGTGAGTTGCAGTGCCACCTGCTTGTTTTGCGGATCGACCGTGGCGCGACTATCGGTAATTGCGGCGGTCGGGTAGCGTTCCAGCAGCAGCGCGGTGAGCGCATTGCGCTTGGCGGTTTCCCAGTTGTCGTGACGAAACGGCGTGCCGGCATTGAGCTTCCAACCGGCGCGGATCTTCTCCAGTTGCGCCTGCAGGGCGGTCGTCTCCTCTCCCAATGCGCCGGTAATTTTCAGGTCGAGACCGCTGACGCGCACCGCCTCGCCGGGCTCGACCAACAGCCTGACCAGCCAACGCTGGTTTTTTTGCTCCAGTTGCGCGTCGATATGCGGCGAATAAAACCCCTCGGTGGCGAGAAACTCGCGTATTTGATCGGGAGCCAGGCGCACCAGCCGCTCCAGTTGTGCCTCATCCATACGCTCGCGACCGCGCCAGCGGTACAGATCCAGATGCGTCTCCAGCATGTTGCGCTGCGCGGGCGGTGCTTGCAGTTCGATATCGTAGTTGAACGGTGTGACGGCGGCGGCGGTTTGCATAACGGCCAGCAGCACGAGTCCGCCGACCCACGCTACGATTGATTTCGCCGCGTTTATCCAAAACCCCGTGTGCATTGGGCTTGTCGAAATGCGGGCGGATGCTTGCGCTCCGACAAACCCGGCACAAACGGACGTTAAGGCATCTTTGTGGCGAATCGATAGGATGATCACACCTGCCGAAATTGTTTGAGCAGCTTCTCGTGTATCCCGCCGAAACCACCGTTACTCATGACCAGCACGTGGTCGCCGGATTGGGCGGCGGCGGCGATGGCGGCAAGCAACTCGTTCAGGTCATCCTTGACAATTGCCCGTCCGCCCATCGCGGCAAGCGCGCCGTGCGCATCCCAGCCCAGATTGCCCGCGTAACAAAACACCAAATCGGCATCTTTCAGGCTGTCGGGCAGCGCGGCTTTCATCACGCCCAGCTTCATGGTGTTGGAGCGCGGCTCAAGCACCGCGAGGATGCGTGCGTCGCCCACTTTGCGGCGCAGCCCGGCGACGGTGGTGGCAATGGCGGTGGGATGATGGGCAAAGTCGTCATACACGGTGATGCCGTTGACGGTGCCGCGAACTTCCATACGTCGTTTCACATTCTTGAATTCAGCGAGTGCCGCCAGTCCCTGTGCGACCGGCACGCCAACGTGGCGAGCGGCGGCGAGTGCCGCCAGCGCGTTCATGCGATTGTGTTCGCCGAGCAAATCCCAATTCAGCGTGCCTTGCGCGCTGCCATTCAGGGTGACGAGGTTGGTGTCGTCTATCTGCCAGCCGGCATCAATGCCGAAGCATTCCACCGGTGTCCAGCATCCGCGCTGGATGACGCGTTCCAGTGAAGCTTCGCGGCCATTGCTGACGATCAGGCCGTTGCCCGGCACGGTGCGCACCAGGTGGTGAAACTGCGTTTCGATGGCATTCAAGTCCGCAAAAATGTCGGCGTGGTCGAATTCCAGATTGTTCAGGATGGCGGTGCGCGGGTGGTAATGCACAAACTTGGAACGCTTGTCGAAGAATGCGGTGTCGTATTCGTCCGCCTCGATGACGAAGAACGGCGATTCGGTGATGCGCGCCGAGATGTCGAAGTTCTGCGGCACACCGCCGATCAGGAAGCCGGGGTTCAGTCCGGCGTATTCCAGTATCCACGCCAGCATCGAACTGGTGGTGGTCTTGCCATGGGTGCCCGCCACACCGAGCACCCACTTGTCCCTGAGCAAGGTCTCCGCCAGCCATTGCGGGCCGGAGACATAGGGCAGGTTGCGGTTGAGGATTGCTTCCATCAGCGGATTGCCGCGCGATACCACGTTGCCGATGACATAGGTGTCGGGATTCAGTTCCAGTTGTTCCGGGCCAAAACCTTCAATCAGCTCGACACCCTGCGCTTCAAGCTGACTACTCATCGGCGGATAGACGTTGGCATCGCAACCGGTGACGCGATAGCCCGCCTGTTTGGCGATGGCCGCGATGCCGCCCATGAAAGTGCCGCAAATGCCGAGAATGTGGATGTGTTTTGTCATAAGTGCAATTGGTAATTGAAACCCAAAATCATTTGTTGATTGCCATGCGGCGGAAAATTCAAAATCCTAAGTGAGGCAAGGCGCGAGGAAAATTTCATCGCTTGCATATAAGCCGATATGCGGCGCGGCGAAATTTTCAGAGCAACGCAGCATCGCAACGGAGTTTGGATTTTACGTCCTGAAAATGAAATACACCGCGCCCATCAGGCACAGTCCCGCATACAAATAATCCATCTTTAGCGGCTGATTCATATACAACACCGCGAACGGCACGAATACCGTCAGCGTGATAACTTCCTGCAATATCTTCAACTGCCCGAGACTGAGCTCGGTATAACCGATGCGATTGGCAGGCACCTGAAGCAGATATTCAAACAGCGCGATACCCCAACTAATCAGCGCGGCAACATACCACGGCGAGGTCGAAAGGTTCTTCAGATGCCCGTACCAAGCGAACGTCATGAACAGATTGGACACCGCCAGCATCAATGCCGTGACCAATAATGGGTTGGATATCTGGTTCATCGTTCAGTCGCAAATAATTAACCGTTCGCCCCGAGCTTGTCGAGGGGCGACCGGAGGGGAACCCGACTAGGGCTAGACAGGTTTCCCACGCTCCGGGTTACTGTACGCCCAACAACTCAACATCGAACACCAGTGTCGCGTTCGGCGGAATCACCCCGCCCGCACCGCGTGTGCCGTAGCCCATGTCGGACGGAATAATCAGCGTGCGCTTGCCGCCCACCCTCATGCCCGCGACACCCGCATCCCAGCCTTTAATCACATGACCCGCGCCCAGCGGAAATTCAAACGGCATCCCGCGATCGCGCGAGCTGTCGAATTTCTTGCCCTTGTGGTCGGCAGCGGCTTCGTCGTACAGCCAGCCGGTGTAATGCACCGATACATGCTGTCCGGCTTGCGCTTCCGCGCCTTCGCCGAGTTGGGTGTCGGTTTTGATGAGTTTGGTCATGCTGCTTTGCTCCATAGTGGGTTGAGTGGTTGCGGCATTTTTAGTGCACGCAGTCGTATAAAAAACACCGGCGGATAACAAAATTGCCAGCGGTAAAAAAGTGATGCGCTTCATTTTATTCCTTTGTAATTTTCGTTGAACGCAATGCCCGTGCTTATGTGCTTTCAGCGCGAGTTGTTTATATTGTAAATGGCGGCAGGTTGGGTGGGGCGTAGCGATACCCATCCTACGCTGGCTACGTTAATAACTCAGCACCGGTGCCAGCCAACGCTCCGCCGTCTCGATGTCCCATCCCTTGCGTTCGGCGTAGCTGGCGACCTGGTCTTTTTCGATCTTGCCAGTGGCGAAGTATTTCGCCTCGGGGTGCGAGAAGTAGAAGCCGCTGACCGCTGCGGTGGGCAGCATGGCGTAGCTGTCGGTGATGGTGATGCCGGCTTTGTTCGGTGCGTCCAGCAGGGCGAACAGCGGGCCTTTTTCGCTGTGTTCCGGGCAGGCCGGGTAGCCGGGTGCGGGTCGGATGCCGCGATAGGCTTCCTTGATCAAAGCTTCGTTGTCCAGATTCTCGTCTGCCGCATAGCCCCAGAACTCTTTACGCACACGGGCGTGCAACAGTTCGGCGTAGGCTTCGGCCAGACGGTCGGCCAGCGATTTCAGCAGAATGGCGCTGTAGTCGTCGTTGTTGTTCTCGAACGCCTCGACGCGTGCGTCTATGCCGATGCCCGCTGTGACGGCGAAGCCGCCGATGTAGTCGGCCACGCCGCTGTCTTTGGGCGCGATATAGTCGGCCAGGCAGAAGTTCGGGATGTTGTCCGGTTTTTTGGTCTGCTGGCGCAGGTTGTGCCAGGTCATCGCCACTTGTGAGCGCGTCTCGTCGGTGTATATTTCGATGTCGTCATGGTCAACGGTGTTGGCGGGGAACAGGCCGAACACGGCGTTCGCGGTGAGCCATTTTTCCTCGATGATCTGTTTCAGCATCGCCTGTGCGTCGGCGAACAGCTTGGTCGCTTCCTCGCCCACCACCTCGTCCTGCAATATCTTCGGGTAACGTCCGGCCAGTTCCCATGCCTGGAAGAACGGCGACCAGTCTATGTATTCTGCGATCTCGGCCAATGAATAGTCGCGCAGCTCCTTCACGCCGAGGAATTGCGGCTTGGGCGGTACATAAACCCCTCCCGACCTCCCCTTGTCAGGGGAGGAGTCTGCAGCTCCCTCCCTGACAAGGGAGGGTTGGGGAGGGTTTGATTTTGCCCAATTTGTCGTCAGGCCATGCTTACGTGCTTCTTCCAGCGTGACATAGGATGCCTTGCCCTTCTTGGCTTCGAACTGTTCGCGCGCGTCGGCGTAGTCGGCCTTGATGCCGGCGATGTAGTCGTCCGCCAGCGTGTCGGACAGCAGGTTGCTGCATACGCCCACCGCACGCGAGGCGTCGGTGACGTACACCACCGTGCCGCTCGGGTAGTTCGGCTCGATCTTGACCGCCGTGTGAATGCGCGAAGTGGTCGCACCCCCGATCAGCAGCGGGATGTTGAAACCCTGACGTTCCATCTCCTTGGCGACATGCGCCATCTCTTCCAGCGACGGGGTGATGAGGCCGGAAAGTCCGATGACGTCGGCATTGTGTTCGCGGGCGGTGTCGAGTATTTGCTGGCAGGGCACCATCACGCCCATGTTCACCACCTCGAAGTTGTTGCACTGCAACACCACGGTGACGATGTTCTTGCCGATGTCGTGCACGTCGCCCTTGACGGTCGCCATGACGATTTTGCCCTTGGTGCTGGTGTCGCCGGAACGCAGTTTTTCAGCCTCGATGAACGGAACCAGATGCGCCACCGCCTGTTTCATTACGCGGGCGGACTTGACCACTTGCGGCAGGAACATCTTGCCTGCGCCGAACAGGTCGCCGACCACGTTCATGCCGGTCATCAGCGGGCCTTCGATGACTTCGACCGGCATTTTCGCCTGAAGGCGCGCCTCTTCGGTATCTTCGACGATGAAAGTGGTGATGCCGCGCACCAGCGCGTGGGTCAGGCGCTCCTGCACCGTGCCTTTGCGCCATTCCAGGTCTTCCACCTGAGCCTTGCCGCCGCCTTTCACGGTCTCGGCGATCTTGACCAGTCTTTCACCCGCTTCGGGGTCGCGGTTCAGTACCACGTCTTCCACCGCGTCGCGCAGATCTTTGGGCAACTGTTCATACACGCCGAGTTGTCCGGCGTTGACGATGCCCATGTTCATCCCCGCCTTGATGGCGTGGTACAGGAACACGGTGTGTATGGCTTCGCGCACCGGTTCGTTGCCACGGAAGGAGAACGATACATTGGACACGCCGCCGCTGATCTTGGCGTAAGGCAGATTCTTGCGTATCCACGCGCAGGCTTCGATAAAGTCCACCGCGTAGTTGTTGTGTTCCTCGATACCGGTGGCGATGGCGAAGATATTGGGGTCGAAAATAATATCCTCGGGGGGAAACCCGATTCCATACCGGGCGTCTGCGGTGTTGGCTGCGCCGCCAGCTCCTCGCCTACCCTCAAGGTATGTCTCGTCGCTGGCTCCTTGCCGCCTTGCATCCGTCCCTGTCTGGAACCGGGTTGGGTCGCCTGCAAGCAAACGATATGACCGCTCACAAATTTCGATCTTGCGCGCGAAAGTGTCGGCCTGACCGTCTTCGTCGAAGGCCATCACGACTGCTGCCGCACCATAGCGGCGAACCAGCCGTGCTTGTTCAAGGAATTTCTCCTCGCCTTCTTTCAGCGAAATGGAGTTGACGATGGACTTGCCCTGCACGCATTTTAGCCCGGCCTCGATGATGCTCCATTTGGAGGAATCGATCATCAGCGGCACTTTGGAGATGTCCGGTTCGGAGGCGATCAGGTTGAGGAACTTCACCATCGCGGCTTCGCCGTCCAGCATGGCTTCGTCCATGTTAACGTCTATCACCTGCGCGCCCGTTTCAACCTGCTGCTTGGCGACTTCCAGCGCCTCGTCGTAGTTGCCTTCCAGCACCAGCCGCTTGAAGCGTGCCGAACCGGTCACGTTGCAGCGCTCACCGACGTTGACGAACAGCGATTCGTCGCCGATGTTGAAGGGCTCAAGGCCGGACAGGCGGCATTCGACCGGGTTGGCCGGTATCTGGCGTGGCGCAAAGTCTTTGACCGCTTCTGCGATGGCCTTGATGAAGGCGGGCGATGTGCCGCAGCACCCGCCGATGATATTCAGAAACCCGCTTTGCGCCCACTCCCTGATGTGGCCCGCCATGTTTTCCGGCGTGTCGTCGTAGCCGGTTTCGGCCAGCGGGTTGGGCAGACCTGCATTCGGGTGTGCTGAAACATAGCAGTTGGCGACGCGCGACAGTTCTTCGACATACTGGCGCAATTCCTCCGCGCCCAGCGCGCAGTTCAGACCGATGGACAGCGGTTTGGCGTGCGCCAGCGAGTTGTAGAACGCTTCGGTGACCTGTCCGGTCAGTGTTCTGCCCGAAGCATCGGTGATCGTTCCCGAAATCATGATGGGCAGACGGCAACGGGAATAAGCTGCTGTGCGTCCCGGCTGCTGCGTTGCGTCCTCGCTCACGCCTCGCCTACCATCGCGGTATGTCTCGTTGCTCGCTCCGGTGCGCCTTGCATCCGTACCTGCTCGCGACGCTTCTTCCCGCTGCCGCTCCTCTTCTTCACGCTCCTTAAAAACTTTCTGCACCGCGAAAATCGCCGCCTTGGCGTTCAGCGTGTCGAAGATGGTCTCGATCAGGATGGTGTCTGCGCCGCCGTCCATCAGGCCGCGCGTCGCCTCGGAATAGTCGGCCACCAGTTGGTCGAAGCTGATGTTGCGCGCCGCCGGGTCATTTACGTCCGGCGAGATGGTGGCGGTCTTGTCGGTGGGGCCCAGCACGCCTGCGACGAAGCGCGGTTTGTCGGGCGTGCTGTAGGCGTCACATGCCTCGCGGGCGACGCGCGCACCGGCGACGTTCAGCTCGTAGTTCAGCGACTCCATGCCATAGGCTTTCAGCGTGGTTGCATTCGCGCCGAAGGTGTTGGTCTCGATGATGTCCGCACCGGCTTCCAGGTATTCGCGGTGGATCGCCTTGATCACCTCCGGCTTGGTCAACACCAGCAGGTCGTTGTTGCCTTTGAGGTCGCGATGCCAATCCTTAAAACGCTCGCCGCGATAGTCCGCCTCGCCCAGTTTGTAGCGCTGGATCATGGTGCCCATCGCGCCATCCAGAATCAGGATGCGCTGCCGGACAAGCTCTTCTATGCGGAATGTAGTTTGATTCATGGTATTCGGCTCTTGAGTGAGCGCGAATTTTAGCATGGACACCACCCGAATCCGGGCGGGTGTGGCTGGCGGGGAGCGGCTAAGCCAACAGAATCAGCAACCAGACGGCAATGGCATTGACGATGCTCAGAAACACCGCCGCGCTGGCAATATCTTTGGCGCGCTTGGCGAGCGGATGCCGCTCCAGGGAAGTGTGGTCAACGGCCGATTCCAGCGCGGAATTTAACAACTCAACAATCAGCACCAACAGAATACTGCCGACCATCAGCGCCTTGCCTGTGGTGTCGGCAGGCATAAACAGCGCGACCGGAATGGCAAGCAGCGCGACGATCACTTCCTGGCGGAAGGCGTTTTCATGTTTGAACGCGCTGCGCAAGCCTTGCAGTGCGATGCCCGCAGCATGCCACGCATGACTTAAGCCGTGTTGCGGTTTGTGCGGGGGTTTCACGTCGAAATAATCCCGGGGGTTGGTTTAATTTCTGGGCGCGTTGGCGGATGCGGTTTAATCATGATTCAGTCGGAATACTCGACCCAGCCACTGGCATCCTGGCGCAGGTAATAGCGACCCTGCCGGCTCATTACCGCCACCTCGCCATTTTGCGACACCAGCGGTGTGCCGGGCAAATCGGTAACGTAATCTGCGGGAGAGAAACGGCTCCCAGCGTAAGGGTTCTTTTCCAGCAGGCGCGCAATGATGTGCGATACCGCCAGATAGCTGGTCGGCATATCAATCGACAGGGTGTCGCCGTCGCGCTGGATATTGCCGCCGATGACTTTTATTCCGACAGGAACCAGGGTGATGGCGGGACTGGGAATTTCGCGCAACCCGGCAATTTGCATCTTGTCGCCGCGTACCGCCGCGCCGTGCTCGGGAATCATCGCGACAACCGCGCGCCGACCGGATTTTTCGAGGCTTTCCATGAATCTTTGCAGGTCGTCCAGCAATCGCGTCAGGCGAATTTTATAGTTTTCCGAGCTGTTCATTGCGGCATTCGCGCCGGACAGCCGGTTGCCGTCATGCAGGCTGACAGTGTTATAAAACAATGCGACGCGCGGGTTGCTTGATTTCTGGCGATGATCCAGCCAGCGGGTAAGCAGGGAGAAATCGTCATAAATGGGGGAGCCATCGAAGGCGTGCTGGGTAACGGCAACACTGTTAAGCGGGAAAGGCGGCACATTCATTCCCGCCTGCGCTTGGACAGTGGGCAGGAAATCGTCAAAGTGACCGTCGTGATTCATTGCCAGAGCGGTCTCGAAGCCGCCGCGCTGGAGGCTGCCCATCAGGTAGCACGGGTCGGGCGCGGGCGAGTAAAGCTTGGCATGGGGCGACTGCCCGCACGTGGAACGCAGAATGCGGATAACGGCGGGGCCGCTGTAGGAAGCCGCGGAATTGAAATGATTCAGCAGAAAATCGAAGCGGTGCCACAGCGGGTGATGATCGAGTCCGGTAGCGCGTATGTCGTCCCACGATAGCGAGCACACTTGCAGAAAAATGACATCAAACGGCGCATCGCCCGCTTGCGGCGCGGGAAAGGAAACCGAGCGGGCGGCCTCCCCGGCAAAGAAGGCCTGCAACATCTGGTCCATGTCCGGTTTGCCCCCGGCAGCCCCGCCCGTCGCCGGCTCGATGGTTTCGGCAAATTGCGCGGCGGGTCGCGTCACCGGATTTTGTGTGATGACCATAACAACCATGGCCGCAACAACAATAACCCCCGTGCGCACCCAGCGCGAGATATACCAATAGACCGCCCAGGCAATGATCAGCGTGGCAATGATTGGCAGATTGATGAAACGCCCGAGCAGCTCGACGAGATAATCAAAACTGAATCCGGATACCAGCGATGCCTGGGAAAATACCCGGCCAATGGGCGGCAGCCAGGAATCGTAATAAAGCAACATGATGGCAAACAGCGCGGTCGCGGCTTCCTTTACGATTTGCCCGAGCGGAGTTTTCGCCGGCAACAAAATAAAAGCGGCAAAAGCAAGATTCTCCAGCGCGTGAAAACCGATTAGCTCGTTCCAGAACAAGCCCAGTTTTGCCAGGAAGTAAAAGCTCCACGCGCCCAGCGAAATACTTGCGGTACGCTTTGCGCCATACTCATCGGCTGCCAATTTTTGTTCGGTCGGAAGAGTCATGAGGCGGAGTCATCCGGGTCGGCGGGAGGTGTTTCCTGCCCGGGAACATAGGGGCGCAATACCGATAATTTGTATGCTCTCCGGCGACGGTAGGCACGCCACCAAGCGAGGAAAACGGGTAACTGGTAGCCCATCAGCAGCCCCAGACAAAACGAGAAAGCGGCAACCAGGGCAATCATGAGCCGCGCAGCCTGAGTGGTCGCCGCACGGCTGCGGGTGTTGCCGCACGGGGCAGCACCCGATTAACCTGAAAAGTTTCGGCAAAGGCATCGCCCGACACGCTGTCTTCCTTGGCTGCGGCGGCCATGGTTGCGGTAAAGTCCGGCAGGGTTGTTTCCTCGGCACGCAGCCCCAGCTCGGTCAGCGATTGGGTAATGTCATCGGTACTCAGGTAACGTAACTCGCCGGCGAAAAGTACCGAAACCGGAAGACGAAACAGGCGGTCAAGCGTCGCTTCAATATCATGCTCTTCGCACGCAAAAAGAAACACGTACACACTTTTGTCGTCCGCCGTGCACAGGTCTCCGGGACGTTTCATGGTGCAGCAACGCAAGGTTTCCAGCGCACCCAGCCCGACAGTCAGGGGAAAGCGTATCAGCGCATTGTGGACGGAGAGTGCCCGTGCGCGTGTCAACGCCTCGATGCTGGCCGTGACAAAGTGTTTGGGTGCCAAATATCCCATTTCGGCGGCGGGCATCGCGCTGGCGATCGTTGCCTCGTAGTCCTGTTGCAGCGGACGCGAATAAACCTGCCCCTGCAATGTCTCCAGCAAGTTCAACATGCGCGAAAAATTGATCTCGGCGGGAATAACCAAATTTGCGCCGAGCTTGAGTAACAATTGCTCCTGGCTGTAGCGCAGGTGCACGCCGACCTCCCTGACCGCAATTTTGATGCGCGAACCGCCGGCAAATCTTGATGAAAAGACGGTGCGGGCGATAACTTCCAACGGGGTATCGGTGTCATAGTGGAAGATTGCCGTGGCAGCGGTCGCGCTGGAAAGCGCGGCACTCATTTGTTCGGTGGTTTCAAAAATCCGCCACTCCGCAGGGGCGGCTTGATTCTCTGCCAGTATGGCGCGCGTGATAAAAACATCGCTCTCGTCTGCCGCCTCGGGGGTGACTTCGGCATGTATTTCAATGGGCTCGGCGCGCCACGGTTTGTCCCAGTGTGCAAATAAACGAAACGATTTGTCGGCAATCAAGCCCTCGGGGCCGAACCAGTGGAGTATGTCCCAATGCGCCCCGTCATCGGGTTTGCGCAAGCGGGCATAACCGGAAAAACGGTGAGCCGCGCGGGTAATGTCAAGTTCCGGGGCGATGCGCCCCACCCGCTGCGGACACATCCACAGCAATGTGCATTTCGTTTGTTCCGCCCAATGTTGCCAAGTGCCCAACGAGTCATTTCCGGCTTCCAGCGCATCCGAATCAAACAGCCGGTCGGCACCTTCGATCACAACCAGGCTTCCTTTGCCGACTTTCACGGAATCCAATTCCGCCAGCATCTCCCGGCGCAAAGTGTGGTGTTCCACGCCGCCGGTTTCGAAAATGCGGATACGGTTTTGCGCTGCGGCCTGGCGCATCTGTTGTGCCGCGACAGCCGGGATGCCGGAGGGTGACAGCAGATTAAATGCGCGTGCCGGAGACGCTTCGGCCAGCCATGTGGCACGGCGGTCGGCGGATGCGGCAAGCAGCACCTCGCACATCAACCGCAAGCCGAAGTCGGTATCGTGATGCGACACCGCATACATCCGCCCCGCGAGCATTCCGGCTGCGGCACTTGGCAAATTGTTAATCCCGACTGAATATTCCGGCATAAGCTATTGTGCAATATTCTGATTGAGCTGCGGCGCATTATTCCATAATCCCGCCGCGCTACAGTAGAATCGGGTCGCTGTGTATGAAGTTTTCCTGGGGAGGAGATATTTTATGAACACCATTTCCGACATTGTCGGCCTGTTTGCCAGACTGCCTTGTGATCCTGCCCGGTATCAGGAGATCCGGCGTATTCAGGATGCGGAGCGGGCCGGTGATCGCTGGGCGTTGGTCGGAGAAATATTCCGCGCGGGCAATCAGCCCGAAAATAAAACCGGCGGGCAAGCGTGAAGGTGATCGCCATCAGCGGGATTTGCGGCGGCGTCGGCGGCACAACCGTCGCCGCACAGTTGGCGGCCTGCCTGGTCGCGCATAATCAGCAGGTAATTGCATTTGATTTTTCCCCGCAAAACGCACTGCGCTTGCACTTCGGTATGGCGTGGGAGGATGGCAGCGGCATCGTTCCGCAAATCCAGGCCGGCCAACCGTGGAGCGAGGCGGCTTATCGCAGCGGTAGCGGCGTGGATTTTCTGCCATTCGGCAACGTGACACCGCAGGATGCGAGCGAATTTACCGCGCGCCTTGCACAACAGCCCGGATGGCTGCCCGCCAGATTGCGGGAAATAGACGGGGCGGATAACAGTTACGTCATCATCGACTGTCCGCAAACCGGACATGTGCTTTGTGCGCAGGCGAGGGCGGCAGCCGATCTGATGATCGTGGTGGTTGAGCCGGACACGCTGTCCTATGCGGCGTTTACCGGGGATCGCAGCCGGTATATACCAGGCGAAAAACAGGCGGTTTACCTGATCAACGGCTTTGATCCGGTGCGCGCACTGGATCGTGACATTACCCGTTTGATGCGCGTGACCCCCGACAACAATTTATGCCCCATCGTTATCCATCGGGACGAGTTGGTGCGCGAGGCACTGGCCAACAAGGCAAGTGTTGCTGACTACGCTCCCCACAGCCAGGCGGCGGGGGATTTCTTTGCGTTAACGACATGGGTGGTTGCAACATTTTCCCATGCGCATTCCGTGTCATGAGTCGCGCGGCAACCGGTCGGATTTCCGGGATGCTGCAATCGTTTTTGCGCGCGTGCGGCATTGATCCCGAACTACCGCCCGGTCGCCTGCTGCTTTCCCTGTTGTTTATCCTTCCCCCGCGCGACCCGGGGGAGCGCAGCCATTGGCCGCGCTACGCGGCATTTTTCCCGCACGTTCATTTTGATCGGCTGCGCCCGGGAGATGTGATTCGCATTCCATTGCAATTGCTCTGGCTGGCATTGATTCGCGCCACACCCAGACCGGGGATGTCGTTCTCGCGATGGAAGTCGCATCTCCGCCAGGAGCGCGTGTATTTGTCTCACCGCGTGATTCGGAATATTCCCGGCGGGCTCAAACAGTGGGCAAGTCGCTGCTACGCGCGATTCAGGCCGGACATGGGAAGTGTTCAGGCATGGAGCGAGGCTTGCGCCAAACACCGTTATTGGGATCACCCGATAGTCCGTTATCTGGCATATGGCGTTTCCGCGCTGCTCACCTTTTTGTGCATTACCACCCCGTTTGAGACTTTGCCGCAGCTCATTTTTGTCTCCCTGTTGTGGATGATTGCGTTAATAGTGCGGCGCATCCCCGGTCAAGTCATCACGCTCTTGCTTACCGTTCTTTCGATTACCGCCTCAACCCGCTATCTGTGGTGGCGGGTGACATCGACCCTGAACTGGGACAACACCTTCGATCTGACCTGGGGCATCGTGCTGCTTGTTGCCGAGTTTTATGCCTGGTTTATTTTGCTGCTCGGATATTTTGAAACCGCCTGGCCGCTGAAGCGTGCGCCCGCGATGCTGCCGTCCGACACGAGCCTGTGGCCGACAGTGGACATCTTTATTCCGACTTACAACGAACCGTTGAAAGTGGTGAAGCCGACGGTCTATGCCGCCATGGGCATGGATTGGCCGAAGGAAAAGATAAATATCTACCTGCTCGACGACGGGCATCGCGAAGAACATCGCCGCTTTGCCGAACAGGTCGGGATACATTACCTCACCCGCCCCGACAATAAATATGCCAAGGCGGGCAACCTCAATCACGCGCTGACAAAATCTCACGGTGAATTTGTCGCCATTTTCGATTGCGACCACGTTGCCGCGCGTTCTTTTCTGCAACTGAGTATGGGCTGGTTTTTGCGTGATCCCAAACTGGCACTGGTACAAACACCGCACCATTTTTACTCGGCGGATCCGTTCGAGCGCAATCTGGGCGTGTTTCGCAGCGCGCCCAATGAAGGCGAGCTGTTTTATGGCCTGATCCAGGATGGCAAGGACATGTGGAACGCGAGCTTTTTCTGCGGTTCCTGTGCCGTGTTAAAGCGCGGCCCGCTGGAAGAGGTGGGCGGCATTGCCACCGAGACGGTTACCGAAGATGCGCATACCGCGTTGCGGTTGCAGCGGCTGGGATACAGCTCCGCCTACCTGAACCTCCCCCAAGCGGCGGGATTGGCGACGGAAAGCCTGTCCGCGCATATCGGCCAGCGGATCCGTTGGGCGCGCGGCATGGTGCAGATATTCCGGCTGGATAATCCGTTCTGGGGAAGCGGGCTGAAATGGATGCAGCGTATTTGTTACAGCAACGCCATGCTGCATTTTCTTAACGGGATTCCCCGGCTGATTTTTTTGACCGCACCGCTGGCGTTTCTGATATTCCATTCCTACATCATCTACGCGCCGGCCATTTCGGTGGCACTCTACGTGTTGCCGCATCTGGCGCATGCCACCATTACCAACTCGCGGATTCAGGGGCATTACCGCTATTCTTTCTGGGCGGAAATCTATGAAACAGTACTGGCGTGGTATATCGCCCGCCCCGCAATCATGGCGATTCTCAGACCGCTCAAGGGGAAGTTCAATGTCACCGCAAAAGGCGGCGCGGTTGATGAGGAGTATTTTGACTGGTCGATTTCGTTCCCCTATCTGGTACTCATCGGGCTCAATCTGGCGGGATTTGTGGTCGGACTGGGGCGGCTCTATTGGGGCGAGGTTGACGAGGTACCGACGGTGTTCCTGAACCTGATCTGGACGTTTTATAACTTCGTGGTTCTGGGGGCGGCGGCCTCGGTTGCGCTGGAAGCCAAACAAGTCAGGGTTTCGCACCGGGTGAGTCTGAAGCTTGCGGCGGTTTTGCACCTTGCCAACGGCCGCAAAATACGCTGTGAAACAGATGACTTCTCCGAGGGCGGGATTGCCCTGAGACCGGCAGCGATGCCGTCCGTCAAGGCGGAAGAGGTGGTGATGGTTTCACTCTGGCGCGGTGAAGAAGAGCTGGCCTTCCCCGCGCGGGTGACCGCGATTGCCGCACCGCAGCTGCGCTTAAGATGGGAGTCGCTGAGCCAGGAGCAGGAAGCCGCTCTGGTGCAATGCACCTTTGCGCGCGCCGATGCCTGGGTCGGGTGGGCAGACCAGCGCCCCATCGACAGGCCGATGGAAAACTTGTACGGGGTTGTGGCTATGGGATGGGCGGGTTATCGCCGCCTGGGCGAGCAGATATTTCCCCGTATTTTTCGGCTTAGTCGTCGTTTTTCAAAATTGAACAGATTCATCATGGGCTACTTGCCGCGTTCCCCCAAACTATCGGATTCATAAAATGAAAAATTTCATATTTGCGGTTCTCTTCGGATTCTTTGCAACTGTCGCATCGGCAACGCCGGTATCGCCCGGTGTTGCGCTGGCGGACGGGGTTATTGCGCCGATCACCAGACAGATCACACTGAAACAAATCGGCAACCAAAGCACCCTGTATCTGCGGGGAACCGAGGGGCGGATAGTGATGACGTTGGCGGGGAATGCGGACGAACTGGTCACGCGCGCCGTTCTCCGCCTGCATTACACCTTCTCGCCCGCGCTCATTCCGTTGCAGTCACATCTGCGGATTGCGATCAATGATGAGATTGTCGGCATGGTCGTTGTCACCGAGGAAAACCGCGGGCGCAAAATCACCCAGGATGTGGAAATTGATCCGCGAATGTTTACCGATTTCAACCAGATCAGGTTTGATCTGATCGGGCATTACACCGAAGATTGCGAAGACCCTTTGCACACCAGCCTGTGGACTGAAGTCAGCGGCTCCAGCCGCCTGGAATTAACGATACAACCGCTGACCCTGAAAAATGATTTGGCCTTGCTCCCGCAGCCATTCTTTAACGCGCAGGACTTTAGCAGCAAGCTCTCCGTCCCGTTTGTTTTCCCCGCCACGCCCGAAAAAACCACGCTGAATTCGGCGGGGATTGTTTCTTCCTGGCTGGGGAAACTGGCCGCCTGGCGCGGCGCGCGCTTTCCCGCGCGCCTGAACTCTCTGCCGTCCGGCCACGCAATTGTTTTTGTTGATAACAAGAACCGGCCCGACTTTTTGCACCACTATCCCGAGATCAAAGGTCCCGGACTCGAGATGATGACCAACCCGACGGATGGGCATTCAAAGCTGCTGCTGGTGTTGGGTCGCGACGGCAACGACCATAAAGTCGCGGCGCAAACTTTGGTGTTGGGCAATGCCGCCTTGTCGGGTGGCAAAGTGTCTATCGGGGAAACCCGGGCGGAAATCCCCCGCCAGCCTTACGACGCCCCCAACTGGGTGCGCCTGGACAGGCCGATGAAATTCGGCGAGCTGGTTTCATCCGCGCAGGAATTACAGGTGTCGGGGCATTTCCCCGAGCCTGTCAGAATTCGCCTGCGGGTGCCGGCCGATCTGTTTACCTGGCGCAGTCGCGGCGTGCCGATTGATTTGAAATATCGCTACACGCCGCCGATCCGTGCCAGCGAATCGCGCTTGCGCATGAGTATCAACGACGAACTGGTCAAAACGCTCAATTTACTGACCTCCGGTGACATCGAAAAGGATCGCATCCGCCTGCCGCTGCTGGATGAAACGCTGTTCGGGGAGGCTCGCGAGATTCTGCTGCCGGCATTCAAATTGGGCACCCGCAATGAGTTGCAATTCCATTTTGCCAATGCCTACCAGAAGGAAGGCTTGTGCAAGGACAGCATTGTCGAAAACGTGCGCTCGATGATTGATGCGGACTCCAAACTGGATTTCACAGGGTTCCCGCATTATGCGGAAATGCCCAACCTGAATTTCTTTGCGACTTCGGGCTACCCTTTTACCAAGTTTGCCGATCTTTCCCAAACGGTGGTGGTGTTGCCGCAGCAAGCAACGCATTACGACATCGAAACCATGTTGACCCTGATGGGACGCATGGGCGAGTCCACCGGCTACCCCGCCACGCAGTTCCGCATTGCCCATCCCGACGAGGGTGACCTGCTGAAAGATGCCGATCTGCTGGTGATCGGCTCGTCGCTCCAACAGGGCCAATTGGCCAACTGGGCAGACCGCTTGCCGGTGGACGTTAAGGGTGCCGCGCTGCGCATTAGCCAGCCCAAACGTAGCGTCAACTTTCTTTATAACTGGTTTAACTTTGAAACCGACCCCGATCCCGGGGTGCTGGCACAACAGCAACTCTCCGGCAACGGATCGCTGGCGGCAATGCTGGGGTTTGAGTCACCGCTCTCGGGCAAGCGCAGCGTGGTCGCGGTGGTTGCCACACAGCCGTCGCAACTGCCCCAAGTATTGGACGCGCTGGAGGATGGCGGCCTGGTCAACAGCATTCAGGGCAGTGCCGCGTTCATTCACGCGAACAAGGTGGAAGGGTTTCTCGTCGGCCCCACTTATTTTGTCGGGGAGTTGCCGTTCTGGACATCCATCTGGTATCCGTTTGCAAACCACCCCGTCTTGCTCGCGCTGCTTGCCGTGATTGCGGTGCTGGTGTTTGCCTTCGCATTGTGGCGCACCCTGAAGTTGTTGGCGGGCAAGCGGTTGAACCGGGAAAGCTAAGGTGCGGCTCCCGAAATGACTGTTAGCCGAATCGCGATTATTGCCGGGCTGTTGCTCATTACGTTCTCCGCCCGGGCAGCCGTCGAAACCTGCGGTGCCTGGCCGGCCTGGGACAATTTCCGCGCGCATTTTATTAGCGACGGCGGGCGCGTTATTGATCGCTCCAGTTCGCGGCAGGTGAGCACTTCGGAAGGACAATCCTATGCGCTGGTATTCGCCCTGATTGCCAATGACCGCCCCGCTTTTGATTCGATTCTGCGCTGGACACGGGACAATCTCGCGGACGGTGACCTGACCGCCCGCCTGCCCGCCTGGCAATGGGGCAAGCGTGAGGACGACAGTTGGGGCGTGCTGGACGACAACGCCGCATCTGATGCCGATTTGTGGATGGTGTACGCGCTCACCGAGGCCGGACGACTATGGCAGGAACCGCGATATGGCGCGCTTGCCGAGTTGCTGGCGGATCGTATTCTGCGCGAAGAGACCGCACAATTGCCCGGCTTGGGACGCACGCTCCTGCCCGCCCCCGACGGCTTTCACCCCGACGATGATAGCTGGCGACTCAACCCCAGCTACGCCCCGATACAGCTTACCCGCCGTCTGGGCACGGTTTATTCCGACCCGGATTGGCAACAACTCGCCGCCACTTCGCTTGAAGTCATTACACGCGCCGCGCCGCAAGGCTTTGCTGCCAATTGGATCAACTACCGGGTCGGGAGCGGTTTCGACATCGAAGACAATGCGGCGGGCAGCTTTGACGCCATCCGTGTTTATTTGTGGGCGGGGTTGCTGGACAAACGTGATCCCGCGCGTGCCGTGTTGTTGGAAAAGTTGGCGGCCATGGGGCGTTACGTGGCCGGCAATGGTGTGCCGCCGCGTGAAATTAACGTCCGCAACGGAACCGGCAACGGGGTTGCACCGGTTGGATTTTCGGCCGCCCTGCTGCCCTTTTTGCAGGCATCCGGACTGACTGCGCCGCTGCGCCAGCAACAATTGCGCATCACCGCACTCGCACCGCTTGAGCGCGGCGACAATTACTACGATCAGGTGTTAACTCTGTTTGCCCAAGGCTGGATCGAGGGGCGTTACCGTTTCGGAGCAGACGGCATTTTCGAGCCGCGATGGACATGCACAAAAAACTAGCCCCGCTGACCGTCAGCCTGATGCTCTGCGGGGTTATGCAGCCATTGCACGCGGAGGCGGGCTCATCGGATACCGCTTCCGTTGCCACCGTGGTTACCGCCAAGTCGTTCCGTATTACCGGATCAAAAGCCTTCTCCGAAGCGGAGTTGTTGAAGCTGGTGAGCCCCGCGCTTGGCAAGACGCTCAGCGCGACCGATCTGGGCGAGCTGGCCAACCGTATTACCGGGCATTACCGTCGGCATGGTTACATGCGGGCACACGCCGTCATTCCCGCACAAAGTTTTGCCGACGGCTTGGTTCGTTTCATGGTCACGCTGTCACCAAACGGGGAAAGCGTCAAAGCGGCTCGCGACAATCGGACGGACTTCTTCCCGATTCCCGCGCAGACACCGGATAGCGGCAACCCGGTCGAGATGCTGTTGGCCAGAGTTACCTGGTGGATGGATCGCGACCGTCCCGATCTTGCCCGCGAGTCGCTGGACAAGCTGTTTGTCGTTGCACCGAATCACCCGGACGGTTTGGCGATGTTGGCCAAGTCGGAGGCTAAAGCCTATCGGCTGGATGCTGCACGGCTTGCGCTGAACACCTTAAAACGTATCCGGCCGAACCACCCCGACATTGCCGGCATTGAGGCGGCCATACGCCTCAACGGGCGCGACAAGGACAAGCTGCGTCATGCGCGCCAGTTGGCGCAGCAATCGCGCCTGCCGGAACACTTTGATCAGCTTGGAAAAGCCGTGGCCGCCTTTCGTGAACTGTACTTGGATAACTCATCGGATGGCGACTTGGCACTGGAGTACTGGCAATTGGTGGCGGACACCGAGCGGGGGTGGATTGCGGCGCGCGACGGTCTGACCAGGTTGGTTCGGGAAAATCCCGATAATTTGCGCTATCGGCTGGCACTGGCAGAGCATGAAACCTCCCGTCTGCCGCTCAAGCGTCAGGCCTTGCAATTTATTATCGAGATGACCAAAGTGCCAACCTATTCGCAGCAGGCCAGACGATCATGGCGGCGCGCACTGATGCGGCTCGGCAATTCTCCCGCCCACCTGCCACTACTGCGCGAATACCTAGTTTTCGAACCGGGCGATTCTGCCATGCGGGCAAAGCTGGACGGCATAGTCCGTTCGCAGGCGGCGCGCCGCAAATTGCTCGCCGACCCCAATTATCAGGCAAAGATCAAAGGCTCGGCATTGTTGGCACAGGGAGACCTGGTCGCGGCAGAACCGTTGCTGCAACAGGCACTGCAGGCTCGCCCGAAAGATGCCGATCTGAACGGCGAGATGGGGTTGTTGCGGATGCGGCAAGGGCGGCACGAGCAGGCGCGCGAATACTTCACACGCGCCTTGCAGCTCACGCGCGGCAAAAGCAGCAAGTGGCGGTCGCTGATTCAAACCGCGCAATTCTGGCAATTGATGCGCGAGGCGGGTGATGCGCGCGACGCGGGCGACTTATCGCTGGCGGAAAATAAGCTGTATGCCGCGCGCAAGCTGGATCCGCGCGAACCGAATATGATTGCCGCCCTCGCCCGCATACGGGCCGATCGCGGGCAATATGCGGCGGCGGAATCCGGCTACCGGCAGGCACTCTCCATCGAGCCGACCAACAGCAGTGCGCTGCGCGGTTTGCTGTCGCTGTACCGCCAACAGGGTCGCGATGCGGAGTTCGGGCAAATGATTGCCGCCCTCTCGCCCGGGCAACGCGCCTCCTTGGGGACGACGCTCAATCGTATGCAGGCCGGGCTGTTGCAACAGCAGGCAGAGCAGCTATTTGCCCAAGGGCGGGATGGGCAGGCCATTGCGCTGCTGGAGCAAGCCGTGCAGGTGGATGCCGATGACCCGTGGTTGCGCTTCAGTCTGGCGAAACGCTACGCGCGTCGCGGTAATGCGGCAAAAGGGCAAATGCTGTTTGACGATTTTCTCGGCAGACATCCGGACGACCCCGATGCCTTGTATGCCCTGGCGCAATACCAGTCAAACCTTGACGACACCGATCAGGCATTGCAGACCCTGGCGAAAATCCCCCCGGCGCAGCGCAGCGAAAATATGGCCCTGCTGGCGCAACGCCTGCGAGTGAGCCGCTTGCGGCAGCAAGCGCGGACGCTGGCGCAAACAGGCAGGCAACAGGCCGCCGGACAGATGCTCGGCGAGGCGGGTGCGGCCAGCGCGGGGAATGAAGAACTGGTACTCGCCGTCGCACTAGACTGGGTGACACTCGGCGATGCGCGGCAGGGGCGCGCCCTGTTTGAGCAAACCCGCAGCACACCGCCCTCGCTTAATTGGCAATTACGTTACGCGGATTTCCTTGCCGCGACGGGTGAAGACGCCGCGTTGCGCGAGCAACTAACGCTGCTCGACCGCTTGTCGGGACTGTCGCCCGCCGAACAGGCCGCGCTAAACCAACTGCGCCTGTCGGTGGCGATACGCACGGCGGATGCGCGCATTGCGGCGGGTCGTCCGGCAGCGGCCCATCAGACGCTCGCGCCCTTGCTCGCCGCAAACCCCGACGACCCGGCATTGTTGCTGGCCGATGCCCGCGCCTATCGCGCCGAACAGCAATGGGCGGCGGCGCAGGCAAATTACCTGCATGTCCTGCAACTGGACAGTGCCAACCGCGAGGCGCGCAACGGGCTGGTGGAAAGTCTGCTGGCTCTGCAAGACCGCACAACCGCCCTGCGCCATCTGGATGCATGGCTTGCCGACAGCACGGCGGGCAATTTATCCGACCGCCTGCAACTGGCTGGCGTGCTGATTGAAATTGAGGAGTATGCGCGTGCCGACGAGCTGCTCGATCCCCTGCTGGCGGCATATCCCCATCATCCGCGCGTGCTGGCGTATGCCGCCGAAATTGCGCGCCGCTCGGGACGCACGGATGAGGAAATCGACTATTTGAGACGCGCGCTGGCGGTTGAACAAACCGAGCGCGACCTGTCCGCCCTGCCGCAGGGCGAAACGCAAATCGCCGCGCAACGTTTGTCCGCCACCCCGCTGACACTTGCCGACTTGGACGAATTCGGCAACCCGAGAAAAATCCACCGCAACTGGGAAGAAAAACAGCTGGCGGCGCGCATTGATCGCCGTTCGCGCTGGCTATCATCGGCTATCGACATCCGCGAGCGCGGCGGCACGAGCGGCTTGTCGCAATACCACTCGGTAGAGATTCCGCTGGAATACCGAACCCCGTGGGATGCCAACAGCGAAGTTGTTGTGAGAGCCGATTGGGTGAAATTAAACGCGGGCAGTGCCGACCCGGGCAACACCGAGTTCGGCAGTCAATTACTGTGTCAACCGAGCTGCCCGACGGGCTTATCGTTGCAATCCTCGCAAAGCCTGTCGTTTCATCTGGGCTATGAACGCGGCGATCTTCATGCGGACATCGGTGTAACCCCGCTGAACTTCCCAGTGTCGAACATCGTCGGCGGCATCAGCCGCGACGGCAATTTCGGCAAGCTCTCCTATACCCTGGAGCTATCGCGCCGTCCGGTGACGGGCAGCTTGCTCTCCTTCGCGGGAACCAAAGACCCGCGCACCGGCACGGTTTGGGGCGGCGTGGTGGCGACCGGTGCGCGCCTCGGCCTCAGTCTCGACCAAGGCGGGAAATTCGGCGGATGGGCATCTGCCGGTTTATACAACCTCACCGGGCGCAACGTGCTTGGCAATCAACGTCTGCAACTGATGGCGGGCGGGCACTGGCGCATCCTCAACGAGGAAAACCGCCTGCTCTCCCTCGGGCTGACCGGGATGTACTGGCAGCACAGCGAAAATGCCGGTGAATACACTTTCGGGCACGGCGGCTATTACAGCCCGCAGACCTACCGCTCACTCTCGTTGCCGCTCACCTACGGGCAACGCTACCCGCGCTTCTCCTACATCGTGCGCGGTGCGGTATCGGTATCACAATCGCAGACCCAAGCCGCCCCCTACTTCCCCACCGACAGCACAATGCAGGCACAGGCGGTCGCGCTCACCCCGACCAACTTTATCACCCCGGTTTACACCGGCGGCGGCAGCAACGGAACCGGCTACGCTTTGAAAGGCGCGTGGGAATATCAGCTCGCCCCGAAACTGTTTGTCGGCGGCGAACTGTCGCTGGATCGCTCCGACAATTATTCCCCCAATCGCATGCTGTTCTACCTGCGCTATTCGCTGGATCGCCCCGGCGCACAACCCGTGTTCTTCCCGCCGGAACCGGTCGAGCCGAGCTCGCAGTTCTAAGGAGATGCTGATTTATTCGTCATGCCCGCGCAGGCGGGCATCCGGCTGTTTGATTTGACTGGGTTCCCGCCTGCGCGGGAACGACAAAACCGAATAATTCAGTGTTTCCCCAAGAAAGCACCGAACAAACAAGGTCAATGTACCAACCGAACCTGCTTGACCAATCCACCGGATATGGCACTTCTGTGCCGACATGGGGCCGGGCATTCTTGCTGACCGGGCGTATCTTATTGATCCGGCACAAGTTGAACTTGATTTCCGTTCGCATTGAGCTTGTCGAAATGTGAACGGACTCTTGGATAAATAGTGCCGAATCTATGGGAAAACACTACCGCCCATCCTGCTCCCCGCCCCGATTATCGGATCGGGCTTTACCGGGTCACGTGATTTCCGATACATTGCCGCACATGTTCCATGGGGTAGCCCCGCCACCCCTTCAATCGCGACACTATATTAACGAGGGCATAATGAAATCAAACCGTGGGTTTACCCTAATCGAACTGATGATAGTAGTTGCAATCATTGCAATCATCTCGGTTATCGCCGTACCCGCCTATAACAACTACGTTACGCGCGGCAAACTGGTTGAAGCCCAATCCGTACTCGGTAATTTCCGGCTGCGTACCGAGCAGTATTATCAGGACAATCGCAACTATGGGCCTGCGGCGAACGCTGCCTGCGGCTCCACCGCGCCAACGGGTACCTATTTCAATTATTCCTGCGCCACTGGCGGCACAACACAAGGCTACACCATCACCGCGACAAACAAGGCGGGGGTCGGCTTGGGTAGCGCGGGCGACTATGAATATGAAGTCAGCGAGGCGAATACCCGCAGAACCGTTATGTTCGCCGGAACAGCCGTCAACGAAAATGGCTGGCGCAGCAAGTAATCAACAAGGCGACCACCCACCCAAGACCTAGAGAATATGTATATCCAACGTCACATTCGAGAACCGGGCAAAGCTGCCAGCAGAGGCGTTACGCTGATTGAGCTGCTGGTAGTTATGGTTGTTGCGGCAATTCTGGCGGGTATTGCCATCCCCTCTTTTCGCGACATCAAAGCAAACAACGAACTGACGACCGCCCAGGAAGATGTCGCACAAATGCTGCGCAAAGCGCGAACACTCGCCCAAGGCCGCAGCACAATTTCTTCGGTGGTGCTGTCGCAAGCCACCCCGCCAACAGCGGTTCTGACCTTGCTGGATGGCAGCCCGCCAATAACGGGCAGTGCGAGCGAGACATTCACCTTGCCATCTTCAGTGTCAATTGCCGCGACAGTGACTTTTCAGTTTGATTCGGTCGGCAATTCAGTAGGCGCAAATCAGATTGTTTTACGATCAGCCAGTATTAACAACGCCACGCGAACCATTAATGTCTCGGCACTGGGTTCGCTTGAACTATTACGCAATTAACCAGGAGTCTGCTGATGACCACCACATTACGCCCGCAGAACGGCTTCAGCCTAATTGAAGTGCTGCTTTCCATACTGGTATTCAGCTTGGGCATGGTCGGCGTTGCGCTCTACACCGCCAACGGCCTTAAAAACAGTGCCAACAACCACGCCCGCGCCACCGTATTACGTTCGACCTCGCTTGCTTTAGAGCCTGTGATCAACCAAGCAAACAGCTCCGCAAGCCTTGCTGCGGCACTACAAACTTTTGCCGGTGCAAACGGCGTGGCCGTTGCCAACGACAACGACAAAGATAGCTTTACGCTGCGCGCCACCACTTTCCAAAATGGCGATGGCGCGATTACCACCGCCCTTCCCGGCACCCTGATTTCACCTGTCACGGTTGCTTTTTCGGTTCCTTATACCGGTGCGGACGGCAATCAAGTCACGCTTTCCACGTCTTACAGCTTTTTCTTTTAGTGAGGTCGCGCCATGAGAAAAACTGAATCCGGTTTATCGCTAATCGAAATGATGGTATCCATCACCGTGGCAATGATTTTGTCCATTGTGGTATTGCTGCTCTATTCCGGGCAGATGCGTACTTTTGCCCAAGTGGCATCCAAGGAAAACACCGAGCAAGAGATACAGTCTGCCGCCAATGTGGTTGGGCAATTATTGCGTCAAGCAATCATTTGCCAAAGCACGCTGTGTACCAGCGCCACTTCCATTGGGGTGACCTACAATGGCGGGGGGCGCAACGGGAATGTATTGCGCACCCCCAACAAATCGGTTCAAGTTGACTTCACCCTCCCCGGCGGCTACTACGCTTGGCCCAATACCACGGCACCCTTCACCAATAATTTTATTCGCCTGACTTGGGCCGAGGCCAGCGGTCAATTGAATATCAGTGCCGCCGCCAGCGCGGCGGGGCATAGTGCCGCAACTACCCGCACCTTATTGGGGAACAGCAACCTGGTCGTCACCAATTTTGATTTGTGGCCGATGACAGCCGGAGGCGCAGCCGCTGCAAATACCACCTGCACCTCGGCAACAACGACCGGCTGTCCATATGGCGGTTATGACCTCGCCATCACCGCCCGCTCCGCCAAACGAGACCACACTTATACCAACCCGCTGGATACGAATGATGGCTTGGGCTTAAAGCATTTCCGTACCGTAACCGTAAACAGCAACATCTACCCGCGTAACTAAGGACAGCTCCATGCGCAACGATTGCAAATTAATCCCGGTTCACGCCCAGCACGGCTACATTCTGCCGTTCGTGCTGATTTTGCTGATTATCCTGATGTTTTCATCCGCCGCCTTTTTCAATCGCTCGACCACCAGTGCCGAAATCTCCGGACAGCAACGCGACACCACGCAGGCACTGCAACTGGCAGAATCGGTAGTGAACCGCTTTACCGGCCGGTTTACCTCCGGTTGGGACACCGCCACCCGTAGCAACATCAATGACATCAATGGTGACGGCAGCCTCTCGCCGGATTTCAAACAAATTAAAGACTTGATTCCCGGTATCACAAACGCCCCCTCGGGCGCGCTACCTTTTTACATGTATTACGTTGCGCAGGGAGCGGTCACCGCCAATAGCCCGGTTGCAGTCAACACCACCTCGACCATATTGCAGGCAGTGGCTGACGGCGAATCGTCCGCATTACCCAGCGATCTCACCATCAATGGTCAGCAGGTGAGCAGCACCACCAGCACCATCAAAATGAACGAGTTGTTTGTGGATGCCGCCCGCCATCCGCTGTTGTTTGTAGTGGATGCTTCCGGCGTTCCGATGGCCAGCACGGCGGCGGATTGGAATGCCGAGAGTGCCGCATCCGGCAAGGCGGCGGTATGGGTAGAGCTGGTTGCCGACACCGCCAACCAGAAAATGGATATTTACGCCGAGGCAATGGCCCAGGTCGGCTCCAGCAAGGCTTATTTGCAACGCCGCCTCGGCCACCAAAACTACAACAACACCCTGGGTTCTCTGGTCGCGCCATTGAGCGAGTCCGGTAACCGCTTCTAAAAGTAACCAAAGGAGAATCGTCATGTTAAAAGGCATTCTACGTATCACCGCTATTCTTGCACTGCTCACCTTTTCCATACAGGCCGTTGCGGGTTGCCAGAACAACACGCAGAGCCCCAATTTCAATGAGCCGCACAGTGGAACAGTATTGGTGACGGCTGGCACGACCTTTGTTGCCGACCCACCGTCAGGCATTAGCTACGATCCCCCCGGACAGACCGCACACTTCTTCTCACTGGAGCGGAATCCGCCTAATTGGGTATCAATTGATGATCAGACCGGGATCATGACGATCTCCCCTCCTTTGGGCACATCGCTCGGGAATTACAGCTTCAGAATTCGTCTGGAGTTGGCGTGTGACAGCGGCAAGAAACAGCGGCGCAACTTCACGGTCACCGTGGTTGCCGCCGCGATAGCGAATTGCTCGATTAGCGCACCCGGCAGCATCTCTCTGGGGGCAAATTTAACTGGCACTTACAGTTACAGGGTGAACCTGAACGCCACCAACAACCCGACCGGCATTTCAGCCAGTGTCGGTACGCCGGCGCCCAGCAAGGGCGCGGCCACCATCGACAGCGCGCTCCAATTCAGTTACACCGCTGGCAGCAGTACGGGGGGTGACACGATACGTTTAACCGCCACCTGCCCAAATGGTGGCACGGCAAGCGCGGCGGTTCCGGTAACCATTACCGCCGCGCCGGCACCCAATTGCAGCATTAGTGCCAGTCCGTCCAGCCTCACCTTGAACGCCGGCAATGTCGTAAACGGCAGTTACACCATTACCGGTGGCGGCGCAGCAGCAACCATAGGCACGGCGGCAAGCAAAGGCGTTGCCAGCATCACTGGCCCGGGTCAATTCAGTTATGGCACCAATGTGAATACCAGCGCATCCACCGACTCCTTCTCGTTGGCGACCGTCTGCCCGAACGGCCAGACCGCCTCGGTCATCGTGCCGGTCACCATTAACTCGGCAACACCAAACTGCACCTTCTCGGCGGAATCGCCATTGCAGGTAGCCATCGGCAGCGTAATGACGGCAACCTACAATGCCAAGAGTACGGTAGATGGTTCGGCCCTGAGGGCAACCGTGAGTTCTTTGCCCAGCGTTGGCAGTGCCTCGGTCATTACAAATAATCAATTCACCTATCAATATGGCAGCAGTGCCACCTTGGGGGCTACGGACAGCTTTATCCTGTCGGTTACTTGCCCCAACGGTCTAATCCTAACCAATCCCATTAGTGTCTCCCAGCCCGGTATCGCGCCTATTTCGTCTGAAACCCCGACGCAAAGCACGGTCACCGGGGTAGGCGGCGCAAGCGGCACGGTTTATGCCGCAGGTTCCATTATTGTCGATAACACCCCGAACCCCGGGACGGCGGGTATCAGCACCAATATGCGCTTGCTCGGTGTCAACACCACCGGAACGAATTGCACCAAGACCAAGCAATATGGCGTATGCAACAGCTTCAGCAACTCCGCCATTCAGGTATTGCAGCGCGTTCCGTACTCTCCCACCCTGATCGATCAGGTGGGGCTGAGCGAGACCACCTGTAATGGCATGTGTGATACCGCCAGCCATTGCGTCGGCGACCGTCTCGATCCGGTCAGCGGCGCGCCGGTTCGTGACATCAACAACAATACCGAACCCGCCTCCGGGGTGTGTTCCTCGGTGAGCACGCAAAATCAGGCGGATGCCACCCGCCGCACCACGTTCTTTGCCAACGGGCAACACCTGTTCGACCTTGACCGCCTGCGTGCCGCAGCCGACTATCTCTATGATTACCGCACGGGAGTCAGTCAAGCCGGGATTGCTTTTACCGTCAGCCATCCGGCGGGAACCTTCGGCACCATCAGTTGGGCGCAATTTCTGAACAACATTGCCAACAATCGCACCATGTACGGCATGGTCAGGGTGCTGATTCCCCTGCAACTGGGTACGGCAGCCACATACAAGTCTCCCGGCGGAGGCACCGCTTCCAGTATCGGTGAAACATGCGCTTCCGGTAGCCCCGGCACATTTATGAACGCGCAGTTCAACACGGTTCAACAGGATGCGGTGGGCAACATTATCCGCGACACGTCCGGCAACGCCCTGTTAAACCAGAAATGCGTCACGGCGGGTTCCCTGTTCGGCTTTTGTGACCACACCGCAGCAAATTCGATGTGCGGAACGACGACCCTGAATGGCGGGCCGACCAACAGTACCGCCACCATGAGCGGAGGGTCGATTCGCGTCAAGGGATCGTTGTTGTACGATTTTGTCAGTGACAACAACTACACCATTACCGGCTCGACCAACAACCGCAGTTATCTGAAAGGGGATCCGATTTCTTTGGAGCATCTCCATTTTGATGCCAAGGCTTATACCTACATCAAGGTTGAGTTGCCGATTATGGTCAACTGGGCTAATGACGATTGCACCAACACAGCCAAGGCTATCCGCACCTCCTACAATTGCGGGCAAGGACCGGATGGCGCATTGGATAATATCGACTACATCAATTGGCTCACGGGGGGCACTTCGGCAAACCTGGGCATCTATGGTGTATTTGATCCGCCCACGACCATCGACTTCTTGCATGTCCCACAGGCCTCTAAAGATGCCTATCAGCATCAATTCGGTGTGCCGCTGACTACAGGCGTGTGGGGCACGCAGAACCAGGCAAACCGCTATCACTTGTTAATGGCGAGCGGTTATGCGCAGGGCTGGGCAGATGCGTTCCGTGAACTGGGGATCACCTCGGCAAAGTGGACTTCTATCCCCATCACCCCGACTTTCCTTGCCCCGGCAGCGAGCGCATCTGACGGCATTTTGACGGTGAACGAAATTCGTGGCGAGGCATTCGAAGATATTCCGGCCTATCTTTATTCCGGCGGCCTGGTCGATATGCACCAGCACCTGAATCTGTCCGGCTTGATGTATGTGCCGCAGTCACTGGAGCTGGAAGCAAAAGCAGCCAATGTTCGCCAGTATGTCATGGGTGCCATCATCATGCGCGACGGCTTCTTTATCGAATCCCAAGCCGGCTCCGTCACGGTGATCAGCAGTGATCCAACCAGTTTCTCCAACATCCGGGTGAATCAAAACGCTGCGGTTAACACCTTTCGTCCATCCGCCACCTCTAGCAGTGGCGCGGCAACCATAGGCTGGGTCGGTCTCGGCGGGGGTGGCCTCGGCACCACCGGAAGTAGTGGCGGCGGCGGGGGCGGCACACCCATCTTTGGTGGAGGTAGTGGCGGGAGCTCCAGCCCCATAGTCCCGGGGCAAAACCAGTGGATACAAATTCATCCGCGACCATAAAATGGTTTTCTCTTAATAAAAAGCGACCTTGGGGTCGCTTTTTATTTGTGGGCGTTTACCCGCCCACCGCTGACGCGCGCCACGCCGGCAAGGTCTTGTTCTGAAAAAACCGCCACGAAACCCGCTTGCCGCAACAAATCACGCACTGCGGCGGCCTGGTTGTAACCGTGTTCCAGCAATAAACCGCCGTTGGCGGTGAGATGGCTTGCCGCCTGGCCGATAATTTGGCGTATCGCGTCCAGTCCATCCGCACCGGAAGCCAGTGCGCTGGCGGGCTCGAAACGCAGGTCACCGCGTTCGAGATGCGCGTCACCGGCGGCAATGTAGGGCGGGTTGGAGACAATCAGATCAAAGCGTTCCTGCGGCAACGCGGCAAACCAGTCACTGCGCAGCAGGCGCACATTGCGGATACTCAAGTGATGCGCGTTCTCCCGCGCCACTTGCAGCGCATCTTCCGAGGCATCCACGGCGGTCACGCTAATCTCCGGTCGCGCATGGGCAATGCTCAGGGCAATCGCGCCGCTACCGGTGCCGAGATCCAGTACGCGCGGCAAGCTCCCTTCGCCTGCCGGGGCGGGCAAGGTTTGCGGTATGCGCTGCAATGCCAGATCAACCAGTAGCTCGGTATCGGCACGCGGAATCAAGGTCGCGGGTGTCACCTTAAAGTTCAGCCCGTAAAACTCGCGTTCACCGAGTATATAGGCAAGCGGCTCGCCGCCCAGACGCCGCTCTAACATTGCGTGGTAGCGGGTTTGCTGTTGCGGATTCAGCACTTGTTCGGGATAAGCCAGCAGGTGGGCGCGATGCACTTGCAGCACCGCCCGCAACAAACATTGCACCTCGATGCGCGCCCCGGCAGCATCCAAATCAAGCGCGGTCTGTAGCCGCCGGGCATCCGCTTTAAGGATGGTTTGGATAGTTAAACTCATCAGTTGGGTGTAGGCAACATCACGGACAAGGAGGGTGGGGTGTGACTGCCCTCACCCCACCCCCTCTCCCGAGGGGAGAGGGGCATTACTCCCGATAATGCGCGGGGTTGGGGATGAGGGTTCGCACTAGTTATTGATCCGGCACGATTTATCCAATAATCCGTTCGCACTGAGCGTGTCGAAAGGTGAATGGCTACGGGTGCTTCGACAAGCTCAGCACGAACGGTAATCACGTTCAATTCGTGCCGGATCAATAAGGGATCGGCAACTGTGGCTTTTAGGATCATGCGAGTCGGTACTGATTATTGGGCGGGGACTATCCAGTTTTCCAGCAACAACCCGGGAACGCGCTCAAATTCACGCAGGTTGTTGGTAATCAGGAATAAGCCATTGCTGCGGGCGTGTGCGGCAATATGCAGGTCGTTCACACCTATCGGTAGCCCCTGTTTTTCGAGTGCTGCGCGAATATGTCCATATTGCCAAGCGGCTTTATCATCGTAAGGCAATACGTTTAATCGACTGACAAAATCCTCGACGATGGCGATGTTACGCGGAATGTTGCTGCTTTTTTCCGCACCATGAATCAGTTCCGCCAGGGTAATGGATGAAATCGCCATGTGTCCGTGATGCCGATTAAACACTTCCAACACTTCCAGCGGACGCCGCTTAATCACATAAATAACGATGTTGGTATCGAGCAGATATTTCAGCATCGCCGCGACTTAAAAGGTTTCCCGTTCGGATTGCTTTTGTCCGGCGCGCTCGGCCATAAAATCATCGCTGGCAGCAACCGAACCAAGAAAGAAGCTATCCCAAGCCGATTCCGCCGGGGCAATGATGCGTTCCTGACCGACAACTCTGACATCAACTTTTTTAATGGTATCGGGAAAGCGTGTTTCAGCGGGCAAACGAACCGCTTGGGTGCGGTTGTTGGTAAAAACTGTGCTGGTTGCCATAGTTTTCTCCAGAAGGATGCTATATACGCCGACTATATACAGCCAATTCGTCGCGGTCAATCTGCCCGACTATCAGAAATTTTCTTCCGCCATGGCGGCGAGTTGTTCAGCCTGATATTCCGCCATCAGTGCGCCGGTCAGTTCGGCAAGGTCGCCGCCCATGATTTGATCCATTTTGTACAGCGTGAGATTGATGCGGTGGTCGGTGACCCGTCCCTGCGGGAAGTTGTAGGTACGGATACGCTCGGAGCGATCCCCGCTGCCCACCAGACTCTTACGGGTTGCGGCGATGCCTGCCTGCTGCTCGCGTACCTGCGCATCCATGATACGCGCCGCCAGCACGCGCATCGCCTGGGCTTTGTTCTGATGCTGCGAGCGGCCATCCTGACATTCGACCACCACCCCGGTGGGCAAGTGGGTAATGCGTACCGCAGAATCGGTTTTGTTGATGTGTTGCCCGCCCGCCCCGCTGGCACGGAAGGTGTCGATGCGTAAATCGGCGGGGTTCAGCACCACCTCATCAATTTCGTCCACTTCCGGCATCACTGCAACGGTGCAGGCCGAGGTGTGTACACGCCCTTGCGTTTCGGTGGCGGGGACGCGCTGCACGCGATGCGCGCCCGACTCGAATTTGAGTATCGAATAAACGCCCTGTCCGTCAATTTTGGCGATGATTTCCTTGTAGCCGCCGACTTCGCCGGGGCTTTCCGAAAGCACTTCCACCTGCCAGCGTTTGGCTTCGGCAAAGCGCGCATACATGCGAAACAGGTCGCCCGCAAACAAGGCGGCTTCGTCACCGCCGGTACCCGCGCGCACTTCCAGAAACACGCCGCGCTGATCGTTCGGGTCTTTGGGGAGCAGTTGCACTTCCAGATCGCTATCGAGTTGCGCCAGGCGCGCCTCGCCCTGCCTGATTTCCTGTTCGGCAAATTCGCGCATCTCCGGGTCGGTCGCCATCTCACGCGCCGTGGCGATGTCCGCTTCAACGGTTTGGTAGGCGCGGTAGAGGATGACAACCGGCTCCAGCTCGGCGCGCTCGCAACTGAGTTTGCGGAAGTTATCCATATCCCGGGTCGCGTCTTCGCTACTCAACAGTTGGTCAACTTCCGTCAGGCGCTCGCCCAAGCGGGCGAGTTTGGCGGCAATATTGGGTTTCATTTTGCTTGCTTCAGAAAAAACAGGGGCGGCGGCAATGTTGATCCGCTTCGGCACGAGCGCGAATCACGCTCATTCATCGCTGTGCAAATGATATAGGCGGCGGATGGTATCGAGGAATTTATCGCGATCCTGTCCCTGTGCCTGATTCAGCGCATGGGTGGGCGCGTGCAAAAACTTGTTGGTCAGACCGTTGCTCATGTGCTCCAACACTTTTTCCGGGTGTTCGCCTTTGGCGAGCATACGCAGTGCTTTTTCCATCTCGTGACGGCGATTGCGCTCGGCATGGTCGCGCAGCGCGCGGATGGTGGGCACGGCCTCGCGTGATTCCATCCAATGGATGAAGTCGGAAACGCCGCAATCAATAATCACCTCGGCTTCGACCACGGCACTTTGGCGCGCGTCCCGTCCCTCTTTCACCACCCCGGCAATATCGTCCACGGTGTACAAAAACACATCGTCCAACTCGGCGACTTCCGCCTCAACATCGCGCGGCACAGCCAAGTCGATAATAAACAGCGGGCGATGCTTGCGGATTTTCAGGGCGCGCTCCACCATGCCCTTGCCGAGGATCGGCAGCGGGCTGGCGGTACAGGTCACGATGATGTCGTGTTTGGCAAGTTGCTCCGACAAATCGGTCAGCGTGATGGCGTGTCCGTCAATACGCCGCGCCAAGGTTTCGGCGCGCTCCAGAGTGCGGTTGGCAACGGTGATGCGTTTGGGATGACGCGCGGCAAAATACACCGCATTCAGCTCAATCATTTCACCGGCACCGATGAACAACACGTTCTGCTCCGCAATGCTGGGGAAAATCCGCTCCGCCATTTTGACCGCTGCTGCGGCCATCGACACCAGGTTGGCACCAATCTCGGTTTGGGTGCGCACATCTTTGGCAACCGAGAAAGTGCGCTGGAAAAGCTTGTGCAGCAAGAATCCCAGCGTGCCGGCCTGATCGGCATCGCGTACCGCCTGTTTCATCTGTCCCAGAATCTGCGGCTCACCCAACACCATCGAGTCCAAACCGCTCGCCACCCGGAACGAATGCTTAACCGCCTGTTCGCGCGGCAGGGTGTAGAGATACGGCTCGATTTCCTGACGCGGTAACTTGTGATAGTGAGCCAGCCAGTTGATTGCCCGATCCGGCTCCGGCGCATTGCAATACAACTCCATGCGGTTGCAGGTGGAAAGAATTGCCGCCTCTTTGACCGCACCGTTCTCAACAATGTCGTGCAAGGCGTTTTCCATTACCTCCGGACCGAACGCAACTTGCTCGCGCACTGCCAGCGGCGCGGTTTGGTGATTCAACCCTAGGGCAAATAGCTGCATATAGGTATAGGACTAAACAGTAAATCCATGATGGGCGCGAATTATAGTCGGAACGGGGCTGCAATACCAAATAGCCCAACTTTCGGTTTAACCCGCCTGTGCGCAAGACTTGCCGCAACACAGCGGTTAGAATCCACCTTTGTTCAACAGCTTTGTCTCACATGGCGATACAGTGGTTCCCCGGACACATGAATTCGGCGCGCAAAAAAGCCGCCGAGACCATGGCGTCGGTCGATATTGTGATTGAAGTGCTGGACGCGCGTGCGCCGGAGGCCAGTTGCAATCCGATGATTCGCGAGTTGCGTTTGCAGCGCCAACGCCCCTGCATGAAAATTCTCAACAAGGCAGACCTTGCCGATCCCCAGGCAACCCGGGCTTGGCTGGATTTTTACAATCACCAGGAAGACACCAAAGCGGTTGCCCTGAGCTGCAAAGTCCCCGGCGACGCGATGAGTGTGCCCCAGTTGTGCCAGCCGCTGGCCGCGCATCGCAACAGCACCCACAAACCGTTGCGCATGATGATTATGGGCATCCCCAATGTCGGCAAGTCCACCCTGATGAACGCGCTGCTAAAACGTCGCGTCGCCAATGTCGGCGACGAACCCGCAGTGACCAAGTCGCAGCAGTGCCACAAACTCGGTGAACGCATGACGCTCACCGATTCCCCCGGCCTGATGTGGCCGAAAATAGAGCATCTCAGCGACGGGTTGATGCTGGCAGCGATTCATGCCATCGGGCGCAACGCGGTCATTGACGAGGAGGTCGCCGAATTTCTCGCCGCGACTTTATTGCGCCACTATCCGAACCGGCTGGCAGAGCGTTACGGGCTGAGTGTTGCGGGAATGGATGGCATCACCGCGCTGGAAGCCATCGCCAAAAAACGCGGCTGTCTGCTAAAGGGCAGGGGCGCAACGCCGGACTTGGCTCGCGCGGCGATGATTTTTTTGACCGAATTCCGCGCCGGCAAATTGGGGCGGATTAGCCTGGAGACCCCGAGCTCGCGCCTCGAAATGTTACGCCCGCAAGACGGTGAGAGGATTACGCAGGCCTTGCCCACACCCTGACGGGCGTTTCCTTGTTTCATTAACACCGTTCGGCGTGATAGAGTCATCCCTCCCGTTTCTTTGACCAAGGATTACACATGAAAATTATCAACACTCTCACCCTTGCCTCCTACCTGATGCTCAGCGCAACTGCCGCTTACGCCGCAGAAACCGCCTGCGATGAACATCCGGCACCGCAAGCACGCGCCTCCGGCACAGCCATCACCTTCAACGCGGTGGATGGCAACGGTGACGGCGCGATTACCAAAGCCGAGTTTGACGCTTTCAATGCGCGCCACTTTGACGGCCTGGATGCCAACCGTGACGGGCAAATCACCCCGCAAGAAATGATGGGCGACCACAGTGCCAGTGCCTCCAACAACACCGGCACAACGCACCTGGATAGACGTTTTTTCGCTGCCGATGGCGATCACAACGGCGGCTTGGACAAACAGGAGGCGCAACACATGCCGATGCTGGAAAAATACTTCAGTGAGGTGGATGCCGACAAGAATGGTCTGGTGACACGCCAGGAATACTTTAATGCGATGCCCCTGCTGCACGGCGCGAAGAATATCCCGACACATGAAAATCCAAACGAGATGTAATCAGTCACAAAACAAAGCGGTGTCACTGTTAATTGTGAAGGGTAGGGTGGATAAAGCGCGGGCGCGTATCCACCCGTGAGCATCACCCATCGGTGGAAACGCGATGTCCTTCGACACAACGCTCAGGACAGGCTTTTTCCACCCTACAGATTCCACAGCGACTCATGATGTTCGCAATGACGACACAGTCCAAAACGACAAGGCCGACAAAAGTCAGCCTTGTCGCTCGTGTAACCATGCCGTAATGCTATTTCAGTGCTGCCAATGCCGCTTCGTAGTTGGGTTCATGGGTAATTTCGCTAACCAGCTCACCGTATATCACGCGATTCTCTTCGTCCAGCACCAATACCGCGCGCGCGGTTAGCCCCGCCAAAACCGTGTCGCCAATTTCCACACCGAAGTTGCGCATGAATTCGCGACCGCGCATCAGCGACAGCGGCACAACATTCTCCAGACCTTCCGCCGCACAGAAACGGCTCATCGCAAACGGCAAATCCGCAGAAATCAGCAGCACCACGGTGTTGTCCAATTTGCCGGCCGCCTCATTAAATTTGCGCGCCGAGGTGGCGCACACCGCCGTATCCAGACTGGGAACAATGTTCAGCACCTTGCGCTTACCGGCAAAGTCTTGCAGCGCGGTCTCTTTCAAGTCTTTATTGACCAGCCTGAAGCCGCGCGCAATTTGTCCCACTCGCGGAAAACTGCCAAACAGGATGACAGGTTCGCCGTTAAAGGTGACTGCGGGTTTGTTGCTTGGGTTGTTGCTCATACCATGACTCCTTAAGTGTAAGACTCGATCGGCGGGCACGCACAAATCAAATTCTTGTCGCCGCGCACATTATCCACCCGCGCCACGCTGGGCCAAAACTTATTTTCGCGCACCCACGCTAACGGGTAAGCAGCCTGCTCGCGCGAGTAGGGGCGATGCCATTCGTTGGCGCACACCGATTTCGCGGTATGCGGTGCATGTTTGAGTACGTTGTCCTTGCCGTCAACCTTGTTGGTCGCGACGGCTTCGATTTCCGCGCGAATGGCAATCATCGCCTCGCAAAAACGATCCAGTTCCGCTTTCGATTCGCTTTCGGTCGGTTCCACCATCAGTGTATCGACCACCGGGAAGGAGGTCGTCGGCGCGTGGAAACCGTAATCCATCAGACGCTTGGCGATATCCGCCACCTCCACCCCGATACGCTTGAAGTCGCGGCAATCCAGAATCATCTCGTGGGCACAGCGACCCTGCGCGCCATTGTACAGAGTGGCGTAGTGGTCTTTCAGCGACTCCTTGATGTAGTTCGCGTTCAAAATCGCGAGGCGCGTTGCCTCGGTCAGCCCGCTCGCGCCCAACATTTTTATGTAACCATAGGAAATCAGCAGAATCAGCGCACTGCCATAAGGTGCGGCGGATACCGCGTGTATGCCCTGAGTGCCGCCCGTTTTGACCAGCGGATGGGACGGCAGGAACGGCGCAAGGTGCGCTGCCACGCCTATCGGCCCCATACCCGGACCGCCACCACCGTGCGGGATGGCAAAGGTCTTGTGGAGATTCAGATGACACACGTCCGCGCCGATGTTGCCGGGGCTGGTCAGCCCCACCTGCGCGTTCATATTGGCGCCGTCCATATACACCTGCCCGCCGTGCTCATGCACGATGCGGGTGATGTCCGTGATACCCTCCTCATACACCCCATGGGTGCTGGGGTAGGTAACCATCAGACAGGACAAATCGTCTTTGTGCTGCCCGGCTTGCTCGCGCAAATCGGCAATGTCGATGTTGCCGTTTTTATCGCATCTCACCACTACGATTTTCATGCCGCACATCGCCGCGCTGGCGGGATTGGTGCCGTGTGCCGAGGCGGGAATCAGCGCGACATTGCGCTGCGCTTCGCCCCGCGAGCGGTGATACGCCTGAATGACCAGCAGCCCGGCGTACTCGCCCTGGGCACCACTGTTGGGCTGGAAGCTCATTTTGGCAAAGCCGGTAATTTCGGACAATGCCGCATCCAGTCCGGCGATAACCTCCTGATACCCCTCGGCCTGCTCCAGCGGCACGAAGGGATGCAAATTGGCGAACTCCGGCCAGGTCAGCGGCAACAACTCCGAAGCGGCATTCAGCTTCATGGTGCATGACCCCAGGGAAATCATCGAGTGGGTCAGTGACAAATCTTTATTTTCCAGTCGCTTGATGTAACGCATCATCTCCGATTCGGAGTGATAGCTGTCAAACACCGGGTGGTTCAGGATTGCCGACTGGCGCAAGGTGAGTTGCATCGCTTGGGCGGAGACCTGCGCCACATTGAGTGTCGGCGCATCCTTGTCCGCGGCCTGCGCGAACACGCCAAGAATGGCGTTCAAATCGGCAAGCGATGTGGTTTGATCCAGCGCGATGGTCAAACCGTCGCTGGTGTAGCGGAAGTTAATCCGCGCCGCTTCTGCCAGTGCGTGAATTTTGACATTGTCGGTATGCAACAGCTTCAGGGTGTCGAAAAATGTGTCCCCGGCAAGCTGATAGCCGAGCTTTTTCAATTCCCCCGCCAATGCCACAGCGGAAAGATGCACTTGCCGTGCAATGCCGCGCAAGCCTTCCGCACCGTGATATACCGCGTACATGCCCGCCATGATGGCCAGCAATGCCTGCGCGGTGCAGATGTTGGACGTCGCCTTTTCGCGGCGGATATGTTGCTCGCGGGTTTGCAATGCCATACGCAAGGCGCGATTGCCGTCGGCATCCTGTGACACGCCGATAATCCGCCCCGGCATGGAACGCTTATAAGCATCGCGACAGGCAAAATAGGCAGCGTGCGGTCCGCCATACCCCATGGGGACACCGAAACGCTGCGTCGTGCCCAACACGATGTCCGCGCCCCATTCCCCGGGCGGGGTGAGCAACACCAGACTCAGCAAATCCGCCGCCACGGCGATGCTCATGTCATGGGCTTTAGCCTGCGTCACAAAATCGGCATAGTCATGCACCGCACCGTCGGCGGTCGGGTACTGCAACAGCGCGCCGTACAGTTGGTCGTTTAGCGTTACCGTTTTGAAATCGCCGATTACCAGCTCTATACCCAGCGGCTTGGCGCGCGTCTTCAATAATTCGATGGTCTGCGGCAAACATTCATGTGAGACGAAAAAGCTGCTCTTGCCCTGCGCAACGGCATCGCGCGAACGCAAACCGTACAACATGGTCATCGCTTCGGCGGCGGCGGTCGCCTCATCCAACAGCGACGCGTTGGCGATCTCCATCCCGGTCAAGTCCATCACCATGGTTTGGAAATTCAGCAGCGCCTCCAAACGCCCTTGGGCAATCTCCGCCTGATACGGCGTGTAAGCGGTGTACCAGCCGGGATTCTCCAGAATATTGCGCTGAATAACCGCCGGAACGATGGTGTCGTAATAACCCAAACCGATGTAGCTTTTATACAGCTTGTTCTTCGCCGCAATCGCACGCAGGTGCTGCTGATAAGCGTATTCGGACAAGCCCTCCGGCAAATTTAGCGGTTGCTTGAGACGGATCGCGGCGGGAATGGTCTGATCTATCAGCGCATCGAGTGAGGGCACGTTGATCTTTTTCAGCATGGCTTGTACGTCTTGCGCACTCGGGCCGTTGTGGCGGGTGACGAATGGTTCGGTCATTGTGACAACTCTCCGGAGAAGGGATGAAAATGAGAAGGGAACGCACCTTCGGTGCTCAAGGGGGAAGGGTAAACTCCGGGCGCGCGAAGCGCACTTTCGGCTTTGCCCTTCCCCCTTCCCTGCCTTTAGTGTGCTTCGCTATCCACATGCGCCTGATACGCGGACGCATCCATCAGGGCGGCGATGTCGGCGGCATTGTCCGGCTTCATTTTGAATATCCACGCGCCATAGGGATCGCTGTTAATCATTTCCGGCGCGCTATCCAACGCATCGTTAGTCGCCACGACCTCACCGGAAACCGGCGCATAGACATCGGCGGCCGCTTTTACCGATTCCACCACCACACATTCCTCTTGGGCATTGAGCTTGCGCCCGACGGTCGGGGCTTCAACAAACACCATGTCGCCGAGCAGCTCCTGCGCATGTTGGGTGATACCAACGGTAATCGTGCCGTCGGCTTCGGTTTTGACCCACTCGTGGGAGGCGGTATATTTCAGATTGGATGGGTTGCTCATGGTCGTGTCCTCGAAAATAAAATTAGATTAAGCCCTTGCCGTTACGGGCGAATGGATACTTCACTACAGATGCGTTCAACAATTTGTCGCGTATCTCGACCTGCACGCTATCGCCGATGGCGACCTCCTTGGGCACGCGCGCCAAGGCGATGGATTTTTCCAGCGTCGGCGAAAATGTTCCGCTGGTAATCTCGCCGATGCCGTGTTGCGTGTGTACTTTTTGATGTCCGCGCAACACGCCGCGATCCGTCAACAGCAGTCCGATTAACTTGCTCCCAGGCGGATTGGCGAGTAACGCCGCCTTGCCGATAAAGTCGCGTTCGCTTTTCAAATCCACCGTCCACGCCATGCCGGATTCCAACGGACCGACGGTTTCGTCCATGTCCTGCCCGTAAAGATTCATGCCCGCTTCCAGCCGCAGGGTGTCGCGTGCGCCCAAGCCTATGGGTTTTACGCCGACCTTGTTCAGCGCGTACCAGAACGCTTCCACCTTTTCTTTCGGTAGCATCACCTCGAAACCGTCTTCGCCGGTATAACCGGTGCGCGCAATGAAGTACTCGCCGCAGCTCGCGGCCTGAAAATTCAATAAACCCTCGGTCGCCGCCCAGGTCTCCGGCAACACCTCCCACACCTTGGCGCGCGCACGGGGCCCCTGAACCGCAACCATCGCCAAATCGTCGCGCGACGTGATGGTCAGCAACCCCTCCCGACCTCCCCTTGTCAGGGGAGGAGCCTCCGCTTGACTCCCTCCCTGAGAAGGGAGGGTTGGGGTGGGTTTGAACGTTGCAGCCTGCTCCTTCATCCATGCAATATCCTTGTCCGCCGTCCCCGCGTTGACCACGACACGAAACCACGCTTCCGACATGAAGTAGATAATCAAGTCGTCAATCACCCCGCCGTTCGGGCGCAACATCGCGGAATACAGTGCTTTGCCGGGCATCGTCAGTTTGTCGGCATTATTCGCCAGCAGATAGCGCAAAAAGGCGCGCACCCCGTCGCCCTTCATGTCCACAACACGCATGTGACATACGTCGAACATACCGCAATCGTTGCGCACCTGATGATGCTCGTCAATTTGCGAACCATAATTGACCGGCATATCCCAGCCGCCAAAATCCACCATCTTTGCGCCCATCGCGCGGTGTGCCGCATTCAAAGGCGTTGTCTTAAGCGTCATAACTATTTTCCAAAAAATAAAAAAGGCGCAGCACGAAATCGTGCTGCGCCCCATCTGTCCTTGATACCTGAGAGATTGCAGCCTGCGCTGCGTGCCCCTTCGGTGGTCACAAAGTGACGCTCTCCAGATTCGCCTGAATGTATAGTTCCTGAGCCTGAGCGGTTGCGGGTGTTACGCCTTCGGCGGTGTCATCATCGACACACTCTCCCATACATCTAAACGGCGGGCAAATTATAACTGAACTTGTAATTTATGGGGCGTAACTCAGTACCAGGCGGTAACCATTCGGTTTCAGATCAGCGATGTCCAGCCGCAGCTTGATTTCAATTTCATGGTTAGGCAGCAGTCCGGTGGCGACGTTTTCCAGTGGCGGCAAATAGTCCTGCGGCACGAACAGGCGGCGCGCGACGGCTTGTTCCTGAACATCGTTAAGCGTCAACTCCAAATCGGGGAAGGCTTGCGTGAAGGTGGCGCGGTTACGCAACAATACATGCAGGGTGATTTCGTTGTCACGGTCAAGGCTGGCTTCGAGGTCGGAGGACTCTATGCTCATCAGTTTGATATTTCTCGGCAAAGGCACATCGCACTCCAGCAACCCGCAATAGCTCAACAGCGCGGGTCGGAGTTCGGGCTGGTAATCCACCAAATGCGCACGGAAGAAGTAGGCAATTTGCGCCAACAACAGGAGCAGCAGCAACAGGTTGGCAATCACCCACGGCCAGACTCGCGGTGCGTCTGCAATCATGCCGCCGGAATCTTCATCGTGGATGATGGCAACCCGCTCGGCGAGCGTTCGGTCGGGATAAATCAGCTCTTCACTGTAACGCACGGGGGGCGGCGGGACGCTATCCTCAGGAAGTTCTGCCGGAGTTTCAATTTCCCGAACCTCAACAACAGCAGAAGCCGGCTGCCCGGTTACCGCAGTTGCGGCTTCACGCTGTCCGGCGGTGTCTTCGTCTGGCGACACCGCCATTTCTTGGGGCTGACCGGGGGGTGTTTCTACTGCTGTCCCAACACTGTCGGTGTCGGCACCGGAGGCTGCTGCTGCAACAACATCATCCGCGTCGTCGGGAATCGGCAATGCCAACTGCGGATCCGGCTCGTCGGGAATAAAGCTGTAACGGGCATCAAACGGTTGCAAACACCCGCCGCAACGCACCATGCCGTGAAACGCCAGCATTTGCGCTTGGGCAATTTTGAGGTGGGTGTCGCAGTGCGGGCAGCGTGTGGTTCCGTCCATGTCCGCCCCGCTCAACGCTTACGACCGGACAAACACGACCAGCCGTCTTCAAAAACGGGCGGATTGAGGTCGAACCATTGTCGGTAAATTGTCATCACGTCTTGCGCCTGTTCCTCAAGGATACCCGAAAGCACAATTTGTCCGCCAGCACGCGCGGCATTTGCCAGCAGCGGCGCAAGCATCCGCAAGGGATTGGTCAGGATATTCGCCACCACCAAGTCATATGTTGCTGGCGGCGCATGGTCCGGCAAACAGAATTCCGCCGCGCTCACCCGATTGGCCGCCGCGTTATCGCGGCTGGCGGTGACCGCTTGCGCATCCACATCAACCCCCACGACATGTGCGGCGCCCAATTTACGCGCGGCGATTGCCAAAACACCGGAGCCGCAACCGTAATCCAGCACGCTTTCACCCCCCTTGATATTGTCGTCCAGCCAGCGCAAACACAAACGGGTGGTGGGGTGACTACCGGTGCCAAAGGCCAGACCGGGATCGAGAACGATATTGATCGCATCGGGATCGGTCGGCGTGTGCCAGGTTGGCACGATCCACAAGCGCGGCGAAATTGGAATCGGCGTGAATTGCGCTTGGGTCAGCCGCACCCAATCGTTGTCGGCCAGCGTTTCAACGCGATATTCGGGAAGCTGTTTAAGGCCGAGACTGATAACCGCCGCTTGCAGAATGGCGGCAACATCCCGATCGCTATCGAACAGCGCGCTGACACGATTGTGTTGCCAGATACCCGGCGGCGGCTCGCCCGGTTCGCCAAAAATAGCCTGCTCATCCGGGGTGTCGGCATCGGCATCCAGCAAATCCACCGACAGCGCGCCGAGTTCCAGCAGTGCGTCGCTTAACGCCTCGGCATGTTCGGCATCGGTCTCGACCACCAGCGTCAGCCAGGGCATTACTTCCCCTTGGCGCGCGCTGCCAAGCGTTCTTCCAGATAATGGATGCTGGTGCCGCCGCTGATAAATGCCGCATCCTGCAAGAGTTCGCGGTGCAGCGGCACATTGGTGTCTATGCCTTCTATCGCCATCTCCGACAAAGCGGTACGCATCCGCGCCATCGCCTGCTCGCGGGTATCACCGTAGGCAATGATTTTGCCTATCATCGAATCGTAATGCGGCGGCACGAAGTAATTGGTATAGACATGCGAGTCCACCCGTATCCCCGGTCCGCCGGGCATATGCCAAGTGGTAATGCGCCCCGGCGAGGGGATAAATTTATAAGGGTGCTCGGCGTTGATGCGGCACTCGATCGCGTGCCCCCTGAGCTGTACATCGCGCTGACGGAAAGGCAGTTTCTCTCCGGCGGCAATGAGAATTTGCTGTTGCACGATGTCGATGCCGGAAATCATTTCGCTCACCGGATGTTCCACCTGCACCCGCGTGTTCATCTCGATAAAGAAAAACTCGCCATTCTCGTAGAGGAATTCAAAGGTGCCCGCACCGCGATAGCCGATTTTGCGACACGCCTCGGCACAACGTTCGCCGATTTTATTGCGTTGGCGCAAGTTGAGCAGCGGCGCGGGCGCCTCCTCGATAATTTTCTGGTGACGGCGCTGCATCGAACAATCCCGTTCGCCCAAATGCACGGCGTTACCATGCTGGTCGGCGAGTATCTGGATTTCGATATGGCGCGGATTCTCCAAAAACTTTTCCATATACACCACGGGATTATTGAACGCCGTTTGTGCCTCGGTACGGGTCATGGTCACCGCATTGAGCAATGCCGCCTCGGTATGCACCACCCGCATTCCGCGCCCGCCGCCGCCGCCCGCCGCCTTGATGATGACCGGATAACCGATGCTGCGGGCAATTTTGATGATTTCCTTGGGGTCGTCCGGCAATGCGCCATCCACGCCCGGCACACAGGGAACGCCCGCCTTCTTCATGGCATTTTTGGCACTCACCTTGTCGCCCATCAAACGGATGGTTTCCGCGCGCGGACCGATAAAGACGAAGCCCGATTTCTCTACACGCTCGGAAAAGTCGGCATTTTCGGATAAAAAACCGTAACCGGGATGGATCGCCTGCGCGTCGGTGACTTCCGCCGCGCTAATAATGGCGGGAATACTCAAATAACTTTGCCCGGAAGGGGCGGGGCCGATACACACCGACTCGTCCGCCAGCTTGACATACTTGGCATCGGCATCGGCCTCGGAATGCACCACCACGGTTTTCACGCCCAACTCGCGGCAAGCACGCTGAATACGCAGCGCAATTTCGCCACGATTGGCGATTAGAATTTTTTCAAACATTTTTGGGGTCTCCGGCAGCGCGGCTGTTCTGGCTTTTCGTTCGAACACGGCCATGATAATCAGCCGATAATGAACAGCGGTTGGCCAAACTCAACTGGCTGGCCATTCTCGACCAGAATCGCCTTGATCACGCCGGACTGATCCGACTCGATCTCATTGAGCAACTTCATCGCCTCAATAATGCAAACCGTATCGCCGCTGTTAATGCTCTGCCCGACATCCACAAAAGGTTTGGCACCCGGCGATGCCGCCCGATAGAACGTACCAACCATGGGCGATTTCACCACATGCCCCTCAACCGCCGGCTTGGCTGCCGGAGCGGCCTCTGCCGCAACGGGTGCGGCGGCCACCGGCGGTGGCAACGGCGGCGCGGCTTGCGCGGCGGCAATATAAGTCGGCTGCGAGGCAACCGCACGCGTAATGCGCACCCGCTCCTCGCCTTCATTGATTTCCAGTTCGGCAATCCCCGAACTCTCCACCAGCTCGATCAGCGTTTTAAGTTTGCGTAAATCCATTATGTCCTCCCGGGGATTTAATTTTGATTCAATGCGTACTGCACGGCGAACTCGTAACCCGACGCACCCAGACCGCTGATAACGCCCACGGCCAAGTCGGAAAAAAACGACTCCTTGCGAAACGCTTCACGTGCAAACACATTGGAAAGATGTACTTCAATAAAAGGAATATCCACCGCCGCCAAGGCATCGCGCAACGCCACGCTGGTATGGGTAAACGCTGCGGGATTGATCACAATAAACTGCGTACCATCACCGCGCGCCTGCTGCACCCGCTCAACCAACACCGCCTCGGCATTACTTTGTAAACAAGTCAGCGTAGCACCGCTTTTTGCTGCCAACTTCTGCAATCGTTCATTAATTTCGTCCAACGTGACGCGCCCATACACCCCCGGCTCGCGGCTACCAAGCAGATTCAGGTTGGGTCCATGCAACACCAAGATGTTTTTCATTGCGCCAGTTTGCAGCAAGATGCGGGGGTTGTCCACACATTTCCGTACAATACTCGACTATTCCAAGGTATTAAGGAAAATCCGGGTGGTGGATGGTGAGTGTACTACGCTCTGTGCACCCTACGTTACTCAGAGCTGTGGGCACAGTAACTAGGGACATGGGCTGTCCTTTTAACCATGCGGTGCAATGCGCTACGCTTGTCGCCCTCTACGCGAGCTGCATACACTGTGCCTAGCAAGGGGCAATGAAACCCGCGCGGCCTGCCTAAATCCCCGCCGCTTCCAGCGATTGCAGGAATTGTGCGGGGCTTTGGTAGCCGATTACACGAAAGTCGTTTAGCTCACGCCCCTCGGGATTGAAGAAGATAATGCCGGGCGGGCCAAACAGGCCGAAGCGTTGCAACAGGGCTTTGTCGGCTTCGCTGTTGGCCGTGACATCGGCTTGCAGCATCAACACCGGTGCCAGTTTTGCCTGCACTGCCGGATCGGTGAAGGTGAAGCGTTCCATTTCTTTGCAGGAGACGCACCAGTCGGCATAAAAGTCGAGCATCACCGCCTGCCCGCGCGCTTCCACGATGCGCCGGTCGAGCTCGGCAACATCTTTGACGCGGGAGAAGTGCACTTCGTTGGGGACGGCCGAGGTGCGCCCGATATTACCCAACGGGCGCAGTAAATCCTGCGCGCCCGACAGCCCGCCGACCAGATAAGCCACGCCCAGCAGCAGCGCGACCACACCCACGCCTTTGGAAAGTTTGTGCCATCCGCCGGCATTTTTCGGCAAGGCATCCAGCGCGTGCAGGTAAATCCCGGAAAATATCAGCAGGGTTGCCCACAGCAGCATTTGCACGCTAACGGGCAACAGCGGCTGGATGATCCAGATCGCCAGAGCCAGCAGCATCACGCCGAAGAAGCGTTTGACGGCTTCCATCCACGCGCCCGCTTTGGGCAGAAACACGCCCGCCGAGGTGCCGATCAGCAGCAGCGGCACGCCCATGCCCAAGGCCAACGCAAACAGCGCGACACCGCCCAGCGCCGCATCGTGGGTTTGGCTGATGTACAGCAACGCCCCCGCCAGCGGCGCGGCAACGCAGGGCCCCATGATGATGGCTGATAGCGCGCCCATGACAAACACCCCGGAGAGATGTCCGCCATGCAGTTTGTTGCTGGTGTCGGTCAATTTGCTTTGTAACGCAGAGGGGAGTTGCAGCTCGTAAAAACCGAACATGGAGAGCGATAACAGCACGAATACGCCCGCAAAACTGCCCAACACCCAGGGGGTTTGTAGCGCGTTCGAAATCAGGTTGCCGGAAAATCCCGCTGCCACCCCCGCTGCCGCATAGGTGATTGCCATGCCCAGGACGTAGGCCAGCGACAACATGAAGGCGTGCATTTTGGTGATTTTGTGGCCGCGTCCGACGATGATGCCGGACAAAATTGGGATCATCGGAAACACACAAGGGGTCAGCGATAGCAGCAGTCCCGCGCCGAAGAAAAACGAAATCAGCAGCCAAAAGTTACCGCCTTTGAAAATTTCGGCAATACGCGAATTTTCATTGTCGGTCACGACCCGAATCGGCGGAGCGGCGGCCTCGGTCATATCGGGCGCGGAGGGCGTACTGACGCCGGTGTTCATATCGGGCAAGTTCACCGACAACAGTTTTTCTATCGGCGGGTAGCATAGGCCGTCTTCGCTACAGCCCATATAAGTGGCCTTCAACACCGGGTTAACCGGCGCATCGCTGCCGCGTGCCAATTTAATTTCGGCTTGAAATGACTGGTGATAAACCTCCATCTCGCCGAAGTTGGGATCCTGCTTGATTTCGCCTCTGGGCAGATTGACCGCCGCAACGGCGACACCGGGATCTTTGCTGACGAACTGGATTTTGTCGCGATACAAATAATAGCCGGGGGTAATTTTGTAACTCGCCTGCACGGTTTCCGCATCGCGCACCACCAGTTGCAAACTGAAGGCCTCGTCCGGCGGTAAAAAGGTCGGCTGCTTGTTGCCAAGACCCGGGAGCCGATCAAGAAAACTGCCCGCCTGAGCCGCCGGGGACAGCAGACAGAACAACAATATCAACACATAGCGCATCGGTGATTCCTCAGTTTTTTGTTTCCCTGACCACCCAGTCCAGATAAGCGGGCAATCCCGCTGTCACCGTGACTGCAACAATCTCGGGAAGTTCGTAGGGGTGGTTGTCGCGTAGCAGTTTTTCAAGCTGCGGATAGGCGGTCTGCGTGGTTTTAATCAGCAGCGGTATTTCTGTCGCGGTTTCCATTTTACCCCGCCAGCGATAAGTCGAAGCGACCGGCGCGAGCTGGTTCACACAAGCGGCGGCACGCGCCTCGACCAACTGCCGTGCGAGTTGCGCGGCACTGGCGACATCGGGCAGATTGGTCATCACTAATAACACGTCGTTCATGAATTTACAGTCGATTAGCCGTTTATAAACTTACAAAATTCACCCGCAACACTCGGGGTCGCACTGAATTATTCGGTTTTGTCGTTTCCGCTTGCGCGGGCATGACGAATAAATCCGTATCTTCTTAGTGGGCGAAGCGCAAACCCAGTTGCAACAATTCGTCCCAGACATCCCCCTGACGCAAGCCCTTGATGGTCTTGTCGAGCCGGGCGGCCTGTTGCAGAGCGCGTTCGATATGCGCGAGCCTCAGGCGGCGCGCCGCATTGGCAATCAGCGATTGCTTTTCGCGGCGCACCCACACGCTGCGTAACGCGCTATCCAGCGTGCCGCCTTGCGCGGCCTGCAATACCTTGCCCACGGTGCGAATATCCTCGCTCATCGCCCACAGCACCAGCACGGTTGCCGTGCCTTCGGCACGCAAGCCGTCGAGTATGCGCACAACGCGCGGGGCATCGCCTTGTAACATCGCCTCCGACAGCTTGGTAATGTCGTAACGTGCCACATCCATGATCGCATCTTTAACTTGTTCGAATGACAGCTCGCCCGACGGAAACAACAGGGCGAGCTTCCGGATTTCCTGAAACGCCGCCAACAGGTTGCCTTCGCAACGGTCAGCGAGAAACTCCAGGGTGGTCTCGTCCGTACTTTGCCGCTGTTGTTGCAAGCGTCCGGCAATCCAGCGCGGCAACGCGGCGCGCGTCACCTCATCGGCGCGCACCATCACCGCGCATTGATTCAAGGCCTTGAACCACGCGCTCTTTTCCGCCTGCCAATCCAGAGCGGGAAGGCTAATCAGTGTGAGCGTGTCCTCACTTAAGTTGTCGCAGTAGGCTTGCAGGGCTTGTCCGCCGTCCGTGCCGGGTTTGCCGGAGGGGATGCGCAAATCGACCACTTTGCGCTCGGCAAACAGCGATAGGCTTTGCGCACAATGACGCAATTCATCCCATTTGAAATACTGCTCGGCGATTAAAACCTGACGTTCGCCATAACCCGCCGCGCGCGCCGCGTTGCGTATGCTGTCCGCCGCCTCTATGGTCAACAACAAGGCATCGCCGTAAACCACGTACAGCGGTTTGAGTCCACTCTTCAAGTGGCGGGGCAAGTCTTCGCTGCTGATTACCATGCGGAAATCGTCCCGGTAATTATTGGCGGGTGGGGTGGATGCGACCCAGACGACGCACGATGCGTTGCGCCATTTCACTGTACATACTGCGAACCAGCAGTGCCTCTTCCGCCTCTTTGGCAAGAATCTGGGTGTCGTCATATTGAAAATCCCGTTGCAGCAGAATTTCCTCATCCGTTATCAGCTCCTGTTGTGCCTTGTCGTAAGCGCGCAGCGCGACACGGTAACGCAGCTGGAACTCATTAACGCGCCCGGTACCGCCCAGCGTCAGGATTTGCTTGTCCGGTGCTTCGCTGATGATGTTTAGCACCACTTCGGCATCTTCGGCACGCGAAACCAGGTTCACCTTGTTGATTTCCATATTACGCCGCAACTCATCAAGCAGCGGCGACTCGGAATTTGCCGACTCCAAATAGAGCGTTGCGAACGGCAGGTTCGCCTCCCCGCGCAACTGAAAGCCGCAGGCGGACAACGCCAACAGCATCACCAAGCAGAAAATTCGTTTCGCATTTGTCATCAGATCACCACGTTGATTAGGCGGCCGGGTACGACGATAACTTTTTTCGCCGCGCCGCCCGCAAGTTGTTTTTGCACTGCCTCATGCGCCAGTGCCTGCTGCTCGATACTCGCCTTGTCGGCATCCTTGGCCACGCAAATACTACCGCGCAGCTTGCCGTTTACCTGTATCACCAGCTCGATCTCGTCCTGCACCAGCGCGGCCTCATCCACCTGCGGGAAAGCCTGCTCCAACAGGTGGGCGTCGGGGCGCAGCACCGGCCACAATGCCTGACTCAGGTGCGGCGTAATGGGGTTAAGCATCAGCACCATGGCTTCCAGCACCTCCTGCGTCACCGCACGCCCGCTATCCGACGCATCGTCAAACTTGCCCAGCGCGTTAAGCAATTCCATGTTGGCGGCAATGGCGGTATTAAAAGTTTTGCGCCGCCCGATGTCGTCGTCCACCTTGGCGATGGTCTGGTGCAGTTGCCGCCGCAACGCCTTGGCAGAGGCACTCAACGCACCGCCGCGACAGGGCATCACCCCACCCGTTTCGACATGCTCGTACACTGCCTTCCACACTCGTTTGAGAAAACGGAACGCACCCTCCACGCCGCTATCCGACCACTCCAATTGCTGATCGGGCGGGGCGGCAAACATCATGAACAGGCGCGCGGTATCGGCACCGTACTGGTCAATGATGGCTTGCGGATCAACCCCGTTATTTTTGGACTTGGACATCTTCTCGATGCCGCCGATGATCACGGGCTTGCCGTCCGCCTTGAGCTTGGCACCGATAGGGCGACCTTTATCGTCCGTTTCAACGTCCACATCCGCCGGGTTAATCCATTGCTTCTTGCCACCTGCTTCTTCACGATAGAAGGTCGGGGCGACCACCATGCCTTGTGTCAGCAGGTTCTTGAACGGCTCATCCAAGGGGTTAAACGCGCGTAGCGCATCGTTCGTTCCCTCTCCCGGCGGGGGAGGGTTAGGGTGGGGGAACGCACGAGGTTCGCCGCCAAACAGTCCTTCATCCCGCATCAGCTTGTGGAAAAAGCGCGCATAGAGCAGGTGCAGGATGGCGTGCTCGATACCACCGATGTACTGGTCCACCGGCAGCCATTTATCGGCGGCGGCCTTATCCACTAAACCGGTTTCGCATTGCGGGCTGGCGTAGCGCGCGTAATACCAGGACGATTCGACAAAGGTATCCATGGTGTCGGTTTCGCGCCGGGCGGGGCCAGAGCACTGCGGGCAGGTACATTCGTAGAATTCCGGCATCTTCGCCAGCGGCGAACCCGCGCCGTCCGGTACGACGTTCTCCGGCAATACCACGGGCAACTGGTCGTCTGGCACAGGCACATCGCCACAGCTCGGGCAGTGGATGATGGGGATGGGGCAGCCCCAGTAGCGCTGGCGCGAAATCCCCCAGTCGCGCAGGCGGAACTGCACTTTCTTTTCGCCCAGATCAAATTTCGCTAATTCGGTTGCAATAAAATCAACGGCCTCAGAAGATGACAAACCATTCAACTCTTCAAACGGTGTTATAGAGTCGTAGGCATACCCTGATTCGGCGTATTCGTCACGCCACTTGTTCTCATCAAACCATGCTGTATCAACCTGTATTGGCTTCATCCTTAAATCGGAAACTGAAACTGGTTGTTCATTCTCAGCAATTCCTATGGAAGACTTAAAAGCATGGCGGGGCGCTATGACAGGTTTAATCGCTAAACCATATTTCTTTGCAAAGCCAAAATCACGCTCGTCATGGGCCGGCACCGCCATCACCGCGCCTTCGCCGTAGCCCATCAGCACATAGTTGCCGACCCACACGGGAATCCGTTCACCCGTCAACGGATGGGTAACCTGAAGACCGGTATCCATGCCTTTCTTTTCCATGGTCGCCATATCCGCTTCGGCGACGCTGCCACTTTTGCATTCTTCGATGAAGGCGGCGAGCTGGGGGTTGTTTTTTGCGGCATGAATTGCCAGCGGGTGTTCCGCCGCCACGGCAACAAAAGTCACGCCCATGATGGTGTCGGCACGCGTGGTGTACACCCAGAGCAGCTGATTACTTGTGAGCGTTCCCCCACCCTCAGTCCCTCCCCCGAGGGGAGAGGGAAGAGTGGTGCCGACTTCGTCGGCGATTTCAAACGCGAAGCGCACGCCATAGCTTTTGCCTATCCAGTTGGCCTGCATGGTCTTCACCTGCTCAGGCCAGCCGGTCAAGGTGTCGAGGTCTTGCAGCAACTCCTCCGCGTATTGGGTGATGCGGAAGAAATACATCGGTATCTCGCGCTTTTCCACCAGCGCACCGGAACGCCAGCCGCGCCCGTCGATGACCTGCTCGTTCGCCAGCACGGTATTGTCCACCGGGTCCCAGTTCACGGTCGAAGTCTTCTTATAGATCACGCCTTTTTTGAACAGCTTGGTGAATAGCCATTGCTCCCAGCGGTAATACTCGGGCGTGCAGGTCTTCACCTCGCGCGACCAATCAATGCCCAAGCCCAATGCCTTGAGCTGCCGCTTCATGTAATCAATGTTGGAATAGGTCCACGCCGCCGGCGGCACATTGTTTGCCATTGCGGCATTCTCGGCGGGCAGCCCGAACGCATCCCAGCCCATGGGCTGCAACACGTTGTAACCCTTCATGCGGTGGTAGCGACTCAGCACATCGCCTATGGTGTAGTTGCGCACATGACCCATGTGCAGCTTACCGGAAGGGTAGGGAAACATCGACAGACAGTAATATTTCGGCTTGGTGCCGCGCTCGTCGGCGCGGAAAGTTTGCGCGCTTTCCCACTGCTGCTGAATGGCGATTTCGATGTCTTGGGGTGAATAGAGTTGCTGCATGTTTCGACGGAATAGGGCGATTGTTTGCGAGTCGGGCATTATAGCGGCAGAATATCGCTCCCGCCCATTGCCCCCTGGAGCAACGTTAATGAATAAATTGCTTTTGGCTCTCTCGTTATTTTGCTGCTCATTTGCCGGAACCGCCTCGGAAATTCTGGTGCAGGCGGTACAAGCCCCAGCTTGGGTGCAGCGGGGTACGCATAACACACCACTTTCGGTTGGCATGGTGCTTAATAACCACGATCTGCTCACCACCGGCAAGAATTCACGCATTCTGTTGCGTGCCGCCGATGGCAGCCTTATCAAGCTGGGTGAAAATGCTTCCGTTACCATTGACGGGCTTGTCTCGGCAGACAAGCAAACCTCCCTGTTTACCGCGCTGTTGAATGTCGCCAAGGGAGCGTTTCGTTTTACCACCAGCGGGCTCGCCAAATTACGGGCGCGCGATGTAACCGTGAAAGTCGCTGGCGCAACCATAGGCATACGCGGCACCGACGTTTGGGGCAAGGATGGCAAAGACGACAGCGGGACAGAGATGGGTGTGGTGTGCCTTATCGAAGGCAAAATTTCCGTCACGGGTGCCGACCAGCAAGCGTTTGTAATGGACCAGCCGCTCACTTTCTATAAAATGCCGAAAAATAGTATTCCACTACCCGTGACGGCAGTCGATCCCCAACAATTAAAACGCTGGGCGACCGAAACTGAAATCGCTCAACCCGCCGCACAGTTGGGCGGTAAATGGAAAATCAACCTGATGACACTTGGCAACGAAGCTGACGCGTTGCTGCTTTATGACCAATGGCGTGAGGCTGGCTATGATGTGCGCCTGCTGCCGGTCGAGTCTCAGGGGGGCTGGGCTTATACCTTGCGCCTGACACAATTTGCCAGCCGCGACCAAGCAGAACGACTGGCGGCACAACTCGGCGGATTTCTCGGCGCAGCAAACCCGCATGTCTCGCGCTAAAGTCTAAAACTGGGTAGAATCACCGACTAAAATTTTTTATACCTGTTCAGGAGAGGTTGTTATGTCCGCAAAGCATCCCGTTATTGCCGTGACCGGTTCGTCCGGTGCCGGTACGACTACTGTAAAACGCGCATTTGAAAATGTTTTCCGGCGCGAAAAAATTTCCGCCGCCGTCATCGAGGGCGACAGCCTGCACAGCTTGGATCGCATGGCATTTCGCGCTGCGGCAGCCGAGGCCGCCAAAGCCGGGAACAACACTTTCAGCCACTTTGGCCCCGAGGCCAATCACTTCGACAAAATTCAGGAAACCTTCAAACAGTATGGCGAAAGCGGCATGTGCAAACGCCGTTACTATGTGCATAGCGAGCCGGAGGCTGTCGAGCACAACAAACATTTCAACCGGACCGACCTAACTCCGGGGGTATTTACGCCTTGGGAAGACATTGAGGCGAACTCTGATCTGTTGTTCTATGAAGGTCTGCATGGCTTGGCCAAAGATGACAAGCAGGGCGTTGATGTCAGCCGCTATGTTGATCTGGGTGTCGGTGTCGTGCCGGTGGTTAATCTGGAGTGGATACAGAAAATTCATCGCGACAAAGCCGAGCGCGGTTATTCTGCCGAGGCAACAGTGGATACCATCATGCGCCGTATGCCGGACTACATCAAATATATCACCCCGCAGTTCTCGCGCACGCACATTAACTTCCAGCGTGTGGCTACGGTGGACACCTCCAATCCGTTTATCGCACGCGATATTCCAACTCCGGACGAGAGTTTTGTGGTGATCCGCTTCCGCGACCCCAAGGGCGTTGATTTCCCGTACATGCTCAACATGATTCCCGACTCATTCATGTCCCGCGCCAACACGCTTGTGGTGCCCGGCGGCAAAATGAGTTACGCGATGGAAATCATTCTCTCGCCCATCATGCATGACATGATTGCGAAGAAGAAAAAGTAATTCCGCCCGGCGCACAAAAAAGGGAAGCGGCGCATACCGCTTCCCTTTTTTACACCCTTGTTTTCTTCGCCCGAAAAAAAACCCGGCGGTTCGTTGCCGGGTTCTCGTCACACCATTATTAAGTTGTCCGCTACCAGACTTACTTCACCACGGCCTTCAATTCGCCCTTGGTATAACGGTTTGCCATTGACTCAAGGGAAATTGGCTTGATTTTGCCAGCTTGACCCGCCGAACCAAAGGCCTCGTAACGCGCCACGCAAATCTCTTTCATCGCCACCGTGGATACCGCCAGGAACTTGCGCGGATCGAAGTTTTTGGCATCCTGTGCGAGGAAGCGACGAATCGAGCCCGTCGATGCCATACGCAAGTCGGTGTCGATATTGATTTTGCGCACGCCGTGCTTAATTCCCTCAACAATTTCTTCCACCGGCACACCGTAGGTTTGCGGCATGGCACCGCCAAATTCGTTGATGATTTTCAGCCACTCTTGCGGTACGGAAGAAGAACCGTGCATGACCAGATGGGTGTTCGGAATCCGCGCGTGAATTTCTTTGATGCGACTAATCGCCAAGGTGTCGCCTGTGGGCGGCTTGGTGAATTTGTACGCACCATGCGAGGTTCCGATAGCGATTGCCAAAGCGTCCACACCTGTTTGGCGCACGAACTGTGCGGCTTCTTCCGGATCGGTCAACAGTTGGTCGTGCGTCAAAACGCCTTCGGCACCGTGACCGTCTTCTTTTTCACCCATGCCGGATTCCAATGAACCCAAACAGCCCAGCTCGCCCTCTACCGATACGCCCACCGCATGGGACATTTCCACCACGCGGCGGGTCACATCCACGTTGTATTCAAACGACGCGGGTGTTTTGGCATCTTCTTTCAAGGAGCCGTCCATCATCACGCTTGAGAAGCCCGACTTAATCGCATTGATACACACCGCCGGGGACGCGCCGTGATCCTGGTGCATCACCACCGGGATATGCGGATACATTTCAATGGCGGCTTCAATCAAGTGGCGCAGGAATGGCTCGCCCGCATACTTACGCGCGCCGGCAGAGCCTTGCATAATCACCGGGCTGTTACATTGGTCGGCCGCCTCCATAATGGCTTTGACCTGCTCCAGGTTGTTAACGTTAAACGCGGGCAAGCCGTAGCTGTTTTCTGCCGCGTGATCGAGTAGTTGACGCAGGGATACGAGTGCCATTTAGTCCTCCTGATTAAAAGTTATCGGTTAATGTTGCAGTTTAGTTTTTGTTGTCGCACGACTCAACCATTTAGGTTTTGTGGTAATCGCCGACACGCACGATTTTCATGGTATTGGTGTGTCCACTCTTGCCGACGGCCTCACCAATCGTCATGACAATTAAGTCTCCCGCTTGCACCTGTTTGAGCTGAACCAGTTCGTCTTCCACCTGGCGTAACGTCATCGAGTGATCTTCGGACTTGTTCTTGAATGCGATCGGATGTACGCCACTAAACAGGGTGACCTTGGTCAAAGTTTCCGCCACCGGTGTCAGTGCAAAAATCGGCACGCCGACATTGGCTCGCGACATCCACAATGCGGTCGAACCCGATTGAGTCATGGCGACAATCGCTTTAACGTTCAGGTGTGCGGCGGCAAATAACGCCGAGTGCGCAATCGACTGATCAATTCGCGAGAAACGTTGCACCGTAATGCGCTGGTTCGTCTGCGCGTCCTCATCCTCGCGCTCGGCTTTGTAACAAATACGCGCCATTGCCGCGATCGTTTCAACCGGATAATCGCCCACCGCTGTTTCTGCCGAAAGCATTACGGCATCGGTACCGTCCAGCACCGCATTCGCCACATCGGAGACCTCCGCGCGTGTCGGGATCGGATTGGTAATCATCGACTCCATCATTTGCGTGGCGGTAATCACCAAACGATTTTTGGCGCGCGCCATTTTGATCATTTTCTTTTGCAGCCCGGGCACCGCCGCATCACCCACCTCCACGCTTAGATCACCGCGCGCCACCATGATGGCATCGGAGGCATCAATAATCTCGTCCAGCACGGGGATTGCTTCGGCGCGCTCAATCTTGGCCATCAACATGCTGTTACCGCCTGCGGCGCGCATTAACTCGCGAGCCAAACGCATATCGTCGCCCGAGCGCGGAAAGGAAACCGCCAAGTAATCCGCTTTAATCATCGCGGCGGTCTTGATGTCTTCTTTGTCTTTGTCGGTAAGTGCCGGCGCGGTCAGCCCGCCGCCTTTGCGGTTAATCCCTTTGTTGTTGGACAACACCCCGCCACGCACCACCTTACACACCACTTCCGGGCCGTTGACCTCGACCACATGGAACTCCAACATGCCGTCGTTGAGCAACAATATCGATCCCGGACTAACGTCTTTGGGAAGGTCTTTGTAATCCAAACCTACGCGCTGCTGATTGCCCAACCCCTCTAAAGTCGCATCCAGTGTGAACGTATCGCCATCATTCAGGACGATTTTATCGTTCTCAAATTTGCGTATCCGAATTTTCGGACCCTGCAAATCGGCCAGAATACCCACAGTGCGCCCAACCGCAGCGGCAGCGGCACGCACGGTTTCGGCACGCCGCACATGATCTTGCGCGGAGCCATGGGAAAAGTTCATCCGCACCAGATCAACTCCGGCACGGATCATCTCCTCCAAAACGCCCCGATCGCTGGATGCGGGGCCCAGGGTTGCAACTATTTTGGTTCTGCGCAGCATGTGTTTCCTATGGTGGGTTACTTGGCGCGCTGTTCCAGAATTTCCACCGCAGGCAACGTTTTGCCTTCGAGAAACTCGAGGAATGCGCCACCGGCGGTGGAAATGTAAGACACCTTGTCAAAAATGTCGTACTTCTGAATCGCGGCAATGGTGTCGCCGCCGCCCGCCAAGGTGAAGGCGTTGGTTTCTGCAATGGCTTTCGCAATCAGTTTGGTGCCTGCACCGAACTGATCAAACTCGAACACGCCGACCGGGCCATTCCACACTACCGTTCCCGCCTGCATTATGATGTCGGCAATCTCTTGCGCAGACTTGGCGCCGATGTCAAAAATCATGTCATCGTCAGCCACATTGTCCGCATCTTTCAAGACTGCCGGCTCGTTTGCGTCAAACTTCTTGCCACAGACCACGTCCACCGCAATCGGAATGTTCGCGCCGCGCGCTTGCATCTTGCCAATCAACCCCTGTGCGGTAGGCACCAGATCATCCTCACACAAGGACTTGCCGACATTTTTACCCACGGCCTTGAGGAAGGTATTGGCAATACCGCCGCCGACAACCAACTGCTCACATTTCTCGGACAGGGACTCCAATACAGTCAGCTTGGTGGAAACTTTCGAACCGCCGACGATGGCAACCATCGGGCGCGCCGGATTAAGCAGCGCTTTAGTCAAAGCATCCAGCTCTTCCACCAGCAGAATACCCGCCGCAGCGGTGGGCGCGTATTTTGCCACGCCGTGTGTTGAGGCTTGGGCGCGATGGGCGGTGCCAAATGCGTCCATCACAAATACATCGCACAGGGCAGCATATTTTTTGGACAGATCTTCGGCGTTTTTCTTTTCGCCTTTATTGAAACGACAGTTTTCCAGCAACACCAACTCGCCTTCGGCAACTTCAAAACCGCCATCCGTCCAATCCTTAATCAGACGTATCGGCTTGGCCAATTTGTTGGCGATGTCATTGGCGACCGGCTTGAGCGAGTTTTCTTCAGAATACACACCCTCTTCCGGGCGACCCAAGTGCGAGGTCACCATCACCCGTGCGCCCGCTTTAAGCGCGGCGTTAATCGTTCCCATAGAGGCGGTAATCCGCGCATCCGAGGTTACTTTGCCGTCTTTGACCGGCACGTTCAAATCCGAACGAATCAGGACGCGCTTGCCCTTGAGATCCAGGTCGGTCATTTTAATTACAGACATGATTTTTCCTTAATGCAGACTTAAAGCGAAAAGGGCTGGCAGTGCGCCAGCCCTTACCAGGCAGCTTAGTTGGCGACGTGACGCACTAAACGCATCAGGTTGCAGGTGTAACCGTATTCGTTATCGTACCAGGCGACCACCTTGACGAAGGTCGGATCCAGCGCAATACCGGCTTCCGCATCAAAAATCGACGGGTTCACACAGCCACGGAAGTCGGTGGAAACCACCTTGTCATCCGTGAAGCCGAGCACACCCTTCAGCGGGCCATTTTCGGAAGCGGACTTCATTGCCGCAACGACCTGATCATAAGTTGCTTCTTTATTCAGCTCACAGGTCAAATCAACTACGGATACGTCCGATGTGGGTACGCGGAACGCCATACCGGTCAACTTTTTGTTCAATTGGGGAATCACCACGCCCACGGCCTTGGCCGCACCCGTGGAAGAAGGAATGATGTTTTCCAAAATGCCGCGACCGCCACGCCAATCTTTGTTGGACGGGCCATCCACGGTTTTCTGGGTCGCTGTTGCGGCGTGTACCGTGGTCATCAGACCGCGCTTGATACCGAAAGCATCGTTCAACACCTTGGCCACAGGTGCCAATGCGTTGGTGGTGCAGGATGCCGCAGATACAATCGCCTCACCCTTGTAGGTGTCGTGGTTCACACCATACACAAACATCGGCCCCGCATCCTTGCAAGGCGCGGATTGCACCACTTTTTTCGCGCCCGCATCGATGTGTTTCTGGCAAGTCTCTTGCGTCAGGAAGAAACCGGTACATTCAATAACAATATCAACCCCGACTTCATTCCACTTCAGGTTTGCCGGATCGCGCTCGGCGGTCAGGCGGATTGTTTTGCCATTGACCACCAAGTTGTTGCCCTTAACCGCCACATCGCCATTGAAGCGACCGTGCACCGAGTCATGCTTCAACATGTAAGCCAAGTAGTCCGGCTCGAGCAGGTCATTGATTGCCACAACTTCAATTTCAGGAAAGTCTTTGGTTGCCGCACGAAACACCATACGACCGATACGACCGAAACCATTGATACCAACTTTGATTGCCATGTTTTTTCTCCCGTTTAGTAGTTAATTGTGTCTTACAGAACGCCTTTGACTGTCTTGACCACATTCTCCGCAGTAAACCCGAAATGCTTGAATAACTCGGGCGCAGGCGCGGATTCCCCGAAGCAATCCATACCCACTACCGCACCATCCAAGCCCACATATTTATACCAACCGCCCGTCACGCCGGCTTCGACCGCCACGCGCTTCACACCTTTGGGCAACACACTGTCTTTGTAAGCCTGATCCTGCTTGTCGAATACCGTGGTTGATGGCATTGACACCACGCGCGCCGCAACACCATCGGCCGCCAATGTTTTTTGCGCATCCATCGCCAGCGCGACTTCGGAGCCGGTAGCGATAATTACCACGTCTGGCTTACCGCCTGCCGCCTCGGAAAGCACGTAAGCACCTTTGCGGATGTTGGCAATCTGTGCGGCATCGCGTTTTTGGAACGCCAGATTTTGACGGCTAAAAATCAGGCTGGATGGGCCATCCTTACGCTCAACTGCTGCCACCCAGCCGACGATGGATTCCACCGTGTCGCACGGACGCCACACTTCCATGTTGGGGATGTAACGCAAGGTCGCAGTTTGCTCGACCGGTTGATGGGTCGGACCATCTTCGCCCAGACCGATGGAATCGTGCGTGTAAACATAAATCACGCGCTGTTTCATCAATGCCGACATACGCAAAGCATTGCGCGCGTATTCCGAGAACATCAGGAAGGTGCCGCCGAACGGCAACAGACCGCCGTGGAGTGCCATACCGTTCATGATGTGCGACATACCGAACTCTCGCACACCGTAGCTGATGTAGTTACCCGGCTTTTTGCCGTGTACATGGTGCGCACCCGTCCAATTCGTCAGGTTGGAACCGGTCAAATCGGCAGATCCGCCCAGAAATTCCGGCAACGCGGGTTGCAATGCGTTAATCGCGTTTTGTGATGCTTTGCGAGTCGCAATGGTTTCTGCTTTTTCGTTGATTTGTGCAATCGCCTTAGCTGCATGATCAGCCCAATTGGCAGGCAAATCACCCTTCATGCGACGCTCAAATTCAGCCGCCTCTTTCGGGAAAGATTTTTTATATTCGGCGAATTTATTATTCCAGAGCCTTTCCAACCCTTCGCCCTTGGTGCGCGCATCCCACGCCTGGTAAACATGCGTGGGAATCTCGAACGGCGGGTACTTCCAGCCGATATGCTCGCGCGTGGCGGCCACTTCGGCATCACCCAATGCCGCGCCGTGAACATCGTGGCTGTCCGCCTTGTTGGGCGAACCCATGCCGATGATGGTCTTGCAACAAATCAGACTCGGCTTGTCCGTGACCGCCTTGGCTGCCTGTATCGCGGCTTCGATAGCCTCGCTGTCGTGGCCTTGCACGTCGGCAATCACATGCCAACCGTAAGCTTCAAAACGCTTCGCGGTGTTATCCGTAAACCAACCGTTGGTGTGTCCATCGATAGAAATTTCGTTATCGTCCCAAAACGCGATGAGCTTGCCCAAGCCCCAAGTGCCCGCCAACGCGCAGGCTTCGTGCGAAATGCCTTCCATCATGCAACCATCGCCCATGAATACATAAGTGTGGTGATTGACGATTTCGTGGCCGGGCTTGTTGAATTCCGCTGCCAGCAACTTTTCCGCCATCGCCATGCCGACCGCATTGGTAATACCCTGACCCAAAGGACCGGTGGTGGTTTCGACGCCTGCGGTGTAGCCGTATTCCGGATGCCCCGGGGTCTTGGAATGCATTTGACGGAAACGCTTCAACTCATCCATCGGCAAGTCGTAGCCGGTCAAATGCAACAATGCGTAAATCAACATCGAACCATGGCCATTGGACTGCACAAAACGATCACGATCCGCCCACTTGGGGTTGGCCGGATTGTGGCGCATATGACGATTCCACAACACCTCGGCAATTTCAGCCATGCCCATAGGCGCGCCCGGGTGACCGGAATTGGCTTTCTGAACGGCATCCACCGCCAGCATACGAATCGCGCCGGTAATGTCATTAAACTTTGGGGGGGTAATATTGCGCGTCGCGGCCATTCTTGTGTCTCCTCAGCGTTGCGATTGTAGTTAGATAAATAAATTCCAGCAGGCGATTATGCCGCAGCCTCTGGGTTTGGGCAACAATTGTAAGGTTGCTGACGATGCCAACAGCCTTAGTCGCCGCCTTTTTTCGCGATCTTGATTCCCAGTTGCTTGAATTTCCGGTACAGGTGGGTACGCTCCACCCCAACCTTTTCCGCCACCCGGCTGACATTGCCATTCTCTCTGGCGAGGTGGTAATTGAAATAAATCACGTCGAAATGTTCATGCGCTTCGCGCAAGGACAAATTCAACGGGATAGAAAACGGTTGTGGCTGCCCCTCCAGTTGCAGGGTAATGTTTTGACTCGGCTCTTCGACATTTGGCTGGGGCGGCGTTGGCAGCCCCTCCCTGAGAGCCTTGCTGATGGTGCCCAATAGCTTTTGCAAAGCTATTGGCTTTTCCAGAAAGTCAACCGCACCGATGCGCGTCGCTTCAACAGCCGTTTCGATTGTGCCGTGACCGGACATCATTACCACCGGCATGGTCAACAACTCGTGTTCAACCCACTCTTTGAGCAGTGCCAAACCGTCCGTTTCCGGCATCCAGATGTCCAGCAACACCAAATCCGGCTCATGTTCGCTGCGATAGTTTCGCGCCTGCTCGGCATTCTCTGCCAAATGCACGTGGTAGCCCTCGTCAATCAAAATTTCCGACAACAGCTCGCGGATACCAATTTCATCGTCCACCACCAATATATGTTTCGCTGTCATTCTCGCTCCCCCGCTAGCGGCAGGTGTATGTTGACTCGGGCGCCGCCGGTTGCGGCGTTTTCGATGTCAATGTGCCCGCCATGTTCTTCAATAATTTTCTTGACGATTGCCAAACCCAGCCCGGTGCCCTTTGCCTTGGTTGTCATATAGGGCTCAAACGCCCTCGACAACACGCTCTCCGGAAACCCCGAACCGTTATCTTCAACACGCAACCACACTTCGCCGTTTCCTGCTTCGGTGCCGAGTGTAATCTGCGGATTGGCAACGTCATGCAGCGCGTCCTGCGCGTTTTGCAACAAATTATGAATCACTTGCCGCAGCCGGGTGGCGTCACCGTTCACCTCGCTGTGTGCCGCCTGCAACGACAGCTTGATGGGAATAACATTCGCCTCATACAGCCCCAGCACCTCTTTTATCAGCCTATGCACGTCCAGCCGCGACAACTTCAGTGCCGGGCCGCGCGCGTAGTTGGCAAAGTCTCCCACCATGTTTTTCATTGCCCCAACCTGGCTGACTATTGTTTGCGTGGCACGCCGCAACAATTGCGCATCGGCCTCGTCAAGTTTGTCGCTCAACTTGTATTGCAAGCGCTCAGCCGAAAGCTGTATCGGTGTCAGCGGGTTCTTGATTTCATGGGCAAGCCGCCGCGCCACTTCGCCCCAGGCCGCCTGCCGCTCGGCACGCAACAGGTGGCTAATGTCGTCAAACACCACCACATAACCCGTCTCCACGCCTTGCGGCAACCGCGTTCCGCGCATCAGCAGAATTTGCATCCCGTTTTTGCTCATGCGCTCTATTTGCCGCTGCCACTCACCGTTGCTTGCCTCGCTCACCGCATCAATAATCGTCTGACAAAAAACATTCAATAGACTGTAACGTTCGGCAATCTGGGCTAACGACATGCGCTGCATTTCTTGCAGCGACACGCCCAAAATTTCCGCCGCGCTGGGATTCAGCGAACGCAGATGCAATTCATTGTCCAGTGCCAGCACCCCGGACGACAAATGGGTCAGGACGCTTTCCAAATGCCCCTTGGCACTTTCCACTTCGCGCCGTTGCTGCTCGCGGATTTGTTTTGCCTCAAATAATTGTCGCGTCATTTGATTAAACAGTCCGGTCAGCGCACCCAACTCATCGCTGCTTTGAATCGGATATTGGCCGGTGAAGTCGCCCTGCGCGACCGCCCGCGTTCCGCTGGCCAACGCCTGCAGCGACGCGCCCAAACGCGCGCTAATAAAGACCGCTGCCGACACCGCTGTTAACAGCACCACCAACAGCGAAAGCGTCAAGGTAATCGCATAAAGCCGCTTCAAGCCCAGTCGCGACAGAGTAAGCTCCTGATAATCGCGATAAACCGCCTGCACCGTCTCGGTATCGGCCTCCACCTGCTTTGCTACCGGCTGAATAAATTGCAGCACGTAAGGATCGCCGGATCCGCGGGTTGCATTAACCAGAACCAGTGTGCGCAAACTCAGCCCTTTTCCCGGCAGGGTGTCAATTACCCCCTGCTGGCCGCTTTCCAATGTCTGACGCAACAGTTCGACATCCGGAAGGTCGGCGGCTTGCCGCTTGTCGGCAGGCGACAATGCCAACGGCTTGCCGCTGGTGGAAAACAGGGCGGCCTCTTGTGCCAAGCCTTCATCCACAAACTGATCCAGTGCGGCTTGAAATTGTTTGGGTTGTTTTTCTGCCAACAGCGACGCGGTGAATTGCGCTTTTTTAGTCAGCTCACTCAGACTGTTTTCCAGGCTGTTTCTGCCGAGATTAAGCCCGCCCTCCAGTGCCTTTTCCACGCGCACATCGAACCATGACTCAATACTTTTGCCGAGAAACTGTACCGAAACGGCATACACCAGAATCCCCGGCACGACACCGATCAGGGTAAAAAAAACCACCAGCCTGAGCGTTAGCCGGGCACCAAAAATTCTCTGTTTGAGTTTGCGGCGCAGCTGCCATAGTTGGTACGCGACGATCCCCGCCAGACCCAGTGCCAACAGGCCGGTCAGTGCCAGCAATGTGTAATAACTCCCGGAAAACACCCCCGTGTTGGCACTGCTGCTCGACAGCAAGTAAAGCAATATTCCGCCCAGCGCGATGCTGAAAAAAATCAGATTCTTCACGGCGTGCCCGCCCGCTGGTCGGTCTTTATTTCCGCCGGACGTATCACCCAGCGATACCAGTCGGAACTCAAATCCCAGTCTTTGCTGGTCAAGGCGTTCACTTGCAACAAGTTGGGTAGCTGCTCGATATCCAGTCGCAGGCGGGCGGCCGCAATGTACTCGCCTTCTTGGTCGATCAAACTTGCGGGAATGTCGGTGGAATTAAACCGTGCCAGCAATTTCAGCGCATCTTCATAGGTGGCAAAGTTTTGGAACAGTGCCCCGCGCGAAATGCGATATTGGCGCGTCAACACGTTATAGGAAAGTTTAACGGTGTGCTCGCTGCGGAAAATCTCTTCGTCCAACCAATACCAGCGCGAGCGCACCAGGGAAAATTCACCGACAAAATACAACGGTACGCCGCGCGTCAGTGCCTGCTGCACAGCAAAGTTCAGGTTGAAATCATAGCGCGCGGTCAGCCGATAACTGTCTTCGCTGCCACGCATTTCCGCCATGTTGACGGAAATACCCCCGGCATAAGCCGTAGCCATAAACAGGCAAATGATGAACGCCGCCCTAAACAGCTTTGTGCAATAGCGCATAAAAAAATCCGTCGTGCTGATCATTCGGGAGCAATTGTCCTTGTGTGTCGCCCGGCAGCAACAGGGGCAAGCGTCTCGCATCGGTCTGATGCGCCAAGAACTTGGCGACAAGCTGTTCGTTTTCTTGCTGGAACACCGAGCAGGTCGCGTAGAGCAATTTACCATTTTGCTCAAGCAGCCGCCACAGCGCGGACAAAATGTCGAACTGTTGCTCCGCGAATCCGGCGAGATCGCTGCGACGGCGCAACCACTTGATATCGGGATGACGGCGCACCACACCAGAGGCAGAGCAGGGCACATCCGCCAAAATACGCTGAAAGGGTTTGCCGTCCCACCAGACATCCGGCTGCGCCACATCGCCGACCACCAGTGTTGCGGACAGCTGCAAGCGCTGCAAGTTTTCCGCCACGCGCTGTAGCCGTTTTTCATCCTGATCGACCGCGACCATTTCGACCTCCGCACACTCCAAGATATGTGCCGTCTTGCCGCCGGGCGCAGCGCAGGCATCCAGCACCCGCATTCCCCGGTGCGCGTCCAGCAAACCCGCCGCCAGCTGCGCCCCCGCATCCTGCACCGAGACCGCGCCGTCAAAAAATCCCGGCAACTTGCTCACCGGCAGCGGTTGTTGCAATTGAAGCGCGTCAGTCCCGATACGCCGGGCCGCGATCTCATTTTGCTGCAACAAGCCCATGTAGTCGTCCATGCTGCAACGCTGGTGGTTCACCCGCAAAGTCATGGGTGGATGCGTATTGCCCGCCGTCAATATCGACTCGCTATCATCGCCATACTGGGCTTGCAGTTCATCTATCCACCATTGCGGGTAACTGTATTTTCCCTGCGGCGATTGGCTTGCCTGCTCAAGCAACAACTTTCGGTTGCGTAAAAAATTACGCAAAATCGCATTCGTCAATCCGCCCGTGCGCGGGTTTAATTGTTGTGCCGCACGCACCGCCTGATCAACCACGGCATAAGGAGCCGCCTTGCTGTATTGAAGCTGGAACAGGGCAACCAACAACAGCGCGCGCAAACGCTCATCGCTTACCGGCTTGTGTGACAACGATTCCAGCACGGCGCGCAACTGCCCGTAATGGCGCAAGGTTCCGTAGCTCAAATCGCGCAACGCGCCGCGTTGCGCATCATCCCAGCCGCCCCTGCCGGACAGGGTCTCCTCCAACACCCGGTTGAGATTCCGTCCGTCCACCAGCACTTGCTGTGTCACTTGTGCCGCAGCAAGTTGCACCTGTTGCATTATGAAAACCGCTCGCCAACGTTGATCGGCACGGCCTGCAAAAATTGTGCGGCGGGCTGCGCCTTGCCGCCGGGGCGTTGCAACAGCGTCAAACACAATGCGCCTTGACCGCAGGCAACCACGATACCGCGCTCGTCCAGTGACAACACCTCGCCCGGGACACCGGGTGTGCCGGCACAAAGCGTTGCCCGCCAAACTTTAATTATCAAACCGTCGAACACTGCGCTACAAACCGGGAAGGGATTAAATGCCCGAATGTTGCGCTGTAACGTTTGCGCATCCAGCCGCCAATCCAGTGCCGCCTCATTTTTAAGCAGTTTGGCCGCATAACATGCCGCCGCATTATCCTGCTTGACCGCCTTCAATTCGCCCTGTTGCAGCAACGCCAAAGCTTCAATAATACTGCTCGCGCCCAATTGTGCCAGCTTGTCATGCAGACTCACCGAGGTATCTTCCGCCAGAATAGGGCAGGCGCGACGCAACAACATATCGCCGGTATCCAAACCCTCATCCATCTGCATAATGGTGATGCCGGTTTCGCCATCCCCGGCTTGAATGGCGCGCTGTATCGGTGCGGCACCCCGCCAGCGGGGCAGCAAAGACGCGTGAATATTCAGGCAACCGTAACGGGGTATTCGCAATACCGCTTGCGGCAAAATCAGGCCGTAGGCGGCAACCACCATCACCTCGGCATGTAGCGCGGCTATCGCCTGTTGTGCCGGTTCGCTTTTCAACGATGCGGGCTGCAACACCGGAATGTCATGTTGCAACGCCAGCTGTTTAACTGCGCTGGCGGTAAGTTTCATGCCGCGTCCCGACGGGCGATCCGGTTGTGTCAACACCGCCACCACTTGATGGGTCGGCAACAGTGCCGCCAGCGCATGGGCGGCAAACGGCGGGGTTCCGGCAAAAATGATTTTCACGGCCGGTTACAGAGTTTCGCGCTGCAGCTTTTTCAGCTTGGTGCGAATCCGTGACTGTTTGAGTGTTGACAAGTACTCGACGAATACCTTGCCGCGCAAATGATCCATTTCGTGCTGAATGCAGATGGCCAACAAACCGTCCGCTTCCAAGGTATAACTTTTTCCGTGCTGATCGAGCGCACGTACCGTTATCTGCTCTTTGCGGCACACTTTTTCATAAATGCCGGGCACCGACAAACAGCCCTCTTCATTTTCTTCTTCACCGCGACCCGACAAAATCTCGGGGTTGATCAACACCTTAAGATCGTCGTGCGTTTCCGAAACGTCGATGACGATGACTTGCTCGTGTACATCCACCTGCGTCGCGGCCAAGCCCACGCCCGGCGCGGCGTACATGGTCTCGGCCATGTCGCGCACCAGTTGGCGGGTTTTATCGTTGACCGCAATCACCGCTTGGGCAACTTTGTGCAAGCGCGGGTCTGGATACTGCAAAATTTTCAGAATTGCCATGTTTAAACCATAAAAGCTTGCTAATTTATAAGACTAGATGCAGAATTTAACGCAACGCAGTAACTTTGCGTGCCTTTTACTTTGACTCTGCTGGAGTTTTTCATGCGCAAGATTATATCGCTGATTTGTCTGTTGTTGCCCACCCTGGCGTTTGCCGTCGCCTCCGATACCGCGCCGGAAATCCGCAACGATGCACCGGATCGACACATTGTGGTCAAGGGTGACACACTGTGGGACATTTCCGCGACCTTTTTTCGCGACCCGTGGAAGTGGCCGCAGATCTGGGGCATGAACAAGGACACCATCAAGGATCCGCACTGGATTTATCCGGGAGACGTTATTTATCTGGATCGTGACAGCGGCACCTTGCGCGTTGGCAATGCCGCCAGCGGCTCGGGGGGCAATGTTGTAAAACTCAGCCCGACGATACGTTTTGAAGACAGCAAACACAGTGCCATCCCCAGCATTTCCGCCAAAGCCATTGCACCTTTTTTGACACAGCCGCTGGTTATTGAAAAAGATGACTTGAGCGACGCGCCCACCCTGATCGGTGCGCGTGAAGGTCGCGTGCTGCTGTCTCTCGGCGATACCGGGTTCGCAACCAACTTAACCGCCGAACAAGGTAAAAAGTGGCAGCTTTACCGTCCGGGGAAAACCTTTACCGACCCGGACAGCAATGAAAACTTGGGGATTGAGGCCGTTTATCTGGGGGATGCCGAGGCAGTCGCGTTTGCCGACGTGAGCACCGTCTCGGTAACGCGCTCCGTTCAGGAAATTTATTCGGGCGACCGCTTGGTTGCCGCAACCAACGAAACCGCCAACAACTATCTGCCACGCGCGCCGGAGACCGATATTTCCGCACAAATCATCTCGATTTACGGCGGTGTCTCCCAAGCCGGTCAAAACACCGTTGTCACACTGAACAAAGGTGCGCGTGACGGTCTGGAGAGCGGGCATGTGCTGGCGCTGTATCACAAGGGCGAAGACATCAAGAGCGCAGGCAAAACCTATACCTTGCCGGATGACCGTTATGGATTGTTGTTCGTTTTCCGTGTATTCGACAAAGTCTCTTACGGCTTGGTGATGGAAACCCGCTTACCGGCGCAACTGCTTGATCGCGCAGTTAACCCCTAAGGCTTCCCGCAAACATGACGGCAGATGCTTCGCTCAAAGCGTGGCTTGCCCTGAGTCTTACCAAAGGGTTGGGCGGCGAAAGTGCGCGCCGCCTGTTAAAAGAGTTTGCTTCCCCCGAGGCGATTTTCAACGCCTCATCGCTGTCGCTCAAATCAATTGTTAAACCGTCTGTTGCCGTCGCCCTCGGCAACGGCATCGATGAAGCACGACTGAACGAATCTCTCGCCTGGCTCAACGACTCCAACAACCACCTGGTCACCCTGGCCGATCAAGACTACCCGCAATCCCTGTTAAACATCCCTGACCCGCCGATTCTCCTTTATGTAAAAGGTCGGCTGGATTTGCTCAATCACACCGGCCTCGGCATCGTCGGCAGCCGCAATGCCACACCGCAGGGCATCAACAATGCCGAGAACTTTGCCCGAACACTCAGTGATGCCGGACTATGCATCATCAGTGGCATGGCGCACGGTATTGATGCCGCCGCCCACCGTGGCGGCTTGCAAGGGCAGGGGAGCAGCATCGCCATTGTCGGCACCGGGCTGGACAAGGTTTATCCCGCCGCAAATCGCGACCTGGCACACGCGCTGGCCGCCCAAGGCGCGCTGATTTCCGAATTTCCGCTGGGAACGCCGCCGCTGGCGGCCAACTTCCCGCGCCGCAACCGCCTCATCAGCGGGATGAGCACCGGCAGTCTGGTGGTAGAAGCATCATTACAAAGCGGTTCACTGATTACCGCGCGCCTCGCGTTGGAACAAAACCGGGATGTTTTTGCGATTCCCGGCTCGATTCACTCGCCGCACAGCAAAGGCTGCCACGCGCTCATCAAGCAGGGCGCAAAACTGGTAGAAAGCGCCCAAGACATTCTCGAAGAATTGGGCGGATTTTCCACAATAAACCGCGCGTCACCCGCCGAAAATAGCGGCCACGAAATTCTGGCCCAACTGGGCTACGATCCGGTGGACATCGACACCCTGGGCAATCGCTGCGGCTTGACGATGGCAGAGCTATCCGCCATGCTGTTGACACTTGAGCTGGAGGGTCATATCAGCTCCTTGCCTGGCGGCTTATACCAAAGAACCCACTAACACTATGTTTGAAATACTAATTTATTTGTTTGGGAATTATTTCGACACGGGCAGCTACCCCGAACCCGAAAAAATTTCCCGCAAACTTTCCGCTGCCGGTTTTGAGGGCGAAGAAATCAACGAGGTGCTGACCTGGTTGTCCGCATTACAACAACAGAATGCCGACCAATACCCCGCCTCCCTGCAACACGCGGGGATTCGTCATTTTGCCGAAAAAGAATGCCGGTATCTGGGTGTTGAGGCGCGTCAGTTTTTATTATTTGCCGAGCAGCAGCGCATGATCTCGGTTGCCGACCGCGAAATGATTATTGATCGCGCGCTGGTACTAAAACAGGAATCGCTCAGTCTGGATAAACTTAAACTCATCATGTTGATGGTGCTATGGAGTCGCGACCGGGAGATCGACACTTTATTGGTTGAAGAGCTGCTTTCCCCGTTCACCTCGACACAACGACACTAAACCCAAATGGCAAAAAATCTACTGATTGTTGAGTCGCCCGCCAAGGCGAAAACGCTGAAAAAATATCTGGGCAAAGATTTCGAGGTACTCGCCTCTTACGGTCACGTGCGCGACCTGATTCCCAAAAACGGTGCGGTGGATACCGACAACAACTACACCATGCAATACGAGACCATCGCGCGCAACGCCAAACACGTTGATGCCATCGCCAGGGCTGCGGTCGACGCCGACGCTATCTACCTCGCGCCCGACCCGGATCGCGAAGGGGAGGCGATTGCCTGGCATATTGCAGAGTTGTTGAAAAGTAAGCGCGCACTTAAGGGCAAGGCCATGCAGCGCGTGGTGTTCTATGAAATTACCGAATCCGCCGTTAAAGATGCGGTAACGCATCCACGGGAGATTTCGCTACCGCTGGTAAACGCCCAACAAGCGCGCCGCGCATTGGATTATCTGGTCGGTTTTAATTTGTCGCCGCTGCTGTGGCGCAAGATTCGCCCCGGCCTGTCGGCGGGTAGGGTACAAAGCCCCGCGCTGCGCCTGATCGTCGAACGCGAGCTGGAAATAGAAAAGTTCAAGAGCCAAGAATACTGGTCGGTGCATTTGGACAGCCAGAAAAACAGCGTCCCGTTCACCGCCAAACTATTCCAGTATCAGGGCAAAAAGCTGGAGCAACTCAGTATTGGCAGTCAAGCCGAATATGACGCCATACACGCCAAGCTGAGCAACGCCAAACTGCCGCCCAAAGTGGTGCGCGTGGAAAAAAAGGGCAAACAACGTTACGCCGCCGCACCGTTCACCACCTCAACCCTGCAACAGGAGGCGGTGCGCAAACTGGGCATGACCTCGGAGCGCACCATGCGCACCGCGCAATCACTCTACGAAGGCGCGGACATTGGCGGCCAAACCACCGGTCTGATTACCTATATGCGTACCGACTCGGTCACGCTTGCCAAGGAGGCGGTTGCCGAAATCCGCGATTACATTCGCGGCAACTTCTCCGCAGACTACCTGCCCGCCACCCAGCCCAACTACAAAAGCAAAGCGAAAAATGCCCAGGAGGCGCACGAGGCAATCCGTCCGACCTCGGTGTTGCGCACCCCGGACAGCCTGCGCGACCACCTCGGTGCCGATCAACTGCGCTTATACGAAATGATTTGGAAGCGCACCCTGGCCAGTCAAATGACCCCGGCGCGCTTCGACACCGTAAGCGTGGATATTCGCCTTAGCGGCGACGACACACTGTTCCGCGCCAACGGTCAAACCTTGGTGTTTCCCGGCTTTATCGGTGTTTACAAAGAAGATGTCGATGACGCCGAAGAAGAAGACAGCAGCAAGCTGCCGCCCTTGGCGGAGGGTGACGTGCTGCCCGTGGACAAACTGTACGGCGAACAACATTTCACCCAGCCGCCGCCGCGCTTTTCCGAGGCCAGCCTGGTCAAGTCGCTGGAAGAATACGGCATCGGTCGTCCCTCAACCTACGCCGCCATTATCTCCACCCTGCAAACCCGCGAATACGCGCTGCTCGACAAAAAACGCTTCATGCCCACCGATGTCGGTCGCGTGGTCAATAAATTCCTCACCGAGCACTTCACCCGCTATGTCGATTACGGCTTTACCGCGCATCTGGAGGACGAGCTGGACGAAGTCTCCGAAGGAAAGCGCGACTGGATTCCGCTGCTGGACGACTTCTGGAAAGGCTTTACCCAACTGATTATCGACAAAAAAGATGTCGATCGTCCGGGCACGGAAATCCTCGACGAAGCCTGCCCCAAGTGCGGTCAGCCGCTCTCCAAGCGGCTGGGCAAACGCGGCAGCTTCATCGGCTGCACCGGCTATCCCGATTGCGACTACACCCGCAACCTCAGCGGCGAAGAAGACCCCGGCGAAGCGCGCAAAGAATTGGGCGAACACCCCGACAGCAAACAACCCGTCCTGTTGCTGCGCGGCCCTTACGGCTATTACGTGCAACTCGGCGAAGTGGAAGAGGGCGCGAAGAAAAAACCCAAGCGCGTCTCCTGGCCAAAAGAGCTCCCCATCGAACAGGCCGACTTCGCCACCGCGCTAAAGCTGTTGTCGCTTCCGCGCGAAGTGGGCACACACCCCGAGAGCGGCAAAAAAGTCATCGTCAACATCGGACGCTTCGGCCCTTACATCGGACACGACGGCAAATTCAAATCCATTCCGCGCGCCGACAACCTCTTTGAAATCGGTCTGGAGCGTGCGCTCGAACTGCTCTCCCAAGCCAAGGCGGGCAACACCATACTGCGCACCGTGGGAGAACACCCCGAGGACAACGCCCCCATCGAGGTATGCAGCGGCCGCTACGGCCCCTATGTGCGCCACGGCAAAATCAACGCCACCCTCCCCAAAGACGTTTCCCCGGAAGCGGTTACGCTGGAAGAAGCACTGGAATTGATTGCCGCCAAAGCCGCAAAGGGTGGCGGCAAAAAGAAAGCCGCCCCGAAAAAAGCGGCAGCGAAAAAGCCTGCCGCGAAGAAAACCCCCGCCAAGAAAGCAAGCGTAAAAAAAGCCGCAACGCCCAAAGCAAAAAAGACGGTTAGTCGTAAAAAGGCGGCAGAGTAACCACTGTTGTTGAACCCAACCCCTTATCCCTCGGTGAGAAGGAAGTAAAACCCCTTGTATGTTTCGTTTTGCTGGACGTATATGTGTTGTTGGTAGTTAATTTAGTCTGGTCCGGCTCGGCAGCTCGATTATCCCTTGGGACACCAAGCCCGTGGGAGAGCAAGGAGCGTCGTGC
>JBMOPZ010000045.1:0-1024 GCA_049321355.1 Pseudomonadota bacterium | reverse complement strand
TCAAGCGGCGTTCGCCGCGATGATCAAAACCAAAACTTGTGGTGAATGACGACGAGAAATAATTCTCGGCAGTGATGTGTCGTCTCGAAATCGAGAGGGAAGAGGGTTTTTCTACAGCGTCATCGTTCACAATGAGGGGCGCGCGCCGCTTTTGGCGCGTCCCGCTCGAATGCAGGGTTGGGCCTGGTGACGCAAGCCAAAACTCTAGCATGGCCACGGTGTTGGCAGAAGAAGATGTCACGAGGCTGTGTGCCAAGCACCCGGACACCGGCTTGCGGCGCGCACGGCTTGTGGGGCTGCGCGTTCTGGCGGGAGCGGAAACCGAAGCCACGCTAGGCGTGCCGCAAACGGATGCGGTGGCAAACGAAGGGGACGGTGATGACGTCCCCACCCAAACTGGGGACTGTTTGCGATGGCGATAGAAGCGGCAAGAGTTCAAATTGCACCGGGGCAACGACACGATTTTTGTATTGCCCAACGTAGAGCTAACCGGCGGCGCTTTAGCGCCGTCCAGCGACCGAAGGGAGCGAGGTTGAGCGCCGGGTTAGAGCGCATTTGGTCCACGCACCAACTGCACAACAACAATGACCGCGGCAATAAGGATAACGATGCTTACGACAAGCAGCGTGACGCGGGCGAAACTAGGCATACGCTGCCAAAATGGGAGGCTCAAAAGCGTTGTGCCAACCCACTCAAGTGCGAGCCATGCCACCAATGATAGCGGGATAGCAACTAACCACTTGAGAAAAGCCTCTGTGTAAGTGGCACCTTTTTCGGGAAGCAGCCAAGCGAGCGCGCCAACTATTGAAAAAAAGACAGCGACAACAATGCCGATGATCTTCATTCTTTCGTGAGTGCGATGAGCGAAAAAAATGGCCATAGTTGTGTGCGCTCTAACGGGGTCGCGAATTGAGCGGCACCCTGGGAAAATGGAGATACACGAAGTGTATCGAAATTTTAGAAAGGGCGTAGCCGCGCGTAGCGCGGTGTCCGCTCGAATGAGGGGATAGGCGGCGCTGCGCGC
>JBMOPZ010000044.1:0-8829 GCA_049321355.1 Pseudomonadota bacterium | reverse complement strand
CATGGAAACGCCGATCAGTTACGGCCCGCCATCACTCCGCCATCCACATCCCAGACTGCGCCCGTCACCCAGCTCGCATCGTCACCGAGCAGAAAAACTATCGCCTTGGCCACATCCTCGGACGTGCCTATCCTGCCTATCGGGTGAAAGCCGTTGAAGGACGCCAGCGTTTCATCGAGCTTGTCGGTATCAATAAAAGCCTTGTAAATAGGCGTACTCACCACGGCGGGCGAAACGGCGTTGACGCGGATGTTGTGGTCGGCCAGTTCCATTGCCATGTGTTGCGTGAGCGCATGCAGCCCGGCCTTCGCCATCGAATAGGCGGAGGAAGGTGTCGCCTTGATGGCCTGTTTCGCCCACATCGAGCCAATATGCACAATCGAACCGCCGCCGTTTGCCGACATGTTTTTGGCCACGGCCTGCGAGATGAAAAAAGTGCTGCGGTTCAAATCGAGGTAGGTGTCGTAGTCCTTAAGGGTGTGCTCAAGAAATGAAGTGGGATTGAAATATCCTGCCGCATTCACAAAGTATTTGATGTGACGGCCATGCTCCCCGGCAAATTCCACTACTCGCTTCACATCATCCTGCTCGTACAGGTTGGCCTGAATGGCCTCGACATTGCCGAATGCGGAAAGCTCATGTTTCGCGCTGTCCAGTTTTTCTTGTGAATTACTGACAATGATGGTGTCTATACCGCGCTTCAATAATTGCTTTGCTGTTGCCAGCCCCATGCCGCTCGATCCGCCCACAATCAGGGCTGTAGGACGATTAGTTTTTCTCATGATACTTGTCTCCATAAATAGTCCGAGTGGTCGCATCTGTCACGCCCACTCGAAAATATGCTTCCGGCAAACATTGGCCTTAGTCGTTTATTTTCCGTGACTGATCTTCTCGACGGCCTGCGCGGTATTCCAGGTGGTGTTGGCCATGTAACGGAAATTCACCAGCGCGGCCTCATAACCATTTCCTTCCGGCAACTCTGCGGCAGCGGTGGCATCGGTCACCACGGCCACTTCGAATCCCTGTTCCAGCAGTTCGCGCAGATGCGATTCGGTACACAGGTTGGCGGACATCCCGGCCAGGATCACCTTGTCTATCCCGCGTTTGCGCAGTTGCAGCACCAGGTCGTTTGTCTCCGGGCCATACACCTTGTGCGGGCTGGTCACCACCGTCTTGCCGTCCTCGATATACGGCTTGTACTGCTTCAGCCAGTCCGCGCCGGAATTCGTGAAGCCTTCCGTGGTCAGCGCGCCCTTGCGGTCGAACATGCCGATCTTGTGCATCAGCGTTTCCAGCGCGCCCTCGAATTTCCATTCATGGTCGTGCTCGTAGTAGTAATGCGGCGAAACGAACACGGGCATATTGTTCGCCTTGGCGGCCTTGAACAGTTGCTCGATGTGCCCGACCGTCCCGTTCTTCTCCACGCTCTTGCCGACCACGCCCCAGGTAACGCCCTTGGGACTCAGAAAGTCGTTCTGCGGATCGGTGACGACCAGCGCCGTCCGCGCCGGGTCTATGGTCATGCCGGGGTCGGGCAAGCCCGCCCATGCGCTGGAAGAAACTGCCGCCAGCATGGCCAGCAGCAATGTGGATTTTTTGATTGCGTTGGAAAACAGGTTCATGATCGCTCCGTAAAAGGTTAAAGCAACGAAGGCGTTGCTGGAGCGAATTTTCGGACGATAGCGGGATCGTCTCCATGACCGCCCGCACGGGATTTGTGTCTGATCGTCCGGAGTTGTGATCGGCGGTTATACTCTTGACGGCCTTGCGCTATGGACAGGGCTGCATGTAAGGCTTCAGCAGGAAATTTCGATTAAATCAGGCATACGCCAAACCGAACTCTTTCAGCAAGGTGGATTCGCACTCATCAGGACGTATGCTGCGTTTTTCCACTGTCCCGTTTGCAACGGTTTTAAGCGTGTCATCAAATAAAATCTTCCTGCCTGTTTTGTCGTGCAGGACAACCAGCAGACTTTTCACAAACATCGCATCCGGGTGCGTGGAGTTGAGATAATTGGCGGGAATGAAATCGATCCATTCCTGAGGCGACAAGTCGAAGGCGTACTGATTCGCCCACTCTCCTTCTGCTTGCGCTTTCAATAAGTACTCACGGTCGTTCGTTTGGGTCAGCAGGAATGTATCGAAATCCTGCCTGACTTCAACATCAATCAAATCCAGCAGCATGGGCGCGCGGATGCCATAGCTGCCGAAACCCAAATCGCACAGCCACTTCTCGCCATCCAGAGTCAGCACAATCGCCATGTGTGTTTTCGGCCTTCTGGCCGGGTAGAACATGGGCCGGGCTGCCACGAACTGGTAGGGGATGCCGAGTGACTGGAGCGCCATGGCGAAAAGGCCATTTACCTCGTAGCAGTAGCCGCCGCGATTTCGCGTGAGTATTTTTTCGACGATTTCTTCCGGCACCAATGAAACGATCTTCCCGGCTTGAACGTCCAGATTCTCGAACGGCACCGTGAATAACTGGCATCTCATCATTTCAGTTATGGAGCCAATATCCGTCCCGGCGTTGCCGCGATAGTCGATTCGGTCGAAATAGCTTTGGAGCGTGAAATTGTCAGCGTGCATATTCTCGGAGTCTTATTGATTCGGATACGGGGAAATCTTCAAGCCAGCATCAGGCTTTTTGCAGGAAGCGTTTTTGTTCATATGCCATGGAGTTTTCAAACATGAGCGGATTGTCGGTTAAGCGCTGGATAACCAGTGCGCCCTGAACCGTTACCAGAAAATGTTCCGCTCGCCCCCTGGCCTCTTTGGGAGTCAAACCCGCTTCCTGTGCCAATGAACTGAGCGCTTTTAGCAAGTCGTCATAGTCTTTTTTCAGCAGCGCCTTGATCTCGGGGTTGGCTTCTCCAAGGCTTAACACATTCAGCAGGCAGTTTTTCTGTCCGGCGCCATAAAACGACTTGAGCGTGGCCAGCATGTTGACTAGCCTTTTTTCAGGAGGAGTTTGGCGCACGGACAATGGCGCGATGACGAACTGATGCAATTGCGCACTGACGTGATTGACCACGGCCTTGACCATATCGTCTTTGCCTGCGGGGAAACGATGGTAGAGGCTGGATTTTTTCAGCCCCGTCACTTCGGATAACAGCGAAAGGGTGCTGCCCTCATATCCGTGGCATCGAATGATTTCGAACAGCGATTCCACCAGAGCATCGTCATCAATAGTTTGTAGTGCCATAGCGCCTCCTTAATTTTTCTTGACATTGTACCGATCGTTCGTTAAATTGCAACTGTACCGAACGTTCGGTATATAACATTAAAAGGAGTTTTAACCATGAGCAAGGTAGCAATTTTTATTCTTTCAGATCCGACCAACGGTGGCGAAGACGCTTTCGGGCGCGCATTCAACGGCCTCGCAGCGGCCTGGGACATCAAGCAATCCGGGCAGGAAGTAACGATTATTTTTCAGGGCGCAGGCGTTCGCTGGCCCAGCCTCATCACGCAGAAAAGTCATCCCCTGAACGGGCTGTATGAGCTTGTAAAAGGCAATATCGAGGGCGTATCCTGCGGCTGCGCCGATGCTTTTGGTGCGACTGAAGGCGCGGCGGCTTGCGGCATGAAGGTTCTCAAGGATAACCCGGTTCCTGGCACGACGGGCGTTGCGGGTTACGCCAAATTGCTGAAATTCGGCACGACAATCTTAACGTTCTAGGCGGCCAGCCCCCTCGGTTCATCCCGAGGGGGCTACAAGAGCGCTTCACGCTCATGCAAGCCATGTCAAAAACAAAAGGGAGCCATCATGCCAAATGCATTCGCCACCATCAGTTTTACCGAAAGCGTAAAAGCGGCCCAGCGCCGATACGGCAGCCGTGAAAATAATCGCGGCTTTGAACTTCAGGATGACCCGCGCAACGAACTCGGCGATCTTGAGAGCGAATTCATCCGGGCGCGCGACAGCTTCTACATGGCGACGATCTCTGAAAATGACTGGCCGTATGTCCAGCATCGCGGCGGCCCCGCAGGTTTTTTGCGTGTGCTCGATGCGCGCACCATCGGGTTTGCCGATTTCAGCGGGAACCGGCAGTACATCAGCGTAGGCAACCTGAATGCCAATGCGCGCGTTTCCCTTATCCTGATGGATTACCCCAATCGCCGTCGCCTGAAAATCTGGGGTACAACACGGATTACGCATGAAGCAGATGAGCCGGAGTTGATCGCACGTTTGGTGATACCAGATTATCGGGCGCGGGTGGAACGCGGTATCCTGATTCACGTAGAGGCTATCGAATGGAATTGCCCTCAACACATCACGCCCAGATATTCAGAGGCAGAAGTCGATCATGCGATGCGTCCGTTGCTGGAAGAAAATAAACGGCTGCGCGAACAAGTTTTTCAGCATGAGGCATCAAAGGGAAACGTACCTGAAAAGCCGTTAGGCAGCGGGCCGCTCGCACTGGTGGTTTCCGGCATACGCCAACTTACTGCACATATTCGCGCTTATGAACTGCGCCATGCGGAAGGCGAAAAACTTCCTGCCGCAGGCGCAGGCTCGCACCTGACCGTCCCCGTTCTGTTACCGGATGGCTCATCTGCTACACGCAATTACTCCATCAACTCCAATCCCGATCAACAGGATCACTATGAAATTGCCGTGTTGCTGGAAGCAGAAGGCGCTGGGGGATCGCGCTTTGTGCATGAGCGCTTCCTGTTGGGGACGCGACTTAACTGCGGGCGCCCGCGCAATAATTTTGCGTTGCATGAGGACAACCGCCCGGCAATTCTAATTGCCGGCGGCATCGGCATCACGCCGATCAAGGCAATGGCGAATTACCTGAAAAATAATGGAAGGGATTTCCAGGTTCATTATGCCGGGCGCAGCAAACATGAAATGGCTTATGCCGATAGCTTGCAAATCGAATTGGGAGATCATCTCAATTTATACACTTCCAGCGGACATCGCCTCGATCTGGCCGGGATCTTGACGAGCGCTGCCGAAGATGCCGTCTTTTACCTGTGCGGCCCGCAACGGCTGATAGATGGTGCTCGGCAAACAGCCAATGAACTTGGCATTGCGGAAGCGCGCATACGTTTTGAACGCTTCTCTGCCCCGGTCATCACTGATGCGCAGAGCATCGAGGTGGAACTGCATCGCTCCGGAAAAATGCTTACCGTATTGCCAGATGAATCCATCCTGAGCGCTGTCCAGACGGCGGGCGTAAAAGCCTTGTCGGGCTGCAATGCCGGAAACTGCGGAACATGCGCGATCAAGGTGCTGGAAGGCGACCCTTTGCACTGTGATGAGGCGCTGACCGAACGCGAACGCACGCAAGAAAAGTTAATGTGTATCTGCGTTTCGCGCGCGAAGTCCGCAAGGCTGGTGCTCGATCTGTAATGACCACCTGAACTACCGTTGCTTACGCCCGAACCTTCCCCGGCGTCACCCCGATGATGCGTTTGAACGCCTTGCGGAACGCCGCTTCCGATTCGTAGCCGCAACGCAGGGCAACGTCCAGCATGTTGGCATTGCCCTCGGACAGCCAGCCCGAGGCAAGCTGCATGCGCCATATCGCGACGAATTCCATTGGCGGCATTCCGACCAGATTGGCGAACCGTTCCGCGAAGGCGGAGCGCGAGAGGCAGGCTTTTTTCGCCAGCGTATCAACCGTCCACGGCTCGGCAGGGTTTTCGATGAAGGCCTGCGCGGCAAGCCGCAGGTGTTCGTCCGACATCGCAATCAGCAAGGGCGACAGGCGCGGGTTGAGGTTGAGGATGTGGCGGATGATGTAGAGAAACATCATGTCGGCCAGACGATCCATGATGGCGGTCACGCCGAGTTCGTTGCCTTCCGCTTCCTGCACCAGCAGGTTTATCAGGACGCGCAGGCGCTGGCCGACCGGCGTGTCGTCCGGCTTGATGAGCAGGAATGCGGGGAAAGATGCCAGCAACAGACGGTACAAGTGCGCTGGCAGGCGCAGGTGGCCACAGATCAGGCCCGCGCCTTCCGCATTGCGGTCATACGCAACCTGCCGTCCCCAGCTATCCTTTTCTCCCGGCGCACACTCCGGCCTGCCGCATATCGCATGGGCGGCATCCTGCGGAAAAAAAGCAATGTCGCCGGGCATAAGTTGCAGCGGTTGCGGCAGGCTGTCCATGTGCAGCCAAACCTTGCCGTGGCTGACCAGATGGAAAGAGGTTACGCCGCTTCCGGGCGTGGAAAGCTTCCACGCATCGCACAACTGGCCGACGTAATACATCTCCGAGCCGAGATGTATTTGCCGCAGAAATTCGTTGAGTTTTTGATGGGCGTTTTGCATTTTGCATGTCCTCGTTGGATGTCACATCATCGCTGACCGGTATTACCGGGATGCCTTCACTATCTTCGCCAGCACCTTGAACGTTGTTTCATTCTCGCAATGCGCCACATTGAACCGCAGCCATGGCGAAGGCTCTTGATGCGGGCGGAACACGTTGCCGGGAGCGAGCATCACGCCTTCTTTTGCTGCTGCTGCCGCAAGCGTGGTCATGTTGATGCCGTCATCCAGCTTCACCCAGATGAACATGCCGCCTTCCGGTTCGAGGTAAGTGGTGAAGCCGAGTTTTTCCAGTTTCGCAATCGTGGTCGCGCGGACTTCCTGCAATCTCAGGCGCAGCTTGTCGAGGTGCTTGCGGTAATGGCCGCCGGATAAAAGCTGGTAGATGATGCGCTCGCCCACTTCCGAGGTGGTGAGGCCGGTCAGCAGTTTCATGTCGCACAGGCTGGCGGCGAGTTCGCGTTTGCAGGCGAAATAGCCGACCCTGAGACTCGCGGAAAGCGTCTTGGAAAAACTGCTGACGTAGATGACGCGATCCAGTTGGTCGAGCGTGGCCAGGCGGGTGATCTTCGCGGGATGAAAGTCGCCGTAGATGTCGTCCTCGACCAGTATCATGTCGTATTTCTCTGCCAGTTGCAGCATGCGGTAAGCCACGCTTTGGCTGATGCTCGCGCCGGTCGGGTTGTGCAACACGGTGTTGGTGAAATAGATGCGCGGACGGTGTTCCACGATCAGCGCTTCCATGGTGGGAATGTCCGGGCCGTCGTGGTTCCACGGCACACCGACGATCTTTGCGCCGAACGATTTCAGCCCGCCGAACAAAATGAAGAAGCCGGGGTCGTCCACCAGCACCGCGTCGCCGGGGTGTACGAAGTAGCGCGCGATGAGATCCATTGCGTGGGTGACGCCGGAGGTGAGCACGATCTGCGAGGTGTCGGCGGTGACGCCGATGCTGGACAGTTTGCCTTGCAGCAATTCCCGCAGCGGCTGGTAGCCCGCAGGGGTTCCATACGCGGTGAAGAATTCGCCATGCTTGAGCGCGAGTGCGCGCAACGATTTCTGGATGCCGGTTTCCTCCATCCACGACGCGGGCAGCCACCAGGCGCCGGGCATGGTCTTGCTGCTGCGGTCTTCCAGCGCGTTGCGCAGCAGCCAGGCCACATCTATGGAATCGTCGAGTTTGCTGATCTCGGCGGACGCGCGCGGCTTGGGGCGCGCCGACACATAGAAGCCGGAACCCAGCCGCGAAGTCAGGTAGCCCATCGCCACCAACCGGTCATACGCCTGCACCACGGTGAAGCGGCTCACGCCGTGGTCAGTGGCAAAGCTGCGGATGGAGGGCATGCGCGAGCCGCTGCGGATGGCGCGGTTGTCTATCAGCGCCTTGATGCCGTTGGTGATCTGGTGGATCAGCGGCAAGATGTCAGTGGGATCCAGATTGATAATTGGCATGGCGGATGAACCAATACAGTACAAGGAAGTATCTGAGTAACTGTACCTGTATTGTCATGTCGTTGGCAAGTACTGTTCGGGACGCTAAAGGGGCAGCGCTTTTCCGCTGCGTACAGGGAGAAGAAAATGAATATCGCGCATTGGTTCGGGGTCGGGTTTCTGGCGGGGATGGTGCTGTTCTTCATACTCGAACGCACCGGGGTGGTGTATCAATGGTTCGATAAGTGGGATGGCCTGTGACCGCATTCCTCGACAAGATTAAGGGCGACGGCGCAGTGCTTCCGCCCCGTTCCTCAGTCAAGGCTATCGCCATTGCCGGACTTGGCGGAACGCTTGCGATTGCCACCATTGCCGCACTGGGCGATTCCCTGTCCATCATGCTGCTGCTCGGATCGTTTGGCGCATCCTGCGTGCTGGTATTCGGCTATCCGGATGTGCCGTTTTCCCAGCCGAGGAATGTCATTGCCGGACACGTTATCAGTTCCTTTGCCGGTCTCGCCTTCCTTGCAGCGTTCGGCCCGCATTGGTGGGCTGTCGCATTGGCGGAGGGAACGGCTATCATACTGATGATGCTGACGCGCACGGTGCATCCACCTGCGGGTTCGAACCCGGTGATCGTATTTTTGACTCAGCCAACATGGGCATTTTTACTTTTCCCCACCTTGGCAGGGGCGGTGATTCTGGTAACCGTCGCTCTTTTATACAACAATGCAACGCGCGCCGCGAAATACCCGAAGTATTGGTAACGGCGGCGCTACGGAGATAAGCCATGAAACTCGATGAATCGATTACAGGCATCCAGGCCGGGACAGCGAAAACGCCGTTACCCCAATATCACTGGAAACGCAGGGCAACCCAGTTCGCCACCCTTGCGGTGATCGTGCTGATCCCGCTCACCGGCTTGCTTCGCATTGACTTGCAGGCCGGGAATTTCGTCATCCTCGGACGCCAGATATGGTGGTCGGATTATTCATTGATGCTGGGCTTCTGGATCATGCTGTCCACCGGGGCGGCGATGACTTATTCGACCATAGGCACGATCTGGTGTGGCTGGGCTTGCCCGCAGAATTCGCTCTCGGAACTGGTCAACCTGTTCACCTTC
>JBMOPZ010000043.1:0-1082 GCA_049321355.1 Pseudomonadota bacterium | reverse complement strand
GAAACTCCACCTTACCGATGAGCCCGGTGGCCACCGAGATCGAAACTGCTGGTGGTGGGGCATGCCCCACCACCAGCAGCACCTAAATCTCCACCGAAAATTACACCACGAGCGCGGACGCTAACATTGCCGCGTCTTCTTCAATCAGCTTGCCCTGCTTGATATAGAGCACCCACAAGCTGCGCTGCGCCGGATCGCCGCGCAGCACCGTGGCATCATGACCCGATGACAGCCCGACGGTCTACAGCTTAAGGCCGTACCGGTTCGACCAGAACCACCGGTCGCTGAGGTGGTCCCGCCTTCTTGGACAGGTTTGCGGCTAAGTTAAGCTAATCCCGGTTGTCGTACATGCCCCCAATTATCTAATTGCACGATCCGCCGATAGGCATCCAACTTATTAGACTGTGTGGCGGTGGAGAGGCGACCGGCATCGAACCTCATCTGATCCATAACTCATTGATTATTATGTTATAGTGATGAGTTCAAAACCCTGTTCGGCTGGTTGTTGGAGGTTGGAATGCGGCGCTGAGCAGCGTCAGATTTCGATCCATCAAGCGTTTCTAAATGCTAATGCTTCGCATTGACGGAGGCCCTGTCACCACTTAGCTGCGTAATTCATGAGAGCAGAAAGAATCAGATCGTGGGCATGGGCTCACAAGTGGAGCAGTCTCGTCTGCACACTGTTTCTGTTCCTACTATGCATCACCGGCCTGCCGTTGATTTTCCATGATGAAATCGATGCGCTGGGGGGTGAGCGAAAATTGGTCGGCGCCCCCTCTGCGCGGGCAGGCAAACCCATTGATGCCATGGTTGCGCACGCGCTGGATGATTATCGGCAGGCGGCAGGCGAGCAAGGTGTGCCGCTGTTCATCGGCTTCAGCCCGGACAACCCGGTGATAACCGTCACCGTCGGTCCACGCGCAGCCGCAACCTCTAACGAAATGCGGCTCTTCTCTGTTGATTGCCACTGAGATTTGACCCGGGGAGGGCATAAATTTCCACTGAGAAGTGACCCATGTTCTGACCTTTCCCCTGGCTTTGGCGTCGGGGGAACGAGGAGTGATCGACATGGCGTTACTGAG
>JBMOPZ010000042.1:0-9745 GCA_049321355.1 Pseudomonadota bacterium | reverse complement strand
GGGCGCAAGGTGAAAGCCAAGAATCGTCGCTATAACACAGTGCAAAATGGACAACCGCTTGAGTATCAATCCATTGCAGCAGCCGAAGCGTATCAAACTGCAAAGGATGGCGATGATGAAGACGCTTGACCTCAAACAAGCCGCCGCGTTTCTCAAAATGCACCCCGTCACGGTACAAGCCAAGGCGCGCGCTGGCGAGATTCCGGCGGCCAAGCACGGCAAATGCTGGGCATTTATCAAAGATGACCTTGTGTCCTATCTGCGTTCGCTCTATTCTTCCAAATGGCGAACGCTGGAAGGTGACACGAAGGAGGATTCACTATGTCACTTTACAAGCGTAAGGACTCCACCATCTGGTGGGTTCGTTTCACCCACAAAGGAAAGCGAATACAGCAAAGCTCTGGCACTCCCGAGCGCATCAAAGCGGAAGAGTACGAAGCCAAGCTGAAGTCGTCCTTATGGGAGCAGGAAAGGCTGGGGGCCAGGCCGATCCATACGTGGAACGATGCCGTTGTGCGGTATCTGGGCGAGACGAAACACAAAGCCTCGCAAGTCAGCGACATTTTTCATTTGCGCTGGCTGGATCAGCACTTGAACGGCATCGAGTTGCAAGCAATCAAGCGGGATTTGCTCGACAAGATTTCTGCCGCAAAACAGGCCGAGGGCGTTGAAAACTCTACGGTCAATCGCGTGCAGGAAGTCATCCGGGCAATTCTGCGCAAAGCCTGCAACGAATGGGAATGGCTGGATCGTGTTCCGATGGTGCGTATGCTGCCGGAACCGACCAAGCGGGTTCGGTGGATCACGCGCAACGAGGCCGACAGGCTGATTGCCGAATTGCCCCCGCACCTGGCTGACATGGTGCGCTTCAGTCTGGAAACAGGCTTGCGGCGTTCTAATGTCACAGGGCTGCAATGGTCACAGGTGGATTTGGTGCGCAGGACGGCATGGATACACCCCGACCAAGCCAAGGCCAGAAAGGCGATTCCCGTTCCACTGTCGAGCGTAGCGATTGCAGTGCTGCGCAAGCAGATCGGCAAGCATCAGGCCAATGTGTTCACGTTTAACGGCAAGCCCGTGCATCAGGTGAATACCAAGGCATGGCACAAGACATTAAAGCGGGTAGGCATCGAGAATTTCCGCTGGCATGATCTCAGGCACACTTGGGCAAGCTGGCACATTCAAGAAGGCACCCCGCTGCACGTACTGCAAGAATTGGGCGGATGGTCAACGCCGGAGATGGTGCAGAAGTATGCGCACCTTTCCAGTGAGCATCTGGCGCAATGGGTGGATCGTAGGCCAGTGACTTTGTTGGCTGAAGGTTCATCAAAGAGTGATACGTTTTTGACTACAGGAAAGAACAAAGGGCTAAGCATTTCTGCCTAACCCTTTGATTTTATGGTGCGCCCGAAGAGATTCGAACTCCTGACCCCTTGGTTCGTAGAATCGGCAGGCTGAAATTATTTTTTAATTATCAATAACCTGCGACACCCGCCAATTTCATTTACAGCCTCACGAAGCCCTGCAAATGGGGAAGACAGCCCCACCAAGTTACGATTTGGCTACGCTGGTTTTCTTTGCTGCGGGCCATGCCTGCGATGTATGCAGCACGCGCAGGATGGTAACCGTGCTGCCGGCTACTTCGTACACCAGAACGTAATTCGGATGCACCACGGCTTCTCTGGTATTTTTCACGCGGCCAGCCTTAAACAGTTTCGGCTGCTCAATAAGCGAGCTGGCCTTTTCCTCGAACAGGGTGTCGAGATCAAGCGCGGCTTGCGGATTGTCTTGGGCGATAAATCCATGATCCGCTCCCGGTCATCGAATGCCTGTGGCCGCCATTCGAGCTTCACGCAGCAGCCTTAATGCGTTTTTGCAGTTCCTTGCGCTTGGCCGCGAAATGTTTTTTGACCTCTGCGTTCGGGATTGAGGCGCGCGGATCATCCAAAGCCTCCTGCACCTGTTCGCGAAACCACTTGTCATAAGCGGCGGCCTCGTGCGCTGCCTTCATCCGGCTGGATGCGACCTCGCCGCGATGCGTAGTCTTGAGGGCAACCGAATCAAAGCCGGTGGCGTCCACCTGATATTTTTCCATACCGATACCCTTGAGGTAACTCACCAGCGTTTCAAACTTGCGGAAGATGCGCACAGAACCACGCTTTGCGGCCAAAGCGCGTTCTGTCTTGCCGTATTTGACAACCACGCCCCATCCTCCTGGCTGGCCGATGATGTTGTCGCCCTTGACGGCGTTTGCCTCGACGAGCCGGGAGAGAGTTACATGGTCTATTGTTTCATGGGTAGTTGCCATATCATCACCTACTGAGTGTTAAATCGTAGGATTGAATATACCCGAAATCTAGGAATATGGTGGCGCTATTTGATCGTTATCCTCTCCGGTTTGCCCAATTTTGTTGCCCCCTATTTTTTTCGGCGCAAGCAGGTCGGTGATCGTGCCTTCTGCCATCTCTGCCGCAAAGCACAAGGTTTCCGACAGTGTCGGGTGCGGGTGGATGACCAAGCTTATGTCTCGCATGGTGGCGCCCAATTGCAAAGCCAGCGCCCCCTCGACAATTAACTCGCCCGCGTTGACGCCGACGATGCCCATGCCGAGGATGCGGCGCGATTCCGGATCTAGCAATACTTTGGTAAAGCCTTCCTCGCGCGCGACGGAAAGTGCTCGACCGGATGCGGCCCACGGGAACGAGGCTTTTTCGTACGCGATCCCCTCGGCCTTGGCTTGCGCTTCAGTCAATCCCATCCAAGCCACTTCTGGGTCGGTATAAGCAACCGATGGGATGGTGAGCGGCTCGAAGTATGCCGTGTGCCCGGCGATGACTTCCGCAGCCACTTTGCCTTGATGTACGGCTTTGTGCGCCAGCATCGGGTCGCCGACGATGTCGCCGATAGCAAAGATGTGCGGCACGTTGTTGCGCTGCAGTTTGTCTACTGAAATAAAGCCGCGCTCGTTGACGATCAAACCTGCCGCTTCGGCATTAATCTCGCGCCCGTTGGGGCGGCGACCCACGGCTACCAGCACGCGATCATACAACTGCGGTTCGGGTGCTTGCGCGCCATCGAAGGTGACCAACAGCCCCTCTGCCTGCGCTTCGATCCTGCGGACTCGGGTCTTGAGATAGAGCGCCTCGTAGCGCTTTTCGATGCGCTTGTGCAAAGGCCTGACTAGATCGCGATCAGCGCCGGGTATCAGTCCATCGGCAAGCTCCACTACGGAAATTCTGCTGCCCAGCGCGTCATACACCGTCGCCATTTCCAGCCCGATGATGCCGCCGCCGATGATGAGCATGCGCTTCGGCACATCCGGCAAAGCCAGCGCGCCGGTGGAATCAATCATGCGCGGATCGTCGTAGGGGAAGCCGGGGATGCGCGCCACGCTGGAGCCTGCGGCAACGATGGCATGATCGAAGGTGACGATCTGCTCGCCCCCGGCGGTATGCACAGCGAGGCTGTTGGGCGACGTGAATTTTGCTGTGCCGCGTACAACTTGCACCTTGCGCTGCTTTGCCAGCCCGATCAGACCGCCGGTCAATTTGTTGATGACGCTTTCCTTCCAGGTGCGTATGGCTTCGATGTCTATCCTGGGTTTTTCGAAAGTAACGCCGTGATGCGCGGCCTCGTCCGCTTCGGTAATAACCTTGGCGACATGCAGCAGTGCCTTGGACGGAATGCAGCCGACATTCAGGCACACGCCCCCCAGGCTTTCGTCCTTCTCGATCAGCACTACCTGCTTGTCCAGATCGGCCGCACGGAACGCGGCGGTGTACCCGCCGGGGCCGGAGCCAAGAACGACGACCTCGGCGTGTATATCACCCGGCGCAACGCCGGTTGCGGGTGAGGCGATGTCTGCGGGCGTGGCTGCGCCACTTTCCAGCGTCAGGATAACGGCTCCTTCGCCGACCCTGTCGCCGGGCTCAACCATGACTTGTTTCACCACGCCAGCCGATGGAGAATGAATATCTATCGTCGTCTTGTCCGTCTCCAGCGAGGCAAGCGCCTGCCCCTGTTCGACAGATGCGCCGGCATGTACCGAAATCTCGATAACGGTGGCCTCCTTGAAGTTGCCGATGTCTTGCGCTTTAACTTCCGTGATCGGGTTCATGTTTATCCTTTCATCCTGATTGCGCAGTAACCGGACACAAAAAACGGCACGCAGTAGTTAAGGGCGATATGCGTCCATGCCACCTGGCTACCCGCAATGATTTCTTCGCCCTGATTGATCAGGTTCAGCACCGTCCCGACCACGAGCGCGATCCTGATCGAACGCCACAATATCGTCCGGTATCGGCTGGCTAAGACCGCGTCCACGATGCGCCCCGAAACATCAAAAGTCGGCCTCGATGCGCATCGCTCTGGCGAAGCGGTTGAAACCCGCAAACAGTTCTACGACGCCCAGCGCTTCCACAATCGCTGCTTCGGCATAGCCTGCGGATGCCAGCTTGTCGAAATCGCTTGCTCCAATATCATGGTGACGCTGGTTGGCCTTGCGGGCGAAATTGACCAACTCAATTTCGCGCTCGTTAAGGTATCCGGCCAGATAGCCATCTTTCATATGGATCAGTTGCTCGTTCTTCATACCCATGCTTTTCAACGCTGCGGAATGCGCCGCGACACAATAGTTGCAGCCGTTGTCGTGCGACACGAGCAGCGCGATGACTTCCTTGTGAAAGCGGGTCAGCTTGCCGTCCAGAAGGATCAATTTGACCTTGTTCCAGTTGGCCTCCAGCAAGGGAGGATATTTGGCATAGGCCTGAAACAGGTTCGGGACGCGACCGAATGCGCGACCGATCTCGTTGAGTATCTGGATGGTTGAGTCAGTTGGTGTGGTGGGTTCTTGTTTCATTGTGTTGTTCTCCATGGTTTGTGTGGATCAGGATGCCGCCAGCACGCCGTGCCTGCGCAGCACGTCGAGAAAGACATCGGGTTCCGGGCGGATGCGGTAGTTGTCGGTCTCGTGCGTCCAGATGATTTTTCCATCGCGCCCCGTGATAATCACGGTCGGCAATACGGTTTCGCTGTCATAGCCGAGCGCCTGCATCCCCATCGGCAAACCGTTCGGATTTTCGATGCCGAGAGTACGTGCGGCGGTATTCGCCTCGTCGGTGAGGAAGTCGAATTTCACATCGAATTTGTTGGCGAGTTCGATGGTGTTGCCATGCGGTTGCGGCGCGATCATGGCGACGCGGACGCCGAGTGCGCTGAGATCCTTGTAGCGCGCCACCAGCTCCTTGATTTGCGCCATGCACAGCGGACACCAGTTGCCGCGATAGAAAATCAGGATCGCTGGTTTGTCTGTCAGTTGTGCCGAGGTGACGAACGCGCCGTTGACATCGCGCAAGGAGAAGTTGGGCAACCTGGAACCCACGGCAAGTTTCCTGCTGGGCTGGCGTCCGCCGAAAGTCGAAAACCAGTAGGCATACAGCCAGAATCCCGCCCACGCGGTTGCCGCCAGCGCGAAAGCGAGGATGTCAGCACCCTCGTCAAACCATGCCCATCCGGCAAGTCCCACGCCGAGTGCGCCGAGCATATTCAGGAACGGGAAATGGGCGCTGGTGCGGGCGGTATTCTTTAACATCATCATGCTGCTGAGCACCATCATGATCGGGAAAACGGTCAGCATCACACCCGCCCATGCCAGTTGGCTTTCGCCCTGATACAGCATCCAGCCGGAGTACGCGGCGATGCCCATAATCAGCATCATGTAACTGCTGATAAATATAGATTTCAGTAAATTCATGTCATACCTCACGCAGTCGGTTTTGCCCCCGCCATACCGGCGGAGACGAGGAGAACTGGCTGCCCCGTTATTGCAGGCAGCCATTGTTCTTGCTCAGGGTTTACTTTTGCTCATGGTGCGAAGATCCTCCGTGGTGACCGGATGGCCTCCCACTCCCCATTCGCCGGAAGGGACATCCTCGATAATCACCCAGCAAACTTGCCGCAGACCTTCACCCTCCACCGACACCACGGCATCGGTGACCTTGCGGATGATTTCCTGTTTCTGGGCAACGGACAGAAAGCCGCTGATTCCCTTGATTTGTACTAATGGCATGATGTTTCCTTTCGAGTGTTCAATCCTGTGGTCATGGTTTTTTAGTGCTTGCAGGAAGCACATGCGCCCGGTTTCTGCCACGCCTCTCCGGCAAATGCCTTATCCAGCGGCGTATCGGTCAAATGGTTGGCGTAGTTGCTCAAGGTTTTCATGGTGACGCCCAGCACGACTTCCAGCGCGTGTTGCGCGGTGTAGCCTGCGGCAAAGAAGTCTATGAGTTCCTGGCTGTCGCCCACCCAGCCGCGCTCGCGCACCACCGCCCTAGCGAGCAAAGCCAGGGCGTTCAACTTCGGGTCGGGCAGTGACAGATCGTCGCGTAATGCGGCGATGGTGGCGGATGGAACCTTGAGCATGTTCCTGGCAATGAACGAGTGCGCGGCCACGCAGTATTCGCAATCGTTCTCAATGCTGACGGCGATCAGGACGATCTGCTGCTCTTCCGGGGTGAACGCGCTCTGCTCAAACAATGCGCCGAGCTGCTTGTAAGCCTGCAAGGTAGATGGCGATTCGGCCAGATGGGCGTAGAGGTTGGGGATAAAGCCCAGGCCTTTGAGGGCTGCGTCTAGCGTCGGCAGCGATCCTGCCGGGGCTGATTCGATGTTGTGCAACTTGAAAGTGTTCATGATGATTTCCTTGATGGGTAAAGCAACGGGTGTGTTGCTGGGATGAATTCTCGGTCGTTGCAGAGATTGCCTCCATGACCGCAGGCACGGGATTTATGTCTGATCGTCCGGTTGCGGGCTGATGTCCGGCATGGACACGGCAGGAACTTATTATGAATAGCGATTTTGATCTCTCTATCCCGAGAACCGGGACGCATTGCGCACGCCGCAAAGACGCGCCGGTAAATCAGCGCGCCTGTAACGGCAGGTGGTGTGGCTCTTCTGCAGACAGGCTCAGGTAATGCACATTGAACAAACCGTTGCGGTCGGCCCACAGTGCTGTCGGGTGCCAGCCCGCCTCACACGCCAGTTCCTGGAATTCATGCGGTGAGTATTTGTACGAGTTTTCGGTGTGTATGGTCTCGCCTTGCTCAAACTCGAACACGTCGCCGTTCAGCCGGATACATTGTTTGCGCCGACTGACCAGGTGCATCTCGATGCGCCCCTGTCCCTCGTTGTAACTGGCGTAATGGGCGAAACCATCCGGGTCGAGTTCCGCATCAAGCTCGCGTTGCATGCGTTCCAGCAAGTTGAGGTTGAACGCGGCAGTATGGCCGCTGACATCGTTGTAGGCGGTATTCAGCAGAAGCGGCGATTTCTTGCAATCCACGCCGATCAGCATTCCCCCATTGTCACCGGTCAGCTCCGCAGCGTGGCGCAACAACTGCATGGCTTCGTCCGGCGTACAGTTGCCTATGGTGGAGCCGGGAAAGAACACCACGCGGCGCAGATCGGCGTGGTCATCCAGCGTCAAGGCGGGCCAGCGCATGTAGTCTGCGCATAGCGGTTGCATCCGCATCGCCGGGAATATTTTCTTGATCCGCTGCGTACTTTCATACAGGTGCGGTTCACAAATATCAATCGGCACATACACGGCATCGTCGGCCAGATGGCGCAGCAGCAACGGCGTCTTTATTGCGCTGCCGCTGCCGAGTTCAATCAAAATGCAGGACGCGCCGATCATTTCGGCCATCTGTATGCCGTATTGATCGAGGATGGCGGTTTCGGTGCGGGTCGGGTAATACTCGGGAGTGGTGCAGATCAGGTCGAACAGTTGGGAGCCGCGCGCATCGTAAAAATATTTGGGCGGGATCGCGCGTTGTCGCTGGCGCAATCCGTGCAGCACATCTGACAGGAATCCATTATCTTTCGCCTCGACCTCGCGCACAGGGGATTCGTTACGCATCACGCATCCTCAGCCAAGCGCAAACCGGAAGCCATCCAGCGATCCGCCGCCCGGAAGAAATTGCGGTAACTGACGCGGATATGATTCTGCGCCGTGAAGCAGCACCCGCCGCGCAACACCATCTGGTCGCTCATGAACTTGCCGTTGTATTCGCCCAGCGTGCCGGGCAGCGGGCGGAAGCCCGGATAAGGCAGGTAGGCGCTTTGCGTCCATTCCCACAAGTCGCCGTAGAGTTGTGTCAGCCCAGTTTGCTGCGCTGGTTGCGGCACATACAGTCCAGCATCGAGAAAGTTTCCGGTGATGGCTTGCGTGCTGGCCGCGTGTTCCCATTCCGCCTCGGTCGGCAGCCGCTTGCCCGACCAGCGCGCATAGGCATCCGCCTCGTAATAACTCATGTGTGACACCGGTTCGTTCATGCGCAGTTCATGCGCGCCCGTCAGATCGAAATGTTTCCAATCGCGCACCTCCTTGAGCCAGTACAGCGGCGTTTGCCACTGCCGCTCCTTGATTGTGCGCCATGCGTCGGAGAGCCACAGGTCAACGCGGTCATAACCGCCGTCATTGATGAAAACCAGATATTCCGCATTGGTGACCAGCCGCGTGCCGAGACGAAAATCCTGCACATACGTTTTATGTCGGGGCCGCTCGTTGTCGTAGGCGAACCCATCGCCGCCGTAACCGATTTCAACGACTCCGCCCGCGAATTCCTGCCAGCCCATGTTGGGAACAGATGCGGTTTTCGGCGGAAGCGAGGGGCTGTGATAGGCCGGGTGCAGCGGATTGATGGAAAAGTTATAGAGGGTATCCATCAGCAACAGCTCCTGATGCTGTATCTCATGCTCGATACCCAGCCGCGCCCGCAACAGAATATCTGCGGCATGTTGTTCCGGCGAGTTCGCCAGCAACTCTCGCATCGCCGCATCCACATACTGGCGATAGCGATATACCTCCGCCACCGTGGGACGCGACAACATGCCGCGTTGCGGCCTGGGGAAAAACGTCCCCGCCGTCTCGTAGTAGGAATTGAACAAGTGGAGAAATTCCGGGTTGAACGGCTTGTATCCGCGAGCGAACGGAACCAGGATGAACAGTTCAAAGAACCAGGTGACATGCGCCAGATGCCACCTGGGCGGGCTGACATCGGGCATGGCCTGGATGCAGTAGTCCTCAATCTCCAGCGGCGCGCACAGCGATTCCGACCTCGCGCGAACCGTGTTGAAACGTTCGATCAACGCCGTATCGCTCATCGTCGTTCAGCCCTCCACCTGAACGCCGCGCCAGAATGCGACATGGTCTTTTAAGCGCGCGGCCATCTCCGAAGTTTCCGGGTAGTACCACGCGGCATCCTTGTTCACCTTGCCGTCCACCACCACGTCATAGTAACTCGCAAGCCCCTTCCAGACACAGGTGGAATGGGTTTCACTTGGCCGCAAGAATTCGCGCTTAACGGCGGAAGGGGGGAAATAAACATTGCCTTCGACGCGCTGTATCTCCGATGCGTGCGCTTCGGCGATGACTTGATTGTTCCAGATGGCTTTGGGCATTTCTGTCTCCTTGTTTACATATTGAGCGATGAAATTCCGCCCTGCCGGGATTAGCGAAGCAACAACGTAGCCCGGATGGAATGCAATGGAATCCGGGATGGCACGATATTGCGGACACCCCCCGGATTTCGCTACGCTGCATCCGGGCTACGTGCGTTCATCCCAAATAATCCATTAGCCGATTTTAGCCTGCACGGGCAACACGGGCGGATGCCCGGCATTCGCCCATAACCCTTCGAACCAGGCCCTTCGTCGTCGCGAAACTGCAAGCAATAATTGATTCTGG
>JBMOPZ010000041.1:0-9832 GCA_049321355.1 Pseudomonadota bacterium | reverse complement strand
TCTTCAGAAGCCCGGACTTTGAGGTGCTCAAGCAGCATTTGAAAGCTCCCATTATCTTCGACGGGCGCAATCTGTTTGAACCGGAAAAAATGGAATCGCTGGGCATCGAATATCACGGCATCGGGCGCGAGATTAACGTACACCATTGATCCCAAGAGCCGCAGTTGGGTTTAGGCAACATCGCCACAAAAGTAAGCCGGGGCATGGTTTTCCTCATTCTGTCAGCGGTGTCGCCTCCATCTGCGCCGCCCGTGCCGTAGTGACCACAAGCTGCGACAACGCTGCTGCGGCATTCATATCAACGGGCTTAGTCAGCGGATGGTGCAACAATACCGCCTCGGAAAATTCACGCATGTTATTCAAATGACTGTCGCGGTCACCGATCAACGGTGACGGTCGGATTGCCTGAAAATACAAACGCCCGCCACGCCGTGTTACCGCCAACAAATAAAATTGCGCGTCGGTTGCGACGGCTTGCGCATCGCGCAGCGTAAAATACTGGGTCGCAATATCCCCCCGCCGGGGCGGCCCCGCCATAAACACGTGGACAATGGATTCAATAAGGCGGGTTGCGCACTGTAGTTGCGGTGCGAGTGTGGCATGAAAATCGGTACGGTCGATGATGACGGGTTCATCAGAAAGTTTCGGCCTGCCGCGACGAATCGCCAACACGACCGACGCAACAACGATGACCATCAGGACTAATTCATACATTTTCCCGTCCGGACTAAAACAGCAAACTGGAGTACGCGCAGTTCAGCGCGGCGGGTTAACTGCGGCTTAGCAGGGTGCGGCGATCAAGATTCGCGCTTTCCATCCACTGCTTGATGCGGTTGGCATCGCCGATGCGGCTACGGGAACCTGATGAGTCAAGCAACACAATAACCACGGGGCGATCATCAATCGTCGCTTCCATAACCAGGCAACGCCCCGCCTCACTGATGAAACCGGTTTTGCTGACCCCGATTTCCCAGGAGGCATTTTTTACCAGCGGGTTGGTATTGTTAAAGCGCAGTTCGCGCCCGCCTTTACCGGTAACGGAATACGAGGCGGTCGTGGTGTATTTGTGTATCAGCGGATAATTGCCGGCTGCCGTCACCATTTTGACCAAGTCACGTGCGGTGGAAACATTGTCGCTGCTCAAACCCGTCGGCTCGACGAAACGGGTATCGGACATCCCGAGGTGCCGCGCCTTGTCGTTCATCATCATCAGCGCGATTTTAGTCCCTCCCGGGTAGGTGCGCGCCAGCGCGGCAGCCGCGCGATTTTCCGAAGACATCAGCGCGAGATTAAGCAATTCGCTACGGGTAAAACGCATTCCGGTACGCAGGCGGGAGCGCGTTCCCTTGATGGTATCCGCGTCATCTACCGTAATGGTAATTTTTTCATCGAGCGGCAATTGCGCGTCCAGCACCACCATCGCCGTCATCAGCTTGGTGATCGAGGCAATCGGGGCAACCGTATCGGAATTTTTTGAATACAACGCGCCCCGTCCGTTCAAATCATAGATCAGCGCAATGGAGGATTTCAGTTGGGGGCTGGTAACAGATTTGAAGGCCGAGCGGCTCAACTCCGTATCCAGCTTAAAAACGACCGCATCCTCCGCGTGAACCAGCGCACTCTGCAACAACAGCAGAATCAACCACAGCACTTTATTCACGCTTACCTCCGGGATCGTTTTTAGTGGGCGCAAGGATACCAATAAATCCAGATAAATCAATAGGCAGGAAGATTATGTTCTTCCCGTTTCTGCAAGTTCCACATCTGCGCATAGCGTTGCCGGTGTTCAATCAGCTCGCGATGCGTACCGCGCTCGACAATACGCCCCCGATCCATGACCAGGATTTGATCCGCATCCACCACCGTGGATAAGCGATGCGCGATAATCAGCGTGGTGCGATTTTTGGCAATGCTGCGCAGCTCCGCCTGAATTGCCTTCTCCGAATTGGAATCCAGTGCCGAAGTTGCCTCGTCAAAAATCAGAATCGCCGGATTCTTGAGAATGGCACGGGCAATCGCCACACGCTGTTTCTCGCCGCCGGACAGTTTCAAGCCTCGCTCGCCGACAGTGCTGTCATAGCCCTGCGGCAGCGACTCAATAAATGTGTGGATATGCGCCGCCTGTGCCGCCGCCACCACCTCTTCACGGGTGGCATCGGGACGGCCATAGGCAATGTTGTAATAGATGGTGTCATTAAATAACACCGTATCCTGCGGCACGATGCCGATGGCGGCGCGCAGACTCGCCTGCGTCACCTCGCGGATGTCCTGCCCGTTGATGCGGATACCGCCTTGCTGCGCATCATAAAAACGAAACAATAAACGCGACAGCGTCGATTTTCCCGCCCCGCTCGCGCCCACTACGGCAACGGTATGCCCTGCGGGGATGGAGAAATTCACATCGAACAATATCTGCCGATCCGCCGCATAGCCAAATCCGACATGCTCAAAATACACCGCCGTATTGTCCAGACGCAACGGGGTCGCCGTCGGCGCATCGGCAACTTCGCGGTGTTCATCCAGCAGGCGAAACATCCTCTCCATATCGGCGAGGGAGTTGCGAATTTCACGGTACACAAAACCGAGAAAATGCAGCGGCATGTATAACTGCAACATGAACACGTTAACCAGCACCAGGTCGCCCAGCGTCATCGTGCCCCGCACCACCTCATCCGCCGCCATCAGCATCAGCGCGGTAATCCCCAAAGCGATGATCACGCTCTGCCCCGCGTTCAATATCGCCAGCGAAACCTGGTTGCTGATGGCGGCACGCTCCCAGTGCTCCATGTTGTGATCGTAACGGCGCGCCTCAAATTGCTCGTTGCCGAAATACTTGACCGTTTCATAATTCAACAGGCTATCAATCGCGCGGCTATTCGCCCTTGAATCGAGATCGTTCATGGTGCGGCGCACCACCATGCGCCACTCGGTCACCACCAGCGTAAAGGCGATATAAACAATCAGGGTGACAAAGGTGATGATCGCGTACCAGGGACTGTATTTGCTGAACAAAATCGCCGCCACCAGCCCGATTTCCAGCAACGTCGGCAGGATATTGAACAGCATGAAGTTGAGCAGGAAACTGATGCCGCGCGTGCCGCGTTCAATGTCACGCGACACTCCGCCGGTTTGCTTTTCAAGATGAAAGCGCAAACTCAAACTGTGCAAATGCTCGAACACCTTCAGCGCCACGCGACGAATCGCGCGCTGCGTCACCTTGGCAAACACCGCGTCGCGCAGTTCGCCAAACAGCGTGCTGAACAAGCGCAGCAAACCGTAACCGAGTATCAGCAATACCGGAACGGCCAACACCGCATGGCTTTTGTCCAGCGCATCAATGATTTCCTTGAGTGCCAAAGGCACGGCGACATTGGCGAGCTTGGCGAGAACCAGCAAGCTCATCGCCAACACGACCCGCCCCTTGAACTCCCACAAGTAAGGCAGCAAGGAACGAATGGTTCGCCAATCCGCCGCGCGGTGATCGGCGGAAGCCGTGGATGATGCAGGTCGCATATTAAGTACGGGGGGAAAATCGAACGCGGATTATACCCGCACGAACAGGATGTTCCGACTGGCGAAAAGTATTGCGGAATACCGTGCGGTGCAATGCGCCGCGTTTACTGGCACCCCATACCGAACTCCCGCCGGTGTAGTGACAAAGCCGGATTTGTTCAGCGTCCCCTAATCTTCCGTCATCCGCAGTGCTTCTTCGATGTCCACCGCGACGACTTTGGACACACCTTTTTCCTGCATGGTGACACCGATCAGTTGCCGCGCCAGCTCCATGGTAATTTTGTTGTGGCTGATGAAGACGAATTGGGTTTGTTCCGCCATTTTCTTGATTAGCGCGCATAACCGTTCGGTGTTGGTATCGTCCAGCGGCGCATCGACTTCATCCAGCAAACAGAAAGGCGCGGGGTTGAGTTGGAACAGGGAAAATACCAGCGCGATTGCGGTCAGTGCTTTTTCACCGCCGGACAGCAGATGAATCGAGCTGTTCTTTTTGCCCGGCGGCTGCGCCATCACCTGCACGCCGCTATCGAGTATCTCCTCACCGGTCAGCACCAGCCGCGCCTCGCCGCCGGCAAACAACACCGGGAACATTTCCGACAAATGCTGGTTGACCTGATTGTAGGTACTCATCAACAGATCACGGGACTCTTTGTCAATGTGGCGAATCGCCTCTTCCAGCGTTGCCATCGCCTCGTTCAAATCCTGTGCCTGCGCGTCCAGATAGTTTTTGCGTTCCGTGGCGGCCTGCAACTCTTCGAGCGCGGCGAGGTTCACCGCACCCAATGCCTGAATCGCACCATTCAAACGCGACAACTCGCCCTGCAAAGCACCCGGTTTGTGCTCGCCGGATTCCAGCAAGGGTTGCAACATCTGTTCGTCCACGCCCTGGAGCTGCTCCGCCCATTGCTCGAAATGCAGTCGCGCCTCCTGCTCCCTGAGCGTCAGCTCTCCCAATTTTTCGCGCAACGGACCGAGTTTGTGTTCACAGGCAAGGCGCGCCTGTTCCATTTTTTGCAAATCGGCAGCGGCACTTTCCAGTGTGTTGCGCGCCTCTGCCAGCGCGCGTTCGACCGTTGCTTTGCTTTGCAAGCCCTCCTGCAACTGCTGTTTGGCGGCCCCGTCTTCACTGCCGGACAACTCCGCACCCAGTTGCGCCAGCGTTTGCTCCAATTGCGCCACCGTTTCAGTCGCCTGCTGGGTGTTGTGCTGCAAATCGGCAATTTTTTCCGTGCAGGTCTGGGCGAAAAATCGCGCCTCCTGCAAGGCGTGTTGCGTTTGCTGCGAGCGTCCGCGCTGTTCGCTCAACACGCCCTCTTGCACGGTCACCGCGCGCTGCGCCCCTTCAACCTCGGCCTGAAACGCGCCGGACTGCCGGCGCGCTTCGGCAATGTTCGTGTCTATCTCAAGCTGTTGCTGTCGCTCGGTTTGCAGCGACTCCACCAAATCACGCATTTCCTCTTCAATCTGCGTGGCACGCCGCGCGCCGTGTTCATGCGCCTGAGTCAGTTTCAGCGACTGCATCTGCAAGCCATGCAAGCGTTGCTGGACATCGTTGCCGGCATTGCGCAACGGTGGAATCTGCGCCTCCACAGACTGATATTGCTGCTCGACCCGCGCCAGTTGCCGCTTGCATTCCGCCACATCCTGCTGCTGCCCGGACAATTGCTGCTGCAACTTTTCGATTTCGGCTTGCCGCGCCAACACGCCATGCAGATGGCTGTCCGGCGCATGAAACAACACACTGTGCGCATCCACCAAATGACCTTGCGGCGTGACCAGACAGGCGGCGGCGGGCAACCGCGCGCGCAGTGCTTCCGCCTGCGCCAAATCTGCAACCGCATACACCCGCGCCAGCCAGTCACGCAGCACCGGCGACACTTTCGCGTCCTGGCATTGCACGTAATCCAGCAACGGTTTGAGTCGCGGCGAATCGCCATGGGCTGCGGCTAACGCGGCATCCGAACCGCCCGCCTCTCCCGCAAACACTGCCAACTTGCCCGGCGGTGCCGCCTGCCATGCCGCGACTTGCTGCAACGACGGCAGCGCAATCGCGTTCAACCGCTCGCGCAGCACGGCTTCCAGCGCGTCTTCCCAACCGTTCTCAATGCGAACGGATTGCCACAGGCGCGGCAATTTATCCAGTTGCTGCTGCTGCAACCACGCGCCGAGATTCTTGTCGTTGTCGAGTTTGTGCTGCAATTGCTGCAAGGCATTCAAACGCGCCTCGGTTTGTGCCAACAGCCGCTCTTTCTGATGCGACTCGGTACGCTGATGGCGGCGCTGCTCTTCCAGAACGGGGAGCTGCTGCTGCAATTCCGCCAGCTTGTCGCGCTGTTCATCACGGGCGACTTCCAGCGAGGCGACCTGCTGTTGCAACTGCTGCAATGCGGCAAGGTCGGGATGCGGCAAATTGTCTTTTTCCAGCAATAAGCGCGACTGCCGCGCTTCCAACTGCTGAATGTTGCGCTGCAAATTGGCGCGTTGCGTCTCGGCCAACTGCACTTTCTGCTGCAACTGCAACTGTTCGCGCTGCAATGTGTTGTGCCGCTCCCGGGCAACACGCGCCGCCTCTTCGGCCTGCGGCAACCGCTCGACCTCGACCTGCGCCAAACGCTCGGCCTCCAGCACTTTTTCCGCCCCGCCCTGCTGTTGCCGCTGCCAGTGTTCCAGCAGGGAACGCACCCCCTGACGCTGATGTTGCTGCTGCTGAATTTGCCGCTCGGTATTGGCAATTTGCTGCGTCAGCCGCTGGCGTTGCTCCGCCACATGTTTGATTTGCTGCTCCAAGCGCGCAATTTCCGCGTTCGCGGTGTACAGCTCGCCCTGTTTGACATGCAGCGCATCGGACAACTGATAGTGCCGGCTGCGCGATGTCTCCAATTGGCTTTCAATTTCGCGCAAGCGGGCGGTTTCCGCTTCCAGTTCGGTGCGCGTTTTCTCACCCGCCTGCACATGGCGCATACGCTGCGCCTCGGCTTCCCGCCTTTTCACCACCCAGAATAAATGCTGGGTGGTATCGCGCTGCACTTCCAGAGTGCGGTATTGCTTCGCCACCTCCGCCTGCTCCGACAAATGCGCCAACTGCTTTTCCAACTCCTGCAAAATATCGTTCACCCGCAACAGGTTGTCGCGGGTATCGCGGAGGCGCAGCTCGGTTTCGCGGCGACGATCGCGGTATTTGGAAACCCCTGCCGCCTCTTCCAGAAAAACGCGCAACTCATCCGGCTTTGCCTCGATGATGCGCGAAATCATCCCCTGCTCGATAATGGCGTAGGCGCGTGCGCCCAAGCCCGTGCCGAGGAAAATATCGGTAATGTCCTTGCGCCGCACCTGCTGGTTATTGATGTAATAGCTGGAATTGCCGTCGCGCTGCAACACCCGCCTGATGGCAATCTCGGCATAGCTCGACCACTGCCCGGCGGCCTTGCCCAGCGAGTTGTCAAAGACCAGCTCCACACTGGCGCGCGATACCGGCTTGCGCTTGCTGGAACCGTTGAAGATCACGTCCTGCATGGTCTCGCCGCGCAACGCCGACGCCTTGGATTCGCCCAGCACCCAGCGCAGCGCATCGATCACATTGGATTTTCCGCAACCGTTTGGCCCCACCACACCGACAATCTGTCCGGGCAACGGAATATGGGTCGGATCCACGAAAGACTTGAATCCGGCCAGTTTGATTTGGGATAAGCGCAATTTGAATGAAACAACGTTTTATAATGCGCGCCATTCTAACCGCAAGGAATCCCCGATTAAACCCTCGGGCAGCTCAAATGACGACAAAACCAAGCAAAATACTGGAAACCTTCCCCAATCCCCGACCGGAACGCGACTACCACATCCACATGCAAATAGCGGAATTCACCTGTCTTTGTCCCAAAACCGGACAGCCGGATTTCGCCACGCTGACGCTGGACTACATCGCCGATGCGCAATGCGTCGAACTGAAAAGCCTCAAGCTCTACATGTGGTCGTTCCGCGACGAGGGACATTTTCACGAAGACGTCACCAATCGCATCCTCGACGACCTGGTCGCCGCCACCCAGCCGCGCTTCATGCGCCTCACCGCCCAGTTTTACGTGCGCGGCGGCATCTTCACCAACGTAGTCGCCGAACACCGCAAACCCGGCTGGCAACCCCCGACACCCGTTGAACTCAGCCGCTTTGACGGTCAATCGAACACGCGGGCGTAGCACCATGAATGCCGCTTGCTGTGAAAACATATAGCGTTAAGGACGCTCTGATTAAATCGTCATTCCCGCGAAAGCGGGAATCCAGCTGGTTGAATCGACCGGGTTTCCGCTTTCGCAAGAACGACAAAACCAGACTTGTGCAGAGTTTCCCCCAAGGAGATGCTGATTAAGTCCCGCCGTTTGTGGTGAGCCTGTCGAACCATGAACGGCGGGACTTATAATTCAACGGGTTAATTAACTCACCCTTCAACAAGCTCGGGGCGAACGGACTTGATCAGCGCGTCCCTTGGCACTGGGCATTGCCGCTGAGCAGCTGGGAGTTTAAGGAATGCGATGCTGCTTGAAGTGATCGATTCCGGCGACACGCGCTACAAAGATGCCACCCACCTGTGGGCGTTCAAGGCATTCCCGGAACGGCACGACAATCTGCTCTGTGCGGTACTGGTACTTGAAGACCGCGTGATCGTCAAAACAGTCATGCACCATTTTTCAGTTTTGTAGGAGGCAGCCATGCACACAACCTATTTCGACGAAGACGACATTCTGGTCATCCGCCTGTCCGACAAACCCATCGTCCGCGAAGTCTCGCAAAACTGGAACACCCACATCAGCTACGCAGAAGACGGCAGCGCAGTCGAAGTTGTGCTACTCGAAGCACGCGCCAACGGTGCATATCCGCTGGAAATACAACACGCGAGGGCAGTTTGATCGTCAAGCCATCGAGCTTGGCCCGTTAACATTCTTTGCCAAAGCAAGGTAACAAATGGCAACCATGCATAACCCACCCCACCCCGGAAAAATATTGCGCGAATGGCTGGGCGACATGAGCGTAACCGAGGCGGCAGACCGGCTCGGCGTCGCGCGCGCTACACTCTCGCGTGCACTGAAAGGCGCCTCCGGCATCTCGGCAGACATGGCATTACGGCTCGAAGCCGCGCTCGGCACCAGCCCGGAAATGTGGATGGGTCTGCAGGACGATTACGAACTGTGGCAAGCCTCCAAAAACAAGCGCCCGCGCATCAAGCCGTTTCCTTTGGCTGCGTGAATGCTGGAATTTCGAGCTCGGTACTTTTCGGTTGAATTTTGCTAGACTGCGCAACAGGCAAACAGGAGAACGCGCCATGCTCACCACCATCGAAGTCACGATAGACAAAACGGGGAACCTGCATCCCATCGAATCCGGCCAGACTATCCGGCCCGGGCGCGCACTCCTGACCTTACTCGAACCCGATGCCACACATAAATCGGCACTGATGGCCGAACCCGCGCTGGCCAAAGACTGGCTCAACCCCGAAGAGGATGAGGCATGGGCACACTTGCAGCCGGGAAAGTAGTCGTCATTCCTTTTCCCTTCTCCGATCTCAGTCAGCAAAAGCTGCGTCCCGTCCTGTTGCTCGCCGATGCCGGGCGCGGCGACTGGATCGCCTGCCAAATCACCAGCAACCCTTACGCCGACACACACGCCATCGCCCTGACAGACCGAGAATTCTCCGAAGGCGGATTGCAACGCACCAGCTACCTGCGGCCCGGAAAACTATTCACCTGCAACGAATCGCTACTGGTCAATTCCGCCGGCACACTCAGCAAAGAGACGCTGCAACAAATACGCGCCGCAGTCATCCAGATTATCCAGGGGTGAAGTGGCGGCAGCTGGTAGGGCTACGCTATTTAACTGGCCCTGAAGAACCAATCATCCGTTCGTATTGAGCTTGTCGAAATATGAACGGATACCAACGCACCTACTGATCGATCTCCATCCACCCCTGCCCGTTGCGCGGCAAGCGCCTTCAGGTAATCCCCGATATCCCACTCACACCCGCCACAGCCGGAAAGCGCGCCCGTCCACCGGGAGATCGCCTGGATATCCATCCCCTGTTCGAACAGGCTTTGAATGTAATCGCGCTTCGTGCCACTGCAATGGCACATCACTGGATTCTCAGGATTGTCGGGGTTTGTTTCCATCTGTTCTGGCGATCGGTTTGATGGGTGGATTTTAACATTTTGAATCGCCCCGGGTTTTGAGGAGGCTCCTTTACCTTAGTAAAATGGAGCCACCATGAACAAATCAAACAAATATTCCCCTGAAGTAAGAGAACGCGCAGTCCGCATGGTGTTGGAACATCGCGGTG
>JBMOPZ010000040.1:0-304993 GCA_049321355.1 Pseudomonadota bacterium | reverse complement strand
TGTTCTGTCACGGCGAGCTGGCGGCAGGCAAGCCGGATGCCCGCTACCTGACCCGTTTTTATCTGATGCTGTCCTTCGGCGGCGCGGCGGGCGGTATGTTTGTCGGCCTGTTGGCACCGAATATCTTTACCGCTTTTTGGGAGCTTCCGCTGGGCTTGGCGGGTATCACCGTGGTGGCATGGCTGCTGACCAAACAGTCGCTCAAAGTCGAAAATCCGGGATTCGGCACTTTTATCACACCCACCGTGGTGGTTGTGTGCCTTGCCGTGGTTGCGTATTTTGCCTATGACTACGACAAGCTGCAGAAGATGGACAACACCATCGCGGCAGAGCGCAACTTTTACGGCAGGTTAAGCGTCAAGCAAATCGGCTATGGCGAAAGCGACCCCGATTCATTCCGCGTCGAAATGCACGGCACCATCCAGCACGGCAAGCAATTTCTGCACCCCGCGTACCGTTGGGCGACCACCAGTTATTACGGTGAGAGCTCCGGTATCGGCATCGTGCTGGGCGCAATGGGCGGCAAGCAATTAAACATCGGCGGTGTCGGCATGGGGGTGGGCACCATCGCGGGCTATGCGCGCCCCGGCGACACGGTTAAGTTTTACGAAATCAATCCCGCCGTCACCGCATTCGCCAAGAAGTATTTTTACTATCTCAACGACCATGCGGTGGAAGTGGCAACCGGCGACGGGCGTTTGCTGCTGGAACGCGAATCGCCCCAGCAATTTGATGTGCTTGCGATTGACGCATTTTCCGGCGATGCCGTGCCGGTGCATTTGATTACACGCGAGGCACTGGCATTGTATTTGAAACATATCAAACCCGATGGCGCGGTGGCGTTTCACATCACCAGCCGCTATCTGGACTTGGCGCCCGTCGTGCAGAAACTTTCCGAAGATGCCGGATATGAAGCCGCGTTGGTTGTTGATCGCAGCAGCGATAATTATTACTCGCCGAGCAGCTGGGTGATTGTGACGCGCAACCCCGCGCTGTTGAACATCCCCGAGTTGCTCGAAAAGCGTGTCGCCGCCAAACAGGTTGCGGGAATGAAGTTGTGGACAGACGATTACAGCAACCTGTTTCAAGTGCTAAAGTGAAACCACTATTGATTCGGCACGCATTAAACCAACCAGCCGTTCGTGCTGAGATTGTCGAAGCGCATGAATCCGTAAACATTTCGACAAGCTCAATGCGAACGGATTCATGTATAAAGCGCGCAAACCAATAAATTTGTCTGAGCCATGTTGATACTCCGCTTGTTTATTTTTGTTGTCGCGCTACTAATAGTTGCCAGTGGTGGGGTGTATCTGTTCACCCGCGATGCACGTTACCTGCGATTTGCCTGGCAGGTGGCGAAATTCTCGACATTGTTGCTGGCGATCTTCGGGCTGCTGTATTTGCTGGAACGCTATGTGTTGGTGGCCTGGCGGGTGTTGTTGTGATGGTGGAGGGATGTCCATTCCATTGCCCTACCGAATACGCTTTGCCGCGTTGTTGGTGAGCTACGGTGGTTACAAGTTGTTTTGCTGAAAGCAAGGAGTAGCTACAAACCCCGCAAGGCGCAATCCTTATTGCGCCGTATGTGCCGCCATCACCTCGACGGTGGCGCGCTGGCACTCGCTTACTAGCGTCGCCCCCCGGTAAATCAATCCGCTGTAAATCTGTACCAGGCTGGCTCCGGCTTGAATTTTTTCTGCCGCATCCGCGCCGCTGAGGATACCGCCTACGCCGATAATGGGTAGCGCGCCTTGCAGTGCGGCGGCAAGCTGCCGGATGACGGCGGTGGACGGGTCCCGAACTGGCGCGCCGGATAGTCCGCCGGTTTCATCCCCGTGAGGCAAGCCATGGACAGCGGTGCGTGACACGGTGGTATTGGTGGCGATGACGCCGTCCATGCGGTGTTGCATCAGCAGGCGGGCGATTTGCTTAACTTGTTCCGCGTCCATGTCGGGCGCGATTTTCAGGGCGATGGGGACGTATTTTCCGTGGTTGTCGGCGAGCTTTTGTTGTTCTGATTTGAGCTGTGAGAGCAGTTTCCCCAGCGCGTCTTCGTCCTGAAGTTGGCGCAGATTCTTGGTGTTGGGCGAGGAGATGTTGACGGTGACATAGCTGGCGTGGGGATAGACTTTGCGCAGGCAGGTGAGGTAGTCATCGGCGGCTTGTGCTATCGGCGTGACGGCGTTTTTGCCGATGTTGATGCCGAGTATGCCGCGATAGTCGGCACGTTTGACGTTGTCGATGAGTTTGTCCACGCCATCGTTGTTAAAGCCCATGCGGTTGATGATGGCCTGCGCTTGCGGCAGGCGGAACAGGCGCGGCTTGGGGTTGCCCGCCTGTGGCAACGGTGTCACGGTGCCGATTTCGATAAAGCCGAAACCGAGTGCGGCCAGTCCGTCGATACAATCGCCGTTTTTGTCCAGTCCGGCGGCGAGTCCGACCGGGTTGGGGAAGGTGAGTCCCATCACCTTGCGCGGGTTGTCTGTGCCGGGCGGTGCGATCAGGCGGCTTAAACCCAGCGCGTAGGCGCGGTTCAGTGCGGCCAGGGTGAGATGGTGGGCGGTTTCCGGGTCAAGCCGGAACAGGGCGGGGCGCAGGAGTGGATACATATCGTTAAGGGGTGAGGTCAGTCTTTTTTGACGACGACGGGGATGGGAAATTTTTTCTTTTGTCGGAACAGGTCGCCGCGCTTTTTGCCGTGCCAGGGGCTGGCGAGGACATCGCCGAGTTGCAGGCAGAGCAAGCCAAACACGCCGTATCCGGGTTGCGCCAACAGTGGGTGGGGCAGGTTAATCGCCAGGTCGCCGCCCTGCCCCTGGTAGGTGATGACGGCGAGATTGCCTACGATGATGCCCGCCAGCGCGGCGCAAATCACCCGTCCCCAGTTGCCGTTCGGCAAGTCGGAAAAAATGGTGTTCTCGTTCCACAGCAGTTGCAGACCAAGCAGTAACAGCAGCGGTGCCAGCCACAATAGCCAGAACAGGGTGGCTGGCCACACCGCGCCGCCGAGCAGTCCGAGGAACGCGAGCGGCATCAGGGTGAACACCAGAGTTTCATTGCTTGGCGCGGGGACGGCGATTCCCACCGCCAAGCTTTTGAGTACCCCGGGCAGGGTGCTGATTAAGGCGCGAGTGAGCAGCACGGCGGGGGCGAGCAAGGCAAATGGCGGGGTGTAGAGCAGCAGTTGGGTGATGAGATTTTGCTGCTGCTGCGGCATCCAGTTGTGGGTGTACAGGTTTAGGTAGGCGAACAACCAGCCCAGCAGCGCGCTGGCAGCGGTGACCGCTATAAAATAATTGCGTTGCGCGGACAACAAGTTGTTGCCGGTAAACTGGTGAACCAGATGATTGGTGAGCAACAGATAACCCAGCAAGGCGAGCGAGGTAAAGAGCGTCGCGGCGATATTGCCATCGGCACTGGCGGTGTTGCTGAAAAATGCGTCCCAGCTTAAGTCGTTCAAATAAATGCCGGCCAAGGGCAGCAATAACAGGGTGGCAACAAAGATGCCCAGACGGGTTTTCATGTGCGGGGACTTTCGCTTGGGGTGGTTTTTCCCAAGGTTTGCCAGCGTTGGTCAATCAAGCCTTGCGCGGGTTGATATTGGATTTTGTAGGCCATTTTTTGGCTGCCTTGAACCCAGTAGCCCAGATAGACAAATTTCAGGCCGAGTTGGCGACACAGGTCGAGCTGCCAGAGCGTGTTGTAGGTGCCGAAGCTGGTGTGCGGCAGATCCGGGTCGTAAAACGTATAGACGGCGGATAGTCCGTCATTGAGTACGTCAATCAGGCTGACCATGCGTAGCACGCCTTGTTCGCGAAATTCAACCAGAAAAGACTCCACATGACTTTTCAGGAGGAAGTTTTGATAGGCGGCGAGGTCGTCCTGATCCATGCCGCCGTTGGGGTGGCGCGCTTTTTGATAGCGTTGGTAGAGCCGGTAATACTCGGGCTGGTCGTGCAAGGGGCGGATGCGGGTGTGCAAATCGCGATGCTGTTTCCACGCGCGCCGCTGCGAGCGATTGGCGACAAATTTTGCGCTGTCGATGCGTATCGGTATGCAGGCGCGGCAGTTGTCGCAATGCGGGCGATAGGTGTAAGTGCCGCTGCGGCGAAACCCTTTTTGTACCAGTTTGGCAAAGGTTGTCGGGTTAATCATGAAAACCGGGGTGGCAACCTGCGAACGCGCCTTCTGCTCGGGCAGATAGCTGCACTGATACGGCGCGGTCAGGTGGTATTGCAGGGCGGAAAGCGGAATGTCGTTAAGCAGGCTCATGGAAACAGGTCGTCATCGAATTGCCAAGCGTGGATGGAGGGGTAGTTTACCAACTCTTTCACCCGGGCAAGAAAATCTTCGCGCGGCAAGGTTCGCGCGCCCAGCGTGGCAAGGTGTGGTGTGCTCATCTGGCAGTCGATCATGCCGAATTGCCAGCGTTGCAATTGCCGCGAGAGATGGGCGAGGGCAATTTTTGAGGCGTTGTCGGCATGGCTGAACATGGATTCGCCGTAAAACATTCTCCCCAGACTGATGCCGTACAGTCCGCCAAGCAAACGCCCGCTTTGCCAGACTTCTACCGAGTGCGCGGCCCCCGCTTGGTGCAGGGCGCAATAGGCGGCAATCATGTCTGCGCTAATCCACGTGCCGGCTTGTCCGTTGCGCGGTGCGGCGCAAGCGCGCATTACCCGCTCAAACGCGCTGTCGGTGCGAATCTGGTATGGGGTGTTGCGCAACACTTTGCCGAGCGAGCGCGAAATTTTGAATTCTGGCGGCATGAGTACCATGCGCGGGTTCGGGCTCCACCACAAAATCGGTTCACCGGGGTTAAACCACGGAAAAATTCCCTGCCGATAGGCATCCAATAAACGTTCTTCGGATAAATCGCCGCCGACGGCCAGCAGGCCGTTGGGTCGCTGTAGTGCTTGATGTGCCGGGGGGAAGGGGCTGTCGGTGGTGAGGATGTGCGGCACGGGTTCACTTTTTCGGGGATGTTCACTGGGAGCGTTTTGTGGTTATATTGCCACGTTAGTAAGACAATTTTCTCACGAGGTGTGCGGCATGTTCTCAAAACTGTTCGGTAAAAAATCGGATCATCCTTTGGCTGACATCAAGTCCGCGCAGGCGTTATTGGACGATCTGCCGAGAAACGATCCGCACAAGCTGGTGATGGAGGTGACGGACTGGATCGAGTCGGTCAGCGGTAACCCGGATTTCAAAATTGACTATCGCTTTGCCGTATTGCGTTTGCTGGATGAGACCGCCCAACCCTATTTGCGCAAGCTGATGGCGGATTATTTCACCCCGGCGGAGTTGAATCAGTTTCAGGAAAATCGCCTGTGGCTGGTGTTGGGAACATATTTTCGTAATGTGTCCGGCGCCTATTTGTCGATACTCAAAAACTATGCGGCGGGTGAAAAGGGCGCGGCAGCACTGAAGCCGCAGTTACCCATGCTGGCGATACGCGCCCTGAATGCCATGATCGGGCAATTGAAATATGCCTGCGCCCATTATGCTTCGATCGATAACTCAATCTGGAGCGATGTTGCGAAAATTTACAAACATGCGGAACAGCAACAGTATCTCGACACGGTGTGCGAGCTTTATACCGGTGCCGCCAGTGAGACTACGGTAAAAACCGAGCTGGGGCGTCTGGTTGCCTGGTACGGCTGCGGGGTGAGCAGCTTGAGTCCGCTGGCGATGCACCTGACCGAGCGCATCATTTTTCAATATCGACCTTGTGTCGAAATTGGCGCGAGTGTCGATGCCCATAGTTTGTTCAGTCTGGACTTGGATCGCCCGCTGGCACCGATGCGCGTTAAGGTGGAGGCAACCACTCACGCGCAGATGCGCTTCGTCAATATGTGGACGATGAAACCCAAACTGGAAAGTCTGATTCAGATACTGGAAAAAAATGTCGTGCCGGATGACATTGATTTGGGACGGAAATACCCGGCTGAAATTGTCCGTGAGGCGGCGCGCTATTTGCTTAACTATATTGTGTCACCGCCGTTGCGCCGGAACACGCGGCGCAGCATTCGGGTTGACTTGAGTGTGGTGAACAGTTTTGCCAAAGTGGTCGAACAAACCAATGTCGGCTTGAACTTTAGCAACGAGCAGCCGCTGCGCTGGCAGATTGAAGACATCAGTGTGGATGGATTCCGCACCGTGCTGCCGGTGCAAAGTGCCAATGGTATTCATATCGGCTGCCTGTTCGGGGTGCAGCCCGACGGTATGGATGGGCAATGGGGCGTGGCGGTGGTGCGGCGCATGACACGTGATGATGCCAAGCAATTGCATGTGGGTGCGGAAATACTGTCGAACCACATTGTGGGCGTAAATCTGAGCGTCAGCGGTGGTGGTGGCGGCGGGTTTGAGGCCGGGCAGGCGGCATTGTGGCTGCTTTCTGCCCAAGAAATCGTGTCGGGTGAAGCGCAGATCATTATGAAGGCGGAAACTTTTTCGATGAACCGCAGTTTGCAAACTGCGATGAACGGCAAACGTTATCTGCTGATTCCCAACGCGCTTATCAGCAAAGGCCGGGATTACGACTTTGCCCAATTCCGGGTAATCGAGCAGGAAGAGGCGACGGGCGCGTATCAAAGCGTCGCGGGTTAGAGAGCGCGAGTGTCGGGTGTTTCCGTCAGTGCCTGAGTGAGCCAAGTGCCGATGTCGGTCAACTCGGCACTACACACGTTGTGCTGCATTGAATATTCGTGCCAATCCACGCGGTAACCGGACGCTTCCAGAATGTTTTTCGAACGCATTCCCAGGGTGTATGGAACAATCGGGTCTGCCCGCCCGTGCCCCATAAATATCGGAGTCTGTCTGCAGGCTGATTGCGCTTCCCCGGTGAACGTCGTCGCCAGCGGCAGGTAACAGGAAAGTGCCAATACGCCGCCCAATGGTGCGGTTTGCCGCAATGCGGTGTGCAGTGCAATCGCGCCACCTTGGGAAAATCCCGCCAAAAAAATGTTTTTCGCGCGGATGCCGCGCCCGATTTCTTGGGCGATGAATTGTTCAATTTCGCGTTGTGAGGCACGTATTCCCACCGCATCTTGTTGTGCGGCAATGTCGCCACTGAAAATGTCATACCAGGCGGGCATCACGAAGCCGCCGTTGACGGTGACTGCCTGCTGCGGTGCGTGGGGAAAAATGTAGCGTATCGCCACGGGCAAATGGAGTTCGTCAACGATGGGCACAAAGTCGTTGCCATCCGCGCCCAAGCCGTGCAGCCAGATTATGCTGTGCTGCGGTTTGTCGCCCGACTCAAGAATGATGTGCGGCAGCATCGCCTAGTCGGGCTCCGGGATAATGTCGCGCAATACCTGATAGATTTCGCGGAAGTTTTTCGGCGGTTTGCCGGTCTCTTTTTCTTTGATGGCATTGCGAATCAAATTACGCAGGTGTTGCGCATCGGCAGCGGGATAACTGTCCATTAGTTGGGTCAGCCCTTCGGGGTTTTCCAGCAGGCGTTCGCGCCAACGCTCCAGTTGGTGGGTGTAGGCAATGTGCTGATGCGAGCGTCCCTTCCATACATCAAGCCTGGCCAAGATCGGCTGCGGATCGACATCGCGCATCAACTTGCCGATATATTGCATCTGGCGGCGTTGCGCGCCGAATTTTTTGATGCGGTGCATTTCGCGGATTGCGTCGCGTAAATTTTCCGGCAGATCCAGTTGCGCGAGCTGATCCTTGCCCAACTCGACCAGCTCTTTGCCGATGTCCTGCAAGTCGTGCATCTGCTGCTTGATTTTGGTTTTGCTGGGCGGCAGAACTTCGTCTTCCCCGGGTAATGCTTGAGCGATGCGATGCGTGACCCGCCGCGAGGGGGGCTGATGCTCCGGTGCCATCGGAGTCGGCGGTTGAGGTGAGCCGTCATCGTCGCCGTCAAGCTGAATAAACTCGATAGCCTCGTCGTGATCATCGGCGTGTGGCGATGGATTTTTGGGGGGCTGTGAGTTCATATGACGGGGCGGGTTAGGGTGTTGCGCTATGATAACGCCTTTCGCGTACCTGACGATTTCAAATGAACGCTTTAACCTCCTCTCCCCGGTTTATGAACACGGCTGCCGCCTTGGGCGACATCACGCAAACCATGCTCGACTATGCCAGGCAGCGCGGTGCAACAGCCGCTTCTGTCGAGGCTTCCGAAGGGTTTGGGCAGGGGGTCGTGGTGCGTCGCGGCGAGGTCGAAACAATAGAGCACAACCGCGATAAAGGGCTGGGGATTACCGTGTATCTCGGGCAGCGGCGCGGCAATGCCGGCACCTCGGACTTCTCGCCCCGGGCGATACGCGACACCGTGGATGCGGCGTTGTCGATTGCGCGCCATACCGCGCAGGATGATTGCGCCGGTCTGCCCGATGCCGATAGCTTGGCGCAAAGTTGGGCGGATTTGGATTTGTATCACCCTTGGGATTTGCCCGTCTCTGCCGCGATTGATTTGGCGCAAGCGTGTGAGCAGGCGGCATTTGATGCGGACAAGCGCGTTGCCAACTCCGAGGGCGCGACCGTCAATGTGCATGAAGCGCAGTTTGTTTATGCCAACAGTCTGGGATTTGTCGGCGGCTATCCAAGCTCGCGCCACAGTGTCAGTTGCACCATGATTGCCGGAAAAGGCGATGCCATGGAGCGCGATTATTGGTACAGCGTGGCGCGGGATGCGCGCGACATCGTCGAGGTGCGGCAAATCGGCCGCCTCGCTGCGGAACGTGCGGTGCGTCGTCTGCGGGCGCGGACAATCAAGACCATGCGCGTGCCGGTGTTGTTTGAGGCACCGATTGCCAGCAGCCTGTTGGGACACTTTGCCGGTGCGGTCAGTGGCGGCAGTCTGTATCGGCGCGCCTCTTTCCTGCAAGACAGCCTGGATCGGGAAATCTTCCCTTCCGGTATCACGATTTGTGATGCCCCGGATATTCGCAAAGGGTTGGCATCCTGCCCGTTTGATGACGAAGGCGTGCGGGTGGCATCGCGCTTGCTGGTGGAAAATGGAGTGCTGCGCGGCTATCTGCTGGGAAGCTACGCGGCGCGCAAGCTGGGGATGCGCAGCACCGGCAATGCGGGCGGCAACCATAATTTGATATTGCAATCCAGGCAGCATGATTTTGCCGCGTTACTCAAACAGATGGGTCGCGGCTTGCTGGTCAGCGAATTGCTGGGTCACGGCGTTAACGGTGTGACCGGAGACTATTCGCGCGGGGCGGCGGGGTTTTGGGTGGAACACGGCGAAATCCAGCATCCGGTGCAGGAAATCACCATTGCGGGCAACCTCCAAGAAATGTTTCGCAATATCGTTGCCGTCGGCAATGATGTGCTGGTGCAAGGTTCGCGGCAATGCGGCTCGATTCTGGTCGATGGCATGACGATTGCCGGACGTTAGAGTTTGTGGATAGACCGCGCAATCGGGATGATTTCGCGGCATTGATAGGTCTTGGAGGAGGAAGTGTGGCGGAGAGAGTTTATTGCAAAACCAAGCTGGGGGAAGCCGAACTGCGTCGTTCCAACGGGAAAGTTGCCGGGGATGAAAAACGTTTAATGCTGCTGGTGGATGGCAGCAACTCCATCAAAGAGATCGCCGCCAAGGTTCCCCCCAGTGTGCGCGTGCATTTGGACGATATTGTCGAGCGTTTGCTGAACGCTCGTTTCATCGAAGAAGTCGAGGTGGCGGACGCGAAATCTGTGCCTGTCACGACAGGAGGGCACAGTTCGCGCGATGAGGCGCAAGCAACCATGGTGGAAAGCCAGAAGTTCCATAAAGACATGCTGGCGCTTGCCGAAATGGAGATATTGCGGCGTATCGAACTTGAGCAGGAGCTGTCTGTCAGCCAGAGCAAGCTGGCACTTGCGCAGCGCAAACTAAGCGAGGTCGAGGCGCAATTGGTGGTGGTCAGTGACAAATACGGGAATCTCAAGCAGCAGGTGCAAGTATATAAGCAGGGGATGCAGGCCAAGGTGTTGGAGCTGAAGTCGCGCATTGACAGAAAAGTGGGGGCAGAGCAGGAAAATAAAGCGCATAGCATCAAGGCGGAGCATGAGTTGAGAGCCTTGCGGGTGGAGTTGCATCGGATGCAAAAAGCGGGCAAGGAGAAAGAGGCCGCTTTAGACGCGACATTGAAGCTGCGCATGTTGGAAGAAAAGCGCGCCGAAGAAATGCGGATGCAACAGGAAAAGCAAGCTGCCGAAGAGATGGTGCGCGATCATCCCCATTATTTGCAAGTGCGGCGACTGGGATTTTTCAAGGAATTCCAGAATGCCGAACTGGCGCAGTTGTTGGTTTGGGCGCGATGGCGCGAAATCAAATCGGGCGAGCATGTAGTCGTTGAGGGGGAGCGCGACATTACTTTTTATGTGCTGGTGTCGGGCAAGTTGGGTGTGGTCAAAGGGCACAAAACAATCGGTGTGTTGCAAGCGGGCGAACCCTTTGGCGAAATTGCTTTTTTGACCGGTGCGGAGCCGGTGCGCAGCGCCAGCATTGTGGCGCGTACCGATAGTGTGGTGATGGCACTGGATCCGGCTTATCTGGACGGTGCGGAGTTGGTGATCAGAATGCGCATTGCCGAGGCATTTATGCGTGTTCAGGCGAAGCGTTTGCGGGGCACCATCGAGATGGTGGTGAATCTGTTGGCCGATAACGAGGAAGTGTAGGGAGCCCATGAAAAAATTATTGCTGGGAATGTTGGTGTTGTGCTTGTCGTGTTCATTTGCGGGGGCGGAAGAGGCTGCGCCGGATTATCCGTATCGTGTCAAACGGGGGGACAACTTGACCCGTTTGTCGCGAGACGTCCTGGATCAGCCCTCGCGCTGGCCGGACGTGGCGAAATACAACAAATTGCCGAATAAGCACCTCATTTATCCGGGGGAGATATTGCGTATTCCCTATGAGTGGTTGAAGAACTATCCCGCCAGCGCACGCATCGAAGATGTGTCCGGCGAGGTGCGGTTGAACAGCCAGCCCGCCAAAGTGGGGGACGAGGTGACGCAAGGCGGGGTGATTGAGACTTTTGCCAATGCCTCGGCACTGCTGATTTTGCCGGACGGTTCGAGCATGAGCGTGTTGGAAAATACCCGCTTGCGTGCCACCAGGCTTGACCGGAAGAAAGATGGGGATTATTTCAGCGCGGAACTCGGGCTGGATGAAGGGCGTGTCGATGCGACCAAGAAAAAGTACCCCTATGCAAATCAGGCACCGCTGAGCATACGCGCCAAGAATGCGACCATCGGCATACGCGGCACCCATTTCCGCTTGGGACAGGAAGGCGGCAACACCTTGGCCGAGGTTGAAAACGGCTTGGTGGCTTTTGAGGCGGGAAAAAGTGCCGCTGCCTTGGCGTTGTCGGGCGGGCAGGGGTCGCTTGCCGATGGTGTGAATCCGCCCGCCGTGATTCCGCTGCTGCCCGCGCCCCAATATCCCGACATGCCGACGGAATTTTCGCGGGGCGTGGTGAGTTTTATCATGCCGGAAATGGAGGGTGCGCGGGGTTTCCGTGGTGAGGTTGCCAAAGATGCCGGATTTACCAAAATCATCGCGCCCGTGCGTGCTGATAATCATCTGATTAAGCTGGCGATGCTGGGAGACGGTCATTACTGGTTGCGGCTACGGGCGGTGGATAAGCATGGTTTGCAGGGGCTGGCGGCGAATGTGCCGTTCGCGATTAAAATTGTCCCGCCGATTACCGTGACCCCCGAAGCTCCGACGTTTAGCAGCGAAAAATTGCTGACGCGCTGGCGGGGTGAGGCGGGATTCCGTTACGAATTACAGATTGCCGACAACGAAAAATTCGTTTATCCGCTGGTGAGCATCATTACGCAGGATACCGAGTTGGGCGTGCCGCGTCCGGAAAGCGGTCGTTATTACATGCGTCTGCGTGCAACCGATGCCGATGGCCAAGCCGGACAGTGGAGCGAGATACAGGTCTTTTCTGTGCCGCAACTTTAAGGGTTATCGCTTGTTTTAATGCGCCGCCCCAACCGGGGCGGCGTTATTTTTTGCCGCGTGCGCGTGGTAGAATTCGCCGCCTTATAAATTCCACTCTTTTCAGGAAATTGCCATGTTCTCTAGAAACAAAACACTTGCCACGGTTGACCCGGAGTTGTGGGCATCCATTCAGGATGAAACGCGTCGCCAGGAAGATCACATCGAGCTAATCGCCTCGGAAAATTACACCAGCCCGGCGGTGATGGAGGCTCAGGGTAGCCAGTTGACCAACAAGTACGCCGAGGGGTATCCCGGCAAGCGTTATTACGGCGGCTGCGAGTATGTGGATGTTGCCGAGCAACTGGCGATTGACCGCGTCAAGGCCTTGTTTGGTGCGGAATATGCCAATGTGCAACCGAATTCCGGTTCGCAGGCAAATCAAGCGGTGTATATGTCGGTGTTGAAACCGGGCGACACCATTCTCGGTTTGTCGCTGGCACACGGCGGGCATTTGACTCACGGCGCATCGGTAAACGCCAGCGGCAAGTTGTATAACGCGATTCAGTACGGCTTGAACGATAAAGAAGAAATCGACTACGACCAAGTGCAGGCTTTGGCAACGGCACACAAACCCAAGATGATCGTGGCGGGGGCATCCGCCTATTCGCTGGTGATCGACTGGAAGCGTTTTCGCGCCATCGCCGACAGCGTCGGCGCGTATCTCTTTGTCGATATGGCGCACTATGCCGGCCTGATTGCGGCGGGAGCTTACCCCAATCCGGTGGGAATAGCCGATTTTGTGACCAGCACCACCCACAAGACTTTGCGCGGGCCGCGTGGCGGCATCATCCTCGCCAAGGCGGAGTTCGAGAAGGTGCTGAATTCGGCGATTTTCCCCGGCATTCAGGGCGGTCCGCTGATGCACGTGATTGCCGCCAAGGCGGTCGCGTTCAAGGAGGCGGCCAGCAAGGAATTCAAGGCGTATCAGAAGCAGGTGGTGGACAATGCGCGCGTGATGTCCAAGGTGTTGCAGGAGCGCGGTCTGCGTATTGTCTCCGGGCGCACCGATTCGCATGTGTTTCTGGTCGATTTGCAAGCCAAACACATCACCGGAAAAGATGCCGAAGCGGCCTTGGGTCGCGCCCATATCACGGTGAACAAGAATGCCATTCCCAATGATCCGCAAAAGCCGTTTGTGACCTCCGGCATTCGTATCGGCAGTCCGGCGATGACCACGCGCGGCTTCAAAGAGCTGGAAGCGGAACAGCTCGCCCACCTGATTGCCGATGTGCTGGACGCGCCAAACGACGAGGCGGTGATTGCCCGCGTGGTTGCGGAGGTGCGGAAGCTGACCGTGAAGTTTCCGGTTTATGGAGCCTAAAACATGAGAAGGGAGAAGATAGAAGGGGGAGGGGTAAATGCGGCTTACCGCCAAGCCGTTCTTTCCCTTCTCTCGTCCCCCTTCCCTCTTTCCCTATGAAGTGTCCTTTCTGCAAACATCCCGAGACGCAAGTGGTGGATACCCGTTTGGGAGATGACGGTGACAGTATCCGCCGCCGTCGCCGCTGTTTGTCGTGCGACAAGCGCTTCACCACTTACGAGATGGTCGAGTTGCGTATGCCGCAGGTGGTTAAGCAGAACGGGATGCGCGGCGAGTTTGATGAGGCCAAGTTGCGCACCAGTTTTGCGCGGGCCTTGCACAAGCGCCCGGTGCCAACCGAGTCGGTCGATAGTGCGATTCACCGGGTGATGCAACAGGTGTTCGCCTGCGGTGAGCGCGAGATTGGTTCGCGCCAAATCGGCGAGATGGTGATGCGGGAGTTGCTCAAGCTCGACAAAGTTGCCTACATTCGTTTTTCGTCGGTGTATAAAAGTTTTCAGGATGTCGCCGACTTTACCGATGCGGTGGATGCGGTGAGCAAGAAGCCCGCCCGCCGCCGCAAAACAGATTGAATATGTTGTCCGCCGTCGATAGCCAGTGGATGGCGCGGGCGTTGCAACTGGCGGAATACGGTCGCTACAGCACCTCGCCCAACCCGTGCGTGGCTTGCGTGCTGGTCAAAAACGGCAGGGTTGTCGGTGAAGGATGGCATCGCCGTGCAGGTGAGCCCCACGCGGAAATCCGCGCCTTGCAAGCGGCGGGGGACGCGGCGCGCGGTGCGACGGCCTATGTGACGCTGGAGCCGTGCAACCATCACGGCAGAACACCGCCTTGTGCGGAGGCTTTGATTGCGGCGGGAGTCGCGCGGGTGGCGGCGGCGATGCAAGACCCGAATCCGCTGGTGTCGGGAGAGGGGATGGCGGTGTTGCGTGCCGCCGGGGTTGAGGTTGAATGCGGATTGATGGAGTCCGCCGCGCGTGAGTTGAACATCGGGTTTGTCATGCGCATGACACGCGGCACCCCGTGGGTGCGCAGCAAAATTGCGGCAAGTCTGGATGGCGGTACGGCGTTGGCGAACGGTGTGAGTCAATGGATTACCGGCGCGGCCGCGCGCCACGATGTGCAACATTGGCGCGCGCGTTCCTGTGCGATTGTGACCGGTATCGGCACGGTGTCGGCGGATGACGCGCAGTTAAATGTCCGCGAAATTGAGACCGTTAGACAACCGCTGCGTGTGGTGTTGGATAGCACGCTGCGCATCCCGTCGGAGGCAAAAATTTTGCGGGACGGAGGGACACTGATTTACACCGCATCGACAGACCGGGACAAGCCTGCGGTATTGCGGGCGCGTGGCGCGGAAGTGGTGCAATTGGCGAATCAAAGCGGGCAGGTGGATTTGCCCGCGATGATGCGTGATTTGGCGCGACGCGGGATTAACGAAGTGCTGGTCGAGGCGGGGCGTGCGCTGAACGGTGCATTACTGCAAGCCGGATTGGTGGATGAGCTGGTGTTATATCTCGCGCCGCAATTACTGGGGGATGGCGCGCGCGGTATCGCGCAACTGGGCGAGCTGACCCGTTTGCAACAGCGCGTTGAATTGGAATGGAAGGATGTGCGCCAAGTGGGCAAAGATTTGCGCATTACCGTGCGGGTGAAACATGTTTAGCGGCATCATCGCCGATGTCGGGCGGCTGGTGAGCGCGACCGATCGTGACGGCGGCCTGCGTTTGAGCGTGGTGACCGAATCGTTGGGCATGGGAGATGTGCGGCTTGGCGACAGCATTGCGGTGAATGGCGTGTGCCTGACTGTGGTGGCAATCGAGGGTAACCATTTCAGCGTCGATGTGTCGTGTGAAACGTTGAATTGCACTGTCGGGTTGGGCATATCGGGCGCATCCGTCAATCTGGAAAAAGCGTTGCGTTTGTCAGATCGCCTCGGCGGACATTTGGTGAGCGGTCACGTGGATGGTGTCGGTGAAGTTGTCGCATTCGACAACCTCGGCGAGAGTTGGCGGTTGGCGGTGCGCGCGCCGCAGGATCTGGCAAAGTACATTGCCGTTAAAGGTTCGATCACCATCAACGGGGTGAGTCTGACGGTTAACCAAGTGACGGGCAGCGAGTTTGCGGTGAACCTGATTCCGCACACGCTGCGGGTCACGACACTGAACGAGTTGAAAGCCGGCGCACGGGTGAATCTGGAGATTGATTTGATTGCGCGCTATGTAGAGCGCATGGTGAATGTGGAGAAAGAGCAAAGCAAATGACCGACGTGGCACCAATACCGGAAATTATCGGGGAAATACGCGCCGGACGTATGGTCGTGCTGGTGGATGAAGAGGACCGGGAGAACGAGGGCGATCTGGTATTCGCGGCCGAGTTCGCCACGCCGGAGATGGTTAATTTCATGGCCAAACACGGGCGCGGGCTGATTTGTCTGACGCTGACCCGGGCGCATTGCCAGCAACTCGCATTGCCGTTGATGGTGCGTGAAAACGGTTTGCCGCTGGCGACAAACTTCACCGTGAGCATCGAGGCGGCGAGCGGAGTCACCACCGGGATCTCAGCGGCGGATCGCGCGCGCACCATTCAGGCGGCGGCCAACAAAAATGCCAGACCAACGGACATCGTGCAGCCGGGACATATCTTTCCGCTGATGGCGCAAAACGGCGGTGTGCTGGTGCGTGCCGGACACACCGAGGCGGGTTGCGATCTGGCGAAACTGGCCGGACTCACGCCCGCTGCGGTGATCTGTGAAATCCTCAAGGATGACGGTGAAATGGCGCGCTTGCCGGATTTGATACCCTTCGCCAAGCAGCACGGACTGAAGATCGGCACCATCGCCGATTTGATTCAGCATCGCAGCCAGCATGAAAAACTGGTCGAGCGGGTTGCCACGCGCAAAGTGGAAACTGCCTACGGTGAATTTAATCTGGCGGTCTATGTGGACAAGACAACGCAGTTCACCCACCTGGCTTTATTCAAAGGTGAGATTCGTCCCGATGCGGAAACCCTGGTGCGTGTACACGAACCGTTGTCGGTGATGGACTTTTTGGAACGCGCCGATCAGTCACACTCCACCAGCGTGCATGAAGCCTTGCAGAAAATTGCGCGATCCGCGGCGGGCGTGCTGGTGCTGTTGCATCGTGGCGAAAGTGCGCGTGAGCTGTTGTCGCGTGCCGCGCGGGAGGAAGGTCGGCAGCATAATGCACAGTGGGATCCGCGCAGTTACGGAATCGGCGCGCAAGTGTTGCGCGATTTGCAGGTGGGCAAAATGCGTTTGTTGGCGACACCGCACAAGATGCCAAGTATGGCGGGTTTCGGGTTAGAGGTGGTTGGCTATGCCGACCACGCATAAGGGGGTGAAGGAATGAAGCAAATTGAGCAAAATTTGAACGGGCGGAGTTTGCGTATCGGCATCGTGCAAAGTCGTTTTAACGGTGAAATCGGCGCGGGTTTGCTGGCGGCATGCGAGCAGCAATTGCGGGCTCACGGTGTGTTGGAGAAAAACATCACGCTGGCGAGCGTGCCGGGTGCGCTGGAAATTCCATTGGCGTTGTTGAGCATGGCGGAGAGCGAGAAATTCGACGCGCTGATTGCGCTCGGCGCGGTGATACGCGGCGATACCTACCATTTTGAGGTGGTGGCAAACGAGTCGGCGCGCTGTATTAACGAAGTTCAACTGGCCTGCGGTGTGCCGATCGCGAATGCGATTCTCACCACGGATACCGACGAGCAGGCGATTGCGCGTATGCACGTCAAGGGCGCGGAAGCCGCGTCGGTGGCGATTGAAATGGCGAACCTGCTGTGTGAATTGTCATGAGCGAGACAAGTTCCGCCAAGCAATCATCGAATAGAAGCCCTCGTCACCGCGCGCGCGAATTGACGATGCAGGGGATTTATCAATGGCGCATTGCCGGCGGCGATGCGGCACAGATCGGGCTGCAAATACAATCGGAAAAAAAGCTGGGGCGTTACGACCCCAAGCTGTTTGCCAAACTGCTGCACGGCACCCTGCAGCAGAGTGCCGAACTCGAAGCCTTGCTGGCAGCTCATCTGGATCGTTCGGTAAACGAGCTCAACCCGGTGGAATATGCGGTATTGCTGCTCGGTGCATTCGAGCTGTCGCAACACCTCGAAGTCCCCTACAAAGTGGTGATTAACGAGGCGGTAGAGTTGGCCAAGACTTTCGGCGGCAGCGATGGCCATAAATACGTAAACGGCGTACTGGATAAACTCGCGCCGCAACTGCGTGCGACGGAGTTTGCCTCAAGATAAACGGAATTTTTTTGCGCGAGTTCGATGTCATTCAGCGGTTTTTTACCCGACCCACGCCCGGCAGCGTGTTGGGCGTGGGCGATGATGCCGCCCTGCTGCGGGTGAATGACGCGATGCAGTTGGCGGTGTCCAGCGATATGCTGGTTTGCGGCACACACTTTTTCCCCGATGCCGATCCCTTGCTGCTGGGACATAAAACCCTGGCGGTCAATCTGTCCGACCTGGCGGCAATGGGCGCATTGCCGCGCTGGGCGGTGTTGTCGCTGTCTTTGCCGCAAGTGGATGAAGCATGGTTGGAAAAATTCAGCGCGGGATTTTTCGCGCTGGCGGATGAACACGGTGTCGATCTGGTCGGCGGAGACACCACGCGCGGCGGATTGAACCTGTGCGTCACCATCATGGGCGAAGTGCCGCAGGGAAAAGCCTTGCGGCGCGACGGTGCGCAACTCGACGATGATATCTGGGTGTCGGGTTCGTTGGGGAATGCCGCTCTGGGGCTGGCGCATTTGCAGGGAAAGATCAACTTGCCGGATGCCGGGCGCGCCGACAGTCTCGCCGCCTTGCATCAACCCCGGCCGCGCGTCGCGCTCGGTCTGGCTTTGCGCGGTATCGCCCATAGCGCGATTGATATTTCCGACGGTTTGCTGGCGGATTTGGGGCATATTCTGCAACGCTCGCAAGTCGGTGCGGATATCCATTTTGCGGACATTCCATCGTTTTCGCGCGGTAACCATGACGACACGCATGAGCGGCTGTTGGCACATTGCGTATTGTCCGGCGGTGACGACTACGAGCTGTGTTTCACCGCAGCCGCCAGGCAGCGTGCCGCGATTGCAGGCATTGCCGCACAGCTTGATTTGCCGCTGACCCGCATCGGGAAAATTGTTGCCGGGTGCGAATGTGTGGTGCGCGACGGGCAGGGAAATCCCATCAATGTGGAGGCTGAAGGTTATGACCACTTCCGATGAGTTGAAAGTGCAGCCGAACTGGCGGTTTTTGTTCAGTCATCCCGCATATTTTTTGGCATTTGGTTTTGGCAGCGGGTTGGCGCGCAAAGCACCGGGAACCTTCGGCACCCTGGTCGCCTTCCCGATGTACTGGTATCTCGCGCCGCGTGTCGGCGATATATGGTTTGTCTTGCTGCTGATATGGTCGTTCGCCGTCGGCGTTTGGGTGTGCGAGCTGACTGGCAAAGCATTGGGCGATGCAGATCACGGCGGCATGGTCTGGGATGAAATCGTCGCCTTCCTGCTGGTGCTGTTCTTTACCCCGCCGGGGTGGGAATGGTCGCTGCTGGCCTTCGTGTTATTCCGCTCCTTCGACATCATCAAGCCGCCACCGATACGTTATTTCGATAGCCACTGGCACGGCGGTCTGGGGGTAATGTTCGACGACTTGCTGGCGGCGGGCTACACCCTGCTATGTTTGGCAACGATTAAAACCGTGTTGCCATGATGCGGCATTATCTATGCGCGGTGTTGCTGATAGTCAGCGGTTGGGCGCACGCTGCCATGACCAGCGGCAAAGTGATTGCGGTGCTGGACGGTGACACCGTGCTGGTTAAGCGCGCAAGCGGCCTGCTCAAAATACGCTTGGCCGATATTGACGCGCCGGAAAAATCGCAGCCCTTCGGCGAGTCTTCGCGCCGCTCCTTGTCCGAAATGGTGCTGGGAAAACAGGTCAATATCAACAGTCAGGCGATAGATCAATACGGGCGCATGGTGGCGCATCTTGAGGTGAGCGGTCTCAAGGTTAACGCCGAACAAATCCGGCGCGGTATGGCGTGGGAGTATTCCCGTTTCCACAGTAACCGCGAGCTGCTCGCCTTGCAGGAAGAAGCCCGCCAAGAGCCGCGAGGTTTGTGGGCACTCACTGAGCCGACCCCGCCGTGGGAATGGCGCAAGCTACATCCGCATACCCCCGCCGAAAATGGCAGCACCGCGCCGCCGCAGGAAGACAACATTACCCCCCCGGCTGACCCCCGCTGTGGGACAAAAAAACGCTGCTCGCAAATGAACTCCTGCGAGGAAGCGAAGTACTATCTGACGCATTGCCATGCCAAAATGATAGACGGCGACGGGGACGGCATTCCGTGCGAGAAGCTGTGTCAGCGTTAACTTAAGGCCGGCTGTTGGACGGTCGCCGGGCATTATCCGGCAAATGTAGCCTCATGCAGCGTGGCGGACTCTGGCAAGAATCATGATGCCCAGATTCCATTCATTGCAACAGGTGAAAGTTTTGGAGTTGCGCCATGCGGGCTCGAATGCGTTTCAGAACCGAATAACCTCGCACCCGCTTGCGTCACAACACAGTGCCGAGCCGTGTTGATACCAGTCGCCCAATACCCAGCGTTCGCAGGTGTACCCATCCACAATATGTTCGTGGCGGTTGGGGCGGTGGGTGTGACCGTGTATCAGACGCGGATAGTTGTGCCGACGCAAGAGGTCGGCGACGGCATCATCGTTGACATCCATGATCGCGCTGTCTTTGGTCTGTTTTTCGGCGGTGCTGCGTTCGCGCAGGTGTGCGATGTACGCTTTGCGTTCGGTCAGAGGTTTTGCCAGGAAATTCTTTTGGAAGTCGGCATCGTGTACCTGTGCGCGGTAGCGTTGGTATTCGGTGTCGTCGCTACACAGGATGTCGCCGTGGCTGAGCAGGGTGGGGGTGCCGTAAAGGTCTATCCGCGTCGGGTCGGGCAGCAGGGTGGCATGGCAGGCGTTTGCCAGTGTTTGGCCCATCAGGAAGTCGCGATTGCCGTGCATCAGGTAAATTTTTACCCCGTGCGAGGCAAGGTTGCGCATCATGGTGATGACCTGCCGGTGAAACGGGTCGTGCCTGTCATCGTCGCCCGCCCAGTATTCGAACAGGTCGCCCAGGATGTACAGCGATTCGGCGCGCGGGGCGAGGGTGGCGGTGAAGTGCTGAAATGCCGCCATGCTTTGCGGCAGGTCGGCACTGAGGTGCAGGTCGGAGATGAATAGTGTGTGGGGCATAAAAAACGGCGCGTTGCGCCGTCTTGATTAGGCTATGTCATCGGCTTGCTGGTGTTGCGTAACAAGATGAATGCACGGGGTTGTAGGGTGGAAAAAGCGCAGCGTTTCCACCGATGTGCGATGCTTGCCGGCGGATACGCGCTTGCGCTTTATCCACCCTGCCGATTGTTTAACAATTAACCGTGACATAGCCCTTGTTTATTTCACCACTTCCGCCCTGGTGATGATGACATCTTCCAGCGGTACGTCCTGATGTCCGGAGCGGTTGCCTGTTTTGACGTCGCGGATGGCATCGACGACTTGTTTGCCGTCCACGACTTTGCCAAATACGCAGTAACCCCAGCCGTCTTGTCCGGGATAGTCGAGGAAGCTGTTGTTTTTTACGTTGATAAAGAATTGCGCGGTGGCGGAATGCGGTGCGCCGGTGCGCGCCATGGCGACGGTGTAGAGATCGTTTTTCAGGCCGTTGGCGGCTTCGTTTTTAATCGGTGCTTTGGTTTTCTTTTGTTGCATGCCGGGTTCAAAACCGCCGCCTTGAATCATGAAGTTGCCAATGACGCGATGGAAAATGGTGTTGCTGTAGAAGCCGTCATTGACGTAATCGAGGAAATTTTTGACGGTTTCGGGTGCTTTTTCGCTGTCCAGTTGCAGTGTGATGATGCCGTGATTGGTGTGTAGTTTAACCATGGGCTTTTTTCCTTGTGTGGGTGAAGAGTGGGCGGTTTGCATCGCGCAGCAGAACAGCAGTGCGAATAATGCGGTAAACAGTTTTTTCATTTAAGCGGCTCCTTCGTAAATAATTTTCCATGTGTCGCCCTGCTTGATCCAGTATTGGCGTTTTTTCATGCGGTTGGACAGGTTGTTGCTGTTGTAGTCTTGCTCGAAGTTGACCACGGCGACATTGGGTTGTTCGGGATAATTGAACAGGCTGATGTTGGACAGGTCGAGCTTGATCCATGATTTGGCAGCGTTGACCCGCGCTTTATGCTGCGCCCAAGCGGCGTAGTTCGCGCCGCCACTGGAGAAATCATTCGAGTAGTGGGCGAGGTAACGGTCGGTGTCCAGACTCGCCCAGTCGTTGCGCCATTGCTCGATGGCTTGCAGGAGTTCGTCACGTCGTTGTTGATCTTGCGCGGTGCGCGGGCTCATCTGTTTGGTGATGATGACGGGGGTGATGCCGACTTGCAGGTAGGGGGTCAGTTGATCCAGATCCTCGTTGGATAACACCACGCAGCCGTTGCTGGCGCGCGGCGGACGGCTGTAGGTGTCGCTGGGCGTGCCGTGCAACCAGATGCCGCTGCCGCCGCGTCCGGTGCGCTGATCCCACTCGTTCGGATAGTTCAGCGGGAAAGCACCGTTGCCGTACAAGTCCGCCAGTTGTTCTTTGAAAAGCTCGGAGGTGACGAAGTAAATTCCGATGGGAGTACGCTGGTCGCCTTCGGTAAACTTTTCCGTTCCCAGCTTGCCGATGGTGATGTAAAAGTCGGTCAGGTAACGCGGTTCACCGTTGACGTTTTCATAGACGAATAGCGAGGAGCTGCCGGTATCGACGACCAGCGCGTATTTTTGTTGGGCATCCAGTTGCCACAGAAAGCCGGGAGCTTGGCGTTTGCTGTCCGCCTGTGTTTGGGCGCGTTGCAGGCGCACCTTGGCCTCTTCGCGCAAATCGGCAATTTTGTCGCGCGGTGCATTGGCAAGGCTGCCAAAGTCGCTGACCGCGCCCGCCCGCGCCATGAGCAAATCCCCTTTGACCAATTGCGCCAGTTTGAAGTTGGGCTTGCTGCGCAGCAGGTCATCCACTTCGTTGAGGGCGACATCCAGACGGCTGTCTTGCAACGCTCGGATGCTTTTCGCCAACTGGGTTTCCGAATTACCGGGAGCGGCATGGACATTGCCGCACAGTGCGGCGATCAGCAACGCTAAGGCCAATGTAGTTTGCCGCATGGTTTAGTTCGACAGCTCTTCCCGAATCAACCATTTGCCGTTGGATTTCACCAGCAACAGGGTTTTGTTTGAGGAAACGTTCAGGTGGCTGGCGCGATAGGTTTGGCGGAATTCTACCGTGGCATGATTTTCATCCGCGAAGTTCACGCTGTAATTGTTCACCGCCACGTTGATAAACTCCGGTGTGCTCACGCGTTTTTCACGCAGTTCCTGCCAGGCGGCGCGGCTCTGTCCGCCACCGGGGTTGAAGTCGGCGGCATAAAACGAGAGATACTGGGCGACATCTTGCGCCGACCATGCGGCCGCCCAAGCGTTTACCATCTGCATGACTTCATCCGTCATGGGTGTCATGGACTTGTTCTTTGCGGAATCGGGCGGAGTTGTTGCTTTGACCGGTGTTGGTGCGGGCGGGCGGGCGTTGCTGGCGACCTTGCCGCGTGTCGGTGCGGGCTTGTTGGTTTTGTTGTCGGCAAACAAATCCTGAATCATTGCCAGTTTGGTTTGGGTGGTCGCATTGCCGCGATCCAATTGCAAGGCGCGGTCATAGGCCTGGCTCGCCATTTTGGCGTAGATGTCGCCCAAGTTTTCGTGGGCGGTGGCGTAGCTGGGATGGGTGCGGATGGCCATTTCCAGGGCGATTTTCGCTTTGTCATAGTTGCCCAGTCCGGCATACAGCACGGCGAGATTATTGTAAGGTTCGGGTAGCTCGGGGAAGTCTTCGCTGAGAGAGGTGAAGGTGTTGATGGCTTCAGTCGATTTGCCCTGTTCGGTGAGAATCAGGCCTTTGAGAAAACGTGCTTGTGCGTCTTTTGGCGACTTTGCCAGAAAACTGTTCACCTTGGTCAGTGCATTCGCATAGTCGCCCTGTTTGAACAGGCTGCCGGCATCTTGCATATCATCGGCATGTGCGGCAAAGCTGCACAGCAGGAGAATGCCGAGCAGTAATCCCGTGTATCGGTGCAATGAATTGATAAGCGTCATTTATTTAGTCCCTGATGGTGTGCTGCGTGCAAGTTTAAGCGCGACGGGCATTGTAGCAAATAATCGGGCTTGTTTTCAGGTGGCGATGCGAGCCAAGCGGGGAAATCGGCAGGGCATTTTCAGGTAAAATCCCCCACTTTCGCCGATACTGACCCCGAAATATGAGCAGTAATACCCCCGCACCCGTTTCCAATTTTATCCGCAGTATTATCGATGCCGATTTGGCTGGCGGCAAACATCACGCCATTGTCACGCGCTTTCCGCCGGAGCCGAACGGCTATCTGCATGTCGGGCACGCCAAGTCCATTTGCCTGAATTTTGGTTTGGCGCAGGACTATCGCGGCACATGCAATCTGCGTTTTGACGATACCAATCCCGAAAAAGAAAGCGAGGAATACGCGCTTTCGATACAGGAGGATGTGCGCTGGCTGGGTTTTGAATGGGCGGGGCAAGTGCGCTGGGCATCGGATTATTTTGATCGTTTATACGATTTTGCCGTTGAGCTAATCGGTAAAGGCTTGGCATATGTGGATGACCTCACGCCGGAGCAGATGCGCGAATATCGTGGCACACTGACTGAGGCGGGCAAAAATAGCCCGAATCGCGACCGACCCGTTGCGGAGAATCTCAATCTGTTTGCGCGCATGAAGGCCGGTGAATTTGCCGACGGTGCGATGGTATTGCGCGCCAAGATAGACATGGCTTCGCCCAATATGAATATGCGCGACCCGGCGATTTATCGCATCCGTCGCGCCCACCATATTCGCACGGGTGACAAGTGGTGCATCTACCCGATGTACGACTATACCCATTGTATTTCCGATGCGCTGGAAGGCATTACCCATTCCCTGTGTACTCTGGAGTTTGAGGATCATCGTCCCTTGTATGACTGGGTGCTGGATAACATCACCATCCCTTGCCATCCGCGCCAGTACGAGTTTTCGCGGTTGGAGTTGCAATACACCATCACCAGCAAGCGCAAGCTGCTGCAACTGGTGAACGAGAAACATGTGAGTGCTTGGGACGACCCGCGTATGCCGACCATCAGCGGGATGCGCAGGCGCGGTTATACGCCGGAAGGCCTGCGCGAGTTTGCCCGGCGTATCGGGGTGTCCAAGGGCGAAAATAATGTGGACATGGCAGTTCTGGAATCCGCGATTCGGGATGATTTGGAGTCGCGTTGCCCGCGCATTGCGGCGGTGATCGATCCGCTCAAGGTGAGTATCACCAACTTCGACGGCGCACAGGCGCGCGAGGCCGATTTTCATCCGAATCATCCCGAATTCGGCAAGCGGGTTGTGCCGTTTGGCAGGACCTTATTCATCGAGTCCGAAGATTTTGCCGAAGTGCCGCCTGCAGGCTGGAAACGACTTACGCTGGGCGGCGAAGTGCGCTTGCGTCATAGCTATGTGATGCGTTGCGACGAGGTGATTAAGGATGCCTCGGGCAAGGTGGTCGAACTGCGTTGCAGCATCGACCATGACACGCTGGGCAAGAACCCGCAAGGCCGCAAAGTGAAAGGGGTTATCCACTTCTTGTCGTGCGAACATGCCTTGCCCGCCGAAATACGTTTATATGATCGTTTGTTTAGTGTGCCCGAGCCGGATGCGGATAAGGAGGTGGACTTTTGCACGCATCTCAACCCCGCATCGCTGGAGGTGAGGCAAGGTTGGGTGGAAAGTTGCGTCCAGGACTCAAGCCCCGAGACGCGCTATCAATTTGAGCGGCTGGGCTATTTTTGTAGCGACAGGCGAGATCATCGGGCAGGCAAATTGGTATTCAATCGCACCGTTGTGCTCAGGGATGTTTGGGCAAAAGCGCAGTCGTGACCCAAACAAACAAGCCCCGCTGCGGGGCTTGTTTTTGCATGACGCTATTGCTTAGAGGCCGGACAGATAGTCCGATACCGCTTCAATTTCTTCCGGGGACAGGCTGCGGGCAACGTCACCCATCATGTTGCCGGGATCATTGGTGCGCGTACCGTCCTTGAATTCTGTCAATTGCTTGACGAGATAATCTTTATGCTGCCCGCCGATGATGGGGAACATATAGTTATTGGCAGATTTGCCGCGACCTTCTTCCCCGTGGCAGTTGATGCAGCCGTATGCACCGGTATTGTTGCCCTCAATAAAGAGTTTTTTACCTAACGCGCTTCCGCCGCCGCTGCCCTTCATCAGATTCTGGCTGGCAAAGTAGGCGGTGATGTCGAGCAGGTCTTGCTTTTCGGTAACGGTCGCGGCCATACCGCTCATGGTTGGGTCGTTACGCAGTGTTTTCTGGAAATCTAGAATTTGCTTTTGCAGGTAGCCTGCATATTGTCCGGCGAGTCTTGGGAACATGGAGGTGTCGCTCATGCCGGTTTCACCGTGGCAGCCTTGGCACATGGCAGACTTGTCTTTCCCCGCGACCGGATCACCTTTGCCGATGCGTGCTTTGATGTGTTCCGGGCTATTGCCGAACGCATACGCCGTGGTTGCGGCGAATAATCCTGCCAGAAGAACGAGGGTCATCCCCTTGCTGACGTTTCGCATGTATCCTCCCTTGATAATTTTAGTTTGCGCGAAGAGCGTGATTGTTGATTATAATCGCCCCCACGTCAACGTTTTCACTTTCGGCAACGTTAACTGACCAGCACGGCAATTTTCCCAGTATCATGCCGCTGCGTTTTCCCCCCGTCCATATTTAAGGAAATTGAAATTATGATGAAAGCTATTATCGCTGCCTTGGCTCTGGTTGCATTTTTTGGTTCGAGTGTTGTGACCGCCGCACCGAATGACGCTGGCAACTCCGCCAGTTCCAGCAAATTCCAGAATCAAGGCAAGGTTCTGGAAGTAATTGATACGGCGATGTACACCTACCTGCAAGTTCAAGATGCTAAAGGCGTGGTATGGATTGCCGCAAGCAAAGTGAAATTGGCCAAGGGTGACACCGTCGGTTACGGCGCGGGTCAAATGATGACCAACTTCCACAGCAAGTCTTTGAATCGCACCTTCGAGCAAATTATTTTTACCGATAAGGTTGTGAAGATTAAGTAGTCTGCCGAAAGTTGGCACAACAAAAAACCCGGCTCATTGCCGGGTTTTTTGTTTGTTGGGCTGCGCTCGTCGTGAGTGTTGGCAGTCAGGTGGTGCGATACGCTATCATCGCGTTTTTGGAAAATTTGCGGAAAGTGGCTTGGGGCGAATTATGTTGAGAATCTATAACACGCTGGCACGTGACAAGCAGGAATTCAAGCCGATTGCGCCGAACACGGTACGCATGTATGTGTGCGGTATGACCGTGTATGACTATTGTCATCTCGGTCACGCGCGGGTGATGGTGGTGTTCGACATGGTGTACCGCTGGCTCAAGGCATCCGCTTACGAGGTGACTTACGTGCGTAACATTACCGACATCGACGATAAAATCATCAAGCGCGCAGCCGAAAATAACGAGTCTATCCACATGTTAACGCAACGTTTTATCGATGCGATGCACCGGGATGCCGATGCGCTGGGCGTGCAACGCCCCGACCATGAGCCGCGCGCCACACAATACGTGCCGCAAATGTTGCAGATGGTGGCGCAGTTGGAGCGGAACGGGCTGGCCTACCAAGCGGCGGATGGTGATGTGAACTATGCGGTACGTAAATTCGACGGTTACGGCAAATTATCCGGCAAGTCACTGGAAGACCTGCGCGCCGGCGAGCGTGTCGATATTGCTTCCGATAAGCATGATCCGCTGGACTTTGTGCTGTGGAAACGCGCCAAAGAAGATGATGCGGACGAGGTGAAATGGGATTCGCCCTGGGGTAAAGGTCGTCCCGGCTGGCATCTGGAATGTTCGGCCATGGGTTCCGATTTGCTGGGCGAGCATTTCGATATTCACGGCGGCGGTGCAGACCTGCAATTCCCCCACCATGAAAACGAAATTGCGCAAAGCGAGGGCGCGCACCGCTGCCAGTTTGTTAACTATTGGATGCACAACGGCTTCGTCAATGTCGATAAAGAGAAAATGTCCAAGAGTCTGGGCAACTTTTTTACCATCCGCGAGGTGCTGAAAAAATATGATGCCGAAGTGGTGCGATTTTTCATTCTGCGCGCCCATTATCGCAGCCCGCTGAATTACTCCGACGCGCATCTGGATGATGCCAAAGGTGCGTTGACCCGCCTTTATACCGCGCTGAAGAGTGTTCCATCGCCGCTCCCCCCTCTCCCGGAAGAAGGGAGTTTTAATACGCCCCACTCCATCCGGTTTAAGGCGGCAATGGATGACGACTTTAATACCCCGGAAGCACTTGCGGTGTTGTTTGATCTCGCCAACGAAGTGAACCGCACGCAGTCGCCACAAACGGCCTGGGAACTCAAAATGTTGGCGGGTGTGTTGGGATTGCTGCAACGCGACGCGCGGGAATTTTTACAAGGTGGCGCGGGTACGGACGGCTTGGACGATGCCGCCATCAACACGCAAATTACCGCCCGCATTGCCGCCAAGCAGGCCAAGGATTTTGCCGCGGCAGATCGCATCCGCCAGGAATTGTTGGCGGCGGGTATTGTGTTGGAAGACAGTGCGGCGGGTACGACCTGGCGGCGCGCCTAAGGTAGCTTTCCGGCGGAAATCATGCGGTTCAGCAGTAGCGGGTTGGATACCCAAATGACGATGTCGTCAAATTCGCCATTGCTTGCGGTGCTGGGCGTGGGGGTGTGGCTGACGAAGACGCGGTCATTATTGCTGCTGTTGACATTCGGGTTTGCCGCCTCGTCCGTGCCGGTGCCGCCGGTGCTGCCATTTTTGCCGGTCGAATACAGGACAACGGGTACACCGTCACCGGCAGTCAGTTTGTCATTGGCGGAACCGCAAGCGGAGCTGCTGATGCCGGTTGCGGTTGAACATACCATTAGATTGGGGTTGAGATTGGAGATGCCCACGCTGCTCATGCCGTTGGTGGTGGTATAAACATTGTTCACCGTGGGTGTAGTCGTTTTGCTCCAGGCGGTGACCGCGTAGCGTATCGGGTTTCCCCACGGGTCGATGGCGAGTCCCTGATTGTTGACGGTAGTGATTCCCAGTGTGGCTGCCGGAACGTAACCATTGTAAAAGTTGGTGCAGTTGCCACCGCCGGAAGGACTTTCCACACCACTGCTGGAGAGGATGGCGGGACAGGGCAGGCGACCGTTAATAACCGCGAAGCCCAGCAAGGCCTGTTGAATTTCATCCAGCTGTTTACGCGCCTCGTTGCTGCGTTGCTGCTCCATTTGGTTGGTGATGGTGGGAACCAGGCCGCTCAGCAGCAAGGCGACAATCAACAACACCATGGCCATTTCGACCAGGGTAAAGCCGCTTGCGCGGAGCGGACGAGGTTCAAGCAAGAAACTGTTCATAGGCAGTTCACCCTGCCGTCGAGACACAGCACCAGGTCGTTGTTGATACGGTAGTCACTATCGGTGACATGGTAAGTTTTGTAGGGTTTGGTGCTGTCGTTGCGCGGCAGTTGGTTGTCGGCTTCCAGATAGTCGCCAAGGTTGGCGGGGGTGCGATTCGCCGTTAACTGTTTGCCGGCAACAATTACGGCAGCGCGATAACTGCCCGAACCTGCGGCGTTGTGCCCGCCGCCCTCGACCGACAAGCAGTTGCCGCAACTGGCACCGCTGCCGGGTTTGTAGCCGTCGGCGACCTGATAAAACAGCAGATTCCGCCAGCTTTCCCAGCGCGTTGATGAGAACAGTGTGCAGCTGCCCGGCCAGGTGTTCGCCATGCCGGACGCTTGGGAAAATTCGGAGGCAAGTGCCGCAACGAAATTGTTTGCCGCGTTGAGAATGGTTTGTTGGATGGCGTTAATTTGAGTGTTGCTCGACGAAATGTTTAGGTTGTCTTTGGCATTATCTGCGGCATCTTTAAGAGCGTCGGCGGGATTTTCCAGAGGGGTGTTGTCGTAATTATCTTTAACGTTGTCTGCGGCATCTTTTGCCGCGTCCGCCTTGTTGCGCATCGCGGAGTGATTTGCCGAAGTTTTATTTGCCTTGAAAGTCTCCAGCGCGAGCCAGAGTTCGGAAAATTTCTGCTGCATCTGGGTAATGTCTGCCGGTGTCGCTTCTGTTTGGATGCTGGGGCGAGTGGGGAGTCGTCCAAAGCGAGTGTTGTATTCACCGGTGATGAATGGGGTAAACAGCGTGGAGGTGGAGACCGGAACTGCCCACGGATATTTTCCGCCCGAGCTGGCGGCGTAGTCGTCCAGGCAGGTTTTCGCTTCTTTGGCGATGCGCCGCTGGATCGCTGTCCAGATGTCCTGGCGGGTGATGTAGGTGATTTGGTCATTGCTTTGCACCGTGATATTGCCGTTGGCATCACGATGTTGGTGCGGCAGGATAAAGCTGCCGGTGGCGATGGCCGCGTTGTTGATGGCGTGTAAGGTATCGTTATCAAGATAGGCGCTGGCGGTGTAGTTGCCACCGCAAATCGGGGCGGTGTTGCCGGAGCGATCTTGTGCGGAGCTGGTAACTGTACCGGGGGCGATGACCAGGGCAACAATTTCATTGGCGGCAATTTCGTTACCCTCGGCGGAAAAGACATGGAGTTTGCCGGTGTTGTCCCAGTTCATCGCAGTGGCACTTTTCGGATTGTTTTTATAGCTGCCGGAGACGGCGTACCACAAACAGTCGCCGTTGCTGGCACGTAGCGTGGGCAGATCCAGGGTGCGCCAAGGCAGGCGTCCGATGCTGTTGGCTTCCGTGGTGCCGCATGATGATCCGGGACTGCTGCCTTCACCGTTGCCGCCATTAACATCCGGGCAGGGAAGGTAGCCATACCCTTCGCCTGTATGAGTGTCCCCGTAGCTAATCGCATAGCCAATCAAAGCTTCCTTGGCTTGCGCCAGCACGGCCTCGGTAGTTTTTTGTTGTGTCTGTTTCAGCGCGGTCGAACTCAGCGAGGTGATCAGGATGGTTGCGACGCCCATGATGAGAATCACCAGCATGATCATCAGTGCGGCACCGCGCTGTTGTTGTCTGGGGGTTGGGCGTGGCTGCATCGCGTTACTCGCTCTCGCCGGGCTGGATAAAAATTTTCTGCCCGACTTTCACTTTTACCGGCCGGGTTTGTCCGGCAATGTCGAGCGGCACAGTTGCCGGTGTCTGGGCATCGCTGTCGCCCACGACTTGTTGCACACCGTTAATCCAGGCGACGCGTTTGCCGCCGTGTTTTTGCACGATGCCGTTCACGATGAGCGCACTTTGTGTGCCGCCCTGGGGGGGATGCAGCTGTTCGCGTTCCAGTTGCACGCGCTGCTGCGGGGTGAAAAACAATCGCCCCAGTTCATCTGCGGCAGCGGTGTTTGCGCCGAGTGCCAGAGCCATTGGCAAAATGTATTTCGCGAGTGTCTTGATCATGATGCGCCCCGTTGCTTGAGGGTGATCCAGCCGCCGGTGCAGCTTGCTTTAAGGCGGCTGCCTGCGGTGTCATCGCCGTCGTTGTCGTGATGTGCGCGCTGTAGCGCGCAATCTTCCAATTGATACCAGCCCTTGATTTGTGTACGCAGCGCGGTGAAAAAGTCAACCAATTGCCCCTCGTGCAGCAGATCAAATTGCAGAATCATTTCGCTGTAGTGCAAATCGAAGCTGCCGCTATTCAATGCGGGTTTGGGCGCGTAAGGCCGCTGGGGGGCGATGATATAGCTGAAATTTATTTTCGGCTGTTGTCGGCGGATGTTCTCCAGTCCCTCCATCCAGTCCAAACGCTTGCCGTCGCCGATTACACCGGATTGATCCAGCGCCTGATATTTGCTGGCGTAAAAAACCATGTTTTGCTCATCTTCCCGCGCGGCGGCAAGGTGGCGGCGCGCATCGCTCAGCATGTTGTTTGCACTCTGGCGCTCTTTTGCGATGCGCTCGGCGTACTGGCCGCTGAAAAATAGTGCTGTTGCGGCAATCAACACCGCCACCGTAAAAATGGCGAGAGGCCAGCGTAGCAGCGGCAGATCTGATTTGGAGAGCTTCATGCGGGGGGTCTCCAGGCGAGTTTCAGGGAGAAATCCAGCGTTTCCGATTGCGTTTCACGACGGTCGTCAATGCTACCGCTGGGGCTGATGTCCAGCGGTTTGCTCAGCACGGTCACGTGATAACCGCGTTGCGCAAAGGCTTGCTGAAATTGCTCCAGGTAATCAAGTGCGGCGCGGTAGTTGTTGCCGAAGCCGGACAGATGTCCGGCGAGTGAAATGACCTGCGCGGGTACGCTGGACAGGGTATCGGGCATGACCGGCTCTTCGCCGCTGAATCGCCAGGCAAGATCTCCCAGCTCAATTTGGGGGTAACGGTTCAATATCTCGCCCAGGGGTTTGAGGACATCTTCCGGTCGCTCCTGATAATGTTCCAAGTCGTGCATCGCCGATACGGCATCTTTCATGCCGGATGCGGACGCGTGGATGGTATTGGGGAAGCCTTGAATAATTTGTGTGGCAGCACTTTCAATTTGCTGTGCCTGCTCTCGGGTGGAGGAAAGTAATTGTTCGTCCTGATAGCTTTGCCAGAAATTGACCCCGCTCCACAACAGACTCGGCAGCAGCATGGGTATGCTTGCCAGCATTAAGGCGCGCCGCAGTTTCCAGAGTTGGTGGTGGTGGACATGATCGTCGTTGGCATAACTGGTCTTGGGGGTGTGGGTGAGCAGTTGATGGAGGAAAATGGGTGTCGCATCGGAATCGACAAAGGTGTCCGCCATCTTGAGTTTTTCCCCCAAGGTCGCCAGCTCGATAAAGTCATAGTGTATTTCGCCGCTGTTCGGCAACGCCTGTTGCAGTTTAATCCGGTCATCGCCGTGACACAGAATACGTACATCCAGTACCTGATCAACGGGGAGCAGGCTCAGGCTTTTCAAATACTGGTAGGTGCGCGCCAACTCGTTGATGACCGTTTCGGCAAAGGAGGTGTTGGTGATGGGGGTCAGTCGCGAAATCTGCAGGCGATGATTGCTGAAGTAGGTTTGGCGCAGACCTGATGCCCGGGCTTGCGAGACCAGTAGCAGATGTTCGGAGGGATGATCTTTAATCAACGGTGCGCTGATTTGCGGGACGGAAAAAATACCGACCAGCGGAATTTGCTGTGCCAGGAGGGCGTTGAGCCAGGGTGTGATGAGGGACGGGTTGGTCAAGGCGGAAAACAGCATGTCATCATCCCGTCGCCCGGCTTTTTGCCGCTGTAGCAGCGAGGTCTGGCGGAAGGGGGTGTTGCGGTAATATTGGTCGAGCTTGCGCTGTAGCAGTGCGCGGCGACTTCCCCCCAGCAGGTGCGGCACGCTTTCCTGGCGAAAATCCTCCTCGATCAAATCGGTCAGCAAATAGGCGGGGCAAGCGATGGACCGGGTGAATGCGGCAAATTCGGCATGCCCCTCGGGCTGGTTGGCGAAGCTTCTTTGTGTAACAACCCTGCCCGCCAACAGGTGCTGTGCGTGCAGTTGATTGGCGCTGAGAAATAATAACAATGTGCTTTTATTCAAAATTTCACCTTGCTAATCATGTCGTATATCGGCGACATCACCGACAACATCACCCATCCCAGCAGCAGACCGAGTATCAGTGTCATGGCGGGCTCTATCATCACCTGCACTTTTTTAATGGATTCTTTGACATCGCGATCATAAAAGTAACTGACATTGAGTAACGCCTTATCCAAAGATCCGGTGGCTTCGCCCACTTTTAGCATACGAATCACCAACGGCGGAAACATTTCGGTGTGCAGGAAACTTTGCGTCAGGTTTTTGCCCGATTCGATTTCTGCGGTGACATCTTCCAGACTTTTGGCGACGACTTGATTGTTGACGACATCGCGGCAGTTGGCAATGCAGTCGAGAATGGAGACGCCGGAGCCGTACATCATGGCGAAAGTGTTGGCGAAGCGCGCCAGAATGATTTTGCGCAGAATCGGGCCGGTAACCCAGAGGTTGAGCTTCAGATTGTCGTAGCGATATTCCATCTCGGGACTGGACGCGATGATTAGCTTGCCCATGATGGGCAGCACAACGGGCAGGGTAATCAGGATGTACCAGTAATTGACAAAAAAGTCCGAGGTGGCCAGCAGGATGCGCGTTTGCAGCGGTATCTCCTGCCCCATGCCTTTAATGAAGCCAACCAGCTGCGGCACCAGATAAATCATCAGGAAAAAAGTGATGGCAAGTACGATCGTGCCGACAAATGCGGGGTAAATCATGATGGTGCGCGTGTGCGAGGCCATTTCGTCCTGCCATTTCAGCGAGCCGGTAATGTGTTCGAACACTTCGGGCAGGCGACCGCTTTCCTCGCCTGCATTGACCAGGCTGACGAAAATCTTGTCGAAGGCATCGGGATGTTCGGCCATGGCCAGCGATAATTTTTTGCCGCCCTCAATGGCTTCAACCAGATTGGCAATAACTTCACGGAAGCGCGCGTTGTTCATCGTGTCGCGCAGATCGGCGAGACAGTCGAGCAGCGGCACGCCCGCGCGGGTGAGTTGTTCCAGATTGAAGAAGAAAGTAATGAGTTCCGGCCGATCAATTTTGCTGCGCCTATTCCTGCCGCTGTCAACTTTTGCATCAATTAAATCCAGACCGCTGCGTTTGAGGCGCATTTCCAGGTCAATCATATTGGCGGCATCCTGCAAGCCTTTGGTGGATTTGCCGTGGGAATTGATGGCGCGGTAGGAATACAGTGCCATGTCAGCCGATCCGGTCGCTTAAATCGACTACGCGGCTGACCTCGGCCAGCGAGGTGACCCCCTGCAAAATGCGCCGGATGCCGTCACCCGCCAGCGGGCGGAAGCCCTTTTCGAGCGCGGCATCGCGAATCTGGCGGGTGCTGGCGCGGCGGGCAATCAGGTCGTCCAGGTCGCGATCCATTTTGAGCAACTCCATAATGGCGAGTCGTCCCTTGTAGCCGTGGTGGTGGCATAGCTCGCAACCCGCGGCACGATACAAGGTGATGTCCTGGCCGGCAGGGATGCCGAGCAGTTGGCGCTCGTGAGGTTCCGGCCGGTAGGGATATTTGCAGTCTTTGCACAATACGCGCACCAGACGCTGGGCAATGATGCCGATGATGTTGCCCGCCATGATGTCCGGCAATACACCGATGTCCAGCAAGCGGGGAATCGCGCCGATGGCGGAGTTGGTGTGTAGTGTGGAATACACTTGATGGCCTGTCATGGAGGCGCGGAATGCCATTTCGGCGGTGGGATGGTCGCGGATCTCGCCGACCAGAATAATGTCCGGGTCTTGACGCATCATGGAGCGGATACCGTTGGCAAAATCCAGTTTGGCGGCATCGTTGACCGAGGTTTGGCGTATTTGCGCCAGCGGATATTCCACCGGATCCTCCAGCGTCATGATGTTGACCGCTTCGGTGTTGACGTGGTTCAGCACGGAATACAGCGTGGTGGTTTTACCGCTGCCCGTCGGGCCGGTCACCAGCACGATTCCTTCGGGCTTGGCGATAATGGTTTTCAGGATGCCCAGCGCGCCGTCGTCCAGCCCGATTTGATCCAGCGGCACAATGCCTTTTTGCCGGTCCAGAATACGCAGCACCATGTTTTCGCCGTGAGTGGTCGGGTGCGAGGCAACGCGGAAATCAATCGGTCGTCCCGACAGGCGCAGCGAGATGCGCCCGTCCTGCGGCGCGCGCGTCTCGGCGATGTTCATGTCGCTCATCACCTTGAGGCGCACCACCATGGCCGACCAGAAGCTCTTGTGCAAGCTGCGCACCTGGCGCAATACGCCGTCGATGCGATAGCGGATGCGCAGAAAGCTGCTTTCCGGTTCGAAGTGAATGTCGGAAACGCCACGCTGCACCGCTTCGGTCAACAGCGCGTCTATCAAACGCACCACCGGCTGACTGAATTCGTTGACCCCGGATTGCAGCACCTGATATTCCACCTCGCCGGGCTCGATTTCGTGCAGGATGCCGTCAATCGACAGCTCGAAACCGTAGTATTGGTCGATAGCGCGCAGAATGTCCGACTCGCTGGCGACCTGGGTGATCAGCCGGTACTCATCCTTGAGCAAGGCGCGCAACTGATCCAGGGCAATGATGTTGTCCGGGTCGGAGATTGCCAGCGTCAGCGCGTTATTGATGTTGTCAACCGAGAGCGGGAGCAACTGGTAGCGGCGGGCAACGTCTTTGGGAATCAGTGCCAGTGCCCGGGGATCGAGGATGACGGTGGAAAGATCGACGCTTTCATGACCCAGATTCTCCGACAACACATCGCGTATGGTCGCTTCGGACAGGAAGCCCAAGCGCACCAGCAAACGCCCCAGCGGTTGGTGGGTCTTGGACTGCTCTTGCAGGGCGATGCGTAATTGGTCGTCGCTGATAACCCCCTTGTCGACCAGAATCTGTCCCAGTGGCAGCTGGATTTGGTTGTAGGCGGAGGTCATGGCGTGAGCGTTTGCAACCTTTGGGTGATGTTCTCGTGATCGAAGCCCGCCGTGTGTGACGGATCGAGTTGCAGCGCGCGCCGGTAGTGTTGCGCCGCCAGTCTTGCCTGTCCCAGATGATCCAGGCTAATCGCCAGATTGAACAGAATGCCGGCATTGTCGGGCTGCAAGTTGTAGGCATTGAAATAGGCCTGTTGTGCCTCCGCCCAGCGCGATTGGTCGGCGTACAAGTTGCCCAACTCGGTGTGCAGTGCCGCCGAGTTGCTTTGCTCGCGCAGCAGGGTTTTCAGCACACTTTCCTGATTCTCGCCCGTGTTGCCCAACGATGCCATACCCGCGTAAGCAACCGCATTGCGCGGTGCGAGCGTCAACACCTGCGAATAATACTGCGCGGCGGTGCGGTCATCGGCGCGACGTTGCGCAATGGCGGCCAGCCCCAGCAGGGTGTCGATGTTGCGCGGGTCTTTTTGCAACATCGCGCTGTAGTGCTGTTGTGCGGCATCCAGATCGCCGCGCTGATAGGCCGCGTAAGCATCGCCCAGCAACGGATCAAGTTGTGTTTCGACTTTTTTAGGCGTAATCAACACTCGCCGTTGTTCGTCTGACGGTGCGGCGCGGCTGGCTTGTCGGGAGGGGGTCGGAACCTTTTTGGGGCTGGCGGCCGGGGTGTCTTGCACCTTGTGTTCCCCGGGCTTGTTGGTGTCGGCAAGCAGTTCAATGGTGTCGCCGGGTGCCGGCGCAACGGTTTCTGCGGGAACGTTGACGGGGGCGGCGGCGCGGGCCGCACCGGCTGCGGGCAGCAACGCGCTATGGGTGGGCGAGTTGAGTGACCACCACAAGTAAGCTCCGCCCGCAACCAACAGCAACACTGTGCCGCCCAGCGTCAGCAATAAATTGCGGTTGGGCAGGGTGCGCGCTGCCGGAGCGGCAGACTTTGCCGCAAACAGGTTTTGTCCGTTCTGCCGGGCTTGTTGTTCGTTTGCGATTGCGGCAGTTTTGGAGGAGGTATCGAAAGTGTCGGGAAGCGCTTCCAAACTGAGACCGCCATCTTCGGGACGGGCGGCCTGTTGCGCCTGTTGTGCTTTTTTTTGTGCATCCACCAGCAAACTCATAATGCAGTTGCTCCTTTTTATTGGGTTTTGGCGGGTTGCTGGAAGAAGTTCTGGTCGGGTAACAGGGTACGGTAGTCGCTGAAATCGCCATTCAGGCTGGCATCTTTGATGACCACCGGGCGCAGGAAAATGACCAGCTCGGTTTTTTCGGATTTGTTGTTTTTATTTTTGAACAGGTTGCCAAAAAACGGGATGTTGGACACCCCGGGAATCGAGTCGGTCGCGTTGTTTACCGAGTCCTGCATCAGACCACCCATGACGGCAATCTGGTTGTTTTCGATTCTGAGTACCGATTCCATTTCACGGGTTTGTGTCTGCGGGATGCCGTTGGCAATGGTGAGGGATGGGTTCGGGTCGGGAATGGTGGTTAACAGACGTGTGATTGACGGACGTAAATTGAGTAATACCGTGTCGCCGTCATTGATTTGCGGGGTGACGCTCATGGTCAGGCCGACAGGTACGGTATGCGGGGTGGTGGTAAACGTGGTGACCGAGCTGGTTTGATTGGTCGTGGTGTCTGCCTTGACAGTGAAATACACCAGATTGTCCACTACGCGCAATACGGCTGTTTGGTTGTTCATCACGCTCAGCTTGGGGCTGGAGAGTACTCTCACATTGCCGAATGATTCCAGCAGGGAAATGTTTGCCGACAGGTTGCCAAATTTTGAGGTGGGATTGAGATAGCCCAACTTGAACATACTGCCGGTGTTGGTCGCGGGCAGGCCGGCTGTGCCGAGTTGCGTCAGGTTAAACCCTTTTGCGCCACCCAGGCGCACACGACTCCAATCTATGCCCTGCTGATATTCGTCACTGAGGCGCACCTCCACGATGGTTGCTTCAATTAATACCTGACGGCGGGCATTGACCATCACCTGGTCGATAAACTTCTGGATATTGGCATGTTGTTTGCCTGTGGCGCGCACAGTGATAATGCCGTTCTCCGGGTTGGCGATGACCGAAGCGGCCTCGCGGAAGGTGCTGCGCCGGGTGATGGTGGTGCCGCCTTCTTCGATGTTGACCGGATTCGGGCTGTTTTCGATGCTGTCGGGAGCGGACTTTTTGCCGTTGCCGCGTGGTGCGCCCGTTCCCGTGCTGCTGGCTTCCCGGGTTTGTTGCACTGAAGTTTCACTGGAGCCGGCGGGAAGTATCTTGTCGGTTTCGTGCAGGATGTCCTTGATGTTCTGGATGAGAGTTTCCCAGAAGTGATTTTTGGAGGCACTCTTGATGGCAAGTGAAGAGCTGTTTCCGCCCCCGGCGCTGCCGGATGTGCTCTCGGATGAGCCTCCCAGTGAGCCGCCGCCAATCAGTGACGAGCCGGAAATTGAACCGTCCGATTCGCGCGCCATATTGATGTAATCAATTTTGTAACTGTGCAGATAGGGGGCATCCGGCATCACGATAAGGTTGCCGTTGTCAATTTCGTAGCGCATTTCCACCTGCTTGGCGATGCGATCCAGAATTTGCGGCAATGTTTGGTTAATGGCGTTGATGGTGACCGCACCTTCGATGCCGGGGTGAATGTCCAGGTTGATTTTGGCATCGCGCGCCAGCGCAAACAAAATTTCCTGGGCGGGAACATTGGCGACCACGACGCTGTAGGTTTCCGCTTTGGGCGCGACTTTGGGGGGAGGCAGAACAATGTTGCGGGTCAGCGGTTGCGGAATGTTATCGGCAGTCACCTGGTCGGCGGCTTGTTGAATGTGCAGGTTGGAGGGCTGTATCGGTTTGCCGGCGCAGCCCGCCAACGATACACAACACAAACCGAGTCGCATCATATTATTCAGTGTCATATTTTTCCTCCCGCTTTTTTTCTATGCGACAGCGTAGCAGCTTTGCGCATTACCCTCAACGGTGGCGCGCTGTTATGTATAGATTCGGCACTATTTATCCAAGAGTCCGTTCGCATCGAGCTTGTCGAAATGTGAATGGATTCTTGTGCTTCGACAGGCTCGGCACGAACGGAAATCAAGTTCAACTTGTGCCGGATCAATATAAGGCGTAAGGGGTGGGAGTGAATGCCTGTTGATAGCGCTTGGGTAAATTTTTAACGGCGCGCCGCGCGGCTTCCGCCGAAGGGTAGATGCCATAGAGGGCACGCAAGCCGTCCTTGTTGCCAAATTTTTCGGGTACAAGATAAACGTCGGCGAGTACGCCCAGCTGTTGGGCGCGCCGCAAAAATCCTTCCATGCGATTCGCTTGAATGTCGGTGCTGTAAAACAGTTGCAGGCTGGCACCCGTATGGTTCTGTGCGAGTAACTGCTTGCCGGCGGCAAGCCGTTGTTCAAACAGGCTGGGGTTCGTGTGTGCGGCAGCATTGGCGGCAAGGGGGTGTTCGACTGGCGCGACGGGTTGGGTGGTTGCCACTGCCGGAGTTTCAGCCGGCAGGGTGAGATTACCCGTGGTGGGCCCGGTGGCGGGGGTATCGGTGGACAGTACAACCGGCGCGGAAGGCGCGCGGTTTTCTGCTTGTTTTTGCAGCCACCAAGCACTTGCTCCCAACAGCAATAGTGTTGCGGTCGCCACGCTTAACCACATTTTTTTTAGCTTGCCGGCGGGGGGTGGGGTGACCACTTCGCTGTCCCGAATCGCTTTTTTGATGTGCTGAACGTCGATGTTGTGTGCGCCTTCGATAAACGCGGCGAGCAGAGCCTTGTCGGCGATGACGTTGGCGCGACGCATCAAGCCTTTGGAGGCACTGGCGATGAGTTTGAGTGCGTCTGCCGAAAAAATGTTGGGGCCGTGGTAGCCCGCCGCACGCATACGAAACATCAAATAATTTTCAATGATGTTGTCGGACAGCGGCTGTATGTGAAAGTGATGCACGATACGGTCTTTGAGCTGACGCATATTGGGTTGCTCCAGCTTGCTATCCAGTTCCGGCTGACCGAAAAGTGCGATTTGCAACAGCTTGGAATTGCCAATTTGCAAGTTATAGAGCAGACGCAATGCTTCCAGCGTGTCAACCGGCATGGCATGCGCCTCGTCAACCAACACCACCACGCGTTTGCCCTGTTTTGCTTTTTCCAGCAGGGTGTTTTCAATGTTTTTCAGGATCAGGCCGACGCGCTCATTGTCTATGGATAGTTTGAGGCCGTCGGCGATGGCGTACAGCATTTCCTCGCGCGACATGCTGGGATTGGCGAGATAAATGACCTCGAAGTGTTGCGGCAGTTTTTGCAACAGCATTTGGCACAGCATGGTTTTGCCGCTGCCCACCTCGCCACTGACTTTGGTGATACCTTCGACCTCGTTGATCGAATAAATCAGCGCGTCGAGGATTTCCTGACGATTGGCACCGGAGAAGAAGAACTCCGTGACAGGTGTGATTCTGAATGGCGGCTCGCTCAGGCCAAAATGTGCCAAATACATTGCTATCCTAAATGTTGTGTTTCGCGTGGTTGTCCATGCGGCTGTACAGTGTGGTGCGGTTGATGCCGAGCAATTTGGCGGCCTCGCTGATATTGCCCGCAGTGAGTTCCAGCGCGATGGTGATGCAATGTTGTTCGCGTTCCCGCAAGCATTGATCGAGGTTGAAGTCGCCGCGCCGCAATTGTTCGCGGATGCGTTCGGCGGGGTTGTGCTCGGCCATGTCGGTGGCGGGCTGATGCGGATCAAATTCGTCTTGCAGCTCTTTTGCGGCGATGGTTTTTCCCGCGTATTTGGTGCTGAGGCGGATGACGATATTGCACAGTTCGCGAATATTGCCGGGAAAGTGATAATGCTCCCAGAGGACGATTGCTTCGGGGCGCAGATCAAAGGCGGGACGTTTTAGTTGTGCCGCGTAATGGGCGCGAAAATGGTTGAGTAACAGCAGTTTGTCCGTTCCCAGTTCGCGTAGCGGTGGCACTGCAATGGAAAATACATTGAGGCGGTGATACAAGTCATTGCGGAAAATTCCGGTGCTGACTCCCTCGCGCAAATTACGGTTGGTCGCCGCGATGATGCGGGCGTTGCTTTTGCGCGTCGCCGTTTCGCCGACGCGTTGGTATTCGCCGTTTTCGAGCACGCGCAGTAGTTTGGTTTGCAGTTCCAGCGGCAATTCGCCGATTTCGTCCAAAAAGAGTGTGCCGCTTTCCGCTTCTTCAAAAAATCCGGCTTGCGCGCTGGCGGCACCGGTAAACGCGCCCTTGGCGTAACCGAATAGCGTCGGTTCGATTAGCGTGGGGGCAATTGCGGCGCAATTGAGTATTTTGTAGGGGGCATCGGGATGGGGCCCCAGTTTTTGCAGCGCGCTGGCGACGCGTTCTTTGCCGACACCCGACTCGCCTTCAATTAGTACCGGGAAGGGCGTGTTGGCATACATCACAATTTGATTGCGCAACGCCTGCATCGCCGGACTTTGTCCCACGAATCCCAGCAAATCCTCGTCGGCGCGTGCCGTGAGGAAGTCGTTCTGCTGCAATGCCAGTGCTTCACCCAGGCGTTTTGCGATGTTTTCCGGGGAGCAGGGCTTGGCGATAAAGTCGATTGCGCCCAGTGCGCGTGCGTGACGGGCATTGCTTTGTTCGTCCTGTCCCGAGAGCACAAAAATTTTGATTTGTGGTGAATGCGCCAGTAATTCGGCGATGAGATGGAAGCCTTCATCGGGACGGTGCGGGGTGGGGGGCAGCCCAAGATCTATCAGTGCCAGTTGTGGCGGCAGCGGCAGCTTGCGCAACAATTCGATTGCCGCAGCCCGGGATTCGGCTTGATGAACCTTGAGTTCGCGATCGAGTGCGGCAGCCAGACCCTCGCGTATCAGCGGGTCGTCATCAACAATCAATAAGCCGGGATGTGTCGCAGAAGCGTTCAACTTGTATCTGTCCGAGCGTTGCGGGGAGGGTGAGCATAACGACTCGGGGGGACAATCTCAATAGTGTCGCGTTTGCAGTGACGATTGAGGATAATTGGCCGGGTGGTTTAGAATGCGCGCTGCGTTCGATTTCAAGGATACCCCTAACTTTGTCAAATCCCGAGTTGGTCGAGATTCGCGACCTTAATTTTGCTTACGATAAGCGCCCCGTGCTGGAAGGGATCAATATGACGTTTCCGAAAGGAAAGTTGATCGCCATCATGGGGTTGAGCGGCTGCGGCAAGACCACGCTGTTGCGCCATATCGGCGGCGCGCTTAAACCGACCAGGGGTTACGTTAAGGTGGCGGGGCGGGTGATCCACGACTTGGATCAGGATCAGTTGTATGTGATGCGTCGCAAGATGGGCATGTTGTTTCAATTCGGCGCGTTGTTCACCGACATGTCGGTGTTCGATAATGTCGCGTTTCAGATGCGCGAGCATACCGATTTGCCCGAAGAGATTATTCGCGATTTGGTGATGATGAAGCTGCATGCGGTGGGTTTGCGCGGGACGCACCAATTGATGCCCTCCGAGCTGTCTGGCGGGATGGCGCGCCGGGTGGCGTTGGCGCGCACGGTGGCACTTGACCCGATGTTGATTATGTATGACGAGCCGTTCGCCGGATTGGATCCGATTTCGTTAACGGTGGTGGGCGAGCTGATTCGCAAGTTGAACGACGCACTCGGCGCGACTTCGGTGCTGGTCACGCACGACGTGCAGGAGTCGCTGAAGATAGTGGATTATGTGTATTTTATGGCGAACGGTGTGATTGTGGCGGAAGGTGCGCCCGACGAGATTCGCGCCTCGGATAAGGATTTTGTGCGGCAATTCGTGCATGGTGAAATTGAGGGACCGGTACCGTTCCATTATCCCGGCGGCGATTATCGCCAAGATTTGGGGTTGCAAGCCCGATGATGAATATTGTGGAGGCGATTCGTGTTTTGGGAGGCCGCGTGGTGGATGCGGTATGGCGCATCGGCGTTGCCACGCGATTTTTGTTGCTCACGCTGGCGTATTCCGGCAGTAGCTTCAGGCGCTTCCGTTTGGTTATCAAGGAGTTGTTCTCCACCGGTGTGATGTCGCTGATTATTATTGTGGTGGCAGGGTTGTTCGTCGGCATGGTGCTGGGATTGCAGGGGTATGAGACGCTGAAACGCTACGGCTCGGAGTCGGCCTTGGGGGTGATGGTGGCGTTGGGCTTGGTGCGCGAGCTGGGGCCGGTGGTTGCCGCACTGTTGTTCGCCAGTCGTGCCGGTTCGGCAATGACCGCCGAAATCGGTCTGATGAAAGCAACCGAGCAAATTTCGGCGATGGAGATGATGGCGGTGAATCCGATCGCCCGCATCGTTGCGCCGCGTTTCTGGGCTGGAGTCATTTCGATGCCGTTGCTGGCGGCATTATTCAGTGCAGTCGGTATTTTTGGCGGCTATCTGGTCGGTGTGGTGCAAATCGGGGTGGATGAAGGCTCGTTTTGGTCGCAAATGCAAGCGGCAGTGGATTTCCGTGAAGATATATTGAACGGGGTCATCAAAAGTTTTGTGTTCGGCATCGCGGTAACTGTAATCGCGTTGTTTGAGGGGTATGATGCGCAACCCACCGCCGAAGGTGTGTCCGGCGCGACAACGCGTACTGTGGTGACTTCGTCGCTGGCGATTCTGATGCTGGATTTTGTGCTGACTGCAATCATGTTTGGAGGGAGTTGAGTAATGGAACGCAAGATGCTGGATTTGTGGGTGGGGATGTTTGTGATAGCGGGTGTCGCCGCCCTGGTGATGCTGGCAATGCGGGTCGGGAACCTGGGTACCTACAATATGTCCGAGAGCTACCAAGTGTATGCATATTTCTCCAACATCGGCGGCTTAAAGCCCAAGGCCTCAATCAAGAGTTCCGGGGTGCTGGTTGGCCGGGTCACTGAAATTTCCCTGGATACGGAACGTTATGAGGCAAAGGTGACCATGAGCCTGGACAAGCGTTATCAGTTTCCCCGGGATACCTTCGCCGGAATTTTAACTTCGGGCTTGCTGGGCGAGCAGTACATTGGTTTGATGCCGGGGGGGGACGAGGAGATGATGGCGGATGGCGGCGAGCTGAAGAAGACGCAATCGGCTGTGGTGCTGGAAGACATGATAGGCAAGTTCCTGTACAACAAGGCGGATGGTTCGTCCCAGTAACTATATTTAAGAGGTGTGGCAATGAAGCAAATTTTTCGGGTGGTAGTCGGGGTGTTTTTTCTGGTAACGCTGGCATGGGCGGATGCGCCGGATACGCTGATCAAAAATACGGTGCAGGAGGTGATAACTGTTATCCAGCAGGACAAGGAAATTCGAAATGGCGACCAGAAAAAGATTCTGGATCTGGTTGATGCAAAAATACTGCCGCGCTTTGATTTCAGCCGAATGACCCAATTGGCGGTGGGTAAGTATTGGCGCAGAGCGACACCGGTGCAAAGGGATGCCTTGATCGTCGAGTTTCGCAATATGTTGGTGCGCACTTACGCCAAAGCTTTCGCGGTATATAACGATCAGACGGTTGAGGTGATGCCGCTGAAAGTTGCTGCCGGTGCGACCGACGTAACTGTTAAGACCAGCATCAATAAGCCCGGAGGGAAGGGTGTTGCGGTCGATTACGAAATGAGAAAAATGGCGGATGACTGGAAAGTGTACGACGTTTCCATCGAGGGGGTCAGCATGGTCATGAATTATCGCAGTACCTTTGCCGGCGAAATTGATCAGGGCGGCATTGATGGGCTGATCAAAACGTTGTCGGAGAGAAATGCCAGTGCCGATGAGGTCGCGCCAAAAGTGAAAGCTGCGGCGAAATGATTGAGCGTGAAAATGGTCGTTTGATGGTGCGCGGTGCGGTCACCATGGAAACGGCCTCGGCGTTGTACGAGTCCGGTTTGCAGCAAGTGGCGAAAGAGGACGTGCTGCTCGATTTCTCTCGGGCTGAAACGGTTGATTCCGCTGCGGTTGCGATGTTGCTGGCATGGGCCAAGGCGGCGCAACGCGAGTCTCGTGAGTTGCGTGTGGTCGGGTTGCCTGAAGGTGTGTTGAGTTTGGCGAATTTATATGGTGTCGCCGAGATGCTGCCCCATTCGGCATCCTGATGGCTGCCGCGCGCCGTTCCGTTGTTGGGTAGCATATGCGCCGTCCGCAAGGTTCGGGCGGCATGCCCCCGACAATCACTCCAGAGATTTGATTATGGTTACGCCTGAAAGTATTCAGCGCAGTATTGCGCAAGGGATGGGCACGCTGCATTTAAGCGTGGTCGGTGATGGGCAGCATTTCGAGGCCGTCGTGGTGAGTGATGAGTTCGCCGGCAAGAGTCGTGTGCAGCGTCACCGGCGGGTATATAAAACATTGGGAGAGCGGATGCGTGACGAGATTCACGCACTGTCGATAAAAACCTTTACGCCGCAGGAGTGGCAAGAAAAATAATGCAGAAACTAGCGATGCAAGGCGGCAAGCCATTACGCGGCGAGGTGCGGATCTCCGGGGCAAAGAACGCCGCGCTGCCGATTATGTGCGCCAGCCTGTTGACCCCGGACACTTTGCACTTAAGCAATCTTCCCGAGTTGCACGATGTTGCGACCATGCGTAACTTGTTGCAGCAGATGGGGGTTGCGGTACAGTCGGCGGGCCATGAAATTCGCTTTAAGGGCGATCAAATCAGCAAGCTGGAAGCCCCTTACGACATGGTGAAAACGATGCGTGCCTCCATCCTGGTGCTGGGGCCGCTGTTGGCGCGTTTTGGCGAGGCGCGGGTTTCACTGCCCGGTGGTTGTGCGATTGGTTCGCGACCGGTTGATCTGCACATCAAAGGATTGCAGGCGATGGGTGCGGAGATTCACATTGAGCATGGTTACATTCACGCCACGGCAAGAAAACTTCAGGGCGCGCGTATTTTTTTTGATGTGGTGAGCGTGACGGGCACCGAGAATTTGATGATGGCGGCGACCTTGGCGGAGGGGGTGACGGTGCTGGAGAATGCCGCACGCGAGCCGGAAGTGGTGGATTTGGCCGATTGTTTGCGGGCGATGGGTGCGTTAATCAGCGGCGACGGCACGGATACCATTACGATCAACGGGGTCGGGAAACTGCACGCGGCAACGCACCGCATCATGCCGGATCGCATCGAGAGCGGTACGTTTTTGGTGGCTGCGGCAGCGACTGGCGGAAGTATCACATTGCGCGATGCGCGCGCCGATATTCTTGAGGGTGTGTTGGATAAGCTCGCTGAAGCCGGGGCGCGGGTGACCGTCACGAATGATGCAATTCATCTGGAAATGACCGGACGCCCCAAGCCGGTAAGCGTGCGCACCGCCCCTTATCCCGGATTTCCGACCGACATGCAGGCGCAGTTCATGGCATTGAACTGTCTGGCGGAGGGCAGTGCGATGATGGTGGAAACAATTTTCGAGAACCGTTTCATGCATGTGCAGGAATTGCGTCGTCTCGGCGCGCAAATAGAAATCGAGGGGAATACCGCAATGGTGAGCGGTGTAAATTATCTGGATGGCGCGGATGTCATGGCGACCGATTTGCGGGCTTCCGCCTGCTTGGTCATTGCGGGGCTGGTGGCGCGCGGCGAGACGGTGATAGACCGTATCTATCATCTGGATCGCGGTTATGAACACATCGAGAGCAAGTTGTCGCAACTTGGTGCTACTATTCGCCGCCTGAAATAAGGACAGAATATGATTACCATCGCGCTTTCCAAGGGTCGCATTTTCGAGGAAACGTTGCCCTTGCTGCAAGCGGCGGGCATCCGTGCGCTGGAAGACCCGGAGTCTTCGCGCAAGCTCATTCTGCCGACTAATCGTGAAGATGTACGCTTGATTATCGTGCGCGCTTCCGATGTGCCGACTTATGTGCAATATGGCGCGGCAGATTTGGGCGTGGCGGGTAAGGATGTGCTGAATGAGCATGGCGGCACCGATTTGTATCAGCCGCTGGATTTGAATATTGCCAAGTGCCGCATGATGGTTGCGGTGCGCAACGACTTTGATTACGACGCGGCGGTCAGGCGGGGTGCGCGTTTGCGCATCGCGACCAAATACGTGCATGCGGCGCGTGGACATTTCGCCGCCAAAGGCGTGCATGTCGATCTCATCAAGTTGTACGGATCAATGGAGTTGGCGCCGTTGGTGGGGCTGTCCGATGCGATTGTTGATTTGGTGAGCAGTGGCGGCACGTTAAAGGCCAACAATCTTCGCGCAGTGGAGCACGTTGCCGATATTTCCTCGCGGCTGGTGGTGAGCCAGGCCTCGCTGAAGCTTAAGCGCGCGAACATTCAGCCGATGCTGGATGCTTTTGCGCGAGCCATTAATCAATAGGGCGGGCGCAATGAATATCACTCGACTCTCCAGCAAACAAGACGATTTCGATAGCAGGCTGAATAAGTTACTCGCTTTCGAGGAAACCGCAGACGAAGCACTGGAAGCGACGGTTGCCGCGATTCTTGCCGACGTAAAGCGGCGCGGCGATGCTGCCGTGCTGGAATACACGCGAAAATTTGATCGCCTGCCGTTGGCGGATGCGGCGGCAATGGAGTTGCCGCAAGATGAATTAAAGGCGGCATTTGACGGCTTGCCTGCCGATCAGCGCCATGCCTTGCAGCAGGCCGCGCAACGCGTGACCGCTTATCACCAGAGGCAGGTGCAGGGTTCGTGGAGCTATACCGAAGCGGACGGCACTTTGCTCGGCCAGCAGGTCACCCCGCTGGATCGCGTTGGGCTTTATGTGCCGGGCGGCAAAGCGGCTTATCCGTCTTCGGTGTTGATGAATGCCTTGCCGGCAAAAGTTGCCGGTGTGGCGGAGTTGATTATGGTCGTACCCACGCCGGATGGTGTGAAAAATCAGCTGGTACTGGCGGCGGCGTTTTTGTCCGGGGTGAATCGGGTGTTTACCGTAGGCGGCGCCCAAGCGGTGGCGGCACTGGCTTATGGTACGGCAACTGTTCCCAGGGTGGATAAGGTTGTCGGCCCCGGGAATGCTTACGTTGCCGCTGCCAAGCGGCGTGTGTTCGGCGCGTGCGGCATTGATATGATTGCCGGCCCCTCGGAAATACTGGTGATTTGTGATGGGCAAACCAATCCGGATTGGGTGGCGATGGATTTGTTTTCGCAGGCGGAGCATGACGAGTTGGCTCAAGCGATTTTGTTATCACCGGATGCGGCCTTTATTGAGGCGGTGGCCGCCAGCGTCGAGAGACTCCTGCCACAGATGCCGCGTAAAGATATTATCCAGACCGCGCTGGAGAATCGCGGCGCTCTGATTCATGTTGCCGATCTTGATGAGGCGTGCCTTATCAGTAATCGCATCGCTCCCGAACATCTGGAAATGTCGGTTGCCGACCCGCAAGCGTGGTTGCCCAAACTGAAGCATGCCGGTGCCATCTTTATGGGGCGTTATACCTCGGAATCTCTGGGTGATTATTGTGCCGGCCCCAATCATGTATTGCCGACTTCCGGTACGGCGCGATTTTCTTCCCCGCTGGGGGTCTATGACTTCCAGAAACGCAGCAGCCTGATTCAGGTGTCGGCTGAAGGCGCGCAAAAGCTCGGTGATATCGCGTCTATATTGGCTTTTGGCGAGGGTTTGCAGGCGCATGCCCAATCGGCTTTGTTCAGAAAGCATCAGCCCAAAACTTAGAGAACGTAATTTGTTGTCAGAGTTGTTTGACAGTAGTGGTTGTCATTGGCATAATCGCGGGTTCTGTTTGGAGGGGTGGCCGAGTGGTTAAAGGCAGCAGACTGTAAATCTGCCCTCTTATGAGTACGATGGTTCGAATCCGTCCCCCTCCACCAAAGAGTTGAGGTTTGTTTAGCTGGGTTGTGGCGGCCTGATTGCGGGTTGTTGTGCGGGAAATCTGCGGGTGTAGCTCAATGGTAGAGCAGAAGTTTTCCAAACTTACGACGAGGGTTCGATTCCCTTCACCCGCTCCAGTTTGTATCGCCCATGTGGCTCAGTGGTAGAGCACTCCCTTGGTAAGGGAGAGGTCGCGAGTCCGATTCTCGCCATGGGCACCAAGAGTTTGTATTTTGTGATTAACGTTTGACATTGATAAGGAAAGATCATGGCAAAGAGCAAATTTGAGCGGACCAAACCGCACGTAAACGTAGGCACGATCGGTCACGTCGATCACGGCAAGACCACGCTAACGGCGGCGATCGCCACGGTACTGTCCAAGCACTTTGGCGGCGAAGCCAAAGCGTACGACCAGATTGACGCGGCACCGGAAGAAAAAGCGCGCGGCATCACCATCAACACCGCCCACGTTGAATACGAAACGGCCAACCGCCACTACGCGCACGTTGACTGCCCGGGACACGCCGACTACGTCAAAAACATGATCACCGGTGCCGCGCAAATGGACGGAGCCATTCTGGTGTGTTCTGCGGCAGACGGCCCCATGCCGCAAACCCGCGAACACATCCTGCTGGCGCGCCAGGTTGGCGTACCGTACATCATCGTATTCCTCAACAAATGCGACATGGTTGACGACGAAGAACTGCTGGAACTGGTTGAAATGGAAGTGCGCGAACTGCTCTCCAAATACGACTTCCCCGGCGACGACATTCCCATCATCAAAGGCTCCGCGCTCAAAGCCGTGCAGGGCGACCAGGGCGACCTCGGCGAACCGGCCATCCTGCGTCTGGCCGAAGCCCTGGACAGCTACATCCCGACCCCCGAGCGCGCCATTGACGGCACCTTCCTGATGCCCGTGGAAGACGTATTCTCCATCTCCGGTCGCGGCACGGTAGTGACCGGACGTGTCGAGCGCGGCATCGTCAAAGTTGGCGAAGAACTCGAAATCGTCGGCATCAAGCCCACGCTGAAGACCACCTGCACCGGCGTGGAAATGTTCCGCAAACTGCTGGATCAGGGTCAGGCTGGCGACAACGTCGGCGTCCTGCTGCGCGGCACCAAGCGCGAAGAAGTCGAGCGCGGCCAAGTGCTGTGCAAACCCGGCTCCATCAAGCCGCACACCAAATTCACCGCCGAGATTTACGTCCTGGGCAAAGATGAAGGCGGACGTCACACCCCGTTCTTCCAAGGCTACCGCCCGCAGTTCTACTTCCGCACCACGGACGTAACCGGCGCGGTTGAACTGCCGGCGGGCACCGAAATGGTGATGCCGGGCGACAACGTATCGATCACGGTCAACCTGATCAACCCGATCGCGATGGAAGAAGGCTTGCGCTTCGCGATTCGCGAGGGCGGTCGTACCGTCGGCGCGGGTGTGGTTGCAAAGATTATCGAGTAAGGTGTGACGGTTGTGGCGGAGCGAATAATTCGCTCCGCCGTTGTCGTTTTTAGAGGTTAATAGGCCAGTAGCTCAATTGGTAGAGTATCGGTCTCCAAAACCGAGGGTTGGGGGTTCGAGACCCTCCTGGCCTGCCAGTCGTATTGTTGAATTGGAATAGTCGCACATGGCGGACAAAATTAAATTGTTAGCGGCCTTGCTGTTGGTGGGGGCTGGGATTGCCGGTTTTTACTACCTGCAGGATAGTGCGATGGTGCTGCGGGTGCTGTCGGTGCTTGGCGGCGTGGCCCTGGCGGTGGGGGTGGTGCTGACCAGTCAGCCGGGCGGGCGTTTTTTGGCGTACGCCAAGGACTCGATTGCCGAGGCGAAGCGGGTTACCTGGCCGACACGCAAAGAGACCACGCAGACGACAATGGTGGTGATTGCCTTTGCCGTGGTGATGGCACTGTTTTTATGGGCGGTGGATGCAAGTCTGTTGCTGATCATCAACAAGTTGATGGGGCGGGGTGAGTAATGGCTATGCATTGGTATGTGGTTCATGCGTATTCGCAATTTGAAAAAAGTGTGCAGCGCGCACTCACCGAACGGATTGCGCGTAGCGGTATGCAGGACAAATTCGGGCAAATTCTGGTGCCGGTAGAAGAGGTGGTGGAGCTCAAGGGCGGGCAGAAGAGTATTAGTGAGCGCAAATTTTTCCCCGGGTATGTGTTGGTTGAGATGGAAATGACCGACGAGACTTGGCACTTGGTGAAAAGCACACCCAAGGTGACGGGCTTTCTGGGTGGGTCGGCAATGCGCCCAACGCCAATCAGCGAAAAAGAAGTCGCGAACATCATGGATCAAATGCAAGCCGGGATTGAGAAGCCCCGACCCAAGGTGTTGTTTGAGGTGGGCGAGTCGGTGCGGGTTAAAGATGGCCCATTCCTGGATTTCAACGGCATCGTTGAAGATGTTAATTACGATAAGAATAAAATACGGGTGGCGGTGACGATTTTTGGTCGTTCGACGCCTGTTGAGTTGGGCTTTGATCAGATAGAGAAGGGTTAAAGCGCGGAGAAGGGTATTGCCGGGTTGGCGGTTTGCCGCTGAGCTGTTGATGCCGTTTTGGATGTTGGGGAGAGAGTGAATCTCGTTAATACCCGTTTAAGAGGAGTGTATCGTGGCAAAGAAAGTTATTGGCTATATCAAGCTGCAAGTGCCTGCTGGTAAGGCAAATCCCAGTCCGCCTATTGGCCCGGCATTGGGTCAGCGCGGTTTGAACATCATGGAGTTCTGTAAAGCGTTTAATGCTGCTACGCAGGGTGTTGAGCCCGGCTTGCCAATTCCGGTGGTGATTACCGCTTTTGCGGACAAGAGTTTCACCTTCATCATGAAGACGCCGCCCGCAACCATTCTGATCAAGAAGGCTGCCGGTATCCAAAAGGGAAGCCCCAAGCCGCATACCGACAAGGTCGGTAAGTTGACGCGCAAGCAGGCGGAAGAAATCGCAACAACGAAAATGCCCGACCTGACGGCTGCCGATATGGATGCCGCCGTGCGCACCATCGCGGGTAGCGCACGTAGTATGGGTATTACTGTGGAGGGTGCATAACATGTCCAAGCGTTATAAGGCAATTGCCGGCAAGATTGATCGTAGCAAGTTGTACCCTTTGAATGATGCGCTGACGCTGGTCAAAGAAACGGCTTGTGCCAAATTTGACGAGTCTATTGATGTGGCGGTCAATCTGGGTGTGGATGCCAAGAAGTCCGATCAATTGGTGCGTGGCTCGGTGGTATTGCCCAAGGGTACGGGTAAAACAGTGCGCGTTGCGGTGTTCGCCCAGGGTGCCAAGGCTGACGAAGCCAAAGCTGCGGGTGCCGATATTGTCGGTTTTGACGATTTGGCCGAGACCATCAAGGGCGGCACGATAGATTTCGATATTTTGATCGCCAGCCCCGATGCGATGCGGCTGGTGGGTCAGCTGGGTCAGATTCTCGGTCCGCGCGGTTTGATGCCAAACCCCAAGGTGGGTACGGTGACGCCTGATGTGGTGGGCGCGGTGAAGAATGCCAAGGCGGGTCAGGTGCAGTATCGCACCGACAAGAACGGCATCGTGCAATGCACCATCGGTCGCGCTTCGTTTGCGCCGGAAGCCTTGCGCGAGAATTTGCTGGCGTTGATTGATGCGCTGAATAAAGCCAAGCCGGCAGCTTCCAAGGGGGTGTACCTGAAGAAAATTTCCCTGTCCAGCACGATGGGGGCGGGTATCCGCGTAGAGCAGGCAAGCTTGACTGCGTAATTGTTTTAATTCGGTGGCGAAGGTTTGTTGTTCGCCATCACGATTCTTTGTGCTGCTGGCGTGCTGTCAGCATCAAAGACCGTAGGTGCCGAGGGTGCTGTTGGCCGGAGGCTTAATTGACGAAGTGATTCGTTTGCCCACGTAGATGGTGTGCCCGCGAGCAGGTATTTTCCTGTCTCAAGGTCGCGGTTGTAAACGATGAAGTGCGTGCAAGCGTACTTCGGAAAATGGAGGAAGACTTGAGTCTTAACCTGCAACAAAAACAAGCAGTGGTTGAAGAGGTCAGTGCGCAAGTTGCACAGGCGCAAACTATTGTCTTGGCAGAGTATCGTGGCATCCAGGTTAGCGACATCACTGTATTGCGTGCAAATGCACGGAATGCCGGGGTGTATTTCCATGTGTTGAAAAACACATTGGCGCGACGTGCGGTGCAGGGTACGCCTTTTGAGCTGTTGGCTGAAGAGATGGCGGGTCCGCTGGTGTATAGCATCAGCGCGGACGCGGTTGCTGCGGCCAAGGTGGTGCATGAGTTTGCCAAGACGAACAACAAGCTGGTGATCAAAGTTGGTGCTTATAACGGCAAGTTACTGGATGCGGCGGCAGTTGGCGCGCTTGCCTCCGTACCGTCCAAGGAAGTGCTGCTGGCACAGTTGTGCGGTTTGCTGCAATCGCCGGTTTCTGGTTTGGCTCGCGTGTTGCATGCGGTTGCCGAACAAAAAGAGCCTGCAGCGGCTTAATCCAATTAACAATATTTTAGGATAGGAAAATAACATGGCATTTGATAAAGACGCATTTTTGACAGCACTGGACAGTATGTCTGTGCTGGAATTGAACGAGTTGGTTAAGGCAATCGAAGAGAAGTTTGGCGTTTCTGCTGCGGCAATGGCGGCACCTGCCGGTGGTGGCGGTGGCGGCGGTGCAGCAGCGGCTGCCGAGCAAACTGAATTCGACGTGATCTTGCAATCTGCCGGCGACAGCAAAGTGAACGTGATTAAAGCGGTTCGCGCTATTACCGGTCTGGGTCTGAAAGAAGCCAAGGATTTGGTTGACGGTGCTCCCAAGACAATCAAAGAGGGCGTGCCCAAGGCGGAAGCCGATGCAATTGCCAAGCAACTGATTGAAGCTGGCGCAACGGCTGAACTCAAGTAAGTCGTTTTTCTGCAGAGGGCTGGCGGTTCACCGTCAGCCTTTTGCCGCTTTTAGAAGTCGGCGGACAGCGTGTCTTTGCGGGTGTGCTGTCCCCCGTCTTTTCCCTTGATCGTGGAGATATGATATGAGCTACTCTTTCACCGAAAAAAAACGTATTCGTAAGAGTTTTGCCAAGCGAGTTGGCATCTTGCCCGTACCCTTTTTGCTGTCCACCCAGCTGGAGTCTTATGCGGATTTTCTGCAGGCGACTACGCTGCCGGAGCAACGCAAGAACCAAGGTCTGCAGGCTGCGTTTAACGGTATTTTTCCCATCGAGAGCCATTCAAAAAATGCCCGTCTGGAATTTGTCAGTTACCAGTTGGGTATGCCGCCGTTCGATGTCAAGGAATGCCAGCAGCGCGGTTTGACCTATGCTTCGCCTTTGCGTTCGCGTGTGCGCCTGACCATCATGGACAAAGAGGCTTCCAAGCCGACGGTCAAGGAAGTAAAGGAGCAAGAGGTCTATATGGGTGAAATCCCGCTGATGACCAACAGCGGATCCTTCGTGATTAACGGCACCGAGCGTGTCATTGTCTCGCAGTTACACCGTTCGCCCGGTGTGTTTTTTGAGCATGATCGCGGTAAGACTCATTCGTCAGGGAAGCTGCTGTTTTCGGCGCGGGTGATTCCTTACCGTGGTTCCTGGCTGGACTTTGAGTTTGATCCCAAGGACTACGTTTATTTCCGTATTGATCGCCGCCGCAAGATGCCGGCCACGATTCTGTTGCGGGCGTTGGGTTATAACAATACAGAAATTCTGCAAATGTTCTTCGGCTTCGATGTGTTCCATCTGGGCAAAAAAGGTATTCAGTTCGAGGTGGTGGCAGAACGTTTGCGCGGTGATATTGCGCGCTTCGATATTGTCGGTAAAAACAAGAAAGTGATTGTTGCCAAGGACAAGCGCATCACTGTGCGCCACATTCGCGAAATGCAGGAGGCGGGTATTGACAAGCTCGCGGTGGGTGAGGATTTCCTGCTGGGTCGGGTGATTGCCGCGGATGTTGTGGATAAAGACAGCGGTGAGATTATCGCCAATGCGAATGATGAAATTACCGAAGAACTGCTGGCAACCTTGCTGGATGCGGGCATTAGTAAAATCAGCACGCTGTATGTGAACGACCTGGATCACGGGGCGTTTATTTCCCAAACGCTGCGCATTGATGAAAGCACCGATCAGTGGACTGCGCGCGTTGCTATTTACCGCATGATGCGTCCCGGCGAGCCGCCGACCGAAGATGCGGTCGAAAATTTGTTCCGCGGTTTGTTCTTCAGCGACGAGCGTTATGACTTGTCGGTGGTTGGCCGGATGAAATTTAACCGCCGTGTCGGTCGCGAAGAGTTGACCGGCGAAATGACCCTGTCCCGAGAAGACATCGTCGAAGTGTTAAAAATTCTGGTGGATCTGCGCAACGGGCGCGGCGAGATTGACGATATTGATCATCTGGGCAACCGCCGTGTTCGTGCCGTGGGCGAGTTGGCTGAGAACCAGTATCGCGTTGGATTGGCGCGGGTTGAGCGCGCCGTGAAAGAGCGTCTCGGTCAGGCGGAAACTGACAATTTGATGCCGCACGACTTGATCAATGCCAAGCCGATTTCTGCGGCGATGAAGGAATTTTTCGGTTCCAGTCAGCTGTCGCAATTTATGGATCAAACCAACCCGCTGTCCGAGGTGACGCATAAGCGGCGTATTTCCGCTTTGGGGCCGGGGGGATTGACGCGTGAACGCGCCGGTTTTGAGGTGCGCGACGTGCATCCGACCCACTATGGTCGCGTGTGTCCGATCGAGACACCGGAAGGTCCGAACATCGGTCTGATTAATTCTCTGGCGTTGTATGCGCGTACCAATGGTTACGGTTTCATTGAGACGCCATACCGCAAGGTTGATAACAGCAGGGTGCTGGACGAGGTCGATTACCTGTCGGCGATTGAGGAAGGTAAATTCACTATCGCGCAGGCGAATGCCGAGCTGGATAAAAAGGGTCACTTTACCAACGATATTGTTTCGGCACGCCAGCACAATGAGTTCGTTCTGGCCGAGCCGAACGCGCTCCAGTACATGGACGTGTCGCCTTCTCAGGTGGTATCGGTTGCGGCTTCGCTGATTCCATTCTTGGAGCATGACGATGCCAACCGTGCATTGATGGGTGCCAACATGCAGCGTCAGGCGGTTCCCTGCCTGCGTGCGGACAAATCTCTGGTGGGGACGGGCATCGAGCGCACTGTGGCAGTGGATTCTGGAACAACCGTGCAAGCATGGCGCGGCGGGCTGATTGATTATGTGGACGCGAGTCGTATTGTGGTGCGCGCCAACGATGACGAAACCGCCGCCGGTGAGGTGGGGGTGGACATCTACAATCTGACTAAATATACCCGCTCCAATCAAAATACCAATATCAACCAGCGTCCGCTGGTCAAAGTGGGCGATGTCATCCGGCGCGGTGACGTGATCGCCGATGGTGCTTCGACCGATATGGGTGAGCTGGCGTTGGGGCAGAACATGCTGGTCGCATTTATGCCTTGGAATGGCTATAACTACGAAGATTCGATTCTGATTTCCGAGCGGGTGTTGGCGCAAGATCGCTTTACCTCGATTCACATCGAAGAACTGACCGTTGCCGCGCGTGATACCAAGCTGGGACCCGAGGAGATTACCCGCGACATTCCCAATCTGGCGGAGTCGCAATTGGCCCGTTTGGATGAATCCGGCATCGTGCATATCGGCGCGGAGGTAACCGCGGGCGACGTCTTGGTGGGCAAGGTTACGCCCAAGGGCGAGACCCAATTAACGCCGGAAGAAAAGTTGCTGCGTGCAATTTTCGGCGAAAAAGCGTCCGACGTTAAAGATACGTCATTGCGTGTTGATGCGGGCGTTTCCGGTACGGTGATTGACGTTCAGGTATTTACCCGCGAGGGCTTGGAGCGCGACAAGCGGGCGCAACAAATTATCGACGACGAGTTGAAGCGTTACAAGAAAGATCTGGGCGATCAAATGCGTATTGTTGAGGTTGACGCGTTTGCCCGTTTGGAGAAGTTGCTGCTGGGCAAAGTGGCAAATGGTGGTCCCAAAAAACTGGCAAAGGGTAGCAAGTTAACTAAAGATTACCTGGGCGATGTTGAGCACCATCAATGGTTCAATATTCGGGTTGCCGATGACGAGGTTGCCGCCCAATTGGAGCAGGTAAAAGAGAATCTGGCGCAGAAGCGGGTTGAGTTCGATGCCGCTTTCGAGTTGAAAAAGAAAAAGCTGACGCAGGGCGATGAGCTTCAGGCCGGCGTTCAGAAAATGGTTAAAGTCTATTTGGCGGTGAAGCGTCGTTTGCAACCCGGCGACAAGATGGCGGGACGTCACGGTAACAAAGGTGTGGTGTCGCGCATCGTCCCGGTTGAGGACATGCCCTACATGGCGGATGGTACGCCGGTCGATGTGGTGTTGAATCCGCTGGGCGTGCCGTCGCGGATGAACATCGGTCAAATTCTGGAGGCGCACCTGGGTTGGGCGGCCAGAGGGTTGGGTCAAAAGATTGACGAAATGCTGCAAACCCACGCCAAGGTGTCCGAGTTGCGAAAATTCCTCAATAAAATTTACAACCACCACAACGGTGAGAGTGTCGATTTGGATGCCTTCAGCGACGATGAAATTATTGAGTTGTGCGGTAATTTGAAGAAGGGTGTGCCGTTTGCAACCCCGGTGTTCGACGGTGCGAGCGAGGAAGAGATCAAATATATGCTGGAGTTGGCGAACTTGCCGCTATCCGGTCAGACCACATTGTTCGATGGCCGTACCGGCGAAGCGTTTGATCGCCCGGTGACCATAGGTTACAAGCACATTTTGAAATTGCACCACTTGGTGGACGACAAGATGCACGCGCGTTCGACCGGCCCTTACAGTCTGGTGACGCAGCAGCCGCTGGGTGGTAAGGCGCAGTTTGGTGGCCAGCGTTTTGGTGAGATGGAGGTCTGGGCGCTGGAGGCTTACGGTGCCGCCTACACGCTGCAGGAAATGTTGACGGTGAAATCCGATGACGTGGCGGGGCGTACCAAGGTGTATGAAAGCATCGTCAAGGGTGAGCACAAGATTGATGCCGGTATGCCGGAGTCCTTCAATGTGGTCATCAAGGAGATTCGCTCCTTGGGTATCGATATGGATTTGGAGCGTCACTAATACGCGCAACTGGCATTAAAGACGAATAGGAGTCTCAGATGAAATCACTGTTAGATTTGTTCAAGCAGGCCGCACCGAAAGAAGAGTTTAGTGCGATCAAGATCGGGTTGGCTGCTCCAGAAAAAATCCGTTCATGGTCTTACGGCGAAGTTAAAAAGCCGGAGACTATCAATTACCGGACTTTTAAGCCCGAGCGCGATGGTCTGTTCTGCGCCAAGATATTTGGTCCGGTTAAGGATTATGAGTGCCTGTGCGGAAAATATAAGCGTTTGAAGCATCGTGGTGTGATTTGCGAAAAATGCGGCGTCGAAGTGACGCTCTCCAAAGTGCGCCGCGAGCGTATGGGGCACATTGAACTGGCATCGCCGGTGGCGCATATCTGGTTCTTGAAGTCGTTGCCATCGCGCCTTGGTATGGTGTTGGACATGACGTTGCGCGACATTGAGCGCGTGCTCTACTTTGAGGCCTATGTGGTAACGGATCCGGGCATGACGCCGTTGAATCGTTGTCAATTGCTATCGGAAGATGATTACCTCAATAAGACGGAAGAGTACGGTGATGAATTCACCGCGCTGATGGGTGCTGAAGGTGTGCGCGCCTTGTTGAGCAACTTGGATGTCACGGCGGAAATTGAAACGATACGCGCCGAGTTGGCGGCAACGGGTTCGGAAACCAAGATTAAGAAATATGCCAAGCGTTTGAAGGTGTTGGAGGCGTTTAATGCTTCCGGCATCAAGCCGGAATGGATGGTGATGACGGTATTGCCGGTGTTGCCGCCGGAGTTGCGCCCGTTGGTGCCGTTGGATGGCGGTCGTTTCGCCACGTCCGACCTGAACGATTTGTACCGTCGCGTGATTAACCGCAATAATCGCCTGCGTCGCCTGTTGGAATTAAAAGCACCGGACATTATTGTCAGCAACGAAAAACGGATGTTGCAGGAGTCGGTGGATTCGTTGCTGGACAATGGTCGTCGCGGCAAAGCGATGACGGGTGCCAATAAGCGTCAACTGAAATCCCTGGCTGACATGATTAAGGGTAAGGGCGGTCGTTTCCGTCAAAACCTGCTGGGTAAACGTGTCGATTATTCCGGTCGTTCGGTGATTGTGGTCGGACCGCAGTTGAAATTGCATCAATGCGGTTTGCCGAAAAAAATGGCATTGGAGTTGTTCAAGCCGTTTATTTTCAGTCGTCTGGAGGCGATGGGTTTATCGACCACGATCAAGGCCAGCAAGCGCATGGTCGAGGCGGAAGAGCCCATCGTGTGGGATATTCTGGAAGAGGTGATTCGCGAACATCCCGTGTTGCTGAACCGTGCGCCAACTTTGCACCGTTTGGGCATTCAGGCGTTCGAGCCGATGTTGATCGAGGGCAAAGCGATTCAATTGCACCCCTTGGTTTGTTCCGCGTTTAACGCCGACTTTGACGGTGACCAGATGGCGGTACACGTGCCGCTGTCGTTGGAGGCGCAAATGGAAGCGCGCACGCTGATGCTGGCTTCCAACAACGTGCTGTCGCCTGCCAATGGCGAGCCAATTATTGTGCCGTCCCAGGACATCGTGTTGGGTTTGTACTACATGACGCGCGAGAAAATCGGCGCGTTGGGCGAAGGTTCGATGTTCGCCAATATCGCAGAAGTATCGCGTGCTTACGAGTCGCGCGAAGTTGAATTGCAGGCCAAGGTGATCGTGCGCCTCAAAGAAGTTCACAAAGACGAGTCCGGGGAAACCTCCGAAAAGCTGATACGCCATGAAACAACCGTGGGGCGCGCATTGCTGTCCGAGGTGTTGCCTGCCGGCCTGTCGTTTGCGTTGATTAACAAGGCACTCAAGAAGAAAGAAATTTCGCGCTTGATTAACGCCAGTTTCCGTACCTGCGGTCTGCGCGACACGGTCATCATGGCCGACAAGCTGATGTACACCGGATTTACTTACGCAACTCGCGCCGGGATCTCAATTTGTGTGGATGACATGTTGATGCCGCCGCAAAAAAACGAATTGATCGGCACGGCGGAGAAAGAGGTGCATGAGATTCACAACCAATACACCTCCGGTTTGGTGACCGACGGTGAGCGTTACAACAAAGTGGTGGATATTTGGGGTCGTACCGGCGATGTCGTGGCCAAGGCCATGATGGAGCAGTTGGGTAGTGAGCCGGTGTTGGATCGCAAAACGGGTGAGCCGCTGACGGAAAAAGGCAAGCCGGTAATGCAGGAGTCGTTTAACTCCATTTATATGATGGCGGACTCGGGTGCGCGTGGCTCGGCGGCGCAAATTCGCCAGTTGGCGGGTATGCGCGGATTGATGGCGAAACCGGATGGTTCGATTATCGAAACACCGATTACCGCAAACTTCCGCGAAGGTTTGAACATGCTGCAGTACTTTATCTCTACGCACGGCGCGCGCAAGGGTTTGGCGGATACTGCACTGAAGACGGCCAACTCCGGCTACCTGACACGCCGTTTGGTGGATGTCACGCAAGATCTGGTGGTGATTGAGCAGGACTGTGGTACCGATCAAGGTACGGCGATGAAGGCGATAGTCGAGGGGGGCGAGGTAATCGAGGCGTTGAGCGAGCGCATCCTGGGCCGAGTGCTGGCGGCGGACGTGGCGAATCCGGATAATGGCGAGACTGTTTATGAAATCGGCACTTTGTTGGACGAGGGTGCGGTTGAGCAAATCGAGGTGCTGGGTATAGATGAGGTGCGGGTACGCACGCCGTTGACCTGTGAGACCCGCTTCGGTTTGTGTGCCAAGTGTTACGGGCGTGACCTGGGTCGCGGCGGCATGATCAACGTGGGTGAAGCGGTTGGTGTGGTTGCGGCGCAATCTATCGGTGAGCCGGGAACCCAGTTGACCATGCGTACCTTCCACATCGGTGGTGCGGCTTCCCGTACCGTGGTTGCCAGCCAGGTAGAGAGCAAGTCGAATGGTGTCTTGAAATTCAGCCAGAATATGCGCGTTGTCACCAATGTGCGCGATGAGTTGGTTGTGGTTTCGCGCGGTGCAGAAGTGATTGTTGTTGATGACCACGGACGTGAGCGCGAACGTCACAAAGTACCCTACGGGGCAACTTTGGCGGTCAAGCAGGATGCCGCAGTGCGTGCCGGCTCCCTGCTCGCAACTTGGGATCCGCACACTCGTCCGATTATTACCGAGTACGCCGGACAGATACACTTCCAGAATATCGAGGAGGGTGTAACGGTTGCCAAGCAGATCGACGAAGTGACGGGGCTTTCCACTCTGGTGGTGATTGACCCGAAACGCAGCACGTCGCAGAGCAAGGGAGTGCGCCCGATGGTGCGTCTGCTTGACGCGAAAGGTAAAGAAGTCACCATGGCGGGAACCGAGACTCCGGTGAGTGTAACCTTCCAGACGGGCTGTATTATCACGGTGGAAGACGGACAAACCGTCGGTGTGGGTGAGGTGCTGGCACGCATTCCCCAGGAAAGCTCCAAAACCCGCGATATTACCGGCGGTCTGCCGCGTGTTGCCGAGTTGTTTGAGGCGCGCGTCCCCAAAGATGCGGGTATGTTGGCCGAGGTGACCGGAACGGCTTCCTTTGGTAAAGATACCAAAGGTAAGCAGCGTTTGGTCATCACCGATGTGGACGGGGTTGCACACGAATTCCTGATTTCCAAAGAGAAACACGTGCTGGTGCATGACGGTCAGGTGGTCAACCAAGGCGAGATGATCGTCGACGGGCCGGCCAGTCCGCATGACATTCTGCGGTTGCTCGGTGTGGGTGCTTTGGCGCGCTACATCACCGATGAGGTGCAGGAAGTGTATCGTCTGCAAGGGGTGAAGATTAGCGATAAACATATTGAGGTGATTGTGCGCCAGATGTTGCGTCGGGTGCAGGTCAGGGATGCTGGCGATACCCGCTTCATCGTCGGCGAGCAGGTGGAGCGCGCCGATTTGCTGGAGGAAAATGAGCGTATGATCGCCAGCGGTAAAAATCCGGCAAGTTATGACTATATGCTGCTGGGTATTACCAAGGCATCATTGTCAACGGACTCCTTCATTTCTGCCGCATCCTTCCAGGAAACTACACGCGTCTTGACCGAAGCCGCAATCATGGGCAAGAAAGACGATCTGCGCGGCTTGAAAGAGAACGTGATTGTCGGTCGATTGATTCCGGCCGGTACCGGTCTCGCCTATCACGTGGCGCGTCGAAATCAAGCTTTGGGGATCGATATGGCGGAAGGACGTGAATTGCAGGACGAAACATCGGGTGAATTGCTTGACATGCCAGAGGTTTCTCAATAGAATTCGCACCCCTTTTTCCGTCGTAGCGGGCCGGTATGGTCGCGCTGCGACGGAATGTTTTTGTAGCGACATGATTTTAATAAATTTTAGAAACCATTTAGGACGTGTAGATAATGCCAACCATTAACCAATTGATCCGCAAGCCGCGAGTTGCAATCGTAGAGAAGAGCAAGGTGCCTGCGCTGGAGGGTTCTCCGCAAAAGCGCGGGGTGTGTACTCGTGTTTATACCACGACACCGAAAAAGCCTAACTCTGCGTTGCGCAAGGTGGCTAAAGTGCGCCTGACCAACGGGTTTGAGGTGATTAGTTATATCGGCGGTGAGGGTCACAATCTGCAGGAGCACTCGGTGGTGTTGCTGCGCGGCGGTCGTGTCAAGGACTTGCCGGGTGTGCGTTATCACATGGTGCGCGGCAGCCTGGATACCGCGGGCGTGAAGGATCGCAAACAGGCGCGTTCCAAGTACGGCGCGAAGCGGGCGAAAAAAGCCTAATTACTAGTAGTTATTTATTTGAGGTTCATATGCCAAGACGTAGAGAAGTCCCCAAGCGTGAAGTTTTGCCCGATCCGAAGTTCGGCAATCAAGATCTTTCCAAGTTCGTTAATGTGCTGATGACATCGGGTAAAAAATCCGTTGCCGAGCGTATTTTGTACGGCGCGCTGGAGCAGGTTGCCAAGAAGAGCGGCAAGGATCCGATCGAAGTGTTTAATTTGGCATTGAATAATGCCAAGCCCCAGGTGGAAGTGAAAAGCCGCCGCGTCGGCGGTGCGAACTATCAGGTGCCGGTTGAGGTGCGTCCTTCCCGTCGAGTGGCGTTGGGCATGCGCTGGCTGAAAGATTTTGCACGCAAGCGTGGCGAAAAGTCGATGGGGATGCGATTGGCGGGAGAGTTGATTGACGCTTCCGAGGGTCGTGGCGGCGCGGTTAAAAAACGCGAAGAGGTTCACCGTATGGCAGAGGCAAACAAGGCCTTCTCGCATTTCCGTTTCTAAAAGAATAAAGACAAGGTTAGGTATCCCGTGGCACGTAAAACTCCCATTAGCCGTTATCGCAACATCGGCATCAGCGCGCATATTGATGCGGGCAAGACAACGACGACTGAGCGTATTCTGTTCTATACCGGTGTAAGTCATAAAATCGGTGAGGTGCATGATGGCGCAGCGACCATGGACTGGATGGAGCAGGAGCAGGAGCGCGGCATCACCATTACTTCCGCTGCGACGACATGCTTCTGGAAGGGTATGGAAAACCAGTATCCCGAGCATCGGTTTAATATCATCGACACGCCGGGACACGTCGATTTCACGATTGAGGTCGAGCGTTCGATGCGTGTGCTGGACGGTGCCTGCATGGTGTACTGCGCTGTTGGCGGGGTGCAGCCGCAATCCGAGACGGTTTGGCGTCAGGCCAATAAGTACAAGGTGCCGCGTCTGGCCTTCGTCAACAAGATGGATCGTTCCGGTGCGAATTTCTTCAAGGTGGTTGAGCAGATGGGCGTTCGCCTGAGGGCGAATCCGGTGCCGATTGTGATACCTATCGGTGCGGAAGAGAAGTTTGTCGGTGTTGTCGATCTGATCAAGATGAAGGCGATTTACTGGGATGAAGCGTCGCAGGGGATGATGTTTGACTATCGGGATATCCCGGCTGAGTTGGTCGCAACGGCAAATGAGTGGCGTGAAAAAATGGTCGAATCGGCCGCCGAGGCATCTGAAGATCTGATGAACCAGTATCTCGAGAATGGCGAATTGACGGAAGAGCAGATTGTTGCCGGTCTGCGGGCGCGTACGCTGGCGTGCGAGATTCAGCCGATGTTGTGCGGCTCCGCGTTCAAGAACAAGGGTGTGCAGCGTATGCTGGATGCGGTGATTATGCTGCTGCCTTCGCCGACTGATATTCCTGATGTTGCCGGGGAGAGCGAGGAGGGCGAGCCGCTCACCCGTAAGGCGGATGACGGGGAAAGCTTCTCCGCGCTGGCGTTCAAGTTGATGACGGATCCGTTTGTCGGTCAGTTGACTTTTGTGCGGGTTTATTCGGGTGTGCTCAAGAAGGGTGATACGGTTTATAACTCCGTGCGTGGCAAGAAAGAGCGTATTGGCCGTATCGTTCAGATGCATGCGAACGAGCGTATTGAGGTTGACGAAATTTTGGCCGGCGACATCGCCGCTTGTATTGGTTTGAAGGAGGTCACCACGGGTGAGTCCCTGTGCAGCATAGACAAACCCATCATTCTGGAACGTATGGTGTTCCCGGAGCCGGTGATTCACGTCGCCGTTGAGCCGAAAACCAAGGCCGATCAAGAGAAGATGGGGCTTGCGCTGGGGCGTTTGGCCGCCGAAGACCCGTCGTTCCGTGTGCGTACTGATGAAGAGTCCGGGCAAACAATCATGTCGGGTATGGGCGAGTTGCACTTGGAAATTTTGGTGGATCGCATGAAGCGTGAGTTCGGTGTGGAGGCCAATGTGGGTGCGCCGCAAGTCGCTTACCGCGAGGCAATCAGAAAGCCCGCCGAGGTGGAGGGTAAGTTTGTCAAGCAGTCCGGTGGTCGGGGTCAGTATGGTCACGTATGGATCAAGATGGAGCCCAACGAGGCGGGCAAGGGGTTTGAGTTTGTTGACGCGATCAAGGGCGGTACCGTTCCGCGTGAATATATTCCGGCTGTTGAGAAGGGCTTGAGGGACACTTTGCCAAATGGTGTGCTGGCCGGGTTCCCTGTGGTTGATGTCAAAGTGACCTTGTTTGACGGTTCGTACCATGATGTGGATTCCAATGAAAACGCCTTCAAAATGGCTGCGTCCATGGCGTTCAAGGATGGTATGCGCAAGGCGAGTCCGGTGTTGTTAGAGCCCATGATGTCGGTTGAGGTTGAGACCCCCGAGGATTATGCGGGTACCGTGATGGGCGATCTTTCCTCGCGTCGCGGCATGGTGCAAGGTATGGATGACATGATGGGGGGGGGTAAGGCGATCAAGGCGGAAGTGCCGCTGTCCGAGATGTTCGGCTACTCGACTGCATTGCGCTCCGCAACACAGGGTCGTGCGACCTACAGTATGGAGTTTAAGCATTATGCTGAAGCACCCAAAAATGTCGCCGAAGCGGTAATGAACAGCAAGAAATAAAACAACAATTTTTTGGATTAGTCGGAGATAGATAAGTCATGGCAAAGAGCAAATTTGAGCGGACCAAACCGCACGTAAACGTAGGCACGATCGGTCACGTCGATCACGGCAAGACCACGCTAACGGCGGCGATCGCCACGGTACTGTCCAAGCACTTTGGCGGCGAAGCCAAAGCGTACGACCAGATTGACGCGGCACCGGAAGAAAAAGCGCGCGGCATCACCATCAACACCGCCCACGTTGAATACGAAACGGCCAACCGCCACTACGCGCACGTTGACTGCCCGGGACACGCCGACTACGTCAAAAACATGATCACCGGTGCCGCGCAAATGGACGGAGCCATTCTGGTGTGTTCTGCGGCAGACGGCCCCATGCCGCAAACCCGCGAACACATCCTGCTGGCGCGCCAGGTTGGCGTACCGTACATCATCGTATTCCTCAACAAATGCGACATGGTTGACGACGAAGAACTGCTGGAACTGGTTGAAATGGAAGTGCGCGAACTGCTCTCCAAATACGACTTCCCCGGCGACGACATTCCCATCATCAAAGGCTCCGCGCTCAAAGCCGTGCAGGGCGACCAGGGCGACCTCGGCGAACCGGCCATCCTGCGTCTGGCCGAAGCCCTGGACAGCTACATCCCGACCCCCGAGCGCGCCATTGACGGCACCTTCCTGATGCCCGTGGAAGACGTATTCTCCATCTCCGGTCGCGGCACGGTAGTGACCGGACGTGTCGAGCGCGGCATCGTCAAAGTTGGCGAAGAACTCGAAATCGTCGGCATCAAGCCCACGCTGAAGACCACCTGCACCGGCGTGGAAATGTTCCGCAAACTGCTGGATCAGGGTCAGGCTGGCGACAACGTCGGCGTCCTGCTGCGCGGCACCAAGCGCGAAGAAGTCGAGCGCGGCCAAGTGCTGTGCAAACCCGGCTCCATCAAGCCGCACACCAAATTCACCGCCGAGATTTACGTCCTGGGCAAAGATGAAGGCGGACGTCACACCCCGTTCTTCCAAGGCTACCGCCCGCAGTTCTACTTCCGCACCACGGACGTAACCGGCGCGGTTGAACTGCCGGCGGGCACCGAAATGGTGATGCCGGGCGACAACGTATCGATCACGGTCAACCTGATCAACCCGATCGCGATGGAAGAAGGCTTGCGCTTCGCGATTCGCGAGGGCGGTCGTACCGTCGGCGCGGGTGTGGTTGCAAAGATTATCGAGTAGTAGTACACTGCGCGCCCTCGCGTGGCTGCGGCCACGCGTTTTTGTTCTTTAATTCGCGGCGTTGCCGCACAAAAGCAAGAGATAATTATGCAAAGTCAGAAAATTCGCATCCGCCTGAAGGCGTTTGATTACCGTTTGATTGACCAGTCTGCGGCGCAGATTGTCGATACGGCAAAGCGTACTGGCGCGGCGGTGAGCGGGCCGATTCCGCTGCCGACCAGAATTGAGCGTTTTGATGTGTTGCGCTCGCCGCATGTGAACAAGACTTCGCGAGATCAGTTTGAGATTCGTACCCATTTGCGCTTGATGGATATTGTTGAGCCTACCGACAAGACGGTTGATGCGCTGATGAAGCTGGATTTGCCGGCGGGTGTGGATGTGGAAATTAAGTTGCAGTAGTTTGTGTTGGGCGGTTAAAAGAATCGGTTGGCCAATTGCAGTCAACCCCTTAAATAAGAGGAAATGAAATGAGTTTAGGACTTGTCGGTCGCAAGATTGGCATGACCCGCGTTTTTGCCGATGACGGTTCGTCGTTGCCGGTAACAGTGCTGGAAGTGTCCAATAATCGTATCACTCAGGTTAAATCCACAGATACCGATGGTTATACTGCCGTGCAGTTGGCGCATGGTGTGCGTCGTCCTGGTCGCGTTAATAAGGCGGCTGCGGGGCATTATGCCAAGGCGGGCGTGGAAGCCGGGAGTGCGCTCAAGGAATTTACCGTGTCCCCCGAGCAGCTGGAAGGCTTGCAGGCGGGTGCTGGCGTAAGTGTTGAGATTTTTCAGGCGGGTCAGCTGGTTGATGTTACCGGGGTGTCCAAAGGTAAGGGGTACGCCGGAACGATCAAGCGTTACAACTTCAAGTCGGGTCGTGCTACGCATGGTAACTCGAAGTCGCATAACGTGCCGGGTTCTATTGGTATGGCGCAAGATCCGGGTCGTGTTTTTCCGGGCAAGCGTATGACCGGACATCTTGGTGATGTGCGTAAAACCGTGCAAAATCTTGAGATTGTTCGGATCGATGTGGCGCGTCAATTGTTGCTGGTTAAGGGGGCTGTTCCTGGTGCTCAGGGTGGCAGCGTCTTTGTGCGTCCGGCAGTGAAGGCAGGTGCGTGATGGAATTAAAAGTTATTGATGGCAAGGGTCAGGCGGCCTCCAATTTGAAAGCGTCTGACGAGTTGTTCGGGCGCGCGTATAACGAGGACTTGGTGCACCAGTTGGTGGTTGCCTATCAAGCGAATGCTCGTGCCGCAAATAGCAGGCAAAAGGGCCGCAGCGAAATTGCCAAGAGTACCAAAAAGCCTTTTGCTCAAAAGGGTACGGGCCGCGCTCGTGCGGGTATGGCTTCGAGCCCGTTGTGGCGTGGCGGCGGTAAAATTTTCCCGAATACCGGTGAAGAAAATTACACGCAGAAGATTAACCGCAAGATGTATCGTGCCGGTTTGGCCGCGATTTTGTCGAAGTTGGTTAGTGAGGGGCGTTTGGTGGTGGTTGATGATTTGGTTGTTGATGCGCCCAAAACAAAGTTGCTGGCGGAGAAAATCAAGGGTATGGGATTCGCCGGACGTCTGCTGATTATCACTGACAGTGTCGATGAAAATCTCTACCTTTCTTCCCGTAACTTGTCCGATGTGTTGGTATTGGAGGCGCATCAGACCGATCCGGTTAGTTTGATTCGTTTTCCCAGTGTGGTGGTAACGCGCAGCGCGGTGGCAAAAATTGAGGAGATGTTTGCATGAGTACTCAACAATTCAATCAAGAGCGCCTGATGAAGGTGTTGCTCGCGCCGCAAATTTCCGAGAAGGCGACATATCTTGCGGACAAATTCGAGCAGGTTATCTTCCGTGTTGCGAGCGATGCGACCAAGCCGGAAATCAAGGCTGCGGTCGAGCTGATGTTCAAGGTTAAGGTCGATAGCGTGCAGGTGTCTTGCGTTAAGGGCAAGGTTAAGCGTACCGGTCGGTTTGTCGGTCGCCGCAATAACTGGAAAAAAGCTTATGTCTGTCTGACACCTGGGCAGGAAATCAATTTTGCTGCAAGTGAACAGGGATAATCGTTATGGCACTGATTAAATTAAAACCAACGACTCCGGGTCAGCGCGGTGTTTTGCGTGTTGTAAATCCTGATTTGCATAAGGGTAAGCCGCACGCGCCGTTGTTGGAAAAGAAAACCAAGACCGCCGGACGTAACCATAATGGTCACATCACGACCCGCCATATGGGGGGAGGTCACAAGCAGCACTATCGTCTGGTTGACTTCAAGCGAAACAAGGATGGTATTCCGGCTCAGGTTGAGCGATTGGAATATGATCCCAATCGCAGCGCGCATTTGGCGTTGTTGTGTTACGCCGATGGCGAGCGTCGCTACATTATTGCCCCTAAAGGTGTTGCGGTTGGCGCGACGCTGATTAGCGGATCTGAGGCGCCGATTAAGCCGGGTAATGCTTTGCCGTTACGTAATATTCCGGTCGGCTCCACTATCCACAATATCGAAATGTTGCCTGGCAAGGGTGCGCAGATGGCGCGTACTGCCGGTGCTGCGGTGCAGTTGTTGGCTCGCGAAGGCAGTTATGCTCAGTTGCGTTTACGTTCCGGCGAGATTCGCAAGGTGCATATCGACTGCAAGGCGACTTTGGGCGAGGTGGGCAACTCTGAGCATAGTTTGCGTTCGCTTGGCAAGGCGGGCGCGACGCGTTGGCGCGGTGTGCGTCCTACCGTTCGCGGTGTGGTGATGAACCCGGTGGATCACCCGCATGGCGGCGGCGAGGGTAAGACCGCTGCGGGTCGTCATCCGGTTAGTCCGTGGGGCGTGCCGGCCAAGGGTTTCCGTACACGTCGCAACAAGCGTACCGACGGCATGATTGTGCGTCGTCGCTTTAAGGCTTAAGGGGTAGTTAAATATGGCACGTTCGATTAAAAAAGGTCCGTTTGTTGATGCGCACTTGTTGCAAAAGGTGGAGAAGGTGCGCGCAACCAAAGATAAGCGTCCGGTTAAGACTTGGTCTCGCCGTTCCACGGTGTTGCCGGAGTTCGTTGGTTTGACGATTGCGGTGCATAACGGCAAGCAGCATATTCCGGTGTATGTGTCGGAGAATATGGTGGGACATAAATTGGGTGAATTTGCGCTGACGCGCACCTTCAAAGGTCATGCGGCTGATCGCAAAGCTGCGGTTAAGAAATAAGGGGAAATGATGGCTACGACGACTAAAGCTATTGCAAAGAACGTGCATCTTTCCGCTCAAAAAGGTAGGTTGGTTGCGGATCAGATTCGCGGGTTGCCTGTTGCGCAGGCACTGAATATTTTGAACTTCAGCCCGAAGAAAGGTGCCGGCATCATTAAAAAAGCACTGGAGTCTGCAATTGCCAATGCCGAGCATAATGATGCGGCCGATATCGACGAGTTGCGGGTGACAACTATTTATGTGGACAAGGGAGCGTCGCTGAAGCGGTTTAGCGCGCGCGCCAAAGGGCGTGGCAATAGAATCGAAAAGCAGACTTGTCATATCGCTGTTCACGTTGGGAGCTGAGGGTAAATTATGGGACAGAAAATTCATCCAACCGGCTTTCGGTTGAGCGTTCGTAAAGACTGGAGTTCCAAGTGGTATGCGGGTAGTGCAAACTTCGCGGAATTGCTGCATAAAGATATTGAGGTTCGCGATTTCCTGAAGAAAAAACTGGCTGCGGCCGGGGTGTCCAAAGTAATAATTGAGCGCCCTGCAAAAAATGCCAAGGTGACAATTTATACCGCTCGCCCAGGAATGGTCATTGGTAAGAAAGGCGAAGATATTGAGACCTTGCGTGCCGAGTTGCGTAAGCGTATGGGTTTGCAAACCGTTGACTTGGCGATTGAGGAGGTGCGTAAGCCGGAGATTGATGCGCAGTTGATTGCCGATAGCATTGCCACGCAACTGGAGAAGCGCATTATGTTCCGCCGTGCAATGAAGCGCGCAATGCAAAATGCAATGCGCTTGGGAGCTCAGGGAATCAAGATTATGAGTTCCGGTCGCTTGAACGGTATTGAGATTGCCCGCACCGAGTGGTATCGCGAGGGACGTGTTCCATTGCATACCCTGCGCGCTGACATTGGTTACGGTACGGCGGAGGCCAAAACCACCTACGGTATTATCGGCGTGAAGGTGTGGATATTTAATGGTGAGGTTGTCGGCAAGGGTGCGGTTGTGCCTGTTGTTGCCGAGCCGGAAAAAAGAGTAAGAAAGTCGGGGGCAAAACATGCTACAGCCAGCTAGAAGAAAATATCGCAAGGAGCAAAAGGGCCGGAACACCGGTATTGCGACGCGCGGAAACAAGGTGAGTTTTGGTGAGTTTGGCCTCAAGGCGGTTGGTCGTGGCCGGTTAACGGCGCGTCAAATCGAGGCTGCGCGACGTGCAATGACGCGTCACATTAAGCGCGGCGGAAATATTTGGATACGCGTGTTTCCCGACAAGCCGATCTCGAAAAAGCCGGCCGAGGTGCGTATGGGTAACGGTAAAGGTAACCCCGAGTACTATGTTGCCGAGATCCAGCCTGGGAAAATGTTGTATGAGATGGATGGTGTTGCCGAATCTTTGGCGCGCGAGGCATTTCAGCTGGCTTCGGCCAAGTTGCCAATCGCGACCACTTTTGTTGTCAGACAGGTAGGTGCATAACATGAAGGCGAGTGAACTGAAGGCAAAATCGACAGAGGATTTGCAGGCGGAACTGCTGTCGCTGACCAAAGCTCATTTTGGTTTGCGTATGCAGGTGGCAACCCAGCAGATGACCAACACCAGTGAGTTGCGCAGTGTGCGTCGCGACATCGCCCGTGTAAAAACCGTGTTAAGAGAAAAAGGTGTTCGGCAATGAGCGATTCCAAGTTGAAGCGTACCTTGGTTGGTACCGTAGTAAGTGACAAGATGGACAAAACGGTGACGGTTTTGGTCGAGCGTAAGGTTAAGCACCCGTTGCTGGGCAAGGTTATCCGCGTTTCTAAAAAATACCACGCGCACGACGAAGAAAATGCGTGTCATTCCGGCGATGTTGTCACGATTGAAGAGTGCCGCCCGCTCGCCAAGACCAAAAGCTGGCGCATTGTTAAGGCGGTGGCATAAAAGTCTTGCGTCATTTCAAAAAATGGATATAATGCGCGGCTTCGTTTCATCGCCGTGTTGCTACACGGCGACCTAAACCCAGATAACGGGTTCCAAAACTGGCCGCCGTTAGCGGAACAAGTTGGAGAGAAAATAAAATGATACAAATGCAGTCTGTTTTGGATGTGGCGGACAACACGGGTGCGCGGTCGGTTATGTGCATTAAGGTGTTGGGTGGTTCCAAGCGGCGTTACGCTTCGGTTGGTGATGTCATCAAGGTCAGCATTAAAGATGCTGCGCCGCGTGGTCGCGTCAAAAAAGGCGAGGTGTATAACGCCGTGGTTGTGCGTACCGCAAAGGGTGTTCGTCGTGCCGATGGTGCGTTGATTAAATTTGATGGCAATGCTGCGGTGTTGCTGAATAACAAGCTGGAGCCGATTGGGACGCGTATTTTTGGGCCAGTCACACGTGAGTTGCGTACTGAGCGGTTTATGAAAATCGTTTCGCTGGCGCCGGAAGTGTTGTAGGTCTAGAGCGGATCAAGTCGAGGAAAAATCATGCGCAAGATTAGAAAAAATGATGATGTCATCGTGATTTCAGGTAAAGACAAGGGTGCGCGCGGTAGCGTGTTGCGTGTCTTGGGCGAGTATCTGTTGGTTGCCGGCATCAATAAAGTTAAGAAGCATCAGAAGCCTAATCCTGTTCAGGGATTGACCGGCGGGATTGTGGAAAAAGAAATGCCTATTCACGTTTCCAATGTGGCTGTGTACAACGCGGCTGCCAAGAAGGGTGATCGGGTAGGGATCAAAACGCTGGAGGATGGGCGCAAAGTGCGCGTGTTCAAGTCCGGCGGTGAAATGATTGACGCTTAAGGGGTGTAGAGCATGGCTCGTTTGTATGGTGTTTACAAGGACAAGATTGTCAAGGACTTGATGGCGCAGTTTGGTTACAAGTCTGTGATGCAGGTTCCGCGCATTGAAAAAATCACCCTGAACATGGGTGTGGGTGAGGCGGTGGCGGACAAGAAGGTGATGGATCATGCGGTGTCCGATATGCAGAAGATTGCAGGTCAGAAACCGGTGGTTACGCTTTCCAAAAAGTCTATTGCCGGCTTCAAGATTCGCGATGGTTATCCGGTTGGCTGCAAGGTGACCTTGCGCAAGCAGCGCATGTATGAATTCCTGGATCGCTTGGTGTCTGTGGCGATTCCGCGTATTCGCGATTTTCGTGGTATTTCCGCCAAGTCTTTTGATGGTCGCGGTAACTACAATATGGGGGTTAAAGAGCAGATTATTTTCCCCGAGATTGAGTACGAGAAAATTGATGCGTTGCGCGGCATGAATATCACCATTACGACGAGCGCTAAAACCGATGACGAGGCAAAAGCTTTGTTGTTGGCATTTAAACTCCCATTAAAGAAATAAGGGGCACTGATGGCTAAGATGGCATTGATTAATCGTGAGCAAAAGCGTCGCAAAGCTGTGGAGAAGTATGCGGCAAAGCGCGCGGATTTGCAGGCGGCAATCGCGAATACCGGGTTGAGCGATGATGAGCGTATGGCGGCACGCCTTAAGTTGCAAGCGTTGCCGCGTAATGCGAGTCCTGTTCGCCTGCGCAACCGTTGCGCGCTGACGGGTCGCCCTCGTGGTGTGTTCAAAAAATTTGGCTTGGGGCGCATTAAAGTTCGTGAGTTTGCGATGCGTGGCGAGATTCCTGGCGTAGTTAAGGCCAGCTGGTAGGAGATAAATTATGAGTATGAGTGATCCGATCTCCGATATGTTGACGCGCATCCGTAATGCGCAGATGGCGGAGAAAATGACGGTTGCGATGCCGTCTTCCAAGTTGAAAGTGGCTGTCGCCGAGGTTTTGAAAGACGAGGGGTATGTCGATGGTTACAGCGTAACCAAGGGCGATGGCGGGAAAGCAACGCTGGAGATTGGCTTGAAGTATTACAGTGGTCGTCCGGTGATTGAGAAAATTCAGCGCGTCAGTCGCCCTGGCTTGCGCATTTATAAAGGATCTGCTGATCTTCCGAAGGTGATGAACGGCTTGGGTGTTGCCATCGTCTCCACTTCTAAAGGTTTGATGACCGACCGCAAAGCGCGTGCCAATGGTATTGGTGGCGAAGTGCTGTGCGTTGTCGCGTAGTGAGGTAAGTATGTCTAGAGTTGCCAAGAATCCTGTGGTTGTGCCGAGTGGTGTCGAGGTTGCCATGACAGCGGGTGAGATTTCAATTAAGGGGCCTATGGGCACTTTGAGTCAAGCTATGTCTGCTGATGTTAGCGTGGTGCGCGAGGGCGACACGCTGCTGTGTAAAGCCCGGAACGACTCCAAACAGGCTGTCGCAATGTCGGGTACGACCCGCGCATTGCTGGCGAACATGGTTCAGGGTGTGAGCAGGGGGTTTGAGCGTAAATTGACGCTGGTTGGTGTTGGTTATCGCGCGCAAGCGGCAGGCGACACCTTGAATCTGAGTCTGGGTTTTTCTCATCCGGTTGCTTACAAGATGCCGGCGGGTATTAAAGTTGAAACGCCCGCGCAGACCGAGATTGTGTTGAAGGGTGCTGACAAACAGCGTGTTGGGCAAGTTGCTGCCGAAATTCGTGCTTTCCGTGAGCCTGAGCCTTATAAGGGCAAGGGCGTGCGTTATAGCGACGAGGTGGTGACTCTGAAAGAAACCAAGAAGAAATAATTGAGGCGGATATGTTGATCAAAAAAGTGGCGCGTCAGCGCAGAGCACGTAAAACCCGTGTTCGCATAGCTGAGAAAAAGGTGATTCGTTTGGCGGTTAGTCGTACCAACCTGCACATTTATGCTCAAGTTATCTCCGCGTGTGGTAGCAAGGTGCTAGCCAGTGCGTCCAGTCTTGAAGCGGATGTTCGCAAAGAGATCGCGAACGGCGGTAATGCAGCTGCCGCAGCAGTTGTAGGAAAGCGTATCGCCGAAAAAGCGAAAAGTGCCGGCATTGCCCAGGTGGCATTTGATCGTTCCGGTAACCGGTATCATGGTCGTGTCAAGGCGTTGGCGGAAGCGGCGCGTGAACACGGCCTGCAGTTCTAGATTGGAGTTAAAAGATGGCTAAGCCGCAAGGAAAAGTGCAGCAGCAAGACGATGGTTTGATTGAGAAGATGATCTCGGTCAATCGCGTGACTAAAGTTGTTAAAGGTGGTCGCATCATGGGCTTTGCCGCGTTGACGGTGGTCGGTGATGGCGATGGTCGCGTTGCGATGGGCAAGGGCAAGTCCAAAGAGGTGCCGGTTGCCGTGCAAAAGGCAATGGACGAAGCGCGCCGTAACTTGGTTAAAGTGAGTTTGCGTAACGGTACTTTGCATCACACGGTGATCGGCAAGCATGGCGCGGCCAAAGTGCTGATGCAGCCGGCATCGGAAGGTACAGGGATTATTGCCGGCGGCGCGATGCGTGCGGTCTTTGAGGCGGTTGGTGTGCGCGATGTGCTGGCTAAGTGTATCGGTTCCAGCAACCCTTATAACGTTGTGCGTGCGACATTGAACGGCTTAAAGGCCCTGAATGCGCCATCGGAAATTGCCGCAAAGCGCGGCAAGAGTGTTGAAGAGATTTTGGGGTAAATAATGACGCAAGCCAAAACAATCAAGGTAACGCAAATCAAGAGTTTGATCGGCACCAAGCAGTCTCATCGCGCCACCATGCGCGGTTTGGGTTTGCGTCGCATCAATCACACCGTGCAATTGGAAGATACACCGTGCGTGCGCGGCATGATAAACAAGGTGTATTACTTGGTTAAGTGTGAGGCATAAATGCAATTAAATTCTATTCGCGCAGCGGCAGGCGCAAAACATGCAAAGCGCCGGGTTGGTCGTGGTATTGGCTCCGGTTTGGGAAAAACGGCGGGTCGCGGTCATAAAGGTCAAAAGTCGCGCGCAGGCGGTTTCCATAAGGTCGGTTTTGAGGGCGGTCAGATGCCGTTGCAGCGTCGTTTGCCCAAGCGCGGTTTTGTGTCGCTGACGCGCAATGATGCCGCGCAGGTTTGCCTGTCTGATTTGCAAAAACTGCCGGTTGATACGATTGATCTGTTGGTGCTCAAACAGGCGGGAATGATTCACGCTCGCGCGCTGACTGCAAAAGTGATTTTGTCCGGCGAGATTTCTCGTGCGGTGGCATTGCAGGGTGTACTTGCAACCAAGGGCGCGCGCGCGGCAATTGAGGCTGCGGGCGGTAGCGTCGCAGAATAAGGTTGTCTGTGACTACGGCTACGAAAGGCGCGAAAAGTAAGTATGGTGACCTGAGTCAGCGCCTCTGGTTTTTGCTGGGTGCCTTGGTGGTTTACCGTATTGGGACGCATATTCCGGTTCCTGGGATAGATCCCGTTGCACTTGCTGACTTATTTAAATCTCAGCAAGGCGGGATACTCGGCATGTTCAACATGTTCTCGGGAGGTGCGCTGGAGCGTTTCAGTATTCTCACCTTGGGCATCATGCCGTACATTTCTGCGGCTATCGTGATGCAGTTGGGTACGGTTGCGATTCCGCATCTGGAGCAGTTGAAGAAAGAAGGGCAGGCCGGGCAGCGAAAAATTACCCAGTACACACGTTACGGTACGTTGGGGTTGGCCTTGTTTCAGGCACTGGGAGTTTCGGTGATGTTGCAACAGTCGCCGGGATTGGTTTTGCATCCTGGACTGATGTTTCAGGTCACCACGGTGATTACGCTGGTATCCGGCACGATATTCCTGATGTGGTTGGGTGAGCAGATTACCGAGCGCGGTTTGGGTAATGGGATTTCGCTGATTATTTTCGCGGGTATCGCGGCAGGTTTGCCGCATGCAATTGCTGGGACATTGGAGTTGGCGCGCACGGGTGCGTTTTCAATTCCCTTGGTATTGGTGCTGTTTTTTGGTGCAATCGGAGTGACGGCACTGGTGGTTTATGTCGAGCGCGCGCAACGCAAGATTCTGGTGAATTATGCAAAACGTCAGGTGGGTAATAAGGTGTATGGCGGGCAGAGTTCCCATTTGCCGTTAAAGTTGAACATGCCGGGGGTGATCCCGCCGATTTTTGCGTCCAGTATTATTTTGTTTCCGGCAACGATTGCCGGCTGGTTTGGTAGTGGTGACGGGTCGAGCTGGGTTAAGGATATTGCTGCGATTTTGTCGCCGGGTCAGCCCATTTATGTGATGACGTATGCGGCGGCAATTGTATTCTTTTGCTTCTTTTATACGGCGCTGACATTTAGCCCGAAAGATACCGCAGACAATTTGAAGAAGAGTGGTGCGTTCCTGCCGGGGATACGTCCCGGCGAGCAAACCGCGAGATATATCGAGAAAATCATGTTGCGTTTGACCCTGGTGGGCGCAACCTATGTAACCTTGGTGTGTTTGCTGCCTGAATTTTTGGTATTGAAATGGAATGTGCCATTTTATTTTGGCGGCACGTCTCTATTGATTTTGGTGGTGGTAACCATGGATTTTATGGCGCAAGTGCAGTCGTATTTGATGACGCACCAGTATGAAAGTCTGTTGAAAAAAGCGAATTTCAAGGGCGGCTTGGCGCGGTAACGGATGTGATTTTGGCATCTTGTGTGCCAGATGATTGAAAGTAAGGAGAAGTAAATGAGAGTACAGGCATCAGTAAAAAAGATTTGTCGTAACTGCAAAATTGTTATTCGCAAGCGTGTGGTTCGTGTGATTTGCACCGAGCCGCGTCATAAACAGCGCCAGGGATAATTGGGTAAGTTTACGGTGAGTGGTACAATTTTCGTTTTTCAAAGATAGGGTAACTGCATGGCACGTATTGCAGGGGTAAATATCCCCAACCATCAACACACTGTGATTGCCTTGACCGCAATCTATGGTATCGGGCGTCCTCGTTCGCAGCGTATTTGCGTTGCTGCCGGGGTTGACAGTTCAACCAAGATGAAAGACTTGACCGACGCGGAAGTTGAAAAGCTGCGCGAAGAGGTTGCCAAGTTTACGGTCGAGGGTGATTTGCGTCGTGAAGTGACGATGAGCATCAAGCGGCTCATGGACTTGGGCTGTTATAGAGGTTTGCGGCATCGTCGCGGCTTGCCTTGTCGTGGCCAGCGTACCCGTACCAATGCACGTACCCGCAAGGGACCGCGCAAGGCAATCGCGGGTGCCAAGAAGTAATTTGCTATAACGAATTAGAGGATAGATATGGCTAAGCCAAATACGAAGGCGCGTAAAAAAGTCAAAAAGAATGTAGCTGAAGGTGTTGCACACGTTCACGCATCTTTCAATAACACCATCGTGACCATTACTGATCGCCAGGGCAATGCGCTGGCATGGTCAACCAGCGGTGCGCAAGGGTTCAAAGGCTCGCGTAAGAGTACGCCATTTGCGGCCCAGGTTGCGGCTGAGACGGTGAGCAAATCTGCGGCTGAATGCGGTGTTAAAAACCTTGAAGTGCGTATCAAAGGCCCGGGGCCCGGTCGCGAGTCGGCAGTGCGCGCTTTGAATGCGGCTGGATTTAAAATCACCAGCATTTCCGATATTACGCCTGTGCCGCACAATGGTTGCCGCCCGCCTAAAAAGCGTCGTATCTAAATTTTTTAGGAGTTAATTGTGGCTAGAAATCTTGATGCAAAGTGCCGTCAGTGCCGCCGTGAAGGCGAGAAGCTTTTTCTGAAAGGCGAAAAATGTTTTACCGACAAGTGTGCGATTGAGCGGCGCGCTTATCCGCCCGGTCAGCACGGTCAGAAGAAAAACAATCGTCAGTCCGAATATGGCCGCCAGTTGCGCGAAAAGCAAAAAGTTCGCCGCATCTACGGCGTGCTGGAAAAACAGTTCCGTTTGACATACCGTCAGGCCGATAATCAGCGCGGCATTACGGGTGAGAATCTATTGCAGGTTCTTGAGTCCCGTTTGGACAATGTGACTTTCCGCATGGGTTTCGGTGCGTCGCGTGCGGAGGCGCGTCAAGTTGTGCGTCATAACGGCTTGTTGGTCAACGGTAAGCGGGTCAATATCCCTTCCTATCAGGTGCGTCCCGGTGACGTGGTTGAGGTGGCGGAGAAATCCAGGGCGCAATTGCGTATCAAGGCCGCGCTGGCGGCTGCGGAGCAGCGCGGATTCCCCGAGTGGATTGAGATGGACACCAAGCAGTTCAAGGGTACTTACAAAGCCAAGCCACAACGTGCCGAGTTGCCTGCAACCATTGACGAACATCTCGTGGTCGAGTTGTATTCCAAGTAATCCACGCGGAGCAGTATATGTCTAGCAATGAATTTTTGAAGCCGCGCATCATTGATGTGCAAAAAGTTTCCGACACCCAAGCTAAAGTGGTGATGGAGCCTTTTGAACGTGGTTATGGCCATACATTGGGCAACGCGTTGCGCCGTATTTTGTTGTCGTCCATGTCCGGTGCCGCCGCGACAGAAGTAACCATTACCGATGTGTTACATGAATACGCAACAATCGACGGTGTGCAGGAAGATGTTGTTGATATTCTGTTGAACCTGAAAGGCGTTGTGTTCCGTTTGCATAACCTGAAAGAGGTGGTGTTGACGGTCAGGAAAAAAGGCGCGGGCGTGGTGACGGCTGCCGACATCAGTGCAAATGCCGATGTCGAGATCGTCAACCCCAAGCACGTTATTGCGCATCTGACCGCCGGCGGTAAGCTGGACATGCAAATCAAGGTTGAGCAAGGGCGCGGTTACGTTTCGGCGATTTCCCGTCAAGTGCCGAATGAGACCCGTTCGGTCGGACATATCGCGCTGGATGCATCGTTCAGCCCGGTTAGCCGCGTCAGCTATTCCGTGGAAAGTGCGCGTGTGGAACAGCGTACCGATTTGGATAAGCTGGTGATGAGCATTGAGACTAACGGCGCGGTCGATCCGGAACAGGCGATTCGCAATGCGGCCCGTATTTTGGTTGATCAGTTCTCGGTATTTGCCGCCTTGGAGAGTACCGAGCCGGAAGAAGAAGCCGTGCAGGCACCGCAAGTTGATCCAATTTTGCTGCGTCCGGTGGACGATTTGGAGCTGACACCGCGTTCTTCCAACTGTCTCAAAGCGCAAAATATTCACTACATTGGCGATCTGATTCAATACACCGAGAACGATTTGTTGCGCACCCCTAACTTGGGTCGTAAATCGTTGAATGAAATCAAGCAGGTTTTGGCCGAGCACAATTTGTCGCTGGGTATGAAGCTGGAAAACTGGCCAGTTGCGACTGTCTAGCGTTCACACAACAAAAGAAGTTATAGAGAGGCAATCATGCGTCACCGTTTAGGTTTAAGAAAACTCAATCGTACCAGCAGTCATCGTCTGGCAATGTTCCGCAATATGACTGTTTCGTTGTTGCGTCACGAAGCAATCAAGACCACTTTGCCCAAGGCTAAAGAGTTGCGCCGTGTCGCGGAGCCCATCCTGACTTTGGCCAAGAAACCAACGCTGGCGAATCGTCGTCTGGCATTCTCCCGTCTGCGTGACCGTGAGATGGTGGTCAAGCTGTTTGATGAGCTGGGCCCGCGTTACGCTGCTCGTAACGGCGGTTACCTGCGTATTCTCAAGTTTGGTTTCCGTAAGGGCGACAATGCACCCATGGCATTGGTGGAATTGATGGATCGTCCGGACGAAACTGCTGCGGTTGATGCCGAATAAGTACCTTACGTTCGTTAGTTAGATACATAGGCCGGGTTTATCCCGGCCTTTTGTTTGTTACAATCCGGGCACAATCTGAACAGGGGGCATCATGACAAATTGGTTTGCAGACAACTCGTTATCAATAGGGCGTACACCACTTATTAGGCTTAACCGGGTGAATGACGGTGCCGGGGCGACTATCTTGGCCAAGATAGAGGGACGTAATCCTGCCTATTCGGTGAAATGCCGTATCGGTGCGGCAATGATTTGGGACGCGGAAAAACGCGGCTTGCTGGGTGCGGGTAAACATATTGTCGAACCCACCAGCGGCAATACCGGCATTGCTTTGGCATACGTCGCCGCGGCACGCGGTATTCCCATTACCCTGACGATGCCGGAAACCATGAGTATCGAGCGCCGCAAGTTATTGGTGGCATATGGTGCGAAGCTGGTGTTGACCGAAGGCGCGAAAGGGATGGGCGGTGCCATTGCCAAAGCCGAAGAAATTGCTGCTGCCGATGCCCAATATATATTGCTGCAACAATTTAAGAATCCCGCCAATCCGGCTATTCATGAACAAACGACCGGCCCGGAAATCTGGGATGACACCGATGGCAAGGTCGATGTGTTTGTTGCCGGCGTGGGTACCGGTGGCACCATTACCGGGGTGTCGCGTTTTATTAAAAATACCAAGGGGAAAGCCATCACCACGGTCGCGGTAGAGCCATCAGCCAGTCCGATTCTGACGCAATTGCGTGCCGGGAAACCCTTGCAGCCAGGACCTCACAAGATACAGGGTATCGGTGCCGGTTTTGTTCCCGATGTGCTTGATATGTCTTTGGTGGACGAGGTCGAGCAGGTGAGTAACGAGGATGCCATGCAGTACGCATTAAGGCTGGCGCGCGAAGAGGGAATTTTGTGCGGCATTTCCAGCGGGGCGGCAGTCGCCGCTGCGGTTCGTCAGGCCGGGCGGGCGGAGAATGCGGGCAAGACGATAGTGGTTATTCTGCCGGACTCGGGGGAGCGTTACCTCAGTTCGGCTTTATTTGAAGGACTGTTTGACGACAAGGGTGTGGCGGTCTGATTGCCTGCGTTATTGCGCTCAGGCGCGGTCTTGTTGAGTATGGGCCGCAAATATTTTCCGGTAACACTTTGATTGTCCCGCGCGATCTCGACAGGCGAGCCTTGCGCCACGATGTAGCCGCCACCTTCACCGCCTTCGGGGCCGAGATCGATCACCCAATCAGCGGTTTTGATGACATCCAGATTGTGCTCGATGACCACCAGCGTATTGCCTTGATCGCGCAACTTATGAATGACTTTGAGTAACAGCGCAATGTCGTGAAAGTGCAGTCCGGTGGTCGGCTCGTCCAGAATGTACAGCGTCCGTCCGGTGTCCCGCTTGGACAGCTCCAGAGAAAGCTTGACGCGCTGTGCTTCGCCGCCCGACAGGGTGGTGGCACTCTGTCCCAGCGTGATATAACCCAGACCGACATCCAATAGCGTGCGCAGCTTGCGGGCAATCACCGGCACGGCTGAGAAAAACGCATGAGCTTGTTCCACCGTCATATTGAGAATGTCGTGGATGTTCTTGCCCTTGTACTGTATTTCCAGCGTCTCGCGATTGTAACGCTGACCGTGGCAGACATCGCATGGCACATAAACGTCCGGTAAGAAGTGCATTTCCACTTTGATGACACCGTCACCCTGACAGGATTCGCACCTCCCGCCTTTTACATTGAAGGAAAAACGTCCCGGCCCGTAACCGCGTTCGCGTGAGGCGGGAACATTGGAAAACAGGTCGCGGATCGGGGTGAACAAGCCGGTGTAAGTCGCCGGATTGGAACGTGGTGTGCGCCCAATCGGCGATTGGTCGACACTGATGACTTTGTCGAAGAACTCAAGTCCTTCGATGCCGGCATGGGGCGCGGGTGCGGTGCTGCTGCCGTATAGATGTTGTGCCACAGCGTGATACAGCGTGTCGTTAATCAGTGTGGATTTTCCCGAACCCGATACTCCGGCGATGCAGGTAAGCAGACCAACCGGCAGATTGAGGGTGACATCCTTCAAGTTGTTACCGCAAGCACCGATGATTTTCAAGGTGCGCCCGGCATCCACCCGGTAATACTGTTGCGGTGCTTCGATGCGGCGGCGTCCCGACAGGTAATCGCCTGTCAGCGACTGCGGATCGGCGCACACCTCCCTGGGGGTGCCCTGAGCCACAATGATGCCGCCGTGTTCCCCCGCGCCCGGCCCCATATCCACCACGTAGTCGGCGGTGAGGATGGCATCTTCATCATGCTCCACCACAATCACGGTGTTACCCATATCGCGTAAACGTTTCAAGGTGTCGAGCAGGCGATCATTGTCGCGTTGATGCAGACCGATGGAAGGCTCGTCCAGCACATACATCACCCCGGTCAGGCCGGAGCCGATTTGTGATGCCAGGCGGATGCGCTGTGCCTCGCCGCCGGAGAGTGTCTCGGCTGAGCGTTCCAGCGACAGGTAGTCCAGCCCCACGTTGTTGAGAAAGGTGAGGCGACTGGCAATTTCCTGCACGATCTTTTCGGCAATCGCCTGCTTGTTGCCCGGCAAACTCACCCGCTGAAAAAAAGTCAGTGCTTGCTTCAACGGCAACGCGCTTAGTTGGTAGATGGTGTGGTCGGCAACACGTACGTGACGTGCCTCGGTACGCAGGCGCGAACCGCCACACTCGGGGCAGGCACAGGTATTAAGATATTTCGCCATCTCTTCACGTACTGCGGGTGAGTCAGTCTCCTTATACCGCCGCTCCAGATTGTTGACGATACCTTCGAACGGGTGTTCGCGTACCGTGTGCTTGCCGCGCTCCGTAATGTACCGAAAGGCGATCGCCTGGCTGCCACTGCCGTATAACAACACCTCCCGGATGTTGTCCGACAGGCTTTCATAAGGGCGTTCCAGATCAAAATCGTAATGTTTGGCCAGACCGTCCAGCATCTGAAAATAGAACTGGTTGCGCCTGTCCCAGCCCTTGATTGCGCCGCCGCTCAAACTTAACTGCGGGAAAGTGACAATCCGTTTCGGATCGAAAAAACTGATATTGCCCAACCCGTCGCACTTTGGACACGCGCCCATCGGACTGTTGAAGGAAAACAGGCGCGGCTCCAGTTCCGGCAGGGAATAATCGCAGATCGGGCAGGAAAACTTGGCCGAAAACAAATGTTCTTTACCGCCATCCATTTCCACCGCCAGTGCCCGCCCGTTGGCGTGACGCAATGCCGTCTCGAAGGATTCTGCCAGGCGTTGTTTCGCTTCAATGCTTACCTTCAGCCTATCCACCACGATTTCGATGGTGTGCTTTTTGTTCTTCGGCAATTTGGGTAAGTTGTCGATTTCGCACACCTTGCCGTTCACCCGTAGCCGCACGAAACCTTGCGCCCGCAACTCGTCGAACAAATCCAGTTGTTCGCCTTTGCGTTCAACGACCAGAGGGGAAAGGATCATGATCTTGGTTCCCTCGGGAAGTGCCAGCACGGAATCTACCATCTGTCCCACCGACTGCGCCTGTAACACCAAATCGTGCTGCGGACAGAATGGATCTCCTGCGCGGGCAAACAGCAGACGCAGGTAGTCGTGAATTTCTGTCACTGTGCCGACGGTGGAGCGCGGGTTATGCGAGGTTGCCTTCTGTTCGATGGCGATAGCCGGAGAAAGCCCTTCAATCAAGTCAACGTCGGGTTTTTCCATCAGTTGCAAGAACTGTCGTGCGTAAGCGGAAAGGGACTCAACATAGCGGCGCTGCCCTTCGGCATAGAGAGTATCAAAAGCCAATGAAGACTTGCCGGAACCGGACAGTCCGGTGATGACCACCAGCTTGTTGCGTGGTAAATCCAAGTCTATGTTTTTGAGGTTGTGGGTGCGCGCACCGCGAATTCTGATTTGTTCCATACTACCTGTCTGAGGCGGAAAAACGACTCCCCAATATACGCGAATTTCGATGCTTTCCCAAACGCGGGTGACTGCCTTGCGCCTGTTAGCAAAGCGGATGACCTGTTAAGATACGCGCCTTCTTAAAAACATCCCGAAAATTCATCCATGCAACCAGCAAATAACACCATGAACGCGTTCGAGCGGCGCGCCAGTTTCGGTTTGGCGGGCATTTACGGCCTGCGCATGTTGGGGCTGTTCATTATCCTGCCGGTTTTCGCGTTGTATGCGGAACATCTGCCCGGTGGAGAAAGTCACTTCTTGATGGGGGTTGCCCTCGGTGCCTACGGCCTAACCCAGGCGATTTTGCAAATTCCGGCGGGCTGGATGTCCGACCGCTATGGCCGCAAGCCGGTGATTTATATCAGTCTGATTTTGTTCGCGCTGGGCAGCTTTGTGGCGGCTTTCGCCGATGATATTTATTGGGTGATTATCGGGCGGGTGATTCAGGGGACGGGCGCATTGAACGCGGCGGTAATGGCGTTGACCGCCGATCTGACCCGCGAAGAGGTGCGCACCAAGGCGATGGCGATGATCGGCATCACCATTGGCATCACCTTCTCGATTTCCCTGGTGTTGTCGCCGTTGCTGAACAGCGTGATAGGCGTGCCCGGTTTGTTCGCCTTGACCGGCGTCTTGGCGTTGTTGGCGTTGCCGGTGGTGAAACTGATGATTCCCGATCCGGCGATTACCCGCTTCCACAGTGATACCGAGGCGAACAGCAAACGCTTCGGCGAAGTGTTGCGCAACAGGGAATTGCTGCGCCTGGACTTTGGCATTTTCACCCTGCACGCGATCCTGATGTCCGTGTTCATGCAAGTGCCGTTCGTGCTGGAGCGCGACGGTTTGCCGCTGGCGCAACACTGGTATATCTATCTGCCGGTGATGCTGATTGCTTTCTTCCTGATGGTGCCGCCGATTATCATCGCCGAGAAAAAAGCCAAGATGAAGCAGGTCTTCATGGCCTCGGTGGCACTGGCGATGTGCGGGCAAGCGTTGCTGATGGTTGCGCAGGATAGCCTGTGGGGGGTTGCGATTGCGTTGCTGGTGTTTTTCACCGCGTTTAATGTGCTGGAAGCAACCCTGCCCTCGATGATCAGCAAAATCGCGCCGATCGCCGCTAAGGGAACCGCCATGGGCGTATATAGCAGTGTGCAATTCCTCGGCGCGTTCTTTGGGGCGGCGATGGGCGGTGCGCTGATGCAGTTTGTCAACGGTAACGCGGTGTTTGTGTTCAGCATTGCGATGCTGTTGCTATGGTTGCTGGTGGCATCCGGCATGCAGCCTCCGGCGGCGGTGAGTACCAAAATGTATCACTTGGATGAACTCAGTGATGCCGAAGCACTGCAATTGCAGCAGCAATTGGCGCAGCAACAGGGAGTCCGCGAAGTATTTGTGGTGGCGGCTGAGCGCATGGCGTGTTTGAAAGTGGATATGCAGGGATTTGACGAGGTGGCAGTAAAACAATTGGTGACGAGAGGAGCATGACATGTCGGTAAACAAAGCAATCCTGATCGGGCGGTTGGGTAAAGACCCGGAAACCCGCTACATGACCAGCGGCGAGGCGGTGACCAACGTCACCCTCGCGACATCGGAAAACTGGAAAGACAAAAGCGGCGAAAAGCAGGAGCGCACCGAATGGCACAATCTGGTGTTCTACCGCCGTCTGGCCGAAATCGCTGGCGAGTATCTGAAAAAAGGCTCGCAAATCTATGTCGAGGGGCGCATCCAGACGCGCAAATGGCAGGACAAGGAAGGCAAAGACCGCTACACCACCGAGATTGTGGTCAACGAAATGACCATGCTGGGCGGCAAGCAATCAGGCGGGGGCAGCTTTGAAGTGGTCGAAAAACCCGCAGCAAATCGTGGCGAAGAGTCCGCAAAATCCGCTCCGGCGAAGGGCGGCTTCGATAACTTTGACGACGATATTCCGTTTTAGGGTGTGCGCGCGTTGTCGTGCCTGGTGGCTGACGCAATCCGCTACAATGGCACGCTGGCATTTTTACGGAGTTGGACTTCCATTTTGAGGTGAATTGCATGAAAGATAATCTATCGAGTATCAAGTTGGGCTTGGCGTTGGTATTGCTGGGGCTGTTGTTCGGTGTGGGTTTGGGGATGTCGTTTGGGGCAAACGAGGCAATGTTTGAACACTATATTGAGCAGGGTATTGCCGCCCACCCCGAGGTGCATGATGCGAAAAGTCCGGAAAAAATCTGGCGTTATGCGCAGCGCGCGCATTTCCATGCCACCGGTATCGCCGCTTTCGCGCTGGGATTGTTGTTGCTGGTCGCATTTCCCAGCCTGAAAGATAAATTGAAGAAAGTTTCCGCAGCCTTGATCGGCCTGAGCAGCTTGTACCCGCTGGCATGGTTTTCGATGTTCCTGTTGGCACCTTCGATCGGTCGGGATGCCGCCCATGAACATATTTTGACGGAGTTGTTCGTGATGATTTCTGTTCCCGGCTTGCTGCTGGGGCTGGGGATACTGTTGGCAAATATATTTTTTGGTTTCGGGCGTGAGTCGCATGGCTGACTGCCGCCGTGAGCGCGACGGGTTGCTTTCATGAGCTTGCTCGCGCTCGTGGCCGCGCTGCTGATGGAGCAATTCCATCCGCTGTCCTCGCGCAAATATCTGTCTGCCGGGCTGGCCGGTTACGCTGATTTTTTCGAGCATCGCTTCAATGGCGGCAAATACGCACACGGGAGAATCGCCTGGTGGGTTGCCATTTTGCCGCTGTTGCTCGGAGTGGTGCTGCTGACCGTCTGGTTGCACCATCTGCACCCGCTGCTTGCCCTGCTGCTGGATGTGCTGGTGCTGTATCTCACCATGGGCTTTCGCCGCTTCAGCCATTATTTCACCGACATCCACCAGGCATTGCGCAACGGGCAACTGGAACGCGCCAGAGGTTTGCTCGGGCAGTGGCGCGGCGCACCGGCAGACGGGTTAAACGGCGAGGAGGTGGTGCGTGTCAGCATTGAAGAGGCGTTGCTGGCATCGCATCGCAATGTGTTTGGCGTGATTGTCTGGTTTGTGCTGTTCAGCGCGATGGGTTTGGGCGGCGCGGCGGGCGCGCTGTTGTACCGCTTGGTGCAGTTGCTGCACCTGCGCTGGAGCAAGCCGGCAGATGCCGGAACCGAAAACTTCGGAGGCTTTGCCGGTCGCGCCTATTATGTATTCAACTGGCTGCCGGTTCGCGCGACGGCAATGACATTCGCCATTGTGGGCGATTTTGAAAACACCATTTATTGCTGGCGCACCCAGGCCGCAAGTTGGGCGGATCCGGAAGCGGGTATTCTGCTGGCGAGTGGCGCGGGGGCCTTGGGCGTGATGCTCGGTATGCCGCTGGGGGAAGACGGCGAGCTTCAGGATAGGCCGGAGCTCGGCGTGGGCGACGATGATGCCGACATCGGCTTTATGCAAAGCACGATAGGGCTGATGTGGCGCGCAATCGTGTTTTGGGTGCTGTTATTGCTGCTGCTGACAGCGGCGAGTTTGCTGGGATGATGTAGGTAGCATCAGCGTAATCGCGACAAGTCAGCAGCTATCATGTTGACACCAGAAGAGCCACGATCTGCCCGATGTTTCCGCAAACTGCGTTTGGCAACCGTACCCCTGCCGGGATGCGAATCAAATGCGTGGCGGCCAGAGCTAGTGAGTGCGTCGGTCTTTATGCGACAATGCTTTCCTCGGAAAGCGCGCCTGTCGCGCCTTGTGTAACCGATTCATAACAGGAACCCTTTTGGAAAACCTCAAACAATTGCTTGCGGCGGATATGGCGGCGGTCGATGCGGTTATTCGCGCCCGTCTGCATTCCGAGGTGGTGTTGGTCAATCAGGTCGGCGAATACATCGTCAACGGCGGCGGCAAGCGGCTGCGTCCCGCGCTGGTGTTGCTTTCCGCGCAGGCGTTCGGCTACCGGGGGGCGCAACACCATAACCTTGCCGCCGTGGTTGAATTTATTCACACCGCGACATTGTTGCACGACGATGTGGTGGATGAATCCGGGCTGCGGCGCGGACGCGAAACGGCGAATGCCTTGTTCGGCAATGCCGCCAGTGTGCTGGTGGGGGACTTCCTTTATTCGCGCGCGTTTCAGATGATGGTCGAAGCGGACGACATGCGCGTGATGAAAACGCTGGCGGATGCCACCAATATCATCGCCGAGGGCGAGGTGCTGCAACTGCTCAATTGCCACGATGCCAGCGTCGATGTCGCCAACTACATGCGCGTCATTCACTACAAAACCGCGAAATTGTTCGAGGCGGCAATGCGCCTCGGCGCCATTCTGGGCGGAGCCGCCGCGCGGGATGAGGAAGCCGCCGCGCGCTATGGTATGCATCTTGGCACGGCGTTCCAGTTGGTGGATGACGTGCTCGATTATTCCGCCGATGAGGCGCAAACCGGCAAACATCTCGGTGACGATTTGGCCGAAGGCAAGCCTACCCTGCCGCTGATTTATGCCATTCAGCACGGCACGCCCGCGCAGGCTGCGGTGGTGCGCCACGCGATTGAGCGGGGGGACGTGGATAAGTTTTCCGAGGTGCTGGACATTATTCATGCCAGCGGCGCGTTGAGCTTTACCCGCCAGCAGGCGCGTTGCGAAGCCGAGGCGGCGTGCGCAGAAATTGCCCACTTCGCGGATTCAAAACACAAACAGTGTTTGCTAGAATTGGCGCACTTTGCAGCATCGCGGCAATTTTAGAACCGCAACGGGGTGTAGCTCAGCCTGGTAGAGTACTGCGTTCGGGACGCAGGAGTCGGAGGTTCGAATCCTCTCACCCCGACCAAATTGGTCATCTCAGGTGGATTTCACGGACAACGGGGGACGCGCGATGGGTAACGGGTTTGAACGCATCATTCCGCGTCACGGCACCTCCAGCTTCAAATATGATGCGCGGGAACAGATCTTCGGCGGGAAAGACGTTATCCCGCTGTGGGTGGCCGATATGGATTTTGCCGCGCCCGCCGCAGTGCAGCGCGCCCTGGCGGAACGAGCCGCGCATCCGATTTACGGTTACACCGTTTTTCCAGAATCGCTATATGACGCGCTGTTGGGCTGGTTGCGGCAGCGCCACAATTGGCGGGTGTCGCGCGAGTCGCTGCTGCTGTGTCCGGGTGTCGTGCCGTCACTGCATGCGGCAATCTTCGCCCTGACCCGGGATGACGCGGCGGTAATCGTGCAGCCGCCGATTTACCCGCCTTTTCTTGCCGCGCCGAAGATTACCGGACGCAAATTATTGCCGAATCCGCTCAAGTTCGAGCAGGGTCGGTATCTCTTTGATTTGGACGGCTTTGAACAATGTGCGGCGCAGGGTGCGCGCTTGCTGCTGTTGTGTTCACCGCACAATCCGGTGGGCAGAGTCTGGCAGGCGGGCGAGTTGCAGGCACTGTTGGATATTTGCCAGCGTTATGCTGTCACCGTTGTTTGCGACGAAATTCACGCCGATCTGGTTTACCCGGGGGATCGGCATGTGCCGCTGGCGAAGCTGGCGGACGGCAAGGTCAACGTGATTGCTGCGGTTGCACCCAGCAAGACCTTTAACATTCCCGGCCTCGGGCTGTCGGCTCTGGTTGTGCCGGACGACAGCGACCGCAACGCGATCAACCATGTGTTCGACAGGCTGCATGTGAGCGCGAGCAATCCTTTCAGTATCGCGGCATTTGAGGCGGCGTATCGCGACGGTATGCCGTGGCTGGACGCGCTGCTGGACTACCTCGCCGCGACCCGTGATGCGGTGCGCGACTTCCTGCAACAACAGCTGCCGAAAATCAAATTGATCGAACCGCAAGGCACTTACCTGTTGTGGCTGGATTGCCGTGGGATGCGGCTCGGCGACAAACAGCTCAAGCAATTCTTCGTGCGGGAAGCGGGCGTGGGATTGAGTCCTGGCATCCTGTTTGGCGAAGGCGGCAGCGGCTTTATGCGCATGAATATCGCCGCACCGCGCAGCGTGATTATTCGGGCGTTGGAGAATATTTCCCGCGCCGAACGATCACGCAGGCCATCTGCCTGATGAGAGGGCGGCATCCCGGCACCGTTTTTGTAAGAAGCCGCAGGGTTGCTACGACAATGTGGCATCGTGTCGCGAGGTGGTCAAGAAAGGGAACGTGCAACTTCATAAATTCAGCCATCGGGTGAGAGATTGGTAAAGCATCGTTTAATCATGGCAGGCGGTGGTCACGCGCAACTCGGCGTACTCAAGGCGCTGGCGGGTGGTTCGTCCGCGATTGAGGCGACATTGGTTACGCCCGACCCGTATCAAATTTATTCGGGCATGTTGCCGGGGTGGATGGCGGGGCACTACGATTTGTCTGAGTGCATGATCGACTTGAGACCGCTGGCAAGGGCTGCCGGGGTACGGTTGGTTTTGGGGCAAGTTGTCGCTATCGACGCGGCGCAACGGCGCGTCAGGCTGGACGACGGCACGCATCTGGACTACGACAGACTGTCGCTGGACGTGGGCGGCGAGACCGACACCTCATGGCTGGCGGCAGCGGGGGAGGGCGCGCTGCCGGTCAAACCGTTATCCGATTTTGTGCAACGCTGGCCGGGAGTCGTTGCTGCGGCAACACGGCAGCAGGACTACCGCTTGCTGGTGGTGGGCGGTGGTGCGGCGGGTGTCGAGCTGGCTTTCGCCGCGCAACATGCTTTTCTGGTGGGAGGCTGCCAGCGAGCCTCGGTTGCGCTGGTCGCGGCGGAAAGCGGCATTCTGCCCGGCCATGCGGGTGGTGTGAAAGAGCGCGCTTTTAACCTGCTGCGGCAGCGCGGTATCAGCGTATTCCGGGGGCAGGCGGTCGGCACCGCGCAAGGCGTTATCCTCTCAGGTGGCGAGTCACTGGATGCCGATTGCGTCATTGCGGCGACGGGTGCGCGTCCCGCCGCATGGTTGCGCGGCACCGATCTGGCACGGGATGAGCAAGGCTATGTGCTGGTGGATGCGCACCACCGCAGCCTGTCCCATCCCGAAGTGTTTGCCGCCGGGGATGTGTGCGTGCGCAATGATATTTGCCTGGCGCGTTCCGGTGTACATGCGGTGTTTGCCGGGCCGGTGTTGGCGCGCAACCTGATGGCGAGTATTCGCGGGCAGGCATTGCGGGACTATCGTCCGCGCAAAAAATCGTTGTACCTGTTGGCGACCGGGCCGCAACATGCAATCGCATCCTGGGGAATGTTCAGTGCCCAGGGGCATTGGGTGTGGCGTTGGAAAAATTGGATAGACCGGCGTTTTATGCGGCGGCACGGAACAGACAAACCGCGCAGGCGGGTATCACGCATGAATCGGGGGAAACAATGAGCGCGGATCAACACCATCAGCACAATAGCGCAGCAGCCGGAAACCTGCTGGCGGATGCGGCATTTTTGGAAGACATCCGCCGACAAATGATCAAGTTCGCCACGCTGCAATTGGGCGATGCGCATCAGGCCGAAGACGCGGTGCAAGAAGCGTTGATCGGCGCACTGAAAAACGCCCGTTCGTTCGGCGGGCGAGCCGCGCTCAAGACTTGGATATTCGCCATTCTGAAAAACAAGATTGCGGACAGCCTGCGTTATAAACAGCGTGCGGTGAATGCCAGCAGCCTGTTGCGCGAGGAAGATGAAGACGAGGATTTCTCGGCACTGTTTGACCGGCGCGGGTATTGGCTGGCGGATGAACGTCCGGTGGCGTGGGGTGATCCCGAGGCCGCCTTGCGGGAAACGCATTTCTGGCAAGTGTTTGAAGTGTGTTTGCAAGGCCTGCCGCCGAAACAGGCGCGGGTGTTCATGATGCGCGAGTTCATCGAACTGGATGCCAATGAGATTTGTGCCGCCGTGGAATTGACCACCAGTAATTTGCATGTGTTGCTGCACCGCGCACGGCTGCGTTTGCGCGAGTGCATCGAGAACAAATGGTATTTGAAAGGAGAGTGAAATGCTGAATTGTCGTGATGCCACGCGCTTGATGTCCGAGGCGCAGGAGCGCGGCCTGCCCCTGAAGGAGCGCGTGGCTTTGGGGTTGCATGTGGCGATGTGCAAGGGGTGCCATAATTTCAGGGTGCAAATGGACGCGCTCAGAAAAACGGCGCGCGCCTACGCAAAGGGCGAAGATAAGCAAGCGGGATAATCAAAGGAAAAAATAAATGAATAAACGTTCTTATAACGTGTTGGTGCTGTGTACCGGCAATTCTGCCCGTAGCATTTTGGGAGAGGTGCTGTTCAACGTTTTGGGTAAAGGGAAATTCAAGGCTTACAGTGCCGGCAGCAAGCCTGCGGGGAAAGTGAACCCGGGTGCGATCGAATTGCTGCGGGAAGAGGGTATCAGCACCGAAGGCTTGCGCAGCAAAAGCTGGGATGAGTTCGCCACGCCAGATGCACCTGAAATCGATTTTATTTTTACCGTGTGTGACAACGCCGCCGGTGAAACCTGCCCGGTCTGGCCGGGCAAGCCCGCAACCGCGCACTGGGGGATACCCGACCCCGCCCATGTCGAAGGTGGGGAAGCGCGTCGCGCGGCATTCAGTCGGGCTTACGGGCAACTTTCCCGTCGCATTCGGCGGTTCATGGCATTGCCCATCGAGACGCTGGATGCGACGGTGTTGAAAGAAAGGCTCGCGGAGATTGGTCGCATCAAGGACTGATCTTTGCGTTGATTTTGTCTGCTTCCCAGTGCAGTGCCTTGAAGTCGAAGCCCCCCGCCAGTACCGGCTTAACAATCTGGAAATAAGGAGAAACATCGAAGTCGCGCGGCGTAAACAGGCTGTGATGGCGCAGCCGATAGATTTCTTCTATGCATCCCGGACAGTCCGCGCTGGTGATGTCGTGTTGTTCGATAACGGGCAGGATAGGGTAGTGAACTGACTGAAAGGCCCGGGCGATCAGGGTGGAGCAAATCGCGCGTGTCGGATCGCCGCTGCCAAGTTCCAGCAGGCGGCGGCGAAAGCGTCCGGGAACCGGTGGGGTGGGGAATAAATAACGTACCAAATCGACAATGTTGCGCAAGTCGTATTGTTGCCCGATGCGTTCTATCGCGTATTCCGCGACTTGTTGGCAGCCTGCCGCATCAAGTCCCTCAGGACGGCAGATGCGCGTGTGCAATCCCGAGAACGCCTCGATGTCGACGCTGCGCACCCCGTCCGCCATATCGACCTCGATGAAACAATGTTGCGCGTTGCCCGCGGAAAGATTTCGCAATCGGTCGCCGACATATAGTGCCGCATGAGACCAGGTTGATTGGGTGATGAATTTGATTGCGGTGCTGGCGCGACTGCTACCATCGACCAGCAGTACATCTCCCACACGCAATGTGGTCAGCAAGCTTGCCGCCGGTGTGGATGCCGAGGTGTTGTGCAGGTGACGCTCTTTCAGGAGAAAGCGCGCCAACCGTTTTCCCAGCCAATGCGGTATCAGTCTTATCATGTCCGTTCCCCCATGTTGGTTGATACAGTCGCAATTGCAAGCCCGCTTCTTACACGTTAATTCCCATTCCATACCCATGTCGCTATGCAGGTTGTTACGGCGGCAATCGCGGGTATTATTCCGGCACGGGAACTACTCGTGTTTTCATCCATCTCTCAGGGGTGGCGTTCCGCAGGAGGTAATCATGAAGCGTAGAGACTTTTTCAGAAAATTGACCGGGTTGTCGCTGTTGCTCGCGCTCCCGATACTTGCCAAAGAGGGGGTAGCCGCAATGCAACCATTGCTTAAAAGCAAGCAGGCGTGGCGCGAATTGTTGCCCGCAGATCGTTATGCGATTTTATTTGAGGAAGATACCGAGCGTTCGCACAGCAGTGCGCTGAATCACGAAAAGCGCGACGGGACGTTTATTTGTGCCGCCTGTTATCTGCCGCTGTTTTCTGCCAAACATAAATACGACAGCGGCACGGGCTGGCCGAGTTTTTGGCAGTCATTGCCGGATGCGGTGGCGAGCAAAACGGATTACAAATTGATTTGGCCGCGCATCGAATATCACTGTGCGCGTTGCGGCGGGCATCAGGGACATGTTTTTGATGACGGTCCGCCCCCCACCGGCAAGCGTTATTGCAACAACGGGCTGGCACTGGAGTTTGTCGCCGAGGGCTCGGCATTGCCGGAGTTGCGTTCATGAGCGCGCCCCGCGGTGTGCTTTTGCTGGTGTGCGCGATGACATTTTCCACCGCAACCCTCGCGGCGGAAATGAAGTCCGCGACGGCGATTTTTGCCGGGGGCTGTTTCTGGTGTATCGAAGCGGACTTTGAAAAATTGGATGGTGTGATTGCCGTCGAGTCCGGCTATACCGCAGGAGCATTGCCCAATCCCACCTACCCGCAGGTGAGCGCGGGCGGTACGGGACATGCCGAAGCGGTGCGCGTGCAGTATGACCCGAAAAAAATCGGCTATGAAAAGTTGGTCGATTATTTCTGGCGGCACATTGATCCGACGGCAAAAGATAGGCAGTTCTGCGACAGCGGCTCGCAATATCGCAGCGGCATTTATTACCAGAATGAAGCCGAGGAAAAAGTGGCACGCGCCAGCAAGGCGGCACTTGAAAAGAGCGGGCGTTTTTCAGCCATATACACCGAGATTGAAGCCGCCGGCAGCTTTTATCCCGCCGAGGAATACCATCAGGATTACTACAAGAAAAATCCCGTCCGCTACAACTACTATCGTTTTAGCTGTGGCCGGGATGCGCGGGTCAAGTCGTTGTGGGGTGAATCGCATTAAGGAAACACTGAATTATTTGGTTTTGTCGTTCCCGCGCAGGCGGGAACCCGGTCAAATCAAACAACTGGATGCCCGCCTGCGCGGGCATGACGAATAAATCAGCATCTCCTTAACGGTTTGTAAGAAAACCGTCGGTTAAACCGACTGTATCCGCAAGTGAAATAAAAAGGACACCCCATGCACGCCACCCTTCCCCTGCTGCAAGCCACCGACTTTCCCGCGCTGCGTCGTCGTGCTCTGGAGATACTGCAGGTCAATCTTGGCTACAAATGCAACATGAGCTGCGTGCATTGCCATGTGAATGCCGGCCCGACGCGCACCGAGATGATGGATGGTGAGACTCTGGCATTGATTCCCCGGGTGCTTGCCGCACGCGGTTTGCACACGCTGGACTTGACCGGCGGGGCACCGGAGCTGCACGAGGGGTTTCGTGATCTGGTACGTGCGGCACGCGCGCAGGATTGCAAGGTGATCGACCGCTGCAACCTGACTATTTTGTTTGAGCCCGGACAGGAAGATCTCGCCGAATTTTTGGCGCAGCAGCAGGTCGAGATCGTCGCTTCGCTGCCTTGTTACTCGCTGGACAACGTCGATAAGCAGCGTGGCAAAGGCACTTTCGACAAGAGCATCGCCGCGCTGCAAAAACTCAATGCGCTGGGCTACGGCCAACCCGGCAGCGGATTGGTGTTGAATCTGGTTTATAACCCGCAGGGGGCATCCTTGCCGCCCAATCAAGAACGTTTGCAGGCCGACTATCAGCGCGAGCTGTTGGAGCACTTCGGCATCGTGTTCAATCAGTTGTTTGCCATTACCAATATGCCGATACAGCGTTTCGGATCGACGCTGATTTCCAAAGGTCAATTCAACGATTACATGGAGTTGCTCAAGACCAACTTTGCATCCGCCAATCTCGACACCGTGATGTGCCGCAATCTGGTCAGTGTCGATTGGCGGGGATATTTATACGACTGCGATTTCAATCAACTGCTGTCGTTGCCGCTCCCCGGTCAGGGGAGACGGCACTTGCGTGATTTGCTGCAACAGGATTTTCAAGGTCAGGCCATTCGCGTCGCCGACCACTGCTACGGCTGCACCGCCGGACAAGGCAGCAGCTGCGGCGGCGCGCTTAAAGAGGAGCGGGAGGCGGCATGAAGCGCGGCTTGCTGATCGCGCTGTTTCTCATGCTGGCGGTGAGTTTTTTTGTCTTCGATTTGCAACAGTTGTTGACCCTGGACGCGCTCCAGCAGAACCAGCGTGATTTAGCCGCACTCAAAGCGGAGTCCCCCTGGCTGCTGGCCGCTGCCGTGTTTGCGCTGTATGTGACGGTTACCGCACTCTCTTTGCCCGGTGCCGCCATTCTTACCTTGGCGGTTGGTGCGCTGTTCGGCTTGACTGTCGGCACACTGCTGGTGTCGTTTGCCTCCAGCATAGGCGCGACATTGGCGTTTCTCGCCGCGCGTTTCGTGCTGCGCGACAGCGTGCAGCACCGTTTCGGTCGGCGACTCAAAGCCGTTAATGCGGGCGTGGAAAAAGACGGCGCGTTCTATTTGTTTACCCTGCGACTGGTTCCGGCGTTCCCGTTCTTTCTTATCAATCTGCTGATGGGCCTGACCACGATGCGTACCGGTACTTTTTACTGGGTGAGTCAGGCGGGGATGCTCGCCGGCACGTTGGTCTATGTGAATGCCGGCACGCAGCTGGCGGAGCTGAAAAGCCTGTCGGACATCTTGTCGCCCGCGCTGCTTTTTTCATTCGCGCTGCTCGGCGTATTTCCCCTGGCCGCGCGAAAAGTTTTGGCAGCAATGCAGGCCGGGCGCGTGTATGCCAAATGGCGGCGTCCCGCGAAATATGACCGAAATCTGATCGTGATCGGCGGCGGCGCGGCGGGGCTGGTGTCGGCTTACATCGCTGCGGCAGTCAAGGCCAAGGTCACGTTGGTGGAGGCGCACAAGATGGGCGGTGATTGCCTGAATTACGGTTGTGTTCCGAGCAAGGCACTGATCAAAAGTTCCAAGCTGGCGCAGCAGATACGCAATGGAGAACACTACGGACTGAACCCGCAGAATCCCGATTTTAGTTTTCGCAAAGTGATGGCGCGGGTGCACAAAGTGATCAGCGAAGTCGCACCGCACGACAGCGTCGAACGCTACACCGCCCTCGGCGTTGAAGTGTTGCAAGGCCATGCGCGCATCACCGATCCGTGGACGGTGGAGATTAAACTGAACGACGGCACGATGCAAAAACTCACCACGCGCAGCATCGTCATCGCCACCGGCGCGCGACCCTTCGTGCCGCCACTGCCGGGACTGGATGATGTCGGTTATGTCACCAGCGACACCTTGTGGGATGAATTCGCCCAAATGGATGAAGCCCCAAAGCGGCTGGTGGTACTGGGTGGCGGCCCCATCGGTTGCGAGCTGGCGCAAAGTTTTGCGCGGCTCGGTTCACGGGTGACACAGATCGAAATGGCAGCGCGCATCATGATACGCGAGGACGTCGAAGTGTCCGAGTTGGCGCGCGCCTCGCTGAGTGCCGACGGTGTGGACGTGCTGACCGATCACAAGGCGGTGCGTTGCGAGAGAGAGGGCGAACACAAATTCATCGTGGTCGAACATGAAGGCCAAGCACGCCGCATCGAATTCGATGAGCTGATCTGCGCGGTCGGTCGCAGCGCGCGTCTCAAGGGCTTCGGGTTGGAGGAGTTGGGCATCCCCACCCAGCGCACCGTGACCACCAACGAATATTTGGAAACGCTGTATCCGAATATTTATGCCGTCGGCGATGTCGCGGGACCGTACCAGTTCACCCACACCGCCGCACATCAGGCTTGGTATGCAGCGGTGAACGCGCTGTTCGGTGATTTCAAAAAATTCAGGGCAGACTATTCCGTCATTCCGTGGGCGACGTTCATCGATCCGGAAGTCGCGCGCGTCGGCCTCAACGAGCAGGAGGCACGCGAACAGGGCGTAGCATATGAGGTCATTAAATACGGAATCGACGATCTGGATCGCGCCATCGCCGACGGCAGCGCGCGCGGCTTTGTAAAAGTGCTGACCGTGCCCGGCAAGGACAAGATACTGGGGGTGACCATCGTGGGCGAACATGCGGGCGACCTGCTGGCGGAATTCGTGTTGGCGATGAAACACGGGCTGGGTCTGAACAAGATCCTCGGCACCATTCACACCTATCCGACGCTGGCGGAAGCCAACAAATATGCGGCGGGCGAGTGGAAGCGCGCCCATGCGCCGAAAAAACTATTGGCGTGGGCGGAACGCTATCATGCGTGGAGGCGTGGTTGAGTATGAATGTTTTCTTGGTGCTTCCTCACCCTCAGTCCCTCTCCCAAAGAGAGAGGGAGGTAAAGCCCTTCTCCCACCGGGAGAAGGGTGGGGATGAGGGAGCGCGCGTGCAACAGAGTGCCGAACTGCGATCATGAAACACCTCTCCATCATTATCCCGATACTCAACGAAGCAACCCAGATGCCGGAACTGTTCGCGCATCTGTTGCCGTATCAGCGAGTTGGTTGCGAGATTATTTTTGCGGATGGTGGCAGCGATGATGGATCGGTCATGCTTGCCAAAGTGGCTGGATACTCCGTGGTATCTGCGCGGCGCGGCAGGGCTCTTCAAATGAATGCCGGTGCGGAAGCGGCAACGGGAGAGGTGTTGCTGTTCCTGCATGCCGACACACGCTTGCCACAGGGTGCGCTGCATCATATCGAAGCGGCATTCGTGTCCGGTAAGCATGACTGGGGTCGCTTCGATGTGTGTATTGCCGGTCGCCCGTTCATGCTGCGCGTAATTAGCCGGATGATGAATTGGCGTTCCCGCTTGACCGGCATCGCCACCGGCGACCAGGCGATGTTTGTGCGTCGCGCCGCGTTCCGACAGCTGCAAGGTTTTCCCGAGCAACCGTTGATGGAAGATATTGAATTGAGCAAGCGTCTTAAAAGTTTGTCGCGTCCGGCCTGCCTCACACAATGTGTTACCACCTCCGGCAGGCGTTGGGAAACACGCGGTGTGTGGCGCACCATATTATTGATGTGGTGCTTGAGACTGCAATACTGGCTGGGGGCGGATGCAGAACAACTGGCGAGGCAATACCGGTGAGCGCGCCCCGCATCCTGATTTTTGCCAAAGCCCCACGGGCGGGATTTGCCAAGACGCGTTTGATTCCCGCGCTGGGCGCGGCGGGTGCGGCGGCGTTGGCGCGGCAGATGTTGCAACACACCCTGCATCAGGCTCTTTCCGCCGGCCTTGGCGCGGTCGAGTTATGCGTTACGCCCGCGATAGAAGATGCCGCCTGGCAGGAAATCGACTTGCCGCAAGGCATTGTCATCAGCAATCAGGGAGCGGGTGATCTGGGTGAGCGCATGGCGCGAGCGGCACAGCGCGCGATTGGACAGGGAAGCTCCGCCATTCTGATCGGCAGTGACTGCGTGGAAATGTCCGCCGCGCTGTTGCGTGATGCCGCGCAATCCTTGCGGGAACACGATGCCGTTATCCATCGCACCGTGGACGGCGGTTACGCCTTGCTCGGTATCGGGCGATTTTCACCGCTGTTGTTTTCCGACATACCGTGGAGTAGTGCCGGGGTTGCCGACATGACACGGGATCGTATCGGGCAACTCGGCTGGTCTCTTCATCTCGGCACGATGTTGCGTGACGTGGATGAACCGCAGGATTTGCAATATCTGCCACAAGACTGGAGTACACATGCCGTGGCGTAGCGCGACAGTGTTGTCGCTGTTTGTTGTCGCCTGCGCCGCACAGGCGGGCGATGCGCTCCGCTTGTCTGGCTTCACCGGACCGTCGGCAACCGTCCCCGCGCCGTGGCGCGTGGTGCAATTCGATAAAAAAATTGCACCCACCCGCTATCGGGTGTCGCTCCGCGACGACATTCTGGGTATCGAGGCGCAGGCCGATCACAGCATGGCACTGCTGGCGCGTCCCGTTGAGGTGGATCTGCATCGCACTCCGGTGCTGTGCTGGCGTTGGCGCGTCGATGCTCCGTTGCTCAAGGCGGACATGGCGACCAAGGCGGGCGACGACTATGCAGCACGGGTCTATGTTTCGTTCGCCATGCCGCCATCCGAACTGAATTTTCTGACTCGCGCCAAACTGAAATTGGCGCGCGGCATCTATGGCGATGATGTACCCGATGCCGCCATCAACTATGTGTGGGACAACCGCTATCCGGTTGGTACACGCAAGCCGAATGCCTACACCGACCGCACCCGCATGATTGTGGCGGAGTCCGGTGCTGCCAACGCCGGTCGCTGGGTGGTGGCGCGGCAGGATGTTCAGCGGGATATGGTCGCGGAATTCAATACCCAAGCGGCCCGTATGATTCAGCTTGCGGTCGCTTCCGATACCGACAACACCGGTGAAATCGCCCGTGCGGGCTTCGCCGATTTTCATTTTGTGGCCAGAGAAACGGCCTGTTTTCCCGGAGAGCTGTAAGCTACGCGCATGTATTACGACTCACCGATATAACCACCCGAAAAATTTAAGGAATACACCATGCATGAAATCGTTAAGGACTACTACGGCAAGCAATTGCAAAGCTCGGAAGATTTGAAAACCACCGCCTGTTGCGACGCGAGCGCAGTGCCGGATTGGCTTAAGCCGCTGCTTGCCAACATCCATCCCGAGGTGCTGGCGCGCTATTACGGCTGCGGGCTGGTATGCCCGTCACTGCTGCAAGGCTGCCGCATCCTTGATCTGGGTAGCGGCACGGGGCGAGATGTCTATGCGCTGGCGCAACTGGCGGGCAAGAACGGCTTGGTGGTCGGGGTGGATATGACCGAGGAGCAGCTTGCCGTGGCGGAAAATTACCGCGCCTATCACGCCGAGACATTCGGCTTTGATAACGTCATTTTCAAGCAGGGTTACATAGAAAAGCTGGATGAGCTCGGCCTGGACAGCGGCAGCTTCGACATCATCGTGTCGAACTGCGTCATCAATCTGTCGCCCGACAAGGATGCGGTGTTGCGCGGAGTGCATCGCCTGCTCAAACCGGGCGGCGAGTTTTATTTCTCCGATGTGTATGCCGACCGTCGCGTTCCCGATGCGGTGCGCAATGATCCGGTGTTGTACGGCGAGTGTCTGGGCGGCGCGCTGTACTGGAACGATTTCATTTCCTTGTCAAAACGCCACGGCTTTGCCGACCCGCGACTGGTGGAAGACAAACCGCTGGAGGTGACCGATGCCAAGCTGGCGGAACGGGTGGGCAACATCAAATTTTTCTCGGCGACCTATCGCCTGTTCAAACTGGAGGGGCTGGAGCCTGCCTGCGAGGATTACGGGCAGGCAGTGATTTACAAAGGCACGATCCCCAACCATGCACACCGTTTCATTCTGGATGCGCATCACGATATTGAAGCCGGAAAAGTATTTCCGGTGTGCGGCAACACCTGGCGCATGTTGCAAGATGGCCGCTTCAAAGCGCACTTCGAATTTATCGGCGATTTTGGAACGCACTATGGGATATTCCCCGGTTGCGGCAGCGATATTCCCTTTGCCCGGCACGAAACTGCGCCGACGTCGGGTTGCTGCTGATGGATAACGTTGCAAAAATGGCGCGCATGTTCGCTTTGGTATTTCTTGCCATGTTATCGACGAACACGGCGGGTGCGGACGGGCAGCGATTGGTTATCACCGGTTCCAGCACCATCGCGCCGCTGGCGCTGGAGATCGGCAAGCGTTTCGAGCAGCTGAATCCCGGGGTGCGGGTGGATGTGCAAAGCGGCGGTTCGACACGCGGGGTGAACGATGTCCGCGCCGGGCTGGCCGACATCGGCATGGTGTCGCGCGCGCTCAAGCCGGAAGAAAGCGATTTGAGGGGGTATCGCGTCGCGATGGATGGCATCGGTATCATCCTGCATCAGAAAAATAAGGTGCCGGCTCTCAGCGATGAGCAGATCAGGGCGATCTATACCGGAAAAATCACCAATTGGAACCGGGTGGGTGGCGAGGATCGCAAGATCACCGTGGTCAACAAGGCCGAGGGACGCTCCACGCTGGAATTGTTTTTGCAGCACTTCAAACTGGGCAACCCCGACATCCGCGCCCATGTGGTAATCGGCGACAACCAGCAGGGCATCAAGACGGTGGCGGGCAACATCGGCGCGATCGGTTATGTGTCCATCGGCACGGCGGAATACGAGGCGGCGCACGGTACGCCGATACGGCTGCTGGCGATGGATAGTGTGCCCGCCACGGTTGCCGATGTGCGCGCGGGACGCTTCCCGCTGTCGCGCCCCTTGAATTTTGTGAGTGCTGCCACACCGGTCGCGCTGGCGAAAAAGTTCATTGCATACGCCCAATCGGAGGCAGTCGATGATTTGGTCACGGCGCAATTCTTCGTCCCCGTCGCGCGCTGATACCGTGCTGGCGCGCGCGAGCGGCGGCATCGCGCTGGCGGTTGCGGTGTTGCTCGGGTTGGTGTTGCTGCTGCTGGTCGGGGAAGCACTGCCGATACTCGATGACGGCGGTTGGTTGCGCTTCATAAACAGCGACGGTTGGTTTCCATCCGGCGGACGATTCAACTTGTTGCCGATGTTATGGGCGACCCTGGCGGTCAGTTTGGGCGCGTTGCTGATCGCCGTGCCGCTGGGGGTGTCGTGCGCGCTGTTCAGCCGTTTTTTTGCGCCCGCATTTCTGGTTAGGCCGCTACGTCGCGTGGTGATGTTGCTGGCGGGCATCCCCTCGGTGGTCTATGGCTTGTGGGGTTTGACCGTCATCGTGCCGTTGATCGCCCGATGGGAGCCGCCGGGTGCCAGTCTGTTGGCGGCGATATTGATACTCGCGTTAATGGTGTTGCCCACTGTGGCGTTGACCAGCGAGGCGGCACTGGCGGCGGTATCGCCCGCCAATCTGCAGGGCGCGGCGGCATTGGGTCTCGGTCGCAAGGCGGTGGTGTTGGGGGTGGCTTTGCCGGAAGCGCGGGCGGGCATCGTGACCGGTGCGATACTCGCCGCGATGCGCGCTTTGGGCGAGACCATGGCGGTGCTGATGGTGGCGGGCAACGTGGTGCAAACGCCGCACAGCCTGTTCGATCCGGTACGCGTGTTGACGGCCAACATCGCGCTGGAAATGCCCTACGCGACCGGCGAGCATCGCGCGGCGTTGTTCGCCTCGGGATTGTTGCTGATGATGATAGTCACCGCGCTGGCGTGGCTGGCGGGTCGTCGCACTGGAGGGCTGCATGTATAGTCGCGCTTACCGGTCTGGCGATATCGCCTTCACCCTCGCGGTCTGGTTGGCCGCGGCCATCGTGGTCGGCGTATTCCTGTGGTTGTTGGGCGACTTGATTGTGCAAGGCTACGGCAAACTCGACCCGGCATTTTTATCGGATGCGCCGCAGAATGCCGGACGCGACGGCGGCATCGCGCCGATACTGGTTGCCACGCTGCTCATACTGGGCGTGGCACTGGCGGTCACCGTCCCGCTCGGTTTGGGTACTGCCGTCTATTTAAGTGAATACACCGGCGGCAATACCGCGCAAGCGATACGCATGAGCTTGAATATGCTGGCGGGTGTGCCGTCTATCGTGTTCGGACTGTTTGGCAACGCGCTGTTTTGCATCTGGCTGGGAATGGGGTTTTCAATCTGGTCGGGCGGATTGACGCTGGCGTGCATGATGTTGCCGCTGTTTATCGGCACCACTGCGGCGGGGTTGTCCGCCGTGTCGAACGAATGGCGGCATGGTGCGGCGGCATTGGGGCTGAGCCATGCCGCCGCCTTGTGGCAAGTGTTATTGCCTGCCGCTGCACCGGCAATTACGGCGGGTCTGATGCTCAGTATCGGACGCGCGTTGGCGGAGACCGCCGCGCTGATTTTCACCAGCGGTTATGTGGACAGGATGCCGGGTTCGCTGTCCGATTCCGGGCGCGCTTTGTCGGTGCATATCTACGATTTGTCGATGAATGTCACCGGCGGCGATGCCGCGGCCTACGGTTCGGCACTGGTACTGATCGTCATGTTAATCATCATCAACGGCATCGCCGTTAGCCTGTCGGATCGTTTCCTCGGCAAAAGGATAAGCGCGTTATGAAAACCACCGAACCCATCGCCTACACCCTGGGCGACATCGAGCAGGGCGCGGCCTGCTGCATTCCCAGTCCGCACATCGAAGTGGAAAGTCTGAGCGTTTCGTATCACGGCAAAAAAGTGCTGGCGGACGTTTCTCTGAACATCAACAAAGGGTGTATTACCGCGTTGATCGGCCCGTCGGGTTGTGGAAAAACCAGCTTTCTGTCGTCGTTGAACCGCCTCACTGATTTGATTCCCGGCAGTCGTGTGCGTGGCGGGATACGCATCGACGGTGTCGATATAACCGCCCCGGGTCACGATGTGATGGCGTTGCGCCGCAAGGTCGGCATGATTTTTCAGAAGCCCAACCCTTTTCCTTTGTCCATCCGTCGCAATATCGAAATGCCTCTGCGCGAACACGGCGTGCGTCAGCGTGACGAATTGGCGCAGCGCGTCGAGTGCGCCTTGCGGGATGTCGGGCTATGGGAGGAAGTGCGCGACCGTCTGGACACCCCCGCGATGGCGTTGTCCGGGGGGCAGCAACAACGTTTGTGCATCGCCCGCGCCCTGGCACTGGAACCCGCCATCCTGCTGATGGACGAACCGTGCAGCGCGCTGGATCCCATCGCCGCAGCGGTAGTCGAAGAGCTGATTCACCGCCTGCGCAACCGCTACACCGTGGTGATCGTCACCCACAACCTCGCCCAGGCCAGACGTGTCGCCAATTACGCCGCGTTCTTCTGGATGCGGGAACGGGTCGGGCAGCTGATCGAGTTCGGCCAATGCCAGTCGTTATTTGATGCGCCGCGCCATGATTTGACGGCGGCTTATGTGACAGGCGTGAGCGGTTAGTTTGCTCGGGTGGCGTGAAGAAACCGCCGTTTGTGACGGCGGTTTACAGGCCGCCAGGGCGGCAAGTTCGGCGCGTTTATTTTCGTGTTGAGCTAAATACGAAGTCTTTGTCGCGTTGTGGTTCATGGCATCCAAAGCACGCGCTGGCGGCATTACCGCCCACCGCCCGTTCAGTTTTTGAATCTCCTTTGAATCCCTCAAATCCCCAACCGCCGGTAGCAGCGTAATGTTTGCTGTCTTTGTGCATGACACCGACGACTTTGCGCTTCCCTTCAACGACGGCGTTACCGCCCTCGTTCGCCTCCAGCAGATCAAACACAATCACCGAGCCATTGGGGAATTTCCCCTGTGCATAGCCTTTCATGGCCTTGCTATTCGCATAAAGGTGATGAATGCCGCCAAACGAATCGTACAGCGCGTGTCCTGGGTTGATGACCATGCTTTTAACATGATGCCAGTCACGATAACCATCGGGATAGGGGATGTCGTCGGCATGTGCGGCCACTGAAAATGCCAGTGCGGTTGCCAGGATTGCGAGTTTGAATTTATGTTGCATGATGCGCTCCTTTTTGTCGTGATTGAAATTAACGGAAGCGCAGTGTAGTCTTACCGCAAGCCACGCAACAAGCGGGTACAAAGCGGTAACTCACTTACTTTTTGGTCCATCTTGATGATGTCTAACACGATAAAAAATATCCCTCCGACTGTCGGTCAAATGATGGAAAGCGTGGTCGGGTGCAAATGGTCTTTAACGGTGATTGATTTGATTCGCCGTGGCGTGAATCGACCCGGAAAGATGGAACATGCCATCGACGGGCTGTCCGCGAAAGTGCTGAACGAAAGACTGCGCAAACTATTGGGATTCGGCATCATCGAAAAACAAGTTTTTAATGAAACCCCGCCGCGAGTTGAGTATTCCCTGACCGAATTTGGTAATCGGTTCGCATTGATACTTGATGAAATTCAGGTGTTGCAGCGCGCGATTGAAGACGCGGCAATTCGCGTTCGGGAGTAAACGTTTTGCTTGGATGGATACAACGCGGCAAAGCGTAATCGGCAGGGCGGCAGCAAGCCTCAGCGCATCATCAGGTAGGTGTTGATTCTTGCCACACCGGGGCAGGTGCCCTCTTCATCCAGCAGCAGATAGTTTTGCGTGTCATAAACGGCAAGCGGCCTGTTGATGTGAGTATCCGTGAACTTGAAGCTGGCGTTCTCGGGAGTGATCAGTGTCACGGTTATCCAGCCGCCGCTGTAGTCTGTTTTGGCGTTGTTGGTGAGTGCCAGATTGATTTTGCAAGTGTGCACATTTGTTGCGGTGTGGCGCGATTCTGTGAATACCACTTCCCCGGAGATTTTGTAGTAACCGTCATCAAAGCCGAACTTCTGCTCGGAAACGGTTGCGATTTCCGGTGTCGGTGCGGGCGTAGTCTGCTGTTTAACGGGTGCGACACATGAGGCCAAAACCAGGCAAAAAATTGCTGGAATCGCTGTTTGTAAGTTCATCTCTACCTCTGAATGGGGTGTGCGGGGAATCGCCGGAACTGTAACTTGGGGCAAGCCCGAACGTCAAGCTGGACGAATTGCTAAAGTGGGCTATTTTTGCCGGACTGGGATTGCCGCAAATTGGCCAATCTGGCCATGCCGAAGTGGATGAAGGTTAAAGCCGTTAGCACCGGAGCCAGCAGGTTGAGCAGCGGGATGAATTGCAGCAGTCCGGTCAATAATCCCAACCCCCACCAGGAGAGGCGATGATCGCTGGTCAGTGCGCGCATTTCCGTGTGACTCACATGCTCTGCCAGCGCGTCATAACGAAACAGGCGCTGGTTCAAATAGGCGGCGGCAACAAACGGGATAAAAACGCCGATGCCAAGCAGCCAGAGCGGCAGGGTGAGCGTCCAGATGGCGACAAAGATGGCAATGGCAATGGCGGCGTTGATCAGGCTGCCGGCGATGCCGCCGCCATTGTTACGTTCCAGTCCCGGGTAATCGCGATCGGCGACCAGCTTAATCAGCGCGGGCATGGCAAACAGAGCGGTGATGATAAGCGCGGTGATGAAAATGAGCGGCACAAACAGGATGAAATGCGCAATCGCCTGGATGCCGTTTGCAACCCAGCGCGGCTCGATGCCGGTCAGCCAGGTTTGTACGCCAATGGCGGTGAGACCGCTGCCTATCCATTCTGAAAAAGTGTCCCAGAAGACTATGCCCAAAACCGCCCACAGCGACACGGCTGCGAGCATCGGCCAGATGATGACCCACAACACCTTGAATTGAAAAAGGTCGCGCAATGCCCGTAAAAGTGCGTCAAGTATTTGCTGCATGGTTGCCTTTTGAGTGGAGCGATGGTGATTCTATTACCGTTTACACGGGAGAGGCAAAGCAGATGCTTCTGCTTTGCTGATTGATAACAGGGGTGGGATTAGTGCGCCGGAGGGGATCCGTGCTTCCCTTGGAATTGGCTTTTCGTAAGGAAAATGTTCGGTGAGCGATCAATGCGCAATGTTGTGCCTAACGCTGTAACTTGAGTTCTGCGGCAGACTCGGCAGCACAGTCACTCGCTATTGTGTTGAAGCTTGCCGCGTCTGGCAGTAACCTCACCGTATGACCCCTGAAAAACAACGGGAATGAATGGGAGAAGTGATGTTCATCGAAACCGAACTTAAACTGCGCATCGCACCGGAGAGTCTTGCCAGATTGAAGCGGCACGCGTTGCTCAAAACGCATCAAGCCGGGCGGGTGGTGACGCGCCGCCTCTACAGCATTTATTACGACACCCCCAAGCTTGATTTGCATCGCGGGCAGATGGCGTTGCGACTGCGTCGTGCCGGACGGAAGTGGCTGCAAACCCTAAAGGGCGGCGGCTCGGTCGAGGGCGGGCTGCATCGGCGCAATGAGTGGGAGATTCCGCTAAGTCGGGCGGAGCTGGATTTCTCCATGCCGGAATGGGGTGAACACCTGCCATCGAAATGGCAGGGTAAATTACAACCGGTTTTTGTCACCGATTTCTCCCGTTCCAGCCGCATGGTGGATTGGCAAGGCGCATTAATCGAGGTGTGCATGGATCGGGGCGAGGTGCGCACCGAGCAGCACAGTGCGCCGATTTGCGAGTTGGAACTGGAATTGAAGTCCGGCGATCCGCAACCGTTATTCGGGTTGGCACTGGCGATACTGGAGATTGTTCCGTTCGAACTTGAGGCCGTCAGCAAGGCGGAATCCGGGTATCGCTTGCTGGTCGGGGCGGTGGCGCAGCCCGTCAAGGGTGTCGCGCCGGATATTTCCCGTATCGACACGCTGCCGAGAGTGTTGCAGACATTGATTTGGTCGTGTTTGTCGCACTTGCAGGACAATTTGTACGGCGCGATGTGGAGTGATGATGCCGAATATCTGCACCAGACAAGGGTTGCCTTGCGTCGTTTGCGCGTGGTGTTGCGCATGACGGAAAAGATTCGTGCGGACGGGGAATTGTCCGCACTGTGCCGGGAGGTGGCGGCGATGTGTGTTGCCTTGGGAGAAATTCGCGAATGGGATGTGTTCATCGCCCAAACGATCCGGCCAATGTGCGCGCGAATGGCGGGGCATGGCGGCTTGCAGGCATTGCTGGCGTACAGTGAGAGGCAGCGTAATGAGTGCCATGTCGCGTTGCGCGGCGAGTCCCAATCACGCGATATGCAGCGACTGATTCTGCGTTTTTCCATCTGGATGAACGGTGCATATTGGCAACATCAAGATGCCGCACCGCAGACACGCGATTTTGCAGTGTATCGCCTACGTCAGCTGTCCAAACGTTTCGCCCGAGCCGCTCGGCAACTGAATACCCTTGATGCCGCGCGATTGCACACCATGCGCATTCTTGCCAAAAAGTTGAGGTACAGCGCGGAGTTTTTTTCCGGTTTGTACGGCAAGAAAAAAAGCGGGTCGTTTCTCGCGTCACTTGGCGAGGTGCAGGAGGTGCTGGGAAAAATCAACGATGTGGCCGTGGCGCATCGCCTGCTGGACGAATCCGCAGCAGATCAGACGCTGTCGGCACATCAGGAAGCCATTGCGCTGGCGAAAGGTTGGATTGCCCATGACCTGTCCCGCCGGTTTACTTCGCTGCACAAGGCCATGCGGCGTTTCGCCAAACAACCCAATTTCTGGGGATGTTAGTGGATAACTTGGCGTGGTTATGCGGAATACTGCGGTATCCCGTCAGAATTGCCGGCTGATGCCGAGCGAAGCCGACCACGGTGCGGTTAATTGCCCGGACAGGCCGCCCGCCGGATCGGTATTGGCGTATTGATATAGCGGCAGTTGTACAAAGCCATACACCCGCGCCTTGTCGGTCAAGGCGAAACTCAGACCCGGATTCAGGTTGACCGAATGTCCACCGGAGTGGAGGTTGGCATTGATGCCGCTGTCACGCTGTTTGAATTGTGTATTGAGTTGCAGTAGTGCGGTGAGCTTGGGCGACACGGTGTAATGCGCGCCCAAGTCAATTGCGATGTCATTGCCGGCACGATAGTTGTCGCGGGTGTTGAGCGCGGCTTGGATTTGTCCGCTAACAAACCACCCCCACGGGCTGTGAGCCGCTTCCCGGTATTGATACGCTCCCAAAATCACGTCTGTGCTGCCGCTGCCGGGCTGCAAGCTCCTTTCGGCTGCGCCGCCACCCGGTACCAGCTCCCACGAAGTTTGGCCGGTCGGTAATTTAAGACCCAGGCGCAAACCGTTGCCGGACAGGGCGTCGGCAGCATCCGTCTGATAGTTGCCGACGATGCGAATGTCACCCAGTCGGCTAAATTTATTTTGCTCAATTGTCGCGGGCGCAATGGTGTGTGCGTGGTCGCGCATCACCAGTGGGACACCCACATCCATGTTCCATTGGTGATTGAGCGCGTAATTAAAGTTTGCAATCAGGGACTGATTGAGGGTTTGCAGATTTTCGACTTCATCCCCGGGAGCCGCCAATGCGGGGTCGTTCACCACCTTTGCAGAACCAAGGCGGGGTGTGTCGGCTTTGGCGTAGGTGTAACGCAGGTCGATACGCAGCCCATCGTTATTCCTCAGTCCCTGCGTGTCCCATTGAGTGTTGACGGTGCAATACGACGATGCGCAGGATGCGTCAGCATTGCTCATGATCGACAGGAGTGCGGCAAAGGCAAGTTTGGTTTTCATGTTGTTGTGGATTCCCTGAAATTTGATTGAGGTGCGAATGCTAGCAAGATTCTTCTGTCCGCCCGTGCGACATGTTGCCGCACCCTGTTGGGGTCAATTTGGGTGGCGGCGGCGTGTAGGGTGGAAAAAGCGCAGCGTTTCCACCGATGAGCGATGCTTGCCGGTGGATACGCGCCCGCGCTTTATCCACCCTACCTTTTCCCCAACTTGGGTGGCGGTGCGCGGCGCGAGTCGGTTATGCTGCACGGGTTTGTCATACTTCCGCTGGTAGGTCCCGCATGAATGTGTTGAATCTGAAGATGGGGCTGGCGTTGCTTGCCGGTGCGCTGTGCGTATTCGGTTTTGCGCCGTTTGGTCATTTTGTCGTGCCGGTGTTGGCGCTCGCCGTGCTGTTTGCGCTGTGGCGGCTGGCGGACAGTCCGCGCACGGCGGCATGGATAGGTTTTGCATTTGGTCTGGGGCTGTTCGGTGTCGGCATCAGCTGGGTTTATGTCGCGCTGCATGATTACGGCCATATGTCGGCGTGGCTGGCGGTGCCGGCAACGTTAATGTTTTCGGCGTTTATCGGCTTGTTTCCCGCACTGGCGGGTTATGCCCAGGCACGTTTTGCGCGTGCGGCACGGTTGGATAGTCGCGATGTGTGTCATGCGCTTCCCGCTTTGATGGCGATGGCTGCCATCTGGGTGGCAATGGAATGGCTGCGCGGCACGATACTGACCGGTTTCCCCTGGCTCACTCTGGGCTATGCACATTCCGACAGCCCGCTGGCGGGCTATGCACCGCTGCTGGGTGTGTATGGCGTGTCGTTGCTGGCGGCAGTCAGTGCCGCATTGCTTGCCCTGCTCTGGCAGTTGCGCCGTCGGCGGGCAAAGTTTGTCGGCATCGTGTTGCTGGCGGTTTGGGCGGGCGGCGCGGCATTGCGTGGCGTGGCGTGGACGCAGCCCGTCGGTGAAACATTCAGTGTGGCGTTGTTGCAGGGCAACATTGACCAGAACGAAAAATTTGCCGATGAAGGATTGATTGACACCCTGGAAACTTACCGCCGCCTGGTGCTGGAAAGCGATGCGCGCCTGATCGTGTTGCCGGAAACCGCGCTGCCGATGCTGCGCGAAGAATTGCCGCCGACCCTGTTGACACAGTTGCGCAACCACGCCGTAGAAAATGCGGGCGATGTGTTGCTGGGCGCGTTCTGGCGGGAAGGTGACCGCTACTACAACAGCGTTTTCAGCACGGGTGAAGCGGCGGAGCAGTCCTACCATAAGCAGCACCTGGTTCCTTTCGGCGAATTTATTCCCCTGCGTCCGCTGCTGGGGTGGTTCATCAACGGTGTGTTGAACATCCCCATGGGCGACTTGGCCAACGGCGGCACCCGGCAGCAACCGTTGAACGTTGCCGGACAGCGGGTGGCGGTGAACATTTGTTATGAAGACGTATTCGGCGAAGAAATCATTCGCGCCCTGCCGGCTGCCACGCTGCTGGTCAATGTCACCAATGATGCCTGGTACGGCGATTCTTACGCGGCGGCGCAACACAACCAGATTTCGCAACTGCGCGCGCTGGAAAGCGGGCGCATGATGCTGCGCGCCACCAATACCGGTGTCACCTCCATCATCGATGCAAACGGCAAAGTGTTGCAGCAACTGCCCGAACATGAAGAAGGCGTGTTGCGCGGCATCGCGCGGGGCTATCAGGGCAGCACCCCCTATGTAATCTGGAGCAACTGGGCAGTGTTGTCGATATTGATTGCGATGCTGGCTTACGTCCGGGTCAGGGGGGCGCGGAATAAATCTACGGCTCGTGGCGGGCCTGTCTAAGCATGGGCGGCGCGATGAACTGGGTCTGCTACCTTCTCCGCTGCGCTGACGACACCCTGTACTGCGGCATCACCAACGATCCCGACAAACGTCTCGCCGCACATAATGCCGGCACGGCATCGAAATACACAAGGGTGCGCTTGCCGGTGGAGATGGTGTATGCCGAGCCATGCGCGGACAGATCGGCTGCGTCGAAGCGCGAGAGGGAGATTAAGCGTTTGTCGCGGGTGAAGAAACTGGCTTTATGTGGAGCCGCTTAAACTAGGGAAGCTCTGATTGACTCGTCATTCCCGCGAAAGTCAGATTTATTAAGAGTTTCCTTAACCAGTGCTTGGGTTTTCCGCCAGGTTCAGAGTGACATGGTCGGTGATGGCAGGCCGGAGGATTTTGTTAAGGAAATGCATTTGTGCGGGGTGATTCTGGTAGGTTTCCAGAACGGCGGGGCTGGCAAGGCGAACCGACAGGCAGTAGCGGAATTTTCCGTTGGGCTGAAGGTTTCGGCTGGTACGGATGTCACGCACACCGGGGATGTCTGCCATCAATTTTTTTCCGTCATGCAGCATCAAGGCGATTTCGTTTTCCGTCAACGTGTCTGGAATGTTGTAGAGCACGATGTGTTCCACTTCCTGCCACGGGCGGCATTGCGCCAACACTTCCGCAGCTCGCCCGCCGCAGCCCCATAATCGCAGGCAACGTTCGGTTTCTTCCCGCACTGCGTCGCGGATGCCGGCGAACAGTGCGCTGTGGCTCCCTTTCCGTTTGCCGCCGAGGTTTTCTTTGATGCGGAGACCGGCGGCATCGGCGAGACCGGTGTAGTAGTTTATTTTGGCAATGCCGTGTGCGATGAGCCGCCGGAACTGATCGTCGGTCAGTCCGGTGCCACCGTGTATCACCAGCGGTACGGAGGTCGCTTCCCGGATCTTGGCGAGCCGGGCGTAATCCAGTTTGGGCGTGCCTTTCATTCGGCCATGTACGGTGCCTATCGAGATCGCGAGACAGTCCACGCCGGTGCGTTCGACAAATCCGGCGGCCTCGGCGGCCGAGGTGTAGGTCAGTTCACCGGGATGATCTTTGGCGTTATCGCCCTCGACACCCGGTACATAGCCCAGTTCTCCCTCGACCGTGACACCGCAGGCATGAGCCATGGTAACGATGTCGCGGGTCTGCCACAGGTTGTCCGACAACGGCAATGCCGAGGTGTCCACCATCACCCCGTTGCAGCCGGCGCGAATGGCGCGCTCGGCGGAGGCGATGTCGGCACCGTGGTCGAAGTTGATTGCCACCGGTACGGTTGCTCGTCGCGCTGCCGCCAGAACGGCGGGCATCAGCAATTCAAAATCATATTTATTGAAATGGGATTCGATCAGGTTGAGTACCACCGGCGAACGGCAGTTTTCCGCAGCCTGCATGATGCCTTCCAGAAAATTCAGACTGGCCACGCCGAACGCGCCCACCGCGTAATTGTGGCGGTAGGCATGGTTGATCATGTCGGAAAGGTGTATGAGTGGCATATGCGTCCCTTATTGGGCCTTCAGTTTTGCCAGGGCTTCGTCGGCAGTCTGGTCGTAGCGTGCGCGCTCTTTTTTAGCCGCCGCGTCCAGCGCGATGTTGATTTCGGGAAACTTAAGTGCCAGGATGCGCGCGGCCAGCATGGCTGCATTTTTCGCACCGTCCACCGCCACGGTTGCGACCGGAACGCCCGGCGGCATTTGTACCGTGGCGAGCAGGGCATCGAGTCCGGACATGACTCCGCCGGACAACGGCAGGCCGATCACCGGCAAACGGGTGTGTCCGGCGATGACACCGGCGAGATGGGCGGCCATTCCGGCACAGCCAATCAACACTTGCACATCTTCCTTGTGCGCACGTTCGAGATAGTCTATGACTTTGTCGGGAGTGCGATGCGCCGAGGCCACCACGATCTCGCTGGCGATGCCCAGCCCGGTCAGGGTGTCGCGCACCTTGACTACGGTGGGCAGGTCGTTGGGGCTGCCGGTGAGGATGCCGACCAAGATTTTTTTGACGGTCTTCTTGCTATTGACTGATTTTTTCATGCGTCTTCTCCAAAGGTTGTATCAACGGTTTGTCGTTCATTCCGAGACTCCACAAGCCGGTGCAAAGCAGGGATAATCATTCCAGCCAACCATCATTCGGAGCGTGCATGGAAATCACCTGTTACCGTGACCACGAACTGGCGCGGGAGTCCTTGTTTCTGCCTGCCGCCGCCTATAATCTCGCGTATGCGTTGTTGTCACGCAGCACGACCGACTGCCTGTTCGTCCCCATCCGCGCCATGCAGTATCTGGCGATCCTGGATGCGGAAGAATTCGTGTTCCTCGACGGCGAACGCAAGTGTTGGGTTGACATCGCCTGGCAGAATTTTCGCCCCCGGCAACGCGCCGCACTGACCGATCCGGTTGCCTATGAGGCGGTTTACTACCAGGTTTCCGCGGCTGGACTGATGCCGCGTCTGCTGGCCGAATTTCCGCGCGCACTGGGCGAACTTGCCGCCAAGGGGCGTTTCGACGGACCGGCGCGTGTGCTTAAATTCCCGGCTCCCGCGCGCTCATGAGTTCCCGCAGTCTTACTCGTCCTCGCCCAATTCCGCACTCCAACCCTCCGCACGGGCGGTTTTGATGCCCTGCGCGTAAAATCGGGCGTGCTTCTCGCGCAGCTCTCCCGGTAAACGACTGGGCAGGTGCGCATAGGGTTCCCAGGCGGCGAAGACCCGCTCGTAAAGATTCTGCATGCGTGCCGAATCCCAGCCCGCGCAGGTTTCCGTTTCGGGCAGGATGCCGAACACCCAGGCATCGCGCACCATGCGCCCGAGGTGGGTCAGCCCGCCATTGTTGTCCCGGTCGATGCCGACATAGGTTTGTATTGTCATCGTGTCAGTCCCGCATAAAGTAGTGGTAGTTTCTCCGGCAAGCGTTCCACATGATCCACGACCATATAGTTCTTTGCCCCGAATATCCGCGAGACATACTGATCGGCGCGCGGATCAAGCGACATGCAAAAAGTGGTCACGCCGGAACGCGCCATCTCTTCCACCGCCTTCTTGGTATCGTAACGGAGATACTGCGGATCGCGCACATCCACGTCGGCGGGTTCGCCGTCGGTGATGACCAGGAGCAGTTTTTTCGATGACTTTTGCAGCTTTAGATAGTGTCCGGCGTGACGTATTGCCGCGCCCATGCGCGTGGAGAGATGACCTCTCATGCCCGCCAAGCGGGACTTGGGCACGTCGTTGTAGGGTTGCTCGAAATCCTTGAAACGCGAATACTCGACATTGTGGCGACCGTCCGAACAGAAGCCGTGGATCGCGAACGGGTCGCCGATCTTGTGGATGGCATCCGCCAGCAATACGGTGGCTTGGCGCTGCAGATCCAGCACGCTGTACTCCTGCCCGCTGACCTTTTCGTTGGTGGATTCGGACAGGTCGAGCAGCACCATCACCGAGATGTCGCGCACTTTGCGCACCGAGCGCATCATGATGCGCGGGTCGGGTTGCTGAGCCATGCGGATATTGATCATCGAGCGGATCGCCGCGTTGATGTCCACTTCGTCGCCGTCCTCCAGTTTGCGCACACGGGTCACCCCTTGGGGTTGCAGCGCGTCGAGCAGGAACTTGAGCCGTCCGATGGTTCGCTTGTGTTGCGCGGCGATCTCGGCTATCAGTTGCAGGTCACCGGCTTTGGGGCGCTTCTCCAGCACTGTTGCCCAGGCCGGCCGTTCCAGCTGAATCTGGTAGTCCCATTCCGCGTAATGGTAGGGTTCCGACAAGGGTTCCTTGCCTTCCAGCTCGTTGAAGGACTTGCCGTTGCTTTCGTCACCGATATTCTCGTAGGGGAACAGCTCGGTACCCAGTACCCAGATTTCCTGGGCGTCGTCCCCGGCAGTCTCGACATCGATCTCGTTGGCGAACTCCATCAGACTGACCTGTTTGCGTACCTGTTTGGGGGTGTCATAACCGGCGGAAATGGCCTTGTCGAAATCGAACTCCTCGAATTCCCAGAAATAACTGTTGTCGTCGCGGTAGGGCGCGGTGAGTTGGTCGCTGCGCGGATTGAAGGGAATGCGTTTTGCCATGAACTCATGCGCCAGCTGCACGCCGATGTCCCAGGAAACCTGGTTGGTGTCGAGGCGTTCCGCCGCCTGTTTGAACAATACCCGCCCCTGTGCAACCCACGGGTCGTTGTCCTGATAGCGCTCATCCAGCAGTGCGCGTGCCAAGCGGTTGAGATAATCACCCGCTGACTTGTCCTGACCGGCTTCTATCGTGTGCATGGACGACCACAACTGCCCGAGACCGGGGAACTTGCGCACCGCCAGCGTTTCCACGCGGGCATCCTCGATTACGCTGATGACGGCCATTTGCCACGGGTTGAGTGCTTCAGCCGAGATCGGGTCGCGGGTATAGACCAGATGGGCGGCGGCGTGGGCGGCGGCGGCGCGGTACATCGCCAGACCCGGAATGCGAATTTCAGTTTGCGGTGATCCAGATGCCTTACCCTCACCCGAACCCTCTCCCGGAGGGAGAGGGGCCGAACGTTGCCCGCCTGCGGCGGGCACGACAAAATCATCGTAGGCATCGGGCAGGTGGATGAAGTAACCCTCCACGAAGGGACGGTGGCCTTCGCGTGTTTCGAAGTCACCGGAAGTCGGCTTCATGAAAAAATCCCGCGCCCACAGCGCGCGCAGATACATGTTGATGCGGCGCTGCACGTCGATGAACAGCGTGCCCTTGCGTTCCTTCTGCAACATCGCCAGCGATTCTTTCGATTGCAGGCTGAAATAGTTGGCCTGTTCCGGGTAATCGGTGCGGTGGGCATGGGCACCCCACAGTGCCCAGCGGCGCAACCCGCCCAGTGTGAGCTGGCTGAACAGCATCTCCAGATTTTCCAACATCGGGCGCACGCCGCGCGGAGCCTGCGACAGCAGGGTGTTGAGGAATTGCAGGTAGGAACGGAACAGATGCTCGTCTCCCAGCCGGTTGGCCGCAGTGGGCGCGGTGCTGAGTACCAGTTCGATCACCGCACCGGAAGTTTTGGAGGCCAGCGCAAGTGCGGTCTGCACCAGATCGGGGATGGCATCCTCGCCGATCTCCTTGGCGACCAGTGGCGCGTGATCTATCCAGGTGGCGACCAGATCGTCACCCTTGCCCAGACTCTTCAGTGCGGCGGCACCCTTGAGGTAATTATCCAGGCCGCGCGCGCTGAATACTTTGGCTGCTTCCAGCCAGGCGGAACGCAGGCTCTCCTGCAATTCCGGGGAAAGCGATTCGAGTAGTTCCTGATAGTCTTCAAGGTTGATGGCCATGGTTACTCCAGCTAAGACTCGGGCGTGGGAACCTGCGGGGCGATTCGCCGCCCCGCAAGATCAAAAGAATGTGGTTACTGCCGCGTCCAGCGCGTCGCGCATGTCGGGATCGTCGGTGATCGGGCGTACCAGCGCCACACGGCAGGATTTGACGGGATCGACACCAGTGGCGATCAGGCTGCCCGCATAGATCAGCATACGTGTCGAGATGCCCTCGTCCAATCCGTGTCCCTTGAGATTGCGCGCGCGCTCGGCGATCGACACCAGCTTGCCCGCCACTTCCGCATCGACACCGGTTTCGTGGGCGACGATCTCGGTCTCGATGTCGTGTTCGGGATAATTGAAATCCAGTGCGCCGAAACGCTGCTTGGTGGACTGCTTGAGATCCTTCATCAGACTCTGGTAGCCGGGGTTGTAGGAGATCACCAGCTGGAAATCGGGGTGTGCCTTGATCAGCTCGCCTTTCTTTTCCAGCGGCAACACGCGGCGATTGTCGGTCAGCGGGTGGATCACCACGGTGGTGTCCTGGCGCGCTTCCACCACTTCATCGAGATAGCAGATCGCGCCGTGACGGGCGGCTACCGCCAGCGGGCCGTCCTGCCAGTGGGTACCGTCCGCATCGAGCAGAAATCGTCCGACCAGATCGGAGGCGGTCATGTCCTCGTTGCACGCCACGGTGATTAGCGGCTTGCCCAATTTCCAGGCCATGTGCTCGACGAAGCGCGACTTGCCGCAGCCGGTCGGGCCCTTGAGCATCATCGGCATGCGTACACCATAGGTGGCTTCGTACAGCTCCACTTCGTCCGAGACGGGGCGGTAGTAAGGTTCGGTTTCGATGCGGTATTGTTCGACGAGGTCGCTCATGATTATCTCCATCTACGGATCAACACAGGGGCGTAAGCAGCCGGGTCAAGTCTGTAAGGCCAAGGGCAGCAGCTTGCGTCCATATGCGGAAATTCAGGGTTGGGGTGCTACTAAAAGCTTTTTCGGCGTAGCCAAAAAACCCCGTCGCCAAAGGGAGAGGATAGCGACGGGGGTGCTACATCAAACGGTCTTGCCTCGGAAAATCACCATGGCTGCGCCCTGTGACTGATTGAAGTTGTTGTAACCAACCAGTCGCACGTGATTGTTGGGGTTGGCCTTGTGGCAGGCTTCAGCCTCTGCCAGAACCTTCTTGACATCGGTCTCGCCAAACATCGGCAGTTTCCACATGTACCAGTAAGAGTCCATCAAGTGCTCCGGCTCGGTATGTTCGATGGCCGGATTCCAGCCCTTGGACACCAGATATTCGACTTGCTTCTTGATCTGGTCTGCTGTCATGGCGGGCAAGTAGGAGAAAGTTTCAAACTTGCGGCTAGCCGGATCGCTCAAGCGCGATTTGTAATCCATTACTTCACTCATCATTTACTCCTTAAAATTTAGTCGTGAAGCGGAATCGGCAGAATGCCGATTTCCGCATCCCTGATTACTTGTGCGCGACGTCCAGTTTGTCGACGGTGTCGAATTCGAACTTGATTTCTTTCCATGTTTCCATGGCGATCTTCAATTCCGGGCTGGATTTGGCTGCTTCGGTCAGGACGGCTTTGCCTTCCTTCTCGACCGCAATACCCTGGTTACGCGCTGCAACGCAGGCTTCCAGTGCGACACGGTTGGCCGCCGCGCCGGCTGCATTACCCCAAGGGTGACCCAGCGTACCGCCGCCGAATTGCAGCACGGAGTCGTCGCCGAAGATGTTTACCAGCGCGGGCATGTGCCAAACGTGGATACCGCCGGAAGCAACGGGGATCACGCCGGGCATGGAGCCCCAGTCCTGATCGAAGAACAGGCCGCGGCTACGGTCTTCCTTGATGAACTCGTCACGCATGGTGTCGATCCAGCCCAGGGTTGCTTCGCGGTCGCCTTCCAGCTTGCCGACAACGGTACCGGAGTGCAGGTGGTCACCGCCGGACAGGCGCAGCACTTTGGTCAATACGCGGAAGTGGATGCCGTGGTGCGGATTGCGGTCCAGCACGGCGTGCATCGCGCGGTGGATGTGCAGCAACATGCCGTTCTTGCGACACCAGTTAGCCAGCCCCGTATTGGCAGTCAGGCCGCCGGTCAGGTAGTCGTGCATGATGATCGGTGCGCCGATCTCTTTGGCGAATTCGGCACGCTCGTACATCATTTCCGGTGTCGGTGCGGTGACGTTCAGGTAGTGACCTTTGCGTTCGCCGGTTTCGCGCTCGGCTTTCAGGGTGGCTTCGTGTACGAATTCGAAACGGTCGCGCCAACGCATGAACGGCTGGCTGTTGACGTTTTCGTCGTCCTTGGTGAAGTCCAGACCGCCGCGCAGGCATTCGTAAACAGCGCGACCGTAGTTCTTGGCAGACAGGCCGAGCTTGGGCTTGATGGTGCAACCCAGCAATGGACGGCCATATTTGTTCATCTTGTCGCGCTCGACCTGGATACCCTGTGGCGGACCACCGCAAGTCTTCACGTAAGCGATCGGGAAGCGTACGTCTTCCAAACGCAGGGCGCGCAACGCCTTGAAACCGAATACGTTACCAACCAGCGAGGTCAGCACGTTGACCACGGAACCTTCCTCGAACAGATCAATCGGGTAGGCCACAAAAGCGTAGAAGCAGGTATCATCGCCGGGTACATCTTCGATGCGGTAGGCGCGACCCTTGTAGTAGTCCAGATCGGTCAGCAGGTCGGTCCACACGGTGGTCCAGGTGCCGGTGGAAGATTCCGCAGCCACGGCTGCGGCAACCTCTTCGCGGGGTACGCCCGGCTGCGGGGTGATTTTGAAACAGGCGAGAAGATCAGTGTCCAGCGGGGTGTACTCCGGTGTCCAGTAAGTTTGCCGATACTCTTTTACACCGGCGTTGTAGGTCTTGACAGCCATTGCAAGCTCCTTCTATTCAGGTTAATCAGATACCCTTCGACATGAAAGGCCTGTGGCTCGGTTGAGCGTGTTCGTACTATAGAGGAGATCAATCATAAATAATAATTGTATTTTTCGATGCTAACGATAGAATTAAATCTATGGTAAGAATGAGGACTGCATCATGATGAAGAATGCTTCCTTGCGACAATTGAGAGTGTTCGAGGCCGTAGCGCGTCATCTTAGCTTCACCCGCGCGGCTGAAGAGTTGTTCCTGACCCAGCCGACAGTGTCGATCCAGGTCAAGCAACTTGCCGGTATCGTCGGTCAGCCGCTGCTGGAACAGGTTGGTAAACGTTTGTTTTTAACTGAAACCGGGCGTGAATTGCTCAAGGTGTGCCGGGAAATTTTCGAGAGTCTGGATCGTTTCGAAATGCTGGTGTCGGACATGAAAGGGGTGAAAGCGGGGAAGCTGCGCGTCGCTGTCATCACCACCGCGAAGTATTTCGTGCCGAGACTGCTCGGGGTTTTTTGCCAGCGCCATCCCGGTGTCGATGTCTCGCTCAAGGTGACTAATCGTGAACGTGTGTTGCAGCGCATGGCGGAGAACGAGGACGATCTGTATGTGTTGGGTCACCCGCCCGAAGAGCTGAATGTCGAATCCGAGCCTTTTCTTGAGAACCCGCTGATCGTGCTCGCTGCTGGCAACCATCCACTGGCAGGGAAGAAGAGCATTTCTCCGGAACGGTTGGCGGGCGAACATTTTCTGATGCGCGAACCGGGCTCGGGGATACGGCTGGCAACAGAGCGTTTTTTTGGCCAGCACGGCGTTAAGCTCAATGTCAGGATGGAGTTGGGCAGCAACGAGGCGATCAAGCATGCGGTGGCGGGCGGACTGGGGATCGCGGTATTGTCGGCACATACCATCGCACTCGAACGCAACCAGGACGATCTGGCGATCCTTGACGTCACAGGCTTCCCGATCCAGCGTCACTGGTACTTGGCGCATCCGCGCGAAAAACAATTATCAGTCGTGGCGCAGGCCTTCCTTGACTTCATGCACGAGGAAGGCAAGGTGTTGGGCGAAAAGTACCTGCTGGGAATCTCGGATTTTCCGGCTCGCGAGCAGGAGAAGAAGAAAAAATGACCGGGTGTGCAGCCCGACAGCTTGAGAATGCCGTGGAGACGGGCGGATACGTGAGGGCGTTCCATCGGCTTCCCCGGGTGGCGGGGTTGGATGTTTGCATCCGGTGATTTTGTTGTGTCGGACATTATCGTGTCCGGCTATTTGGGCATGGAAGTGACCCGCTCTTGGAATCGGTGGCTAACCGCTTCTAAAAACCAGTAAAATGCGCCTCTTATAAGTAATTGCCAAAGTCAATAGATGCCTATCCTTGATTCTAACACCACGCGCCATGCGCATGAGTCTTCACCGAAACCCGATTCTCAACCGAGTTTTGGTTCCGACCTCACGCGCCATGCGCATGAGTCTGCACCGAAACCCAGCCAAGGACTGAGTTTTCAGCAGATCATTCTGACACTGCAAAATTATTGGGACAAGCAGGGCTGCGCGCTGCTGCAACCTTACGATATGGAGGTGGGGGCGGGGACTTCGCATACGGCGACGTTTTTGCGTTCGCTCGGCCCCGAACCGTGGAAGGCGGCTTATGTGCAGCCTTCGCGCCGCCCCAAGGATGGACGCTACGGCGAGAACCCCAATCGTTTGCAGCACTATTACCAGTTTCAGGTGGTGCTGAAACCGTCGCCCGCCAACATCATTGATTTGTACCTCGGTTCACTGGAGGAGCTGGGGTTTGATCTGAAAAAGAATGATGTGCGCTTTGTCGAGGACGATTGGGAGAACCCGACGCTGGGTGCGTGGGGCTTGGGCTGGGAGGTGTGGTTGAACGGTATGGAGGTGACGCAATTTACCTATTTTCAACAGGTGGGCGGCATCGACTGCAAGCCGATTACCGGTGAAATCACCTACGGTCTTGAGCGGCTGGCGATGTATTTGCAGGGCGTGGATAACGTGTTCGACCTGATTTGGACACCGGGTGTGACTTATCGTGACGTGTATCACCAGAACGAAGTCGAGCAATCGACCTACAACTTTGAGCATAGTGATGTGGAGTTTCTGCTCGGCGCGTTCGGTAGCCATGAAAAACAGGCCAAACATCTGATGGAGCAGCAGTTGGCGTTGCCCGCCTACGAACAGGTGTTGAAGGCGGCACATACCTTTAATTTGTTGGATGCGCGCGGGGCGATTTCGGTGACCGAGCGCGCCGCCTATATCGGGCGGATTCGTAATTTGGCGCGCAATGTCGCGCAGAGTTATTTTGATAGTCGTGCGCGGCTGGGTTTTCCGATGGCTTCCAAGGGTTGGGCGGATGAGGTGTTGGCGCAGATTGAAAAGAGGGCTGCGTGATGACGACACAGAATCTATTGGTCGAGCTGTTCGTCGAGGAGCTGCCGCCGAAGTCATTGAAAACATTGGGCGACAGTTTTGCCGGGGCGCTGGCGGCGAGCCTGCAGGCACAGGGGTTGCTGACAGGTGAGTCGGTGGTGACACCGTATGCCGCGCCGCGCCGTCTCGCCGTGCATGTCGGTGAGGTGTTGGCACAGGCGGCGGATGAGGCGGTGTCGCAGAAGTTGATGCCGGTCAAAGTGGGGTTGGATGCGGAAGGTCAGCCCACGCCCGCTCTATTGAAAAAACTGGGCAGTCTGGGGATTGATGCGTCGATAGTGCCGCAGCTCAAGCGTGAACAGGACGGCAAAGCGGAGATGCTTTTTTTTGACAGCGTCGCGCAAGGTGCGACTTTGGCGCAGGGTTTGCAGAAGGCACTGGAAGAAACGTTGGCGAAATTGCCCATCGCCAAGGTGATGAGTTACCAGTTGGCGGACGGTTGGGATAGCGTTAACTTTGTCCGTCCGGCTCATGGTCTGGTCGCGTTGCATGGCGCGGAAGTTGTTCCGGTAAGCGTGTTGGGTCTGCGTGCGGGACGTGAAACCAAGGGACATCGTTTTGAAGCGAATGTCGCCAAAGTGGTGCTGAAAGATGCCGACAGTTACGCGCAGCAACTGGAGATCGAGGGGGCGGTGCTTGCCAGGTTTGCCGCGCGGCGCGCTGAAATTGCCAAGCAGCTTGCCGCCGTTGCCAATCAGGCGGGACTCAGGCCGATTGAGGATGACGCGCTGCTGGACGAGGTGACCGCGCTGGTGGAACGTCCCAATGTGCTGCTGGGTAAATTTGAGGCGACGTTCCTCGATGTGCCGCAGGAGTGCCTGATTCTGACCATGAAGGCGAATCAGAAATACTTTCCTTTGCTGGATGCCGGCGGCAAACTCACCAACAAGTTTCTAATCGTTTCCAATATCCGCCCGGCTGATGCCAGTCTGGTGATCGGCGGCAACGAGCGCGTGGTGCGACCGCGTTTGGCGGATGCGAAATTTTTCTTCGATCAGGACCGGAAAAAATCGCTGGAGTCGCGTGTCGAAAAACTGGCCGGCGTGGTGTACCACAATAAACTGGGTACACAGTTGCAGCGTGTGGAGCGTATTGCCGCGCTGGCGGGTACCATCGCGCGTTTGCTGAATGCCGACAAGACGGACGCGGAACGCGCGGCGCGCCTGGCCAAGGCGGATCTGCTCACCGACATGGTCGGCGAATTCCCGGAATTGCAGGGCATCATGGGGCGGTATTACGCCCTGCATGATGGCGAGAAGGCGGAGGTGGCAGAGGCGATAGCGGCGCATTATCGCCCCGCTTTTTCGGGTGATGCGTTGCCGCAGGGAGCGTTGGCCTGCGCGCTTTCTCTTGCGGACAAGCTGGAAACTCTGGTCGGTATTTATGGAGTGGGACAGGTGCCGACGGGTGATAAAGATCCGTTCGGTTTGCGCCGGCAGGCACTGGGGATTCTGCGTATTCTGTTGGAAACGCCGTTGGATTTGCCATTGCCGGCCTTGCTGCAATCCGCGACAAAGAACTTCACCGCCGGTTTGCTGAGTGCGACCACGGCAAGCGATGTCGAAGGATTTATGTGGGACAGGCTGCGCGGCTATTTGCGCGAACAAGGCTTTGAAGCGGCGCAGGTCGAGGCGGTGCTGGCGGTGTCCAACGGTACTTTGCATGAGGTGTTGCCGCGCTTGCAGGGGGTGCGGAGCTTCTCGGCACTGGCGGTTGCCAAGGATCTGGCGGCGGCAAACAAGCGGGTGCAGAACATCATGCGTAAAAACGCCGAGGAGTTGGGCGATTTGGTGACGAATACCATCAACCCGGCGTTATTTGAAGACGAGGCCGAGCGCGAGTTGTATCAGGCGATTATGGATATTGCACCGATGGCGCGCGGTTATTTTGAGCGCGCCGATTACAGTAATAACTTGAAGACATTGGTGACGCTCAAGCCTTTTATTGATGATTTTTTTGACAAGGTGATGGTGATGAGTGACAACCGAGCGTTGCGTATTAACCGTGCGGCACTGTTGCAGCAATTGGGTCGTTTGATGAATCAGTCGGCGGACATCGCCAAGCTCGCGGTATGAAGCTGATCATCCTCGACCGCGACGGTGTCATCAACTTTGATTCCGATCAGTTCATTAAAAATCCCGATGAATGGAAGCCGATTCCCGGCAGCCTTGAGGCGATTGCACGCCTGAATCAAGCGGGTTATCGCGTGGTGGTGGCGACCAATCAATCGGGTATCGGGCGCGGCCTGTTTGATATGGCGACGCTTAATGCGATTCACGACAAAATGCACAAATCGGCACTGGCGGCGGGTGCACGCATTGACGCGGTGTTTTTTTGCCCGCATACCAATCAAAGCAATTGCGCGTGCCGCAAACCCAAGAGCGGTATGCTGGAGGAAATTGCCGCCCGTTTTGGTCTGGGCGATTTGTCCGGTGTGCCGGTGGTGGGTGATGCCTTGCGTGATTTGCAGGCGGCGGCAGGGGTGAATGGCACGCCTTATCTGGTATTAACCGGGAAAGGCGAGAAAACCCGGCTGGCGGGCAGCCTGCCGGAGGCGACCCGCATTTTCCCCGATCTTGCCGCTGTTACCGCAACCCTGATTTGATTGCCGCGATGCTACTGATTCGTTCCCTGATTTTTTTGCTGTTCCAGATTGTATTCACCACGATTTTTGCAACTTCGGCATTGCTGACTTTTCCGCTGCCGCGCTTGTTACGTTATCGCTACATCGCCTGTTATGCGCGCACCATGGTGTGGATGTTGCGGGTGATTTGCGGCATTCACCACGAGGTGCGCGGACTGGAAAACATTCCCAAGCAACCCTGCGTGGTGCTGTGCAAACATCAATCGGCTTGGGAGACATTGGCGTTGCAATGTATTTTCCCGGCGCAGGTGTGGGTGTTGAAGCGCGAGTTGTTGTGGATTCCATTTTTCGGTTGGGCGTTGGCACTGCTCAGCCCGATTGCGATCAATCGCAGTGACGGTAAAAATGCGATGAGGCAACTGTTGGTGCAGGGGAAAGAGCGATTGGAACAGGGCTTCTGCGTGGTGATTTTTCCAGAAGGTACGCGCATTCCCTTCGGCAAGCGCGGCAAGTATAAAATCGGCGGGGCATTGCTGGCAGCGAGCAGTAATACGCCGGTGGTGGCGGTGGCGCACAATGCCGGGCGTTTGTGGGGGCGCAATGCCTTTAGCAAGCATCCCGGTTTGGTCACCATGAGCATCGGCAAGCCGATTGCAACCGCCGGAATGAAGGCGGAAGAGATTAACGCGCAGGTGGAAGCGTGGATCGAAAATGAAATTCAGCAACTCCCCCACTGATGTTGACGCGTCTGCGTAATGCGGGTTCCCCGCCCGTGGTGGAGCAGCGCGCCGCACATCTTGCGGGCAAGCGTATTACCTACACACTGAAGCGCAGCTCCAAGCGGCGCAGTATCGGTTTGCGTATTGATGATCGCGGACTGACGGTCAGCATGCCGTTGCGGGCATCGGAACGCTGGTTAAACAGCGTGCTGCAAGATAAAGCGTGTTGGGTGGTGGAAAAACTCGACGGTTGGCAACAGCGCAAACCCGAGGTCATGTCCTGGCAAGATGGTGCCATGGTTCCCTTTTTGGGCGAGCAACTGAGTTTGCGTTTGCGCGCCAGCTTGTTTGCAACCGACGCACAGCGGCAGGGCGATGTGCTGTGGGTTTATGTTGAAGACAATGCCGCGCAGATCGAGCAAGCGGTGTTGCGGTGGTATCGGCAGCAGGCCGAAATTTTGTTTGCCGGGCGCGTGGCGCATTACGCGCCGTTGCTGGAGGTTATACCCAAGGCAATCAAACTTTCTGCGGCAAAAACGCAGTGGGGCAGCTGTTCGGCGCGCGGCACAATACGCTTGAACGAAAAACTGCTTCGTTTGCCGCTGTATTTGATTGACTATGTGGTGGTGCATGAACTGGCGCACCTGCGCGAGATGAATCACTCGGCGGCATTCTGGCGAGCGGTTGCGGTTGGTTGTCCCGATTATTTGAGATTACGGGCGGAGCTCAGGGCGATACCGTTGGTCTAGCGACCCGTTAGAAGGTGATGTGTTCGCCCTGTGCGCTGAGCAATTCATTCAGTTTGTTGAATAACTCGCCGGCATCGCGCCGACTGCGCCAGCCGTTTTCCCGCCAGGCGTAATGAAAGCCGCCGGACTTTGCCGCAACCCAGATTTCCCGGTTAACGTCGTGTCGGTTGACGATAATTTTTTCGCCGTTTTCAAACTCAATCTCCAGCACATTTCCGCTGCGGTTGCATTCGGCATCGTTGCCGTGGTTGTCGATGGCGGTTTCAATGCGGGCGAGTGTACTGTCGGCGAGTTCGTTGAATTCAGCTTCCGTCATTTATAATTCCGCCCGTTTAATTTATTTGAAAGTGCATGATGCGCCTCGTCATTATCTTGTTTTTTGCCTTGTTGCTGCAAGGCTGCGGACACAAAGTGCCGCTTACCTTGCCCGCATCCGGCGCGCAATCTTCACTACAGAGCAATCGATGATGGGAGATTATTTTTCCTATCGCGATGGCGTGTTGCACGCGGAAAATGTGCCGTTGAGCGAGGTTGCCGAGCAGTTTGCCACGCCTTGTTATGTTTATTCCCGCGCTGCACTGACAGACGCTTTCAATCAACTTTCACGGGCGTTGCGGGGTCGTGAACACCTGATTTGTTATGCGGTTAAAGCCAATTCCAATTTGGCGATTTTGAATCTGTTTGCGCGCCTGGGGGCGGGTTTCGATATTGTTTCCGGCGGCGAGTTGCAGCGTGTTATGGCGGCGGGCGGCGATGCCGGCAAGGTGGTGTTTTCCGGTGTCGGGAAAACTGTTGCCGAAATGCGTATGGCACTGGATGCCGGTATTTTGTGTTTCAACGTGGAGTCGGCTGCCGAGTTGGAACGCTTGAATGGGGTGGCGGAAAGCATGGGCAAGATCGCACCGGTCAGTTTGCGCGTCAATCCCGATGTGGACGCGAAGACTCATCCTTATATTTCAACCGGGCTGAAACAGAATAAATTCGGTGTGGCTTATGAGGAGGCGATTGTCTTATATCGCAAAGCACATGGACTGCCCGGTGTGCGGATCGTCGGGATGGATTGCCATATAGGTTCGCAACTTACCGAGGTGAGTCCGTTTATCGCGGCAGCGGAGAAAGTGTTGGCACTGATGGATACCCTGGCCGCCGAGGATATTCATTTGGAACATCTGGATCTGGGGGGCGGTCTCGGTATTCGTTATGGCGATGAAACCCCGCCGGAGATCGCCGAGTATGCGACTGCATTGCTTGATGTGCTCAAAGGGCGCGGCGAAAAGCTGATTCTTGAGCCGGGTCGCGTATTGGTTGGAAATGCGGGCGTGCTATTGACGAAAATCGAATATCTCAAACACGGTGAAGAAAAAAATTTCGCCGTTGTTGATGCGGCGATGAATGATCTGATGCGCCCGGCTTTATATGATGCGTACCATGAAATTTTGCCGGTGCGGCGCGAAAATTACGCGCTAGAAAATTATGAAATTGTCGGGCCGATTTGTGAGACAGGCGATTTTATTGGCCATGCGCGCGGCCTGGCAGTTGCGCCGCAGTCCTTGCTGGCGGTTCTTTCGGCGGGTGCATACGGGATGAGCATGAGTTCAAATTACAATACGCGCCCGCGTGCCGCCGAGGTGATGGTCGATGGCGAGTCAACTTATTTGGTGCGCGAGCGTGAGCAGGTGGCGCAATTATTTTCAGGTGAAAAATTGCTGCCCCGAGTGTTGTGATTTTGTAAACGGGCCCATAAAAATGGGTTGCGAGTTTTTTTAAACGTGGCTACAGTTCATCTGCCGCAAGCGTTTTTGCTACATCACGGAGCGTTTGGGTGTGTGGTTAAAGCCTTAATGTATGTTCAAAATTTTTATATGGAGAATTGAGAATGGCAACATCCCAAGCAAAAAAACCTGTAGCAAAAAAAGCGGCGGTTAAAAAGGTTGCCGCCAAGAAACCCGCAGTGAAGAAAGTCGCGGCGAAGAAACCGGCAGCCAAGAAGGTCGTCGCGAAGAAGCCGGTGGCGAAAAAAGCGGCGGTTAAAAAGGTTGCCGCCAAAAAACCCGCAGTGAAGAAAGTCGCGGCGAAGAAACCGGCAGCCAAGAAGGCCGTCGCGAAGAAGCCCGCAGTGAAAGTGGGAAGAGGCATACTCGGCGCTTAATTGGCAATCAGGAGTAGAGAGGCCGCACCGCTTGGTGCGGCCTCTCTATTTGTCGAGTCAGTTAACCAGGAAAATTGCCGCCAGCCCGAGAAAGATGAAAAAGCCGCCGCTGTCGGTAATGGCTGTGAGCAGTACGCTGGAGCCGATGGCAGGGTCGCGCCCCATGCGTTGCATGAGTAGCGGGATACCGATACCAACCAGCGCGCCGAGCACCAGATTGAGCAGCATGGCACCCGTCATGACCAAGCCCAATGTAACGTTGTGATAGAGAAAATAGGCAAATAGCCCGGCAATACTTCCCCACACCGCACCGTTCAGGATGCCGATGGACAGCTCCTTGCTGAGCAGGCGACGTGCGTTGCTTTGGTTGATTTGTCCGAGTGCCAGCGAGCGAATGATAATGGTGGTGGTTTGGTTTGCGGAGTTTCCCGCCATGCCGGCAACGATAGGCATCAGGGTGGCCAGCGCAACAAACTTTTCTATGGTGCCCTCGAACTCGCCGATGACGCGCGATGCAAAGAAGGCGGTACACAGATTCAGAGCCAGCCACATCCAGCGGTTTTTTGCCGATTTCCACACGGACGCGAAGATGTCCTCCTCTTCGCGCAAGCCGGCCTGGTTGAGCATGTCGGTTTCCGCCTCGGCGCGGATAAAATCCAGTACCACGTTCACTGTCACACGCCCGACCAGCTTGTTATCCTCATCGACGACTGCGGCAGAAACGAGGTCATAGCGTTCGAATGCTTGCGCGGCCTGTTCCGCCTTGTCGTCCGGGTGCAGTTGAATGGTATCGGTCAGCATCAAATCACTGACGATAGTCTCGGGCTCATTGACGACAATCAAATTGATGGGCAATACGCCTTTAAAATGGTCATCGCGATCCACGACAAAAACTTGGTCGGTATGATCGGGCAATTCGTCCAGGCGGCGCAGGTAGCGTGAAACTGCTTCCAGCGTCACATCCTCGCGCACATGCACCAAAGTGAAATCCATGAGTGCGCCAACGGAGTCTTCCGAATAAGACATGGCCTCGCGCAACTGCTCGCGTTCCTCGATGGGCAGCGCGTTGAACAGGTCTCGCATCACATGGTGCGGCAGGTCGGGTGCGAGGTCGGCGATTTCGTCGGTGTCGAGTTGCTCGGCAGCCTCGCGCAGTTCCGTGCGACTCATGGTGGCGATCAGCGATTCGCGCACCGCATCCGAAACTTCAAGCAGAATTTCACCGTCACGGTCTGCCTTGACCAGATCCCACACCATCAAGCGTTGTTCGATCGGAAGGGCTTCGAGAATATAAGCAATGTCGGCAGAATGGAATTCTTCCAGTCTTTTGCGCAACTCTGCCGAATGCTGCTTGTGCAGCATTTTGTCCAACACTTCGTGGCGTTCGTTACGCGGCAACTCCTGATTGTGCGCCACTCTTTCGACCAGTGCCTGCTTCTCCAACAAGTGCTGTACTTGCTCGAGATGATCTTGCACGTTGTCGGTGTAATGGTGTTCTGGCGTAGTCTCGGTCATGGCGGGCTATTGTAAGGAAAACGCCGCGCGGCTGCCTAGGGAATTTCTGAATTGTTCATACGCGCGAGGATGATGCCGGTTTTGCGCAGCAATCCGCCCGCTGTTCGGTGAGTGTCGTAATAGCGCGGGTTGGGCACCATTGCTGCCATGGTCGCCGCCTGGACCGGGGAAAGTTGCGCCGCGCTGGTGTGGTAGTAGTGGCGGGCGGCGGCTTCCGCGCCGAACACGCCATTTCCCCACTCGATTACGTTCAGATAAATCTCGAAAATGCGCCGCTTGTCCATTACGGTTTCCAGCATTAAGGTAATGACAGTTTCCTCGGCCTTGCGCCAGGGAGTGCGCTTGGTGGAAAGGAATAAATTTTTCGCGAGTTGTTGGCTGATAGTGGAGCCGCCCGCGACAATTTTTCCCTTCCTGAGATTTTTTTCATATGCCTTCTGGATGCCTTCCCAATCAAAACCTTCATGATCGACGAACTTGGCATCTTCCGCCGCAATCAATGCACGCTTGAGGTTGTTGGAAATTTTCGCGTAGGGAACCCAGCGATGCTGTAATTCGGCCTGGGGATTTTTGTCCTGCATCACATCCAGACGATTTTCCATGAAAGCACTGGTGGCGGGATTGAATTTGACCCACCAGCAAATTTGCGCGAATAGCCACAGCTGATACAGTACCAACAACGCGAACAGGATGGTCAGGGTGCGCCAGAACAGGCTCTTGAATAACTTCATCGCCGCCGTCAGGATGAACGCAAACTTTTCAAGACCGGTGCGGTATCCGGCCGAACTTTGCGCCACAAGGAAAATGCCGTGGCCGCCTGCTCTACCAGCATGCCCAAACCGTCCGCAACGATTGCCGCACCCTGCCGGCGGGCGAATGCCATGAAGGGAGTTTCCTTGCCGTACATCATGTCGTAGGCCAAGGCATTCGGTTTGAATAAATCCTCCGGCAAGGGGGGCAGTTGGCCGGACAGTCCGCTGGAAGTGGCATTGATGACCAGATCGAATTTACGCCCGGCCAATTCTTCGTAGCGCTTGGCGAATACGGTACCGGCTCCTTCGAAGGGTGCGGCGAGTCGCTGTGCTTTTTCCAGTGTGCGGTTGGCGATGACAATGCCGACCCCCGCATTAAACAAAGGCCACAACGTTCCGGCTGCCGCCCCGCCCGCACCCAACACCAGCGCATCCTTGAGGAATAATGTGCAGCCGATATTTTTTTCGATGTCGGCAATCAGGCCGCTGCCATCGGTGTTGTCGCCGAGTATCTCGTCACCTTCAAAGATCAAGGTGTTCACCGCCTGCGCATCGTGCGCCCGACCGCTGCGCTGGGTGGACAGTTGGTAGGCTTCAAACTTGAAAGGCAGCGTGACATTGCAGCCTTTGTAACCCTCGCGACGCAGACGGGCTATGGTCGCGGCAAAGCCGTCCAGCGGCGCTTCGATGGCTTCATAGGAAATGTCTTGCCCGGTTTGTGCGGCGAACATGCGGTGAATCAGCGGGGACTTGCTATGGGCGACGGGATTGCCGATAACAGCGTATTTGTCAGTCATGATGATTGCCGGAATAATGCTTTGAAAATGTTGCGACCGATTATAACGGTTTACGTGGCAGCAACATGGGTATGCCGCCGCACAATGCGAGCGTACAAACAATGGCGGCTCCCGTGGGCAAGTCCAGCCAAACTGAAAGCAGCAGACCGAGTGCATAACCGCAGATGCCGACGGTGAGCGCATGAATCATGCGGTGACCGGCACTGCGATAGGTGGCGAGCGCGGGTACGATCAGGCTGGCGAATACCAGATAGATGCCGACCAACTGCACCGATGCCGTGACAGCCAGGGCAAACAGGGCGTAGAAGCCGAAGTCGTTTAATCGCGCCTGGAATCGGTACCACATCGCAAGGAGCGCAACAGTGAGCAGTGCGGTGGCGATCAGCTGGCTATTGCTGACCCATAATATCTGCCCGACTAACAGTTCTTGTAGTTGTTCGCCCGCATGGCTGTCGCGGCTTAGCAGCAGTATCCCGATGCTGGCGGCGAGTACGAAGGTGAGACCAATACATGCCTCCTTCACTTCCGCCGCGTGTTGTTCGAACCAACTCAGCAAGGCTGCCCCGCACAGCGCACTCGCGAACGGGATCGCTTGTACCGGCAAGGATTGTTCGGCGAGTCCAAGCAGTCCGGCAATAATCACGCCCAGCCCGGCAATTTGTGCCACGGCAAGATCGGCGAATATTACGCCGCGTTGCAGGATGCGCATTCCGAACGGGATATGCGTCGCCAAGACCAGCAGTCCCGCGATGAAGGCGGGCAGGAGGATGTCGAGTTCGATGGGGTTCATGGTAATTTCCTTAAACTTCCTGTTGTTTCCGAAAAAGCGGGAATTTAGAGGTGGGGTGGAAAAAGCGTAGCGTTTCCACCGATGGATGGTCGATACGCACGCGCTTTATCCACTCTACGGTCCTGTTGTGAGAATGACGGTGCTTATTTCAGCCCCGCCAGCAGGTGCTGTATGGTGTCATCGAACAGTGTGAATAAATCGCTTGCCTGGCTTGAGCCACCCACGGTGTAGGGCAAGGTCACCACCGGAATTTTCGCGCGTTCGGCGATCCAAGCCGCGGGGCGGTCACTCTGATAGGCGGCGCGCAGCACCATTCTTGCCGGGCGTTGTTGCAGGTCGGCGAGTATTTTTCCAAGGTGTGCGGCACTGGGTTCTATGCCCGGCTTGGCTTCCAGTGTCGCGACTTGCCGTAGTCCCAGCCAACGGCTCAGGTAGGGGAAGCCCTGATGCTGTGCAACGAAAGCCACGCCTTGCAGCGGCGCGGCCTGCTCCTCCCAGCGGTTGATGGCGGCGTGCCATCGCTGCTTAAAAGCGGCAATTTGCTGTCGGTAGTAGAGGGTGTTGGCGGGATCAAGCTGAATCAGTCGTTTGATCAGGGCATCGGCAATCGGCAAAAAATTGCGTGCGTCAGTCTGGATGTGCGGGTTGCCCAGTGCATGAACATCACCATCACCGCGATCCAGCCGTGTTGGTATTTCCAGCATCTGCACGACGGAGCTGGCCTCAAAATAACCATCGCTGCCGGGCTGTATGGCGCGATTACCGGACTCGCGTAGTACCAATGGCAGCCAAGCCGCTTCCAGCCCGGCACCGGTGCAAATGACCAAGTTGGCGCGCCTGGCTTTGGCGATCAAGCTGGGGCGCGCCTCGATATGGTGCGGGTCTTGCAGCGCGCTGGTGGCGGTGTAAATGCTGGTCTTGTCGCCGGCGAGCTGTTGCGTCAACGCCGCCCATTCCGGTTCGCAGGCGAACACATTGAGCGCGGCGTGACAAGGGAGGCTGACCAGCCACAGTGCGGCGAATAGTATATTTTTCATGGGTTCATCCCTTTTAGTATTGGTGTGCGCCGTGCGCGCCCAACTGCATGATGTATTGAATAAATAATTGCTTGTCCGGCAAGCCTTGCCGTGAATTGTCACGTGCCAGCTGTAAACGTAATCGGGAAAACTCGCTGGGACTGTAATCAAACATTAGGCTGGTGCGGCTCGGCTGGAAGGCGTAGTTGCTGATGATGTTTGCGGCGTTGAGCGCGCCGATCTGCGCAACACCGGGGGTCAGGCGGTCATAACGTAAGCCTGTGCGCCAATGCGGCATGAACTGATAAACACTTTGCAGATACCAGCCGCGTTGCGTTATTGAAAAGGTGTCGGTGAGATTTGCGCCTGCGGTGTCGTATGTCAGCAGTCCGCTTTCCCTGCGCTGAAAATACTCGCCCTGCACTTTGAGGTGGCGGTCGCGGATATTGCCGTTCGGGGCGTATTTCCAGACAAAGTCGAATCCCGCCGTTTGGCTGGTGCCGCTAAAGCGGTTACTCACGCCGCCAGCGGTGCCCGGCAGGTCGGGAACGGCATCGCTGGTACGGTTATCGGCCCGCGTTTTGTGCAGCGATGCACCCATGCGCCAGCTGTGTTCGATGCCAATATCATTTCCGATATGGGCGAACAGTACGCTTGCGCCCGCGCCATTTTTGCTGCGGTCTGATCCGGGGAAGCCGCGACCGCGTGCAATTTCGCCGCCGATCTCAATGAAAGTGTCGGTGGGGGCAATCCACTTTGCCTGTAGGCCGTCTTCACCCAACTGGTTACCCCACAGCGCGGCGTACACCAGCGGTTGATCGACGAAATCCCAAGCATGGGCGTGTTGCTCGTTGAGATAACCCAACCCGGAAAAATAGCGGCCAAACTTCAGATTCAGGGCATCCCCGAGCGCGGTGCGTTGCACGTAAGCATTTTCCACACTGATGCCGCCATCGGGGTCGAGTGCCAAGGTTGCCGTGCCGCGATGATTGCCATCAATATTGGCGGCAATGCCCAGCTCCGATTCGCCAAGATTAAAACCTTGTTTATGGCCGATATTTGGATTCATCGCAAAGCCCGTTGCGGGAATGGCCGGATCTTGGTGCGTCGTCCCATAAGTGCCTCCCAGTATCAGGGAAATAGCCGGATTAAAAGCACTTTCGGCACCGTTGGGAGGCTGGGAGGTGCGTGTTTGTTGCGCGACAGTTTGCGCTTGGGTGGCCATGGTTTCGGCTGCTTGCAAACGTTGCTCTAATTGCGCGATACGCTGCTCGTAGCTTTGTTTCAATTGTTGGATTTGTTCGCGGATGTCCCGCAGATCGGCATCACCGGCAGCAGATGCGTTGCAGGCATGGAACAACAACACGGTGATGGCTATGCCTAAAAAGTTATTCTTGAACATATGTTCCTCGCATAAAGTAAACAAAAACCCCGGCGCGGGGGGCGCAAGGGCGTTGCTAATAGGCTTTATGCGGAACGGGGTGGGGCGCGAGCCGAGAAGGAATGCGGCGTGGTGGAATGGAAGGTGGTGCAGGGCGAGTTCGCAGTGTAAGTTGCCGTTGGTTTGATAGGGATGAACTGCGCGACGTGAGTGTTGAGCGTGCCGCCAAGCTGGGTATAGCTGGCGCACAAGTCGCATAGCCGGTCATGCGGTAATGACGAGTCGTGCTGTTTTTCTGATAACGCATGGGTGATGCCGTGCGCCAGACCGCCAAACTGGCTGAACAGCAAGGCAAATATCAGTAGCAGTCGGATAAACAGCGGACGGCGCATGGTGTTTATTCGCTTTCCAGCATGTCCGAGGGGGTAAACGACCAGGTACGGGTGATGGTCAGGATGTCGGTGTCTTGGGTGATGTCCGGGGGCAAGGGCGAGTAGGGGGCGGCGAGTTTGACGATGCGTATGGCGGCGGCATCCAAAATGCGGTGGCCGGAGGAGCGTTCCACTTCGACTTTTTCCACGGTACCGTTGGCGTATATCGAGACGCTGAGTTGTAGTTTCCCATAAATTTTTTGACGGCGCGCTTCTTCGGGATAGTTGAGGTTGCCGATGCGTTCGACTTTGACGCGCCAGTCTTCGATGTACTGGGCAAAGCGATATTCCTGGGTGCGTGCGCCGATAAATTTCCGTCGGGGTAATTTTTGGTAGTAATTGTTGTTTTTGCTGATTTGCGCCTCCAGTCGGGCGATTTCCAGGCTCTTTTGGACGAGGTCGTCGCCGCTATTGGCGGCGGCACTTTGCTGCTTTTCCATTTCCGGTTGGATGATCTGATAGTCGCTTTTAATCTTGCTCAGCATACGCTGGGTTTCAATCTCCAGTTGGGCGATGCGTTCGGCAATCTGTTCCGGCGTGAACTGCTTGTCATCGCGGATATTCGGCAGCATGGTACTGGCCTGCTCATCTTTTGGCGTGTTGCCGCCGCCATCCAGATTGGCCTGGGCGAGCGCGTCCGCTTTGGCGGGTTTGGAGGTTGACTTGCTGTTGACCAGTACCACTTGCAGCGGTTGCATCATGTCGGACAAATTGCGCGGCTCGGGCAGTACCAAGCCGATGCCGAACAGCCCGAACAGGTGCAGCAGGATTGAAGCGCCCATTGCAGAAGTCAGCGGGGTTTTGAGTGCGGCTAGCACGCGATGGTCTCCTCCGTTTCGAGTTTTCCGACAAAGTTGGCGTGAATATTCAGGTCTATCAGGTCAATTTCGCCCAAAGATAATTTTACCGGTGTGTTGGGCGGCAGCTCCGGCAGAGACGGGACTTTGAATACCAGCGGAATGTTATTTACCCGGACGAGATTTTCGCGAATCACTATTGCGTCGATGCGTTCAAGTTGTTCCTGCTGTAGCCAGCGCAAGCACCAGTAACGTTCCATCTGTCGCTGGAATTCGTTATAGATGCCATACATGGTGTCGAAGTCGCGCATCACGGTGTACAGCGCGGTGTCATTCTTAACGTATGCCGGTGGTTTGCCGTGCAGCATGGCGATAATCTGGCGCTGGTTGAGCAAATCGACATAGCGTCGCAGCGGAGAGCTCGACCACATATACTGGGCAACCCCCAGTCCCTGATGGGGCGCGGCCACGGTACTCATTTTCACTTTGCCGTTTTGCTGGGTGCGGTATATGCCGACAAAGCCGTGTTCGGCCAGCTGCTTGCCCCACTCGCTATTGACCAGAATCATCAATTCGGACACCACCTTGTCTATGGGCGAACCGCGTCGCCGTTGGGTGATGGTGACGCGGTCGTGGTCGATAGCAAAGTTGTAATCCACTTGTTGCAGATTGTTATTGGCCGATTTGCCGCGCGTCGTTTCCAACTTTTGTGACAAATTCCACAGCAGGGTGAGTTCTTCGGCGTAGGCATAATCCAGCTTGCCTGCGGTCAGTGTTTCCTCGTTGAATAACGGCTCCAGCGTGTCGTGCCGCAGATTCTCCGCGATGTGTATGCGTTCGGTGCGGCTCTCGATGCCGAGTATCGCCAGCGAATCGGCCTCTACCTCAATATACATGGACAACGCCGGGCAGGATTGCCGGGCGGACAAGGTGAAGGCTTCGACGACGCTGTCCGGTAGCATGGTGATTTTTTGCCCCGGCATATAGACCGTCGATAATCGCGACGCGGCCACGGTGTCGCCGCCGGAGTCGCGCGGTATTCCCAAAGCCGGAGCGGCGATATGCACGCCGACGCGCCAGTTGCCGTTGGCTAATTTGACGACCGAGAAAGCATCGTCGATCTCGGTGGTGGCGGCATCGTCGATACTGAAGGCGTGAACTTCGCCAAGAGCCAGTGTCGGTATTCCGGCAAGCGTAATGGGGGGAAAGCCGATCCCGCCGGGAAAGTTTTCGAACAGAAACTTGTCGAGATGGAAATCATGTGTCGAAGGCAATGCGCCGCAGCGGTGCAGCAAGTGTGCGGCAGAGAGGTGGGTCGCATGGCAGGCCGCTTCCAGTGCTTTGACCTCCAGGGTATTGCGATCCGGTTGGTAGAGCAACTGCGGGAGCAGGTTGGAAAATTCAGCGGGCAGCTCAAAGCGCGTTAATTTTTCGGTGTAGCCTTCCTGCAGCAACAATTGCTGGCGGCGTTTTTCCGCTCCCGCCAAGGCGGCTTTTAATATATCCGCAGGCGCGGCGCGGAAGCGTCCTTTGCCTTTTTTGTGGAAATAAATGGGCGCACCGTGCAGGCAAATAAAGGTTGCGGCGGCTTCCAAGGAGCTGGGCGTATGCCCGAAATATTCGGCGGCGATTTGCTCCGAGCCAAACTCGTCGGGCGGACAACATTCCCAAAGGAAATCAACCTCGATAGTTTCCGCGAGCGTTTCCGCTTGGGGCAAAAAGTCGGTCAAGCCGGGTTCGGAAAAGCGCAGGATGATATTGCCCGCTTTCACCTTGCCGCGTTTGCCGGACGGGCTTTCCACCTGTAACGAGGTGGTATTGTCGCTCAAAATGCTGCCAACTTTGAAAGTGCCGCTTTCTTCGTAAAGAATGTTCATGGGAGACGGGTGAAAATGGGCGGGGGATTATATCAGTTCAAGTTGCGAGCCTGATTGCCGGGCAATAAAAAGGCCGATTTTCATCGGCCTTTGTGTTGCGGCAACAAATGCGGTGATGCCGTGTTATTTGCTTTTCGGCTCCTCTTTGGGCTTATAGTTCAGCATCCAGTCGGTCACGATGCCGATACTTTCATCGCTGATGTTGGTGCTGGTGGCAGGCATCGCCGTGGCTCCCCATGTTCCGGAGCCGCCAGTGCGGACTTTCCCCAACAGCATGCCTTTTGCACCCTTGTTATTCTTGTACTTGTCGGTAATCGATTGCAGTGACGGGCCGAGTGCGGGTTTTTCGTTATCGTGGCAACGGTAACAGGCATTTTCCGCGAAAATAATTTCCCCCATTTCTGGGTCATCCTTGCGGGCGAGAATCCATTGAGTTAGCGTGCCAATGGTTTCATCGCTAACCTCTGCCGGGGTTTCCGGCATATTCAGTTTTCCCCATGTCCCGGTGGTGCCGCCGCGTATTTTCTTGGCAAGTTCGGTGGCCGCGTCTTTATTGCCTTTATATTTCAGCGAGATCTCAATCAGGGCAGGACCAATCACCTGATGGGCGTCGTAATGGCAAAAATGGCAACCGCTGTCCTTGAACAGTTGCACCATCGGGTCTTTGGGCTTTTCAGGCTCCTTGGTTTCTTCAGCAGCGTGAACGCTGACAGGAAGCAGCAGGGCGGCGGCGAGGGGGATAACGTGGCGCAAATTCATTATTGAACTCCTTAACAATCAACAAAACAGGGAATTTTTGTGCTGTCTGTGACAGCCGGATTCATCCTAAATTCCACGCCCAGCATTGTGCAGGTGATGAAGGCGGCGCGCAAGTACACCCCGTTTGTTTGAGTGGGAAGCAGGCTGCTTGGGTGTTGCGGTTGACAAAAACCGGGTGTTACTTGTGTCCCAAAATCCATGTCACCATGGCTTTAATATCGGCATCACTTACCGATTTGGCTGTGGCCGGCATGGGCATCGTGCCAAAAACACCGTTCCCACCGTTGCGCACTTTTGTTTCCAATTTCGCCGGAGCTTGTTTGTCGCCCGCGTACTTGGCGGCGATTTCTTTTAATGAGGGGCCGAGGGACTTACTTGCAGGCGCATGACACATGGAGCAATTGTGCTGTTTGAAGAGTGCCTCACCGGCATCCGCAGCGAGTGAGATGTTGGCGAGAATTAGCGGTAAACCGGCGGTGAGGACGGCAAAATGGCGAGCTTTCATGGATAACTCCTTTGGTTGGTGAGCGGGTCAAGCGTAGCCGATTGGCGGGGCGGAGTGTTGATACAAATCAAATCAGTCATGGAATAGCAATGGCAATTGTCCGGCGGGTTAACGGTTGGCCGCATTATTTTTGGGTGTCGGGCGCCGGCCAATGTGGATGCGGAGCTGTTTTTTCGTGCGATCACGGATCACTTGCGCGGAGACGGTTTGACCCGGGGGCAGGTTGGCGACGGTTTCCAGCATGACATGCCAGTCATCGATTGCGGTGCCGTTAATTGCAGTCAAAACATCACCGGCCAACATGCCCGCCTGTTCGGCGGGACTGTCGGGAATAATCTCGGTAATTAACACCCCGTTGATATTGTCCAGGCCGAACGATGCGGCGAGTTCTTCGGTGATCTCCTGCACCCCCGCGCCTATCCAGCCGCGGGTTACCGATCCTTGGAGAATAATTTGCTCCATGGTTTTCTTGGCAGTGTTTGCGGGGATGGCGAAACCAATGCCCAGGGAGCCGCCACTGGGCGAGTAAATCGCGCTGTTGATGCCCAGCAGGTTGCCGTCGGTATCAACCAGCGCGCCGCCGGAGTTGCCCGGATTGATTGCGGCATCCGTTTGAATAAAATTCTCGAACGTATTGATGCCGAGGTGGTCGCGCTTGAGCGCGCTGACGATACCCATGGTGACGGTTTGTCCGACACCGAAAGGGTTGCCAATCGCGAGTACCATGTCGCCGACTTGCGATTGTTCGGGATGGCCGAACGTAATCGAGGGCAGGTCTTCCGGCAGCGCAACCTTGATGACAGCCAAATCGGTTTCGGGGTCTGAACCGACAATTTGAGCTTTTGTTTTGCGGCCATCAGCCAGCGCAACTTCAATCTCCGCGGCAGTTTCAACCACGTGGTGATTGGTGAGGATATAGCCGTCGGGACTGACGATAACGCCGGATCCCAGGCTGGAATTGTTTCTTGGCACTTCGTCCAATTGATCGCCAAAGAAAAAGCGGAAGCGCGGATCGTCCAAAAACGGATTGGCGGCGTTTTTAACGGTGCTAGTCGTGTAAATGTTAACCACAGCGGGCATGGCTTTATGCGCGGCATCGCGCAAACTGGCTGCGGGAGGCGGCGTCGCGTTGGTTGGTGTGGGACTTTCTTGCAAAGTGACCACCCAATTACGCGCATTTCTTGGCAATAGGTCGGGCTTAAGTGTCTGAATGATGAAGAGCAGCGCCAGCGCGATGGTGACCACTTGGGTGAACAAAAGCCAGTGTTTTCGCATGGTATGATGAACCCGTTTGCTGTTAATTATTAAGGAAAATATGCTGCTTAACGAACTTCGCGATTATAACGCAAGCCTGTTACAGACCGATATCTTTAAGGATTATTGCCCGAACGGCATACAAGTCGAGGGGCGTGCCGAGGTGCGGCGTATTGCCACTGCGGTCACCGCATCGCGGCAGGTACTGGACGCGGCAATTGCATGGGAAGCCGATGCCTTGCTGGTACACCACGGATATTTCTGGCGCAATGAGAATGTCGCCATCGTCGGTATCAAAAAACAGCGTATCGCCCAACTGTTACGCAACGATGTCAGTCTGCTGGCCTATCACTTGCCGCTGGATGCGCATAATGAGTTGGGGAATAACGCGCAACTTGGTAACTTGCTGGGTATCAAAGTCAGCGGCAGGTTCGCCGATCAGGACATTGCCTGCTTGGGTGAATTGGTGGCACCGCAAGCACTCGGCAAATTTTCCGAAAAAATAGCGCGCGACTTGCAGCGGCAGCCCCTGGTGATTGGCGATGCGGGCAAGCCTGTCCGTAAAATAGCCTGGTGCAGCGGTGGCGCGCAGGGCTACTTTGAAGCCGCAATCGCCCAAGGCGTGGACGCGTATCTGACAGGAGAGATTTCGGAACATAACTTCCACCTTGCGCAAGAAAGCGGAGTGGCATTCATCGCCGCCGGGCACCATGCGACCGAACGCTTGGGGATTCAGGCGTTGGGGCAACATCTGGCGCAGAGGTTTGATCTGGCACATCGCTTTTTTGATCAGGACAACCCGGTTTGAGCAATATACAAACATTGGCGCAGGCAAGGAGGCGGTGTTCCTGCAATCAATCCGACTCAGACCAGGGTTTTCAGTTGGTAAATCCTCTCCAGAGCTTCCTTGGGACTCAGTTCATCCGGCTGCAATTCGCGCAGTGACTTCAGTGCCGGATGCTCTTCCGGTTTCGGCAACTCCGGTTTTTGGTCGAACAGGTCGCCTTGCGGGTTCTGCGCGGCGCTGTTCTGTTCCAGCAAGCGCAGTTGTTTTTTTGCAGTCTTGATGACTTGCGAGGGCACGCCCGCCAATGCGGCGACCTGCAGGCCGTAGCTCTGGCTGGCCGCGCCGTCGCTCACGGCATGCAGGAATACGATGCTGTGCTGATGCTCGATGGCGGACAGATGCACGTTGGCGAGTTCGGGGTATTCGTCGGCCAGGCGCGTCAACTCGAAATAATGGGTGGCGAACAGCGTATGGCTGCGGTTTTTCTCCAGCAAGTGGCGCGCGATGGCGTAGGCCAGCGCCAGTCCGTCGAACGTGGAGGTGCCGCGCCCGATTTCATCCACCAGCACCAGGCTCTTATCCGTGGCGTTGTGCAGGATGTTGGCGGCTTCGGTCATCTCCACCATGAAAGTCGAGCGTCCGCTGGCCAGATCATCCGACGAGCCGATGCGTGTGAAAATCTGGTCTATCTCGCAAAGGCTCGCTTTGTCGGCAGGAACAAAGCTGCCGATATGCGCCAGCAGCGCGATGATGGCGACCTGACGCATATAGGTGGACTTGCCGCCCATGTTCGGGCCGGTGACCAGCAACATGCGGCGCGTATCGGCAAGCCCGGTGTCATTGGCGATGAATTGCGCTACCTGTGATTCCACCACCGGATGGCGTCCGCGCGTGATGCTGATGGCGTTTTCGTCGTTAAATTCCGGTGCGGTGAAATTCAGCGTGCCGGCGCGTTCGGCGAACGTGGCGAGCACGTCCAGTTCGGCGATGGCGGCGGCGATGCGTTGCAGATGCGGAATGTGGGGCGCGAGCTGTTCGATCAGTGTCTCGTACAGATATTTTTCGCGTGCCAGCGCCCGTTCGTTGGCGGACAGCGCCTTGTCCTCGAAGGTCTTGAGTTCCGGCGTGATGTAGCGTTCGGCGTTCTTCAGCGTCTGGCGACGTCGGTAATCGTCCGGCACATTGGCGGCCTGTGCGCGGCTGACCTCGATGTAGAAACCGTGTACGCGGTTGTATTCGACCTTCAGCGTGCCGATGCCGCTGCGTTCGCGTTCGCGGGTTTCCAGCGCCAGCAGGAATTCGCCGCAGTTGTTCTGGATGTCGCGCAACTCGTCCAGTTCGGCATCGAAGCCATCGGCGATCACGCCGCCTTCGCGCAGTACACTGGAAGGTTCGGCCTTGATCGCCTTTTGCAAAAGCTCAGCCAATTCACGCTCCGCTCGCACTGAGCGTGTCGAAGGGTGAGCAGGCGTGCTGCCCGGGTGTGTGATTTTGGGTGCGTCCTCGCTGCGTGACGATTCTTTGACGAACTCGGGACGCGTGCTTGGGCAGAACGCATCGGCGAGCGCCCGGACCAGCGCCGAATCGCACTCCGCCAGTATGGCGTGTAACTGCGGCAAGCAAAGCAGCGTGTCGCGCAGACCGGACAGGTCGCGTGGTCGCGCGCTTTTCAGCGCGATGCGCGCGGTGATGCGCTCCACGTCCACGGCGGCTTTGAGCTGGTCGTGCACGACGCGGAACAGCTCCCTCTCCCCTCGGGTGAGGGCGCTTTGTGAGGTGGCAATGCGGTGCGTTCCCTCACCCTCAATCCCTCTCCCGGTGGGAGAGGGAGGTGATTGCAATTGTTCGACGGCATCCAGCCTTGCGCGCAGGATGGTGCGGTCGCGCAGCGGGTGGTGCAGCCAGTGCGCCAGCAGGCGGCTGCCCATATTGGTCGCGCAGGTGTCCAGCAGCGACAGCAGGGTGGGGGCGGGTTCGCCGCGCAGGGTCTGGGTGATTTCCAGATTGCGCCGTGTCGCCGCATCCATGCGCACGTACTGTTCGGCGCTATACACCCGCAGGCTGCGGACGTGGCTGATGGCCTGACCCTGGGTGAGCCTGGCATAACCCAGCAAAGCCCCTGCCGCTTCCAGTCCGAGGGTGTAGGCATCGCAGCCGAACCCGGCCAGATCGAGGGTGTTGAACTGCTGGCACAACGTCCGGCGCGCCGTGTCCAGATCGAAGTGCCAGTCGGGCAGGGATTTGCAGACCGCATGGTTGAGTTCACTCACCCCACCCCTCTCCCGGAATGAGTCAATCATTTCGGCGTGCAGTATCTCTGAAGCTTGCAGGCGTTCCAGTTCGCTGCTCAACTTGTCCGCAGTGGTTTCGCTGACGAAGAATTGACCTGAAGACAGGTTCAGCCATGCCAGCCCCAGCTTGCCGTGGCGTTCGTGCAAGGCCAGCAACAGGCTGTCGCGTTTCTCTTCCAGCAGGGCGGAGTCGGTGACCGTGCCGGGCGTGACGATGCGCATCACCTTGCGTTCCACCGGGCCTTTGCTGGTGGCCGGGTCGCCGACTTGTTCGCAGATCGCCACCGAAACGCCCAGTTTGACCAGTCGTGCCAGATATTGCTCGGCGGCGTGATAAGGCACACCCGCCATCTTGATGGGTTGTCCGTTGGACGTGCCTCGGTGCGTCAGGGTGATGTCGAGCAGTTTCGCGGCGCGTTCGGCATCCTCGAAGAACAGTTCGTAGAAGTCCCCCATGCGGTAGAACAGCAGCAGGTCGGGGTGCTCGGCCTTGATGCGCAGGAATTGCTGCATCATGGGCGTGTGTTTGCCGTTCGCCGCTGTGCTGGCAGACTGTTCAGCCATGGATCAGGCGGTGCCTTTCAGTGCCGGTGTCAGATGTGGCGCGATAACTTCCAGCAGTTTGGGGTGGATGTTGGGATTGCCCGCGCAGATGTGCCCGGTTTTCAGGAAGGTGTCGGAGCCGTGCAGGTCGCTGACCATGCCGCCCGCTTCGGTGATCAGCAGTGTCCCGGCGGCGATGTCCCAGACGTGTAATCCGGTTTCAAAGAATCCGTCATAGCGACCGGCCGCCATCCATGCCAGATCCAGTGCGGCAGAACCGGGGCGGCGCAGGCCGGAGGTCTGTTGCATCAGATCCTTGAAGATGCCGAGGTAGGCGTTCATGTGCTCAAAATTGGTGTAGGGGAAGCCGGTTCCAATCAGGCTGTCGGCCAGATGGAGACGTTTGCTGACGCGCAGACGCTTATCATTGAGGAAAGCACCGCGACCGCGCGTGGCGGTAAACAGGTCATTTTTAGTCGGGTCATAGATCACTGCCTGGGTAATTACCCCGTTGTGTTGCAGCGCAATGGATACGGCAAACTGTGGAAAGCCGTGCAGAAAATTGGTCGTGCCATCCAGCGGATCAATGATCCAGACGAACTCGGAGTCGCCGTGAGTGCCGCTCTCTTCTGCTAAAATCGCGTGGTCAGGATAGGCTTCCAAGAGCGTCTGGATAATGGCCTGCTCGGCGGCACGATCCACTTCACTGACAAAATCCGCATGGGATTTTTTGGTCACGGTGAGATGGTCAATTCTGTCGGAGGCGCGATAGATGAGGTTGCCGGCGCGACGCGCGGCTTTCACCGCGATGTTGAGCATGGGGTGCATAAGGAAGACCTTCTTAAAGTTTAATGAGCGGTAAAATTCAGGCCGCATTCTAGTTGGAATCACACTTTGTATAAACAGAATCATTTGCAAAACGTGCGTGTGGTACTTAGCCACACCACCCATCCTGGCAATATCGGCGCGGCGGCACGGGCGATGAAGACTATGGGGCTGAGCCGGCTTTTTCTGATCAAGCCGCGTTGTTTCCCGGATCCGCAGGCTACCGCGATGGCGGCGGGAGCGGACGACATCATGGAAAACGCGCTGATATGCGGTTCGCTGGATGAGGCGTTGAGCGGCGTGGTGTTGACGGTGGGCATGACGGCGCGCGTGCGCGGCATATCCAATGAGGTGAAATTGCCGCGCGAGGCGATGCCGCTGGTGTTGCAGCAGGCGGCTACGCAACCGGTGGCCTTGTTGTTCGGTACCGAGATGTCCGGCCTGACCAATGAAGAAGTGAGCCGCGCTCAGATGCTGGTGAATATTCCCTCCGCAGCGGATTTTTCCTCGCTGAACCTGGCGGCTGCGGTGCAGGTGATGTCGTACGAGCTGGCGGTGGCGGCATTGAGCGGGCAGGGAATAGCGTCGTACAGCATGCAATCGGATGTGCCGCAGCCGAAAATTGCCACCCACGAACAGGTGGAAGGTTATATGGCGCATTTGGAAAAAACGCTGAACGAGATCGGTTTTTTTGTCACCCAGAATCCGGCGCGCATGATGCAACGCTTGCGTCGTTTGTACGCGCGCTCGAGACTGGAAGCAGACGAGATCAACATATTGCGCGGCATATTGAGCGTCACAAGCGAGTACAATGCGCGCCTCAGAAAACGTTATTCGGACGAGCATTCAGATGTTTCGCAACATTAAGGAGGATATTGCCAGCGTGTTCGACCGCGATCCGGCGGCGCGCAGCACTTTTGAGGTGCTGACCTGTTACCCCGGTTTGCACGCGCGCGTCTTGCACCGCCTATCGCATACTTTATGGAACGCCGAATTGAAATGGTTGGCGCGTTTCCTGTCACATTTTGCGCGTTGGTTCACCGGTATTGAAATTCATCCCGGAGCAACTATCGGGCGGCGCTTTTTCATCGATCACGGCATGGGCGTGGTAATAGGCGAGACTGCCGAGATTGGTGATGATGTGACTCTGTACCACGGCGTGACGCTGGGGGGGACTTCGTGGAAGGAAGGGAAGCGTCACCCGACCCTGGGCAATGGCGTGGTGATCGGGGCGGGGGCGAAGATACTCGGTCCGATACACGTCGGCGATGGTGCCAAAGTCGGCTCGAATGCGGTGGTGGTGAAAGATGTTCCGGCGGGCGCGACTGCGGCAGGTGTTCCGGCACGTATTCTCGACGAGGAGAAGAAAGCCGCGAGCGGATTCAATGCGTACGGTATCGGTAACGACCAGAACGACCCGGTGAACAAGGCGTTGCATGGTCTGCTGGGACATAGCGTGACCGTGGATCAGCGGATTGATTTTATTTTGCAACAGCTTGAAAAAATGGGTGTGCCCGTGAGTGATGAGCGTGCCACGGCGGATAAATTCGACCCGACGCACCTGGATAAGATTGTTGACTAAATAATTTGGGTATTCTATTATTCGAACACGTTAAGTGTATTCGGGGTGGGTGGTCCTAATCGGCTGCCCGCCCTTAATTAACTGATTTGGGGAAATAACATGCGATTGACAACAAAAGGACGGTTTGCGGTAACGGCGATGGTTGATTTGACGATGCGCGGCGGGCGTGGGCCGGTCACGCTGGCGAAAATCAGCGCGCGGCAAAAAATATCGCTGTCGTATCTTGAGCAATTGTTCGGCAAGTTGCGCCGCAATAACATTGTGGAAAGTGTGCGCGGACCGGGAGGGGGGTATTGCCTGGCGAGACCGGCGGGAAAAATCTCCATTGCGGAAATCGTGTTGGCCGTGGATGAGCCGCTGGACGCAACCAATTGCAACAGTCAGGGAAATTGTTTTGAGGAAAACAAATGCGCCACCCACGATTTGTGGCAGGGTTTGAATACGAGGATACATGATTATCTGGCATCGGTTTCATTGCAGCAGGTGGTCGATAGTCAGACAGTAAAAAGTCCCGGATCCGCCAGGGCAACGATAGTTCTGAACAGAGGGGCGTGATGTCGGAGCGGTTAAACGATAAAGGGTTGAACAAAATAATGAAATTGCCGATATACATGGATTATTCCGCGACCACGCCGGTCGATCCGCGTGTGGCGGATCAGATGATCCCTTATCTCACCGGGAAATTCGGCAATCCCGCCAGTCGTTCCCACGCGTTTGGCTGGGAGGCCGATAAGGCGGTGGAGTTGGCGCGCGAACAAGTTGCCGCGCTGGTTAATGCCGACCCGCGCGAGATAGTCTGGACATCCGGCGCGACAGAATCAAATAATCTCGCCATCAAGGGCGCGGCGCACTTTTATCAGGGCAAAGGGAAGCATGTCGTCACCATGCGCATCGAGCATAAGGCGGTGCTGGACACGGTGCGCGAACTGGAGCGCCAAGGGTTTTCCGCGACGTATCTTGATCCCGAGCCGAGCGGCTTGCTTGATTTGGACAAGCTTAAAGCGGCACTGCGTCCAGACACGGTCATGGTTTCCGTGATGTATGTGAATAATGAAATTGGCGTGATTCAGGACATTCCTGCCATCGGCGAGATCTGCCGTGAGCGCGGTATTGTGTTTCATGTTGATGCGGCGCAGGCGGCGGGGAAAGTGGCGATAGACTTGCAGCAGTTAAAAGTCGATTTGATGTCGTTTTCCGCGCACAAGATCTACGGCCCCAAAGGCATAGGCGCGTTATACGTGCGGCGCAAACCGCGCGTGCGGCTGGAGGCTCAGATGCACGGCGGCGGTCACGAGCGCGGGATGCGTTCCGGCACTTTGGCAACCCATCAAATTGTGGGCATGGGTGCGGCGTTTCAGATCGCGAAAGCGGAAATGGCGACCGAGAACGAGCGCATTCGTATGTTGCGAGATCGCCTGCTGAACGGTCTCAAGGATATGGAAGAGGTGCATCTCAACGGCGACATGGAACATCGTGTGCCGCACAACTTGAATCTCAGCTTCAATTTTGTCGAAGGCGAGTCGTTAATTATGGCGATTAAGGACGTTGCGGTTTCCAGCGGCTCGGCCTGTACCTCCGCCAGCTTGGAGCCTTCCTATGTGTTGCGCGCTTTGGGGCGCAGCGACGAATTGGCGCATAGCTCGATTCGCTTTACGGTGGGACGTTTTACCACGATTGAAGAGGTCGATTATGTGATTGAATTACTCAAGCACAAAATCGGAAAGTTGCGTGAATTGTCGCCGCTGTGGGAGATGTATCAGGAAGGTGTCGATTTGGATACCGTGCAGTGGGCGGCACACTAGATAATCGCCCTTTGCCCGTGTAAACAAACCGACCTCTGTCTTGTCAGACAGGCAGAGCGTCGGTTATCCGAAATGAAAGGAGCATCAAATGGCTTATAGCGAGAAAGTATTGGATCACTACGAGCATCCGCGCAATGTCGGTTCCATGGATAAAGCCGACTCCGCTGTCGGTACCGGCATGGTCGGCGCTCCGGCTTGTGGCGACGTGATGAAATTACAGATCAAGGTCGGCAAGGATGGAGTCATCGAGGACGCAAAATTCAAGACTTATGGCTGCGGCTCGGCGATTGCCTCCAGCTCTTTGGTGACCGAGTGGGTCAAGGGTAAAACCGTGGATCAGGCACTGGGGATTAAGAATACCCAAATTGCCGAGGAGTTGGCATTGCCGCCGGTAAAAATTCATTGCTCTATCCTGGCGGAGGATGCCATCAAGGCGGCGGTGGCGGATTACAAAAACAAGCACGGTGAAAAGCTGGAGACCGCAGCTTGCAAGGGTAGTGTGTGAGGCGCAATGGCATGGGCGTTACACTGACAGAAAGTGCGGCCAAACATGTGCTGAACTTTATTGCCAAACGGGGCAAGGGTGTGGGCTTGCGCATCGGTGTGCGCACCAGCGGCTGTTCGGGCATGGCATACAAGTTGGAATTTGCCGATGAGTTGGACGGTAGCGCACTTCAGTTCGATAGCAATGGCGTCAAGCTGTTGGTTGATCCGCAAAGTTTGCCGTACATTGACGGTATGGAATTGGACTACACCCGAGAGGGTCTGAACGAGGGATTTAAGTTCAACAATCCCAATGTTAAAGATAGCTGCGGCTGCGGCGAAAGCTTCAAGGTCTAATGCAACCATCCGCCCCCGACTTGTGGGAAAACTACTTCCAGTTGTTTGCCCAGCAGCCGTCTTTTGAGATTGATGCTGCCCAACTGGATCAATGTTACCGTGCCTTGCAGGGACAGATACACCCGGATAAGTATGCCCACCTTTCGGAGGCCGAGCAGCGCGTTGCGATGCAGCGTTCGACGCAGGTGAATGAGGCATATCAGACCCTGCGCAACCCCTTGGCTCGTGCGCGTTACCTGTTGTCTTTGCAGGGAGTTGATACCGCAGAAGAAACCAATACCGCGATGCAGGCTGATTTTTTGATGGCGCAGATGGAGTGGCGCGAGGCAATCGCGGAGGCTGGGCAGGCGCATGAGTTGGATGAACTGGCAACGCGCTTGCGTCAAGAGACGCGGGAATTGGAAGCGCAACTTGCAGTGGCGATCGATCGGGATAAAAATTATCCCAATGCCGCGATCATGGTGCGCAAATTGCGCTTTATGGAAAAACTTGCGGAATCGCTGCATTCCGCTTACGACACAATAGATAACCAAGGGTAGTCGCCGGCCCGGTCGTTAGTTTTTGCTTAAACCGGCTACTGACTAGAAACCCGCGACGCAACGATTACGACATGGCACTGTTGCAAATTTCCGAACCCGGCCTGAGTGCCGCACCGCACCAGCATCGCTTGGCTGTCGGTATTGATCTCGGCACGACCAATTCTCTGGTGGCGACGGTACGTAACGGTATCAGCGTGGTGCTGAACGACGAAAACGGGCGGGCGATTCTGCCGTCGGTGGTGCGCTATGCCGCAAACGGTGGCGTGACGGTGGGCGAGGCTGCTCAAGCGATGCAGAGCGATGATCCGGTCAACACCATTGTTTCGGTGAAACGGTTTATGGGGCGGGGCTTGCGCGATGTCGGTGAAATCAGTCGTTTGCCCTATCGTTTCGTCGATGCCGCCGCGACAGGCTCCGGGCGGGCTGGCATGGTGCAATTGCGTACCGTAGCCGGTGTGAAAAGTCCCGTTGAGGTGTCGGCGGAAATACTCCGCGCGTTGCGTGACCGCGCCGAGTCCGCATTGGGCGGCGACCTGGTGGGGGCGGTGATTACCGTGCCGGCCTATTTTGACGATGCACAACGGCAGGCGACCAAAGATGCCGCCAAAATTGCGGGGCTGAATGTGCTGCGTCTGCTGAACGAGCCGACTGCCGCCGCCATTGCTTACGGGCTGGATAATGCCGCAGAAGGCGTGTACGCGGTTTATGACCTCGGTGGGGGTACATTCGACATCTCTATTCTGCGTTTGTCGCGCGGCGTGTTTGAAGTGCTGGCAGCCAATGGCGACTCGGCACTGGGCGGGGATGATTTCGACCAGCGCATTCACTGCTGGTTGTTGGAGCAGAATAATCTTTCGGCACTGAGTCCCCACGACACCCGGCTGTTGTTAACCCGCGCGCGCGCGGCCAAGGAGCAGCTTACCGAACACGACGAAACGCAGATTACCGCCGTCTTGTCCGGCGGTGAGATTGTCGATAATTTACTGACCCGCGATACCTTTCAGCGCATCACGCAAAACCTGGTACAACGCACTTTACAGCCCGTGCGTCGTGCGCTACGCGATGCAAAATTGACCGTGGAAGAGATTAAGGGCGTCGTGATGGTCGGTGGTGCGACGCGCATGCCGCAGGTACAGCAGGCGGTGGGTAATTTCTTCGCCCAGACACCGCTGACCAATCTCGACCCGGACAAAGTTGTGGCACTGGGCGCGGCGATTCAGGCGAATTTGCTGGCGGGTAATCGCAGTGGCGACGATTGGTTGTTGTTGGATGTGACACCGTTGAGCCTGGGTATTGAAACCATGGGCGGTTTGGTGGAAAAAATTATTCCGCGCAACAGCACCGTGCCCACCGCGCGGGCACAGGAGTTCACCACCTTTAGGGACGGTCAGACGGCGATGAGTATTCATGTGGTGCAGGGTGAGCGCGAGTTGGTCCGCGATTGCCGCTCGTTGGCTCAATTTGAGTTGCGCGGCATTCCGCCTATGGTGGCGGGTGCGGCGCGTGTTCGCGTCACGTTTCAGGTGGATGCGGATGGTTTGCTGGGCGTGGCCGCGCGTGAAATGAGCAGCGGTGCGGAGGCGGCTATCACGGTCAAGCCGTCTTACGGTTTGGCGGATGCCGAAATTACGCGCATGTTGCGGGAGTCGGCGCACTACGCGCGGGACGACATGCTGGCGCGCGCGCTGCGGGAACAGCAGACCGAAGCCGAACAGTTGCTCGAAGCGGTGTCTCATGCCTTGCGGCAGGACGGCGAACTGATTGATCGGGCGATGCGCACAGCCATTGAAGCCCAGATCGACGCGTTGCGCGATACACTGCAACAGAATGATCATCAACGGATTAAGCGTGCTGTTGCCGCGCTCAATGATGCCACGGTCGGGTTTGCGCAAGCGCGCATGGATAAGAGTGTCGCGCTTGCCATGGCGGGTAAGCGCATCACGGATTTTGGGGTGAACGAATGACGCAAATTATTGTTTTGCCGCACGAGGAGCTTTGTCCGGACGGAATGTTGCTTAATGTCGAGCCGGGCATTTCAATTTGTGATGCATTGTTGCAAAACGGTATCGAAATCGAACACGCGTGCGAAAAATCCTGCGCCTGCACCACCTGTCACGTTATTTTGCGTCAGGGGTTTGGCAGTCTGGATGAGGCCGGGGAAATAGAAGAAGATTTGCTCGACAAAGCGTGGGGACTGGAGCCGAATTCACGGCTATCTTGTCAGGCAAAGGTGGGCTGCGAGGATTTGGTCGTGGAGATTCCCAAGTACACCATCAATATGGTCAAGGAGGGGTGAGGATGAAGTGGGTCGATACCAACGATATTGCGATTGATCTGTTCGAGGCGCACCCGGACGTTGATCCGCGCTACGTTAATTTCGTGGATTTGCGTGATTTCGTGCTGGCGTTGGATGGTTTTGACGACGATCCCAAACATTGTGGCGAAAAAATTCTGGAAGCCATTCAGGCGGCGTGGATAGAGGAGGCAGCATAAATGTGCAAACTGTGGCGTAGTATTTCCAACCGCTGGTTGTATCTTGCGGGAGCCTTGTATACGGGCGGCCTGATGGGTTTTGCGCTGTACTTGCAGTATGTGGAACATCAGGATCCATGCCCGCTGTGTATGGTGCAACGGGTGATTTTTATTGTCATTTTGGCGGTATTCGTACTTGCCGTACTGCATGGGCCCAAGCGTATTGGTGAATGGCTTTATGCGGCACTGATAGGATTGTTGTCGCTGTCGGGTATTGCGGTTGCCGCGCGCCACATCTGGATACAGAATCTCCCCAAAGACCAAGTCCCGGCCTGCGGACCCGGGCTGGATTACATGCTGGAAACCATGCCGATGGCAAACGTGCTGAAAGAGTTGATGCACGGCTCCGGGGAATGCGCTGAAAAGGGCTGGACGTTTCTAACCTTGGGTATTCCTGAATGGTCATTGCTGTGCTACCTGGCACTGGGTGTGTGGGCGTTATTCATTGCCCTGCGCAACAAAATCCGCGCCTGAGTTGTGTGTGGCGTGTTTGATTTGGGTTGTATGCGCAAGTGACCGGCGTTACCTCGCATAACATGGACTTCCTACCGATTTTTCTCAATGTCAAAGGCAGGCGATGTCTGGTTTTCGGCGCGGGTGAGGTAGCGTTACGCAAGGCAAAACTGTTGCTCGATGCCGGTGCGCAAGTTACGGTGGTGATGCCAGCGATGGACGCGACCTTTAACCAATCCGGTTGCGAGTGCGTGGTGGGAGAGCTTCAGGCGTGCCATCTGGATGGCGCGGCATTGCTGATTGTGGCAACAGCGGATATCGCCAGCGGCGAACAGGCGGCGCGGCAAGCGCGCGATTTGAACATTCCGGTCAATGTGGTGGATAGACCGGAATTATGCAGTTTCATCATGCCGTCGATACTGGACCGCTCGCCGTTGATGGTGGCGATTTCCAGTGGCGGGGCATCCCCGCTTCTGGCCAGAATGTTGCGCGCCACACTGGAGACAGTAATTCCGCACCGCTATGGGAATTTAGCGCGGTTTGCGGCGCGTTTCCGCGCAACCTTGCAGCAGCGCATTATTGATCCGGTCAGGCGGCGGGTTTTCTGGGAAAAAGTATTACAGGGCGAAGTGGCCGAGAAAGTCTTGGCGGGGGATGAACTTGCCGCAGAAGCGCGCTTGCATGAATTACTGGCGGATGAACATCGCGAACAAGCCGGGGAGGTGTATCTGGTGGGTGCCGGACCGGGCGACCCGGATTTGCTGACTTTTCGCGCGCTGCATTTAATGCAAAAGGCGGATGTGGTGTTATATGACAATCTTGTCTCACCGGCTATTCTGGAGATGACGCGCCGGGACGCAACGCGAATCTATGTGGGGAAAAAATGTGCCGATCACGCCATGCGGCAAGAGGAGATTAACCGGTTGTTGGTGACCCTTGCCGGGCAAGGCAAGCGGGTGCTGCGTCTCAAGGGCGGAGACCCTTTTATTTTCGGACGCGGAGGAGAGGAAATTGCAACGTTGTCCGAGCACGGGGTGAGTTTTCAAATTGTGCCGGGAATTACCGCCGCATCGGGTGTGGCCGCGTATGCGGGCATACCCTTGACGCACCGTGATTATGCGCAATCCTGCGTGTTTGTAACCGGACATTTGCGGGAGGGTTGTCTAGCGTTGGATTGGCAGGCATTGGCGCGCCCCAGACAAACTATTGTGGTTTATATGGGGCTGAATGGTCTGCCGACATTGTGCGCGGAGCTGATTGCGCATGGCTTGCCGGATGCGACACCGGCAGCGATTGTGCAACAGGGAACCACGCAGCAACAACGCGTGGTGACGGCGACGCTGGCGACGCTGCCGACACTGGCCGCGCAGGCGGAAATACACCCTCCCACGTTAATTATTATCGGTGGCGTGGTTGCGCTCCACGAAAAGTTGTCATGGTTTGCCACGGGCGTTAGATAATAAGCGATTGATTTAATTAAGATTTGGAGATGTTATGCGTTTGAGTGAATTGGATGTGCAGAATGCGTTGAAAGGCTTGATAGACCCGAACACTAAAAAAGACTTCGTCACGGGAAAGGCAATCAAAAATATTAGCATCAGCGGCAACGATGTATCGCTGGAAGTGCTGCTGGGCTACCCGGCAAAGAGTGTGTGGGCGGAAATACGCCAGCTGATTGAATCGTATCTGACCGGGAATTTGGCGGGGATAGGCAAGGTCAATGTCGAGGTATCGAGCAAAGTGGTTCCGCACGCGGTACAGCGCGGGGTTCAATTGGTGGATGGCGTGAAAAACATCATTGCCGTGGCGAGCGGCAAGGGCGGTGTGGGAAAATCAACCACAGCGGTCAACCTTGCACTGGCATTGGCAGCCGAGGGCGCAACAGTCGGTGTGCTGGATGCCGACATTTACGGACCGTCGCAACCCACCATGCTGGGGGCGAGCGGTCAACCGAAGTCGCGCGATGGGAAATCCATTGAACCTATGGTTAGCCACGGTGTGCAGTCGATGTCCATCGGCTACATGATAGCGGGAGAGGATGCGCCGATGATTTGGCGCGGCCCGATGGTCACCCAGGCACTGGATCAACTGTTGCGTCAAACCCGCTGGGATAATCTTGATTATCTGATTGTGGATTTGCCGCCCGGGACGGGTGATATTCAGCTCACCTTGTCGCAAAAAGTACCGGTAACCGGTGCGGTGATTGTCACCACGCCACAAGACATCGCCTTGCTGGACGCGCGCAAGGGACTCAAAATGTTCGAGAAAGTTGGCATCAAGATACTTGGTATTGTTGAAAATATGAGTACCCACATTTGTTCTCAATGCGGGCATGAAGAGCATATTTTTGGTGCGGGTGGCGCGGAAAAAATGTGCGCCGATTACCATGCCGAATTTTTGGGCGGGTTGCCTCTGGATAGGCGCATTCGCGAGCAGGCCGACTCGGGCAGTCCGACGGTGGTTGCCGAGCCGAATGGCGATATTGCCAAGTTATATAAACAAATTGCCCGCCGTGTTGCGGTCAAGGTGGCGGAAATGGCGCAGGACCACAGTGCGGTATTCCCAAAAATTGTGGTGCAAAACACCTAATCAGCCCGATTTCGGGAGCGGCGAACGGCAAACGCTACAACTTTCTAGTGCTTTTGATTTTCGGCAGGCGGCGGGGTGACGATGGTCGGACCGTCAGATGCTTGATGATGGCGTCGATCAAATTCGTTGTGCCTGCGATCCTGATTAGCGGGATAGGGCGTCGGCGGAAATTGTCGGCGATCTTTGACTTCACCACGGCGATCCTCAACCCGCTGCTTCCTGTCGGCAGACTCTTGCGTATCTATCGTTGATCCCGGTGTTTGTGGCGGTGTACGTTGCAACAGGCCGATGTCGCCATCATTTTTTGCGACATACTCGGCAAACTTGATATTTCTCTCAACTGCTTCGAGGTACAGGTTCTGCCCGTTGAACTGTGATTCGGCGTAGCGGTGCACGCTCATCAGTGATTCATCCATGCGTTTTTTTGCACCGCGATAGAAGGTCGGCGTTTTCATTACCAAGTCTCGCGGAGAGGCGAAAATAACCTCCTCCTTGCCCTGTGCGTTGGTTTTTTTGGTGATACCGCCCAGCAGGAATTCCTGGTACAGCCTGTCGTGGCATTTTTCCAGATAGCAGCGATCCGACATCTGCGCCAGCATGTCTGCTGTTGCAACCAGGCTGCCGACCGCGCGAAATGCGGGAGCGGGAACAATAATGCGCTCTACCGGCACTTCGTAGCCGGTGTAATGCACGATATGGGCGGCTTTTTCCGCCAGTTGATCCATGCCGATACTGTGCAAATATTCTTTCAGCAAGTCGGAGCTGCGCGATACGTGTACCAATGTAAATTCGGCACCCCGACGATGTTCTTCGCTCCCCCGTTTGCGCAGGTAGCCGCTGTCGTGAAATAGTGCCATTAAGATGCCGAAAACAAACAACTCTTCTCCGAGCCGGTCATCTTTTTTATGGGACCGCTCGTAGCCGTCCATGAGCCGGGCCGAGGCCAGCGTGACATCCAAAATATGCTGCAAATCGTGGTAGCTGGTATCGCATGCCACATACAGCGGGTGCTCGCCACGATACATTTGGGCAATGTCGTGTATCGCCTGACGGAGAATGTGCGGGTTGCCATGCGGAAAAATATTCAGAAAAATGCTCTCCACCGCGTGACTCACCGCATTGGGATCGGTCACGTCCACGGTGTTGGTCACATCGAAATTGCTGCGACGGATGGGCGGAATTGTCTCTGTCATTGGATAGTTGAGTCGGCAGATGTCCGTCTTTATACCCTTGCATTGCCTTGGGGTTCAAGGGAAATTTGCGCTTATATGGCTTCGGTGGCGCGCTCCAGGTAAGCTAGCTGCGTGTCCGGTGCTTGCTTGTGGCATAATCGCGCGCTCTATTTGGAAGGCGGTTATGGGCGCGAAAACACTTTACGACAAGCTTTGGGATGCGCATTTGGTGCGGCAGGATGCCGACGGTACGGCGTTGATTTATATTGACCGGCAATTGGTGCACGAGGTGACCAGCCCGCAGGCATTTGAAGGGTTGAAGCTGGCGCAACGGCAACCGTGGCGAAGCGCGTCGATGTTGGCAGTGCCGGATCATAATGTGCCGACCACGAACCGTGCGGCGGGAATTTCCGATCCGATTTCACGTTTGCAGGTGGAGACGCTGGATGCGAATTGTGCGGCGTACGGGGTGACAGAGTTCAAGATGGGCGATATTCGTCAGGGCATCGTGCATGTCATCGGTCCCGAGCAGGGTGCGACTTTGCCCGGCATGACGGTGGTGTGCGGCGATTCCCATACCAGTACCCATGGTGCGTTTGCCGCATTGGCTCACGGCATTGGCACGTCTGAGGTTGAGCATGTGATGGCGACGCAATGCCTGGTCGCGAAAAAATCCAAGACTATGCAGGTCAACGTGGAGGGGCAATTGGGCAAGGGGGTAACAGCCAAAGATATTGCGCTGGCTATTATCGGAAAAATTGGCACGGCAGGCGGAACCGGTTATGCCATTGAGTTTGCCGGCAATGCGATTCGCGCGCTCAGTATGGAAGGTCGTATGACCTTGTGCAATATGGCGATTGAAGCGGGTGCCCGGGCGGGTATGGTGGCGGCGGATGAAGTGACTTTCAGCTACATTAAGGGGCGTCCATTTGCGCCGAAAGGCGAACAGTGGGATGTGGCGGTCGCCTACTGGGAGACGTTGCACAGCGATGCGGGTGCAACATTTGACGCGACAGTGGAATTGGATGCCGCACAAATCAAGCCGCAGGTAACTTGGGGAACCTCACCGGAAATGGTGGTGGCGATAGATGGTCGAGTACCGGATCCCTCGGAAATCGGCGATGCGGTGAAGCGCGGCGATGCGGAACGTGCTTTGCAGTACATGGGATTAAAGGCAAATACGCCTATGACCGATATTCAAATTGACAAGGTATTTATCGGTTCTTGCACCAACGCGCGCATTGAAGATATGCGAGCCGCCGCTGCCGTGGCAAAAGGTAAGCGCGTCGCGGCAAATGTTAAGTTGGCAATGGTTGTGCCGGGTTCCGGGCTGGTTAAGCAGCAGGCCGAGCAGGAAGGGTTGGATAAAATTTTCATCGATGCGGGGTTTGAGTGGCGCGATCCGGGCTGCTCGATGTGCCTGGCGATGAATGATGACAAGTTGGCGGCGGGGGAACGTTGTGCCTCGACTTCCAATCGCAATTTTGAAGGGCGGCAGGGACAGGGTGGGCGTACCCACTTGCTTAGCCCCGGGATGGCCGCCGCCGCCGCAATTGCGGGACACTTTGTGGATGTGAGTCAATTGTAAGGAGAGGGTGATGAAACTGATTTCTTTGATGTTGATGGCTTTGTTTCTGGCGGGATGTAATACCATTGAGGGGATGGGCAAGGACCTGAAAAAAGGCGGCGAGAAAATCGAAAAGGCGGCGACCAAGTAATGCGTAAATTTGTTGCGTTAAAAGGTTTGGTCGCGCCTCTGGATAGAGCCAACGTCGATACCGATGCGATTATCCCCAAGCAATTTCTGAAATCGATCAAACGTTCCGGCTTCGGCCCGAATGCTTTTGACGAGTGGCGTTATCTCGATCATGGCGAACCCGGTATGGATAACAGCCGGCGGCCGCTAAATCCGGATTTCGTGTTGAACCAACCGCGTTATCAGGGCGCACAAATTCTCTTGGCGCGCGAAAACTTCGGCTGCGGCAGTTCGCGTGAACATGCGCCCTGGGCACTTGAAGATTTCGGTTTGCGCGTCATTATCGCACCGAGTTTCGCCGATATTTTTTTCAACAACTGTTTCAAAAACGGCCTGTTACCCATCAAGTTGGATGCAAGTAAAGTGGATGCGCTGTTCAAAGAGGTGGAGGCCAATGTTGCATATAAGCTGACCATTGATTTACAGCAGCAGCTTGTTGCGACACCGGATGGTGTTCGTTATTCATTCGAGGTGGACGCGCACCGCAAGCATTGTTTGTTGAACGGCCTGGATGATATTGGCTTAACTTTGCAGCATATCGATGAAATCAAGTCGTTTGAGGCGAAACATCGTGCGATGCAACCTTGGTTGTACGCCTAACGTGACTGGGGATATATAGATGAAGATTGCAGTATTGCCGGGTGACGGTATCGGGCCGGAAATCGTCGCACAGGCTGTTAAGGTGTTGGCAGCTCTGCGCAATGACGGTTTGCAGGCAGAGTTTGAGTATGGGCATATCGGCGGTGCGGGCTTTGATGCGGCTGGCGACCCTCTGCCGGATGTAACGTTGCGGTTGGCACAAGCATCCGATGCGGTGCTATTGGGCGCAGTGGGCGGTTACCAATATGATAATTTGCCGCGTCCGCAGCGGCCCGAGCAGGGCTTGTTGCGTATCCGCAAGGGTTTGGGTTTGTTCGCCAACCTGCGTCCGGCAATGGTTTATCCCGAGCTGGTGGCGGCCTCAAGTTTGAAACCCGCACTGGTTTCCGGCTTGGATATTATGATTCTGCGCGAACTCACCGGCGACATTTACTTCGGGCAGCCGCGCGGTATTCGCACACTGGACAATGGTGAGCGCCAGGGTTTTGACACTATGCATTACAGCGAATCGGAAGTGCGCCGTGTTGCCCATGCCGGTTTCCGGATTGCGATGAAGCGTAATAAGCAATTGTGTTCGGTGGACAAGGCCAACGTTTTGGATACCAGTATGTTCTGGCGTGAAATTGTGACCGAGGTGGCCAAAGAATATCCCGAGGTGTCGTTGTCTCACATGTATGTCGACAATGCCGCGATGCAGTTGGTGCGTGCGCCCAAGCAGTTTGATGTAATCTTGACGGGCAATATTTTTGGCGACATTTTGTCGGATGAGGCATCGATGCTGACAGGTTCGATCGGTATGTTGCCTTCGGCATCTTTGGACGGGAATAACAAGGGCTTGTATGAGCCGTGCCACGGTTCCGCGCCGGACATCGCCGGTAAAGACCTCGCCAATCCATTGGCGACGATTTTATCGGTCGCGATGATGATGCAATACACCTTCGCGCGTGGTGATGTGGCGCAACGTATCGAGAGGGCAGTGCGCAAAGTGTTGCAGCAGGGACTGCGTACCGGCGACATCCATGAGCCGGGTATGCGCCAGGTTGGCTGCGCGGCGATGGGTGATGCGGTGGTTGCGGCACTGTAACAATTTGAGTTTTGGGGAGTGAAAATGAGCAAACAATATGATGTCTGCATCCTGGGTGCGACGGGTGCGGTGGGCGAAGCGATGCTGGCGATTTTGGAGCAGCGCAAATTTCCGGTGCGCAATCTGTACCCGCTGGCATCCAGCCGCTCGGCGGGTTCGACGGTGCAATTTAACGGTAAAGAAATGACCGTTATCAATGTGGACGATTTCGATTTTTCCAAAGCGCAAATCGGTCTGTTTTCGGCGGGCGGTAGTGTCTCCGAGAAATATGCACCGATGGCGGCGGCGGCGGGTTGTGTGGTGATAGATAACACCGCACATTTTCGTTATGACGACGATATTCCGCTGGTGGTGCCGGAGGTGAATCCCCATGCCATCGCCCAATATAAGAATCGCGGCATCATTGCCAATCCGAATTGCTCGACCATTCAGATGCTGGTGGCGTTGAAGCCCATCAAGGATGCAGTAGGTATCACGCGCATCAATGTGGCAACTTATCAGGCGGTTTCCGGTACCGGCAAGGAGGCGATTGACGAGTTGGCGGATCAGACGCGCGCGCTATTTAATCACCAGGATGTGGCGGTTGAGGTATACCCGAAACGCATCGCCTTCAACGTGTTGCCGCACATCGACGTATTCATGGAAAACGGTTACACCAAGGAAGAAATGAAGATGGTGTGGGAAACGCGAAAAATCATGGAGGATGATTCGATTATGGTTAATCCGACCGCAGTGCGTGTGCCAGTGTTCTACGGGCATTCCGAGGCCGTACACATCGAAACTAAAAAGAAAATTACCGCCGCTGAGGCGCGCGCTTTACTGGAGAGGGCCGACGGTGTAGAGGTGGTGGATGCGCGCGAACCGGGTGGTTACCCTACTGCAATTGAGGCTGCCGGTAATGATGCAACCTATGTTGGGCGTATCCGCGAGGATATTTCACATCCGCTGGGTTTGAATTTATGGGTGGTCAGCGATAACGTGCGCAAAGGTGCGGCACTGAACAGTGTGCAGATTGCTGAAATTTTGGTTTCGGACTATTTGAGTTAGAGCACACATTGAATCAATATTATTAGCTTGTGCTGATAACTCTATGATGTTATTTTCCTGTTTAGTAAATAAGGTTAGAGGTGGTGGTATGCAAAAGTCACTAATCGGGTTGGTTGTTGCCACTTTATTTTTGACATCCGCGCCCGGTGCTGTTGCGCTGGGATTGGGTGGCATTGAGGTGACTTCCGCTCTCGGTCAGACGCTCAGGGCGGAAGTTGGTCTGTTGTCGGTAAATAAGCTGGAGAAGGCGAGCCTGGTTGCGCGTTTAGCTTCGCCGGATGCTTATAAAGATGCCGGATTGGCATATCCCTACGGCAATAAATTCACTTTCAAGATTGAAAGTCGCGACGATGGTGAGCCGTATATCCGGATTGCTACCGAGCAGCCGATTAACGACCCGTTCGTCAGCTTGCTGCTGGAGCTGAGCTCGACATCCGGGAAGCTGGTGCGTGAATATACCTTTTTGTTGGATCCCCCAAACTATACGGTGAATGAACCCGCGCCTGTGGTGGTGCAAACCGTTGCGCCTGTGGTGCGCTTTACATCATCGCCCGAGCCGGAGTGGTCGCAGCCTGTTCAGGAAGCCCCGAATCGTCAAATAACGCGACCTGTGACCAAGCCGCCAGTGCCCGGTGCAGCCTCATCTGTCGCAGTGCAAGCAGTTAGCGGGAAAATTACCGTTAAGCGTGGCGACACATTAAGCAGTGTTGCCACAGCAAATCAGCCTGATGGAGTCAGTTTGGAACGCATGCTGGTAGCACTTTACCGCGCCAATGCCGACCAGTTTGATGGCGGCAACATGAACCGCATTCGCGCGGGCAAACAATTGCAATTGCCCGGTCAGGATGACTTGATGCAGGTCTCGCAAGCGGATGCGGAGCGGGAAATTCGTGCGCAGGCATCCGATTGGAACAACTATCGCCAAAAATTGGCCAGTGCTGCAAGCAGTGGCAGTGAGCAGCCGGCTGCACAGCAGGTCGCCTCTGGAAAGATTGCCAGCTCGGTTGAAGATAAAGCCGCAGTCGTTAAGCAGTCTGCAAAAGAGGTATTAAAGCTTTCCAAGGGTGCGGCGGCCGGCGACCAAGTTGCCGGCGCATCTGCGGCGGCATCAACTGCGGCTATGGCCGAGGATAAAAAGAATGCAGCCCAGGAAGAGTTGATTGCCAAGAATAAAGCAATGCAAGAAGGGCAGAGCCGCGCCGCTTTGCTGGAGAAAAATCTTCAGAATATGGAACAGTTGCTCAAATTGAAGACTGAGGCGGCGGCACTGGCACAACAAACGCAAAGCGCGGAACCGACTCCTGCCGCCACGCCAACGCCAGCTAAAAAGGAGACCGTGAAACCTGCCGTGCAACCCAAACCTGTTGTGGTCGAGCAGGAAGAGGGCATGTTCGGTAGCCCGCTTTTCCTCGCGGGGGGTGCGGCATTGTTGCTCGGTTTGGGCGGTTTGGGATTGATGTTGAGTCGGCGCAGAAGGGCTGCGGCTGCAGAAGCTGAATCCGCCTCTCCTGCAACATTTGGATCAACAACGGGATCCGTGCCTGTTCCTGCTGAAGCAGAAAGATTTGCCGAAACTGTGGTGCGAGACGAGCCGGTTGAAGTTGCCGCCACACAGCAGTCGGATGATGTTGACCCTATTGCCGAAGCCGATTTGTTCATGAACTTTGGCCGGGATGCGCAAGCAGAAGACATTCTCACCCAAGCCCTGCAAAGCCAGCCGCAAAATCATCAGATACATCTGAAGCTGTTGGATATATACGCCAAGCGCAACGATACCCAGTCCTTCGCGGGCATCGCCCGGCAATTGAAAGACTCGGGTGACGATACCGCCTGGCAGCAGGCATTGACGATGGGGCGCAAACTGGAAGCGAGCAACCCCTTGTATGGCGGCACGGGAACGCTGGAAGATGCCGACAGTGCCACCATGCAAACAACCGCATTGGATGCCCCTCTGGATTTGTCTGCGGATAAAGTCACAGAGGAAAAAGAGGCTGCCGCGTTGGATTTTGATTTGGATGCCCCTTCCGCATTGCTTTCATCGGAAACCGTGGTGTTGACGGCGGATGATATGGAGGTCGCGCAGGACAGCGGGGTAATGGACTTTGATGTGACGGCAACCAACCCTTCAATGTTTGCCGTAGAGCCCGAGCAGCAGTCCGATGAATTGCCGGACTTGAACGAGTTAATCTTTGATGTCACATCGGCACCGGGCGTAGCGGCACAGCCCGGGTCTGCCGCTACGGTTGATGAACCGGTGGCGGGCGAGGATGCGGGGATGGAATTTTCTGTGGACTCATCAGTCGGCGGCGAGTCGGAAACATCCGTGCCGCAAGCCGCCGGGTTTGATTTGAGTGGTATCAATCTCAATCTGGAGCAGGAGCAACCGTCCCCCGATGCGCCTGATAAATTGACTCCCGAAGAGGAAGCGGCGCGCCGGGAAGAGGTGGATACCAAGCTGGATTTGGCCAAGGCTTATCAACATATGGGCGATATTGCCGGTGTGCGTGAAATTCTCGAAGAGGTGTTGCTTGAGGGTGATGCCGAACAGCAGGAAAAAGCCCAGGCTATGTTGAGCCAACTCGGTTAATCATGCAGCAATGTTCTGGCGGCAGCTCTATTCGGGCTGCCGTTTTCTTTTGGAGTTGGATTTGACGGTTCACCCCGCTACACAAATTGTCATTTGGATACTGTTGGTGATGGTGACGCAGATGCTGAGTGCAAATGCGTTGCTGGGTGTTGCCACATTGCTGCTGCTATGCGCTGGGGTGATTTCTGCGGCGAGATTCGGGCAACTGGTGCGCCGTACCCGCTGGATATTGCTGTCATTACTGTTGATTTACGCTTGGGTTACTCCCGGGGAACCCTTGTCTGAAACGCTGGGTGTGTTCAGTCCGACTCGTGAAGGATTGTTGGATGGGTTGTTGCAGCTCACCCGATTGGTAGTCGTGCTGGCTGGATTGGCGATATTGTTGGAACGGTTGCGTAAGGTGCAATTGATTGCCGGGCTATATAGCCTGTTTGCGCCATTGAAGTGGCTGGGAGGATCGCGCGAACGTCTTGCCGTGCGCCTGGCGTTAACCCTGCACTACGCCGAGATGGAACTGTCTCACCCGCAAACCTGGCAAACTATCCCGCAGCGTTTGTTTTACCCCGATAGTCCGGATGTGGACGGAATCGATCTGCCAATTTATGCGTTTGGCTGGAGGGATGTGCTGTTGCTGGGGCTGTCCATGGTGATATGCGGATTGGCATGGTTATGAGATTTGCGCTCGGTGTGGAATATGACGGGAGTCATTACAGCGGCTGGCAGATTCAGCCGGATATGCCCAGTGTGCAAGCCGCGCTACAAGCCGCGTTGAGCGAAATTACGGGTGAGCATGTTGCGACTACCGCTGCGGGACGCACTGATGCCGGCGTGCATGCGCTGGAGCAAGTGGTACATTTTGACAGCATGGCCAAGCGACCGCTGAGTGCTTGGGTGCGTGGTGTCAATGCGTTGTTGCCCAAAGACATCGCTGTGCTGTGGGCGCATCCGGTGCCGGATGAGTTCCATGCGCGCTTTTCGGCGCAGGCGCGCAGCTACCGGTATGTGCTCGTCAACCGCCCGGTACGCAGTGCGCTGCAGCACGGCAAGGCAGGCTGGTTTTATGCGCCACTGGACATTGATGCAATGCGTGTCGCGGCAGGGCAGTTATTGGGCGAGCATGATTTTAGTGCTTTCCGCGCTGCGGAATGTCAGGCCAAAACGCCGGTTAAAAATCTGGCGCGGCTTGATATTCATCGGCATGACGACATCATCATTTTTGAGTTGGCCGCAAATGCTTTTCTGCATCACATGGTACGTAACATCGTCGGCTGCCTGGTGTATGTCGGCAAGGGAAAGCATCCGCCGGCATGGTTGCGCGAGGTATTGCAAGGGCGGGACCGCAAGTTTGCCGCGCCAACGTTTATGCCGGACGGACTCTACCTGAAACAGATCAGCTATGACCCGAAATGGGGGCTGCCACAGGGTACAATGCCGCCCTGTTTGGCAACGAAATCTTTGATATGACGCGAATCAAAATCTGCGGTATTACCCGTGAGCAAGATGTGCTGGCCGTGGCAAACTGTGGTGCGGATGCCTTGGGTTTGGTGTTCTATGAAAAAAGCCCGCGCCATGTCACGTTGCATCAGGCCGTACAGTTGGCGCGAGCGACCCCCCCTTTTGTGACGCTGGTTGGCTTGTTCGTGAATCCTGCGGCGGAATATGTGCGCGAGGTATTGGCGCAAGTGCCGCTGGACGTGTTGCAATTTCATGGTGAAGAGCCGCCGCAATTTTGTGCGCAGTTCGCCCGCCCGTATCTCAAGGCGATCCGGGTCATGGCGGGGATGGATTTGCTACAATGCGCTTCCCGTTACGCCAGTGCGCAGGGCTTGTTGCTCGATGCTTTTGTCGAGGGTACGCAGGGCGGCACGGGGGTGTCGTTTGACTGGACGCTCATCCCGGATAGCTTGCCCTTGCCGGTGATTTTGTCCGGTGGATTGCATCTGGAAAATGTGGCGGCGGCAATCAAACAAACGCGACCTTACGCGGTGGACGTATCCAGCGGTGTAGAGGCGGAAACAGGCATAAATACCCTAAAGGGCATAAATACCCTGAAGGGCATAAAGGATGCAGCGAAAATCGCGGCATTCATCAACGAGGTTAAACAGATTGACTTACAACTACCCTGACGAACACGGCCATTTTGGCCCTTACGGCGGCATCTATGTTGCCGAAACCTTGATGGGCGCACTGGAAGAATTGCGTCTGGCGTATGAGAAATACCGCAACGACCCCGATTTCATCGCTGAATTTGAGTCCGACCTGAAACATTATGTGGGGCGGCCAAGTCCGGTTTATCACGCCCAACGCTGGTCCGAGCATCTGGGCGGCGCGCAGATCTACCTCAAGCGCGAAGACCTCAACCACACCGGTGCGCACAAGGTAAATAACACCATCGGTCAAGCCTTGCTGGCGAAACGCATGGGCAAAAATCGAGTCATCGCCGAAACCGGCGCGGGGCAGCATGGCGTGGCGACCGCGACCGTGGCGGCACGTCTGGGTATGGAATGTGTGGTGTACATGGGCGCGGAAGATGTGCAGCGGCAGTCGCCCAACGTATTCCGCATGAAGTTGTTGGGGGCGACCGTGGTGCCGGTACATAGCGGTTCAAAGACGCTCAAGGACGCGCTGAATGAGGCGATGCGCGACTGGGTGACCAACATCGAAAACACTTTTTATATCATCGGCACGGTGGCGGGACCGCACCCCTATCCGGCGATGGTGCGCGATTTCAACGCCGTGGTCAGCCGCGAATCGATAGTGCAGATGCCGGAACTGGCGGGGCGGCTGCCGGACGCGGTGATTGCCTGCGTCGGCGGCGGCTCCAATGCGATGGGCGCGTTCTACCACTACATCGACGTGCCCGCTGTCAAGCTCATCGGCGTGGAGGCGGGCGGTTACGGTATTGAGACCGGCAAACACGCCGCACCACTGACGGTGAACAGTCCGGTGGGTGTGCTGCACGGCAATAAAACCTATCTGATGCAGGATGCGGACGGGCAAATTATCGAGACGCACTCCATTTCCGCCGGATTGGATTATCCCGGTGTCGGGCCGGAACACTGCTGGCTGAAAGACAGCGGTCGCGCCGAATATGTCGCTATCAACGATGACGAGGCACTGGCGGCATTCAACAATTTATGCCGCTTTGAAGGCATCATTCCAGCACTGGAATCGAGTCACGCGCTGGCGCATGCGGCGAAGATAGCGCCTGGTATGGACAGGGAGAAAGTCTTGCTGGTAAACCTCTCCGGCCGGGGCGACAAGGACATTAATACTGTCGCACGCCTGCAAGGAATTACATTATGAGCCGCATCCAGACAGCTTTTGAAAAGCTGGCGCAGCAGGGGCGCAAGGCACTGATTCCATTTATCACGGCGGGCGACCCGTCCCCGCAACTCACTGTGCCGCTGCTGCACACCCTGGTGGAAGCAGGTGCGGATGTGCTGGAGCTGGGTGTGCCGTTCTCTGATCCGATGGCGGACGGTCCGACCATACAGCGCGCCTCCGAACGCGCACTCAAGCATCACGTCGGTTTACATCACGTGCTGGATATGGTGGCCGAGTTCCGCCGCCGCGATGCGACCACGCCGGTGGTGCTGATGGGCTATGGCAATCCCATCGAGGCGATGGGGTGGGAGGCATTTTCCCGGCGTTGCGCCGAGGTCGGGGTGGACGGCGTGCTGACCGTGGATTTCCCGCCTGAAGAGGGCAGCGTGGAGTTTGCGCATTTGATGCAACACGGCATTGATCCGATTTTCCTGCTGGCACCGACCAGCACCGATGCGCGCGTGGCGCGTCTCGCCAAACTGGCGCGCGGCTATGTCTATTATGTCTCGCTCAAGGGAGTGACGGGCGCGGGCAATCTTGACCTGTCGGCGATTGAGCAGAAGTTGCCGCAGTTACGCAAACACATCAAACTACCCATCGGGGTCGGCTTCGGTATCCGTGATGCGGAGACTGCGCGGGCGGTGGCAAAACTGTGTGACGGTGTGGTGGTGGGTAGCCGTATCGTGCAGGAGATAGAGGATTCAAGCGAGCAAGATTTGCTCGCCAATATTGGCAAACTGGCGGGTGAATTGCGTCAGGCAATTGATCGCTAAAGGAGGAATATCATGGGCTGGTTCCAAAAATTATTACCGCCAAAAATCAAACATAAAGAGGGTGAAGACACCAAAAAAAATGTGCCGGAAGGTTTATGGCATAAGTGCCCCGAATGTCAGGCGGTGCTGTACCACTCCGATTTGGACGAGAATTTCAGTGTTTGCCCCAAGTGCGACTATCACCATCGCATCACGGCCCGCACCCGTCTTGACGGGTTGCTCGATGGCGCGGGTCGTTTCGAGATTGGCGCAGAGGTGTTGCCGGTTGATACGCTCAAATTCAAGGATCAGAAAAAATATTCCGAGCGTTTGGGCGCGTCAAAGAAAGCGACCGGCGAAGACGACGCGCTGGTTGTGATGCAGGGCAACATCCATGGCGTTCCGGTGGTGGTCGCGGCATTTGAATTCAGCTTTATGGGCGGCTCGATGGGTTCGGTGGTCGGTGAACGTTTTGTACGCGGGGTGCAGGTTGCGATAGAGCAGCAATGTCCGTTCGTCTGCTTCGCCGCCAGCGGCGGCGCGCGGATGCAGGAGGGACTGTTGTCGTTGATGCAAATGGCCAAGACCTGCGCGGCGTTGACCCAGCTCAGCCAGGAAAAATTACCGTTTATTTCGGTGCTGACCGATCCGACCATGGGGGGGGTTTCCGCCAGCTTCGCTTTCATGGGGGACGTGGTCATCGCCGAGCCCGGCGCGCTAATCGGTTTTGCCGGTGCGCGGGTGATTCAGCAGACGGTACGCGAAACCTTGCCAGACGGCTTTCAGCGTGCCGAGTTCCTGCTTGACCACGGTGCGGTCGATATGATTATCGATCGGCGTGAGATGAAAAAGCAGCTGGCAACGCTGATTACCTTGTTGACCAAACAAGCGGCGGTGACAGAAATAGAGGCGGCTTAGGCGGGTGAGCGCATTTGTTTCGTCGTTCCCGACTTGGCGGGCGGATTGGTGGGACAACGTCACGTTCATGGCAATCCCGCAGAAAGTACAACCGGAGTTGATTTGTTGCCACACAGTCCGCGATTAGCCAGAAACAATTTCGATTTGCTCCGTTTTCTGTTCGCCGGGACGGTGCTTCTGGTTCATTCCTACCAGCTTTCCGGTTATCAACAACTGGCGTGGGTGGTCGATTTCTTATCCTCGGCCGTCGCGGTCAAGAGCTTCTTTGTGGTGAGCGGCTTTCTCATTTTCATGAGCTTTGAGCGTTCATCTTCGCTCGCGTCCTATATGAAAAAGCGCGTCAGGCGCATTTATCCCGCGTACTTTACGGTAGTGTTCGGTTGCGCCATCGGCTTGGTTGCAATGAGCAGCGTGGATGCCGCCAACTATTTCTCGTTTGCGTGGTTGAAGTATGTGTTTTCGAATCTGCTGTTCTTGAATTTTTTGCAACCGACGCTACCCGGTGTTTTTGAAGGCAATAAAATTTCCGTCATCAACGGTGCGCTGTGGACGCTCAAGATTGAGGTGCTGTTCTATTTGACTGTGCCGCTGTTTGTATATCTATTCCGACGTTTTTTCCGGTTGCCGCTGTTGGTGCTGTTTTATATCGCATCGGTGGGCTATGCGACGCTGCTAAGCGGGATGGCGGAACGTAGCGATTCCGGCGTCTATGCGGAGCTTGCCCGCCAGCTTCCCGGACAGCTTTGCTACTTTATGGCAGGAGCTTTTTTATATTATTTCTTGCCGCTATTTGAGCGTCGCGTCCGGGACTTTATGGTTGCGGCAGTTTTGATGCTGCTGGCGAATAGTTTTTACCCCTTGCCGTTGCTTGAGCCGTTTGCACTAGCCGTGGTGGTGGTGTTTTTCGGTCTGTTTTTATATGCGGGAAATTTCGGCAAGTACGGAGACTTTTCCTACGGCCTCTACATTCTGCATTTTCCGATTATCCAATCTTTTATCTGGCTGGGTTGGTTTCGGGAAAGCCCGTGGTACTTCTTGTTAACCGTGGTTGTGACCACACTCACCGGTGCGATTGCCATGTGGTATTGGGTTGAAAAGCGTTTTCTATTCCGCAGCAGCCATTACATTGCCGCGACTGTGCAGGCGTCGAAGCGGTGAACATTTTTGCGCCAACCGGGGATATGCGCGGCAAGTTGACCGGCTGGTTAAGCCACCTTGAATCTTTGCATCCCAGCGCGATTGCACTGGGGTTGGAACGGGTGTCCGAGGTTAAGCGGCGGCTGAATCTGCGTCCCGATTTTCCGGTCGTCATGGTCGGCGGGACAAACGGCAAGGGTTCGGTATGCGCGATGCTGGAGGCTATCCTGTGCGCCGCCGGATACCGGGTCGGTTGCTACACTTCGCCGCATCTGCTGGATTACAACGAGCGGGTACGTGTTAACAAGCAGCCGGCGAGCGATGTCGAGTTGTGTGCGTCGTTCGAGGCGATTGAATTGGCGCGAGCTAATGGAGCATCTGGCCGGACGTCCCTCACCCCAGCTCTCTCCCGAAGGGAGAGGGGGGCGACGCTCCTTCCCACTTTGGGGGAAGGTTGGGATGAGGGAGGCAGTGTTGAAATCCCGCTAACCTATTTCGAGTTCGGCACGCTGGCGGCGATGCAGTGTTTCATTGAGCATCAGGTCGATGTAGCCATTCTCGAAGTGGGGCTGGGCGGCAGGCTGGATGCGGTGAACGTGTTCGATGCCGATTGCTCGGTGGTGACCAGCGTGGATATTGACCACACCGATTATCTGGGCGAGACGCGCGAGGACATCGCTTTCGAGAAAGCGGGCATATTCCGCGCGGGCAAGGTGGCAATTTGCGCGGATGGCGATGTGCCGCAAACGCTACGCGCCCATGCGCGGGAAGTCGGTGCGGAGTTGTGGTGTATCGGTGGTGAGTTTGGATTTTCACTCCCTTCTTCCGCCGGGGGAAGTGGGGAGGCGGGCGTTAACATGGGAGCCTCCACCCTGACCTTCCCCGGACGGAAGAGGGAACAAATTGGCGGGCAGTGGGATTTTTACAGCAAACTCGGAACGCGCAATGCCTTGCCTCATCCCGCTTTGCGCGGCGCATTCCAGTTGCACAACGCCAGCGCGACATTGGCGGTATTGGATGCGCTGAAAGGGTTGCTGCCAGTGAGTATGGCGGCGGTGCGGCGCGGCTTGACCGAGGTGCGCTTGGCGGGACGTTTCCAGTTTGTGCCGGGGCGGCCACAATTGATTCTGGATGTGGCACACAATCCGCACGCCGCCAAATCTTTGGCGCGCAACCTGGCAAACCTGCCGCCTGCCAGGACTTTTGCGGTATTCGCCATGCTCAAGGACAAGGATGTGGGCGGGGTGGTGCGCGCATTGGATGCGGAAATTGATGTTTGGCTGCTTGCCGGAATTGACGTGCCACGCGGTGCGACGGGCGAGGAGTTGGCAAAAATTTTGCGCCATGAGCAGGTTCGCGGTGAAATTTTGATCTGTGCTTCCATTACTGCGGCACTGCATGAGGCAAGCAAGCGGGCGGGTGAAAATGATAGAATCGCGGCCTTCGGATCGTTCCATACCGTGGCACAGGTAATGCAGGCGCGAGGGCTTTCCACCACTTGAGCGAATGAGTGATATGGCGACAGTATTAACCGACAAAGAAATTGACTTGAGGCGCAAAGCGCGCCGCCGCTTAATCGGCGCGATTGCGCTGGCACTGCTGGCGGTCGTCATTGTGCCCATGCTGCTGGACAGCGAGCCCAGACCGGGTAGTCAGGATATTGACTTGCAAATCCCCTCGCCGGACCGGGCCGGTGAATTTGTCGCCGCGATGCCCGCCGCTACTCCGGCTGGCGAGCCGCAGCAAAGTGTCGTCGAGCCTGTGGTGCATGAGCCAGAATCCACTCCTGCGGTGCCGATTAACGGAGCCGACACAATTCCTCCGCCTGCCAAAGTTACTGCCCGGCAATCCCGGGATAACAAACCGGAACAAAAAATATCGACCAATGACTCGGACGAATTGCAGAAATTTGTTGATCAACTCCCCGAATCCAAGGGCGAGTTTGCGGTGCAAATCGGTGCGTTCTCAAATGCCGAGACCGCAAAGCGCGAGTTGGACAAGGTCAAAGCGTGGGGGTTGAGCGGCTATACCGAAAAAGTGGGCGGCAATATTCGCGTCCGGGTCGGACCGTATGCCGACCGTGAAAAAGCCAACCAGACCCTGCAGAAACTGGAAGCGCACGGCATGCACCCGGTTGTCGTTTCAACGCAATGACCAGTTTTGATTTCGCGGTCATTATTATTAGCTCGCTGTCGTTATTGTTCGGTTTGTGGCGTGGATTGGTTTATGAGGTGTTGTCGCTGTTAGGCTGGCCGCTGGCATTTTGGATTAGCAAAATTTTTTCCGTCAAGGTTGTGCCATGGATGCCCGCGATGCAGGAGCAGGTGCGGGTGGTATCGTCGTATTTGTTGGTATTCGCGGCGGTGTTGATCGTTTGGAGTGTTTTGGTTTGGTTGCTATCCAGACTGATTAAAGCGGTCGGATTGGGTTGGTTGGATCGTATCTTGGGCGGCATATTCGGTTTGTTGCGGGGCGGTTTGGTGGTGCTGGTTATTGCCTGGCTGGCGGGGCTCAGCAGCCTTCCTGAGCAGTCATTTTGGCGCGAGGCGCAAACCAGCCGGGTGGTCGAGGATGTCGCCTTGCTGACCAAAGCGTGGCTGCCGGACAGCGTGGCGCAGCGCATTCGTTATGGGATGCGCGGTTGATTCTGGTAATTTAATTTTTGGACAGAGATTATGTGCGGCATTCTTGGAGTGGTGTCATTTACAGCGGCAAACCAGTTGCTCTACGACGGTTTGCAGGTATTGCAACATCGCGGGCAAGACGCGGCGGGCATTGCAACGCTGGACGGCAGATCGTTCCATTTGCACAAAGGCAACGGCATGGTGCGCGACGTGTTCCGCACCCGCAACATGCGCGCGCTTAAAGGCAATTCGGGGATTGCCCACGTGCGCTATCCCACTGCCGGGTCGGCGGTGGATCATAACGAGGCGCAACCCTTTTATGTCAACTCACCGTTTGGCATCGTGTTGGGGCATAACGGCAATCTCACCAATACCGACGAGCTGCGCCACGCCATGTATCAGCAGGATTTGCGCCACATCAACACGGGATCGGATTCCGAAGTGTTGCTCAATGTTCTGGCGCACGAGTTACAGAACCATGCGACCGGCTTCAAACTTGATCCGCAGAAAATTTTTGCCGCTGTTTCCGGCGTGCATCGCCGCTGCAAAGGGGCTTATGCGGTGGTGGCGATGATTGCGGGTTACGGGCTGTTGGCCTTCCGCGATCCGCACGGTATCCGTCCGTTGGTGGTGGGGAGCAACCAAACCGAGCAGGGCGAAGAGTATTTGGTGGCATCGGAAAGCGTTGCCCTGGATACCCTGGGCTTCAAATTTTTGCGTGATATTGCGCCCGGTGAGGCGGTGTTTATTGACCTCGACGCACATGCCCACTACCAGCAGTGTGCCGCGCACGCCACGCTGACCCCGTGCATTTTTGAGCATGTTTATTTTGCGCGTCCCGACTCGGTGATGGACGGCATCTCGGTGTATGCCTCGCGTTTGTTGATGGGTGAATATCTGGCCGAGAAGTTGCGCCGTTTATGGGGTGATTGCGACATTGACGTGGTGATTCCGATCCCCGATTCCAGCCGCCCCTGCGCGCTGCAACTGGCCAATCATTTGGGCATCCCGTTCCGCGAGGGCTTTGTCAAAAACCGTTATATCGGTCGCACCTTCATCATGCCGGGTCAGGCGATGCGTAAAAAATCCGTGCGCCAAAAACTCAATGCAATCGGGATTGAATTCCAGGGTAAAAACGTGCTGCTGGTGGACGATTCCATCGTGCGCGGCACCACCAGCCGCGAGATTGTACAAATGGCGCGGGATGCCGGTGCGCGCAAGGTGTACTTCGCCTCCGCCGCCCCCCCGGTACGCTTTCCGAATGTCTATGGCATCGACATGCCCAGCCGCGCCGAACTGATTGCCACGGGTCGCAGCGATGCGGAGATTTGTGCCGAAATCGGTGCGGACAAACTGATTTATCAGGATTTGGAAGATATGAAATCCGCAGTATCCAAGGCCAATGGCAACATCACCTCTTTTGATGCCTCCTGTTTCGACGGCGTGTATATCACCGGCGATATTGACGCCGCTTATCTGGATGCCGTGGAGCGGGCGCGCAACGGTCAAAGCAGGGATGTGGATGATGACCAGATGGAACTGGATTTGGCCATGAACGTATCCGGTATGTAGGGGAATCATGTCCGATAAAACACTACAACCCGAAACCCTGGCGATCCGTTCAGGCACGGTGCGCAGCCAGTTTGGCGAACATAGCGAGGGGATGTTCCTGACCTCCAGCTTTGTATTTGCAAACGCGGCGCAGGCGGCGGCACGGTTTGTCGGCGATGAACCCGGCAATATTTATTCGCGCTTCACCAACCCCACGGTCACCATGTTTGAAGAGCGGCTCGCCGCCCTGGAAGGTGCGGAGCAATGCGTGGCAACCGCATCGGGCATGGCGGCGATATTGGCCTGTGTGATGGGTACGCTACAGGCAGGCGACCACATTGTTGCCTCGCGCAGCCTGTTCGGTTCGAGCATCAGCCTGTTCAACAATATCCTGAAAAAATTCGGCATTGAGACCAGCTATGTTTCCGCCACGGACGTTGCCGAGTGGCAAGCGGCGGTGCGGCCGAACAGCAAATTATTCTTTTTGGAAACCCCCTCCAATCCGCTCACCGAGATTTCCGATATTGCCGCGATTGCCGCGATTGCCAAGCAATGCGGTGCCTTACTGGCGGTGGATAACTGTTTTTGCACCCCCATATTGCAACGCCCGCTGGAGCTGGGCGCGGACATTATCATTCACTCCGCCACCAAGTATTTGGACGGGCAAGGACGGATGTTGGGTGGCGCGGTGCTGGGGAGCAAAAAAAATATGGAGGGGGTGTACCAATTTTTACGCACCACCGGTCCGACCATGAGCGCGTTCAACGCCTGGGTGTTTCTGAAAGGCATGGAAACCTTAAAGTTACGTATGGATGCGCATAGTGCCAATGCCTTGCAACTGGCGCAGTGGTTGGAAAAACAGCCGAATGTGGCGCGGGTGTTCTATCCCGGTCTGCCCTCGCATCCGCAACACGAATTGGCAATGCGCCAACAAAGCTCCGGCGGCGGAATCGTGTCGTTTGAAGTGAAGAGCGGCAAGACTGCGGCGTGGAAGGTGATCGACAATACCAAGATGCTTTCCATCACAGCAAACTTGGGCGATACCAAAACCACCATCACGCATCCAGCGACCACCACCCATGCGCGTATCGGTCCGGAAGCACGCGCGGCGGCGGGTATTGGCGATGGCTTGATACGCATCGCGGTGGGGCTGGAAGCGGTTATCGACATCCAGAACGACCTCGCGCGCGGACTGTGATGGATACCCTTGCCGCACAAGTTGGAGCCGCCCTTAAATCCCACGGCTTGATGCTGGCCACGGCTGAATCGTGTACCGGCGGCGGCGTGGCGCAGGCGATTACCGGGGTGGCGGGCAGCTCGGCGTGGTTTGAGCGCGGTTTTGTTACTTACTCGAATCGTGCCAAACAGGAGATGTTGGGCGTGGCGGCGGGCACGCTGGCGCAAGACGGTGCGGTGAGCGGGGCAACGGTGCGGGAGATGGTGGCGGGCGCGTTGCAGAATAGTGCGGCGCAAGTGGCAGTGGCGGTTAGCGGCATCGCCGGTCCGGGTGGCGGTACCACGGAAAAACCCGTCGGCACAGTGTGGTTCGCGTGGTCGATACGGGGCGGGGCAAGCCGCGCAACATGCCATCATTTCTCCGGCAGCCGCAGTGAAATTCGCGCGGATGCGGTGCGTGTTGCCTTGCGGGGAATATTGGATTTGTTGAATCAGCATACGCTGCTGGTCTGAGCCGAAAAATTAAAACGTTTTGTTGGCGGGATATGCAACAATCCCCCGCTATTTTTTGAAAGGAAATCGCAATGGATGAAAACAAAAGCAAGGCACTCGCGGCAGCGTTGAGCCAAATTGAAAAGCAGTTTGGCAAAGGCTCAATCATGCGTTTGGGCGAGAACGATGTTGTACAAGACATCCAGGTCGTTTCCACCGGCTCGCTGGGATTGGATATTGCGCTGGGTGTGGGCGGGTTGCCGCGAGGTCGTGTGGTGGAAATCTACGGTCCCGAGTCGTCCGGCAAGACCACCCTGACGTTGCAAGTGATTGCCGAGATGCAGAAGTTGGGCGGCACGGCGGCATTCATCGACGCGGAACACGCGCTTGATCCGCTGTATGCGCAAAAGCTGGGCGTGAAGGTCGAAGACCTGCTGATTTCGCAGCCGGACAACGGCGAGCAGGCGTTGGAAATCACCGACATGCTGGTGCGCTCCGCTTCCGTGGATGTGGTGGTGATTGATTCGGTCGCCGCATTGACCCCGCGCGCGGAAATTGAAGGTGAGATGGGTGATGCGCAGATGGGTTTGCATGCGCGCCTGATGTCGCAAGCATTGCGCAAGTTGACGGCCAATATCAAACGCAGCAACACCCTGGTGATTTTCATCAACCAGATTCGCATGAAGATCGGCGTGATGTTCGGCAACCCGGAAACCACCACGGGCGGCAACGCGCTCAAGTTCTACGCTTCAGTGCGCCTGGATATTCGCCGCACCGGTGCGATTAAAAAAGGCGATGAAATTATCGGTAACGAAACCCGCGTCAAAGTGCTCAAAAACAAAGTTGCGCCCCCCTTCAAAGAAGCGCATTTCGACATCCTGTACGGCGAGGGCATCTCGCGTGAAGGCGAGGTGATTGATCTGGGTGTGGAGCATAAATTGGTGGAAAAGTCCGGCTCCTGGTACAGCTATAACGGCGAAAAAATCGGGCAGGGCAAAGACAATGCACGCGAGTACTTGCGCCAACATCCCGAAATCGCACGGGAGATTGAAAATAAAGTGCGCGCCGCCGTCGGCGTGGCAGCGTTAAGCGGTGGCGAAGCGGCCTGAGCCAAGTTTGCGGGTACGCGCCATGAAGTATCTGGCGCGCCGCGAACATAGCCGCGCCGAATTGCACACCAAGCTGCAAGCGTATGCGCAAGAGGGGGACGACCTTGAGCGCGTCCTGGATGAGCTGGAAGACCGTGACTGGCTTTCCGACGCGCGCGCGGCGGCACTGCTGGTCAGCAGCAAACGCAACCGTTTCGGTGCGCAACGCATTGCATACGAATTGCGTCAGCGGGGTATTGCGGAATCGCTCATCGACGCTGTGCTACCGCAATTGCAGGGTGCCGAGCTTGAGGCTGCGCGCGCCGTGTGGCAAAAAAAATTTTCCGCATTGCCGCAAGATGCCAAAGAAAAGGCGAGACAAGTCAGATTTTTGCAATCGCGCGGCTTTTCTCTGGAGGTGATTTTTAGCGTGTTGCGTCATACACGGTCGGACGACTGAGTGGTTGCTTTGGGGGTGATTTTTTGTGCGTTGTTATCGAAATCCCTTTATTTAGGGAGTAGAATTAAGCCTACATATTGTAGGTTTAATCGCTATTGTTGAGGATGAGATCATGGAAAAGCGTTCGCTAAGCAAGCAAACTTCAAGTAACAAAACACCAGTCAATACAAAACCAAAAGCGCAACCCAACGGGCGCAGCAGAAGTCGCCGCGTCAGCTCCGGTGATACCCCGCCGATACTGACTGCCAAGGCGGTTGAGTCATACGCCGTAGGGCAGGCCGTTGAGGCGGCGGAAACGGCAAAATTGGTAGCGTTGCAGGACATCATGGCTACCGCGAAAAGTGGCGATGCGGCGCAGCTTGCCGAGGCGATAGGCGCGATCATGCAGGGTGCTTCGCCGGACGAGGCGGTGTTGTTGCGCAAGGCACTGCTGGGCAATGACAGCAACACGATCATCAGCAAAATGCCGGTCTCCAAGGACGACCAATTGTCGGATGATTGGCGCGACGGCGGCTATCCCTACAAAAATTTGATGTCGCGCAAAAACTATGAACATCAAAAATACCTGCTGCAAGTGGAGTTGCTCAAATTACAAGCCTGGGTCAAAGAGACCGGGCAAAAGGTGGTGATTTTGTTCGAGGGGCGCGATGCGGCGGGCAAAGGGGGAACCATCAAACGCATGATGGAACACCTCAATCCGCGCGGTGCACATGTGGTGGCGTTGGAAAAGCCATCCGAAGTGGAGCGCGGCCAGTGGTATTTTCAACGCTATGTGCAGCATTTGCCGACGGCGGGTGAAATCGTGCTGTTCGACCGTTCCTGGTACAACCGCGCCGGGGTCGAAAACGTGATGAATTTTTGTACGGCGGACGAATATGCCGAGTTCATGCGCCAAGCCCCGGAGTTCGAGCGCAATCTGGTGCGCAGCGGTGTGCATCTGATCAAGTTCTGGTTTTCGGTCAGCAAAGATGAACAGCGCCGCCGGTTCAAAGAACGCGAAGTGCATCCGCTCAAACAATGGAAGCTGTCCCCGGTGGATTTGGCATCGCTGGATAAATGGGATGATTACACCAAGGCGAAAGAAGCCATGTTCTTCTATACCGACACAGCGGATGCACCGTGGACGGTCATCAAGTCCAACTGTAAAAAACGCGCCCGTCTCAACGCCATGCGTTACGTGCTGCACAAACTGCCCTATAACAACAAAAACATGGAAACCATCGGCCCGATGGATCCCTTGTTGGTGGGGCGCGCGCATGTGGTGTATGAGCGCGGTGAAAAAGAAGCGGCGATTTTGTGAGTAGAAAAATGTTGCATGTCCGCGCGGCGGGTGGTTGGGTCAAATTAACAGGCTGGATCCCCGTCTATCAGGCTGGATCCCCGTCTATTGATCCGGCACGATTTATCCAACAATCCGTTCGCATTGAGCTTGTCGAAAATGTGAATGGACTCTTGTGCTTCGACAGGCTCAGCACGAACGGAAATCAAGTTCAATTTGTGCCGAATCAATAAGCGGGCTTTCCCCTTCCTCAACCATCACATGATTTTCACCTGATAACCACATGAATTTTAGAGGGGTGCTGTGATAGTATTCCCCAAGTCCATAAACTTGTAAAAACCCCTTGATGTATCGACATTAAGAGGTCGCCCAAGTGCTGGGTATCTATATAAAAACGGGGAAAACCCGAAAACTTTGGGGGGGTAAGTGAATCAAGTGGCGGTGATGGGTCAATTAGACAATCCGTGCGGTGGCGACGGCAAGCCCTGGGAGCTGGGTGATTTGCTGGTTGCGTACTTGGAGCAACTCGGCATCGAGTATGTGTTTGGCATTCCCGGCGGGGCGATAGAGCCGCTTTACAACGCGATGGCACGCAGTGCGCGGCGCGGCGGTTTGCGCCCGATTGTGGCGCGTCACGAGTCCGGCGCGGCCTTTATGGCGGACGGTTATGCGCGTGCCACGGGGAAAATCGGCGTGTGCTGCGCCACCTCCGGTCCGGGTGCGACCAATATGATTACCGGCGTTGCCTGCGCCTACGATAATGCGATTCCGATGTTGGTTATTACCGGTCAGCCGGCACTGCCGTTATTCGGTAAGCGCGCGTTGCAGGAATCGGCCTGTACCGGGGTGGATACCGTCAGCATGTTGCGCCACTGTACCCGCTACAACACGCTGGTGTCGCACCCCGATCAACTGGAAACCAAGCTGGTTCATGCCCTGACCCGTGCGCACCAGATGCCGCACGGGCCGGTGCATCTCTCCATTCCGGTGGACATTTTGCGTGCCCCGTTCAAAAGCAATACGCCCAGCTATCAGCTGGATTCTTTGCTGCACAAGCCTTCGCTGTTCGACGAGCAGTTGGTGCAACGCCTATACGGCGAAGTCAGGCGTGCGCGCAACATTGTGTTCCTGATTGGCGGGCACAATTGCGGTGAAGCGATTGATGCCATCATGGCACTGGTGGAAATCACCGATGCCCTGTTTATCACTGCGCCGGATGCCAAGGGCTTGGTCAATCCGCGCCATCCGCGTTATCGCGGGGTATTCGGTTTTGCCGGACATGCGACGGCGGATGCGGTATTGCAAGACTCGCCCGACCTGGTGCTTGCCCTGGGTACCAGTTTGGGTGAATGGGCCAGCGGTGCGTGGTCGGATAAGGTGTTGAACCAATGCCTGATACATATTGATTCTTCCAATGAAAATTTGCTGCGTTCGCCCATGGCGCGATTGCATGTGCGCGGACGGATTCGCTCGGTATGCGAGCACCTGCTCGATTTGTTACGGATAGACACCGGGTTGCGCCAGCCTCGTCCCGATTTGGACAAACCGCTCAACATCCTGCACCAGACCGACAAATTCCTGTCCGATGCCACCCCGATCAAACCGCAGCGCTTGATGCGCGAATTATCCCGTTGTTTTCCTATGAATACTCGGTTTATTGCGGACACTGGAAATAGTACCGCTTGGGCTGTACATTACCTGCAGCCCCGAGATCGCCGCATCAGTTACCCCGGTGATGCCCATGCCAAACAGGGCGAGGAGGGGGAGCGCAGCGGGCATAACGACTCCGGCTGGCTGCGGGTATTGATGGATTTTGCATCCATGGGATGGGCGATAGGTGCTGCGATAGGCATTGCCCGTGGGGATTCAAGTTGTCCCGTGGTCTGTATTACCGGCGATGGCAGTTATTTGATGAATGGACAGGAAATGACTGTCGCGATTAGCGAGCAGTTGACGGTCATTTTTGTGGTGTTGAATGACAGTGCCCTGGGTATGGTGAAGCACGGGCAGCAACTGACGGGTGCGGAGCCGATAGGCTTTGCGTTGCCCGAAGTGGATTTTTGTATGCAGGCCGCCTCCATGGGCGTGCCCGCCCATCGTATTGATTCACCGCAAGATATGGAGGCCCTGGATATGGATGTCATTTTGCAACGCAAGGGGCCGACGCTGCTGGATGTGTATATAGATAGCGAGGAAGTGCCGCCGATGAATTTACGCCTGCAAACCTTGAAAGCGATGTGACCGCTATGGAAGAAAAAATCAATACGCAAATTTGGCAGGAAGATGCCGAATCCGACAACGCTTTTGCCGCCGCCTCGTGTCATTGTTATGGCTACGACGTGTATGGTGATTTGCTCCCCCATGCCAGTTGGATCGAATATCTGTTCCTGCTGTTTCGCGGTGAGGCACCCACCGCCCACCAGGTTAAATTATTGGGAGGCTTGGCGATTGCACTGGCGAATCCGGGGCCGCGCCATCCGGCGGTTCATGCCGCAATGTGCGGCGGTGTCGGCGGTTCGACCTCGGCCTCCTGCCTGATGGCGGCACTGGCAGTCGGGGCGGGTGCCTCCGGCGGGGCGCATGAAGTGCGGTTGGCGATGGAGCAATGGTTGGCAAACGAGCTGGATTGGTCGCGCTGGCAGACGGCACTGGCAAACGACCCGGTGGCCGATCCGGCGGATATTTGGCCGGTGCCGGATCATCCGCCGGGCTTTGATCCGCACGGCGTACATTGCACCAAGCCGGTGCGGCAAACACTGGCGCATTTGAGCAAAGTGGCCGGGCATAAGCGTCTGGCGTGGTTGCAGGAACATCGCATCAACTTGGAAGCCGCCGCCGGACTGCCTTTGGCGATGACCGGGGTGGCGGCGGCCGGCTTGTGCGATCTGGGTCTGACCCCGGCGCAGGGCGAAATGCTGCATCTGTTGCTGTGTCTGCCCGGTGCGGCGGTACATGCTTTGGAGCAACGCGACGGCGGTTACAAACAATTTCCATTCTTTCAGGTTGACCTGGAAAACGACCCGGGCGCGGCACAACAGGAGGCGAAATGAGCGACGTTAAACCCAATCATGGCGAACCAGCCCCATCGTCGCAGCCCGTAAAATATAGAAAACGCGACCATGCCCACGGCCCCGTGCTGTTGGAGCAGCATGTCGGACGACTGCGCAGCAGCATGGGGGCATTTTTTCCCGGTGAGCGTGTGGTGTTTCGCGGCAAGGATTTATTCACCGACCTGAAAAATCTGGACTGGATGGAGTTGTACCTGTTCGGCATAACGGGTAAACGCTATACCCCGCAGCAGATGCGCGTGCTACACGCGATGTGGACGCACACCAGTTATCCCGATGCGCGCTTGTGGAATAACCGTGTGGCGGCATTGGCGGGGACGGCGCGCAGTACTGCCCCGTTGGCAATGGCGGCGGCACTGGCGGTTTCCGAGGCGGCGATTTATGGTGGCGCATCACAACTGCGTTGTAGCGAGTTTTTGGTACGTGCCAAACAAGCGGTGGACGCGGGCGCGGATTTGGAGACCCTAGTGCGCACCGAGTTGAAAGAAAAACGCGGTATTGGCGGTTACGGGCGACCCATCGTTGCCTCGGATGAGCGTATCCCACCCTTGATGGCAATCGTGCGTGAACAGGGCTTGGAGAACGGTGCTTATCTTAAGCTGGCATTTGCGGTGGAAGAGATACTCAAAAATGGCCGTTGGCGCTGGCAGATGAATGTGGTCGCGCTGACCGCAGCAATTTGTGCGGACATGGAGATGTCGCCGCGTGAATACTATCTGGTGGCGGTACCCGTATTTTTGGCGGGGATGCCGCCGGGTTATATCGAGGCGGCAGCCAAACCAACGGGGGCGGTGTTTCCGCTGCCCTGCCGGGGATTGGCGTATCATGGCGTGGCGCGCCGCCGCTGGCGTGAATAAGGAGGGATGGCGATGAAAAAAATAGCGATCATTGCACTGCTCACGGCATTGCCGCTCACTGCGGCGGCACTGACGCAGGAAGAAGAGCTGGCGATGGCCTATGGCGACATCGACTTTGTCGAGCTGGCGACGGGCAGCAAGCAATCGGTCATCCGTGCACCGTCGGTGTCCAGCGTGGTGACCGCGCACGACATCAAGGTGATGGGGGCGACCGATCTGGACGAGGTGCTGGAAACCATCCCCGGCCTGCATGTGTCGCGCTCGCCGATAGGCTATAACCCCATTTACAGCATACGCGGCATTCACACCGCATTTAATCCGCAGGCCTTGATGTTGATTAACGGCATTCCGGTTACCGGGATATTTTTTGGCAATCGTTCGCAAGTGTGGGCGGGGATGCCGCTGGAGAATATCGAGCGCATCGAGGTGATACGCGGGCCGGGTTCGGCACTATACGGTGCGGACGCTTTTTCCGGCATCATCAATCTGGTAACCAAAACCGCCGATGATCTCAAGGGCGGCGAAATCGGTGTGCGTGGCGGATCGTTTGATAGCGGTGATGTCTGGGCGCAATACGGGGGTAGTTTGGCCGGGGTGTCGGTGTCGGCATACGCGCGTTTTGGCACGACCCAAGGGCAGCAGCGCATCATTGATGCCGATGCCGCCAGTGCGCTGGGTGTGCCATCACGCGCTCCGGGAGCGGTAAATTTGGGGCGCGACGCGCTGGATGCCCGTTTTGATGCCGCTACCGGGAACTGGCACTTGCGTCTGGGGTATCAACAGCGTGATAAAGGGCAGGCGGGCGTGGGGATTGCATCGGCATTGGATCCCGCCGGAACCAGTTTTGGCGAACGCACTTCCGCCGATCTGAGTTATAACAACCCGCAGTTTGCCGGGGATTGGGAAGTCAACGCACAGGCAAGTTATCTGGAGATTATCGAACAGACGCGGGCGACATTGTTTCCGGCGGGATTTTTCGATTTGACAGTATTTCCGCCTGTGCCGGCTTTCCCGAACGGGGTGATTGGTAACCCGGATAAATGGGAGCGTCATCTGCGCTTGAATGGTTCGGTGCTTTATAAGGGGTTGAAGAATCACTCGCTACGCTTTGGCGCGGGTACGCAGACGGATGATTTGTATCGTGTGCGCGAAAGCAGGAATTTTAACTGGGCACCGATCCATCCTTTTCTGATACCGCCAGGCGGCACGTCGAGTTTTGTGCCCTCCCCATTGGGGTCGGTGGTCGATGTGACCAATACCACACCATTCCTGACACCGCACAAGCGCGAGGTGCATTACGCCTACGTCCAGGATGAGTGGAATCTGGCACGCGACTGGTATCTGACTGCCGGGGTGCGGCACGATCAGTATTCGGATTTTGGCGGCACCACCAATCCGCGCGTCGCCCTGGTGTGGGACTTGTCCTATGACATGACCGCCAAAGTGATGTATGGACAGGCGTTCCGACCGCCCGCTTTTGCCGAGTTGTATAACGTCAATAATCCGGTGGCGTTGGGGAATCCCAACTTGAAGCCGGAGGAGATTGACACTTGGGAAGCGGCATTTTCCTGGCGACCGAGCAACACCCTGAGAACCAGTGTCAACGTGTTCCGCTACAACATGAAAGATATTTTGCGCTTTGTGCCCAATATAGTTGGCGGCGGTGCAACCGCGCAAAACAGCGGACAACAGCGCGGTCAAGGCATCGAGGCGGAACTGGTGTGGGATGCGCTGGCCAATTTGCGCGTAACCGGAAATTTTGCCCAGCAGCGCGCGATTGATACCGCGACCAACCATGATGCCGGCAACGCGCCGCACTATCAGGTGTACACGCGCGGCGATTGGTTGTTTATGCCGCGCTGGACGGTGAGCGGTCAATTGAACCATGTGGGCGGGCGCAAGCGGGTGCTGGGTGATGCCCGTGCCAACGTGGCCGATTTCACCACCACGGATGTGACACTGCGCAACGAAAGCGAGGCGCAAGATTGGGAGTTTGCGGTGAGTGTGCGCAATCTGTTCAATGCCGATGCGCGCGAACCGTCGCCGTTCGTGCCGGGAGCGACGATTTTGAACGACTTGCCGCTCGCCGGGCGGGAGTGGCGAGTCGAGACGCGGCACAGGTTTTAATGCCATGGCACCGTTAACTTTTAAGAAAAAGGTAGGGTGGATAAAGCGCGAGCGCGTATCCACCGGCAAGCGTTGTTCATCGGTGGAAACGCTACGCTTTTTCCACCCTACGGATTTCAGATGTATTGATATGTTGTTGCACCGCACCGATAAACAATGCCGATATAGCCAATGAGAATGTTACGTCCTTTGCCTGCATTGCGATATTCCCTTGGGGAGCTGCTGAATAAGCCCTCCGTTCGTGGTGAGCCTGTCGAACCATGAGCGGGCGATGCACAATGAACGCGTCACGAAGCTTGCCCTTCGGCAAGCTCGAGGCGAACGGGCTGGTTCAGTGTTTCGCCGCTACCCACGCTTCGCGTTGCGTCGGCTTGCGCCGCCGGGCTTTACACAGTTTTTTGGTGACACTGTTGATATTTCCCGCTTTCAGTTGGGCGGATGCCGCTGTGATTTATCCGCAACTCAAGCAGCCCTATAGTGCAATTTTTGATCAGGTGATTGAAGGCATCGAGGCGGAAATGGGCGGCGCGGTTGCCAAATTCCCATTGCAGGATGATACTGATTTGACGCGGATGCCAGCTGTGCTGGAGAGAAGTCGGCAGGCGGGTGCAAGCAGAGATAAAGTGGCAATTTTTCTGGGTAACCAGAGCTTGCGTGCCGAGGAAATTGTCGATGCGGGTGGTGTGCCATTGATACTGGGTTGCGTGTTGGAGGTGAAAGAATATGAAATGCTCGAACATCCGGTGCTCAGCCTTGCGCCCGATCCGTCCGTACTATTTGAGCGTTTGCGGGCACTGATGCCCGCCGCCAAGCGGGTGGTGGTGGTATATAACCCGGAGCAAAATGCCTGGCTGATTGAGTTGGCAAAAGCGGCGGCGCAACGTTACGGTTTGCAGTTGGATGCGTTTGAGGCGCGTGATTTGCGCAGTGCGGTGAGTTTTTACCGAGCGTTCTTTTTACAGGCCGACCAGCGTAGTGATGCGCTGTGGTTGCCGCAGGACAGCACCACGGTGGAAGAGCGTGCCGTTGTTCCCATGGTACTCGGCGAGTCATGGGAGAAAGGCGTGGTTGTCTTTTCGAGTAATTTTTCCCATGTCAAGCGCGGTGCCCTGTTTTCGTTCTACCCGGACAATCAAGCAATGGGGCAGAGCCTGGGGCGGCTGGCAAAGGAGTTGTTGAAATCACCGCGAAGTGTCAAAAACGGCATGATGCCGTTGCGTAACCTGAAAGGCGCGGTTAATTTACGTGCGGCGCAACGTGCCAGTTTGGAATTGCCAAGTAATGTGGTTTTTGCAACCACCTATGCGCAATGACAAGGCGTAAGCAATGAGACAGTTTGTTTCAAAATTGATCGGTAAATTCACCTTGCGGCGCGAGCTGAGCGTGACCATTACCCTGGGTGTGGTGTTGCTGGCGCTGGCGATTTCCGTGGTGGCATCCTGGCAAGTGAATCAGCGTGTGCGTGCCGATTTATTGGCTCAGGGGGAGCGGATCACAGAAAGTTTGGCGCATCAAAGTGTGTTGGCATTGCTGTATCAGTCACCGGAGAATGTCGAGGTGGCGGCCAAGGCGACCATGGCATTCCCGGGCGTGGTCGGGGTGCAGGTACGCAATCTCGACCAAACGGTGTTGCTGCAGGATGTTGCTTCGGTACATCGCGATTTTCTCAATCAATCACCCAATGGCTCGTTCGGGGAGATGGCGGTGGCGGCGGAAAATAATGCCGCATGGATGTTTGTTGCCCCCGCTTATACCAAGCCGAGCAACGACGGTTCTTCACCGTTTAATCTTGAGGCGGGTAAACCCGAGCTGGTCGGCAGTGTCAGGGTGGTGCTGAGCAAGGAGATTCTGGCGGCGACCAGCCGGGAAATTTTTGTCAGTAATGTGACCACGGCAGCCGTTTTTGCCGTGCTGTTTTTGTTGCTGATCAGGTTCCTGACGCACCGTATCACGGTGCCATTGCAGCGTCTGGAGGCCAAGATGGGATTGGCGCAGTCGGGTCAAACCGGGGTGCGCATCGCACCGTCCGGCCCTAAAGATATTGTGGAAATGGCGGATGCCTTTAATCAGATGATGGCGGGGCTGGAGGCGCGCGATGCCGACTTGCGTATTGCGGCCGTCGCCTTTGAGTCGGATGAGGGGATGGTGGTGACCGATGCGCGTGGCAAGGTGATGCGCGTGAATCAGGCGTTCACCGATTTGACCGGTTATAGCGCGGAAGAGGTAATGGGCAAGTGGCCGACCATGCTCAAATCCGATATTCAGAATGAAGATTTTTATCGGGGCGTGTGGCGGAGCATCCAGCAGGATGATTACTGGCAGGGGGAGTTATGGACGCAGCACAAAAACGGTGAGTCGCGTCTGGAGTTGTTGACCGTCAGCAAGATTGTGAGTGCTGACGGTAGGGTGACCAACTTCTTCGCTGCCTTTATTGATATGACCGCACGCAATCGCGCCGAGCGGGAAATCCATAACCTGGCTTTTTACGACCAGTTGAGCAAACTTCCCAATCGTCGCCTGCTGTTTGACCGGATGCAGCAGGCGGTGGCGCGCGGCTCTATCAGTGAAAACCGCTGTGCTTTGTTGTTTCTCGATCTGGATAATTTCAAGACGCTGAATGATACCAAGGGACATGCGTTGGGCGATATGTTGTTGATGGAGGTCGCCAAGCGTTTGCAGTCCTGTGTGCGCGAATGCGATACTGTGGCACGTTTCGGCGGTGATGAGTTCGTGGTGTTGCTGGAAGGCTTGAGCGAACTGGATGAGACCGCCGTGCAGCAGGCGCGGTCGGTAGGGGAGAAGTTGCTGGAATTGACTAACCAACCGTATTACCTTGACGGACATACGCATCATGGCTCATCCAGCGTCGGCATTACCACCTTTATCGGGCAGCAACAGAACCCCAATGATCTTCTCAAACAGGCGGATATGGCGATGTATGCCGCCAAGAAGAATGGGCGTAATCGTTTGTGTTTCTTCGATCCCGGTATGCAACACGAACTGGAGTTGCGCGCGCAGCGTGAAATTGACCTGCGTAATGCCTTGGCGCGCAAAGAATTCAGATTGCATTACCAGCAGCAGGTCAACCGGCAGGGGCGCATCATCGGCGCCGAAATTCTATTGCGTTGGCAGCATGGTAAGGACGGCATGGTGTTACCAAGCGACTTTATTCCCTTGGCGGAGGAGACCAATTTGATTTTGCCGATAGGTGAATGGGTGTTGGAAACAGCCATGCAGCAACTGTACGAATGGGCGCGCGATCCGCTGTTGAAACACATTGATCTCGCCATCAATGTCAGTGCGTTACAGTTCCGTCAGGCGAATTTTGTCGAGCATATTCAGGAGTTGTTGCTGCAATATGAAGTGAACCCGCTACGCCTCAAGCTGGAATTGACAGAAAGTATCATGCTTGACGATGTCTCCGATACCGTGGATAAGATGCAGGCGCTCAGAAAAGGCGGCATACGCTTTTCCATGGATGACTTTGGTACGGGTTACTCATCGTTGTCCTATCTGACCAAGTTGCCGCTGGATCAGCTGAAGATAGACCAGTCATTTGTACGCAATATGGAAGAAACGCATACCGATGCGGCCATCGTTCAGACCATTGTGTTGATGGCAAAATCGCTGGGGATGGAGGTGATTGCCGAGGGTGTCGAGACCCGGCAGAACCGGGATTTCCTGGCGCAGACGGGCTGTATGTTGTATCAGGGCTATTTGTTCGGGATGCCGCTTCCTGTGGAAGAGTTTGTCGCGCTTGTTAAGCGTCAGGCAGCAGATGAGCAGGCAGAATCTTCGGGATCAAACTTAATGTATGAAATATGAGGGCGTACTCTTTGAGGGCGTGTTAGGCACGCTGAAGCTAAAAACCGCAGTTGGGTGCAGGTAACACAAGGCCAAGTAAGCCGGGGCATGATTTCCCTCACCCCAACCCCTCTCCCAAAGGGAGAGGGGCTTCACTCTCGCGGACGCTTTGCCGCCCAATCCCTCTCCCACAGGGAGAGGGGCTTTACTCCCTTCTCCCTCCGGGAGAAGGGGTGGGGATGAGGGGCTGTGCTATCAACTCTCTAAACTCGGCGCGCGTCAATTTCCCGGGAGAAGGGGTGGGGATGAGGGGCTGTGCTATCAAACATCGCGGAATTCGATGTCGAGGTCTTTCCGGGAGAAGGGGGGGCTGTGCTATCGATTCGGCACTGAACAAATCCGCTCCCGCCACGCCCGCGCAGACGGGAACCCAGTCAATTCAACAAGCTGGATGCCCGACTATGGGGCATGACCGTCCTTCCGCGTTTCTTTAGCGTACCAGCCCGGCCTCGACTTCCGCCCGTTTCGCCGATCCCGCCAGACGTTCCAATAGCGTGAGTGCGAAGTCCATCGCCGTGCCGGGACCGCGAGAGGTGATGATGCGACCGTCTTCCACGACCGCGCTTGCCTGCTGTTGCACGGCGGCGTAGCCATCCAGCGTGCCGGGATAGCCGGTGGCGCGCTTGCCGTCCAGCAACCCGGCGGCGGCCAGCACCGAGGGTGCGGCGCAAATTGCGCACACATAACGGCCCCGGGCTGCCATTTTTTGTATCAGATCAATGACGCGCGTGTCCGCCTTGAAGTTGTGGGTGCCGGGTTGTCCGCCGGGCAGTACCAGCATGTCGTAATCGTGAGCGAGTGCCTCTTCTAGCGTGGTGTCCGGCATGATTTGCGTGTTCCGGCTGCCGCGTAAAACACCCGCTTCGAGCCCGGCAAGCGTGACACTTACCGCGCCGCGCCGCAGGATATTGACTATGGTGATAGCCTCCAATTCTTCGCTACCCCGCGCGAATAAGACCAGTGCGGTTTTCATTGCTGTTAGTCTCTAAAGTTTTGATATTGCAAGGGGAAATCGCTGACGGATTTTTTAACGAAGGCGATAGCTTCCTGTAAATCGTCACGATTCTTCCCGGAAACGCGCACCGTGTCACCCTGAATGCTGGCCTGCACTTTTATTTTGCTGTCTTTGAGCAGCTTGACGATTTTTTTTGCCAGTTCAATTTCCACGCCCACTTTGACGGTGCAAGCGCGTTTGACCTTGTTGCCGCTGACTTTTTCGATCTTGTCGCTGATTTCCAGACATTTAATATCCACGCCGCGCTTGGTTAGTTTGCCGTTGAGAATGTCCTGCACCTGATTGAGCTGGAATTCGTTATCGGCATGGAGGGTGAGCACCAGTTCCGCCTGCTCGACGCGGGCATCGCTGCCCTTGAAGTCGAAGCGTGTGCTGACCTCCTTATTGGTTTGCTCAAGCGCGTTCTTAACTTCTGTTTTATCTACTTCGGAAACGATGTCGAAAGATGGCATGGTTTTATCCTCCTTGGATACAGCGTGTTCCCTCACCCGCCTTCGGCACCCTCTCCCGGCGGGAGAGGGTTGGGGAACACCTTCTCAGCAAAAACTGCAAACGTAGTTTACTTCATCCTTGGCGTGAATTTCGAAGCTGCTATTTTCCGCAACAGCGAAGCTCATGCCGCTGGTATAGGTCTTAAATGCGGATTCGCCGGCAATCTTTACGGAGCATTCCCCGGCGGTGATTTCCATCAGTTCCGCCACGCCGATATTGAAGGTCAATTGGCTGCCCGGCATGATGACCCCCAAGGTTTTGCGCGAGCCGTCCGGAAAGAATATCGAGTGTGATACGCACTTGCCGTCAAAAAACACATTGGCTTTTTTACCGACGCTGACGTTGTTGATTTTGTCTGCCATGGTTTTCCCCGGTTATGTGCGGCTTTTAAGATTGGCGGCGATGCGCATACGCAGCGCGTTCAGTTTGATAAAACCGGCGGCATCTTTTTGGTCGTAAGCACCTTTATCGTCTTCGAAGGTGGCGATGGTCGGGTCGAACAGCGAATCGGTTTTGGAATCTCGACCCGTGACAATCACGTTGCCTTTGTACAGCTTGACACGCACCCAGCCGTTTACGGTGCGCTGGGTTTGGTCAATCAGTGTTTGCAACGCCAAACGTTCCGGCGCCCACCAGTAGCCGTTGTAAATCATGCTGGCGTAGCGCGGCATCAGCTCGTCCTTAAGGTGGGCGACTTCGCGATCCAGCGTGATGGATTCGATGGCGCGGTGCGCTTTGAGCATAATCGTGCCGCCGGGGGTTTCATAACAGCCGCGCGATTTCATGCCGACGTAGCGGTTTTCCACCAGGTCTAGACGGCCGATACCGTGCTTGCCGCCCAGCTCGTTCAGTTTTGCCAACACCTGTGCGGCAGTCATCTTGTTGCCATTCAGGGCAACGATGTCGCCTTGATTGAATTCGATGTCCAGATACTCGGCTGCATCGGGGGCATTCTCCGGCGACACCGACCAGCGCCACATCGACTCCTCGGCTTCGGCGGCCGGGTCTTCCAAATGGCGACCCTCGTAGCTGATGTGCAGCAGGTTGGCATCCATGGAGTAGGGTGAGCCGCCCTGCTTGTGTTTCATCTCGACCGGGATGCCGTGTTGCTCGGCATACGCCATCAATTTTTCACGCGACAGCAAATTCCATTCGCGCCACGGCGCGATGATTTTGATGTTGGGATTCAGTGCGTAAGCACCCAGCTCAAAACGTACTTGGTCGTTGCCCTTGCCGGTTGCGCCGTGGGAGATGGCCTGCGCGCCGGTTTCCCTGGCGATGTCGATTAAGCGTTTGGCAATCAGCGGGCGCGCAATCGAGGTGCCGAGCAGGTACTCGCCTTCGTAAACGGTATTGGCGCGAAACATCGGGAATACAAAATCGCGCACAAACTCTTCGCGCAGATCGTCGATGAAGATGCTCTCCGCCGGGATGCCGAATTGCAGTGCTTTCTGGCGTGCCGGTTCCAACTCCTCGCCCTGTCCGAGATCGGCGGTAAAGGTAACCACCTCGCATTGGTAGGTATCTTGCAGCCATTTCAGAATGACCGAGGTGTCCAGTCCGCCGGAGTAGGCGAGGACGGCTTTTTTTATTTCACTCATGTTGTTTTCTCACTCGTGGGATGGGTCAGGGTGGCAGGTTACACCGCTACGCGGTTAACCCGCCCTACATTTTGCATTCGCTGTTCTACTAATCGTTACAGGGGCACAGAGTCGTCATACAGGGTTTCCGGCGCGATGTCGATTTCACCCGGCCAAATGACTGTTCCGTAGGCCACTTCGGCATGGTGAAAAAGTTGTGGTGCGGCAATGCGATTCCAAGGACGCTGGGTCAGCAGTGGCCGCATATCAAAACGGCGTTTCTCACCATTTTGATAGGTGAGTTCAAGTTGAAAGTCTTGGGTGGTTTTGACGCGGATGACATCGACTAACATGGCTGACCTTTCATTGCAGGGGCGCGATTCTGAAGGGTTGCTCGCCATTAACGGCTAATTCCCAGTCAAGCACCAACTCTTCTTTGTGAATCTCAATCCATGCTTGCACCATTTTGAGTTGCTTTGGGGGCAGCTCACCGTCAAAGATAGCACCATCTTCAATAGAAATTGCCGCTTCCATGCCCTGGTATCTGACATGGATGTGAGGAAGATGATGGCGGCGGTTGTCCCGGTAAAACATCAGGACAAGAATGCCGTAAAACATGCTGATTGTTGGCATAGTGCACTTCCTCTAAGTAACTTTACCCAGCAACAGGTATTCCATCAGGGCTTTCTGCACGTGCAAACGATTTTGGCTTCCGCCGCCGCTACGCGGCTTAACATTCGCTGTGCTCATGTTAGCGTCCGCCGAAACAGGCTGCGTTGGGGGTGGGCATTTCACTTCACTTTCCCCAACAATAGGTATTCCATCAGGGCTTTCTGCACGTGCAGCCTGTTTTCAGCTTCGTCCCAGACTACGGATTGCGGGCCGTCGATGACTTCGGCGGATACCTCTTCGCCGCGATGGGCGGGCAGGCAGTGCATGAACAGCGCGTCTTTTGCGGCAACGCGCATCATGTCGCCATCCACTTGCCAGTCGGCAAAGTCTTTCATGCGCTCTTCGTTTTCGGCTTCAAAACCCATTGAGGTCCATACGTCGGTGGTGACCAAATCCGCGCCGCGCGCGGCGTCCATCGGATCGGGAAACTCTTCGTAATGTTCGTGACCGTACAGTCCGGCGCGTTCCGCCTCCACTTCATAGCCGGGCGGTGTCGAGACGTGCAGGTTGAAGCCCAGTATTTCCGCCGCCTGTAGCCAAGTGTTGCACATGTTGTTGGAGTCGCCTATCCACGCCACGGTCTTGCCCCGGATGCCGCCGCGATGCTCGATGTAGGTGTAGATGTCGGCCAGTATCTGGCAGGGATGGTATTCGTTGGTCAGGCCGTTGATGATGGGTACGCGCGAGTTTGCCGCGAAACGTTCGATGATGTCCTGCTCGAAGGTGCGGATCATCACGATGTCGCTCATGCGCGAGATGACCTGTCCGGCATCCTCCACCGGTTCGCCGCGCCCCAGTTGCGAGTCGCGGGTATTCAGATAAATCGCCGCGCCGCCCAGTTGTTGCATTCCCGCCTCGAACGACAGGCGGGTGCGGGTGCTGGCTTTTTCGAAAATCATCACCAGTGTGCGATCCTGTAACGGCCAGTACTGCTGGTAGGACTTGAATTTTTCCTTGATGATGCGGGTACGTTCGAACAGGTATTCCAGTTCTTCGCGGTTAAGGTCTTTGAATTGCAGGAAGTGTTTGAGCGGTGTGGTCATGATACGTTTTGATTCAGGATTGCAAGAATTCCCCGATGACAGGACTCAAGGCATCGATCAGTTGCCGCGCTTCATCTTGCGACATAACCAGTGGCGGCAATAAACGGATTACGTTATCGGCGGTGACGTTAATCAGCAGGTTTTTCGCCAAAGCCAGTTTGACCAGATCGCCGCAGGGTTTGGCCAATTCAATGCCCATCATCAGACCCTGTCCGCGAATCGTCCGGATACCCGCGACATCTTTGAGTGCGCGGGCAAAGCCGTCGCGCAGGAACATGCCGAGTTTCTCGGCATGTTCCATTAACCGGTCTTGTTCGATGATGTTCAGTGTTGCCAATCCGGCGGTACACGCCAGGGGGTTGCCGCCAAAGGTGGATCCGTGGTTGCCGGGTTTGAATGTTCCCGCAGCCTGACCCGCTGCCAGGCAGGCACCGATAGGCACGCCCGACCCCAGCCCTTTGGCAAGCGTCATGACGTCCGGCAGGATGCCGGTGTGCTGGTGGGCGAACCATTTTCCGGTGCGTCCGATACCGCTTTGTACCTCGTCCAGCATCAGCAACCAGCTGTGTTCGTCACAAATTGTGCGTAATGCCTGCAGGTAGCCCGCATCGGGAGTGCGGATGCCGCCTTCGCCCTGAATCGGTTCGACCAGGATGGCGACGACATCGCGGTTATGTTGCGCAACCTGACGCACCGCCTCCACGTCATCGTATGGAACCCGTACAAAACCCTTAACCAGCGGCTCGAAACCCGCTTGTACCTTGCGGTTCCCGGTGGCCGACAGCGTCGCCAGAGTGCGTCCGTGGAAGGATTTTTCCATCACGATGATGGCGGGATTTTCGATGCCCCGATTGTGGCCGTACAGCCGCGCCAGCTTGATTGCCGCCTCGTTCGCTTCGCAGCCGGAATTGCTGAAGAACACTTCCCGCATGCCGGAAATGGCGCACAGCTTGTCGGCCAGTGCTTCCTGCCCGGCTATCTGATAGACGTTGGAACAGTGGATTAACTTGCCGATTTGCGCATTTAACGCGCCAACAAAACGCGGGTGGGCATGCCCCAGCGTATTGACGGCGATACCCGATAGCGCGTCGAGATAACGTTTGCCATCGGCATCCCAAAGCCATACCCCGTCACCCTTCTCAAAGGTGACAGGCAAGCGGGCATAAGTGTTCATTAAATGTGACATAAGCAAGTTTTTAGTCGTGTTACATCGTTAATTCGAAATCGCAAACAAAAAAGGCCGACGAAGCTGTCGGCCTTGTTGTCGCAGTGATATCGTCTGCAATAATTAAGCCATCGCCTTGATCGCGGCGGACAAGCGGCTCTTGTGTCGCGCTGCCTTGTTCTTATGGATAATTTTTTTGTCGGCGATGCTGTCCACCGTGCTGACAGAAGTTTGATAAACGGCTTTGGCGGCACTCTTATCACCGGCTTCGATCGCCTTGATTACTTTTTTGATTGCGGTACGCAATTCCGAGCGCAAACTACTGTTGTGCGCGTTTTGTTTAATTGACTGACGGGCACGCTTGCGGGCTTGTGCAGTATTGGCCATGAACCACTCCTTGAAAATTCGGTACGACGAAAGGCGAGCATTCTAGTGACTTGTGCCTATTTTTGCAAATCTTTTTGCGGGGCGGGTGGTTAGGCGGGTTGCAGCGCCCTCTCTCCCCTCGCGGTAGATGGGGTATGCATACATCCGTTCGTCCTGAGCTTGTCGAAGGATCGCCGCGAAGCGGCTGGCGCATTGTGAATTGCGAAAAAAATTAAAAATCGTCGGGGGTAGCCCGACAGCTAGTCACTTTTTCTTGCTTCGCCAAAGAAAAAGTAACCAAAAAGAAGGCGACCCCCGACGGTTTTGATTGTGATTTTGTCGTTCATGGTTCGACAAGCTCACCACGAACGGCCTTGTATGATGCGCAACCCTTGGCGATTTTGGTTTTTATGTTGGGTTACGCGATGAAGCCGCTAACCCAACCTACTCAGGGCGAACGGCTCCACACGTTTATGCGCATCGCGCCTACATGTGCAATGTTATGATGCGCGGCGTTGATAGTGTCCCTCCGCGCCCAAGCATGAATCTACTCAAAGCCCTTGCCACCATTAGCAGCCTGACGCTGGTTTCGCGCATTCTTGCTTTTGTGCGCGACGTGTTGATTGCGCGCGTATTCGGTGCGGGGGCGGCGACGGATGCTTTTTTCGTCGCGTTCAAATTGCCCAATCTGTTGCGGCGCTTGTTTGCCGAGGGCGCGTTTTCGCAGGCTTTTGTGCCGATTTTAGGCGAGTATAAGAACCGGCGCGGGCACGATGAGACCAGGTTGCTGGTCGATCACGTGACTACCATGCTCGCGCTGATTTTGTTTGTGGTGACGCTCATCGGCATTATCGCCGCGCCGATACTGGTGTGGATCAGTGCGCCGGGTTTTGCCAAAGAGCCGGACAAGTTTGCGCTCACCGTGCAACTGTTGCGCATCACCTCGCCCTATATCTTCTTCATCTCGCTGGTGGCGGTGGCGGCGGGCATCCTCAATACCTATAACAAGTTCTGGGTACCCGCATTCGCGCCCATTTTGCTCAATATCTGTTTTATCGGCGGCGCGTTATGGGCGGCACCGTATTTCAACCCGCCGATTTTGGCACTGGCGTGGGCGGTATTCGTCGCGGGCATGGTGCAACTCGCTTTCCAACTGCCGTTTCTGAAAAAAATCGGCATGTTGCCCGGCCTCCGTTTCAGTCTCAAGGATGCGGGCATGTGGCGCGTTATCAAGCAGATGGGGCCGGCAGTGTTCGGCGTATCCATCGCGCAACTGAGCCTCATCATCAATACCATCTTCGCCTCGTTTCTGGTGGCGGGTAGCGTGTCCTGGCTGTATTACGCCGATCGCCTGATGGAATTCCCCAGCGGCATTCTGGGAGTGGCACTCGGCACGATTTTGTTGCCGTCGCTCTCCAAGAGTCACGCCGATAACGATACGGCGGAATATTCCAGGCTGCTTGACTGGGGATTGCGCCTGACCTTCTTGCTGGCCTTGCCCGCCGCGTTGGCGCTGGGCATGATTGCCGTGCCGTTGTTGGCGACCTTCTTTCAGCACGGTGCATTCGACGCGCATGACGTGCTGATGACCAGTTACGCGCTGGTCGGCTACAGCGTCGGTTTAATCGGCTTGATACTGGTGAAAATTCTCGCGCCCGGTTTTTATGCGCGGCAGGACATCAGAACCCCGGTGAAAATCGGCATCGTTACCCTGATTGCCACGCAATTGATGAACCTGCTGTTCGTCTTCGGGATGCAACTGGATCACGCCGGGCTGGCGCTGGCAATCGGTCTCGGAGCCTGTTTCAACTCGGCGATTCTGTTCTACTTCCTGCGCAAGCGCGACATCTACCAGCCGGAATCCGGCTGGAACGGCTTCTTCATCAAAGTGGCCGTGGCACTGCTGGCACTCGGACTCACCTTGTGGTTCGGCATGGGCAGCCAACAACACTGGCTCACCACCTCCGGCTGGGAGCGCATCCTGCATTTGTCCGGCTTGGTGACGGGCGGTGTCGTGGTGTATTTCGCCGTACTGCTTGCCTTGGGATTCCGGCTGAAAGATTTTTCCAAGCGCGGCGCGACTTGAGGTTGCCAAATGACGTTAGTTACCCCCCCTAAACCCAATAAACCTAATGACGAAGACGAGCAGGAGGATTTGCACGTTTCCTTGCCGCGCGAGGCTTTCAAGACGGCATTGCCGTATTTGGCGGCATTGTTGTTCATCGCGGTTGGCGGATATTGGCTGATTGATCCCGCGCCGCCCAAGCATATTGTCGTTTCCATTAGCAAGCAGGACGGTAACTATCAGGCGTATGCCAGCTTGTACGGTGTGTTGCTGCAACAGGATGGGGTGACGCTGGAGATCAGGGAGTCCGAGGGGCCGTTGCAAAGTCTGCAAGCGTTGCGCAAGGAGGATGCCGGGGTGGATATGGCGTTCATGCCGGGCGGGGTGGCGCGCTTGGAGTCCACGGTCGGGCTGGTTTCTTTGGGCAGCCTGTATTACGAACCGTTGTGGATATTCCATCGCGCGCAATCCGCCGTGAATGGGGTGTCGGAAATGCGCGGCAAGCGCATCGCGGTGGGTCGCGCCGGTAGCGGGAGTTATATTTTGGCGCAGATGTTGCTGGGTGCGGCGGGGGTGACGGCGGAGAACAGCAGTTTGCTGGAAATCGGTGACGAGGAGGCGGCACACGCGCTACGCGAGGGTTTGGTGGATGTGGCGTTTTTGTCCGGTGTGCCGACCACGCCGTTGATACAGGAGGTGGCGGAGATGCCGGGCGTGACACTGGCAGACCTTTCCGAAGCCGAGGCGTTGTCGCGGCAATTCGATTTTCTGCACCATCTGGTGTTGCCCAAGGGCGCATTGAGTCTGGAACACAATATTCCCCCGCATGAGATTCACATGCTGGCACCCACGGTTACTTTGGTGGCGCGCGAGTCCCTGCACCAGGCACTGGTGTATCTGGTACTCAAGGTTATTTCCCGGGTTCATGGCGATGCGGGCATGTTGCAGCAGGCTGGGGCGTTCCCTTCCGATAAAGACAGCGATTTCGAGATGAGTGATCAGGCGACGCATTTTTATGAATCCGGGCCGCCGTTTCTGGATCGCTACCTGCCATTTTGGGCGGCGACCTTCGTCAATCGCGTGCTGATTATTTTGTTGCCGCTGGCGGCACTCGCCATTCCCCTGAGCCGCCTGATTCCGGCGATATACATCTGGCTGATTAAATCGCGTATCTATAAGTTATATGGCGAGCTGCGCTTTCTGGAGATGCAATTGCGCAATGCCGGGCGGGGCGATTTATCGCGTTTTCGTAACGAGCTTGATGACATCGAAAACAAGGTGAATAACTTGCGCTTGCCGGTGGCGTTCTCCAGTCACCTGTACGAGCTTCGCAGCCATATTGGTTTGGTGCGCAAAAAACTTGTGGAGTAGGTGTAAAGCCCCGATGCTTTCGGCAGGCTGCTAGCGATGGAGCGTTTGGCTGACAACATCGCGCGTCAGATGCGGTGCAATCAACTCGATGAAATGATAGGCAAAGCCGCGCAGGTATTGATTCTTGCGGATGGCGATGCGGGTGGTGCTGGGTTCGAACAAATGTCCGGCATCCAGCATTTTCAGATGCTTGTCGCGCTCCGCCACAAACGCCATTTGTGCCACGATGCCAACGCCCATGCCGAGCTCCACGTAAGTCTTGATCACGTCGGCATCAATCGCGGTGAGGGCGATATTGGGCGCGATGCCCGCTTCGCTGAATGCCTGATTGATTTTATTGCGCCCGGTAAAGGCGAAGTCGTAGGTGATGAGCGGGTATTCGGCGAGTTTTTTCAGTGTCAGGCGTTTTTCTCGCAGTAGCGGGTGGTTGGCGGGGGCGATTACACAGTGATGCCATTCGTAACAGGGCAGGGTGACCAGTTCGTCGTATAGTGCCAAGCTTTCGGTGGCGATGCCGAGGTCTGCTTCGCCGCTTAAAACCTGTTCGGCGATTTGCGTGGGGTTGCCCTGATGCAGGCCGAGTTTTACCCCGGGGTAGTGTTTGATAAATTGTTTGATGACTGGCGGCAACGCGTAGCGCGCTTGGGTGTGGGTGGTGGCAATGGTCAGTTCGCCCTCGCGTTTGCCGCGAAATTCCTGACCTACTTTTTTCAGATTGGCGGCATCCAGCAACATGCGCTCGGCAACTTCGAGGATGGCTTTGCCGGGATCGGTGAGTGCGGCAAGACGCTTGCCGTTGCGTACAAAAATGTCGATGCCCAATTCTTCTTCCAGCAGCTTGAGTTGCTTGCTGATACCGGGTTGCGAGGTGTAGAGCGCTTGTGCGGCGGCGGAGATGCTCAGGTCGTTTTTGACGATCTCGTGCAGATAGCGTAGTTGCTGAAGGTTCATGGCGGGGCTTCATAACGAACAGTTATATCATCCTAACATATCGCCATTTTGAAAAGATAAGCCAGTCCGGTAAGATGCGCGCCTCTTTGAAGGAGCTATTTGTGGACTGGTTGTACACCCTGTCGGGATTTTTGGTCGGTTTAATCGTCGGGGTGACAGGTGTCGGTGGCGGTTCGCTGATGACACCGCTGCTGGTGTTGTTCTTCGGTGTTTCTCCGGCAACAGCCGTGGGTACGGATTTACTTTATGCCTCGCTGACCAAGACGGTGGGCGGCTGGGTACACGGTCGGCGCGGCACAGTCGATTGGAAAGTGTTCGGTTTGCTGGCGATGGGCAGCTTGCCTGCGGCGGTGGTGACGATTTCATTGTTGAAATTTCTGGCACTGGAAGAGGCGACATTGCGCAGTGTGGTGACCAGCGTGCTCAGCGTGGCGTTGCTGGCAACCGCCACGGTGCTGCTGTTCAAGGATGCCATCAAAAAATTGGCGCGGCGCAGGGACGGGACAATTTATCAGTTGCACCACCGTTATCTGCCTGCGGCAACCATTGCAACGGGCGCGGCGGTCGGGTCGCTGGTGACGGTTTCTTCGATTGGTGCGGGAGTGCTGGGCACGGTGGTTATTTTGTTTTTGTACCCGCGTATGCCCGCTGTCAAGGTGGTTGGTACCGACATCGTGCATGCAGTTCCGCTCACTGCGGTGGCGGGAATGGGACATCTCGCGTTGGGGACGGTGGATTTGGTGCTGCTGGGCAGTTTGCTGTTGGGTTCATTGCCCGGCATTTATATCGGCAGCCACTTGGGCGTTAAAGTGCCTGAAAAACTGTTGCGCAGGATATTGGCAATCATGCTGCTTATCATCGGCTTGAAGATGCTGTTTTATAAATAAAGGAAGAGTTATGAGTACCAATAAGCCCAATAAACCCAAGCAGGTCAGTTGGTTTAACGGTTGCGGCGGGCGTATCGGCGTGGTGGTTGGCCAAAGTGGCGAACATGCCTATATCGGCATGGCTTTGCGCCACGACGAGGATGACGATGTCGCGCACATACTGGCCTATGGCGCGAAATTTCCGCTGGAGGCGGCGTTGTTGCTGCCGGTGTCCAGGCAATATCCGAACGGGGAAAGTTAAATGTATCGCTACGATCAATTCGATCACCAAATCACCGCCGAGCGCGTCGCGCAGTTCCGCGACCAGGTGCGTCGCCGCTTGTCGGGCGAGTTGAGCGAAGACGAGTTTCGTATTTTGCGGCTGCAAAACGGCCTGTACATGCAGATTCATGCCTATATGCTGCGCATTGCCGTGCCTTACGGTTTGGTGAGTGCCGCGCAGATGCGCATGTTCGCGCATATCGCGCGCAACTATGACCGCGATTACGGCCATTTCACCACGCGCCAGAACATCCAGTTCAACTGGCTCAAATTGCAGGACGCGCCGGATATCCTCGCGGATCTTGCGACCGTGGAGATGCATGCCAATCAGACTTCGGGCAACTGCATCCGCAATATCACCTGTGACGAATTCGCCGGTGTGGCGCGTGACGAGGTGGTTGATCCGCGTCCTTACGCCGAGATATTGCGGCAATGGAGCACCTTCCACCCCGAGTTTGCCTACCTGCCGCGCAAGTTCAAAATTTCCATGACCGGTGCGGCGGCGGATCGTGCCGCGATTGCGGTGCATGACATCGGGCTGCAAGCGGTGAAAAATGCCCACGGTGAAGTGGGGTTCCGCGTATTGGTGGGCGGCGGGCTGGGGCGCACACCGATTATCGGCGTGGAAATTTGCGACTTTGTGCCCTGGCAACACGTCATCAGTTATCTGGAGTCCATCGTGCGCGTCTATAACGAGTACGGTCGCCGCGACAATATGTACAAGGCACGCATCAAGATATTGGTGAAAGCCGTCGGCATCAAGGAATTCAAGCGTCAAGTGGAGGCCGATTGGCAGTTCACCCAAGATGGCCCCTGCACCGTTACGGAAGCCGAGTTGCAGCGTGTCGCCGCGTGCTTCACCGCGCCCGCCTACGAACAACTGCCGGAACACGATGCGGCGGTTGCAGCCTTGCAGCGCGATAACAAGGCGTTTGCCAATTGGCTGCAACGCAACGTCAAGCCGCACAAAGTTCCCGGTTATGCGGCGGTGGTGCTGTCGCTGAAAAAAACCGGGATTGCGCCCGGCGATGCAACTTCCGCACAGATGGACGCGGCGGCGCAACTTGCGGAGCAATACAGTTTTGGCGAGCTGCGCGTGACCCACATGCAGAATCTGGTGCTGGCGGATGTCCGGCAGTCCGACTTGATTGCCTTGTGGGAATCCGCCAAAGCACAAGGCTTTGCCACGCCCAACATCGGGCTGCTGACGGATATTATTTGCTGTCCGGGCGGAGATTTCTGCACGCTGGCAAACGCCCGATCCATTCCGCTGGCGAAGGCGATTGCGGAGCGTTTCGACAGCATTGATTTTCAGCATGACATCGGCGAGATTGAGTTGAATATGTCCGGCTGCATGAATGCCTGCGGGCATCATCACGTCGGTCACATCGGTATTCTCGGTGTGGACAAGGACGGCACCGAGTGGAATCAGGTGTCGATAGGCGGCGCGCAGGGCAATGATGCCAGTCTGGGCAAAGTCATCGGGCGCGCGTTCTCGTTCGCGCAAATCCCCGAAGTGATTGGCCGCTTGCTGCACGTGTATGTGCGTGAGCGCGATGAGGGCGAGCGTTTCATCGACACCGTGCGCCGCATCGGACACGAGCCTTTCAAGGAGTTTGTGTATGCGACGGACGTGCCCGAGGATGAAAATTTGCTGACACCGGACTATGACTTGCTGAAAAAAGGCATGTCTTACGACACCCCCTATTATTCGCCGAGGTTCTAACGTGATTATCAAAAATAAAACCGTAGTGAGCGATGACTGGAGTGTGCTGCGTCCGTGTGATAGCGACACGGCGGACAAGGTCGAGATTCCCGCCGGCAAGGTCATCGTGCCGTTGTCGGTATGGCAGGCGCAACGCGCCGTGTTGCAACAGCGCGCCGAACTGGGCGTGTGGCTGGCGAGCGATCAGCGCGCCGAAGACCTGCAAGCCGATCTGGATAAATTTGCCGTGATTGCCGTGGATTTTCCAAGATTCGCCGATGGGCGCGGTTATTCGATTGCCTACCATTTGCGCACCCGCTTTGGTTATCAGGGCGAATTGCGCGCGATTGGCGATGTGCTGCGCGACCAGATTTTCTACATGCAGCGCGTTGGTTTTGATGCCTTTGTGCCGCGCGCGGATAAAAACCCCGACGATGTTCTGAAAGGGTTGAGCGATTTTTCAGTGACTTACCAAGCTTCGGCGGACGAGGCGCAGCCGCTGTTTCGCCGCGTGTCGCGCGGAGGTGTCGCGTGACGACTCCGCAACAAAAATTGGCGCAGACGATAGCCGTGCTGCAACAGGCGGCGGACGACTTTTCTCCGGTCAGCTTCGCCAATAGCCTGGGCGCGGAAGACATGGTGTTGACCGACCTGATTGCCAAACATCAACCGTCTATCGGGATGTTCAGTCTCGATACCGGACGGTTGCCGCAGGAAACCTACGACCTGATGCAGGAAGTGCGCGCGCGCTACAGCGTGCCGTTGAAAATTTATTTTCCCGATGCGGCGCAAGTGGAGGCGCTGGTCGCGCGTATCGGCGTGAACGGTTTTTACGACAGCGTGGAAAACCGCAAGGCATGCTGCCATGTGCGCAAGGTCGAACCGCTGAAGCGCGCGTTACAGGGCAAGCAAGCATGGATTACCGGGATGCGTCACGATCAGGCGGTGACGCGGGGAAGTTTGCAGGTATCGTCATTTGATGCCGAGAACGGTCTGCAAAAGATCAACCCGCTGCTGGACTGGACAAATGCCGAGATATGGGAATACCTCAGGCAAAATGACGTGCCATACAATAAATTGCATGACCGTTTTTATCCCAGCATCGGCTGCGCGCCCTGCACCCGTCCGGTTACGCCGGGTGAGGATATTCGCTCGGGGCGGTGGTGGTGGGAACAACCTGAAAATAAAGAGTGTGGTTTGCATGTAGGCAAGGCATGACCACTGAAGCAATTTGATTGAACAGGAAGTTAAGGAAATGAGCACACATACATTTACCCATCTGGACGCGTTGGAAAGCGAATCTATCCACATCATGCGCGAAGTCGCGGCGGAGTGTAAAAATCCGGCGTTGCTGTTTTCCGGCGGCAAGGATTCCATCGTGATGTTACGCATTGCTGAAAAGGCGTTCCGCCCGGCGAAGTTTCCCTTCCCGCTGGTGCATATCGACACCGAGCACAACTTCCCCGAAGTGATTGCCACCCGCGACAAACTCGCCGCAGATTTGGGCGAGCGATTGATCGTGCGTTCCCTGGAAGACTCCATCAAGCGCGGCACGATAGTGATTAAAGACCCGGACTTGCCGCGCAACCCCTACCAGTCGGTGACCCTGCTGGAAACCATCGCCGAATTCGGCTTTGATGCCTGCATGGGCGGTGCGCGCCGTGATGAAGAAAAGGCGCGCGCCAAAGAACGCATCTTCTCGTTCCGCGACGAATTTGGCCAGTGGGATCCGAAGAATCAACGCCCCGAATTGTGGGACATCTATAACACCCGCGTGCATAACGGCGAAAACATTCGCGTGTTCCCGATTTCAAACTGGACCGAGACCGACATTTGGGAATACATCAGCCGCGAAAATCTGTACATCCCGGAAATCTATTACGCCCACCGGCGCGAGGTGATTCGTCGCGGCGGCAACGTCATCCCGGTATCGCATCTGGTACAGCCCAAAGCGGGCGAGAAAGTGGAGGTGGTGTCAGTGCGCTTCCGCACCGTGGGCGACATGACCTGTACCGCACCGGTGGAATCCACCGCCAGTAATGCGCTGGAAATTATTGCGGAGACGGCGGTGACGCGCATCACCGAACGCGGCGCGACGCGCATGGACGACCAGACATCGGAGGCGTCGATGGAGCTGCGCAAAAAAGAAGGCTATTTCTGAAAATTGCTCACGCGGGAACGCGGGGCACGCGGAGATCAACAGCACATATAAAGGTCTTCTCCGTGACCTCCGCGCCTCCGCGTGGAACAAGAAACTTTAGAGGTATTAAACATGAACACCAACACACAACTATTACGTTTCATCACCGCCGGCAGCGTGGACGACGGCAAGAGCACCTTGATCGGTCGCCTGCTGCACGACTCGAAATCCATCTTCGAGGATCAATTCTCCGCCATCAGCAAGACCAGTGAGAAGCGCGGGATGACTACGGTTGACTTGTCTTTGCTGACGGACGGCTTGCAGGCCGAGCGCGAGCAAGGCATTACCATCGACGTCGCCTACCGTTATTTCGCCACGCCCAAGCGCAAGTTCATCATCGGCGACACGCCGGGTCACGAGCAATACACGCGCAACATGGTGACGGCGGCTTCCACCGCCAACCTCGCCGTCATCCTGATTGACGCGCGCAAAGGCGTGTTGACCCAGACGCGCCGCCACACCTATCTCGCCAGCCTGGTCGGCGTGCCGCACATCGTGTTGGCGGTGAACAAAATGGACATGGTGGATTACTCGAAAGAAGTATTCGACACCATCTGCGCCGAATACCGCAAATTTGCCGCGCAACTTCATATGTACGACATCACCTGCATTCCCCTGTCTGCGCTGAAAGGCGACATGGTGGTGGAGCGCGGTGAACAGTTGGATTGGTATCAGGGTGCCACGCTGATGGAAAAGCTGGAGACCATCGGAATCGATCACGACGTGAACACCCGGGACTTCCGTTTCCCGGTGCAGTGGGTATGCCGTCCGCAGACCGACGAGCATCACGATTTTCGCGGCTTCATGGGGCGCATCGAAGCGGGCGAAGTATCCGTCGGCGATGAAATCACCATACAACCGTCCGGTCGCAGCACCAAGATTAAGCAGATTGTGACGCTGGAAGGCGAATTGGAATCGGCATTCGCGCCGCAGTCGGTGACGTTAACCTTGGCGGACGAAATCGACGTCTCGCGCGGCGATATGTTTGTGAAGAGCAGCAGCAATCCGCCCAAAGTGGAAAAAGAACATCGCGCCATGCTGTGCTGGCTGTCGGAATCGCCGCTGGACAAAAATCGCAAATATCTGGTCAAGCACACCACGCGCGTGGCGAAGTGCCTGTTCTCCAGCATTGACTTCCGGGTGGACGTGAACACCCTGGAACAGCATCCGGCGGAAACCATGGCAATGAATGACATCGCAAAAGTGTCGCTCAAAACCCAACTGCCGCTGGTGGTTGACAGCTACACCACCGACCGCGCCACCGGCAGTTTCATCGTGATTGACGAAGCAAGCAACAATACCGTCGCGGCGGGAATGATCCTCTGAGTTTTTTGAATTGACGAAGAGTGTTGCGGTTGGGGTTCCTGCATCACTTCGTAGTCTCCGGCTTCGAGCTGCTATGTGACGAGAGAAGGAGTTTCTGGCGCGTGACACCTCGGGGAAAGATTGTTCGAGATGACTTTGTGTGTGTGGTTGGTGGTAACCCGGCAAAATAAGCCCTAGCATCGCAGCTCGTAAATCAACTTGCTCAAGACACATATCGCTGAATGCAACCCGCGTAAGGTGCACAACATACCCATCCGGCGCAATGCCAGTTGGTTATTGCGCCCTGCGTTGGCTGAATCCTAACCTGTAACGTGATGTGAGCGAGATATGATTGAGACGATAACGATTATTACCCTGTGTGTGTTGTATCTGGTTTTTTTCCGTCCCGGGAAGACCGAGCCGTTGAAGAATCCTTTGGTGATTGAGCGTCCGGGGCAGTATCACATGACGCTGGCACCGCAGCTTAATCTGGCACAGCCGTTTGTCGAGGCGGTGGCGCAGCAGTTGGGACAGGCGGGGGATGCGGGACAGAATACGGCCAGTGTTTATTTCGAGGTGCGCGACAGGCAGGTGACGGCGCACGGCGACGATTGTTATTTGCTGGCGATTACGCGGCGTAACGGCATGGTGTATTTTCAGGCGACCGCGCCGCAGGGCAAAGGGCATGACGGGCGTGTTGCCACGCTGCGCGCGTTTGCCGACGAGGTGCTGGCGCGCTTCCCCGCAGCGCAGGATGCGCCGCTTGGGGATGATGCCCAATTTGTCGCTGCGGTGCGGCAGGTGGCGCAGTCGCGCGGGGTGGTGGTGCAGCCGCTGTCTTAAGTGTCCGGGCGCGACACTTGTTTTGATTCGGAGTAGAGTAAGCGCAGGGGAGTTGTGCGGATTTTGGAGGTTGAGATGACTTGCAGAATTAAATTTTCCGGCGTGTTGTTTGGGGTGTTGGCGAGCGGGCTGTTGTTTGTCGGCTGTGCCAAGAATAAGTTTCCGGCAACGGTGGACGAGGTGGCGGGTAATGTCGATTGCCGGGTCTGCCATGCGCCCAGGTTGGCTCCGGGTGCGAGAAATTTTAGCGGGCTATACGCGGCGCAAAAATCACATCACCCGGTGGGGGTGCGGCATTTTTCCGGAAATGGCCGCAGTTCGGAGTATTTGCATCCGACGGTGGAGTTGGCGGCGGTGTCTTTCTTTGATCGTAATGGCAACGGTCAGCCTGATATGGATGAAGTGCAGTTGTTTGGCGCGAAAGGTGCGGCTACCGTGGAGTGCGCAACTTGCCATAAGCCGCATGGTGTGGCGGGGTTGGCTAAAGAGTCGGCGGGATCTTATTTGCGTATTGATAATGCGCACAGCGCGTTGTGCATGGTTTGCCACAACGCTTGAGTCGTCGGGGTGCCGGTTTTAGTCATGTTGATCGATTCTTTGATACAGCCGATAGTGCTCGTCTTTGTCGCCTTTGCGGCTGCCTTCCCAGATTTTCTTCCAGTGCCGTGCATCGGGCAGGTCGGCGGATAATTTGCCGCCCTGTATCAGGCGTAAATCGCATTGTTGTCGCGGGTCGGACCGGGTGATGAGGTCGCCGAAGTAGTGCAGCATGGCGCGTTGTCCGTCGCCCAGGGTTTCGCGTCCGATGCAGCGGTAATGGGGCGGCAGGGATTGTTGCAACGACCCGACCATGTGGCGGTAACTTTTGCCGCTATCCAGCCAGGGTAACCACAGGGTCATTGCCAATATCCAGATGAGTGTCATGCCCGCCGCCCAGTTGACCACGGCGCGGCGCATGGAGCGACCCACGCGCCAAACCACGATCAGCCAGAGTAGGGTGGCGACGATGGCGACGATGAAGTGTTTAAGTTGTAGCGCGGGTTCGAATCCCGGCTGATAGTCTTTTAGCCATTGGGTGATTTTGGCGTGGTTGTCCAACAGCAAGCCCGCCCAGCCCCACCACATCAGGATGGCAAATAGCGCGAAGGTCATCAGGCCGAACCAGTCCAGCGCATTGGCCGCGCCACGTTTGAGTGTCGAGAGCGATGCCGTGGCTAACAATGTAATCGGCAGTAACATCGGCAGGGCGAAGACTTCTTTGATATTGGGAGTCAGGCTGAGGGTGAGCAACATGACGAAAAGGCTGACCAGCGGTAGCTGCAAATCGTCACGTTGTGCCAAGCGGCGGCGAGATTGCCACACCACCCAGGCTGCCAGCGGCAGCGCGGGCCAAGCCAGCCAGGGCAGGTTTTTCAGGTAGTAGAGAGAGTCTTTGCCCGGGCCGCCGGCGGCGTAAGTTAGCCAGTTGCCGAAATTGTGTGTCCATACCCAGTCGGCAAATAATTGCGGCGCATGTTGGTAGAGTAACAATGGCCAGATTGTCAGCCAGGGCAACGCGCACAATGCAGCGAGAATCAGACTGTAGAAGTAGCGGCGCACCCGCCACTTGTTGGATAGCAGCGGTAGTGCGGCAGCCATGAACAAAAATAACAGCGGGGCGATAAAGCCTTTGGACATGAAGCCGATGCCGACTCCGATGCCCATCCAAATGCCCGCGCGAACCGTGCGTTCCTGGCTGAGTGTGTAGCCGTACAGCATCATGGCGCAGCCCGCCAAGAGTGCCAGGTCGGTAATCATCTGGTGCGCGCGCATCAGCATACCGATGCAACCGATGAGGATGACGGCTGCCGCCCAGCCGCGATTTTCACCGTACAGTTTGCGTCCGCTCAGGCCGATGAACAGTAGGGCGAGTGCGGTGTAGAAACCGCTGGCGAGACGCGCGCCATCGTGTAGCGCCAACCAGGGGGAGAGCAGTTTGGCGAATAGCGCGGCGGTCCAATAGAACAGCGGCGGGTTGTTCATATACGGTTCACCCGCCAGTGTGGGAGCCAACCAATGACCGTTTTGCAGGATGGAGTAGATTAAGCCGAAGCTGTATGCCTCGTCGGGTTTCCACGGGTCATGTCCGATCAAACCCGTGACCAGCCAGACCAAGCACAGCAGGGCAAGTATCAGCGCTTTGCCGGGGGTGATGGGGTACGGGTCGGTGGGTTTGATGAAATACATGGCTGTTTATCGGCTGCGATGTTGCACGCGTTCACTCGACTATTTTGATGAACTGACCCGCGCGCGGTTCACCTTCCGGGTACATCGCGTTGATTAAACGCAAATAACTTTCCGCCGATGCGCCCAGGGGTGAACGTTGTGCCAGTTTGGCGAAGCTGTCATTTTGACGGGCTTTGATCACGCGAATGACGAGCGGCTTGATGGTGTGACGCTCGCGGTTGGTCAGTGCGTGGAAGCTCATCAGAGTGTCCACTATATCCTCGCGATAGGCGGCCAAATGCTGCGGTGTTTGTGCCTCGCCGCGCAGCAAATAGGCATAACCGTTAAGATAAACAATCGCCGCCACCGTGTTGCCCAGTTCAATCGTTGCGGCGGGCAAGCCGTTGATGTCCAGGGAGCGAATCCGGGCATCGTAACCCGCCAGTTGCCGCGCGTACTCGGCGGGCGAGCCGTGCGGTTGTTGGTCCATTTGCAGTTGCAGTTGTGCCGCGCCCTGCGGACTGATGGCGATTAAGGTCTCCGGCAGATTGTGTATCCGCCACGACTCGGGGAAGCGCAGTGCCAACCCCAGCTCGGCGTGGTAAAAGTGATTGTTGCGAACCACGCCCTGTTCGGTATTGTCGTTAAACACCATGCCGTCGGTGACATCGAGGAAGGCATCGCGCCCCCGGTAAGGGGAGGCGGCGACTTGTTGGGCGGCGGCTTCGCCGACAGCCTGCTGCAGGCGGGTGTCGTTGTCGGGATGGGAGGCGAAGAGTCCGTGGTAGCGGCGCGGTTCACGCCCTTCCTGTTGCGCGATTTGGGCATCGCGTAATTCCTGATTCTTTAGTACGCGAATCACGCTGATGATGGCTTGCGGGTCGTAACCGCTTTGCGCCAAGTAGCTCGCGCCGAGACGATCCGCTTCCAGCTCGTGGTCGCGACCATAGCCAGACAGCCAAGCCGTGCCCAGTGTGTTGGCGAGGTTTTGCATAGTTGCCGATTGCATCGTGGGCAGAAAAATTGAGGCGATGGTTAATCCGAGACCGGCCATCTGTGCACTGCTTTGCTGGCGCACGCCATGGCGTGCAGTTACGTGGCCGATTTCGTGGCCGATGACCGCAGCCAGTTCCGCCTCGCTGTTGAGGTAGGCCATGATGCCACGGGTGATGTAGATGTAGCCGCCGGGCAGGGCAAAGGCATTGATCTCGGGAGAATCAAGTACGGTGAAGTGGTACTCCAGTTCCGGGCGGTGGCTTTTTTGTGCCAGCCGTTGGCCGACATCGTTAACGTAATCTTGCAACGCTTTTGATTCATAGACGCGGTATTGTTTTTTTACGTCCGCATCGGCGGCGCGACCGGTGGCAACTTCCTGGCTTTCCGACATCATTACGAAATCGGTTCTGCCGGAGACCGGATTCTGCGCGCAAGCGGAGAGTGCCAATAACGCTGTCAGTATGATCAGTAAACGCATTTCAAGCTCCCGTCCAGATGAATGAAAAAGTGGTTTATTGCGCTAAATAAAAAAGGCAGCTCAGGCTGCCTTTTTATCGCCGTGCGACGGCACGTTTCGCGATGTATGCTTACCGCAAAGCAACTCGCGATTATGCCCCAGTTGATTTCGCACCGTATTTTTGGCGGAACTTATCAATACGACCGGCGGTGTCCATAATCTTCTGCGTGCCGGTGTAAAAAGGGTGGCATTCCGAACAAACTTCAACGCGCAACTCGGGTTTGCCGATGACAGATTTGGTCTTGAAACTACTACCGCAACTGCACGTAACGGTAATTTCCTGGTAATTGGGATGAATATCAGCTTTCATTTTCTTTCCTTAAAATGGTTTGGTGCGGCGGGTGTACGCACTCTCGGGGGCGCGTATTATCCATAAGCACACGTAATTACGCAAGTTTTTGTCTGATGGAACCATTTTGGGTCGCGCGTATCTGAGCTTTCGTCCGGTTACTGGATTAGCCGGACATATTAAAACTCTATGAGGTGCTCAAATGAAAAAGGCTTATGACGGTATTGCAAGGTTTGTCCGTTGGGTTGTGGCGGGGGTGGTTTCCGCCATTGTCGCGTTACCCATCTTCACTTCCTTTATTGCCAGCCACACGTAAGTTTTCAAGATCCGTCGCCTCGGGTTCATGTCTTAATCATGAATGCCGGGGCGATTTCATTGTAACGGGTTGTTTAGAGTTAAGGTGTCGGGGGTATAGCGTTGTATCGAAGGAGAAGCGCGATGAAAAAAATCCTGTTGTTACTGCTGTTTGGCACCTTTACCCAGGTTGCGTCGTGTGCCGAGCTGGAGGTGATACAGCTCAGGCATCGTAGTGCGGAAGCAATGCTGCCGAGTATTCGTCCTTTGCTGGATGACGATGAAACGGTCACGGGGATGGATTACCAGATTGTTCTGCGTGCCTCAGCGCAGCATCTGGAATCGGTGAGGCAGGTGTTGCGGCATCTGGATACCGCGCCACACAATTTGCGTATCACCGTATTGCAGAATGTGGATAGTGAGACGGTGAGCCGGTTGACCGAAATCTCCGCCGATGTGGGTTTGTCAGATGATGCGCGCTTGCGTATTCCCGCAAGCACGGAAGACGGCGGTTTGAATGTTCGGCTTGCTAACGGACAGGATTATTTGAATGCCCGTATTGTCTCGCAACGCGAGTTGGCCAACGATCACAAGATACAACAGTTGCGGGTGTTGGAAGGTAATCGCGCCTTGATCCGTAGCGGTCAAAACCTGGCGATACCGCAAACTCAGGTGATTCACCGCCGGTGGGGGAGTGAGGTGGTGGAGAGTGTCCAGTATCAGCAGGTGGAGAGTGGTTTTTTTGTTTTGCCCAGGCTAAATGGCGATTGGGTCGATCTGGAAATTAGCGCGCAAAATGACAACGTTGCCGATGTGACTAACGGCTATCCTGCCACCGAGCAGCAACGTGCCGCCAGTACCATTCGTGGGCGATTGGGCACATGGTTGGCAGTAGGAGATATCCGCGAGCAACAAACGCAGAGTGGTGCGACATTATCCGACCATGACGGCGTAAGCCAAGAAACACAACGGCGAATATTACTCAAGGTTGAACTGATCGACTGACTGACCTCGGCTTATGCGGAGGCCAGTGCAAGCATCTATCGCAGAGTTGAGTTTATTTGGGGCGTGCCGCTTCAACGATAATTACCGCAATGATGCCAATGAGCGCGGCAACGCCAAAAACAGTCAATAGGACGGTCGTAATATTCATTTAAATCTCCCTTTGTTGGTGGTTGTTTGATGGACGAAAGTCAGCCCAAGGAAAATTTATCACAATTCTGTTCCAAATAAAATCCATTGCTTTCTGTTGGCAGGGAACGCTGGAGGTGCGGTTGAATTCGCGCTGCGGTTGCGATCATTGGAATGTAAAAAGCCTCGCATCTCTGCAAGGCTTTAACTTTCTGGTGGGTCGTGCGTGATTCGAACACGCGACCAACGGATTAAAAGTCCGCTGCTCTACCGGCTGAGCTAACGACCCGGTACTCAAAACGAGCGCGAATTATACGGAATTAGCCCGTGCTGTCAACGTAAAATCCAATATGGATGCGGGTTTCGCCGCATTGATTCGGTATTTATGCGGGGCGGTAACGTGTCGGGTCGGTAAGTGCCGCGTTTAAGAATCCGTCGCGGCGGATGCGACAGGAATCACACTTTCCACAGGCGTAGCCTTGCTCGTTGGCTTGATAGCAGGAAATGGTTTGCGCGTAATCAACACCGAGTGCGTGCCCTCGCCGGATAATTTCGGTTTTTGAGAGATGCAGCAAAGGCGCGTGAATGGAAACCTGGCTGCCTTCGATGGCGGATTTGGTGGCGAGGTTAGCCATTTTTTCAAATGCCGCAATATAGGCGGGTCGGCAGTCGGGATAGCCGGAATAATCAACTGCATTGACACCGATAAAAATATCTTGTGCATTTAATACCTCTGCCCAGGCGAGTGCCAGCGACAGCATGATGGTGTTGCGCGCCGGAACGTAGGTGACTGGAATGCCGCTACCGGGTTGCTGCGGTACGGCGATGCGGTTGTCGGTTAGTGCCGATCTGCCAAAGCCGGTGAGGTCAATTTTGACGATTCTGAATTCTTGCGCGCCCAGTGATCGGGCAACTTGCCTGGCAGCGGTAAGTTCGGAGTGATGGCGTTGCCCATAATCGATGCTGAGGGCGTAGCAGTTAAAATTTTCCGCTCGCGCCATGGCGAGCACGGTTGCGGAATCCAGTCCTCCCGAAAGCAGGACGACGGCATGGTGTGCTTTTAATGGCCCTGGGCGTTTTTCCATAAAATTTTATGCAACTGAATTTGCATTCTGACGGGAAGCCGATCCCTGAGTATCCATTCGGCCAAGGTTGTCGGGTTCATGGTTTGATGGGCGGGGGAAAATAGAACACCGCACTTTTCGTTCAGGCGATGTTGTTGCAGGATTTGCTTTGCCCACACATAGTCGTTTTCATCGCATAACACGAACTTGATTTCATCATGCGGTGTGAGCAGAGCAAGATTCTCCCAATGATTTTTATCCGCCTCTGCCGATGCGGGTGTTTTGATGTCCAATACGCGCATAACGCGAGTATCCACCGGGCTGATGTCCAGTGCGCCGCCGGTTTCGAGTGACACCTGATAGCCCGCATCGCACAGGGCGGCGAGTAACGGGATGCAATTTTTCTGTGCCAGCGGTTCTCCGCCGGTAACGGTTACATGGCGCGGCGTATAGTTGGCAACTTGCCGCAGGATATTGTCCAGCGTCATGTTTTCACCACCGCTAAACGCATAAGCCGTATCGCAATAGCTACAGCGCAGCGGGCAACCGGTCAGGCGAATAAATACCGTAGGTAGGCCTATGCGCCGGGTCTCGCCTTGCAGGGAAAAAAATATCTCGCTGATGCGCAGCGACTGTTCTGTCGCCGCGCTTGCTACTCTGGCCGAGCGGGTCGGAAAGGTCGAGGTGTTGCCCGATGGGGTTATTTTAACTGCCGGTTTTACGTGTGACATTACTTACTGCTGGGTTGGTGCGAGCAACTCCTTCGCTTTTGCAGCAGCACTGCTGTCGGGATATTTGGAGATGATTTGAGCTAGTGTTTTTCTTGCGGCATCCGCTTGATTTAATTCTTGCTGACAGCCCGCGATACTAAACAGCGCATCGGGTGCTTTAGCGGTGTTGGGCGAGGATTTGAGCAGGCTCTCGAAAGTGGCCAAGGCTTTCTGGTATTCACCCTGCCCGAACTGGGCACTCCCCAGCCAGAATGTGGTGTTGGCCGCGTGGACAGAGTCGGGATAGTGTTTCAGAAAGTCTTGGAAGGCTGTGGCGGCATCGGCATATTTACCTTCCTGCATTAAGCCGTAAGCACTTTCAAAGGCGCGATTTTCTTTGACCGGGTCATAAGGCTCGACTACGGGTGCTTGTTCCGCAACGGTTTTTTCTTTCGCGGCCGCGATTGCCGCTTGTTGGGCTTCTTCAAGATGGCGTATGCGTGCATCCAGATCGATATAAAAGTCACGCGAGCGTTTCTCCGCATCCTGTAGACCGTGCGCCAATTCTTCATTGCGACCGCGCAGATTACGGATTTCGCCGTTCAACGAGTCTATCTGTTCCTGCAAATCAAGCAGGGATTTGGTTTGTTGCTTGTTGCTTTCTTCCAGCGGTGCTACGCGCTCTTCCAACGACTGTGCCTGCTTGCGAGCCTGATCGTCCGAAAACAGTCCGGCATGTGCCGGAAAGGCAATGCAGCAAACCAATAGTAGCGGGGCGCGTAGTTTGAGCATGATGTTACCTGTAGTTCAAGTCGGTACGGCGATTCTGCGACCAGGATGCCTCGTTATGGTCGGTACCACGCGGTTTTTCTTCGCCATAGCTGACGCTCTCCAATTGGCCGGCATCCGCACCGCCCAATTCGAGCATTTTCTTCACGCCATCGGCGCGGCGCTGACCCAATGCAAGGTTGTACTCATTGCTGCCGCGTTCGTCGGCATTGCCTTCCAGGCGCACATTGCGATTGGGATGCTGGCTCAGATATTTGGCATGGGCGCGTACCACGGGTTTGTCTTCGTCCTGCACGACATCAACATCCAGCGGGTAGTAAACGCTGCGTTTCGCCAAAATGCTGGAGGGGTCATTCAGCGGATCAACCGCCGTGCGCGCAGGTTCGCTAATCGGCGCGGACATGCTGGAGGAGGCTTTGCTGTCAGGCATCGCGTCAACCACGGGAGCTTTGGGTTTTTGGCTGGCACAAGCGGTCAACAAATTCACCAGTACGATGCTAATGATAATTTTTTTCACGGCATTTCTCCTTTATGCATTACTGAATTAATAAAGTCGGACCCCACATCGGCTCACGCGCATCACCGCTTTGCGTGAACATGTTCTGCTTGACGCGCCCGTCGCTGGAAACGGTCGCTAATATACCACGACCACGCGCCTCGCTGGCAAACAGGATGAGCTTGCCGTTGGGCGCGAAGCTGGGTTTTTTGCCCCATCCGGTGTCGGTCAATATCTGCATTTGCCCGCTGAGGAAATCCTGGGTGGCAATGCGAAATCCGCCGTGCTCGAGATGCGCAAAAACAAAGCTCTTGCCGTCCGGGCTATGGCGCGGTGAGAAATTGGTGCCGCCGCCAAAGGTTAGACGCAGTGCCGCGCCGCCATTAACGGACATACGGTAGATCTGCGCGCTGCCGCCGCGATCGGAGGTAAACAGTAAAAACTGGCCGTCCGGCGAAAAATTGGGTTCGGTATCAATCGCGCCGTTAAACGTGAGCCGGCGCAAGCCGCTGCCGTCGGGGCGCACCAAATAAATTTGTGAGCCGCCGTCGCGGGTAAGCACCACGGCCAGTTGTTTGCCATCGGGAGACCAGGCGGGCGCGCTGTTGCTGCCGCGAAAATTGGCGACTACGGTGCGTTGATTGGTATAGAGCGATTGCACATAAACGGCGGCGCGTCCCGACTCAAAGCTGACATAGGCGAGGTGGCTGCCATCCGGCGACCAGGCGGGCGACATAATCGGCTCGTTCAGGGCCAACACGGTTTGTTCGTTGTAGCCATCGCTGTCGGCAACAATCAGGCTGAAGTGTTTACCTTTGCGGTTGACGTAAGCGATGCGGGTGCTGAATATCCCCTGGTCACCCGTTAACTTTTCATAAATCAGATCCGCGATACGGTGGGCGACTGCGCGCATTTTCCCTTCGTTGGAAGCGACAACCTGCCCGGTTAACTGGGTTTGTTTGACGATATCAAGCAGGCGGAATTGCGCCTCGATGCGCCCGTTGACTTTGGTTTCCACCGTGCCAATTGCCAGAGCCTCCGCTCCGCGCGCCTGCCAACCGGGGTAATCAACCTGCTCGGGACGCTGCGGTGGGTTGTCGCCCGCAGCGACGATGCGGAACAGACCGCTACGCTGCAAGTCGCTCACCACCACTTCCTGAATGGAGGCACCCAGCTTGGCATCGCCACCCAGCGGCGCGATGGTGATGGGAATTTGAAATTCGCCCGCACCGATAATTTCGATATTCAATGCCGCGTGCGCCAAAGAAAAGTGCGCCCACAGTAACAATCCCACGGTGATACGTAATAGTTGCATCATGCAGACTCCTTATTCCTTTGGTTTGAATCCGAGATTTAACTTACGGAAATCGTTAAACATTGCCGCATCCGCCGGTAGCGGTAACGGCTGGGATTTGGCTATCGCCCGCTCCACCGCATTGTCGTAGGCCGCATTGCCGCTGGATTTGGTCAGGCGGGCAGTCAGCACCGAGCCGTCCGGCAGCAGCGTGACGGTAAATTCGGCGCGCGCATCATCCGCGACATCGGGTGGCATGACGATGTTGCGGCGCACTTTTGCGACAATTTTGCCGATGAATTCATCCACGCTGCGTTGTCGTGCCGCCGCCATTGCTGCCCTTGCCCGCTCGGCTTGTTGCACTGCCGGATCGACCGTTGCCGCTTTGGGTAGTTCGGGACGAATCGGCGGCAATTTGACCTCAATTTTTTTCAACTCGGGGACGGCTTGAGTTTTCGCCGGGACTGGCTTGGTCACGGGCGGCGGTTTTTTCTCGACTTTCACCTTGGGCCGTTTGTCCGGTATCACAATGTCGGGTTTGGGAGTGGCGATAGGCGGCGGTACTGCCACCGGTACCGGGGCAGGGGCGACAGGTTCTACAATTTTTGGCGGCGGCGGGGCGGGCGTCGCGCTTTGCAGTTGTTGCCACAACTCCACGCTCATGGTTGTCGCCGGGTGGTTTTGCCAAGTGAAACCAAAGTAGAGCAGCGCAAAAAAAATGCAGTGCACCGCCACGGCAAGTATGCCGGCAGGTAATTGATAGGGTTGGGGAGGTGCGGTGATATTCATTTCGTACCGGTTTGCATCAACAATCCGACTTTGTTGATTTGCTGTTGCTGCAAGGCATCCATCACGGCAACCACTTCTTCATAGCGCACGTCTTTGTCGGCGGAAATGACCACCGCCTGATCCTGATGTTCCGCCTGTTTGGCGCGCACGATGTCTATCAATTCATTGCGTGACACCGTGCGTTCCCCGGCGCTGTCGGCGTGGTCGCGCAATGCCAGGGTAGAGTCTTTCTTGATAATCACCTCCAAGGGTGCAACGGGTGAGGGTAGCGACTTGCCGACTTTGGGCAAATCCACTTGCCCCGGTGTCATCATCGGCGCGGTCACCATGAAAATCACCAGCAATACCAGCATCACATCGATGTAAGGCACGACGTTGATTTCGTTCATCAGGCGGTTTTTGTTGCGACGATTTGATCTCATCGGTCAGCCCTTTACGGTTGACGTTGCAATACGTTGGAGAACTCTTCGGCAAAACTCTCGAAGCGCGTGGAGAGTCGGTCAATATCATGGGCATAACGGTTGTAGGCAACCACGGCGGGGATGGCGGCGAACAAACCCATTGCCGTGGCGACCAGTGCTTCGGCAATACCGGGGGCGACATGCGCCAGCGTGGCTTGCCCGACATTGGACAAGCCGCGGAAAGCATTCATGATGCCCCACACCGTGCCAAACAAGCCCACGTAGGGACTGACCGAGCCCACCGAAGCCAGAAAAGCCAGATGTGATTCCAGTCTGTCCATCTCGCGCTGGTAAGTGGCGCGCATCGCACGGCGCGTGCCTTCGGTGACGGCGTTGGAGTCCACGCCATGCTTTTTCTTGAGCTTGCCGAATTCGGTAAACCCCGCGACAAAAATGCGTTCCAGTGCGCCCTGGTGGTGTCCGGGGCGGCTGCTGACCTCATACAAATCGTTCAGATTGGCGTTGCTCCAGAACGCATCCTCAAATTTCTCGGTCAGCCTGGACTCGTTGCGAATGGCAAACAGCTTGATAAAAATGTACCACCACGATAGCAGTGAGACCCCCAACAGCAAGGCCATGACCAACTGCACCAGCACGCTGGCGTTGCTAATAAGCTGAATAAACGAGATGTTTTGGGTGATTTCCATTGCTGACCTTTCCTGACTAGATTTTCCATTGTGCGCGTAACACGTCCGGCACACTGATCGGTTTGAATTCATGCAGCGAGACGCAGACCAAATGCACCTCGGCTTCGGCAAGCAGCGCATCATCGCGCCGCACTGTTTGCAACAGGGTAATCCGGCTGCGCCCGACATCTTTGATTCGTGCCGTGATACTCAACAAATCATCCAGTAACGCGGGCTTCAGATAATCGATTTTCATCGAACGCACCACAAATACCGCGCCGAACTCCTTCATCAATCCGGCATTGCTGTAGCCATGGGCGCGCAGCCACTCAGTCCGTGCGCGCTCCATAAAGTTCACATAACTGCCGTGATATACCACCCCACCCGCATCGGTGTCGTGGAAATATACGCGTACCGGCAATGAGAATGTCTGCGATACCGTGAGTTTATTCATCCCATAATTCTCCGGGATTGTTATTGCGGGGCGCGGGCAGTCCAAAATGCCGGTAGGCATTTGCGGTTGCCATGCGTCCACGCGGGGTGCGTTGCAGATAGCCTTGTTGAATCAGGTAGGGTTCCAGCACGTCTTCGATGGTGTCGCGCTCCTCACCGATAGCGGCGGCGAGGTTGTCCACGCCGACCGGGCCGCCCATGAATTTTTCGATGACCGTGAGCAGTAGCTTTCTGTCCATTACGTCCAAGCCTTGTGAATCCACATCCAGCATGGTGAGTGCGGCATCCGCAATCTCGCGGCTGGCATCGCCGGATGCTTTTACGTCTGCGAAATCGCGCACGCGACGCAGTAAACGGTTGGCGATGCGCGGTGTGCCCCGCGAGCGTCTGGCAATTTCCAGCGCGCCGTCTTGCGACAGGCTCATGGCCAGCAGCCCGGAAGAACGCATCACGATGCGCTGCAGCTCTTCCGCGGTGTAAAACTCCAGCCGGGACACGATGCCGAAACGGTCGCGTAGCGGGTTGGTCAGCATCCCGGCGCGGGTGGTTGCGCCGACCAGGGTGAAGGGGGGTAAATCCAGCTTGACCGAACGCGCCGCCGGTCCCTCACCTATCATGATGTCGATTTGATAATCCTCCAGTGCCGGATAAAGAATTTCTTCTACCACGGGCGACAGGCGGTGGATTTCGTCGATGAATAACACATCATGGGGCTCAAGGTTGGTCAACAATGCCGCCAAGTCACCAGCGCGCTCCAATACCGGGCCGGATGTGTGGCGAATGTTGACTCCCATCTCGCGGGCAATAATTTGCGCCAGTGTGGTTTTGCCCAAGCCCGGCGGGCCGAACAGCAGAACGTGGTCGAGCGGCTCTTTGCGCTGCTTTGCCGCCTGGATGAAGATTTCCATCTGCCCGCGTATTTTTTCCTGACCGACATATTCGTCGAGATGCTTGGGGCGCAGCGCGCGTTCTAATGCCTCCTCTTGCGCGGAGGAGGCTGCGGCTGAAATCAGGCGCGGCTCGGTAGAAAGATTATCGCTGTGTATCATCAGTGAATATCGGAAAGAGGTGGATAGCTGGCCGAGATATTACGGTTAGCGGGCTTAGTCTGGAAAGTATATTTTGCGTTGTATCGACCGCCCAACGTGCGACCCGGAATTGTACGCTGCGGATGAATTGCCTACTCCCACTCAATGGTGGCGGGCGGCTTGCCGGAGATGTCATAGACCACACGGTTGATGCCGCGCACTTCATTGATGATGCGGTTGGAGACTTTGCCCAGCAGTTCGTAAGGAAGGTGCGCCCAGTGTGCTGTCATAAAGTCCTGTGTTTGCACCGCGCGCAAAGACACCACCCATTCGTAAGTGCGCCCGTCACCCATTACGCCGACGCTTTTGACGGGTAGAAAAACGGTGAATGCCTGAGAAGTTTTTTCGTACCAGCTTTTCCCGTCGGTATCTTGGGCGGCGCGTAGCTCCTCGATGAAAATGGCATCGGCGCGCCGCAGCAGTTCGGCATATTCCGCTTTCACCTCGCCGAGGATACGCACGCCCAAGCCCGGTCCGGGGAAGGGGTGGCGATAAACCATATCCGCGGGCAAGCCGAGCGCCACGCCCAGTTCGCGCACCTCGTCTTTGAATAGTTCGCGCAATGGCTCCAGCAGCTTGAGGTGCATGGATTCCGGCAATCCGCCGACATTATGATGCGACTTGATGGTGTGCGCCTTTTTGGTTTTTGCGCCTGCCGACTCAATCACGTCGGGGTAAATCGTGCCTTGCGCCAACCACTTGGCCTGCTTGAGTTTGGCCGATTCGCGCTGGAATACCTCGACGAACTCGCGTCCGATAATTTTGCGCTTCTGTTCCGGGTCGGTGACACTCTTTAGGTGGCGCAGAAAATCGCCGCTGGCATCGACATGAATGACTTTCATGTGGAGATGGTTGGCAAAGGTTTCCATCACCTGCGCGCCTTCATTTAGGCGCAGCAGGCCGTTGTCCACAAATACGCAGGTAAGTTGGTTGCCAATGGCGCGGTGGATCAATGCCGCCGCAACTGAAGAATCCACGCCGCCCGATAGTCCGAGAATGACCTCTTCGCTACCGACTTGAGCGCGTATTTTTGCCACCGCTTCGGCGATATAGTCGGGCATGTTCCAATCCCGACCGCAGCCGCAGATGTCATGTACGAAGCGACCCAGGATAGCCTTGCCCTGACGGGTGTGGGTGACTTCCGGGTGGAATTGCACCGCATAGAAGCGGCGCGTTTCGTCCGCCATCGCGGCGAACGGGGTTGCCTCGTTGCAAGCGATGGCGACAAAGCCGGGCGGTAGTGCCGTCACCTTGTCGCCGTGGCTCATCCAGACATCCAGTAGCCCTTGTCCGCGCGCGCCGGTTTTGTCCTGCACGCCGTCGAATAACTTGGAGTGTCCCTGCGTGCGAATCTCTGCATAGCCGAACTCGCGTACTGTACCGTTCTCCACCTTGCCGCCCAACTGTGCCGCCATGGTTTGCATTCCGTAGCAAATCCCCAGAATCGGTACGCCCAACTCGAACACTATCTGCGGTGCCTTGGGGGTTTCGTTCTCATACACGGAGTTCGGGCCGCCGGAGAGAATGATGCCGGAAGGGGCAAAAGCGCGGATGTCCGCGACGCTCATGTCCCAAGGGTGCAATTCGCAATAAACCTGCGTTTCACGCACCCGCCTAGCGATGAGTTGGGTGTATTGGGAGCCGAAATCGAGGATGAGGATTTTTTTGTGAGCCATGTTTTATAGGGTGGGTTGGCGCAAGCGCAATTCACCCTCTCGATAGTTTTGGCGGGCTGCGCTTGCGCCAGCCCACGCCACGTTAATCAATATGATAATTCGGTGCTTCTTTGGTGATCTGTACGTCGTGGACGTGCGATTCGCGAATGCCGGATGAGGTGATTTCAACGAATTCCGCCTGGCTATGCATGGTCGGAATATCCGGGCAACCGAGATAACCCATGCTGGCGCGTAATCCGCCCATCAACTGATGGATGACCGCCAGTACGCTGCCCTTGTAGGGGACGCGACCTTCGACACCTTCCGGCACCAGCTTGTCCTGATTCTCTTCGCCTTCCTGAAAATAGCGGTCGCTGGATCCCTGCTGCATCGCGCCGAGACTGCCCATGCCGCGATAGGATTTATAGGAACGTCCCTGATACAACTCAATTTTTCCCGGTGACTCTTCGGTGCCGGCAAACAGGCCGCCGAGCATGACGGCATCGGCACCGGAAGCAATGGCCTTGGCAATATCACCGGAAAAGCGGATGCCGCCGTCTGCAATCAGCGGTACGCCGCTGCCCTTTAATGCCTTTGCAACCCCCTGGATGGCGGCGATTTGTGGTACGCCGACTCCCGCGACGATGCGGGTGGTGCAAATTGAACCCGGGCCGATGCCGACTTTGACACCGTCCGCGCCATGATCCAGCAATGCTTTTGCAGCCGCAGCCGTGGCGATATTTCCGCCGATGACTTCGATTTGCGGAAAGGTGGTTTTAACCCATTTCACCCGATCCAATACCCCTTGGGAGTGGCCGTGCGCGGTATCCACCACAATTACGTCCACGCCCGCTTCGGCAAGCAAAGTGACGCGCTCTTCCGTTCCCTCGCCGACCCCGACCGCCGCGCCGACCCGCAATCGCCCCTGTGTGTCTTTGCTGGCGAGCGGGTGTTCGGTGGATTTGAGGATGTCCTTGACGGTCATCAGGCCGCGCAGTTCGAAAGCGTTGTTCACCACCAGCACGCGCTCAATACGGTGCTTGTGCATCAAATTGCGCGCCTCATCGAGGCTGGCATTTTCTTTGACGGTGATGAGTCGCTCGCGCGGTGTCATGATGTTTTGTATCGGCTGGTCGAGATTGCTCTCGAAACGCAGGTCGCGGTTGGTGACAATGCCGACCAGTTGCTTTCCTTGCACCACGGGCAGGCCGGATATTTTGTGCTGCCGCGTGAGTGCCAGCACGTCACGCACGGTCATTGCGGGGGTAATGGTGATGGGGTCTTTCACTACGCCGCTTTCAAAGCGCTTGACCTTGGTAATTTTGGCGGCTTGCGCCGAGGACGACATGTTTTTATGAACGATACCGATACCGCCCTCCTGCGCCAGCGCGATCGCAAGGCGCGATTCGGTAACCGTGTCCATCGCCGCTGACAGCAAGGGAATGTTCAGGCTGATGTTGCGGGTTAGTTGTGTGCGCAGACTGACATCGCGCGGCAACACGTTGGAATAAGCGGGGACGAGCAGAACGTCGTCAAAGGTGAGTGCTTTTGGGATGGTGCGCATGGGGAACGGCTCTCGACAAAGGGCGCATTATAGCAAAAGCGGGGTGCTATACCACGAGCGGACGTTGTTTTTAGAGCGCGGTTTCGTCGGTCTCGCCAGTGCGGATACGAATGACCTGTTCGATGCTGGAGACAAAAATTTTGCCGTCGCCGATTTTGCCGGTATGGGCGGCACCGATAATGGCTTCCACGGCGGTGTCCAACAATTTCGCGGAAACAACCACTTCAACTTTTATTTTGGGTAAAAAATCGACCACATATTCCGCGCCGCGATACAGCTCGGTATGCCCTTTTTGACGACCAAAGCCTTTGACTTCCGTGACCGTCAGTCCGCTCACGCCGAGTTCGGAGAGTGCTTCGCGAACTTCGTCCAATTTGAAGGGCTTGATAATCGCTTCGATTTTTTTCATGGGGTGATTCCTTCAGCGCGGGTTAGGTGGCGAAATTGTAGCAAGCAGACAGCCCGGCCGATATTTATTTTTTCGAGAGAATGTTCATCAACTGCTGGTTTTTGGTCTTGCTCACAAGGTCGAGCGCAGTGGTGCCATCCGCATACTTTGCCATGACATCGGCCCCCTTGTTCATCAACAGCACGACAACCGGCAAATGCCCATTTGCGGCAGCCTTGTGCAACGGTGTCCAGCCATCCCGGGAGGCGGCGTTTACATTTGCGCCGCGTTCAATCAGGATGGAGCAGACGGTCAAATGCCCGCGCGTTGCGGCTTGCAGCAGCGCGGTCCAGTCGTGGTTGCTGCGGATGTCGGCATCAATTTTTTTGTCCAACAACAAACGCACAACGTTTGCATAACCATTGAAGGCAGCCCAATGCAGCGGGGTGTAACCGGCATTGTCACGATGCAGGATGCTGGCACCGCTTTTGATGAGTAATTCGGCCATTTCCATATCGCCGTTAAAGGCGGAAATCATCAGCGGTGTCCACAGACGTTCATCCGTGGTGTCAACATCAAAGCCGGATTGCAAAAAAAGCGAGACAATTTGCGTTGATCCGGATTCCGCCGCCTTAATCAGCCCGTCGGGGGAAAAGGGGATGCCTTGTTGCTCGATTTCCTCTTTGGCGTTTTCACTGACGTGCCCCCAAACGGCTTTGGGTTCTTCGCCGCGCTGTTTGTGGTGCACCATGCTCAGGTAAATGATGTCCGATACCACGTCGGGCGGGAATCCCTGACGATCATGGCGATCCGCAATCAACAAGTCGGAAAAATAATTGTCAATTTCGGGAGATTCCCACATCGCCACAAGTTTCGAGAGGATGCGCGGAAACTGCTGCGCCAGGGCATTCGGATAATTCTGCTGGCGGTTGTTGAGTATTCTCAGTAATTTCGGGTCCATACGCTGACGCCAATCTGTTTTTGATGATGACGGGGTGAGATTCGCCACTCCCCGATTTAGTTCAAATGATGGTTTGGTAGTGGATTTTCAGTATTTCCAATTCGCTGATGCCGCCCGGTGTTTGTAGCACGGCGACATCGCCCTCCCGTAGTTTTACCAGTGCGCGCGCCAACGGTGAAACCCAGCTGATTTTTCCCGAACCCGCGTTTGCTTCATCCACGCCAACAATACTGTAAGTGTACTCGCGTCCGTCATTATCGCAAACCGTGACGGTCGCCCCAAAGAATATTTGCCCGCAATTTCCGCGCTGTGCGGGATTGATAACCTCGGCCAGCTCCAGGCGTTTGCGCAAGAAACGAATACGGCGGTCAATTTCGCGCAGGCGCTTCTTGCCGTAAATGTAGTCGCCGTTCTCCGAGCGGTCACCGTTGGAAGCCGCCCAAGCAATTGTTTTTACCAACGCGGGACGCTCTTGCGTCCATAGTTGGTTGAGCTCCTCGTGCAGCTTGTGATAGCCGTCGGGGGTGATGTAGTTCTTTACCCCGGCGGGTAACTGAGGCTCGCTGTTCATACGTTGCGGCGCAAGTGAGCCAACGAAACAGGGGAGCTGCCGCGCGCGTTGGCGAGTGCGTGGTTGGCGGCTGCTATCGGCTGTTGGTGATCAACCAGCAACACTGAAAACAAGGATTCAAAATCGGCAAGCAGCGCATCCGCGTGTTGCGAAAAACGCAACTGGAAGTCTTTGCCGCGCGGATAAAAGCGAGACCATTGCCAGGCGAGAAAGCTGCTGTTGTTCTTGAAGCCCAGTTGTTGTAGTGCATCTTGCAGGGCGATGACGGCAGGCAGGGCAAGCTGTTCGGGACCGGGTTCCGCGCTCCACATCAGGCCGAAATAGATACGCCAATGCCCGCCTGAAAATTGTTGCTCCAGCATGGGACGCAAAAAAACGGTTTGCCCGGCGATGGACTGGCAATACAGACCCACCAGACTGCCATCACTGCTTTTATCGTCGGTGACCTGCGTTGTCCATTGCAGCGCATTACTTTCAATTACTTTATTTATGCGTTGTTGCAAGGCTCTCCAGAAGGAGGTGTTGTTATGTTCGCGTATCCGATCGACCAGCTCCGCGACCGATAATGCCAAGGGTAAATTTTCGGTTTTCGCAAAAAAGTCCAATACTGCCTGCTCTTCGTTCATGATGCTTGCCCAATGTTATTTGTAGGAAACCAAATATAAGTAAATGATGTAATAGCTTGCGGGGAATGGCTTTTAGCGTGGCGTCGCGGGTATTTTTGGCATTATGGTATTGACTTTGTTTTTCAGACTCGACATTATTCGCCCGTGTGTTCGCCCCGTGCCTCAGCGGCGGGAAGATAAAAAACCAATAATAATTTATCGCGACGTACCGCATCAAAAATAATCTGAATCACCTAGTTCATTCATGCTGGCATGAATCTGGCATGGGGTCATTATGTTTGTTTAGGGAGCCCTTACGATGCACCGTTTTTTTCGTTTCTCTGTCCTGTTGCTGGGATTGTTTGCGATAGCTGGCAACAACAGCTATGCGGCTGATGCCACACAGCCTGCGCTGACGACCGAAAGTAGTTTGGGTCCGGAAGTCAAGCAGCCAATCGAATTCCCACATGTACGCCACGCCAAGGATATGCAGATTGATTGCATGTACTGCCACACCTATGCAAGACGTAGTGCGGTAGCGGGCATTCCGCCGGTGCAGAAATGTATTGGTTGCCACCAAAGTATCGAGTCGGTGCGCGAGTCGCCGCGCATCAAGCAGCTGTTTGAGCATTGGGAGGCTAAAAAGCCGATTCCGTGGAAGAAAGTGCATGATTTGCCGGACTTCGTCCGCTTTAATCACGAGCGCCATATCAAGCGTTTTATTGAGCAGCAAAATCGTCCCACTCAGGAGGCGTGCGGCTATTGCCATGGTGATGTCAAAGAGATGACGGTTGCGCGTCGCAGCAAGGCGTTGTCTATGGGGTGGTGTGCCAGCTGTCACGAGAAAGAGCATCCGGTTACCGCTGCGGGCGGCAAATCGGTGGGCGATCAGGCTTACTGGTATGGCTATCAAAAGAAAGAGCGTGAAACTGGTGCGCCGGACGCGGTCAAGGCGCATGGTCCGAATGATTGCTGGCAGTGCCACAAATAAGCGGACGTTAACATTCCAAAAGAATTTTCCAGAGAGGTTGTGATGATAGACAACGGTTTTGATCGGCGTGATTTTCTGAAGGTGTTGGGCTGGGGTGGGGCGGCGGTTGCGCTGACTGGCTGCGGCAACACTTCGATTGAGGATGGCAAGGAAACAGTGGTCTCATACGTGGAGGCTGCCGATTATGTGATTCCCGGGATTGGTGTGTATTACAACTCGACATGCGCGCAATGCGATGCGGGTTGCAGTATCAGCGGGCGAGTGCGCGAGGGTCGCGTATTGAAGTTGGAAGGTAATCCTGATTCCGCAATCAATCGTGGAAAATTGTGCGGCCTGGGTCAGGCGGGTGTGCAGCATCACTACAATCCGGATCGGGTGCGTGAGCCATTGCTGCGCAAGGGTAGCCAAGGCGAAGCCATTACCTGGGAAAAAGCTTATGCGCTGATTGCTGAGAAGCTTAAGGGCGTGAGTGGCGATCAAGTGGCTTTCTTGAGCGGCGGGGTGAGCGGGCACCTCAGGGTGTTGTTGGGCAATTATCTGGATAGTCTCGGGTGCAAAAATCACTTTGTGTATGAAGCGGTCGCGCCTGCCGTGGTGAGAGCCGCGAATATGAGGGCTTACGGGGTGGAAATGCCCCGTTTCAGTATCGACAAGGCCAAGGTGGTGTTGTCTTTCGGTGCGGACTTCTTGGGCAGTTGGGTTTCTCCGGTGCATTTTTCGCAGCAGTATGGGCAATTCCGTAAGGGTGTTGACGGGCAGCGCGGTGTGCTGATTCAAGTTGAATCCAAGATGACATTGACGGGCGCGAACGCGGATCGTTGGGTCGCGGTACGTCCCGGCACCGAGGGTGTCTTGGCGTTGGGGATTATTCATGCCTTGGGTATGGCAACGGGTGAAATCGCCGAAATGGTCAAAGAGTATGACCGTGAGCGTGTCAGCAAAGAGACCGGTGTGCCGGTCGGGCAGATTGACAAGATTGCCGCGTTGCTGAAACTGCGCTCGCCCAGCTTGGTGCTGGCGGGTAGTGCCGCCGAGGGGTATGCACATGGTTCGCAAAATGCGGCAGCAATTTACCTGTTGAATCATGTGTTGGGCAACGTCGGTAAAACGATTGAAGCTCCAAGTGCCGTGCCATTCCCGCAATTGGCTCCGGCCAAAGGCGGCACGGCGGCACTGAAGTCCTTGAATAATGATTTGGCGGCAGGGCGTTACAAGGTGTTGTTTAGTTATGGTGTGAATCCGGTATTTACCGCGCCGGCAGCAACCAAATTCAAGGAGAATTTCGCCAAGGCTGACTTTAAGGTGGCATTCGCGCATTACCTTGATGAGACGGCTTTGCAGGCCGATTTGGTGTTGCCGCTGGACTCCGCTTTGGAAGATTGGGGTACGCAGATTCCTGAATACCTGCCTGCTGATGCGCAGATCAATGTTCAGCAACCCTTGATGGAAAAATTGCACGCGAATACGCGTGGCATGGGCGATGTTTTGCTGGCCTTGCTCAAGCAGAATCGTGCCGAAGAATACGGTGCATTTGAAGACTATTACGCCTATCTGCGCAATGCGTTCGCGCAAAATAAAGCGGCATTGGGCGGGGCGAATAGTGATGACGAGACTTTCTGGAACGAAACTTTGATGCGTGGCTTCGTCAAGCTGGGGGGCGCGGTCAGTCCGCTGGGTGACAAGATGGGCGCGGCCAATTTGCATTTGCCGGAGTCCTCCGAAGATGCAACGATGTTCCGTTTGATTCCCGGCATCAGTGCCAGTCTGCGCGATGGTCGCCATACCAATCAGCCGTGGTTGCAAGAGTCGCCCGATCCGTTGACGACTATTGTCTGGGATTCATGGGTGGAGATTCATCCCAAGCGTGCTGCCGAGTTGGGGATTGTTGAGGGCGACATCTTGAAGGTTTCCTCCAAGCATGGCTCGGTCGAGGCGCAGGCCTACCTATTCCCCGGAATACACCCGGAAGCGGTGTCGATTCCCGTGGGGCGTGGGCATGAGGCGATGGGGCGTTATGCCAAGGGCTATGGCGTTAATCCCCTGCAAATCCTGGAGACGGTTTATGACCGGGAGACAGGTGAATTGGCGACCCATGAGACTCGCGTTCAGATCAGCAAAACAGGGAAACGTGTCATTGTGGTTAAGGATGAGGGTGCGGTAGGCGGCAAGCAAATGGGTAAGAAAATTGCGGTGCGCGTATCCACGGATGAAGTCGATCTTTCGGAGGAGGTCTAAAGTATGTCAGTAGGTAACCTATTAGAAAACTGGGCTGAGTTCCGTCATTTTCACCCTGTGGATGACAAGCCGCACGATCCATACAAATGGGCGATGAGCATTGATTTGGATGCGTGTACCGGCTGCAATGCGTGCAGCATTGCCTGTTATGCCGAAAACAACTTGCCCGTGGTGGGTAGGGAAAAATTCCAGCATGGGCAGGTAATGCACTGGATGCGCATTGAGCGTTATTGGGATGAGGATGGTCGCGAATTCCCCGATCAGGGCGTGCAATTCTTGCCCATGATGTGCCAACAATGCGAGGCCGCGCCTTGCGAGACGGTGTGTCCGGTGGCGGCAACCAACCACACTTCAGACGGTTTGAACTCGCAGATTTACAATCGTTGCATCGGTTCCCGTTATTGCTCGGCTAACTGCCCGTTCAAAGTGCGTTATTTCAACTGGTATGACTACCCGACCGATGACGCGGTCTGGCCTGCGGAGATGACGCAGCAATTGAATCCTGATGTGTCGGTGCGCAGCAAGGGTGTCATGGAGAAATGCACGTTCTGTGTGCAGCGTCTGCATGAGGCCAAGAGCAATGCCAAGAGCGAAGGACGCATCGTGCGCGAGGGGGAGGTGCAGACAGCGTGTCAGCAATCTTGTCCGACGGGGGCGATTTCTTTTGGTAACTTGGTCGATGTCGAGTCCAAGGTGCACAAGCAGTGGCAGGCGCAGCAGGTCGAGCTGGATAAAGATAAGCAAACCAAGGATAAAGGTGAAGAGCGTAGTGAGTTGCGCGGCTACCGTATCCTGGAAGAGTTACGCCCCTACCCGTCGGTGATGTACTTGGAACGTGTGCGCGAGAGCGCGGTTTAATTCGGTCAGATAACTGGAACTCCTTGAAGGAATCAGCATGAAAGATATTCGCGAAGATATAGCCTGGGCAAAGATCAATCAGGATGTGCTCAAGAGCTTGGAAAATCCGAGGAAACTATATTGGGTCATTGTGTTCGCGGCACTGGCCGTTTTTTCGGTGGGTTTGGGGTGTGAAATTTACCAATATAACGTCGGTATGGGTGTGGCTAACTTGAACAACCCGCATGTGTGGGGGCTGTATATTGCCACCTTCATTTTCTGGATTGGCATGAGTCACTCGGGTACGTTGCTATCGGCGATTTTGCACTTGATGCATGCCGATTGGCGTAAGCCGATTTACCGTTTTGCCGAGGCGATGACCACTTTCTCGTTAATGACGGCGGGACTGTTTGTGATGGTGCACATCGGTCGGTTGTGGCAATTCTATTACTCCTTGCCGTACCCGAACGAGCGCGGCATCTGGCCGAACTTCCAATCCCCGTTGTTGTGGGATGCGATGGCGATTTTCACTTACCTGAGTTCTTCCATTATCTTCCTGTATGTCGGGATGATCCCGGACTTGGCTATCTGTCGCGACAATATGAAGGACGGTTGGCGCAAAAAGTTGTACACCCTGTTGGCACTGGGTTGGGAAGGAACGGATCGCCAATGGCGCAACTTCCGCGTGACGTATCTTACCGTTGCGTGTTTCCTGATTCCATTGGCGGTGTCGGTACACTCCATCGTGGCTTCCGACTTTGCGATGTCGCAACAGCCGGGCTGGCACGTGACTTCTTTCCCGCCGTACTTCGTGGCGGGTGCGCTGTATTCGGGTTGTGCGGCGATTATCACGCTGTTCATCATCCTGCGTTACGTGTTCCGCTTTGAGGAATACATGACATTGCCGATTTTGAAAAAGACGGTGCGTCTGACTTTCGCGATTGCGATGGTGTGGACGTATCTGAATGCGGTGGAGTTCGCTTCGGTGTGGTACGGGCATGATGAGGCGGCAAAGCACGTCCTTCTTGAGAAAGCGACGGGAACTTACGCTTTCGCCTGGTGGGGAATGATTTTCTGCGGCTCTGTTGTGCCGCTGGTGTTGGCCTTCAAGCGTTATCAAACCAACATTCCAGTGTTGTTTATCGTGTCCTTGTTATTGAACTTGGGTATGTGGTTGGAGCGCTGGATGATTGTGTCGCCGACATTTGCGGATGGCTACTATCCGTGGACATGGGATCACGATCAATGGCCGAGCTTGATTCAGTGGGGCATGGTATTTGGTAGTTTTGGTTGGTTTACCTTGTTGTTTATGGTGTTCTGCAAGGTGTTTCCATCGGTATCCATGTATGAGGTCAAAGAAATGGTCTATCACCGCAGTTTGCACTCTAAAAAGAGTGAGGCTGCCGAGCAGGGAGCACATTAATTATGAGCCAACGTCATCTACTTGCGCTGTTCAATAACTTTGATGAGGCAGAAGCAGTCGTTAAAGAATTGCGCAGCACCCAAATAAGCGGATTTGATGTCAACGACGACATGATTGTGAAATCGGCCATCGAGCATCCTGAGGTGGAAGAATTTCTCGGTGAAAAGCCCGTCTATGTACAGTGGTTTACGCTTGTTGGGGCATTGATGGGCGGACTGCTGGGTTTCTTCCTGATTTCGGGCGCGCAGGCAAATTTCTATGCGCAAATGAAGGGCGGCAAGCCTATCGTGCCGTTCCCACCCAACTTTGTGCTGACTTACGAAATGTTCATTCTCGGTGGCGTGTTCATTACAATTCTCGGTTTTCTGATTTGTGCGGGTTTGCCTGCCAAGCGGTCACCGTTGTATAGCGCAAAGGTTTCCGAGGATCGGATTGGTATTTTGGTAAAAGCCGATGAGGCGGCGACCGGTACCTTGAAGGCCATTTTTACCAAGCATCAGGCGTTGGAAATTCAGGAAGAGGCAGGAAGATGAAAAAAATAGTCTTGACAGTTGCGTTGTTGCTTTCGCCTTCCTTGGCGCATGCGTGGCCGTGGTCTCAGGACATGGCGAATCAGGTGAGTATCAAGCCTCAGGAAAGTGTGGACTCGGCCAGTTCGGGGATGAAGCCTTTTCCAAAACGCTCAGTTCCGGTTGCCGGAACTACGGTGAGGGTCTCGGATATGGGTGCGGCACGGGAAATGAAAAATCCGGTGGCGGCGGATGAGAAGTCTGTAGCAACCGGCAAACATTTGTTCGGCATTTACTGTACGCCTTGTCACGGGAAGTCAGGTACGGGAGACGGCTTGGTCGGCGAAAAACTGTTGATGAAGCCATGGGATTTGACATCGGGTAGCACCATGCACAGTTGGGCGCCGAGTGAATATCCGGACGGCTATATTTTTGGCTACATGACGCTGGGCGGTGCGGTGATGCCGAGTTATGCCAATGATTTATCGCCCACCGAGCGTTGGCATGTGGTGAACTACATACGCAAGACATTGCAAGCTGATACCGCGACCACCACGGCGCAAGCACAATAGGAGGCACTGACATGTTGGAATATAGCAATTGGGCAGTTTTGACGGCGAGTTTTGTGGTGGTGCTATCGCTCGCCTTGAGCGGTGTCGCACTGTGTTCGGTGCTGCATTTGGTCAATGCAAAATGGCGTTTTGAAGTGCGTCACTTGGCGACTTCTTTGTCGGCTTTGTTTCCGCTGGCGTTTGTGTTATTGATTATCCTGCTGGTGGGTGCCGAGCATACTTTCCCGTGGTTTGGCCACAATCCGGCGGGGCATGGCGCGCACATGCCGGGCTGGTATCACCCGACTTGGTTATTTTCCCGCGAAATTGTCGGCATGATATTCATGATGGGGTTGTATTCGGAATTCATCAAACGCCAAGCGGTGAGTGAGCGCAGCCCGGAAGATGCGGCCAGTTTCCACAGTATTGCAACTTGGATTCCATTCTTCTTCGTGCTTTACAGCACCATGATTGCCTGGGATTTCGAGATGACTTTGGTTCCGGCATGGCATAGCGCGATCTACGGTATGCAGCAATTTGTCAGCAACTTCGGCATGTTCCTCGCCTTCCTTGTGGTGTGGATTACCTTGTTGAATCGCCGCAACAAATTGGTGCGCCCCGTTTCGGATCACATCTATAACTACATTGCGCAAATGTTGCTTGCATTCACCTTGTTGTGGATATACACCTTCTACGCCCAGTATTTGACAATTTGGTACGGCAACATTCCCGACGAGACAACCCGTGTAATGGGTATGCAAAATGGGGATTACCGCTTTATATGGTGGTCGGTGCTGGTGCTGAAGTTTGTTGTTCCGTTCGTGACGTTCTGTTTTCCCAAACCGCGTCACAATGTCGCCGCAATTAACGCGGTGGCGGCAAGCATCATTGTTGGTACCCTGCTGGAGAGATTCGTCTGGATCGGTGGTGTGAACGGTACGGGTTCCTATCCGATTCTGGCAGCGATTGTGGTCGGTGGAGTTGTCGCAACAATAGGCTACTTCCTGGTGCGCTCACGCATGCACAGCAATCAACTAATCAAAGGCTAGACCAAGATGATGCGCTTGTATTCCGGGACAGCCTGTCCCTACAGCCACCGCTGCCGGATCGTGTTGTTTGAAAAAGGTATGGATTTCGAGGTGGTTGATGTCGATCTGATGCATAAATCAGAAGATGTTGCTGCCATCAATCCTTACAATCGGGTGCCGGTTCTGGTGGATCGCGATTTGGTATTGTATGAGTCGAATATCATCAACGAGTATATTGACGAACGCTTTCCCCACCCTCAGCTGATGCCGCCCGATCCTGTTATACGCGGACGGACGCGGCTGTTGCTGTTTGGTTTCGAGAAAGAGTTGTATAGCCAAGTTGATTTACTCGAATCCGGTGTGAGCGGCAAGGCGGCAGACGCGGCACGCGCGGCGATTCGTAACCAGCTGACGCAACTGTCCCAACTCTTGATCAAGCAGAAGTTCTTGTTGCAGGACGAGTTTTCCATGCTCGACGTGGCGATTGCCCCGTTGTTGTGGCGTCTGGAACACTACGGCATCCAGCTGGGCAAGGATGCCGCGCCATTGATGAAATACGCCGAACGTTTGTTTTCCCGCCAGGGTTTCATTGACGCGCTCACTTCCACAGAAAGAGCGATGCGCAAGTGAACGATTTATCCACGCGACCCTACCTGATTCGGGCGATTTATGAATGGTGCGTGGATAATGCGTTGACCCCTTATTTGGCGGTTCGGGTCAGCGAGCAGACGGCGGTTCCGATGTCTTACGTCAAAGATGGCGAGATTGTTCTTAACCTGGGTGTCGGGGCTGTCCGCAATCTGGAAATGGGTAATGAGATGATCACCTGCAATGGGCGCTTTGGCGGCGTGCCATTCGATCTGATGGTTCCCGTTGCGGCAGTGATGGGGATTTTCGCCAAGGAAAGCGGCCAAGGTCTGGTATTCCAGCCTGTTGACTCGCCGGCATCACCGCCGCCAGACAGACCCAAGCCGGGCAAACCGAGCTTGCGTGTCGTTAAATAATCCAGCGTAAAATTACGTTCGGCGTTCTGTAAATTGTCCCGCTTATAGCATTCCGGCTCATGCAAAAGGCTGTGCGCGTGCTTCGTCACGTCTAAATTGGAGGTCATTGTGGATTTTTTGCTGCAATCATATGAAATTACGAAGAATTTATTCCTGATGCCGTGGTTCAGCATTTCCGGGAGTGAGGTGAACCTGCTGAAAATATCGGGTTTGCTGATAATTTTATTTGTGGTGTGGCGTGTCGGGCTGGTTTTTGAGCGTGCTATTTCCCGTATTGGTAGCGAGCATGGCAAAGAGGCAAGCCCCGGCTGGTATGCCTTGAGCCGTATCGGGCGTTATATCGTCTGGATTGTGGGTTCGGCCATTGGTTTGGGCTATCTAGGGTTTAATGTGGGCAGCTTTGCGGTACTGGGCGGTGCCATCGGTGTGGGTGTCGGCTTTGGTCTGCAAAACATCATCAACAACTTTGTCTCCGGCATCATCATCCTGATTGAAAAAACCATCAAGGTTGACGACTTTGTCGAATTGCAGTCCGGCACGATGGGCAAAGTGATAGAAATCAATCTGCGTTACACCCGCATTACCACCACCGACTTGATAGACATTGTTGTCCCCAACTCCGAGTTTATTTCCGGTCGCGTGGTTAACTGGACGATGGGCGAACGGCTGCGCAGATTGCACGTTCCTTTCGGTGTTGCTTACGGGAGCGATAAAGATTTGGTCAAAGAGGCGGGTATTGCCGCCGCACATAGTGTTCCCGACACCGTGACCGACCCGAATCGTGCCCCGGATGTCTGGTTAGTCAAGTTTGGCGATAGCAGCCTAGATTTTGAGTTAATCGTGTGGGTGGGAGAAGGTTCGGTCAGTGCGCCGGGTAGAACCAACGCACGCTATATGTGGGCGATTGAGACCGAGTTGGCAAAACGCAATCTTGAAATTCCTTTCCCGCAACGGGATTTGCATGTGCGCTCCGGTACGCTTTCGGTGTCCCTGAATCAGCCCGCCTAGTCACACTTTACGGTTTGCCATTACGGCTATAGGTGACAAAGTGATATTCCAAAGGCTGGGGCAGTTGTTGATAGTGCTTTTCGCGGGACATTTCTCGCCAGGTGTCTTTGGAGAATTCGGGAAAAGCCGCATCGCCCAGAACATCCTGTTGAATTTCGGTGATGTATAAGGTGTCAACAAAGGCTAATGCCTGCCGGTAAATGTCCTCGCCGCCAACCACAAATGGCTGGCTGTCTCGGGCGCACCTGGCGATGGCTTCGGGAAGCGAGTTGACAACAATGCAGCCGGGTATCTGTAAGTTGGGTGTGCGGGAAACGACTACCGTGGTACGCCCCGGCAATGGCTTGCCGATCGAATCGAAAGTCTTGCGTCCCATAATCATGTGATGCCCCATGGTGAGCTGCTTGAAGTGCTGCAAGTCAGCCGGACAGTGCCACGGCAGCGTATTATTGACACCGATGGTGCGATTTTTTGCCATTGCGACGATGATGGCGAATTTTCCGGGCGAGTCCATGCGAATTCTCCGTGTTTACCAGTTCAGGGTGCGCATACGTGAACTTTTCTTTTGCTGGTGCGACTGCATTCGCGCGACGACATGATCCAGCACGTTGATTGCATCCAGTACGAACGGCCCCTTGTTGAGCATAATACACTCCGCACGTTCCGCCATGGCCGCATCGGTGACCTCGGCACGCGAAGTGATGTTCTGTTTGATCAACCCTTCCAGCACCTGGGTCGCCCAGATGACCGGCACGTGTGCCGATTCGCACAACCACATGATTTCTTCCTGCGTTTCGGCGAGTTGTTCATAGCCGATTTCCACCGCCAGATCGCCGCGTGCAATCATTACGCCGAAGGGATATTTGCCGCAGCCGCGCACAATAATATCCGGCAGATTGGCCAAACCTTTCTTGGTTTCTATTTTGGCGACTATGCCCAGACTGGCGGCGTTGCGTTGTGCCAACGCCTCCAGTAACAACTAGATGGCAACCGATGCCTTAATCGCCGGATGCGGGTCGTAGTTTTCCAGCGCGAAATCTTCAAACTTGAAGCCGAAAATATCGCGCACTTCGGGATTGATTGTCATGGTGGGCAAGGGACGGGGATTCCGTGATAACTGCAAGCGGGTTTGCTCCATGTGGTTTGAGTACAGATGCGCATCGCCGAAAGTATGCACGAAGTCGCCGTACTGTAAACCGCATACTTGTGCCATCATCATGGTGAGCAGCGCGTAGCTGGCGATGTTGAACGGCACGCCGAGAAAGATGTCGGCACTGCGCTGGTACAGCTGGCAAGACAGTTTCCCATCCGCGACATAAAACTGAAAGAAAGCATGGCAGGGTGCCAATGCCATTTTGTCCAGCTCGCCCACGTTCCAGGCCGAGACGATGATACGGCGCGAATCGGGATTGTGCTTAATCTGTTCGACCGCAATCTTGATCTGGTCAATCACGCGACCGTCCGCCGCCGCCCACGAGCGCCATTGCTTGCCATATACCGGGCCGAGATTGCCGTGCTCATCCGCCCACTCATCCCAAATACGCACCCCGTTTTCTTTGAGGTAGTTGATATTGGTGTCGCCCCGCAAAAACCACAGCAACTCGTGAATGATGGATTTCAGATGGCATTTTTTAGTGGTGACCAGCGGGAAACCCTGCTGCAAATCGAAGCGCATCTGATAGCCGAACACGCTCAGCGTTCCGGTTCCGGTGCGGTCGGATTTTTGTGTGCCGTGATCCAGCACATATTGCATTAAATCGAGATATTGGCGCATGGTGAAGCCCGTATAATCGCGGGGTTGAATGACTTTTAGAGGACGTAATGCTAGCACAATTGAGCTATTCCCAGACCTTGCCCGCCAGCACGCATTTGCTGGTGTTGTTGCCATCGGATAAGCACCTGCCGAAAGATGTGCCGCACGGTGATTTGCTCGCCGCAGTGCTCAAACGCCGCGACCTGAAGGCGACCGAGTTGGCGAAAACCCCGGTCGCCGCGAATGCCGCAAACGGTGCGCTGGTGGTATGGGTCATGCTGGACGCGGGGAAAGAGACCTTCGCGCAGCAGGTTCAGGTGCGCAAGGCCTTGCAATTGCTGCTGGATGAACAACCCAAAGCCTTAAGCATCGCCGTGACCGGCGGTATCGCCCAACACGCCGCCGAACTGGCAGTGTATGGCGCGTGGGTAAACGGCGCGCTGTTGCCGGTATGTAAAAAAAAGGATGAGCGCAAACCTCTGAAAAAGATTGTGGTGGTTGGCAATATCGACAAAAAACCATTTTCCGCGCTGCGCGCACGGGCGCAGGGGAACGTGCTGTGCCGCGAGTTGACCGTTCTGCCGCCCAACGAGCTGACACCGGCCGGGTATCGTCGGCGGGTGAAAAAGCTGGCACAACAGCATGGCTGGAAGCATGAGGAATTTACCCTGCCCAAACTGCGCAAAATTCGGGCGGGCGCATTCCTCGCGGTGGCACAGGGCAGCAATCCGCAAGACGCGGCTATCGTGCATCTCGGTTACCGCCATCCGCAAGCGCGGCAAACAGTCGCACTGGTCGGCAAAGGCATTTGTTTCGATACCGGCGGGCACAACCTGAAACCCGCGCGCTACATGCACAATATGCACGAAGACATGAACGGCTCGGCGGTCGTACTCGGCATTTTGCTGGCGGCCACGCAGCAGAAATTATCCGTCAATATCGACTGCTGGCTGGCGATTGCGCAAAATCACATCGGCCCGCAAGCCTACAAACAAAACGACATTGTCACCGCACTCAACGGCACCACCATAGAAATCATGCACACCGATGCCGAAGGCCGCATGGTGCTGGCGGACACGCTTACGCTGGCCTCGCGTGCCAGGCCGAATTTGCTGATCGACTTTGCCACTCTTACAGGTAGTATGGCGACGGCACTGGGCGCGCGTTATAGCGGCGTGCTGGGTAATCGCGATGACCTGGTGCAGCGTGCGGTACAGCTTGGCAGGCAGACGGGCGAACGTTTGTGTGCCTTCCCGCTGGACGAAGACTACGAGGCCGCGCTGGACTCCAAGGTTGCCGACATCAAACAATGCACGCTCAGCGGTGATGCCGATCATATTCTCGCTACCCGTTTCCTGAAACGCTTTGTCGAACACGATGTGCCGTGGCTGCATGTGGATTTGTCTGCCAGCCGCTGCGAGGGCGGTCTGGGTGCGGTGAGCAGTGAGGTGACGGGGTTTGGTGTGGCCTGGGGGCTGGCGATGTTGCGTTGAGATTGGGTGTAATCAAATCTCGATTCGCGTACCCATTTCAATCACGCGGTTGACCGGGATTTTGAAGAAGTCGGCCGCATTCATCGCGTTTTTGGACAAGGCAAGGAATAATCGTTCGCGCCATTTTGTCATGCCGGGGGTCGGACTGGAAACAATCATGGCGCGCGAAATGAAGAACGACGTGGACATCATATCGAAGGGCAACCCCCTGGCGTCACATAGTGTCAGTGCGGCTGGAATGTCGGGAATTTCCATAAAGCCGTAATTGACGATCACCCTGAAGAAGCCTTTTTTCAAATCCTTGATGACGAGACGTTCGTCTTCCGTGACATAGGGACGATCTTCGATTCGCACGGTCAGTAATATGTTGCGCTCGTGCAGCACCTGGTTGTGTTTAAGATTGTGCATCATGGCCGACGGTGCGCCATGGCTCGCACTGGTGAGGAACACTGCCGTACCCTGCACTCTGGATACGTCATCGGTGCCGTCAATAATGACCTGCATCGGGATATTGCGGCGCTCAATCTCGGTAAATAATAATTTTCGCCCCCGTTTCCAGGTGGTGAGAACAGTGAAAGAGATCGCCGCGATACCCAGTGGAAACCAGCCGCCTTGGGGTATCTTCAGTGCGTTGGCGGCGAAATAGGCGAGGTCGGCAATCAGAATGATTGCAATCAACGGGATTGCGAGCGGCATCGGCCAGCGCCAGGCCATCAGGATGACAAAAGCGATCAGCAGCGTGTCGATCGTCATCGTGCCGGTGACGGCAATACCATATGCGGCGGCCAGGTTGCTGGAACTTTGGAAGGTGAGAACCAAAAATAGCACGGCTAGATAAAGTGTCCAGTTGGTGAAGGGCACGTAAATCTGCCCTTGGGCTTTATCCGAAGTCTGGCGAATTTCCATACGCGGCAGCAGCCCCATTTGCACAGACTGATTGGCGACCGAGAAAGCACCGGAGATCACGGCTTGCGAGGCGATAATGGTTGCCGCTGTAGCCAATAGAATCATGGGAAGCAACGCCCAGACCGGCGCGAGCAGGTAGAACGGATTCTCGATGGCGTGCGCATCCTGTAATAACAGCGCGCCTTGCCCGAAGTAGTTGAGCACCAGAGCGGGCAACACGAATGAAAACCACGTTACCCTAATCGGAAATTTTCCGAAGTGCCCCATGTCTGTATATAACGCCTCACCGCCAGTTACGGCGAGCACGATCGTGCCGAGAGACAGAAATGCCATCCACGGTTCCGCAGTCAGGAAGCGATAGGCATGAACCGGATTGAGTGCCAAGAGTACGTGCGGGCTTTGTGCAATGGAAATCAGCCCGAGAACCGCAAGGCAGCCAAACCAGAAAATCATAATAGGGCCGAAAGCCATACCCACTTTGCCGGTACCGTGCTTCTGGATAAAAAATAATCCGGTCAGAATGACAATGGTGAGTGGAATGACGTAGTGGCTCAGTTGCGGCGAAACCACTTTCAGCCCCTCGACAGCCGACAGTACCGAAATGGCGGGGGTAATCATGCTGTCGCCGTAGAACAGTGCGGCGGCAAAAATGCCGAGGGCGGTGATGAACCATTTGGTTTTGGGGGATTCTGCCGTCAGATCACCGACCAGTGCCAGCAGAGAGAGTGAACCCCCTTCGCCGTGGTTATCGGCGCGCATGATGATCGCGACGTACTTGAGCGACACCAGCAACATGATGGTCCAGAACATGATGGACAGCACCCCCAGAATATTCCCCTCGACGACGGCAAGCGGGTGATGTCCGGCAAAAGTTTCTTTGAGGGCATACAGCGGACTGGTGCCAATGTCGCCATATACCACGCCCAGCGCACCCAGGGCCAGTGCGGGCAATTTTTGTTGCGAAGATTCGCGGCTCATGTGGGCGGATATTTCTACCGGGGCAGGGATAGCGCGGCATTATAAGGCAACCAAAAAAACAAATTAGACCAGATTCGGCGACACCATCATCCCGGAAAAACTCGGGGGCGCAAAACCAAATCGACCATGCAGCGATGTGATTTGTGCCGCCTATTGGTAGCCGCCTAATTTATACTTCTCGCCCTTTTCAACCCGCATGGAGCATTCATCTTGAATTACGCGTTTTCAGCAGCAGGGAAATCTATTTTCAGTTTTATCGTGACAGCAATATTGACGCTTTCCGCAGGCATGTCGTCGGCGCAACCGGTATTGCGCGTGTCGGCCATACCGGATGAGGCTCCGACCGAGTTGCAGCGTAAATTCACGCCGCTGGGGGAGTATCTGGAGAAGAAAATCGGCATGAAGGTCGAATTCACGCCGGTGAGCGATTACGCCGCCGCGGTGGAAAGTCTGGTCAACAATAAACTGGATATGGTCTGGTTTGGCGGCTTCACTTTTGTGCAGGCCAAAGTGCGCAGCCACAATCAGGTGATTCCGCTGGTGCAGCGCGAGGAGGATGAAAAATTCAAGTCGGTTTTCATTACCACGCGCAATGACATTGCCAGTCTGGGCGATTTGAAGGGCAAGACTTTCAGTTTTGGCTCGGAGTCTTCCACTTCGGGGCATCTGATGCCGCGCTCGTATTTGCTTGCGGCGGGTGTCAACCCCGAGGCGGACATGAAGCGTATTGCCTTTTCCGGGGCGCATGACGCGACTGTTGCGGCGGTGGCGGGTGGCAAGGTGGACGCGGGCGCGCTGAACATCTCGGTATGGCAAAAGTTGTTGGCGCAAGGCAAGGTGAACGAGCAAGTCGTGGGTGTTTTTTACACCACGCCGGGGTATTACGATTACAACTGGGCAGTGCGCACCGATATGGATGCGGCACTGCGCCAAAAGTTGACAGAGGCATTCCTCGCGCTTGATCGCGACAATCTGCATGACAGGGCAATCCTCGAACTGCAACGCGCCACCCGTTTCATTCCCACCAAAGTGGAAAATTACGACGCAATCGAACAGGCTGCACGTAGCGCGGGACTGTTGAAGTAATGCCGCTGTTGCTCCGTGACGTGTGCGTGCATTACCCGGCGGCTTCACGCCAGGCCGGGGTGCGCGCGCTGAGCGGCATCAATCTGAACATCGCTGCGGGCGAGCAGGTCGCGCTGATCGGACCGTCGGGTGCGGGCAAAACCACTTTGCTGCACACCATGGCCTGCACGCATCCGCCGGTTTCGGGGGAGCTTTCGCTGTGCGGTGTCGCGCCGTGGTCGCTCAGTCACGGCGAGCGTCACGCGCTGCGCGCACGGCTGTTTCTCGCGCCGCAAACCCCGCCGCTACCGCCGCGCCAACGGGTGGTGTCGGCGGTACTCGCCGGGCGATTGCCGCAGTGGAGTTTCTGGCAGGCCGTCAGTTCCTTGATTTATCCGCGCGATGCCGAGACCGCTTATCGGGCACTGGCAAAATTTCATCTGCAAGACAAACTGTATGCGCGGGTTGACCGCTTGTCCGGTGGCGAGCGGCAACGCTGCGGCCTGGCGCGCCTGCTGGTGTCGGGTGCGAAAATCCTGCTGGTGGACGAGCCGCTTTCCGGCCTGGATCCCACCCTGTCTTTTGGCACCCTGGCAGTGCTGCAACAAGAGGCGCATGCACGCAAGGCAACGCTGGTATGCAGCCTGCATCAAGTGGAGCTGGCGCGCAGCCGCTTCCCGCGCCTAATCGGGCTGCGTGAAGGTCGCGTGGTATTCGATGCCGCCAGCGCCGAAGTGACGGATGCGATGATAGACGCGCTCTACCGCAATGCCGCGCATCGTGCACTGGACGAAGGCGCAGCGTCCCTTGCGACCGTGAGCAACGGGGTGATTTGCTGAGATGCGCGTCGCGTGTTCTTCTCCCAATACGAGAGCGGGACATTCCCCGCGCCACCGGGATTTTGGTGTAGATAAGGGAACGCCCTTTCCATGAGTCCCGCCAACCGCAACCATCACCGCGACCCCGCGTGGCAGGGTCGCCTGACGCTATCGGTGATCGCGCTGGTGCTGCTGTGGCCGCTGCTGCTGGCTTGCGAGTTTCAGCCGTGGATATTGCTGGACGGACAAAGCCTGCGCGCAACGGGCAGCTTTCTGGCGGACTTCGTGCCGCCGGAATACTCCGCTGAATTTTTGCAACTGACACTGCACGCGACCTGGCAAACCGTCGCCATCGCCACTGTCGGGCTGGTGCTGGCATTGCTGGGCGCGATTCCGCTCACGCTATTGGCGACCGCCTCCCTATCCCTATCGCGCATGGAAACCGGACGGATGCGCCTGCCGGGCGCGTTACTGCGACAAGCCGTGCGCTGGCTGCTGGTGGTATTACGCAGCGTTCCCGAGCTGGTCTGGGCATTATTGTTCGTGCGCATCGTCGGCTTGGGGCCCACCGCCGGCGTATTGGCTATCGTCCTCACCTACTGCGGCATGTTGGGCAAGGCCTATGCCGAGATACTCGAATCGGCGGAAGCCAGCGTCAGCACATCGCTGTTACAAAACGGCAGCAGTCGCCTCAACACCCTGCTGTATGCGGTGCTGCCAACCTGCGCCGCCGAACTGGTGTCATACACCTGTTACCGCTGGGAATGCGCGGTTCGCGGCTCGGTCATCATGGGCTTCGTCGGCGCGGGCGGCCTGGGGCAACAGCTCGACCAGTCGATGAAAATGTTGGCCGGGGGCGAAGTGGCGACCCTGCTGATTGTTTTAATGCTGCTGGTGGCGTGTGCCGACGCGCTCAGCGGCCTGCTGCGCAAGCGATTGGGATAACGCCGTGCATTCCTACCGCCCACCCAACCCGCCCACCCCGACCACAATCGCGCTCCTGCTAGGCTTGCTGTTGCTGGTGTGCGCCAGCTTCTACTCGCTGCCCCTGGACTGGCACACCCTGTTTACCCCCACGGCAATCGGCACTGCGGCGGAATTCTTGCGCGGCTTTGCGCCGCCCGATTTGGCGTGGGACTTCATCGTGAAAGTTGCCGACGGTGCGGTCGAAACATTCGCCATGTCGGCAATCGGCACGCTGCTCGCCCTGATTTTCGGCCTCGCGCTGGCACCGGTGGCGGGCGGACGGTTCGGCGCGACAGCGCGGCTGCCGACGCGCCTGTTGCTGAACGCCCTGCGCTCGGTCCCGGAACTGGTCTGGGCGGTGATACTGCTGATCGCCGCCGGACTGGGGCCGTTCACCGGCACGCTGGCATTGGCGGTACACACCACCGGCGTGCTGGGGAGGCTGTTCGCCGACACCCTGGAAAACCTGCCCCCCGCAGCGGAGACGACCCTGCGCACCAACGGCGTGAAACCGCTGGCGGCTTTTTACTACGCCGCCTTGCCGCAAGCCCTGCCGCAGATCATGTCCTACACACTCTACCGCTGGGAAAACAACATCCGCGCCGCCGCCATCCTCGGCGTGGTCGGCGCGGGCGGCCTCGGGCAAATGCTGAAATACCACCTCGCACTGTTTCAGATGCAACAAGCCGCCACCGTGATTATCGCCATGCTGTTGATGATCGTCGCCGTTGATGGCATCAGCTTTTGGTTGCGGCGCAGGCTTACGGCATGAATGCGGTTCGGGTATCCTTGCCGGGGAGTTATGGGAGGACATGCCGCTTTTCACGGAATCACTCGCCATGTTAGCGTGTTTAAGTATTTTAGAATCAAAGGGGTAAATGTGGTTAAGCAGGATATATGGCAGGTGGTCTCAGGATATACGGCATTTTTTCCGTCTACTTTAAGTTAGCTGCTCAAAAATACACAGGAAGGAGAAACAAAAATCATGACAGACGAAGAGAGCGCATCGAAGACAACCAAGTCAATAGATAAGCCGTTGATATTTATTAGCCATGACAGCCGAGATGCGGGGTTGGCAGAAGCGTTCAGTAAGCTGCTAAAAAGCGTGAGCGCCGGAATGCTCAAATCGTTTCGCTCCTCAGATAAGAAGGGAACTGAGGGAATTCAATTCGGCGACGATTGGTATAAGAGGCTAATGACAAAACTGGATAGCGCGTCCGATGTGGTGTGTCTTTTGACAGAAAGAAGTGTAGATCGTCCTTGGATTCTATACGAAGCTGGCGTTGCAAAAGGGAAGTTGGAAACCCCAGTTCATGGTATTGCGCTTGGTGTTTCTCTTAATCGTGTCGGAACGGGGCCTTTCTATCAATTCCAAAACAGTGATGACAGCGAGGATTCCCTTACCAAGCTGGTAATGCAATTATGTGAGCGTATTCCTTCTCTTGAACCTGACGAAGACGTTGTAAAAACTCAGGTTCAGACTTTTAAGGAAACGGCGAACGAGGTCCTCAATCAACTAAAAGAGCCAACCTCGGCAAAAGAACAGTCGTCAACGGATGAGGGCGCTGTTGCAAAGTTGCTGGAAGAAATGAAATTGATGGTTAGGGATCTTCCAGACCGCATTGAACGTAGAGTAATCGAAGAACCCGAACGGTATAGAAAAAGACCATTTAGAAAATTTCATCCGATGATGATTGATGAAATGGTGCATATGGTTTCTAAACGTTCCGACGACCCGATTGGAATATTGTTTATTGCAAGTTTGGTTAAAGATGACTTCCCTTGGCTTTACGAGCTTGGTCTAGACGCATATCGAGCCGCAAAATCGGGTAGTGGTATTGAATTGAAGGAAGCGCTTCGCATCTTTCGAGATGCATCAGAGATGACCTTTCATGGCCCGTTTATAAAGGAATTCAGCTTTATATCGAAAGAAAAATACATGATGATGCGAGAGTTCCCTATGGTGATCGAGCATTACCTGCACCGTTATTCAAAATTGAAAGAAACTCCTAGTAATTCGTCGGACGAAGAGCAAGAGAACGGCAGCTAACAATCACATGCACTCGGACAGCAAAAAGCGCCCCGAATGTCTTCTTTCGCCGCATTGCTTACTGAAGTTCGTGCCTGCAAGCTTTGCACTGAACATCTGCCGCTAGGGCCGCGCCCAATCGTGCAACTGCACCCGTCGGCTCGTATCTTGATCGCGGGTCAAGCACCTGGCAGAAAGGTTCACGAAACGGGCGTGCCCTTCAATGATGCTAGTGGGGACAGGCTGCGCGAATGGTTGGGCATTTCCCGCGAAGTTTTCTACGATGCCAAGCAAGTTGCCATCCTTCCAATGGGGTTCTGTTTTCCGGGAACGGGTAAGTCTGGAGATCTACCTCCGCGATCCGAATGCGCTTCAGCATGGCGTGCAGCGTTACTATCGCGCTTGAAGGCTCTCGAGCTTACGCTTGTCATCGGGCAGTACGCGCAGGCTTACCACCTTCCGGGCGAAGCTGCATCAGTCACCGAGACAGTTCAGGCATGGCGAAAGTATTGGCCAAATACTGTCCCCTTGCCCCATCCAAGCCCACGCAATAATTTTTGGCTCAAACGCAACCCATGGTTTGAAGACGAGCTCATTCCAACTATTCGAGCGCGAGTATCAGAGATCCTCGCAAATGACGGCCAACTCAAACGTTAGGCAAGCTCGGCAGCACTGGGGGGCAATCTGCTATCCTTGCCGCATGAAAGTAAATGAAATCTTGCTCATGCTAAAAGCGGAGGGTTGGTATCTCGCCGCAACGCGAGGTAGCCATCGGTAATTCAAGCATCCCGTCAAGAGAGGTCGTGTCACCGTACCCGGAAAACCAAGCGATGATTTAGCGCCCGGCACGTTGAACAGCATACTTAAACAGGCACAATTAAAGGACTAGCATATGCGCTACGCTATCGTTGTCGAAAAAACAAAAAACAATTTCTCTGCTTACGTGCCGGACTTGCCCGGTTGCGTCGCCACAGGATTTACCCTTGAAGAAACGGAGCGCGAGATTCGTGAGGCCATCGAATTTCATATCGAGGGGCTTATCGAAGACGGGTTGCCCATCCCGCAACCGGCAAGCATTGTTGAGTACCTCGAAATCGCTGCCTAACCTTACGCTCAAGCGGGGCAAGGCGTATTCGGTAGGGTGTCAATAAGCGTAGCGCATTGCGCCGGATGGTTTTCTCGATATGGCTGTAGCGTTTTTAACCGAATATCAACGCACTGCGCATCGCCTGTGCGATAACCCAGTAGCGGGCGAACTTACCGATCGCCATGAACAGTGCGGCTTGCCACCAGCTCAGTCGCAACCACCCCGCGGCGACACAGAGCGCGTCGCCGATGATGGGAACCCATGCCAACAACAGGATCGGCGCACCGTAGCGTTTTACGCTTCCCGCATGTTTCAAGTCCCGTTTTTCCGGTAGCAACCTGCCCATGCCGAAGCTCACCATGCCGCCCAGGGTGTTGCCCAGCGTGGCGACAAGTAATGCGCCGGTGACGATGCCGGGTTGCGATTTGAGGACGGCAAACAGTGCGACCTCCGAGCCGCCGGGCAGCAGGGTGGCGGCCAGGAAGCTGCTGATGAACAGTGAGAGTAAGCCGGTGGTTTCGCTCATGGAAAATATGCCGCAGTGTGTCGTCGTTCCCGCGTAGGCGGGAATCCGGCCAATTCAATAAGCCGGATGCCCGCTTGCACGGACATGACGAAGCTGCTTAGAACTTGATTGCCGAGAACACTTTTTTGGCGAGGCTGCCGGTGGCTTGCAGCGGGTTGGCGCGGATCGCTTTTTCCTGTTCCGCCATCATCAGGAACAGACCGTCCAGTGCCTTGCGGGTGATGTAGTCGTCGAGCTTGGCATCTTCTTTATCCACCAAGCCGAACTGCGCGCCTTTGCCGGCAAATTGGTCATATTTCTCGGCGATTTTCACTTTTGCCATCGACTTGTTGACGATGGGCTTGAACTTGTCGCCGAGTGCGGTTTCGGTATTTTTGCGGAAGTATTGCGTGGCGGCATCGTCACTGCCCATCAATATTTCTTTGGCATCGGCCACCGTCATTTTTTTCACCGCGTTGGTGAGCAAGAGTTTGGCTTCCGGCACGGCGGCTTCGGCAGCGCGGTTCATCGAGGTGGTGAGGTCGTCGGCGTATTGTCCCATGCCGAAATTGCGCATCAGGCTTTCAACTTTTTGCAGACTTTCCGGGAGCGGGATGCGCACTTTGTCATTGCCCAAAAATCCGTTCTCCTTGGCAAGGCCGGCAACGGCGGTTTGCGCGCCTTGCGTGAGTGCCTGCTTGAGGCTGGTCACTTGGTCTTTGCTGCTGAATTTCCCCAGGTTGGCGGCGGCATCGGCATCGGCTCGTGGGCTGGCAGCCGCAGGGGTGGCAGCGGTGGGTGCAGGTTTCTGCTTGAGCATATCGCCGACTTTATTCAGGTCGAGATTGTCGAACAGACCGCCATACACCGCCGTGCTGGCAATCAGGCAGGATGCGCAAAAAGCGGAAATAACAAAGCGGTGGGTTAGCATGGCAATACTCCTTGTAATGATTATGGCGGTGTCGCAGTAACGGTTGATCTTGAGGTGGATAAAACGCTGGGGCGCATTCACCACCCGCCACCCCCGTGTCGGTGGAAACACCGCGCTTTTTCCACCCTACGAATTCTCGGATTTAATTGCGTTTACGGGGCGGCATCAGGTCGGTGATGGTGCCTTCCGCCATCTCTGCCGCAAAGCACAGTGTCTCCGACAAAGTCGGGTGGGGATGTATCGTCAGGCCGATGTCTTCCATGTCTGCGCCCATCTCCAATGCCAGTACCGCTTCGGCGATCAGTTCGCCGGCATTCACGCCGACAATACCGGCACCCAGAATGCGGCGCGACTTGGGATCGAGCAGCACTTTGGTTGCACCTTCACTGCGTCCGACCGATCCTGCCCTGCCGCTTGCTACCCACGGGAAGGAAGCCTTTTCGAATTCGATCCCCTGTGCTTTGGCCTGGGTCTCGGTCAGTCCCATCCACGCGACTTCCGGGTCGGTATAGGCAACGGAGGGGATGGTCAGCGGTTCGAAGAAGGCTTTGTGTCCGGCGATATTCTCAGCCGCGACCTTGCCTTCGTGTACCGCTTTGTGCGCCAGCATCGGGTCGCCGACGATGTCGCCAATCGCGTAGATGTGCGGCACGTTGGTGCGCTGTTGTTTGTCCACGGGGATGAAGCCGCGTTCGTTGACGATCAGCCCGGCTGCTTCGGCGGCGATCTCGCGCCCGTTCGGGCGACGACCCACGGCCATCAGCACGCGGTCATACAGTTGCGGTTCGGCGGGTGCCTGTTCGCCTTCGAAGGTGACTTTTAGCCCGCCTTTCTGGGCTTCGATCTTGGTGACCTTGGTTTTGAGCATGATGGCTTCGTAACGCTTGCCGATGCGGGTATGCAGCGGCTTGACCATGTCCTTGTCCGCGCCGGGCATCAACTGATCCATCAGTTCGACTACGGAGATCTTGCTGCCCAGTGCGTCATACACCGTGGCCATTTCCAGGCCGATGATGCCGCCGCCGATGACCAGCATACGTTTGGGTACGTCCTGCAATTTGAGCGCGCCGGTGGAGTCGATGATGCGCGGGTCGTCATAGGGGAAGCCGGGGATGCGCGCAACGCTGGAGCCGGCGGCGACGATGCAGTTGTCGAAGGTGACGATCTTTTCGCCATCGGCGGTTTGTACCGCAAGACTGTTGGTCGAGGTGAATTTCGCCACGCCCTGCACCACCTGAACCTTGCGGGCTTTGGCCAGTGCGGACAGCCCGCCGGTGGATTTGCCGATGACGCTTTCTTTCCAGCCGCGGATCTTGTCGATGTCGATCCTGGGTTTGCCGAAACTCACGCCGTGTTCCGACACTTCTTCCGCTTCGGTGATGACCTTGGCGACATGCAGCAATGCCTTGGAGGGGATGCAGCCCACGTTCAGGCACACGCCGCCGAGTGAGGCATGCTTCTCGATCAGTACCACCTGCTTGCCGAGGTCGGCCGCACGGAATGCCGCGGTGTAGCCGCCGGGGCCGGCGCCAAGCACGACGACTTCGGCGTGGATGTCGCCTTTGGCGAAGGATGGCGGATTAGAGGGCGCGGAGGGCGTGGCTAACCCCTCCCCAGCCCTCCCCTTGTCAGGGGAGGGTGCTGCTGGCTCTCCCCCTGACAAGGGGGAGTTGGAGGGGGTTTGTGCTACCACTTCCAGCGTCAGGATCACCGAGCCTTGTGACACTTTGTCGCCGACTTTGACCTTTAATTCTTTTACCTTTCCAGCCGATGGCGAGGGTACTTCCATCGCGGCCTTGTCGGTCTCCAGCGTGACCAGCGACTGCTCTGCCTCGATCGTATCGCCGATTTTGACACTGACCTCGATGACGGCAACGTCTTTGAAGTCGCCGATGTCGGGAACTTTGACTGCTATGGTTTGGCTCATGGTGTTCTCTCTTATTAAACCCTGATTTGCCCGTTGCCGAGCACGATGTATTTCTGTGAAGTCAATCCTTCGAGTCCGACCGGGCCGCGCGCGTGGATCTTGTCGGTGGAGATGCCGATCTCCGCGCCCAGGCCATATTCAAAGCCGTCCGCAAAACGCGTCGAGGCGTTCACCATCACGCTGGAGGAATCGACTTCACGCAGGAAACGCATCGCCTTGCTGTAGTTTTCGGTGACGATGCTGTCGGTGTGCTGCGAGCCGTGACGGGCAATGTGCGCGAGTGCCGCATCCAGATCGGCAACCACACGAATGGAGAGAATGGCAGCCAAGTACTCGGTGTCCCAGTCTTCCTCGGTTGCAGGATTCATTCCGGCGACCAGCTTGCAGGCAGCCTCGTCGCCGCGCAGCTCCACACCTTTATCCAGATAGATTTTGCATAAGTCGGGAAGAACTTTTGCAGCGATACCGGCATTCACCAGCAGCGTTTCCATTGCATTGCACACGCCGTAGCGATGGGTCTTGGCGTTGTCGGCGATACGGATAGCCTTTTCCAGATCGGCTTCGTCGTCGATGTACACGTGGCATACGCCGTGCAGATGTTTGATGACCGGAATGCGCGCTTCATTGCTTACCCGCTCAATCAAACCCTTGCCGCCGCGCGGCACGATCACATTGACATAGTCTTTCAGGGTGATCAGCTCGCCCACGGCGGCGCGGTCGGTGGTATCGACCACTTGCACGGCGGTTTCCGGCAGCCCGGCTGCTTTCAGCCCGGCATGGACGCAGGCGGCGATTGCCCGGTTGGAGTGGATCGCTTCCGAGCCGCCGCGCAGGATGGCAGCGTTGCCGGATTTCAGGCACAGACCGGCAGCGTCGGCGGTGACGTTGGGGCGCGATTCGTAGATGATGCCGATGACACCCAGCGGTACGCGCATCTTGCCGACTTGAATGCCGGAGGGGCGATAGTTCATGTCGCTGATGCCGCCGATGGGGTCGGCGAGTTGCGCAATCTGGCGCAGTCCTTCCGCCATGCCCAGAATGGTTTTTTCGCCGAGAGTGAGCCTGTCCACCGAGGCGGCATCCAGTCCGTTCGCTTGTGCGGCGGCGACATCCTTGGCGTTCTCACCGATGAGCGTCGCACAGTTTTTCACGATGGCATCGGCGATGGCGAGCAGGGCGCGATTTTTGACGGCGGTATCCGCCTGCGCCATCAGGCGCGCGGCGGCTTTGGCCTGCTGTCCGAGTTGTTGCATGTATTTTTTGATGTCTTCCATGATATTTACCGCGTTACTAATGCGCGCATTTTAGCATCCCGCTAGAATGCCCACCTTATTTGCTTAAAGAACACCGCATGTCCGACATTCTGAAAAAAATTCTCGCAGTAAAGGCGCAAGAAGTGACTGCCGCGCTGTCCGCTCAACCGCTATCGTTAATGCGTGCCGAGGCCGAAAAAGCCGCCGCACCGCGTGATTTTGTCGCCGCAATTCGCTCCAAAATCGTCGCCGGGCAACCCGCTGTGATTGCCGAAATTAAAAAGGCCAGTCCCAGCAAGGGGGTCATCCGCGCCGATTTTCGTCCGGCAGAAATCGCGCAGAGCTATGCGCGGCACGGTGCGGCCTGCCTGTCGGTGCTGACCGATGAGCAATTTTTTCAAGGTCATGCGGATTATTTGCGGCAGGCGCGCGCTGCCTGTGAGCTGCCGGTGTTGCGCAAAGATTTTATCGTGGATGAATACCAAATATTTCAGGCGCGGGCGATGGGTGCGGATGCCGTTTTGCTGATTGCGTCCGCGCTGACGCTGGCGCAGATGCAGGCCTTCGAGACGCTGGCACAAAATCTGGGTATGGCGGTGTTGGTGGAGGTGCATGACGGCGAGGAGTTGACACTCGCGCTGCAACTCAAGACTCCGCTGCTTGGCATCAATAACCGCAATCTGCGCACCTTTGAGGTAAGCCTGCAAACTACATTGGATCTGCTGCCGCGTATTCCGCGCGACCGTATTGTGGTGACTGAAAGTGGCATCGTTACTGCGGCAGATGTGCGAGAAATGCGCCGTCATCGGGTGCACACCTTTCTGGTCGGTGAGGCGTTCATGCGTGCCGACAATCCCGGTGAAGCGTTGCAACGGCTGGTCAGCTAAGCCACAATCGGCGGGTCGAGTGGTTGCCGATATATTAAATTTTTATTACACCCCCCGATTTTTCGATTTTATCTGAGACTATTCGCCCCGAATTCTCATCAGGGGGATTTGTTTCGGGCTTGAAGCGTTTTTTTCAGGTCGGTTCAATAATTTTCAAGGAGCTTAAACAAATGCAAAAGAAAGTCATCACGCTGGCAGTTGCCGCAGCACTGGTAGCCCCGGCTGTCGCCATGGCCGACGTTACGGTTTACGGTAAGGCGGATATTGCTTTCGGTACGACCAGCAACGGTATTGTCAGTACCACTCAAGTCGCCAGTCAAGTTACCAAAATCGGTTTGAAGGGGTCGGAAGATTTGGGCGACGGCCTGAATGCAATTTGGCAAATCGAGCAGCAAGTCGATATCGATGACAGCACGCGTGCCGGTGCCAAGAATACGTTGGCGACACGCAACAGTTTCGTGGGCTTAAAGAGTGACAACATGGGCACGGTGTTGATGGGTCGCCATGACACGCCTTACAAATTGGCAACCCGTAAGCTGGACGTGTTTGCAGACCAAATCGCCGACAGCCGTCATTTGATGGGTGGCGGTACCGGATTGAACAGGGGCGGCTATATGGATATGCGCCCAGGCGATGCGCTGATGTATCAGAGTCCCAACCTGAGCGGGTTTGAATTTGCCGCCTTGTATTCCGCAGGAGCCGAAACCGCTACGCTTGCAACAAATATTAAAGGTTCGTTGTGGTCGTTGTCGGGCAGCTACAAGCAGGGGGCGTTCTATGGCGCGATTGCCCATCAGAAAGTGGCTTACGGTACGGCGGGTACGGGTACTTTTGCGCCAGCCGGTTTGTTGGCCGCGAACGACAGCCTCAAGGCAAGCAAAGCGGGTGTGGGTTACGCCGTAACGGACGCACTCAAGCTGAATGTGGTTTACGAAAAAATTACCAGTTCGATTGGGGGTGCGGGGTTGAATACGCTGGGACGTTCCAATTGGCATCTGGGGGGCGAATACAGCATGGGTAACGATGCCATCAAACTGGCTTACACACGTGCCGGTGACACCAACAGTGTCGCCAATACCGGTGCCAAGATGATAGGCGTGGGGTATGACCACAACTTGAGCAAGCGCACCGCCCTGTATGCCCAGTACAACAAGCTGTCCAACGATAGCGCGGCATCTTACGGTTTTGGCAGTTCTGCCACGACCGCAACCGTTGCCGGTGTGTTGGGTCAAAACATCAGCGGGTTTATGGTGGGCATGAAACACGCTTTCTAAATTGAAGCGTATCGGCCTGCTTGGCCGGGTCGCGTCACGGTTGAAAGCAAGCGGGCTTCCCAAGGAAGCCCGTTTTTATTGACGTTAGCGGCCAAATTACCTACATTGCCGACTCATCAGCATATTGGGAGTCGTTATGTTTAATCCTGACCGTTTGATTATCGAGTTCGATAAAGGCTTGCGCACTTTATTCAGCCGGGCGCATAGCGCACGTCCCCATCCCGATGCCAATTTGACGGATGCGCCGCTGGACGGGGCGGAGCGCAAGCACGCCGCCGGGCTGATGCGCGTTAATCACAGCGGTGAAATCTGTGCCCAGGCTTTGTATCAGGGGCAGGCGTTGACGGCACGCGATCCCGCAGTGCAGGAAAAGCTGCAACAAGCGGCGCGGGAAGAGACCGAACACTTGGCCTGGACAGCCAAGCGGGTGCACGAATTGGGCGGACACCTGAGCGTACTCAACCCGCTCTGGTACACCGGCTCGCTGACGCTGGGCGCGTTTGCGGGCTTGCTGGGTGACAAGTGGAATCTCGGCTTCCTTGCCGAAACCGAGCGTCAAGTCGGCGGACACCTGCAAAGCCATCTGGAAAAGCTGCCGCCGCAGGATGCAAAAAGCCGCGCGGTGGTGTCGCAAATGTATGTGGACGAGACCCGGCACGCCGAAATGGCGAAGGAACTTGGCGGTGCCGAGCTGCCAGACCCGGTGAAGCGGGGAATGCGCGCGATGTCCAAGGTGATGACGCGGACGACTTACCGGGTTTAGGGACGCACTGAATTATTCGCTTTTGTCGTTCCCGCATGGGCGGAAACCCGGTCAAATCAAACAACGGGATGCCCGCCTTCGCGGGCATGACGAACATCAGTACCTCCTTGGCGGATCTTGACGAGTTTCTTCTTCGGCAGCGATGCCGCAGCCGAATAATCTGGTTACGCTTGAATCACCTCAAAGTCATGTGTCACTTCAGCAGTCGCGCCGAGCATGATGGAGGCCGAGCAGTATTTTTCCGCCGATAGTTTGATGGCCTTTTCAACCGCTTCCGGCTTGATGTCTTTTCCCTTCACCACAAAATGCATGTGTATTTTGGTGAATACTTTGGGGTCGGTTTCGGCGCGTTCCGCGTCGATTTCCACATAACAGTCGGATACCGCCTGACGACTTTTTTTCAGGATGGCAATCACGTCGAAGCCGGTGCAACCGCCCGCGCCGAGCAACAGCATTTCCATCGGGCGCGGCCCCAAATTACGACCGCCGGCATTGGGCGGGCCGTCCATCAGCACGGCGTGACCACTTTCGGTTTCGCCCAGAAATGAAACGTGTTCTACCCATTTGATGCGCGCTTTCATTTGCCACCTCGTTGATTGATTGCCTCATGATTTTAGCCGATACCACAGCATTCCGATGATTTCGTGAAAGAACAGGCTGCTACCGCGCAACGCGCCCGCGTTGGGCAGGAAGGTGAGCAGGTCGGTTTGATAGCGGGTGCTGTAGGCGGTGGCTGCGGGGACAACCTGAAATCCCGCGCGCTGAAAAGTCCGTGCGGCGCGCGGCATGTGCCAGGCGTGGGTGACCAGATAGATGCGTTGAATGCGGTCGGGTTTCAGCAGTTGATAGCTGAGGCGCGCGTTTTCATAGGTGTTGTCCGATTCCGCCTCGACCCATTGCACTGTCACTTGGAATTCCTGCTCCAGCACTTGTTTCATTTGCTGACCTTCGGAAAGATTGTTGCCCAGTGGTTTGCCGCCGGTGACCAGCAGCGGTTTGCCCGTTTCACGGTGCAGTTTGGCGGCGTAGCGCAGACGTTCCAGGGTTTCTTTGCCGACGGTGTCACCGCCGTATTCGGGGGCGTGGAAATAGGTGCCGCCACCCAGTACGACAATGGCATCCGCCGCGTTGCGGGCAACAGGGAGTGGCTCGCCTTCCAGGCTGTTTAACAACGCCTGGGCGACATAAGGAGTGGAGAGTAGCCATAGCAACGCGATAGCCGCGCCCAACAGGGTGCGGGCGATGAGGGGGCGTTTGTGTCGCAGCCACAGCCCGACTCCCGCCAATATCAGCAAATTGAGCGGTGGCAATAGCAGGGTGCTGACGAGATTGGTGAAAAACCAGGACATTTTTTTACGCGGCGAAAGACGCCGCATGATACGTCGTAACGGCTGGCTAAGGCTACAATGCGACCATGAATGTAGCCGTAAAAATATCGTTGGCGGCCCGCCATCAATCATCCGGGAACAGTGTTCGCTGTGCTGCGGGTGAGCTTGATTTTGCACAGTATGTGGCACGCAGCAAGTTGGCGTTGGGCCGGGTTCATGCGGGCAAAGTCGGGCTGGAAAAAATCGTCGCGGGGAACGCGCCCTTCGAGTTACATCCTGCCGGCAATTTCCAAACGGGGCGCGATAAGCCGTATCGGCGCGGAGTGCTGTTGACGCATGGTTTATCCGACTCGCCGTACCACCTGCGCCATCTGGCAGCATTTTTCCGACAAAACGGTTTCCGCGTGATGGCGGTGTTGTTGCCCGGGCACGGCACGCAGCCGGGTGATTTGCTTGATGTGCATTGGCGGGAATGGGTGGAGACTGTGGCTTGCGGTGTCGAATGTCTGGCTGCGGAAGTGGATGAGTTGTATCTGGCGGGGCTTTCGACCGGTGCGGCGTTAAGCGTTTATCACGCTGCCCGGGATGGTCGGGTGCGCGCCTTGTTTTTGTTTTCGCCCGCGTTCGAGATTACCTCCCGTGCACGCTGGGCGCATCTGCACAGGCTGTATAGCTGGCTATGCCCGGTCGCGGCCTGGGTGGACGTGATGCCGGACCGCGACCTCTACAAGTACGAATCGTTTTGCAAAAATGCGGCAGCGCAGGTGTATGCCTTGCTCAAGTCGCTGCCGCAGTCGGCGGTGGCGATTCCGGTATTCGCCGCCGCCAGTGCCGACGATGCCACGGTGCACGCGGCGGCAACGCTGCGCTTTATGCGGCGCGCCGTCCATTCGTGCAGCCGGTTGCTGTGGTATGCGCGGGATAAAATTGAGCAGCCAAAAGTCACTTGGGTGGATAGCGTATTGCCGCAGCAGCGCATTCTCGGCAGTGCGCACACCGCGATCGTGATGTCACCGGACGACCCGCATTACGGGGCGGCGGGCGGGTACGCGAACTGCCTGCATTACTACCCGCACGACATGGACAGTTACGCCGCTTGTGTGGCGCGGCGACAGGATGCGTGGCTGGGCGAGGTGAACGAACAAAATCTCCGGCGCGGACTATTGCAGAGACTGACTTACAACCCGCACTATGCGGCGATGGAAGCCGCCATGCAGCATTTCATCGGGGAGTTGCCGTGAGCCGAACATTGATCTACGCCCATCGCGGTGCGAATAAAGCGGCTGCGGAGAATACACGCGCCGCATTCGACCAGGCGTTGCACCATGCCATTGACGGCATCGAGACCGACATCCAGCTTACGCGCGACGGGGTGGCGGTGCTGTGGCATGACGATGATTTGAACAAGCTGGGGCTGCCGGGCAAGCGCGTCGATGATTTTGACTACGGCGACTTGGCGGAGATGAACTTTGCCGCGCATTTTTCCGGTGCCGCGCCGGAGAGGGTGATGCGCCTGCAGGATTTCATCGCCGGTTATCGCAAACGCTGCCAGTTGCTGTTGGAGATTAAAAAATATCCGGGCGAGCCGCAAGCCCGTCAGCAGAACAAAGTGAGGCAGACGCTGTCGCTGGCGGCGGATGGGGCCGGTATCGTGGTTTCTTCATTTGACCTCGACAGTTTGATTGGCGCGCACCGCAGCGCACCGTTGTTTCCCTTGGTGTTCAACCTGGAGCCGGAGCATGACGCAACTTTTGCACGGCAGACCCTGGCGGATCATGACTTTTTACACGGTCTGTGTGTACACCAATCCACGCTGGATACCGCCATGGTGGCGGCGGTGCGCGGGCGCGGTAAGCGCATCGCGGTCTATACCTGTAATAGCGATGCGCAAATCCGGCGCGCGCTGAATCTGGGGGTGGACATCCTGATTAGCGACTTGCCGCAAAAAGCGTTGCAGATGAGGGACAGATGAAACGCGATTTTTCGGCATTACGCGGCGAGTTCGATGTGCTGATTTGCGGCGGGGGTATCTACGGGGCGTGGGCGGCTTACGATGCGGCCCTGCGCGGGCTGAAAGTTGCGCTGGTCGAGCAGGGTGACTGGGCGAGTGCCACCTCGTCCGCCTCCAGCAAGTTGATTCACGGCGGCCTGCGCTACCTGGAGACTTGCGATTTCAAGCTGGTGCGCAAGGCGTTGAAGGAGCGGCAGATGTTGCTGCAAGTCGCGCCGCACCGCGTATGGCCGCTACGCTTCGGTGTGCCGGTATATGCCGATAGCCGCAACGGCATGTTGAAGTTGAAGGCAGGATTAATTTTGTACGATGCTTTGGGCGGATTTCCGGGCGAGCAGATGCGGCATCGTCATTTTGACCCGGCGCAATTTTCCGGGCGTTTCCCATTTTTGGCGGAAGGTGGCTTGAACGGCGGGTACACCTACGGCGATGCCCAGACAGACGATGCGCGGCTGGTGCTGGAGTTGATTGCGGGCGCGCTGGCGAGCGGTGCGGTGTGCGTCAATTATGCCCGGCTCACCGCGTGGAGCGAGGATGGTGGCAAAGTGGTCGGCGCGGCAGTGCGCGATATGGAAAGTGGCGCAACGGTGCACATGCGCGCCAAGCAATGTGTTAGTGCTGCCGGTCAATGGGCGGGTGCGATGGGGGCGGGGCGCGACTGGTGTCGGCTGAGCAAAGGCATTCATCTGGTGTTGCCTGCATTGCCGCGCGAGTTTCAGGTGAATGAGGCGATTCTGCTCACCGCACCGGCGGATGGGCGGGTGTTCTTCATCATCCCCTGGTACGGGCGCACGCTGCTCGGCACCACCGATACCGACTATCGCGGCGATGTCGGGCAAGTGCGGGTCGAACAAAGCGAGGTGGATTACCTGCTTGCCGCCGCCAATCACTATCTCAAGACTGCATGGACACCGCAGGATGTTATCGGCAGCTATGCCGGTCTGCGCGTGATGAAGCGGGGCGGGGATGCGTCGCCTTCGGCGGCCAGCCGCGACTGGGAATTGCGCACAGTGGGCAACGGTTTGCATTACGCCATCGGCGGAAAAATAACCTCGGCACGGGAAGATGCGGCGGTCATCGTCGATGCGGTATGCGCGCAACTGGGCGTGCGTCATGTGTGCGCGACCCAAGGCAGAGATTTTCCGTGGAAGCCGGCGCGGGATTTTGCCGTTTGGTCGTCACGGCAATATGACCGGGCGCAGCAGTTGGGTGTCGATGCGGGCAGTGCCGAGTGGTTGCTGAAAAGACACGGCGCACGTATCGAGCAGGTATGGCGCATCGTCGCAACCACGCCGCAACTGGCGGCACGCATCGTGCCGGAGTTGCCGCTTATTTACGCCGATTTGCTGCTGTGCGCGCGCGACGAGATGGTGGTGCATCTGGCTGATCTGCTGCGTCGGCGTATGCCTTTGTCAATCCTGGCAGGCTTGAATGCCGGGCAGGTGCGTCACCTGGCAGAGTTGGTCGCGCCGGAATTGGGCTGGGATGCAACCGTCCTTGAGCGGGAGGTGCAAGCGTGTTGCCCATGACCGTTGCGCTGGCACTCGACCTGGGTACGACGACAATCAAGGCGGGGCTGCTTTCCCGTGACGGCAGTTTGAGCGGTGTCGTTGTGCGTTCCGCCCCCGAGCTGCGTGCGCGGGGCGGACGTTACGAGAGTGATGCCTTGGACTATGCGGAGTTGGCGGATACCGTGTTGGCGGATTGTCTGGCGCAGACGAATGCGCGTCCGCCACTCGGTATATGCAGTCAACGCTCTTCATTTTTAATCTGGGAGCGGTGTAACGGCAGACCGGTTACCCCGTTGATTTCCTGGCAGGACGATAGCGGCGCGGAAAGCTGCGTCGCGTTACAAGGGCAGCAGGATGTTATCCGCGAGCTGGGCGGATTGCCGCTGACACCTTATTACCTGGCACCCAAGTTACGGGTGCGGTTGCGCAGTCACCCCGGGTGGCGTGAAAAATTGGCGCAACAGGACTGGCTGTTGGGCACGCTGGACACCTATCTCATCTGGCGTTGGACGGCTGGGGCACACTATGTGACCGATGTCTCAATGGCGGCGCGCACCCTGTTGATGGATACGCGGACGCGGCAATGGTCGCCGATTTTGTGCGATTTGTTTGATGTTCCCTTGCGGGCCTTGCCGCAAATCCAGGCTTCGGTTGGGTTGAACATCCCTTTGCATAACGGACTGGTGCTGCAAGCCAGCGTGGGAGATCAGTCGGCAGCAGTTGTTGCCAGTATCCATGCCGGACAGCCGGAAGCATTGGTCAATTTGGGTACGGGAGGTTTTGTGGTCTGTTCTCTGCCGACAAACCGGAGTGTGCCCGATGGCTATCTGGGGACGCTACTGTGGCAAGACGCTGCACGGCAAGTGCATCTGGCCAGCGAAGGTACGCTCAACTCCATCGCGGCGGCTCTGGCGGATTATCCCGTGGCGGCATGCCGCGTCGAAGACTTGGCCGGTGACGACATTCTCTGTTTGGCCGAGCCCAGCGGATTGGGCGCGCCATTTTTCCGCAGTGAGTTCGGGCTGATGTTCTCTGCATCTGTCGAGGGTCTGCCCGCGCAACGCATCGCCTTGCTTCTGCAAGAAGGCATTATTTTTCGGGTGACGCAAATACTGGAAGACTATCAGCGGGAATTCGGGATTGAGAGGGCTTACCTTTCCGGCGGACTGGCCAATTTGCCCTGCTTGCGGCAGGGAATCGCCCAGTGCGCGCCATTCGTGGCGATTTTCCGCCTGCAGCAATTCGAGGCGAGCCTGACGGGCGCGGGACAACTGGCAGCGGGGAGTGCCAGTGCGGGTGCGAGGGACGCGGAAGAGATTGTGGCTGCACCGAACAATCCGAGGTTGTCTGAAAAATATCGCCATTGGCAACATTGGTTGAGCCGCTTGTTGTCTGCTTGAGCCGGGAGTTCCGCCATAGTCTGAATTTGGCTAAAGCCCGTGGCGATCAAGGCCAAGTTTCGTTTGACAGGGGTTGACCGGCTGGCATAGAATGCGCGCCCTTCGAGGTTTACTTATTGAATTTTTAGGAATTGTGGCTATGAAAACATTTTCCGCTAAGGCGCATGAAGTCCAGCACGATTGGCTTCTGGTTGACGCAGCAGATCAGGTATTGGGTCGTTTGGCTGCCCAAATCGCTGCGCGTTTGCGTGGCAAGCATAAGGCGATTTACACGCCGCACGTGGATACCGGCGATTTCGTCGTGGTAGTGAACGCCGACAAGCTGCGCGTGACCGGGAATAAAACGGAAGCGAAACTCTACCATCGCCACACCACCTACCCGGGCGGTCTGTACACCACCAACTTTGCCAAATTGCAGGCGCGTCATCCCAGCCGTGTGTTGGAAAAGGCCGTCAAAGGCATGTTGCCCAAAGGACCCTTGGGTTATGCGATGTTGCGCAAGATGAAGGTATATGCCGGTGCGGATCATCCGCACAGTGCACAGCAACCCAAACCCGTTAATCTGTTGAAGGCATAACCATGAGCGTGAATTACAACTACGGAACAGGCCGTCGCAAGAGTGCGGTGGCTCGTGTGTTCATCAAGCAAGGCAAAGGCGACATCGTGGTAAACGATAAACCGGTTGACGTGTTTTTTTCGCGTGAAACGGGTCGCATGGTTGTGCGTCAGCCATTGGTTCTGACCGACACCTTATCCGCGTTCGACATTATGGTGAACGTTAGCGGTGGCGGTGAATCGGGTCAGGCGGGCGCGGTACGTCACGGCATCACACGCGCGCTGATTGATTACAACGCAGAGTTCAAACCAGTGCTGAAACGGGCCGGTTTGGTGACGCGTGATGCGCGTGAAGTGGAACGTAAAAAAGTCGGCCTGCGCAAGGCGCGCCGTCGCAAGCAATTCTCCAAGCGTTAATCGTTCGGAGCGATTGCCAAAAAACCGCCTACGGGCGGTTTTTGCTTTTGTGTTTATTGTATTATCGAAAAAATAATTTCAGGACAAATGAATATGATTAAAGTCGGCATTGTTGGTGGTACGGGTTACACGGGGGTGGAGTTGCTGCGCCTGTTGGCGGCGCATCCCAAAGTTGTCTTGCAGGCGATTACCTCGCGCGCCGATGCGGGTACGCCGGTTAGTCAGATGTTCCCCAGTCTGCGCGGCTATGTTGATCTGCCGTTTGTCCATCCCGACGAGGCGCGCCTGGATCAATGCGACCTGGTGTTTTTTGCCACGCCCAACGGTATCGCGATGCACCAGGTGCGCGGTTTGCTGGATGCGGGGGTGAGGGTTATCGATCTGGCGGCTGATTTTCGGATTCGGGATGTGGCGGAGTGGGAAAAATGGTATGGCATGAGTCACGCTTGTCCAGATTTGGTCGCCGAGGCAGTGTATGGTTTGCCGGAAGTGAATCGCGCGAAAATAAAATCGGCGCGGCTGGTTGCCAATCCCGGCTGTTATCCGACAGCGGTGCAGTTGGGGTTTATTCCCTTGCTGGAGGCCGGCGTCGTGGAGCCGGATGGTTTGATTGCGGATACCAAGTCCGGGGTGTCCGGCGCGGGACGTAAGGCGGAAATTGCGACGCTATTTTCGGAAGCGTCGGATAACTTTAAGGCCTATGGCGTTGCGGGTCATCGTCATTTGCCCGAAATCAAACAGGGCTTGGCGCGTATCAACGATCAGCCGGTAGGGCTGACTTTTGTGCCGCATTTGACACCGATGATACGCGGTATCCACGCCACGTTATACGGCAAGTTGACGCGGGATGTCGATTTGCAGGCGTTGTTCGAACAACGTTACGCGGATGAATATTTTGTTGATGTGTTACCGGCGGGCAGTCATCCCGAGACACGCTCGGTGCGCGGTTCGAACCGTTGCCGTATCGCGGTACACCGTCCCCAGGGTGGCGATACCGTGGTGGTGCTTTCGGTCATTGATAATCTGGTGAAAGGTGCGGCAGGTCAGGCGGTGCAGAACATGAATATCATCTTCGGCTTGCCGGAGACCATGGCGATCGATAACGTGCCGCTGTTGCCCTGAGATGTGGCGACGCACTAAACGCAGATTTGGTATTGCCGCACCCAAGTTGTCGGTGCGCCCGCATGTCGCCTGGTATTGGCGTTGGAGTATGTTGCTGCCATTCGTGCTGGTGACGGTTGCCGCAGCTTGGTTTGCCTTTGATCACGGGCTGGAGTTTGCGGGGTTTTACCGTGGCCAGTCGCAACAGGAGTTGACACAGCTACGCGAGCAGAACAGCCGGCTGCTGGCCGATAATTTGCGGTTAAGTGAGCAGGTGGCGCAATACGAGCGACAGGTTCTGGTGGAGCACAGCCGTGGCGAGGAAAATGCAAAGTTCATCGATGCGCTAAACGATGAGTTGTCCGGTTTGCAGGTGGATATGGCATTTTTCCAGAACCTGACGGAGGCGCAGCGCAAAGAGGGGGGTGTGGCTGTGCGCCGCCTGGAGTTGCAGCGCGATCCGGTTCCCGGCGAGTATCGCGTGCAGATGTTGTTAGTGCAGGGCGGGCAAAGAGTCGAAGAGTTTGTCGGCGGTTATCAGTTGGTTGCAACGGTATCGCAAAATGGCAGGAAGCAAACGCTGGTTTTCCCTGAAGGCAAGGAGAAAGACGGTCAGTTTGACGTTAATTTCAGGTACTATCGGCGGGTCAGGCAAAATATCCGGATTGAGCCGGATGCGAAATTGGAGAATGTTCAGGTTCGTCTATTCAAGCAAGGGGAGTCCACTCCCAAGGTTAGACAGAATGTGACCATGTCATAAAGCAGGAGGAGCCCAGATGTTTGGTAAGAAACAGAGTAAACCGCATAATCGCATTCATTCCCTGATTGGCGCGGAAACCGTGATTGAGGGCAACATCCGCTTTAGCGGTGGAATGCGTATTGACGGGCAGGTGAACGGTAATGTCACCGCCGTTCCGGGGAAGCCGAGTACGCTGGTGTTGAGCGAGAGCGGACAAGTAAACGGCGAAATCTCGGTAACTCATCTGGTCACCAATGGGGCGGTGACGGGCTCGGTGTCTGCGAGCGAGTGTTTGGAACTGCAAAGTAAAGCTAGAATAAACGGTGATGTGCATTATAAAATGCTGGAGATGCAGCTTGGTGCAGTGGTGGAAGGGCGCATGTTGCATGTAAATTCTGAATCGCAGGACAAGGTGGTGGCGCTGAAGCGCACGACCACCGAGTAAATCAAGGAGAAAATTATGAACACAGTTGTTGAAACAGCAGTTACGGAAACGCAGGACATATTGGTTTTTACCGATAATGCCGCCAACAAGGTCAAACAGTTGATCGACGAGGAAGGCAATGCCGAGTTGAAGTTGCGGGTGTTTGTTAGCGGTGGCGGCTGTTCCGGCTTCCAATACGGCTTCACCTTCGACGAGGTGACCAATGAAGACGACACCGTGATGAGCAAGAACGGCGTGCAATTACTGATCGACCCGATGAGTTTTCAATACCTGGCAGGTGCCGAGATTGACTACACCGAAGGCTTGGAAGGTTCACAGTTTGTGATCAAAAATCCCAATGCCACCACCACCTGTGGTTGCGGGTCGTCGTTTTCGGTCTAGAAAAATTTTGCCGTTGGTCATGACGGGGCGCATCTTGCGCCCCGTTTGCTTTAACCCGGATAGATGGCACCCAGGATGCAGGGGTGGCGCGCACCGGTGACGGCGGGCAGGTTGCCATCGCGTGAATGTATCGTTTGTCGCGCCAGCCAGGCAAATGCAATCGCTTCGAGATAATCGCCATCCACGCCGAGGGCGTCGGTGGCTTGCACGCTGCACTGGGGCAGCAAGGTGGTGAGGCGTTTGAGCAGGGTGAGATTGTGCGCGCCGCCGCCACAAACATAGATTTCCTGTGCGCCCTCGCATTCTTGGTGAATGGCTTGCGCGATACTCAGGCATGTCAGCTCCAGCAGGGTGGCCTGCACGTCCGCAGCTGACTCATCCCCCGCGAGCAGAGCGTTCAGCCAGCCCATGTTGAACAGGTCGCGTCCGCTGCTCTTGGGGGGCGGCAGGGCGAAGAACGGTTCTGCCAGCATTTTTTCCAGCAGCGCGGGGATCACCCTGCCAGTTGTAGCCCATGCGCCACCTGCGTCGAATGCTTTGCCCAGATGCTGCATACACCACGCGTCCATTAGCAGATTTCCGGGGCCGCAATCAAAACCGGTAGTGATGTCCCGTGGCGGCAAGTCGGTCAAATTGCTGATGCCGCCGATATTTAAGATGACACGATGAATGTCGTTGTGGCGTAACACTTTGTCGTGGAACGCGGGAACCAGCGGTGCGCCTTGTCCGCCCGCCGCAATGTCACGGCTGCGAAAATCGCTAACCACGGTGATGCCGGTTAATTCGGCCAGACGAGCGGCATTGCCGATTTGCAGGGTGTAACCATGTTCGGGGCAATGGCGTATGGTTTGGCCGTGGCATCCGATTGCATTGACCGAGTGAGCCAGGGGGAGGAGTGCGGTAACCGTCTGTGCATATAATCCGGCTAACTGATTGCCGACAATTTGTGATTGGTGCAGCTCGTGATGCGCGGGCTGGTGCAAGGCAAGCAGCGGCTTGCGAAGCGCGTCATCAAAGGGGAGGTAGTGTTTTGCGAGCAGTTCGGGCCGATGATTTGCGCCGAACTCGACCAGCACCGCATCAATGCCGTCCAAGCTGGTTCCAGACATCAACCCGATATATTGCTCAGGCTGCCGCACGTCCTTTAGTCAAGCTTGGCGTAACGGGTGTTGCTCAGCAAGTTCAGGCGGGCAAGCAGTTTGTCCGACTCGGTTTTGAACGCGACCAAATTGCTGCGGGTGATTTCCTTGGCATCGGGCAGTGCAACCCGCATTGGGTCACGCTGCTTGTCGTTAACCCTGAATTCATAATGCAAATGCGGACCGCTGGCCAAACCAGTCATGCCAACGTAACCGATAATGTCCCCTTGGGTGACGCGCTGACCGCTACGCAATCCTTTTGGAAAGCGTGAAAGATGGCCATAAACGGTACTCACACCGCGTTGGTGTTTAACCATGACAACCTTGCCGTAACCGTTTTTCCAGCCGACGAATGACACCACGCCGTCCGAGGTGACTTTGACCTTGGTTCCGGTACGTGCAGCGAAGTCCGTTCCCTTATGTGCGCGCCATTTTTTCAATACCGGATGAAAGCGCGCGTTGGTAAAGCCGGAGCTGACACGGGAGAACTCAATAGGTGAACGCAAGAAAGCTTTTTGTACGCTCTTGCCTTCCGGTGTGTAGTAATTGCCTTCGCGCGACGGATTTTCCTGGAAATAGACGGCGCGATACGCTTCACCGTTGTTGACGAATTCAGCCGCCTGAATACGTCCGGCACTAATTGCGATACCGTTGCTGTAATTGACTTCGTACGCCACGTTGAAGGTGTCGCCCTTGCGTAAATCGCGGCTGAAGTCGATGTCACCGCTAAAAATTTTCGCCAATTGGTTGGCGACGGCATCGGGTAGCTCGACCTCGTCGGTTGCGGCATATAGGCTGCTATTGATTTTGCCGCTGCGGACAAACAGCCGCTGCTCCAGTTGTGCGGGCAGGCTCTTGGCGTGGAAGCCCGCGCCATTTTTCTCAACAACGATTTGCGTGTTGTTATTGTCCAGATAACGCAGCGCGATGAGTTCGCCATCCGCGCCGGTTTCAGCTTGAACCTCTTTTCCAACAGACAGTTTCCGGAACGACTCAACCTCATCCGCCTGGCGCAAATAAGTACTGGCGGCGGCATCTTCGACATCCAAACGGCGCAGTATTTCAGCCACGGTGTCGCCGGACTGGACGCGATCGCTATGCCAATAGGCAACGGTAGCGGAGCTTACCGGAGCGAGTTCCGGCAGAATGATTTTTTCGATGGAGATTTCGTCGGCAACAAAACCCAGGTTGCTGGTTGGCACCAAGCCGAAAGCAGACACGACTCCCAGCAGAGGAATCGTCGATAGGGCAACGAGCCAGCGCAATTTTTTTCTGTACTCAAGCATTTTGCGTTCTTGGGAAAACAGATTTTGAGTTAACATTCGTGCTTCCTTTGTGCCGTAATACGACACTCAAAAATGGGATAAAACGCCAATGGGAGCGCACTTTAACAGAAATGGCTAAGCCTTCAAAACAAAAAAGATAAATGGTCATGCGGAACAACAACAGGCGGGGCTAGCCGGACGAACGGTCAAACAGCGGTATAAGCGGTATTTTGCAGCGAATTTAGGTACAGGCTGAACAATGAAAACAACTGAAGCAGCGCAACAGAATGCGTTACAACAAATCAAGCGCGGTAGCGATGAATTATTATTGGAATCCGAATTAAAACAAAAGCTTGAGAAGGGTTATCCGTTGCGAATCAAGGCGGGTTTCGATCCGACAGCTCCTGATTTGCACCTTGGGCACACGGTGCTGCTCAACAAAATGCGCCAGCTACAGGACTTGGGGCATCATGCTCTGTTCCTCATTGGTGATTTTACCGGCATGATTGGCGACCCTACCGGTAAAAATACCACTCGCCCGCCCTTATCTCGCGAACAGGTGCTTGCCAATGCGCAAAGTTATCGTGAGCAGGTATTCAAGGTGCTGGATCCCGACAAGACCGAGATTGTGTTCAACTCTGCCTGGATGGATAAATTCAGCGCGGTCGATTTGATTCGGCTGGCCGCCACGCACACTGTTGCGCAGATGCTGGAGCGGGACGATTTTTCCAAGCGTTACAAAGGTGGTCAGCCGATTGCCATCCACGAATTCATCTATCCTTTGGTGCAGGGATACGACTCGGTTGCGCTCAAAGCTGACATCGAACTGGGCGGTACCGACCAGAAGTTCAACCTGTTGATGGGGCGCGAGTTGCAGAAGCATCATGGCCAGCCGCCGCAGTGCGTGCTGACCATGCCGTTGCTGGAGGGGCTGGACGGCATCAATAAAATGTCGAAGTCTTTGGGTAACTACGTTGGTATTACCGATACCCCCCAGGAAATGTTTGGCAAGCTCATGTCCATTTCCGATGAATTGATGTGGCGTTATCTGGAATTGCTCTCCTTTGAAAGCATTGCGACTATTGGCAAATGGCGGCAGGAGGTAAGCGGCGGCAGGAACCCGCGCGACATTAAGGTGTTGTTGGGGCAGGAAATTGTTGCCCGTTTTCACTCCAGGCGGGATGCGGTTGAGGCCTTGGCGGAATTTGAAGCGCGCTTCCGCAAAGGGGTGTTGCCGGACGACATGCCGGAACTCAGCGTGCCCAGCACGGACGGTGTGATTGGCATCGGACAATTACTCAAACAAGCGGGATTGGTTGCCAGCACTTCGGAAGCCAACCGCATGATAGAACAGGGCGGCGTTAAGTTCGACGGCGAAAAGGTCAGCGACAAAGCACTGCAACTCAAGCGCGGAACCGTTGTGGTGGCGCAAGTCGGCAAACGCAAGTTTGGGCGGGTGACAGTCGTTTGAATTGGGCGCGGCAATCGCTTTATCTTTTTGAGACGGCGCAGAATTTACGGTATCATCGCGCCCCATGATTAAGTACATCTTTATTACCGGCGGCGTTGTTTCTTCCTTGGGGAAAGGCATCGCCGCCGCTTCACTTGCGGCTATCCTTGAATCGCGCGGTCTCAAAGTGACAATGCTCAAGCTCGACCCCTATATCAACGTCGATCCGGGTACCATGAGCCCGTTTCAGCACGGCGAGGTGTTCGTCACCGAGGACGGTGCGGAAACCGACCTTGATTTGGGGCATTACGAGCGTTTTATCTCCGCCAAGATGCGCAAGGCGAATAATTTCACCACCGGGCAAATATACGAAAGCGTAATCCGCAAGGAGCGGCGCGGTGAGTATCTGGGGGCGACCGTGCAGGTGATTCCGCATATCACCAACGAGATTCAGGCCTTTGTGGAACGCGGCGCGGCAGCTTCGCACGACGGCAAAGCGGATGTGGCGATTGTCGAAATCGGTGGCACGGTGGGCGACATCGAATCGTTACCCTTCCTTGAAGCGGCTCGGCAAATGGGCTTGCGGCTGGCACGCAATCAGGTTGCTTACGTACACCTCACGCTGGTTCCTTATATTGCGACGGCGGGCGAATTGAAGACCAAGCCAACGCAGCACAGTGTGCAAAAACTGCGCGAGATCGGTATTTTCCCCACCGCCTTGTTGTGCCGTGCGGATCGCCCCATTCCCGATGACGAGCGCGCTAAAATTTCCCTGTTTGCCAATGTGCGCGCAGAGGGGGTCATCTCGATGTGGGATGTGAACAGCATCTACAAAGTGCCGCAAATGCTGCATGAGCAGGGGCTGGATCGCATCGTGTGCGAAGCGTTGGCGTTGGATGCCCGCCCGGCAGATTTGTCGGAATGGCAACACTTGATTACCGCGCAGGATAATCCGCAGCATCACATCGCCATCGGTATGGTGGGCAAATATGTTGATTTGACCGAGTCCTACAAATCGTTGATTGAGGCTCTGCGTCATGCCGGCATTCACACGGCGACACGGGTAAAAATCGAGTACTTGGATTCCGAGGCAATCGAGAGCGGGGGCACGGCGTGCCTGAAGGGTCTCGACGCGATTTTAGTACCCGGTGGTTTCGGCAAGCGCGGCACCGAAGGCAAAATCACCGCGATTCGCTATGCCCGCGAAAACAAAATTCCCTATCTCGGTATTTGTCTCGGAATGCAGCTTGCGGTAATCGAATACGCCCGCCACGTCGCGGGCATGAGCGATGCGAACAGCACCGAGTTCAATGTTGAAACCGATCATCCGGTGGTGGCATTGATTACCGAATGGTTGGATCGCGACGGCAAGGTCGCCAAGCGCAGTGCGGACTCCGACCTCGGCGGCAGCATGCGCCTCGGCTCGCAACGTTGCCCGATTAAGTCCGGTACCATGGCGCATGCTATTTACGGCGATGAAGTGAATGAACGCCACCGTCATCGCTACGAGGTAAACAACCATTACGTTCCCGCACTGGAAGAGTCCGGATTGGTTATTTCGGCACGCACGCCTTCCGAAAATTTGCCCGAGATTATGGAGTTGCCGCAGACCATGCATCCGTGGTTTGTCGGTGTGCAATTTCACCCCGAATTCACCTCCACGCCGCGCGCCGGACATCCGTTGTTCAAGGCCTATGTTGAAGCTGCGGTGAGGCATAAAGAGGCGATGGTATGAGGTTGTGCAACTTTACAGTTGGCTTAAATCACCCCTTGTTTCTGATTGCCGGGCCGTGCGTGATCGAGTCCGGGCAGATGGCATTGGATACCGCAGGTGCGTTGAAAGAAATCGCGGCGCAGGTCGGCATTCCGTTTATCTATAAGTCCTCTTACGACAAAGCCAACCGCAGTTCGGGTAAATCCTTTCGCGGATTTGGGATGGATGCGGGTTTGAAGATTCTGGCCGAAGTGAAATCGCAAATTGGCGTGCCGGTGTTGACCGATGTGCACAGCGTCGAAGAAATTGCGCCCGTGGCGGCGGTGGTCGATGTGTTGCAAACCCCGGCGTTCCTGTGCCGTCAGACCGACTTTATTCACGCGGTGGCAAAGTGCGGCCGTCCGGTGAATATCAAAAAAGGGCAATTCCTGTCGCCTTGGGACATGAAAAATGTTGTGGATAAGGCACGCGAGGCGAGTGGCGCGGACAACATTATGGTGTGCGAACGCGGGGCTTCGTTTGGCTACAACAATCTGGTGTCGGACATGCGTTCGCTGGCGGTGATGCGCAACACGGGTTGTCCGGTGGTGTTCGATGCCACCCACTCGGTGCAATTGCCGGGCGGGCAGGGCGCGGTCAGCGGCGGTCAGCGCGAGTTCGTGCCGGTGCTGGCGCGCGCGGCGGTGGCGGCCGGGGTGGCGGGATTGTTCATGGAAACGCATCCCGATCCGTCCAAGGCGATGTCCGACGGCCCGAATGCCTTCCCTTTGAAACATCTCCAAGCGTTATTGCAAACCCTCAGGGTGCTGGATGCCACCGTCAAGCAGCAGGGTTTGATTGAAGAAAGCGTCGATTTGAAAAATGTTTAGTTCGGCAGGTTTAGGAAAAATAGATAAGGAAAAAGAATGAGTGCAATTGTTGATGTAATCGCCCGCGAAATTTTGGATTCACGCGGTAATCCCACTGTGGAAGCCGACGTATTGTTGGAATCCGGTGTGATGGGGCGTGCCGCCGTGCCGTCCGGTGCTTCCACCGGAACCAAAGAGGCGGTAGAACTGCGCGATGGCGACAAGCAGCGTTATCTGGGCAAGGGCGTGTTGCAGGCGGTGGAAAATGTGAATACCGAAATTGCCGAGGCCATCATCGGTCTGGATGCTTCCGAACAGGCTTTTATCGACCAAACCATGATCGATTTGGACGGAACCGATAACAAGGGGCGTCTGGGCGCGAACGCCATATTGGCGGTTTCCATCGCGGTTGCCAAAGCGGCGGCGGAAGAATCCGGTCTGCCGCTGTATCGTTATTTTGGCGGCGCGGCGCGCATGGAAATGCCCGTGCCGATGATGAATGTCATCAACGGCGGCGCACATGCGACCGGTGGCGGCGATATGCAGGAATTCATGATCGTCCCGGTGGGCGCGCAGAGCTTCCGCGAAGCTTTGCGTTGCGGTGCCGAGGTGTTTCACGCCCTGAAGGATGTGTTGCATCACAAGGGGTTTGCCACCACGGTCGGCGATGAAGGCGGTTTCGCGCCCGCGCTGGGTTCCAACGAGGGCGCGCTGAAAGTCATCGTGGAAGCCATCGAGGCTGCCGGTTATGTGCCGGGTGCGGATGTCGCCATCGCCATGGATCCCGCCTCTTCGGAATTTTACAAAGACGGTCAATACCACTTGAAGGCGGACGGTCTGGTATTGAACTCGGCGCAAATGGTCGATATGTACGCGACCTGGGTGGACAAATATCCTATCGTCTCCATCGAAGACGGCATGAGCGAACACGACTGGGAAGGCTGGAAGCTGCTGACGCAACGTCTGGGCAAAAATGTGCAATTGGTCGGCGACGATTTGTTTGTGACCAATACCAAAATTTTGCGCGAAGGCATCAAGCTGGGTGTCGCCAATTCCATCCTGATCAAGATTAACCAGATCGGCACGCTGACCGAAACGTTTGCCGCTATTGAAATGGCCAAACGTGCCGGTTACACCGCCGTGATGTCACACCGCTCGGGCGAGACGGAAGATTCCACCATTGCCGATCTGGCGGTGGGTAGCAATGTGATGCAAATCAAAACCGGCTCGCTGTCGCGCTCCGATCGCATGGCGAAATACAACCAATTGCTGCGTATCGAAGAAGACCTCGGTGATTGCGCCTCCTATCCCGGACGCGAGGCGTATTACCAGCTTGGCTGATGCGTGCAGTCACCTACATCCTGCTGACCCTCATCCTGCTGCTGCAATATCCATTGTGGCTGGGCAAGGGCAGCTGGCTGAAGGTGTGGGACATGAATCGCCAGGTTGAGGCGCAGCAACAAATCAACCAGCAAACCCGAACACGCAACGCCCTGCTCGATGCCGAAGTGATCGACCTGAAACAGGGTACGGAAGCCATAGAAGAACGTGCGCGCAGCGAATTGGGGATGATCAAGCACAACGAAAAGTTTTATCAAATCCTCGATGATTCGGCCAATCAAACCACCGAAGATTTGGCACTGAAAGTGCCCGCCAGCACGGTTACCGGCGTGATTCGTCTGGCACCCTGACCCCCCGAAAGTGCCGATTTGCCTTGCCCAATCGCGTTTCACGGTAAAAGGTCGCCTCTGCGGTTAACACAACAAACGAAAGGGATAAGATGGGCGCACAGTGGAAAGCAAGACACAAAGAAATTGCGGCCAATGCGAAAGGCCGCATCTTCGGCAAATTATCCAAGGAGATTATGGTCGCCGCGCGTGCGGGAGCTGACCCGGACTCCAACTCAAAACTGCGGCTGGTCGTCGAGCAGGCAAAAAAAGTCTCCATGCCCAAGGAAACGCTGGAGCGCGCCATCAAAAAAGGCGCGGGGCTGATCGATGGCGGCGCAAACTTGGAACGCCTGATATATGAAGGCTTCACGCCGCATCAAGTCCCCGTCATCGTCGAATGCCTCACCGACAATATCAACCGCACCTACCCCAACATCCGCGTATTGTTCCGCAAGGGGCAACTGGGTGCCTCCGGCTCTGTCGCGTGGGACTTCGACCATGTCGGCATGATCGAAGCAACACCGGACACGCCGGATGCCGATGCCGAACTTGCCGCCATCGAAGCCGGCGCGCAAGACTTCGAACCCGCCGACGAAGGCGCGACGCTGTTCATCACCGATGCAACCGACCTTGATGCAGTAAGCAAAGCCCTCCCCGAGTACGGCTACAACGTAATCTCCGCGCAACTGGGCTACCGCCCGAAGAATCCCGTCGCACTTGGCGAGGCCGAGCGCGAAGAAGTCGAAGCCTTTCTGGAGGCAATCGACGCGGATGACGATGTGCAGAATGTCTATGTAGGGCTGGCGGGGTAGGTGAGTTTGGTTAAGTTGGGTACCGTTTATATGAACACCCAATCTCATGGAGGAGAATCATGAATGTATCCGGCTGGAGCAAGAGTGCGTTTTGCTTGACGCTGATCCTTGTGGTGTTACTTGGGGGATGTTCGAGCATCGTTCATAAACCCCAACTTGCCTCGTCCGCAGGGTCGCACAAGATTGCAATTTTCTTTGATGGCACGCGCAACGACATCGCCGACGACACCAATGTTAAACGTCTGCACTCGCTTGTTTCTCTGCAACGCAGGACTGATGTTTCTACTCTCTATATTGAAGGCGTGGGGGTCGGAACCGATGTTATTGGCGCGGCAACCGGTTTGGGTATGGCGCCTCGCGTGAAAATTGCGTACGAGTTTCTACTGAATCATTATCGGGACGGTGACGAGATATATATTTTCGGATTCAGCCGGGGTGCGTATGCAGCGCGCATTCTTTCAGCCATGCTATACCACGCGGGTCTTGTGAAATCTGATGAGAGGCTGCAAATGAAATCTGATGAGAGGCTGCAAAGCACGGAAATTGCCAAAGCGGTATTTGACGCATACAAATTTCCGTTTCCTGAAGAATTAAGAGCGGATAACGAGAGGGTAAAACGCGGCTCAATCACATTTGGCTCACTGGAGGTGGTTTTTGATGCGCCCAAGGAGGTGGTGTCGCGCCGCAATCAAATCAAGGTGGAGCTGGAAAAGCAGAAACTCAAGGTGGGTGCCCCCGTTAGTGTGGACGTGCTCGGCTTGTGGGACACGGTGGAGGCAATGGGATTGCCGGACTGGGATAGCCGGATGCTACACAGGTTGGGAATTAAGCAACATTTGGTCGATGTCGACGGCAAAAATACCCGTTATGGCGAGCAGTTGTGTAACGTCAAGCGTGCCTATCAGGCGCATTCAATTGATGATGATCGTGAGTGGATATTTACGCCGCTTTCATTAACGCGCACCTATCTGTTCAAACAGTGTGATGCTGATGGTGAGCACCTTTTAGATAAAGAGGGAAAGATTATTCCAGGTCGTTTGCGTGAAGTATGGTTCTCGGGTGCGCATTCTGATGTGGGCGGTGGTTATGGCGATAGCTTGCTGAGCGGTGTAAGTTTGAATTGGATGATAAAAAATCTGACCGGAAAAGGTAACGGAAAGTATGACGAAAAAAGCGATGCCGGCTTGTTGCCATCGAATGCGGGAGTCCCGGAAGATATGTTCGGTAGCAGCCACGATCCAGAGTCTGGAGTATGGAGTCTGCTGTATCACAAGATGAGTCGCGATATTGCCACCTATGTTACAGATAAATATAAGCGACGCGGTGAGTTTGGCGCGACGTTGTGTGTGCATAAGTCCGTATTGGAACGTCGCAACCTTATGGGTTGGGAAGAACACGAGAACGGCAGCCTTTCCCTGCTTGAGGAGGGGGTGGTCTATCTCAAAGAGACATATCCATACGGAAAAGATGAGATTTGGAAGCCGCGGTTGCGCGAAATAAAGAAGGGCGAGTTACGCAATCCTTTGCTGACTATGAAAATCGAAGTCTGGCCGAACTGCACCGGAATGAATATGGAAGGTGCGCAATGAAAAGTGTGCTCAGAATCTTTGTTGTCGTAACGATATTTTTGTCCGGTTGTGTGTCGGTCAAGTACTCGCCGATACCCTTAGACTCACCGATGCCCGAGGTTGAGTCGTGTGAAAAAAATAAGACTGGCATGACTAACGCCTACCAGGTGCATCCATTATGTGTGTGCAAAGAAGATAAAGCGGGCGACCTCCATTCCTTGAAAGAGGGGGAGAGCTGTATTTTTCCGATTCGTGCGAACAAGCCGCTGACGCTTACCCCGCTAGCGGTGAGTGAGGGCGAACGCTACCGTGTTTCCGTGTCCAGGAATCAGGTCTGGTATGACGCATCCCGACACAATATTGCACCGGATGGAGAGCCTGGAAGCCGATTAATGAGGTTATTCAACGGCTGGAGGAAGAGCTGCGCAGACTGGTTTGCGCTCATCGTCGCGAATGTTAGTCGGGATGGCAAACAACAGTACAGCGATCAAGATGTGAGTAAGAAATCCGAGTTCAACGTCGAGAGATTGGGGCGGCTTGCCTTTTATCCGAATGATGCCCTTATGCCTGATCACATTGTTGATTATGCATCTACATGGCGCAATGTTGTCTTTCCTCGTCCCGGTGATTTCTATTTCAACAATAGTGGGCAGGTCTGGGTTCGGATTGAACGCTGTGCAAAGACATGTGAGTGAGCATGTACGGCGCAATGCGCTGGCAGGGAGATGAAAGTGCCGAGATCATCGCGCAGGCGGCTGAGTCGGGTGAACGGGTGGAGTGTTGATTGATGTCGTTGCTACCGTGCCTGCTTTATCCGGCGACCCTGTATGGACTTTCCAATTGACGCTTTCCATCAAGGTGTGCGCGTCTTGAGCGTATTTGCCTTGGTGTGGCAAAGTGCTTTTATTCATAACCAACTTTTGGGAGTAAGGCGATGCGTATTTTGCACACGATGATTCGTTGCGGTGAGCTGGAGCGATCTATTGATTTTTACACCCAAGTTCTGGGGATGCGGTTGCTAAGACGCAAGGATTATCCCGAAGGAAAATTCACGCTGGCCTTTGTCGGTTATGCCGACGAGCGCGAGCAGGCTGCGATTGAGTTGACCCATAACTGGGATACTCGGTCGTATGAGATGGGCAACGGTTTCGGTCATATCGCCATCGAAGTGGGCGATGTTTACGCGGCCTGCGAAGAGATCAAGCGGCGCGGTGGCACGGTGACGCGCGAGGCCGGACCGATGAAGAATGGCGAGACGATCATCGCTTTCGTGCGCGATCCGGACGGTTACCTGATCGAGTTGATTCAGAAAAAAGTATGACCCGGTAAACCGGTGCGGTTGAGATGACCGGTTAACCTGCCGCGCGTTCCGCCGACTGCACGGTGTTGGCGACCAGCATGGTGATGGTCATCGGGCCGACGCCGCCGGGTACGGGGGTGATCCAGCCCGCCACTTCTTTGGCGGAATCGAAATCTACATCGCCGCACAGCTTGCCGTTGTCCATGCGGTTGATGCCCACGTCGATCACCGCTGCGCCCGGCTTAATCATGTCACCGGTAATCATTTTGGCACGTCCGGTGGCGACGACGAGGATGTCGGCATCGCGGGTGTGTTTGGCGAGGTCTTTTGTTTTTGAGGTGCAGATGGTGACGGTGGCGTTGGCCTGTAGCAACAGCAATGCCATGGGTTTGCCGACGATGTTGCTGCGGCCGACTACGACGGCGTGTTTTCCTTCGATGCCGATGCCGCTCTTTTCCAGCAGTTTCATTGCACCAAATGGTGTACAGGGGGCGAAGCGCATGTTGCCGGTTGCCAGCGCGCCGACGTTGACCGGATGGAAGCCGTCCACGTCTTTTTCAGGGGCGATCGCGTTCAGCACTTTGTCACTGTCGATGTGTTTGGGCACCGGTAGTTGCACCAGGATGCCGTGTATCCCAGTGTCATTGTTCAGTGCGGCGATCTTCGCCAGCAGTTCGGCCTCTGGCGTGTCGGCGGACATCACGATGTGTTCGGAATGCAGGCCGAGCTCGGCACAGGCTTTTACCTTGTTGGCGACATAGACTTTGGAAGCCGGATCTTCGCCGACGATGATGACGGCCAGCCCCGGTGTGGTGCCGCGAGCTTTCAGCGCGTCGGCGCGCACTTTCCATTCCGTGCGCACCTGCTGCGCGATGTTTTTGCCGTCTATGATTTGGGCGGACATTATCGGGTCGCTTTATGCTTTTTGAAGGCGGCCAATCCGTTTTCAATCTCGGCGTGTGCTTCTGCAATACCCTGCCAGCCCTTGACTTTGACCCACTTGCCCGGTTCCAGGGCTTTATAAAGTTCGAAGAAGTGCTTGATTTGCTCCAGGGTGATTTCGGGCAAGTCCTGATAGGTTTTGATGTTGTGATACAGCGGAGTGAGTTTGTCGATTGGAACGGCAATTACCTTGGCATCGTCACCTCCCTCGTCCGACATGCTCAGTACGCCAACTGGACGGCAGGCGATGACCGCACCATGTATTAACGGGAACGGGGTGATGACCAATACATCCACGGGATCGCCATCGTCGGCGATGGTGTCGGGAATAAAACCATAGTTGCAGGGGTAGCGCATCAACGAGCCGATGAAACGATCCACCATCAATACGCCCGCGCCTTTATCGACTTCATACTTCACCGGGTCGGCATGTTTCGGGATTTCGATGATGACGTTACATTCGTGCGGTAAATTTTTACCGGGGGCGACGTTTAACAAGCTCATGGTGTTCTTTCGCTAAGGTTGGGATTGAGGTGGGCGATTATAAGCCAGAGATGCCCTTAATTGATGACCGCTTGAAATTCCAAAGTGAAACTGCCGTTTGGAGCAAAGGTGCCGGTAAAGGGGATGCGCCAGTTGGTGATGCTGCCGTCCGTGCCGGTGGTTGCGGGGATGTATAGCCAAGTGGCACCGTTGTCTTGGGAGTAGGCGGGAATGCCCATGCTTAGCCCCGATGGGTTGAGCGGATTGTCGGTGAAATTAAAGGGTGTGCCGACCCCGTAAGCATCGAGTGTGAGGGAGAGAAAGTTACTCAGGGCGTCTTGGATGATGACGCTCTCACCGGCGGTGTTGCCGCTGTTGCTGGCGGTGAGTAAATAGGATGCGGTCTCGCCGGGAATCAGCGGGACGGGTGACGGCGGCATGGTTTTGCTAAAGGTAATCAAAGGCTTCAGGTTGGCTTCAAACGCCTGGCTGAATATCAGGATGCTGGCACTTTCCGCGATATGGGTGCGCTCGGCATCTTGCGCGCGGTCTTCATCGACAGTCAGTCCGAGCGCGCTGGCGGTGCGGCTGCATTCGCGTACCCAGCCGCCGTTGTTGCCTGAGCGTGTGGCCTGACTGGCAATCGCCAGCGGAGCAGCAGGGTAGAGGCCGACAAAGGCGTTGGTAAAGCAGCCATCATCCCAGCCGAGAATGTTTGCCGGACTCAATAGGGACTCATAGCCGATAGGGTTGCCGAGCGTGTCGATCAGCGTCCCCAATGAGCCGCTGGCAACGGCAAGATAGGCAATGGTTTCGGCGACTGTCGGGCCGGCATAGCCGCCAGCTTCGGAACGTTCGAGGGCCAGCTGCATTCCGCTGGCGGTAATGCCGGTCGCCGCCACATCCAAGAAAGGGATGGACACGCTGGCGGGATCAATGAACGGTTCATTGTTGATGGTTTGAATTTGCAGCAGGGTTGCCGGCGGGGTGGCGTGGGGTTGCGCATAAGTGAGTGTTGCCCAAGTGGATATACCTATATCGGGATTGCTGGGCGCGAGTTGCTCGGCTGCGGTCAAAACGCTACCCGCTTCAAAAATCACCCCGCTGGGCAGAGTGTAAATGCCCGGCTCGATGGCGATATACGATGCCGTCATGCTGGGGTGTCCGCCGATCTCGTTAATCGGCTCAAAGGCGGCAATCTCGAAACCTGCCGCGCTGACATTGCGAACCCGCAAGGTAGCGGGATTCAAGCCCGCGTTGGTCGGCAGCGCAAAAATCAACGGAGTCACGCCGAACGGGTTGGGAAAGATAACCTGCGTCCAGCTGGCCGACGCGCCCGCGCTGGACGGGATCGCGACGGTAGCCGCCTCTATCCCGCCCCCTGCCAGCGATAAATCAAATGCTTGCGAAAAGGCGAGAATGCTGGCGGTTTCTGTGGTGTGATTGCGCTCCGCATCGGTGGTGGTATCTTCATCAATCAGCAAACCCAGTGCGGTGGCGGTCAGGCTGCATTGTCTGGGCCATCCGCCATCTACCCCGTTTCGGGTGATTTGCGAGGCACTGACCAGTGGCGCAGTCGCATAAATACCGGCGAAGGCGGTGGTGGTGCAACCGGGCCCGACGATGGTATTGGTGGAATTCAGTGCCTCAAAGGTGATGCCGGCGGCGGCATTGTCGAGGAAGCTGCCCACAACAGTGGGCACGGCAAGGTAGGCGATGGTTTCGGGGAGCGCGACCGTGCCGAACGCGGAAGTTTCCGAGCGTTCCAATGCGACTTGCACGCCCGTGGGGGTAATCAAATTAGCTTTGGCCGTTAGCCAGGGAACGGATGGCGTGCCGGGAATGATGCCCGGTTCGTTATTGGCGGTTTGAATCTGCACTTGCACGGTAGGCGCGAGCGCGAACACATTGGCAAAAGTAACCGGAGCCCAAACCGAGCCGCCGGTTTTTTGTACCACGCTGGTGGTGGCAATGCTGCCCGCCTCGATAACCGTGCCGTTGGGCAAAGTGTGTACGCCTGGCGATGCCGCGATGTAATTCACCGTCATGCCCGGATGGATGCCGCTGACACCGGTTGGCTCAAGTACGCCGATTTGAAATCCCGTGGTGGTGACGTTGCGGATACGCACGCTGGCGGGATCAATGCCGTCGTTTGTGGGCAAAACGAATACCAGCGGTGGCGCAGGGTATGCCTGCCGGAAGTTGACGGTGGTAAAACTGCTGCCCGAAGGAACGGGCGGATTAAGGGTAACTTGATCGACCTTGAGTTGTATCGCGTTCGCGCAGGTCACCCATGCCGAACACAGGATCAGTAGAAACAAAGCGATTCTTGGTAGGGCGCGCAAGGTGTGAGCAGTGTTGCAGGGCGTTGGATTCATCGACTTCCATCATAGATGCTTGAGGACTAATTTCAAGGGTTAAACATCTGCAACATGTATATATGTTGTGCCGTTCAATCCGCAAGGTCTGGGTATTGCCGCATCGGTTAGAATGGCGGTACTTTTAGCGAGGGGGTGCAGCATGACAACAGCAAAAAAATTGGTCGGAAAAATGGTCATCGGGCAATCCGGCGGTCCGACTGTGGTGATTAATCAATCATTGGTGGGCGCGGTGCTGGCGGCGCGCAGGCAGGCCAACATTACCGGCATTCTCGGCGCGCGCCACGGAATTGCCGGCATCATGAAAGAAGATTTCATTGATCTTGGCACGCAGAGCGAAGAACAGCTGGAGCAGGTTGCCAATACACCGGCGGCGGCACTGGGATCGGTGCGACTCAAGCCGGGAAAGGCCGAGTGCGAAAAGGTGTTCGAGGTGTTCAAAAAGAATGACGTGCGCTATTTTTTCTACATTGGCGGCAATGATTCCGCCGAAACGGCGCACATCATCGCCGAGATGGCCGAACAGGCGAATTACGATTTTTGCACCGTGCATATCCCGAAGACTATCGACAACGATCTGAAGGTGACCGACCACTGTCCGGGCTTTGCCTCCGCAGCACGTTTTGTGGCCTTGGCGTTTATGGGGGACGACCGCGACAACCGCGCACTGGCGGGGGTCAAGGTGAATGTGGTGATGGGGCGTAGTGCGGGATTTTTAACGGCGGCATCGGCACTGGCGCGCCAGGCACCGGATGATGGCCCGCACCTGATTTATCTGCCGGAGCGGGTATTCGAGGTGGAAACATTCAAGCGCGATGTGCGCGCTGCGGTGGCGAAATATGGCCGCTGTGTGATTGCCGCTTCCGAAGGTATTACCGATAAAGACGGCAACCCGATTGTCACCAGCGGCGAGCGCGATTCGCACGGCAACATCCAGTTGTCCGGTAGCGGCGCGTTGGGCGATACGCTGGCGGCACTGGTAAAAGAGGCGTTCGCGGGTGAGAAGGTGCGCGTGCGCGCCGATACTTTTGGTTATTTGCAACGTTCGTTTCCGACTATCGTGTCCGAGATCGACGCAAGAGAAGCGCGGGACGTGGGTGACTACGCGGTGAATCATGCGGTGGCGACGGCGACACCCGGGTCGGTCGCGATACGTCGCCTGAGCAGCCGCCCTTACACCAGCGAATGTTTTGTTACACCGCTATCGACTGTGGCGAAAGTGGCCACCGAGATGCGGGATGAATACATCAATGCGGCAGGCAACGACGTGACGCAGGCGTGGCTGGATTATGTCGCGCCACTGGTGGGCGAGCTGCCGAAGATGGGGCGTTTATAGGACAGCGGACTTGATTCTTTTCGGTCGGAAGTAGGCCGTGTTGTCGTAATAGTCGGCGGCTTCGTTATCGGGGCTCCAGCCGGGTATGCCGAGCAACGGAACCGGAGAGAATTGGGTCGTGTTGCTGCTGTTTTCGGTATCGGACAGATGATCCGACAGTCGTTCGTCGATGTGGGTGAGTCGCTGGGTGAGCGACCAAGCGAAGAAATCATCGGCGACGGGTAGCAGGATGCCTTGTCCGGTCATGCCGATGTATGGGGCAAGTGCTTTTTCGCAGAGGCCATGACCGAACAGGTAAAAGCCCATCTTTTGTTTCACTTGTTCGCGTTGTTGCCAGAATAGTGCTTTCCAGGAAAATTCCCGCAGTAGCTCGGCCAGACTTTCATCGGAGTAGACAACGATCACGCCGGACTCGTCCAGCAGGGTGTTGGCATCGCGAAGGGATCCCCGCTGACTGCGGGTCGTATGGTTTCCGGGATCGGCCGCTTGGCTTTTCTTCTGCAGTGCGTGGTAATGCCGTGCGTTGATGCGTGACTTGCTGTTGGGGAAAGTCAGCCATACCAGCGCATTGAACAGATCGTGCCAATTATCGTCGCGCGTCTGGATTTCACCTTTGAGATAGCAGCGGGGTTCGTATTGTTCGGCAAAGGGGAGCTTGCCTGGTGCTTGGGCAACAAAGCGCGCCGCCTGCCCGCCGAGCGTGGTGAGAGTCGGGTGATGTTTTGCCAATAGCGCGTTGCAGTCCGCCAGGGTGGGGAAGCGGTCGAGGGGAAGCCGTGCAAGCATGGGGCGCAATGGCGCAAACAGCGGTGATTGCGACAAGGCGACGGGATTCCATTGGGGTAAGGGACGCATGGCGGGGTGACGGGCTAACAGGCACTGAAAGTCTATTGGATAATTGCGCGATGAGGAATAAAAAAAGCACGCCTGAGCGTGCTTTTTCGTTTTTGGACTCAGCCGGGTGGCGGCAGAGTCTTAGGGGAAACTCTGAACAAGTCTGGTTTTGTCGTTCCCGCTTTCGCGGGAATGACGACCTAATCAGAGCTTCCTTAGCGGTTGCCGTTGTTGCTGTTGTGGCCGCGCCCGAGGGAAAACGCGGTGTGATTGCCGCTGCGGCGCGGGCTGTTATTGCCGCCCCGATTACCGTTGCTACCGGTATTCGCATCCTTGCGTCCGGTGTGGCTATGGCGGCTATCCGGCGAGCTGTGATGGAAACCTGCGCCACCATTATTTCCGTTCCCGGAGAAAGCCGAGCTGCGATTACCGCCGCCAAAACCTTTGTTGTTGCCGAAACCGCCGCCACCGCTACGGCGTTTACCGCCATTGCCGCCGCGCGGGCGATCCGAGGAGGGGCCGGTACGCAATTTGTATTTTGGCTCCAAGCCCTCGATGGTGTGCATTTTGATGGATTGGTCGGTATAGCGTTCGATGCGCTTGAGCATCTGCGCGTCACGGTTGGATGCGAAGGAAATGGCAATGCCATTTGCCCCGCCGCGACCGGTGCGTCCGATGCGATGCACGTAATCTTCGGCAAATTTCGGCAAATCAAAGTTGATGACATGCGAAATGCCGCGCACGTCGATACCGCGAGCGGCGACATCGGTCGCCACCAATACACGCAGGTTGCCATTGCGCAAATTGAGCAGGGTACGGTTGCGCTCACGCTGGTTCATGTCGCCGTGCAATGCCGCTACCGCGTGGCCTTGCGAGGCCAATTGGTCGGCGAGTCCGTCGGCATCGCGCTTGGTGGCGGTGAAGACGATGGCCTGATTCAGCTCGATGTCCGTCAGGATGTGGCTGAGCAGCTTGCCTTTGTGGGCCACGTCATCGGCAAACATCATGCGTTGCTCAATGTTTTCATGTTTGTCTTTGGTGGCGGCAATGGAAATACGCTTGGGTGTTTTCAACAGGCGCGAAGCCAGATTGCCCACGACACCATCCAGGGTGGCGGAGAACAATAAAGTTTGGCGTGTGGTCGGCGTGGCATTGGCAATGCGTTCGACATCATCGACAAACCCCATGTCCAACATGCGGTCTGCTTCGTCGAGGATGAGCATCTCCAGACGCGAAAAATCAATGCGCCCACGTTCAATATGGTCGATGAGGCGTCCCGGTGTGGCTACCAGAATATCGACGAAGCCGGATAGCAAACGGTTCTGCACCGGGTAAGGCATGCCACCCAGAATGCTGATGGTTTTGAGACGCATCTGTTTGCCGTATTTTGTGGTGGCGTCGCAAACCTGCTGAGCCAGTTCGCGGGTCGGGGTTAATACCAGCACGCGCGGACCTTTGCCGCGCACGGTCGAAGGCGTGGCCAAGCGGTTTAGTGCGGGCAAAATAAATGCGGCGGTTTTGCCGGTGCCGGTTTGCGCCGACGCCATTAAGTCGTGGCCGGCGATGACTTCGGGGATGGCTTGGGATTGAATCGGCGTGGGATCGGTATAACCGCTGTCGGCAATCGCCTTGAGAATGGATGGGTGTAAATTCAGTTCTTGAAACGTCATGGTGCTTTCCTTGTATAAAAGGTAAGCGCAGGCAGAAAACAACACCCTGTAAAAAAGGCGGGTAGATTAACCGGCGCATACAAAACATCGTAGCTAACCGGGAAATCCTGTGCTGCCGGATTCCTTGGACAGGCGCATTGGAAATACGCGCGAGAGATAGGTCAGATAACGATGAACCCATGCCGCACTGATTGCGGCATGGGGCGCATTATACGGGCGAGGAAAATAATATCCAGCGATATTTTCTCTTGAAAAACAAATCGCCCGCCCCAACAACAGAGGCTGGCTATTTTTTAACACACCCATACGGATTGAATATGACCGAGACGACTCCCCCCAATCGTGAGACTTTAGGCTTCCAGACGGAGGTGAAGCAGTTATTGCAGCTGATGATTCATTCGCTGTATTCCAACCGCGAAATATTCCTGCGCGAACTGGTCTCCAACGCCTCCGATGCCTGCGACAAGCTGCGTTTCGAAGGCCTGCACAACGATGCGCTGTACGAGAACGATTCCGACCTTGCCGTCCGCATCGCCTTCGACAAGGGTGCGCGCACGCTGACCATCAGCGATAACGGCATCGGCATGAACCGCGATGATGTCATCGCCAACCTCGGCACCATCGCCAAGTCCGGCACCCGAGAATTCTTCAGCAAACTGTCCGGTGACCAGCAGAAGGACACCCACCTCATCGGCCAGTTCGGCGTCGGTTTCTACTCCGCTTTCATCGTGGCCGACAAAGTCACTGTGGTCACCCGCCGTGCGGGCGAGAACGCCGACCAGGGCGTGCGCTGGGAATCCGACGGCGGCGGCGAGTTCGATATCGAGATGGTGGAGAAGGCGACACGCGGTACCGAGATCACCCTGCATTTGCGTGAAGGCCAGGACGACCTGCTTGCCGGCCACAAGCTGCGCGAGATCGTGCGCAAGTATTCCAACCATATCGTGCAGCCCATCCTGATGAAGAAAGAGGAGTGGAAGGACGGCGGATACGTCACCACCGATGAGGACGAGACCGTCAACCAGGCCACCGCACTATGGACGCAATCCAAGAACGATATCAGCGAAGAGCAGTACCAGGAGTTCTACAAGCACGTCGGCCACGACTACGACGATCCGCTGGCCTGGAGCCATGCCAAGGTCGAAGGTCGCCAGGAATACACGCAACTGCTATACATCCCCAAGCATGCGCCGTTCGACCTGTGGGATCGCAACGCGCGCCACGGCATCAAGCTCTATGTGCGCCGCGTGTTCATCATGGACGACGCCGAACAACTGATGCCGCTGTACCTGCGTTTCGTGCGCGGGGTGGTCGATTCCGCCGACCTGCCGCTCAACGTCTCGCGCGAGATCCTGCAGGAGTCCAAGGACATCGAAGCCATCCGCAAGGGCTGTACCGGCAAGGTGCTGGGTCTGCTGGCCGATATCGCCGAGAAGGAACCGGAGAAGTACGCCACCTTCTGGCAGGAGTTCGGCAAGGTGTTGAAAGAAGGTGTGGGCGAGGACTTCGCCAACAAGGAAAAGATCGCCGGCCTGTTGCGTTTCGCCTCCACCAAGGCGGACACCAATGAAGAGACCGTGTCGCTCAAGGACTACATCGCCCGCATGAAGGACGGCCAGGACAAGATCTACTACGTCACCGCCGAGACCTTCAATGCCGCCAAGAACAGCCCGCATCTCGAAGTGTTCCGCAAGAAAGGTATTGAAGTGCTGTTGCTGTCCGACCGCGTGGACGAATGGGCACTGAGCTACCTCACCGAATTCGACGGTAAGCAGTTGGCTTCGGTGGCAAAAGGCGGACTGGATTTGGGAGAGTTGGAAGACGAGGCCGAGAAACTGGCGCAGGAAAAAGAGGCGGATGAATTCAAGGAGTTGACCGAGAAAATCAAAAACAGTCTGGCCGAGCGTGTCAAGGAGGTGCGCGTCACGCATCGCCTCACCGACTCGCCAGCGTGCTTGGTTGCCGACGAACACGATATGAGCGGTAACCTCGCCCGGCTGCTCAAAGCCGCCGGGCAGCAAGCCCCGGTGTCGCAGCCGATACTGGAAATCAACCCGCAACATCCGGTGGTGTCGCGTCTGCGCGGTGAGGAAAAACACTTCGACGACTGGGCCGCCGTGCTGTTCGATCAGGCGCTGCTTGCCGAAGGCGGCCAGCTCGACGATCCGGCCAGCTTCGTCAAACGTGTCAACCAGCTGATGCTGGAGATGGGGAAATAGAGTGCTCCGCTGCGACCATTGGGTGGGTTGTGGCGATATCGGCGGCGAGCGCAAGTTTTGCCTGGGTCGCGGCAGGGTAAATTTTCGGTTGTGTAATAAGCCGTTGTTTTGTAGAATCGCGCCCTCAATTTTTTGGTAGAAGGTAGTTTTGTAGATGACAACCGTACGTGTTAAAGAGAATGAGCCGTTTGAAGTTGCGATGCGTCGTTTCAAGCGTTCCGTGGAGAAGACCGGTTTGTTGACCGAGTTGCGTGCCCGCGAGTTTTACGAAAAGCCCACCGCTGAGCGCAAGCGCAAACTGGCTGCTGCGGTTAAGCGCCATTACAAGCGCCTGCGCAGCCAGACCTTGCCGCCCAAGATGTACTAATCCGTTCTTGAAAGGAACGCCGCAATCATCCGTGGTTGCGGCGTTTGTTTTTGTGATGAGTTTGAAGCAACAAATTAGCGACGATATGAAAGCCGCGATGCGTGCCAAGGAGACCCGGCGTCTCGGCACGATTCGGTTATTGCTTGCGGCGATGAAGCAGCGCGAGGTGGATGAGCGTATCGAGCTAACGGATGCGGATGTGGTCGCCGTCATCGAAAAAATGCTGAAGCAGCGGCGCGATTCCATCAGCCAGTACGAGGCGGCGGCGCGTCAGGACTTGGCGGATGTCGAAAAATTCGAGATGACCGTGCTGCAAGCCTATATGCCGCAACAGTTGAGCGAGACGGAAATTGTCGCCGCGATTGCCGAAGTTATTGCGGCGACAGGCGCAACGGGTCCGCAAGACATGGGCAAGGTGATGGGCGCGATTAAGCCCAAGTTGGCGGGGCGTGCCGACATGGCCAAGGTGTCCGGCCTGATTAAAGCGCGGTTGTCCGCATAAGTTTTCCCTTTCTCGCGGCGAGAGAGGCGGCAGTGTGGCTGCCAATCCTATCCAGTTTGTAATCGATTGATCGAGGAGCAAGAGTGATTCCAAAAAGTTTCATTCAGGACTTGCTCAATCGTCTCGATATTGTGGATGTCATCGAGCGTTATCTGCCGCTCAAAAAAGCGGGTGCCAATTACGTCGCCTGCTGTCCTTTCCATAACGAAAAATCGCCTTCTTTTACCGTCAGTCAGAGCAAGCAGTTTTACCATTGCTTTGGTTGCGGGGCGCACGGCACCGCCATTGGTTTTGTCATGGAACACCTTGGTGTGGGCTATGTTGAAGCGATTGAGGAGTTGGCGCGCGGTGTCGGTCTGGAAGTGCCGCGCGAACGCGCTACCTCCGATGTCACGCATAGGATTGCGCCCGATTTGTATGAGGTGACGCAAACAGCCACGCGCTATTACCGTGAACAGCTCAAGCAATCGTCCGGCGCGATTGACTATCTCAAGCGGCGCGGTTTAAGCGGTGAAGTTGCGGCGAAATTCGGCATCGGCTACGCGCCGGAGGGTTGGCAAAGTCTGGCCGCCGTGTTCCCCAATTATGAAAGTGATGCGCTCAGCGAGACCGGGTTGGTGATTACCAATGATGAGGGTAAACGTTATGACCGCTTTCGTGACCGCATCATGTTCCCCATTGTTAATGTGCGCGGGCAGGTGATCGGTTTCGGCGGTCGCGTGCTGGACAGGGGCGAGCCCAAATATTTGAATTCGCCCGAAACCACTTTGTTCGATAAAGGGCACGAGCTTTACGGTTTGTTTCAGGCGCAGAAAGCCATTCGCGCCAGAGAATGCGTGGTGGTGGTCGAGGGTTACATGGATGTGGTGGCATTGGCGCAACATGGCGTGGAATATGCCGTGGCGACACTGGGGACGGCGACCACGCCGCATCATGTGCAAAAGTTATTGCGCTTGAGCCGGCAGGTGGTGTTTTGCTTTGACGGCGACAAAGCCGGGCAAAAGGCGGCCTGGCGGGCTCTGGAGAATGCCCTGCCGCATCTGGTGGATGGCAAGCGCGTCGGTTTTTTGTTTTTGCCCGAGGATCATGACCCCGATTCATACATTCGTGAATATGGTGCCGGGGCGTTTGAGGAGGCACTGGAGGATTCGTTGCCGCTTTCCGGGTATTTGTTGCGCGAATTGACCGCGCCGCTTGATTTGCAAACTCAGGAAGGACGCAATGCTTTGCTGCAAAAAGCACAGCCACTGTTGAGCGCGATTGTCGCGCCAACCACCGGCTTGTTGCTGCGCAAAGAGGTGGCATCATTGGCCGGTATCAGCCAGGCCGAATTGGAGGCCTTGTACCAGATCAAGCCGGTAATCGCGCGCCGTGCCGTGCCTCAAAAAGTGGCGCGCACCGCACCATCCGCGCATCGCCTGCTGTTGCAGTGTTTGCTGGCACAGCCGGATTTGGCGCGGCAGATGCCGGGTGATTGGCATGAAGAGGGCGTGGAGGCGGCGGCAATCGCCGATTTATTGCTGATATTGCGCGAGACTGACTGCGAAATTAGCGGTGCCGCCCTGACCCAGATGTTTCAAGGCACCAGGCATGAAAAGAGTATTGCCGCCGCAGAGACCGGGATGCTTGCCTGGAGCGAAGCGTTTGATGTGTCCGCAGAATTTGCCGGGTTGCTGGGAATGATGGATGAAAATCGGCGGCGTGCAGATTTTGCGGCATTGCAGAACAAACTGGCTAACGGAGGGATCGCCGCGCTCACCGAGTCGGAGCGTCTCCGTTATGTTGAATTGACGCAGCGTCGCCGCTAGGCGGTTTACTATGATAAGTCTTGTTAATCAAGTATAATCCGCGCCCTTTCCGTATGTAGCTTGTGTGGTTATTCAGTTAGGAATCCAGTTATGGCAAGACCCAAAAAAGTGACTAAAAAATCGACCGTTGTCGTGCCTGAGATTGTCGTCGATTTGCAGATGGATGCCGAAGCGCGGCGCACGCGCTTGAAGGCACTGATTGTGCTCGGCAAAGAGCGCGGTTATCTGACCTACGCCGAGATTAACGATCATCTCCCGGACATGCTCGAGGTCGAGCAGATCGAGGGTGTGGCGAGCATGATTAATGACATGGGTATCCGTGTGTGCGATGTTGCGCCGGATGCCGAGAGCATGATCATGACCGACTCGACCAATCAGGTTGCCGACGATGATGCCGCCGCCGAGGCCGAAGCGGCACTTTCCACCGTTGACTCCGAGTTTGGCCGCACGACCGATCCGGTGCGCATGTATATGCGCGAAATGGGCACGGTTGATCTGTTGACGCGCGAAAAAGAAATTGAAATCGCAAAGCGTATCGAGGCGGGTCTCCGCCACATGATTCAGGCGATTTCCGCCTGTCCGGCGACGATTGCGGAAATCCTGCTGTTGGCGAAAAAAATCGAGAACGATGAAATGGGTGTCGATGCTTTAATCGACGGCTTTGTCGAAGCCGATGACGAGGAAGAAATCGGTAACGTTACGAATGGCAAGAGTGTTACCAACACCAACGATGACGATGACGAAGAAGCCGTCGCGGCGGCAGCAGCTGCCAGCCTGGCAAAACTCAAGGCGGATGCGTTAACCCGCTTTTTTGTAATTGCCGCGGCCTTTACCAAAATGGGCAAGGCGTATGAGAAATATGGCTATCGCAGCCCGCAGTACAACAAGCTGCAAACGGAAATTTCCGAAGAGTTGATGCACTTTCGTTTTACCGCCAAGCAGGTGGACGCGCTGTGCAATACCATGCGCGCACTGGTTGAGGAAGTGCGCATGAGCGAGCGCAAGATTCAGGAAATGTGCCTTAAAGCACGGATGCCGCGCGGGCATTTCATCAAGACTTTCTTGGGTAACGAAAAAAACCTTGGCTGGGTGGATGAAGAAATTGCGGCGGGAAAACCCTATAGCGAAAATCTGCGCCCCTACCAGCCGGCCATCATCGAGCAGCAGCAGAAACTGTTGGATATGGAGCAGCGGGTTGGTATTCCGGTAAAGGATCTGAAAGAAATCAACCGGCGCATGACCAATGGCGAAGCCAAGGCGCGCCGTGCCAAGCGCGACATGATTGAAGCCAACCTGCGTCTGGTGATTTCGATTGCCAAAAAATACACCAATCGCGGTTTGCAATTCCTTGACCTGATTCAAGAGGGCAATATCGGCCTAATGAAGGCCGTGGACAAATTTGAATATCGGCGCGGTTATAAGTTTTCCACTTACGCAACTTGGTGGATACGTCAGGCGATTACCCGTTCCATTGCCGATCAGGCGCGCACCATCCGTATTCCGGTGCACATGATTGAGACCATCAACAAGATGAACCGCATTTCACGGCAAATCATGCAGGAAACAGGCATTGAGCCCGACGTGGCGACCCTGGCGATCAAAATGGAAATGACCGAAGACAAGATTCATAAAATCTTGAAAATTGCCAAAGAGCCGATCTCGATGGAAACCCCGGTGGGCGATGATGATGATTCGCATTTGGGCGACTTCATCGAAGACCAAAACACCACCGTGCCGGTTGATGCTGCGGTATATGAAAGTTTGCGCGGTGCGACCTCGGATATTCTGGACAGCCTGACACAGCGTGAAGCCAAAGTGCTGCGGATGCGTTTTGGTATTGAAATGAATACCGACCACACACTGGAAGAAGTCGGCAAACAATTCGATGTGACGCGTGAACGTATTCGCCAAATTGAAGCCAAGGCATTGCGAAAATTGCGTCACCCGTCGCGCTCTGAAAAACTCAAGAGCTTCCTCGACAGCGAAGGCTGATCATTTCGGGTCGTTAGCTCAGTTGGTTAGAGCAGAGGACTCATAATCCTTTGGTCGCTGGTTCGAGTCCAGCACGACCCACCAGTCAAAAGGATCAGCTCAATGCTGGTCCTTTTTATTTTTGATTTCACGGATATGGATACAGCGTTATCGACCCATGCCCAGCGTCGCAAAGCGCGCTTGGACGCACTTGCGGAAATCGAGTTTCCGGCGGATTTGCCCGTGGTGGGCAAGCGCGAGCTATTGGCTGATGCGATTCGGGGCCATCAGGTTGTTATCGTGTGCGGCGAAACGGGGTCGGGCAAGACCACGCAGTTGCCCAAGATATGTCTTGCGCTGGGGCGCGGGGTGTCGGGTTGTATCGGCCATACCCAACCGCGTCGTGTGGCGGCACGCTCAGTCGCTGCGCGGATTGCCGTGGAACTGAAAACCGAGTTGGGCGGGGTGGTCGGCTACAAGGTGCGCTTCCACGACAAGGTGTCGTCCGACACCAGCGTCAAGCTGATGACCGACGGCATACTGCTTGCCGAAATACACCATGATCCGCTGTTGAAAAATTACGATACGCTGATTATCGACGAGGCTCACGAGCGTTCGCTTAACATTGATTTCCTGCTGGGTTACCTGAAGCGGTTGCTGCCACGCCGTCCCGACCTCAAGCTCATTATTACTTCCGCCACGCTCGATGCCGGGCTTTTTGCCAAACATTTCTCCGCGAAGATCGTGGAGGTGTCCGGGCGCGGCTATCCGGTGGAGATGCGTTATCGTCCGTTACAGCTCGGTGAAGAAGGCGAGGCGCAGGATGTGCCGCAGGCGGTCAGCGTCGCGCTGGACGAGTTGGCAGCGGGCGGGTTGCGCGGTGACGTGCTGGTCTTTCTGCCGGGCGAGCGAGAGATACGCGATACCGCAGAGGTGCTGCGCAAGCACCATCCCAAGGGCATCGAGGTGTTGCCGCTGTTCTCACGCCTGTCGGCGGCAGAGCAGGACAAGGTGTTCAAAACAGGCGGACAGCGGCGTGTGGTGCTGGCGACGAATGTGGCGGAAACTTCGTTGACCGTACCCAACATTGCTTACGTAATCGACTGCGGGTTGGCGCGGGTAAACCGCTACAGTATCCGCCAGAAAGTCGAGCAGTTGCACATCGAAAAAATTTCGCGCGCCGCTGCCAATCAGCGTGCCGGTCGGTGTGGACGGGTGATGAGCGGTGTGTGCGTGCGCCTGTACGAAGAAGCGGATTTTTTGCTGCGGGATGAATTTACCGACCCGGAAATTTTCCGGGTATCGCTCGCCACCGTTATCCTGCGGATGAGTGCGCTTGATCTGGGCGAAGTGGGTGAGTTCCCTTTTATCGACCGGCCCGTCCCGCGCATGATTGCGGACGGTTACCAGTTGCTGGAAGAATTGGGGGCGATTGATGAAGCGCGCCAATTGACTGCGGTCGGGCGTGATTTGGCAAAATTGCCACTCGATCCCAAAATTGCGCGCTTATTGCTCGCGGGAAAAGAGCATCACTGCCTGACCGAAATTCTGGTTATCGCCAGCGCGCTGTCGCTGCAAGACCCGCGTGACCGCCCTCTGGACAGGCAGGAAGCGGCGGATGCCGCGCACAAACGCTTTACCGACGAGCGCTCTGACTTTCTCGCCTACCTGAAAATTTGGGCGTGGTTTCAGCAGGCAGTTTCGCATAAAAAATCCAATCGCCTGCTGGCGGAGGAATGCCGTAAAAATTTTCTGTCGCCGTTGCGCTTGCGCGAATGGCGCGAATTGCACCGTCAGTTGCATGGGCAGGTTGCCGAAATGGGTATGCGCAGCAACCAGCAACCGGCGGGCTATGAGCAGATACACAAGGCGTTGTTGTGCGGGTTGCTGGGCAGCATCGGGATGAAAAGCGTGGATGGCAACGAATATCTGGGTGCGCGCGGTATCAAATTCCTGGTTGCCAAGAATTCGGTATTGGCGAAAAAAGCAACGAAATGGGTTATGGCTGCGGAATTGACCGAGACCCATCGTTTGTATGCGCGCTGCGTGGCGCGGATTGAGCCGGAGTGGCTGGAGGCAGTTGGCAACCATCTGATCAAACGCCACTACTACGATCCGCATTGGGAAAAAAAGCCCGCCCAAGTGGTTGCATACGAGCGCAGTACTTTGCATGGTCTGGTGTTAAACGCCAAAAAACGCGTGCATTACGGGCCGATGAACGTGGCCGAATCGCGCGAGGTGTTTATTCGTCAGGCACTGGTGGGCGGTGAGTTTTACACGCGCGCGCCGTTTTTTGCACACAACCAAAAATTGATTGCCGACATCGAAGCACTGGAACACAAATCGCGTCGCCCGGATGTGTTGGTGGATGATGAATTGATCTTCGCCTTTTACGACAATTGCATCCCCGCGCACATTCACAACGGCGCGGCTTTTGAAGCGTGGCGCAAAGAAGCCGAGCGCAGCGATGCGAAATTGTTATACCTGAAAAAGGACGATTTAATGCGTCACGAGGCGGCGGGTATCACCACCGATCAGTTTCCGCCGCAACTGGAAATCGATCATGTCAGCTTTGCGCTGGCCTATAACTTCTCACCGGGCAAGAGCGACGACGGGATTACGCTTACCGTGCCGCTGGCACTCATCAATCAAGTTGGTGCGGCGCGCTGCGAGTGGCTGGTGCCCGGCTTGCTGGCGGAAAAAGTAACGCAACTGATCAAGACGCTGCCGCAGCGGATGCGGCGTCATCTGGTACCCGTTCCGGAATTTTCTGCCGCGTTCTGCCGCGATGTCGCACCGTCGAATATGCCATTGCCTCAGGCACTGCTGCGCTACATCCGCGAGCAGAAACAATTGGATGTGCCGCCGGAAGCATTCCGTACCGAGCAACTGCCGCCTCATCTGATGATGAATTTTCGCGTGCTGGACGAGCATGGACGCCAGCTTGGATCGTCGCGTAACTTTGCCCAATTGCATGGCGATCTCGCGCCGCGTGCCGCGCCGGCCATATCGCCGACAACAGAAGTTTCCGAAGAGTCGGCAATGCGGCACTACACCTCGTGGAGTTTCGGCACGCTTGCGGAAACTTGCGAAGTGCGCCGCGCCGGGCAAACGGTCACTCTGTTCAATGCGCTGGTGGACGATGGCGACGCGGTGTTGCTGCGTGCTTTTGACACGCGCGATGCGGCGGGTGCGGCACACCGGATCGGATTGCGCAGACTGTTCATGCTGCTGTTGAAAGAGCAGGTCAAATACATCGGTAAAAACCTGCCCGATGCGCAAAAATCGGGCTTGCTGTTCACGCCATTCGGTACGCAACAGGAGCTGCAACAACAGATATTGTCATTGGCTTTCGAGCGTTGCTGTTTGCAAGCTCCCTTGCCGGCAAACGAAGCTGAGTTCATCGCGCGCGGCAAAGAGGCAAAAAACCGTCTGTTGCTAATCGCGCAGGAAATTGCAAGGCTCACGGAAACTATCTTGGGCGAATATCACCTGCTGCAAAAAGTTTTGCCGCAAATTAAATCACACACGCAGGCTGCCAAAGATATATCGGCACAACTGGACAGTTTGCTGCACAAGAATTTCATCGCGAATACCGACTACGACCGCCTGCAACATTTTCCGCGTTACCTTCAGGCAATCAATTTGCGCATCGAAAAACTGCGCGGCAATCCGGCGCGTGATGCGCAGTGCATGAGCCAGATGCAACCCCTGTTGCAGGCCCTGCAGAAAATGCGCCAAAGCGCGCATCAACAGGCAGATTTGCGTGCCGGGGAATTCTTCTGGCTGATGCAGGAATTGCGCGTATCGCTGTTTGCGCAAACGTTAAAAACACCGGTGATTGTCTCGGTCAAACGTTTGGAAAAGGTATTGGCGACAATGCAGCGTTAATCTGCTGTCATATCTGAAGGCGCGCGGCGGCGTTATGCTAGAATCGCCCCCGCTGAAAATCGGATGCAAAATCTCCTTGGGGAAACACTGAACAAGTCTGGTTTTGTCGTTCCCGCGAAAGCGGGAACCCAGTCAATTCAACAAGCCGGATTCCCGCTTTCGCGGGAACGACGACTTAATCAGAGTTTCACTTGAATTAAGCTTTTTCGGATGCCGGTCCCCTAAAATGGCGACAGGGTCAGAATGATTTTCATGCGGCGGCAAGTTACCCGGCCTGGTTGAATAACTTGCCGTAAATCACCCGCCCGGGTGGTGAAATTGGTAGACACAACGGACTTAAAATCCGTCGAGGCTAAACCCCTCGTACCGGTTCGATTCCGGTCCCGGGCACCAAACATTGTCTGAGTGACTTCCTGAAAATTTGCCTTATGGCCAGCGTTTGCATGGCCGGGGTGGGGTACACTCCGTGCGTCCAAGTGCCAGCGTTTGGGAAGGGTGGTGAAATGTGAATCGCCTACAGCGTATCTATAAATTGCATCATGTCGTTTCTGCGCGCCGTCGCCCCGTCCCGCGTAACGTGCTGGAACAGGAACTCGAATGCTCGCGCGCCACGGTCAAGCGCATCATCGAAGACATGAAGCTGTATTTCAACGCGCCGATCGAATACGACCGTGCCCGCAACGGCTACTACTACGACACACAGAACGGCCAAGTTTTCGAATTGCCCGGAGTGTGGTTCAATGCAGCGGAACTCCACGCCATGCTTGCCACCCAGCATCTGCTCGAACAAATACAGCCCGGTCTGCTCGACGACCACCTCAAACCCATCAAGCGGCAAATCGAAAAACTGCTCGCGGCCGGCCCGCATGACGGCGATGAAGTCGCGAAGCGGGTGCGCATCCTGCGCATGGCGGGGCGAAACACTTCGGGCGAACACTTTCAGACCGTGGCGGGTGCATTGTTGCAAAGAAAGTGCCTCGCCATTCGCTACCACAGCCGCAGCGACGATGAGGAAACACAACGCGAAATTTCGCCACAGCGTCTTACCCACTACCGCGACAACTGGTATCTGGACGCTTGGTGTCACTACAAGAACGGCCTGCGCACCTTCGCCGTCGACCGTTTGCGCGGAGTGAAATTATTGGAAAAACGCGCCAAGGACATCCCGGAAAAACAACTGGATGCACACTTTGCTTCAGGTTACGGCATCTTTGCCGGGAAACCCGAACACACCGCCCTGCTGCGCTTCACCCCGCAACGCGCCCGCTGGGTAGCCGAAGAACAATGGCATCCGCAACAGCAAGGCCGAATGCTGGAAGATGGCGTTTACGAACTGCGCATCCCGTATTCCGATCCGCGTGAACTGGTGATGGATATCCTCAAGCATGGGGCGGAAGTGGAAGTCGTTGAACCAGAACCGTTGCGGCAGTTGCTGCTCGAACAATTGCAGAGGGCGTTGGGGAGATACAAATAATGATGGCAAGAGCTCAGTTTTTGAGCTCATAGGGGTAGTAGGATTGCAGCAGATAACTCGGACTAAACGCAATTAGACATGATCGAACAAGGGGATAAGTTGGTTTTTCAGTACTGGGGTAAGGCGGATGACAACTCACTGGCCACCCTCAATTGGCATCCGCTCGTCTATCACAGCCTGGATGTGGCGGCAGTAGGAACGTTCTATCTCAATCAATCATCATTAATCAAAGCATGTTGCAACTTGCTTGACTGCGCCCAACAGGATTTCTTGTCATGGTCGGCTTTTCTGATTGCGCTGCACGACCTCGGCAAGTTTAGTGAAGCATTTCAATCTCAGCGCCCCGATCTAATTCTGGCCTTACAACAACGCGAACCGAACCCGACAAAAATAGACAGCGAACGCCACGACTCACTTGGATTCTGGTTGTGGGATGAATGTTTGGTAGATGACGTATTGCCGGAACTCGGCATCGACGCTTCGCGCAGCACCCAGCGCAGCCTCAAACATTGGCTGCGGGCGGTAACCGGGCATCATGGCATGCCGCCCAAACCGAATGGCTATGTGGACAGTTTTTTTCGCAGGGAAGACAAGCAAGCCGCCGCATTTTTTGTGCAAGCAATGGCGAAATTGCTGCTCACGGAGCAAGCGAAGCAAATCCCATCCAGCCCGAATTTTAAAATCGCGGGCGAAATAATGTCCTGGTGGTTTGCGGGAGCCACGGTATTGGCTGACTGGCTCGGTTCGAACACTCAATTCTTCCCCTATAAAAATTCGCCTATGAAATTGGGCGAATACTGGGAATATGCGCAAACCCAGGCAAGCAAGGCATTAGCCGAATCTGGAATTTCAAAAGTAAGCATTGCACAAGGCCGCAAGCTGAATGAATTATTCCCGAAGATCCAGCACGCCACACCTTTGCAGCAATGGGCCGCGAGCGTGGATATTCCGCAATCCGCACAAATCTATTTGCTGGAGGATATAACCGGCGCGGGCAAAACCGAAGCCGCGATGATGCTGGCCTACCGATTGATGGAACAGGATTTAGCGGAAGGGTTTTTTATCGGCTTGCCGACGATGGCAACCGCCAATGCCATGTACCAACGCGTGGCGGATGTTTATCAAAAGCTTTTTGCGGGCGATGCGCATTTAGTGCTGGCACATGGACATAAAAAGCTGGTGGAAGAATTTGCGGCCTCTATCCTGCCACCCACCGTCCCCGAACATGACAAGGCACAACAAGATGAAACCGCGTCCGCACGTTGCAGCGCATGGCTGGCCGATCACAGCAAACGCGCCTTACTGGCTTCCGCCGGAATCGGCACGATAGACCAGGTGCTGTTAGCCGTTTTGCACAGCAAACATCAATCGCTGCGTTTATTGGGTTTGTTCAACAAGGTGCTGATCGTGGATGAGGTTCACGCTTGCGATGCCTACATGCAGGGTGTGCTGGAAGTGCTGCTGGAATTCCATGCGCGCACCGGCGGCCCGGTGATCTTGCTGTCAGCCACCTTGCCGAGCCGCATGAAACAAGCTTTGCTCAATGCCTATGCCAAAGGCCGCAATCAAGCTCCCGCACCTGAGCTACAGACAGCGGACTACCCGCTGGCGACACGCTGGCATGACGGTCAAACCGTTTTGCTGGAAGAAGCACTGGAGTCTCGCGCCAGCGTTTCACGTACCGTGCAAGTGCATTATGAAGCCGATTCCGAGAAGGTTTTTGCGCACATCGTTGATGCCTTGCAGCAGGGCCGAAGTGTCGGCTGGATACGCAACACCGTTGCCGATGCCATGGCGGCATACGAGCGCCTGTCACTAACCATTCCTCCTGAAAACATCACGCTATTTCATGCCCGCTTTGCTCTACGCGACAGGCTGGATAAAGAGGCGCAGGTGTTGAACATCTTCGGGGAGGATAGCCGGCAACAAGATCGTCATGGCCGCTTGATGATCGCTACACAAGTCGCAGAACAATCGCTGGATGTGGATTTTGATGTGCTGGTTACCGACCTCGCCCCGATAGATCGCGTGTTGCAACGGGCTGGCCGCTTGCAACGACATGTACGCGATGAGCATGGCAATCGTTTGCGTGAAACCGGCGCGAAAGACCAGCGGCCAGCGCCTTGCCTGTGGGTATATGCCCCCTCATGGACTGCCCAGCCCAAGGCCGACTGGTACGCTGCCGTTTTCGAAAAAGGCCAGTATGTGTATGGGCATCACGGGCAACTGTGGCTGACAGCAAAGGTATTACAGAATGGCAGCTTCACCATGCCGGTCGATGCCAGGAACCTGATCGAAACCGTGTTTTCAGGAAAAGCAACATTGCCTGACGCACTGAGCAATAATGCCATGAAGGCAGTAGGACAGGAGATGTCCGAAGCCAGCTTGGCGCAATTGAACACGCTGAAAATCGACGGTGGCTACCAGCGTGGCGAAATCATCGACTGGTGGGGCGAATCCAGGACGCCCTCACGTCTGGGCGAAGAAACCACGGAAATCATGCTGGCCAAATGGGTCGATGGCAAGTTGCAACGATGGGTTGAGGGTGTGTGGACATACAGCATGGTGAAAGTGGCGACACGATTGCTGGCGCGTGTCGATGTGCCTTCGGAGGCGATGCAACAAGCAGCTTACGCCCAGTTGCAGCAGACCTTGCCCAACCAGGGGAAATGGTGCGTATTGCTGCCTTTGACGCAACGACAGGATGGCATGTGGCAAGGACAGGCTTGGACGGCAGGAAATGAGAAAACCGGGAAAAAGCCGGAATTGCAGACTTGGCTTTACGATGCGGATTTTGGGTTGCGATTGGCAACCACTCAAGAGGGAGCAGAGACAGAATGAATTTACTGGAAGAAAAATGGTTGCCCGTTCGCCGTAGCACCGGGCAAACTGATTGGATCGCCCCCCATCAAATCAGCGAGCCGGATATTGTCGCGTTTGCCGCCAACCGCCCGGACTTCAACGGCGCATTGGCACAAATGATGATCGGCCTGTTGCAAACGACCACGCCAGTTAATGACGAAGACGGCTGGGAAGTATTGTTGGATACGCTGCCTGATGCAGAAGAGCTGAAAAAATGGTTCGCGCCAGTGAGCGAAGCATTCGTGCTGGACGGTGATGGTGCGCGGTTTATGCAGGATTTCAGCTTGACCTCTTCCGAGGGGGCAGCTTGCACGATTGATGCCTTATTGATCGACGCGGCGGGGGGCTCGGCGATTGATAAAAACACCGACCATTTCGTCAAGCGCGACACCATCAAAGCGATGTGTCCGCACTGTGTCGCGACGGCATTGCTCACCTTGCAAACCAATGCCCCCGCTGGCGGTGCGGGCCATCGCACCAGCCTGCGCGGCGGCGGGCCGCTGACAACACTGCTAGTTGCCACGCCCTCGCGCAGCCTGTGGCAAGACTTGTGGCTCAACGTAAAACCGCAACAGGCATTCCTGCGGCAAGGTGGGGATGTGCAAAAAACGGCAAAGCACTTCACTTTCCCCTGGCTTGCCGAAATCGGAAAAATTCAAGCGGCTGGCGGTGAAACGCAGCCGCTACAAGTGCATCCGCATCATGTCTTCTGGGCAATGCCGCGCCGCATTCGGGTTGATTTTGACGATATGCAATCCGGGCGCTGCGATGTCTGCAAGCGCGACTCAACACAGTTGCTGCACCGTTACGTCACCAAGCCGCAGGGCCTGAATTACAAAGGCGTATGGCGACATCCGTTTTCGCCCTATTACGAAATCAAGGGAGACTGGTTGCCAGTGCATCCGCAACCGGGTGGTTTTAGTTACAAGAACTGGCTGGCGTGGGTGCTGGGGGTCAAGCAAGGGAAAAAATCGGTTCAAGCCGCCGGGATCGTCGATTACTTCCTGCAAGAGCGCAAAAAATACCAAAAGTCAGGGCAGTTCAGGCTATGGGTGTTCGGCTATGACATGGACAACATGAAACCCCGTTGCTGGTATGAAACCACCTACCCGCTCTATGGTTTGGCCGACTTGAAGCGCGACACACAAACCCAGATTCAGAACTTTGTCGCCACCAGAATTGAAGCCTCGGAGCAAGCCGCTTTCTATTTGCGCCAAGCCGTCAAGCAAGCTTGGTTTGGCGAGAGTGATTTGCGCGGCGATTTGAGCTTCGTGGACAAAGCATTTTGGGATAGCACGGAAGCCGACTTTTACCAGCAGTTGTACGACTTGATCCAACAGGCGCGTAGCGATGCAGGTATCAACATGGATGATGCCAACTTCATCATCACACTGGGCGAAACATGGCTCAAGGTTTTGAGCCAAAGTGCGACCAAGCTTTTTGATGAGGACATTGTGGGCGCAGGTGCTATCGGCCAGCAAGACCCGCGCCGTATTGCAGAAGCCTACAACCATCTGCGATGGAACTTGAATGGCGACGCGATCAAAGCAATCCTGCGCTTGCCCGTGTCCGAAAAGAAAAGCAAGAAATCGAAATCAATCGCAGCAGCAGTTTAAACATCACTGTAGAGGGCAGAATCATGGAAGAGAAAATCAGTTGGTCAGCAGAAAGCCACTTGGGGAAGACATTACACAAATGGTGGCTGGGGCTGGATGAAGACCGTGCCAGCCGTGCCGTGTTGCGACGATGCGCGACGATAGACGAGGTGACGTTAAGCGATGCTTACCAGCGCTTTTACCGTTACATGCTGGCCTGTAATGCCTGGCCTGCCGATGCAGCGAACTGGCAGAACGATAAGCTGGCCGCAATCGCTGGCTTGTTGTCGCTAGTCAAAGCCGAAGACACCCAACGTTTACCGATCAAAATGTCCGAATCGTCCGGCGAAAGGCCGCTGGTATCTGAGCTACGTTTCCGTGGTTTGCTGAAAATAGAAACCGCCGATGATTTATTCGTGAGCTTGCGCCGCACCTTACCGCTGATAGACAGCAAAGCGAATATTTACCAGTTAGCTAACGATGTCTATTACTGGGGCGACAAGACAAAAAAAGACTGGGCTTACAGCTATCGCTGGCCAGCCAAACAGCCCGCCTGATATACCGAGAAAACCTTTTACCCAAATCACTCAAGGAGAAAACCATGTCCCGTTTCGTTCAACTGCACGTTCTGACCAGCTACCCACCCTCCAACCTGAACCGCGATGACACCGGTCGTCCCAAGACCGCTGTGATTGGCGATTGCACCCGTTTGCGCGTTTCTTCGCAAAGCCTGAAACGGGCTTGGCGCACTTCCGATATTTTCGAAAGCGCGCTGAAAGGACACGTTGGCACTCGCACCAAGGAAAAAGGCATCAGCATTTATCAATCGCTCATCAAGGAAGGTGTCAGCGAAAAAAATGCGCGCGACTGGGCCAAAACAATTGCCAGCCAGTTCGGCAAACTAAAATCCGACAAGAAGACCGAAAACAACGAAGACTTGCACGTCGAACAACTGGTGCATTTCAGCCCGGAAGAAGAACAAGCAATTGATGAGTTGGTGAGCAAATTGGCGGCTTCGGGCGCTGCGCCGTCAGAAGATGATTTGAAGTTGCTGCGCAAACAGCACAGCGCGGCGGATATCGCGATGTTTGGCCGGATGCTAGCCTCTTCCCCCGCCTTTAATACCGAAGCTGCCGTGCAAGTCGCCCATGCAGTCACCGTGCATAAAGCCGCCGTCGAAGACGACTATTTCACTGCCGTCGATGATCTCAATAATGGCGAAACAGACAGTGGTGCAGCTCACATCGGTGAACTGGGTTTTGGTGCAGGCGTGTTTTATTTGTATATCTGTATCGACCATGAGTTGCTGCTGAAAAATCTGGGCGGCAATGCCGAGTTGACCAAAGCAGCATTGAATGCATTCGTGCAGGCAGTCGCCAAAATCTCTCCGACTGGAAAACAAAACAGTTTTGCTTCGCGCGCTTACGCAGGTTTTGTGTTGGCAGAAAAAGGCGATCAACAGCCGCGCAGTCTGGCGCAAGCTTTTCTCAAGCCTGTAAAACCCAATCCAGAAAATGGCGAAGATACCATGACCCGTGCCATCAAAGAATTAACCAAACGACGCGACAACTTCAATACAGTGTATGGCGATTGCGCCGATACCAGCGCGCAATTTAATGTGGAAACAGGTGAAGGGAGCCTGAGCGCTATAGCCAAATTTGTAGCGGAATAGTCGCCATGGAAACTTTGATCTTTCAACTGCAAGCACCCTTGTCCTCGTGGGGCGAAGTGGCCGTAGGCGAGTATCGCCCCAGCGCAGAATACCCGAGCCAGTCGGCTATCCACGGCTTGCTGGGTGCTGCCTTGGGCGTTGAACGGGAGGACGATGCGGCGCAAGCATCCTTGCGCAACGGCTATCGTCTGGCTGTCGGCGTACTCAGCCAAGGGCGATTGTTGCGCGACTACCATACCGCGCAAGTACCCAGCCGCAGCGACCTGAAAAAACGTCCACACGCAACCCGGCGAGATGAGCTGTCTTTACCCAAGACCGATCTAAACACCATTTTATCCAGCCGTGATTACCGTCAGGATGCCGCTTCGTTGGTGGCGGTACAAGCACTGACGAATGCGCCATATTCATTGCAGCAATTAGCCGACGCATTAAAGAAGCCAAAGTTTGTTCTGTACTTGGGGCGAAAGTCTTGTCCGCTTGATGAGCCTTTGCATCCCTGTGTCATGAATGCCGACACCATCAACGCGGTATTTACAGAGTACCAGCGACATCTGGCCGAACTGTGGGCGCAACATCTTCCCAAGTATTCCGAGTGGAAGATCTGCGCGCTGCGAAAAATTGCCTGGGGCGATGATTTCGGCAACGACGATTTGTCGGTAATCGGCGTGAAGCGTGACTTGAGCATCAGCCGCAAAGATCAGGTGATAACACGCCAAGGTTGGCAATTCGCTGACCGAAGTGAACACATCGCTTTGCTAGTGAAGGGATAAACGTTATGTACTTTAGTGTAATCACCCCGGAAGAAAGCTTGCTTCGACAAGCTGCGCATGAACTCGCGCAATGCCCCTATGCCGAGCATCAATGGCTGTGGAAATTTTTCCCCAGCAGCAAAGATCAAACACGCGATTTTATTTTTCGTCGCCATGAGATCGGGCAGATGCCACGTTTTTACGTGGTGTCACAGCGTCAGCCAAAAGCCTTCAGCGAGGCATGGCATCTACAGAGCCGCGTTTATGACCCACAATTGCAGGAAGGTCAGCGCCTAGCATTTCAGCTTCATGCCAACCCGACGATCAGCAGGAAAAATGGCGCTGGGAAATCCCAGCGCCACGATGTCGTGATGCAAGCCAAAAGACAATTACTGGAAGAGCGCGGCTTCAGCGCAAAAGCAAAATGGGCTGACTGGAAAGACAAGGACAGCAAGCCGCTGCTGTACGAACTGGTACAAAAGCACTGCGCCGCATGGATTGATAGCATTGCCGAAAGAAATGGCTTTGAGATAGCGCGGACACCAGATGCACCACGGCTGGAAGTTGACTGCTACGAACAAAACAAAGCAAGCAAGGCTGATCGCAACATCCGCTTTAGTGCCGTGGATTTTTCTGGCGAACTTCTGGTTACAGAGCCTGAAAAATTCCAGCAAGCGCTTTTTAATGGAATCGGCCCCGCCAAAGCCTTCGGCTGCGGTCTGCTGCTGGTCAGGCGCGTATAGCAACTTGCATCCCGCCGCTACAGGAGCGATACTGCATCGCATCTGTAATGCAAACAGGAGAGTGCCATGAAAACCGCAACCAAGACCTCCACTATTCCGCCGCTACGGGTAAATGAGGAGGTGCGCGCCGCCGCTGAAGCGGCGCTGATGGAGGGTGAAACGCTTTCCGGCTTTGTGCTGGAGTCGATCCAGTACAACATCCAGCGTCGGGCGATGCAACGGGAATTTGTTGCGCGCGGCCTGGTGGCACGTGACGAGGCGCGCCGCACCGGCCAATACGTAACGGCGGATGAGGTGCTGGCGGGGCTTGATAAGACACTGGCGCGTTCACGCAAAACCGCCGCCCGCAAGTGAGCTATACCGTCCGATTTACACCTGCCGCAGCCAAGGATTTGCAGCATCTGTTCGATTTCCTGGCTGAGCATGACCTGAAAGCTGCCAAGCGCGCCCGCACTGCCATCGCAAAAGGAATCGAGTTCCTTCGCGCCTTTCCTTTCAGTTGCCGCAAGGCTTCGCCCGATCATCCCTTATTGCGCGAGCTGATTATCAGCTTTGGTGCGAATGGCTATGTCGCCTTATTCGAAATCGAGGATCAACAGACGGTAACCATTCTGGCCATACGTCACCAACGCGAAGAGGATTTCTTTTAAGCACTCATGGCCAATCTCCTCCCTCCCCTCAAGCCCATTGCCATCAAGGAACGGCTTTCCATCCTGTTCATCGAAAAAGGCCATCTGGATGTCCTGGATGGTGCGTTTGTCGTCGTGGACAAGACTGGCGTGCGTACGCACATTCCCGTGGGCGGCGTGGCTTGCCTGATGCTGGAGCCGGGCACACGCACTTCTCATGCTGCCGTGGCACTGGCTGCGCGGGTGGGGGCACTGCTGGTGTGGGTGGGTGAAGCAGGCGTGCGTTTGTATTCTTCAGGCCAGCCGGGCGGTGCGCGTGCTGACCGCTTGCTTTACCAGGCCAAACTGGCACTGGATGAAAGCCTTCGTCTAAAAGTAGTACGAAAAATGTACGCAATGCGCTTCGGCGAGGAACCACCTACCCGACGCAGTGTTGAACAGTTGCGCGGAATCGAGGGGGCGCGCGTTCGTGAGACTTACAAGTTAATCGCAAAAAAGTATGGCGTGGAATGGAAAGCGCGTAATTACGATACCAGTGATTGGGATAAGGGGGACATGCCGAACCGATGTCTTTCTGCGGCGACAGCGTGCCTCTATGGTGTTACCGAAGCAGCGGTACTGGCGGCCGGCTATGCGCCCGCAGTGGGCTTCATCCACACCGGCAAGCCGTTATCTTTCGTGTACGACGTGGCAGATATCTACAAATTTGAGACCGTTGTGCCGGTGGCATTCAAAATCGCCGCCAAGAATCCGCATAATCCGGAACAGCAGGTTCGTATCGCCTGTCGCGACGTGTTCAGAGAAAGCAAGCTGCTTGATCGAATTATTCCTGGAATAGAGGAAATGCTCGCTGCTGGAGAAATTTTCCCGCCGTCTCCGCCGGAGGACGCCGTGCTTCCCGCTATACCCAACACGCAAGGAATAGGTGATGTTGGTCATCGTGCTTGAAAATGCCCCGCCGCGCCTGCGTGGAAGATTGGCAATCTGGCTGCTGGAGATTCGTGCGGGTGTTTACATAGGCAACTACTCAATAAAAGTACGCGACAACATTTGGCATCAAGTAGAACAAGGCATTGAAGACGGTAACGCAGTCATGGCATGGCGCACCAATACAGAAGCGGGATTTGACTTTTTAACACTAGGCGGCAACCGGAGAATTCCAGTCGAACTGGACGGCACAAAGCTGGTGTCATTTTTACCCGAACAATTACAGGACGCTCCTTAAAAATTTGGTAGAATTTTGACCTGTTGAATTTCAGATAAAATTCAACAGGATGGAAGAAGTGCGTTCCCCACACCCGTGGGGATGAACCGCGCAAAGGCACGGCAACGTTCGGCGACGGCGTGCGTTCCCCACACCCGTGGGGATGAACCGTGGAAATAATTTCCTATTTCGTGGAACTTGACGCGTTCCCCACACCCGTGGGGATGAACCGTGTGCCGCCGATCCACGCTCCGACCGGCTGAAGCGTTCCCCACACCCGTGGGGATGAACCGCCCAAACACATGCACCCCGAACCCTCTCCCCAGCGTTCCCCACACCCGTGGGGATGAACCGTTGAACCCACAGCGAACGGAGTGAATACAACAGCGTTCCCCACACCCGTGGGGATGAACCGAAAACACCCCAATAGGACGTTATCCAACGGGGGCGTTCCCCACACCCGTGGGGATGAACCAGGTCACCAATTGTATCGTGAGCGCTAACTAACGCGTTCCCCACACCCGTGGGGATGAACCGCCAAACCTTTGAGTCATACTGCCGACCGCGCAGCGTTCCCCACACCCGTGGGGATGAACCATTACCCAGTGGGAGGGGTATAGCGATAAAGCCGCGTTCCCCACACCCGTGGGGATGAACCGTTACGAACTTGCAGAGACCCCGATCCTCCCAGGCGTTCCCCACACCCGTGGGGATGAACCGTCACAGATATCCTCCCGTCATAAAAAAAATCAGCGTTCCCCACACCCGTGGGGATGAACCGTTTGCGATAAAGTGTGCAGTTCACCCATTCGCGCGTTCCCCACACCCGTGGGGATGAACCGGGGCATCAGACATAGCAAACCACGGCGCGGACGCGTTCCCCACACCCGTGGGGATGAACCGCTGGCCACCTGGTCTGGTCGCAAGCGTAAAGGGCGTTCCCCACACCCGTGGGGATGAACCGGAGTCTGTTACCGAAGCGATGAGGTTTGACTGGCG
>JBMOPZ010000039.1:0-1206 GCA_049321355.1 Pseudomonadota bacterium | reverse complement strand
CCGGGCCGGGGATGTTGAAGGCGATGGTCGTTCCTGGCGTACTGTTTGCCGTGGTAATACATTGACGCAGTGAACCCGCGCCGGAGTCGTTGGTGTTGGTCACTGTGCAGGTGGAGCTGGTGGTGGCTGCCTTGTACGTTGCAACCACCGCTATCCAAGCAGTGCTTGTTCCCAACGTCCCATCGGCGGCATAGGTGCCCGTCGATGAAACGATTTTGTATTCCGGGTTGATGGTGCGATTACCAGTGGCTGATGCCCCGGTCGTCCCGTCCCGAGTAAGGGCAGTGTAACTTGCGCCTTTGGTGTAGGTCTCAGTTATGGGACCTCTCACCCCAACTGCGCCAAAGACAAGCTCGTCGGCCTGCGTCGTGGTTGCGGTCAACGCGGATAGTGCGTTTAGAGAACTACCAAAACCGCCCGCCGTTTTATCAAGCGGGTTTGTCGCAGCTAAGCCGGAAAATTCGTCGACGCTTAATGCCCTGGCTGGCTGGCTGGCATGCGTCACGGTGATAACATCGCCGGTAGTAAGCGATGTTGTGAGCCTTGATGAGCAAATAGCCGTTCGAGTCGCTGCTGTTGCTTGATTGAAGAAATCAACATCCGTGGTATAGATATTTCCCTTCGTATCGGTACAGGCCGGAACAATCGTATCCTCACCAGCGGAGAAGCCCACGACGATAGCAATAATGATGTTATTGCCAGCGCTGGCGCCGTTTGCGCCGACAGTGAAAGTGGTTGTGGTAGATGATGCCCCCTTGGCATTGACCGTACCAACCGTTTTAACATGTGTGATTGCGGCCTGTACGGTGCCGGAAACGGGCAGTAATAGGGCACAGAGGAGGACGAGCTGAATCATTCGTCCCGCCAGCGATCGAGTTGAGGTGAAACGTCGTGAGAGTGACATGATCACGATAAATGCGTCTGGTTCATTTAAAATAAATCCCTAGTTATTTCCCCACCGCACCACGTCACGTATCGACTGCTGATCGAATTTCATGCGCATCTGCACGAACGGTCCGGCGCTGGTGTAGCGGTTGATGGAGAAATCCCGGTCGATGAAGCCCGTGAAATTGTAGCCGGCCGAAAGCCACATGTTTTCAACCAGGGTATGGCCGATGGATGCACCCCAGGATGAATCGTACTGGTTTGCGCTCCACGAATGCAGCACGCTGGCGCGCATGCCGACATCCCAATCCTTGTTCAGAT
>JBMOPZ010000038.1:0-1242 GCA_049321355.1 Pseudomonadota bacterium | reverse complement strand
TCGACAGATGAAAACGATGCCTGCGAAGCCGATCAACACCTGAATCGTGCCGGATTTTGCGTGGTAGTCTATCCGAAATGTCGCAAAACGCTGGTAGCACGCTGTGTTCGTGAATAATGCGGGCTAGATCGTAGAAACCTCTGCCAGTTCGGCTTCGTATTTCCTGCGGTATTCCAGCGGGGTTAAGTCCCCCAGACTGTCGTGCGGCCTTTCTTCGTTGTACGCCATCATCCATTCCCACGCGGCATCCCGAACTTTGTCAAGCGTGTCGAACAGGAAGCAATCCAGAACGTCCTCGCGGAAGCTCCGGTTAAGCCGCTCGACAAAGCCGTTTTTCTGCGGCTTACCCGGCGGAATGACATTGAGCCTCACGCCGTTTTCCTGTGCCCATTTAGCAAGCGAATCTGCAATGAACTCCGGCCCGTTGTCGATGCGGATCGACAACGGCAAACACCGCCACGCACGAGCATCTGGATGGTGTGGATCTGGTACACATGAACGGGCGCGTGTACGATCCGCTGATCGGCCGCTTCCTCAGCGCCGATCCGAATGTGTTTTATCCGGAAAATCAGCAGGATTTTAATCGCTACAGCTATGTGCACAACAATCCGTTGAGCTTTGTGGATCCGAGTGGGTTTTCGGTTGCTTTGGAGGATTGGGAGATGAGTGGCTATGGGGTTGGGATGGGGTTTGACCAGCTTCAATATGCAATTGCCAACTCATCGTTTCAAACGATGAATAACTATTATGCCTACGGCAATATAACCAACTCGTACACCACCGGCACGGTGACGGTATCCGGCATCCAGTCCACCGCGGCGAGTAATCAGAACGGCGCCGCCAGCGTCAATACGGGTAACACGGGCGCGAACAGTGGCAGTGCGTCAACAGGCGGCTCAGCGCTCGGCAATTTGGCCAGAAACATACCGGTGCTTGGGGGAATGCTCGGTAGTGTTGCTGATGTTGCTTCTGGATTTTTAAATGTGGTGGCAGGCGCCGCTAGTTTTGGGTTGTCGGGGACGCTGTCGCACGGTATAGGACAGATGGGCTACGGCGCCACCCAGATGGGGGATGATCTTCCCCACGTAAAACGGATGTAAGGGAGGGAAATAACAGGCGGGACGACGGCGCCCCTTCGCTATAGAGTAGGGGAAAGCAACGAGGCATCCGGGCGCCTGGCGCACCGGGCGAGGAATAATCCCCGTGAGCACTGTCCTGCCCCCTGATTCATCCCCGAGGCCC
>JBMOPZ010000037.1:0-1271 GCA_049321355.1 Pseudomonadota bacterium | reverse complement strand
TTGCGCCTTCGGCAACGAGGCGATCGCCCTCGCCTTCGGCACAAAAACCCATCAACTCGTAATACATCAGTTCTTCGATGGGGAAAGCATCATGTACATGGACAAAACTGACATCCTTGGGTCCGATACCCGTTTCTGCGTAAAGCGCTTCTGTCGTTCTTTGCGTCAGCTCACCGGGCCCCACCACGGCACCCATAAACACATGACCGTGGGTGTAATGTTCCGATTTTGATTGCGAGCCCGTCACCTTGACCAGCGGCCGGCCATTGGCGAGTTTTTTTGCAATTGCCTTGGTCGCGACAATTGCACAGGCAGCACCACCACCGGCAGCGCACGACATCATCGAGGTGTGCGGATAAGAAACCATTTTCGAGGCCATCACTTCCTCTACCGTGACCTCATGGGCCGACTGCCGCTGCGCATAAGGGTTGTGGCGCGCATGATTCCAGTTCTTCGCGGCAATTTTGGCGAATGTCTCAACGGTTGTACCCTGCTCGTGCATGCGACGCGTAGCCCACATGGCGAAAAAGGCGGCGGGCAGAATAATGGAATCAATCTTCGGGTCTTCGGACATCATGAATTTCATCATGGTCATGCCCATTTTCATCATGTCGTCAAAGCCCAGTGCCATGGCGATTTCACAATCACCGGACTTGACAGCCCTGACTGCCTCACGGAACGCGGTAGACCCTGTGGCCGAGGCGTTCTCGACATGGGTGATCGAGGCATTGTTCAGACCAAAATCCTTGGCAAAGCTGATGCCTTCCAGCATGTTGCCGCCAAGATAGCCATTGTAAAGCTCGCCAACATCGCGGAATTTTATGCCGGCATCGGCGAGTGCGGCCTTGCCCGCCACATAGGCCATTTCGCGTGTCGAAGGGGCCACGCGCTGAAACGGGTGCATGCCCACACCGATGACATAGACATCGTCAATCATGATTCACATCCGACTATTTGGAAGAATAATGAGGCGAAAAATCAGGCGGGTTTAAAACAAAACGTGCAGAATTTCGTATCGCCTTTCTTGATGATCGGCTGCACATCCAGTTTCATTTTCATGCCGATTTCCCAATCACCCTGTTTGCCGGTGATCTGTGCCTGTATGCGAACATTGCCAGGCAAATCAATTTGGCCAACGCCGTGCCCGCCACCGCCCATTTGGGTTGCACCCATCACGGGCATCGAAATAAAGGTCCAGGAATACAAAATGCCTTCCGTTGGCAATTCAACGGTCTCAACCGGTTCTTCGGTAATCGGGCACTGCTTGCGTA
>JBMOPZ010000036.1:0-1361 GCA_049321355.1 Pseudomonadota bacterium | reverse complement strand
AAGCCACCCCGCACAACTTTCAGAGGCGAATTGCCTCAAGATAAAAGTTACCGAAGGGAGTGAGTAAAGAGGATCGTTGCCTCAAGTTAAAGGTTACCGAAATTGACACGGGTAACCTGACATGGGTAAACAAGAGAAACGCGCCTATCTGGATGCAATCCGGGCTCGCTATCGGCGCGCAAAGAAAGCTGGCAAGACGACGATTCTGAACGAGTTCTGTGAGGTCTGCGGGTATCACCGCAAATATGCACTGCGATTGTTGGGTGCGCCATTCCGGCGAGCGAAGACGCCGTCCTGCAAGCCAGGGCCAACATCGCGATACGAGACGCCCGAGCTGATCGAGGCGTTGCGTACCATCTGGCTGGCATCAGACCAGCTTTGCAGCAAGCGCTTGAAGGCCGCGTTGCCGCTGTGGCTGCCGCATTACGCATTGAGCTTCCGCCCCCTGTCGCCAGAAACACAGGGGCTGCTCAATACCATCTCTGCTGCCACCATTGATCGCCTGCTCAAGCCGATTCGCGCCAAGGTGGGGCGTCGCGGTCTGTCAGGTACGAAACCGGGAACACTGCTCAAGAAGCAGATTCCGATCCAGACGGGCGTGTGGGATATCACGCAACCCGGCTTCATCGAGGCCGATACCGTTGCGCATTGTGGTGACAGTCTGGCGGGTGACTTCGTCCGGAGCCTCACTATGACCGACCTCTGCACGGGCTGGACGGAGTGCCGTGCGACCTGGAACAAGGGCGCTGATGGGGTGATGACGCAAATCAAGGCGATCCAGAAAGCGCTGCCGTTCCCGGTCAGGGGCTTCGATTGCGACAACGGCAGTGAATTCCTCAATCATCATTTGCTGCGTTACTTCCAAAACCACAAGCAGCCTGTCCAGTTCACCCGCTCACGTCCCTATCACTCCAATGACAACGCTCATGTCGAGCAAAAAAACTGGTCACATGTGCGGCAGTTGTTTGGCTATGACCGCTTTGCCGATCCCAAGCTGGTAAAACTGATGAACGACCTTTACGCCAATGAATTCAGCCTGTTCACCAATTTCTTCTGCCCAACCTTAAAACTCGTTTCCAAGGCGCGCGACGGCAGCAAATGGATCAGAAAATACAGCAAACCCATCACCCCGGCACAACGACTGATCGATCACCTGGACGTTTCGCCAGACAACAAAATCAGACTGGCGGAGCAAACGAAATCGATCAATCCATTTGATCTGCAAAAACGCCTTCAGGGTAAACTGAAGGCCATCTTCAAACGGCTTCGGTAACCTTCCGGTTGGAGTCGATCCGTCATCTCGCTACGGTAACCTTTTATCTTGAGGCAATACGCTGTGCCGCTGTCGCTCACCGTCACCA
>JBMOPZ010000035.1:0-1384 GCA_049321355.1 Pseudomonadota bacterium | reverse complement strand
TTCCATCGGCGGGCTCAACGTCGGATTCCCAGGGCAGTACTTCGACTCGGAATCCGGCTTGTGGCACAACTGGCATCGGGTCTATGACGCGCAGGCTGGCCGCTATCTGCAGTCAGATCCCATCGGGCTGGCGGGGGGGATCAATACCTATGCATACGTGGACGGCAACCCCCTGATATGGACAGATCCAATCGGTTTGCAAGTTGCTGTCTGCGCCCGAAAGGCACACGGGATGCCCGGCAATCACGCATATTTGTGGGACTACTCCACTAATACATCAGCCGGCAAGCAGGGCAGCACCGCTGATGGAACAGGAGGGGGCGAAGCAGGTCCCACTGCCGATGCCTGTCAAAAAGTCGAGAAGAGTGAGGGTAAGGAAAAGGAAGTAATGGATCTGATGCGAGAGCGAAGCAATGACTGGTGGACGCCCTTTGTTGCGGATTGCCATAACGCAGTCAATATGGTTCTAAGTGCAAACGGACTTCAAACCCCTGTGATCCCTGGCGGGCGCTTTGGGTCGTTGCCAGGAGAGGCTGTGCCTCCCCCGTCATTTTCATTCGGCTTCTAGGCGGAACGATGCTCAAAAGATCTTTCCTAATACTCGCGGCGATATTTCTTGGAGTCGTCGGCGCCAGCCGCGCCATGGCCTCAAATATTTCGATTGAACAGTCTGTTATCGAAAAAATCACAGCCACGCTGCCAGCGGAATGGTCAATTGTTGAGACGAAAGACAAAGTAATCCCAGAGGGTCATTACTGGGACGATTCATACGGCGGAGTTCGCGGCGTGGGGGTCCAACTCGAAGGCCCCGCAAACGTCCACATCCGTTGGTTGGATGCAAGCAAATCTTGGCATTATGAGGCAATTGCAAGAGAAGCCCTTTGGCTATATATCATGCCCCCAAGTTACGCTGAAAGCGCGAAAAGGCATCTTAAACTCAAACGCCCCGTTCCCGCGGTGCTGATTCACCAAGAGCCGCGCTATCAGCTGTACGCTTACCCGACAAGCCGAGTTGTCCAGAAGGAGCGCATGGACTCAATCTTAAAAGAAAGCATTTCCACCGAGTGGCCCGACTCCCCTCGCACAACCCGTTCGCTATCGTGGAAAAACTGGCAATCAGACATTAAAGGCTCACTTTCCGGAAAGCCGTAACAGAACGGGCTGGAGGCGATCTCATTTCCGCGGCAAGCTCGTAGCCTGACCAGCGTTTCCGATGCCACGGGCAGCACCGCCCCGCATCGCCGCCGGCCGCCTGTGCCGCCTGACCTACCCCACCGGCCTGATCGTGCAATACAGCTGGGACACCGCGGGCCGCGTCAAGCAGATCGACGGCTGGATCAACAGCCAGTGGCTGCGCCTGGCCGACAACTTCCTCTACCAGCCC
>JBMOPZ010000034.1:0-325851 GCA_049321355.1 Pseudomonadota bacterium | reverse complement strand
TCGCAATTCCGCCCAGCGACATGATGTTGGCGGACAGCCCCTGCCAGCGCATGATCATGAAGGCGATCAGGATGCCGATGGGCAGGCTGATGATGGCGACCAGCGCGCTGCGCGCATGCATCAGGAAGATCAGGCAGATTAACGCAACCACGATGGATTCCTCGATCAGCTTGTCCTTGAGGTTATCCACGGCACGTTCAATCAGGTTGCCACGGTCGTAAACCGGGACGATCTCCACGCCTTCCGGCAGTCCTTTCTTGAGGCTTTCCAGTTTGGCGCGCACATTTTCGATGGTGGCCAGCGCGTTTTCGCCGTAGCGCATGATGACGATGCCGCCTGCGACTTCGCCGCCGCCGTTCAGTTCAGCCAGACCGCGCCGTATCTCGGGGCCCAGATGGATGTTGGCGATCTGTTTCAGAAAGACCGGCGTGCCGTTCGCATCCACGCTCACGGGTATTGTTTCCAGGTCTTTGATTCCTTTTACATATCCGGATGAACGCACCATGTATTCGGTCTCGCCCATCTCCACCAGACGACCGCCGACATCGTTGTTGCTCTGCTTGATCGCCTGTTTTACGCGGGCGAGCGGGATGTTGTAGGCAAGCAAGGCATCCGGTTTGACTTCAACCTGATACTGTTTGACGTAGCCGCCAATGGAAGCGACTTCGGACACGCCTTCCACGGTTTGCAGCGGATAGCGCAAATACCAGTCCTGCAGGGAACGCAGTTTTGCCAGATCATGCTTGCCGGTTTTGTCCACCAGCGCGTATTCATATACCCAACCCACCCCGGTCGCATCCGGCCCCAGCTTGGGCGAGACACTGGCAGGCAATCGGTCGGCGGCATAATTCAGGTATTCGAGCACGCGGGTACGCGCCCAATACATGTCCGTGCCATCCTTGAAGATCACATACACCATCGAAAAGCCGAAGAAGGAATAGCCGCGCACCACCTTGGTGTTCGGCACGGACAACATCGCCGTGGTCAGCGGATAGGTCACCTGATCCTCCACCACTTGCGGCGCCTGACCGGGATAGCCGGTGAAGATGATGACCTGCACATCCGACAGATCGGGGATCGCGTCCAGCGGCGTGGATTTCATCGCCTGAAAACCCGCGACAACAATCAGCAACGTCGCGATCAGCACCAGAAAGCGGTTGCGGATGGACGCATCTATCAGCGCGCGTATCATGGCTGCGTTCCTCCGTTCATGTCACCCATGTCGTGATGCATGTCCATGCCGCCATGATCCATCCCCTCCATGCCGGGCATCTGCATGGTATGGGCAGGTGCGGATTTAGCTGCGGGCTTGGGGTTCGCGGCAGGCCGTGCCGGTTTGTCGTTCATATGCTGGTGGTGCTTCATATCCGGCATATCCATGCCCTGCATGTCAGTGCCGTTCATTTCCCCGTCATGATTTTGCATGCCGGGCATTTGCAGAGGCGTATCTTGCACGGCTGGTTCAGGGTTTGCGGGCGCGTTCGATTGAGCGGCATCCATCATCTTGGCGGTCGCTTCCTTGAGTTTGGATTCGGAATCCACCAGGAACTGTCCGGAGGTCACGACGATCTCGCCCGGCTTCACGCCGCTGACGATCTGCGTCTTGCCATCGGACGCCACGCCGAGCACCACCTTGCGCGGCTCGAACTGGCCGGGCGCACGCTGGATGAAGACCTGATCCTGTGAACCGGTGCGCACGACCGCTTCGGAAGGCACGACCAGCGCGGCCATCTGTTTGTCCGCTGCAATGTTCACATTGGCGAACATCTCGGGCTTGAGCACCATCCCGGGATTATCGAGTTCCAGCCTGACCTTGATGGTGCGCGTCCTGGCCTCCATGTAGGGGTAGATGTACGCCACCCTGCCACTGAAGGTGCGACCGGGTATCGCGGCGACTTGTACCTGCGCCGTGTCGCCCTGATGCACCCATGGCATGTCATTTTCGTACACATCCACGATCACCCAGACACGGGAAAGGTCGGTGATCATATACAGCTCAGTCATGGGCGTGATGCGTTCGCCTTCACGCGCGCCGATGTTCATCACCACGCCATCGAACGGCGAATGGATGTGTATGCCTTTCATGATTTGGCGTGTCCTGGCGAGTTGCGCGATCTGATGCTCGGGCACGTCCAACAGTTGCAAACGCTGTTTACTGGAACGCAGCAGACTCTCCGCACCTTTGCGCACGTCAGGAAACGGGCTGTCGCGCAATTCGGCCACATTATCCAGCGCCAGCAGATATTCCTCCTGCGTCGCGACCAGTTGCGGCGAATAGATGGACAGCAACATGCTGCCTTTTTGGATTTGCTCGCCGGTCTTGTCTATGAACAGCTTTTCGACCCAGCCATCGTATTTGGGATGCAAGCGCGCGACGCGCTGCTCGTCATACGTGACCCGGCCTATGGTGCGGATGTTGCGCGACAGCACTTCCTGCGTCACCGCAGCGGTGCGCACGCCGATGTTCTGCACCACGGTTGCGTCTATCTTCACCGTGCCCGCAGGCTCGGACAATGACGCCCCGCCTTCAGGATAGACGGGCATATAGTCCATGCCCATCTCGTCCGTGGCGGGCACGGGTGACGTGATTTCTGGATTCATCGGATTGCGATAGAACAAGGGCTTGCGGGCTGCAGGTGGCGCAGCCTGGCTGTCTTCCGCATAGACCGGCACATAATCCATGCCCATCTCATCCTGTGCCGGCGTGGGAGAAGTGATGGCCGGGTTCATCGGGTTGCGGTAGAACAGCGGCTTTTTCTCTGCGGATGCGGCGGATGGATGCGCGCTGTCGGCAGACTTGCCGGAGGCGATCCAGTAGCCTGCGCCACTGCCGATGAACAGGGCGATGAGCGCCGTTGCGATGATGCTTTTATTGTTGCTGAATGTCTGGGTATTCATGGATGCTCTCCGTGGTTCATTCTCATGCCGTGTGGGTGGCGGTGGTCTGTTTGAGTGACATCGGGAGATGTCCCGGCGGTATCACCTTTTCCTGTGGCGGCTTGCAGCCTGGCCCATGCCTGCCAGCCCGAACTCAGCGCCTTCCAGTATTGTGTCTCGTAGTTGTAGAGCGTGACTTGCGAACGCACCAGATTCAGGAAGTCAACCTTGTTCACCTGATAGGCGGCAAGCATGGCGGCTGTGGTCTGTCTGGCCTGCGGGATGATGCCGGTCTTGAACAGGGAAGCCTGTTCCTGTCCGGCGCGATAATCCGCCAGTGCCTGCTCGATCTCCGCCAGCACCTGCGTCTTTCTTTCCTGTAACGAAAATTCTTCGCGCATCACTTCCGCCTTGCGCTGTGACAACGCACCGTTCTGCCGGGCGCGGGTAAAAATCGGCAAATTCATGCTGAACAGGAGGCTGCTCATGTCGGTGCGCGCGCTGCCGTTAGGGTTGTTGCCGCTACGGAAACCATAGACCGCCCCCAGCTTGAAGTCCGGGTAATAGTCTTTCTCCGCCAGTGCCACGCGGCTGCGCGCGGCTTCCACGCCGTTCAGCTGCGCGGACAAGACAGGGCGCGCTGCCAGCGCAGTCGCGTTCAACTCGGCCAGTTTCGGTGTGTCGGGCAAAGTTTCAGTGACCTTCACAGGCAGGATGATTTCGTCCATGTCTGAGCGATCCAGCAAGGCTTTCAGTGATGCGGCCTGAGTGCGGCGCATGGCTTTCAGGCCGATCTCGATGTCCAGCAGTTTGGATAGTTCCAACTGTGCCAGCAGCACGTCGGACTGCATGCCCTGCCCTGTCTTGTAACGGGTCTCGGCGATCTTGACCAGTTGACGCAGCAATACCTGATTACGCTCGACGACGCTCAGGGCGCGGTCCAGATAGAACAGATTCCACCAGATCGAGCGCACGTTTTTGACCAGCACCAGACGCATCTCGTCCACGTCGAATTGTGCCGCGCGCGCCTCGAACTCGGCAGCCTGCTCGCGCAGATCCAGCTTGCCGGGGAACGGCAGGGTGAAACCGATGCCGACCTGCAGCTGAGTCATGGGTTCCTGCGACAGGGAAAACGTGTCGTTGGGCAGGTTGACCGCATTCAGCGACAACATCGGATCGGGCAGCGTGCCCAATTGCGCAGGCATTTCCGCCATCGCCTTGGCGCGGGCGGCCATTTTCGCCAGACCGGGGTTGCCTGCAAGGGCGATTTCTACCGCATGATCCAGACTGAGCGAGGCATCAGCCTGCTTGCCGTGCTGAACCATAGAATGGTCGTGGTGCGCCATCGTCTGTTCGGGTGATGCCGCCAGCGCAGTCAGCGAGTACGCTGCCAGCCCCAGCACCAGCCCCAGACAGAGCGGAAATCTGATAAATATTTTTTTCATACTGACTCCTGTTGCAGCCGGAATCATCCGGCTGCCATGCACTTATTTCAACGCCGTGATCTTGCTCACGTAAAACTTCTTGGGTGCTTCCTTGACGATCTCGAATGCCACCTTTTGGCCTGGCTGAATGCCTTTCAGTATCGCGGCGTCCTTGAAGCTGAAGTTCATCGTCATGCCGGGCCAGCCCAGCGACTTGACCGGTCCATGCGTCAGATTGATCTTGCGGTTTTGCAGATCAATGCTGTTCAGCACCCCTTCGGCCTGATGGCCTTGTGTAGCCTGCGTTCCGGTATGTTGCATGTGTTTTATTTCGGCGTGCTTCATGCCGGTCATCGACTCGGCAGCGAATGCCGGAGTGGATAAAGCGAACAGGATGGCCAGCAGACCGTTTAGCGTTATGTATTTCATGACTGATTTCCCAAGTTGATCAAGTTGGGCAGACGCAATGCGTCCACCGAATCTTTCGAGACCAGGCGAAACCTAAAGATTTATGAAATGAGTAGGCGCACCCGTCCCGCGTTAAGCGCGGGCGAGTGGCGGTGGAACGAGGGGTGTAGAGGTAAAGGAGCGGAATGAGTCTTGATAGGGTGCGGCTTTTTGTGCGGGTGCGCGCACCGCGACAAGTGCCAAGCCGAGGGCAGTCAAGTAACCGCTGTAGGCCAGATGGCAAATATCGCAGGCATCACATGAAAGAGCGACCCCGTCGTTGTCCGGGGCGGCGGATGCCCCGTCTTGATGCATGTGCCCGTCCATATCGGCATGGGACATGGTCTGCATTGCCGCTTCATGGCAGGTGTCCGGCTGCATTTGCATGGTCACCGAAGCTGCCAGTGCGCTGGCACTGAACAGGGGTAACCACAACAGCATCAGTAGGGCAATAAATTGTCTGGATGAGCGATACATGGCGGACAGTTTGGCAAAACGTGAGGTGTACGTCAATGAAAATTATCCTTAAGGTAATCGCCATTGTCAGCGCGAGGCATAAGGTTTACAGTGGGCTACTCAAATAAAAAAACAGCGAGGTTCGACATGTTAACGATACTGGTGACGCTGATTGTGCTTGTAGTGTTCTTATCGCTGGCTTTTTTCCGTTCTTCTATCTGGAGTTGGCTGATTGCGATTAGCGTGGCGGTGTCTTTGCTTGCGGCACAGTTGCGTATTTCCGACGGTTTGTTGTCGGCGGTTTATATCCTGTTGGCAATTTTTGTCGTGGTGCTGGGGGTGTCGGCCTTGCGCCGCGCACTGGTGAGCAACTTTATTCTCAACGTGTTTCGCAAGATACTCCCGCAAGTTTCCCAGACCGAGCAGGAAGCACTGGATGCCGGCACTGTGTGGTGGGAAGGCGAGTTGTTCAGCGGTCGCCCGCGTTGGCGCAGGCTGTTGGCAATGCCCAAAACGGGTCTTGGCGATGCAGAGCAGGCTTTCCTGGACAACGAAGTCGAACAGTTGTGCGGCATGTTAGACGATTGGGATATTACCCATACCCGTGCCGACCTGCCGCCGGAAGTTTGGCAATTCATCAAAGACAAAGGCTTTTTCGGCATGATTATTCCGAAGGAGTACGGCGGCTTGGAGTTTTCCGCACAGGCACATTCTGCGGTGGTGACCAAAGTCGCATCGCGCAGTGGCACCGCAGCGGTGACGGTGATGGTGCCAAACTCGCTGGGTCCGGCTGAGCTGTTGCTGAAATACGGTACAAAAGCGCAAAAGGACAAGTATCTCAGCCGTCTTGCCAGGGGGCTGGAAGTGCCGTGCTTCGCGTTGACCGGGCCGTTTGCCGGTTCGGATGCGGGGGCGATTCCCGACTACGGCATCGTCTGTCACGGCGAGTTTAACGGCCAGCAAAATATCCTTGGCGTGCGGGTAACCTGGGAAAAACGCTATATCACCCTGGCTCCGGTGGCGACCTTGCTGGGTTTGGCGTTCAAGCTTTATGACCCCGATCATCTGTTGGGTGCGGAGGAGTCTCGCGGCATTACGCTGGCGCTGATTCCCACCGACACCGCCGGTGTACAGGTCGGTAGGCGGCATTTTCCGCTGAATTCGGCGTTTCAAAACGGCCCGACCCAGGGGCGGGACGTGTTCATCCCGATGGATTACATCATCGGCGGGGTGGAATATGTCGGGCAGGGGTGGCGTATGTTGATGGAGTGTTTGGCGGCGGGACGTTCGATTTCACTGCCCGCCAGTGCCACTGGCGGTGTCAAGTTGGCGGCGCGGAGCAGCGGGGCATACGGGCGGGTGCGCAAACAATTTAACGTGCCGATAGGCAAGTTTGAAGGGGTTGAGGAGGTGCTGGCAAGAATCGGCGGGCACGCTTACACGATCGATGCGGCGCGCAAGATGACCGCGCTGGCGGTTGATCTGGGCGAAAAGCCTTCGGTGGTGTCGGCGATAGTCAAATATCACTGCACCGAGCGTGGGCGTGCGGTAATCAACGATGCGATGGACGTGCACGGTGGCAAGGGTATTTGCATGGGAGTGGATAATTATCTGGCTCGCACTTATCAGCAAACGCCCATTGGAATCACGGTGGAAGGGGCGAACATCCTGACGCGCTGTCTGATTATTTTTGGCCAGGGCGCGGTGCGCGCGCATCCCTACGTACTCAAAGAAATTCAGGCGACACGCGAACAAAACCACGAGCAGGCGGTGGCGGATTTCGACGACGCATTCTTTGGGCATATCAGCTTTACTTTATGCAATGCGGTGCGCAGTTTGCTGTACGCGGTTTCCGGCGGACGCTTCATCTCGGTGCCAACCGCCCAGCCGACGCAGCATTATTACCAACAACTGACGCGTTATACCGCCGCCTTCGCTTTTGCCAGCGACATTGCCATGTTGTCTTTGGGCGGAGCGCTCAAACGCCGTGAAAAACTATCGGCCCGCCTCGGCGATGTGTTGAGCCAGCTCTATCTGTGTTCTGCCGTGTTGAAGCAGTTTGAGGATGACGGTCGTCCGCAGGAAGACTTGCCGCTATTGCGTTGGGCGATGGAGGACGGACTATTTCGCATTCAAACCGCCTTCGATGGCGTGTTGCAAAACTTCCCCAACCGCTTCTTCGCGCTATTGATGCGCGGGCTGATTTTCCCGCTGGGGCAATGCCGTCGTCCCCCTTCAGACGAGTTGGGGCATCAGGTGGCGGCCTTATTGCTTAAACCCGGCGCGGCGCGTGACCGCCTGACTGCGGGAATGTATCTGCCGGGCGACGAGGAGGATGCCGTGGGCGCACTGGAAGCCGCCCTGATCAGCACGCTGGCGTGCGAGCCATTGCAGGCGGTACTGGAGAAATCACACAAAGCGGGCACCCTCAAGGGGATGGACGAGTTGGCGCGCATCGTCGAAGCGCGCGAGTTGGGCATCATCACGCCGGAGCAGGCGTTACAGTTGGAGCGCGATTACATACTGCGCCGCAAGGTCATCATGGTGAATGACTTCGCGCCGGAACAATTGCGGGGGAGGGCGGCATGAGCAGCTTGAGCGGTCGGGTGGTGTTCATTACCGGCTCCAGTCGCGGCATCGGGCGCGAGATTGCCCTGCGTTGCGCCCGCGATGGCGCAAAGGTGGTGATTACCGGCAAGACCAGCGAGCCGCATCCCAAACTGCCGGGCACCATACACAGCGTCGCTGCCGAAGTGGTGGCGGCGGGCGGGGAAGCTCTGGCAATTCAGATGGATGCGCGCGACGAATCCGCGATTGGTGCGGCGGTGGAGCAGGCGGCGGCCCATTTCGGCGGCATTGATGTGTTGATCAATAACGCCAGTGCAATCAGCCTTACACCGACTTTGCAGACATCGGCCAAACGTCTGGATCTGATGTGGGACGTGAATATGCGCGCGACTTTTCTCGCCGCGCAGGCTTGTGTGCCGCATCTTAAGAATGCGGTCAATCCCCATGTGCTGACCTTGTCGCCGCCCTTGAATTTGGAGCCGAAATGGTTCTCCGAGCATGTCGCCTACACCATCTCCAAGTACGGCATGAGTATGTGCACGCTGGGTATGGCGCACGAATTTGCCGCCGACGGTATCGCGTTTAACTGTCTGTGGCCGCGGACTACCATTGCCACGGCGGCAATCGAGTTCAATTTTCCGGAAGCGATCATGCGCGCCTCGCGCAAGCCCGCCATCGTGGCGGATGCGGCGGTGGCAATTTTGTTGCGCGACAGCACCACGACCAGCGGCAACTTTTTTATCGACGAGGCGGTGCTGCGCGAATCGGGCGTGAATGATTTTTCGCATTACGCGGTTGACGCGAGTGTGCCGGCGTTCAAAGATTTGTTCCTTGACTGAGGAGATAAAGTGATGACTGATCATGTCGATGTGATTACTCCCGAGCAAGCGGGTAATTTGCACGGTTTGTTTTTGGAGCGGGTAAAACGCTCACCGGATGCGGTCGCCTATCGTTATTTCGATACGGCAAAATCGCAATGGATAGATCTGACTTGGGCGCAGATGCGCGACCAGGTTGCCCGCTGGCAAGCGGCACTGACGAAAGAAGGCTTGGCAAAGGGTGACCGCGTGGCACTGATGTTGCGCAACTGCCCGCATTGGGTGATGTTCGATCAGGCGGCCATGTCATTGGGGTTGATTCTTGTGCCTCTTTACACGGTGGACAGGGCGGAGAATATCGCTTACATCGTCAACGACGCGCAGGCGAAAGTTTTCCTGTTCGAGACTGCGGAGCAATGGCGGGAACTCGGTGCGGTGCGCGAACAGATGACCGGGGTGCAACGCTTCATTTCGCTGGATGAGGTCGGCGGTGATGAGCCGCGTCTGGTTGCTGCGGCGCAATATCTGCCCGCAAATGCCACGCTGCAAACACCGGTCGCGAGCGACATCATGGAACTTGCCAGCATCATTTATACCTCCGGCACCACGGGCAAGCCCAAGGGCGTGATGCTCAGCCACAACAACATGTTGAGCGATGCGTATAACTCGCTGCAAACCTTTGTGTTGAAGGACAATGATTTGCTGCTGTCCTTCTTGCCGCTATCGCACACCTTCGAGCGCACGGTCGGTTACTATCTGGCGGTAATGACAGGCGCAACCGTCGCCTACGCGCGTTCTATTCTCCTGCTCTCCGAAGATTTGCAAATCATCAAGCCGACCATTCTGGTTTCCGTGCCGCGTATTTATGAGCGTGTCTATGCCGCGATCAGTGCCAAGCTGGAAGAAGGCTCGCCGCTTAAGCGCAAACTGTTTCAACTGGCGGTCGATACCGGTTGGGACCGGTTTCTCTGCGAGCAGGGGCGCGGCGGCTGGAAACCGTCGTTTCTACTGTGGCCGCTGCTCAATAAACTGGTCGCACAAAAAATTCTGGGCAAGCTGGGCGGGCGTTTGCGCACCGCTGTCAGCGGCGGTGCGGCACTGGATGCAACCATCTCGCGCATGTTTGTCGGGCTGGGGTTGCCGGTGGTTCAGGGCTATGGTCTGACCGAAACCAGCCCCATCGTCACCGGAAACAAGCTGGAAAACAATTTTCCCGACAGCGTCGGTCAGCCGATACAAGGTGTGCAGCTACGCTTGGGGGCGCAAAATGAACTGCTGGTAAAAGGCCCGAACGTGATGATGGGCTACTGGAACAACGATGCCGCCACCCATGAAGTCCTGGATAGGGAAGGTTGGTTCAGTACCGGCGACATCGCGCGCATCAGCGAAACCGGGCACGTCTATATTACCGGGCGATTGAAAGAAATTATCGTACTCGCCAATGGCGAGAAAATTCCGCCGGCAGATATGGAATCCGCCATCGTGCATGACAAGTTATTTGACCAAGCCATGGTGTGTGGCGAGGGTAAACCCTATCTGGTTGCGCTGCTGGTACTTAATGCCGATGCCTGGCCGGCATTTGCCCGGCAGCTGGGCGTGAACCCGGACCATCCCGAATCATTGACCGATAGCCGCGTCGAACAACAGGTGTTGCAGCGCGTGGATGCCCGTATTCGGGCGTTTCCCGGTTATGCCAAAATCAATCGCGCGTTATTGCTGATTGAACCGTGGAGTATCGATAACGGGTTGTTAACGCCCAAGTTGAGCTTGAAGCGCAACAAGGTTGTGGAAAAATATGCGGCGGAGATAGATACGCTGTACGAGGGACACTAACCATGCCGGACTCGAGCACGCTGCCCAAACGCGAACCGACCATACGCGTGGCGGCAATGCCATCGGATGCCAATTACACCGGCGACATTTTCGGCGGCTGGCTGATGGGGCAGGTGGACATTGCCGGGAGCATTCCCGCCGTGCAGCTTGCCAAAGGGCGTGTGGCGACGGTGGCGGTGAATTCTTTCGTATTCAAACAGCCGATCTTTGTCGGCGACATTGTCAGCTTTTATACCGAAGTGATTAAAGTGGGGCGCACCTCGATTACTGTCGGTGTGGAGGTGTATGCGCAGCGTAATCCCGCCAAACCGGAATGCGTCAAAGTAACCGAGGCGACGCTGACTTACGTGGCGGTTGGGGAAGATCGCAAACCGCGTGTTGTGCCGCCGCAAAATTAGGCGCATCATCGCGGGGAAGCTTTGTAGTCGGGTGTTTTTTCATTAAGGAGAGGAGTCATCATGATGTTCGAGAAAAGCGTATTAACCGGATCAATCGCGGCGGCGTTGCTGTTGATGGCGGGCGGAGCGGCAGCTTCCGGCTTTGCCCTGATTGAGCAAAATGCCAGCGGTATGGGCAATGCCTATGCTGGTGCGGCCGCCATCGCCGAAGATGCCAGCACGGTGTTTTTCAACCCCGCAGGCATGTCGCGATTGAATGGCAAGCAAGTGGTGGTGGCGGTACACGCGATTCAGCCATCGGCAACATTTACCGGAACAGGAATTCCTGGGACAAACATGGGGGGGGATGCCGGCGGTTTAGCTTTTGTACCCAATGCGTATTTCACGGCAGAACTCGATTCTAATATGCATTTTGGGTTGGGTATCAACGCGCCATTCGGGTTGCAAACGGAATACGATGCCAACTGGGTTGGTCGTCACCACGCCATCAAATCAAAAATTGAGACCGTCAATATCAATCCTTCGTTCTCCTACAAAGTAAGCGATGCCTTAAGTCTTGGAGTGGGTTTAGATTATCAGAAAGTAAAAGGGGAGCTATCCAACCTTGCTGGTCTTCCAGGCATCGCCACCATAAAAGGGGATGATAGCTCTTGGGGATACAATCTGGGGGCTTTGTACAATGCCGGTCCGGACACCCGTCTTGGTGTTGCCTACCGTTCCGCGATTAGTTACACATTAACTGGTGATGTCACATTTTCTGGGGCTCCTATATTAAATGGCCCTGTCACTTTGGATGTGAAAATGCCGGATAGTTTTTCTCTGAGTGGTTTCCACAAGCTGAATGAAAAATGGGATGTAATGGCGGATGCAACCTACACAAAATGGAGCGTTTTCCAACAGCTGAAAATTGATCGCATTACGGGTGTAAACCTGACCACAGTCCAGGAAAATTGGAGTGACACTTGGCGTGTTGCTGTGGGCGCAAACCATCATTACAACGAAAAATGGACTGCCCGTGCAGGCTTGGCTTACGATCAGACACCGGTATCGGATGCCTTCCGTACGGCGCGCATCCCCGACAATAATCGCACCTGGTTGTCGCTGGGCGGGCAGTACCGTTTGGATGAAAACCGCGCGATTGATTTTGGCTACTCACATTTGTTTATCGGCGGATCAACTATCAATCAGCCAGCTCCTGCACCAACACTGGCTGGCTCATACAGCAGCAGTGTCGATATTCTCAGCGTGCAATACACACACAGCTTCTAAACTGGTGTAACGGGGGGAGGGTGAAAACCCTCCCTTTTTTATTTGGAGTTCAGCATGGAAAAATCACTCAATATCCGCAAAGTTGCCGTCCTCGGCGCGGGTGTCATGGGCGCGCAGATTGCCGCGCACATGGTCAATGCCAATGTCGAAACGCTGTTGTTCGAGTTGCCCGCCAAAGAGAGCGATCTCAACGGTAACGTCAACAAAGCGTTGGCGGGACTGAAAAAACTCGATCCCGCTCCCGTCTCCAGCCCGAACAAAATCGCTTTCATTCAGCCCGCCAACTACGACCAGCACCTGGAAAAATTGCGCGAATGCGACCTCGTCATCGAAGCCATCGCCGAGCGCATCGACTGGAAGTCCGACCTGTACCGCAAGGTCGCGCCATTTTTGAACGCGCGCGCGATATTCGCGACCAACACCTCGGGATTGTCCATCAACAAACTGGCCGAGGCCTTCCCGGAAGCGTTGCGCCACCGCTTCTGCGGTGTGCATTTTTTCAACCCGCCGCGTTACATGCACCTGGTCGAACTGATTCCGTGCGCGGGCACCGAGTCCTCACTGCTCGACCACTTGGAAACCTTCCTGGTCTCCACCGTGGGCAAAGGCGTGGTGCGCGCCAAGGACACGCCCAACTTCATCGCCAACCGCATCGGCGTATTTTCCATGCTCGCCACGGTGCATCATGCGCAACGCTTGGGTCTGGGATTTGACACGGTGGACGCGCTCACCGGACGTTATCTGGGTCGCCCCAAGAGCGCGACCTTCCGCACACTCGACGTGGTCGGCCTCGACGTGTTTGCCCATGTGGTTAAAACCATGGACGAAAATCTGGCGGACGACCCCTGGCATGAATACTTCAAAGCACCGGACTGGATGAGCAAGCTGATCGAGCAGGGCGCATTGGGGCAGAAGGTCAGGCGCGGTGTGTATCAAAAGGTCGGCAAGGAAATCCAGGTAATGGACTTGCAAACCGCAAGCTATCGCGTCTCGGCAGGCAAAGCTGACGATGACGTGAAAGACATGCTGCGCGAACGCGATTGGTCGGTGAAGCTCGCCAAGCTGCGCGCCAGCGATAACCCGCAGGCGCAATTTATATGGAGCATTTTGCGCGATGCCTTCCACTACTGTGCGTTGCAGCTCGAACACATCGCCGACAACGCGCGCGATCTCGATCTGGCGGTGCGCTGGGGATTCGGCTGGGACAGCGGGCCCTTCGAGATTTGGCAGGCGGCAGGCTGGCAGCAGGTGGCGGGTTGGATCAACGCAGACATCGCTGCCGGAAAAACCATGAAAAACACGCCGCTACCGGCATGGGTGACGGAAGTGGGCCGCACCGGCGTGCATGGCGCAGAGGGATCTTATTCTCCTCGCCCTGCGGGAGAGGGGATGAGGGAGCAATCGTCCAACAACGCCGGACAGTATCGACCCCGTTCCACCTTGGCCGTTTACCAACGCCAGCTATTCCCCGATGTGTTACTGGGCGAGCAAGCCCACCAATACGGCGAAACCGTGTTCGAAACGGATAGTGGCGTGCGCATGTGGCACACCGGCGACGGCATCGCCATCGTCAGCATCGTCAGCAAGATGCACACCCTCGGCAACGAAGTGCTGGATGGCCTGCTGCGCGCACTGGATGAAGCCGAAGCAAGCTTCAGCGCGCTCATCATCTGGCAGACCGAGCCGCCGTTCTCGGTGGGTGCCAACCTGCTGCAGGCGATGCAGGCGGTGCAGGAACCCTCGGGCGGGGGCGGACTGCTCGGCAAGCTGAAAGGCGCGGCAAACCGCGTCAAGTACACCGTCGCGGGCGGCGGCGGGCTGGGAGATATTGTCAATGCCGCTGCCGGCAACACCCTGCGCGTGGCCGACATCGTGGAGAAATTCCAGGTCGTTTCGCAGCGCCTCAAGTATGCGCGCGTCCCCACCATCGCGGCGGTGGACGGACTCGCGCTGGGCGGCGGCTGCGAATTTGCCATCCATTGCGCGCGGATGGTTGCCACGCTGGAAACCTATATCGGACTGGTCGAAGTCGGTGTCGGCCTGCTGCCCGCGGGCGGCGGCTGCAAGGAATTCGCCCACCGTGCCGCCGACGAAGCGCGCGGCGGGGACATCTTCCCGCACCTCAGGCGCTACTTCCAGCAGATCGCCATGGGCGAAGTTGCCAAGAGTGCCGAGCTGGCGCGCGAGATGGGATACCTCAGGGCATCCGACCGCATCGTGATGAACCGCTTCGAGCTGCTGCATGTCGCCAAGGCGGAAGCGCGGGCGATGTCCGCCACCGCCTACCGCCCGCCGTTGCAGAACAAACAGATACCCGTTGCCGGCCGCACCGGCATCGCCACCTTCCAGGCCTCGATGGTCAACATGCTGCAGGGCGGCTTCATCTCCGAACACGATTACGACATCGGCTGCCGCATCGCCGAGATCCTATGCGGCGGCGATGTGGAAGCGGGCAGCCTGGTGGACGAAGACTGGTTGCTTGCGCTGGAGCGTAAACACTTCCTGGAACTGGTGGCGACGGAGAAGACGCAGGCGAGGGTGGAATATATGTTGAAGAACGGGAAGCCGTTGCGGAATTGAGATTGATTGTGCCGCTTGACATATTACGCAATGCGTCATAGCCTAAAGTCATGGTCAAGTCGTTCAAATGTGCCGAAACGGAAAATTTGTTCCACGATATTCCGGTGGCACGGTTTCGCGCGATTGAGCGACCAGCCCGGCGAAAATTGCTTTATTTGAATCGTGCCCGGTTACTGGAAGATTTAAGACAGCCTCCCGGTAATCGACTTGAGGCTTTAAAGGGAAACCGAAAGGGGCAATACAGCATCCGTATCAATGACCAATGGCGTATTTGTTTTAAATGGACGGATGGCCAAGCAACCGATGTTGAGATCGTGGACTATCACTAAAGGATAAACTGTCATGGCTAAACAATTACTCGATCCCATTCCACCAGGCGAAATACTGCTGGAAGAATTCATGAGACCGCTGGACATCAGCATCAATGGGTTGTCGCGCGACTTGAACGTGCCACCCAACCGGATCAGCGAGATCGTCAACGGCAAGCGATCGATCACCGCAGACACCGCTTTGCGACTCGGCAAATATTTCGGCGTATCACCGGAAATTTGGTTGGATCTGCAAAGCGATTACGACATTCGTGTTGCGCAACGTACTACTTGGCCGGAAATCGAACCGCAGATACGCATATTGGCCGCCTGATGCAATGTCATTCCTCATGAGCGAAGGCGGCTTCATCTCCGACCACGACTACGACATCGGCTGCCGCATCGCCGAGACGATGTGCGGCGGTGATGTGGAAGTAGGGAGTGTGGTGGATGAGCAATGGCTGTTCGATCTGGAGCGCAGGAACTTCATGGAATTGCTCGCGACCGAGAAGACGCAGGCGCGCATCGAGCATATGTTGAAGAATGGAAAGCCGTTGATGAATTGAGTGTGAATAGGGTTGGCAATTTTGTTGTCTCCACCAATGAAACTATTGGTGTGAAACAAACTGGGGCGAATTTCGTATTGCCCTTTGATTATATTTACATTTTGGACTGGTTAAATAATGGAAATCAATACCATCGCAATTATTTCATTAGGTTTTCTTGTTGCAGTGATTGCATTTTACTCATTCAAGTTGAATGAAAAGAATAAGGCATATGTTCAGCAGTTAACCGAAGCTAACGGCCAACTTAATGAGTATGTGCAGAAATTCTCAAAAGTGATCGACATCGAGAAAGAGGTAGCTGGTATTACAGAAGTAAAAAATACGCTGGAGAAGTCGATTGAGGAGTTGAAGCAGATATACAAAGCTAAGAAAGATGTTTTTGATGCCTTGGTCAAACAAGCTGCAATATATGACGAATCAATTGAGTTGGCAGAGTTGGGATTCTACAAGCCACACTATGACTTTGATACTTCAGAAGAATACAGAGAAGAGCTAGATAAGGTGAGAGAGCAACAAAAGACAATGGTTGAGCAAAAAACCGCAATTACATGCCGAACTGAATGGTCAGTTGAGGGAAGCAAGGCTAAAGGCCAAACGATGACAAATAGAGGTATACGCCTGACCGCACGAGCTTTTAATAACGAATGCGATGCCGCTGTTGCTAATGCCAGATGGAATAACGCAGAGCGAATGGAAGGTAGGATTATCAAGGCTTACGAGGCCATAAATAAGTTGAATGAGTCCAACACCATTGTTATATCAACTGCCTACTTGGATTTGAAACTCCAAGAATTCAGATTGGCTTACGAGCACCAAGATAAGAAACAAAAGGAAAGAGAAGAGCAGGCGGCGATTAGGCAACAAATGCGAGAAGAGGCAAAGCTGCAAGAGGAAAGTGACGCGGCTATCAAGGAGGAAGAGCGTTATCAGAAAATGCTTGGAAAAGCCAAGTCGGAAGCTGAAAAGGCTAGCGGTGCGAAGCTGGCAGAGATTCAATCTAAAATTGAAACATTGGCAGCTGATCTAGCAATTGCTCATGAGAAAAGTGAACGTGCAAAATCCATGGCACAACAAACACGTGCAGGACATGTGTATGTAATTTCGAATGTTGGGTCGTTTGGCGAAAATGTATACAAGATTGGCATGACACGTAGGCTTGAGCCAGATGAGAGAGTTAAAGAGTTGGGGGATGCAAGCGTGCCATTTACCTTTGATATTCATGCAATGATTTATTCGACAGATGCGCCTGCCTTAGAAAATGTACTACATAAAACTTTCGATTCTCACAGATTGAACTTGGTAAACAATCGCAAAGAATTTTTTCACGCAAGCCTTGAGCATATTGAAAAGGTGGTTAAGGAGAAATTTAGTGATGCAGTATTTCAACTGACGGCAGAGGCCAGGGAATATAGGGAATCGGCGGCAATACGCGCGCAGCGAGAAGCACGGAAAATTGCTCTTGATTCGCGTGATGCTTTTCCTAGTGAAATTTAGTGAGTAATTGGGGACGTACCACGGTTTAATCGAGAAGGCATGGAATGAGTCCAGACGACCGCTATGATGTTTCCGGCTTAAGCGAGGCACAGTTCGAGCCGGGTTCGGGTGGGGCGGTGCTGAAGAATCTGCTTGGCATTACCTCGTCAGCCGAGATGGATGCTGCCGAAGCGAATGCTTTGGTGGCGGCAGTGGATAGTCTGGTGAGGTTGTACGACGAAGAGCATCGTTTTACGGCTGGCGATATTTGCGAGTTTCATCGCGTGTGGTTGGGCGACATTTACGCTTGGGCGGGCGAATATCGGCAGGTGAATGTGAGCAAAGGCGATTTCATGTTTGCGGCTGCTGCGCGCGTCCCGGCATTGATGGGTGAGTTTGAGCTGGATGTGTTGGCACGTTACACACCATGCAATTTTGTGGAGCGCGACGAGGTGGTACGCGCGCTGGCCGAAACGCATGTGGAACTGGTGTTGATTCACCCGTTCCGCGAAGGGAATGGCAGGCTCGCCCGGGTATTGTCCACACTGATGGCCTTGCAGGCAGGATTGCCGTTGCTGGATTTCAGCATGATTGCCGGTGAGAACAAGGAAAGCTATTTTGCAGCGGTGCGTACGGGACTGGACAGGAATTACCGCCCGATGGGGCGAATCTTCGCGGAGGTTATCGAGCGGAGCGTTGCGGGGTCTTGACGGGCGCGAGCGTTTTTGCGATGGATGCGACTGAGATGCCGGTCTCGATCGCGGTGGAACTGGACACGTTGGTTACCAGCATTTTCCGGTATTGCTCCGGTGCACGCAGGTAAGGGTTGGACTGGATGAGCGATTTCTTTTGCATGGCTGCATGATAGCAACTTTGTGAGATCGTTCAACCGTTTTGAGGTCGGTCGTAAATATTGGAGATGAGCCATGAGCAAACAAGTCCAGGAAGCCTACATTGTCGCCGCGACCCGCACGCCGGTGGGTAAGGCGCCGCGCGGGATGTTCCGCAACACCCGCCCCGATGACATGCTGGCGCATGTGCTGAAGAGCGTGCTGGCGCAGGCGCCGTCGCTCGACCCAGCCAGCATCGGCGATGTGATCGTCGGCTGTGCGATGCCGGAGGCGGAGCAGGGGATGAATGTGGCGCGCATCGGTTTGTTGCTGGCCGGGTTGCCGATCGGGGTGCCGGGCGTGACGGTGAATCGCTTTTGTTCTTCCGGTGTGCAGGCGGTGGCGATGGCGGCGGATCGCATTCGCCTCGGCGAGGCGGAGGTGATGATCGCGGCGGGCACCGAGAGCATGAGTATGGTGCCGATGATGGGCAACAAGATCGCGTTCAACCCGGCGGTATTCGAGCGGGATGACCGCTACGGCATTGCGTACGGCATGGGAACGACGGCGGAGAAGGTGGCGGAACGCTGGCAGGTGAGCCGCGAGGATCAGGATGCGTTTGCCTACCAGAGTCACCAGCGCGCGATTGCGGCGATCAAGAAGGGCGAATTCAATGATGAGATCACGCCGTACCAGATCACCGAGCATGTACCGGATGCCGAACAGGGCGAAGTGAAGGTGCACACCCGGCTGGTGTCGCAGGACGAGGGGCCGCGCGAGGATACCTCACTGGAGGTGCTGGGCAAGCTCAGGACGGTGTTTGCGAAGGAAGGCTCGGTCACGGCGGGCAACAGTTCGCAGATGTCGGACGGGGCGGGGGCGGTGCTGCTGTGCAGCGAGTCGGCATTGAAGCGCTATAACCTCACGCCGATCGGCAAGTTCCACGGTTTCAGCGTGGCCGGGGTGCCGCCCGAGATCATGGGGATCGGGCCGAAGGAGGCGATCCCGCGTGTGTTGAAACAGGTCGGGTTGCGGTTGACCGATATGGACTGGATCGAGTTGAACGAGGCGTTTGCCGCGCAGTCGCTGGCGGTGATCAACGATGTCGGGCTGGATCCCAAAAAGGTAAACCCGCTGGGCGGGGCGATCGCGCTGGGGCATCCGCTCGGCGCGACCGGTGCCATCCGCACGGCGACGCTGTTGCATGGTATGCGCCGTCACAAATTGAAGTACGGCATGGTGACGATGTGTATCGGCACCGGGATGGGGGCGGCAGGAGTGTTTGAAGCGTTGTAAAGATGCGCCATTCCAGGGGAATGACGGGATGGATTTTCATTATTGAAAGGACGAACATGAAAAAAATATTATTGCTGGTCTGTGGTTTGTTGCTCAGTTTTAATGTGCACGCTTTGGAGGTGGCGGGGGTCAAAATTCCCGACACGGTGCAACTGGGTGATGCGAGTTTGCAACTAAATGGTGCGGGCGTGCGTAGCAAGTGGTTCTTTAAGGTCTATGTCGGCGCGCTTTATTTGCCGCAAAAGCAAAATTCGGCAGCGGCAATTATCAACAGCGAGCAAACTCATCGCATCGCCTTGCACCTGCTGCGGGATTTGAGTAGCGATAAGCTGTTGGGTGCGTTTAACGAGGCGATTGAGGCCAACCATAGTCCCGCCGAACTCGCCGCGATGGATGCCGAGCTGAAGCAGATGAAGCAGATATTTGATGCCATCAAGGAGGCGAAGGAGGGCGATGTCATCACGCTGGATTACCTGCCCGCCGGCGGCTCGCAGATTGTCGTCAACGGCACAACGCGCGGCACAATCAAGAGTGCCGGTTTCAATCAGGCACTCCTTAAAATCTGGTTGGGTGAGAAGCCCGCCCAGGAAGATTTGAAGAAGGCGATGTTGGGTGGTTGATGTGAGCGCGGTGAGCTTGAATGAGGATCCCGCCTCCGGGAAAGTCGATCAAGCGGCACTGGAAGCAGCGTTACTGACCGGTGAAGCCGCGTTAACAATGGCGATGTCCGAAACACATCGCCATTTGTTTGCCAATGCGCAGCTTTTTGTAACGACAGCACAGCTCGCACAGATGCAGGCGGTGATTGCGGCGGTAGAGGAGGCGGTGAAGCTGCCCGAGTGGCTGCATGACACGCCGTTGTCGCCGTCATCCGTCCCTGTCCGGTCACTCGGTGTGTTTTACGGTTACGACTTCCATCTCAATGAGCAAGGGGTGCATCTCATCGAAATCAACACCAATGCCGGAGGCGCTTTCCTCAATGCGCTGTTGTTGGAAAGCCAGCGTGATGTGCCATTGTCCGGTGCTGCACCGCTTGCGATTTCGGGTGATTCCGCCGCAAAACACAGCACGCTGGAACAGCAATTCCTCGCGATGTTTCGCAACGAATGGCATCTGGAACGTGGTGATACGCCGCTCAAAGTTGTCGCCATTGTCGATGAACAGCCGCAAACGCAGTATCTCTATCCCGAATTTCTGCTGGCGCAAAAGATGTTCGAACGCGCGGGCATGGTTGCGCATATTGTCGATCCCGCCGAGTTGCACACAGATGAAGACGGCTTGTACCTTGCGGGGCGGCGGGTTGATCTGGTCTATAACCGCCTCACCGATTTTTCACTGCAACATCACCCCCGGATACGGCTGGCCTGGGAAAAGCAGCAACTGGTGCTGACACCCAATCCGACCCATTACCGGCGTTATGCGGATAAGCGCAAACTGGTGCGGCTATCGGACGAGCAATGGTTGCGCCATGCGCGGGTATCGCCGGACAGTATCGCGGTGCTGCTGCGCGGCGTGCCGCAAACGAAACACGTCAATGCGGAGGATGCCGACCAGTGGTGGGCGGAACGCAAACAATGGTTTTTCAAGCCTGTTAACGGATTTGCCAGCAAGGGGAGTTATCGTGGCGCGAACCTTACCCGGCGGGTGTTCTCCGAAATCATCGCAGGGGACTATGTTGCCCAGCAACTGACCCCGCCGGGCGAGTGTGTGGCGAGCGTCGGCGGCGAGCCGCAAACGCTTAAATATGATGTGCGCTGCTATGTGTATGACGGCGCAATTCAGCTGCTTGCCGCGCGCCTCTACCAAGGGCAGGTGACGAATCTGCGCACACCGGGCGGCGGTTTCGCGGCGGTGCGCCGACTCGGCTAGAATGCGCTCATGTTAATTTATTCATTCTTTGCGATTGGTATCGGTGCGGCATTCGGCGCGTGGCTGCGCTGGGGGTTGGGATTGTGGCTGAACCCGGCACTGCCCGAATTTCCGTTTGGTACGCTGTCCGCCAATTTGTTCGGCGGCTATCTGATCGGTCTGGCATTGGCGTTCTTTATGCAGCACCCCGGCTTATCGCCCGAGTGGCGATTGTTTGTGATTACCGGGTTTCTCGGCGGGCTGACGACCTTTTCGACTTTTTCGGCGGAGACTGTGACGCTGTTGTTGCGCGGTCAATATGCCTGGGGATCGGCACTCATCGCGGCGCATCTGGGCGGTTCTCTGCTGATGACAGTGTGCGGTATTCAAACCTTCAAGTGGCTGCAATCCTGAGAGGGGAAAAATGAACCAGCTGATTTTTTATGTGGACGAAAAGCACCACCACCAAGGCAAGTTGCTATACGCATGGTTGCTTGAAGAGGCCAAGGCAAGCGGTATTCATGGGGGATCGGCATTTCGCGCCATTGCCGGATTCGGGCGGCACGGGCATCTGCACGAAGAAACATTCTTTGAGCTGGCCGGCGAGTTGTCCGTCAGAGTCGAGTTTATTGCGGACGATGTGCTTGCCGGGCAACTGCTGGAGCGCGTTAAGTCCCAACATCTCAATATTTTCTATGTGCGTCACAAGGTTCATGCCGGAACAACGGCCTAGTTTCGTATCGCGGCGTTTGAATCGGCTTCAAAACTGCTTTTAGCCGAATAAAAAACGCCATCCCATCATTGCAATATGACGAATGGATTCGGGATATGCGGGGTGAAAAAAGCGCAGCGTTTCCACCGATGAGCGAAGACTGGCGGTGGATACGCGCCCGCGCTTTATCCACCCTACCTTTTGTCCAACAATAAACTTACTCGGTAAAGAAAGTCTTGACCTTGTCCATCCAAGATTTTGCGCGCGGGTTGTGACGTTCGGTATCTTTGTCGTTAATTGCCTCAAACTCGCGCAATAATTCTTTCTGGCGTTCGGTCAGATTGACCGGAGTTTCCACCATGACATGGCAGTAGAGGTCGCCGTGACTGCTGCTACGCACGCCCTTGATGCCTTTGCCGCGCAGGCGGAATTGTTTGCCGCTTTGAGACTCTGCGGGAATCTTGATGCTGGCTTTGCCGTCGAGCGTGGGAATTTCGATTTCCCCACCGAGTGCCGCCGTGGTGAAGCTGATGGGCATTTCGCAATGCAAATCATTATGGTCGCGCTGAAATACCGCATGAGGCTTGACGTGAATCACGACATACAAGTCGCCGGCACCGCCGCCATTGACACCACGCTCTCCCTCACCGGATAGGCGGATGCGGTCATCGTTATCCACGCCCGGCGGAATTTTGACCGACAGTGTTTTTTGCTTTTTGATGCGTCCGTTACCGCTGCAATCCTTGCAGGGCGAGGTAATGGTCTTGCCGCTACCGTGGCAGCGCGGGCAGGGTTGCTGAATCGAGAAGAAGCCCTGTTGCATACGCACCTGACCGTGTCCGGCGCAGGTGGCGCAGGTGCTTGCACTGGTTCCGGGTTTCGCACCGGAGCCGTGGCAGGTTTCGCATTCCGCCATGGTCGGGACGCGAATTTGCGTTTCGATGCCGCGTGCGGCCTGTTCCAGCGTGACCTCCATGTTGTAGCGCAGATCCGAGCCGCGATGAACATTGCTGCGCCCGCCGCGTCCGCCGCCAAAAATATCGCCAAAAATGTCGGAGAAATCGAAGCCTTGCGCGCCCGCTCCGCCCGCGCCGAAGGGGTTGCCTCCGCCCATGCCGCCCGCCTCGAACGCGGCATGACCGTATTGGTCGTAAGCCGCGCGTTTTTGCCCGTCGGACAGCGTCTCGTAAGCTTCCTTGGCTTCCTTGAAGTGCTCCTCCGCCTTCGGGTTATCCGGGTTGCGGTCGGGGTGATACTTCATCGCCAGCTTGCGATAGGCTTTCTTCAGTTCATCCTCGGACGCATCGCGGTTCACGCCCAGCGTTTCGTAATAGTCTTTTTTACTCATCTTGTCTCTGTGCAGTTCTATGGTTTACAAGTAGCAAGTGGGAAGTGGGAATCTACATTCCACTTCCCACCGCTGACACGTTAGCCGGGTTAACGAGACTTACTTCTTGTCTTTGACTTCGGTGAATTCCGCATCCACCACATCGCCTTCATCTTTGGCGGGTTCGGCTTGCGCGCCGCCGGGCTCGCCGCCGGCCTGTGCTTTGGCCTGCTCGGCGGCATACATCTTTTCGCCCAGTTTTTGCGCTGCGGTTGCCAGTGCTTCCGCCTTGGCATTGATGGCATCTTTGTCATCGGCTTTCACCACTTCTTCCGCTTCCTTTACGGCGGTTTCGATCGCAGCTTTCTCGTCAGCCGTCAGTTGCTCGCCGTATTCCTTCATCGACTTGTTGGTGGAGTGAATCAGTGTGTCCAGCTGGTTGCGGGCGGTCACCAGCTCCATGGTTTTCTTGTCTTCCTCGGCATGTGCCTCGGCATCTTGCACCATGCGCTGAATCTCTTCTTCGCTCAGGCCGGAACTGGCTTGAATCTTGATTTTGTTTTCCTTGCCGGTTGCCTTATCTTTTGCGGACACGTGCAGGATGCCGTTGGCATCAATATCAAAAGTCACTTCGATCTGCGGCATACCACGCGGAGCAGGCGGAATGTCGGACAAGTTGAACTGGCCGAGACTCTTGTTGCCGGAAGACATTTCACGCTCACCCTGTAGCACGTGGATGGTCACTGCGGACTGGTTGTCATCCGCAGTCGAAAACACCTGCGATGCCTTGGTGGGGATGGTGGTGTTCTTCTTGATGAGCTTGGTCATCACGCCGCCCATGGTTTCAATGCCCAGCGACAGCGGCGTTACGTCCAGCAGCAGCACGTCTTTTACTTCGCCCTGCAACACGCCGCCCTGAATCGCCGCACCGACCGCGACCGCCTCATCCGGGTTGACATCCTTGCGGGCTTCTTTGCCGAAAAATTCTTTGACCTTCTCCTGCACCTTGGGCATACGGGTTTGACCGCCGACCAGGATCACGTCGGAGACATCGGAAGCGGAGACACCGGCATCCTTCAGGGCAACTTTGCAAGGCTCGATGGTGCGGGCAATCAACTCGTCCACCAGACTTTCCAGCTTGGCGCGGGTGATTTTCACCGCCAAATGTTTGGGGCCGGTGGCATCTGCGGTGATGTAAGGCAGGTTCACTTCAGTCTGCTGGGCGGAAGACAACTCGATTTTGGCTTTTTCCGCCGCGTCCTTCAGGCGTTGCAAGGCAAGCATGTCCTTTTTCAAATCCACGCCGCTTTCCTTTTTGAATTCGTCAACCAAGAACTCGATGACGCGCATATCGAAATCTTCACCGCCCAGGAAGGTGTCGCCGTTGGTGGACAGCACTTCGAACTGGTGTTCGCCGTCGATCTCGGCGATGTCGATGATGGAGATGTCGAAGGTGCCGCCACCCAGGTCATACACCGCGATCTTGCGGTCGCCTTCCTGCTTGTCCAGACCGAACGCCAGCGCGGCGGCGGTCGGCTCGTTAATGATGCGCTTGACTTCCAGACCGGCAATGCGACCGGCATCCTTGGTGGCCTGACGCTGCGAATCGTTAAAGTAGGCGGGGACGGTGATGACCGCCTCGGTGACGGACTCGCCCAAGTAGTCTTCGGCGGTTTTCTTCATCTTCATCAGAATCTCTGCGGAGATTTCCGGCGCGGAAATCTCTTTGTCGCGCACTTTCACCCATGCGTCGCCGTTCTTGGCTTTGACGATGGCGTAGGGAACCATGCCGATGTCTTTCTGCACCATGGGTTCGTCGAAACGGCGACCGATCAGGCGTTTGATGCCGTACAGGGTGTTCTTCGGGTTGGTCACGGCTTGACGCTTGGCAGGCGCGCCGACCAAGACTTCACCGTCTTCCATATAGGCGATGATGGATGGCGTGGTACGCGCACCTTCCGCGTTCTCGATCACCTTGGTCTTGCCGTTCTCCATGATGGCCACGCAAGAGTTGGTGGTGCCCAAGTCGATACCGATGATTTTTCCCATGATGCTTTCCTTTCGAATAAATACTTAAAGTTGAATACTATTGTTACCTTGCCGCCTAAGATTAGGGCACGGTTGGATATTTCAAGAGGGAAGGGGAATCCCGTAGCTCAGAAAACAGGGCAGAGGGTTTTACCCTTCCCGGCAGTTAGTCTTTCGCCTTGCTTACCATCACCATCGCCGGGCGCAGCACGCGGTCATTCAGGGCATACCCTTTCTGCATCACCGTCACCACCGTGTTGGCGGGCTGGTCACTGTCGATCATGCCGATGGCCTGATGTTTGTACGGGTCGAGCTTCTCGCCCACGGGGTTAATTTCACTGATGTTGAATTTTTCGAATACGCTGGAAAGTTGCTTCAGCGTGAGTTCCATACCGTTTTTGAAGCTTTCCACGGTGGCGGTCTCCACGGCAAGTCCCGCCTCCAGACTGTCTTTTACCGCCAGCATTTCATTGGTAAAACGCTCCACCGCAAACTTTTGCGCCTTGCTGACATCCTCGGCGGCGCGGCGGCGGATGTTCTCGCCCTCGGCCTTGGCGTACATCCACGCATCGTAGTGTTCCTGCGCCTTGCGCTCCGCCGCCTGCAACATCTCCTCCATGCTGGGCATGGACTCGGTGGCAGGCTCAAGCGGCGTTTCGCCGCCTTCCGGCGTGGTGTGCTGTTCGATTTGTTGTGCGTTTTCCTGCTGTTCCATGTGGCTCTCCTGTTTTCTACCCGGTGAGTAGTTGGGGTGATGTTTTGGATTTCAAGAGTGACCGTCAATAATTTTGTCTGCGTGAGATAATGCCAGCCGTTTGCAAGTTGCCCCATCATGTCTGTTATCAAAAACTACCACTGGCGCATCGCCGGGTTCTATTTTTTCTATTACGCCTTCGTGGGGATGTTCGCGCCCTATTGGAGTTTGTACCTGCAATCCATCCATTTTGATGCAATCGACATCGCCATTTTGATGTCGATACAGCCGGTGATGCGGATGCTTGCGCCGAATATCTGGGGGTGGCTGGCCGACCGCAGCGGTCAGCGGCAGTTGGTGGTGCAGATTGCGGCGGCTTGTAGTGCCTTGTTTTATATCGGGGTGTTTTTCACCACCAGCTTCTGGGGAATGTTTTTGGTATTGGCGTTGATGGCATTCTTTTGGAGTGCTTCGATGCCGCTGGTGGAGGCGACTACTTTCAGCTACCTCGGCAAGAATACCTCGCATTACGGGCGTATCCGCTCCTGGGGGTCGATAGGTTTTATCGTTTCGGTGGTGGGACTGGGCTATGCCTTCGATTACATTGCGATTATTTGGTTGTTGTGGGCGGGTTTGGTATGCGAGCTGGGCATTCTGATTTTTTCGCGACAAATCCCCAAAACCGAGGTGTTGGCGCACCACACGGATAGTCAGCGCATTATCCAAATCGTGTCGCAGCCGCGTGTGCTGGCGTTGCTGGCGGCCTGTTTTCTGATGTCGGTGGCGCACGGCCCGTATTACACTTTTTACTCCATCTATCTGGTCGAACACGGCTACGCAAAAAGTGCCGTGGGCAGTCTGTGGGCACTGGGGGTGATATGCGAAATCGGGGTGTTTTTCCTGATGCCCGAGCTGGTGCGCCGCTTTGGTTTTACGCGGATTCTGTTGCTTAGTTTCAGCGCGGCCATCGTGCGTTTCCTGCTGATCGGCTGGGCGGTGCAGGTGGTCTGGCTGTTGCTTTTGGCGCAGGTGCTGCATGCGCTGACTTTCGGTGCATACCACGCCGCCTCGGTGGGCTTGATCCATGAGTTCTTTCAGGGACGCCACCAGTCCAAGGGGCAGGCGTTGTTCGGCAGTCTGACTTACGGCGCGGGGGGCATGTTGGGCGGGTTGGCGAGTGGCCCGGTTTGGGTGCATTGGGGGGCGTCGGTGCTGTATTCTCTGAGCGCGCTGATGGCGTTGCTGGGTATGCTGCTGATAGCATGGAAGCTGAATATGGCGAATAAAGCGGTGGCTGCATGAAGACCAATATGCCGAAAAATCCTTCCCCGGCGGAAATCAACACCCTGAAAACCCTGTTTCAGCAAGGGCGGCTGCGCGAAGGTGAAGCTCTGGCGCGGACACTGACTTTGCGCTTTCCCAAGCATGGTTTTGCCTGGCAGTTACTGGCGGGGCTATTCCATCAGCAGGGGCATCAGGCCGCAGCCTTGAGCGCGATGCGTAAAGTGCTTGAGCTGTCTCCTCAAAATGCCGATGCGCACAGTAATCTGGGCACAATTCTCAAGGGAATGGGGCGATTGGATGAAGCCGAAGCCAGCTACCTGGAGGCGATAAAAATCAGGCCGGACTTCGCTGGCGCACATTACAACTTGGGGAATTGTTATTACGCCCGGCAACGCTATGCCGAGGCCGAGGCCGCTTACCGCAGAATGTTGCAAATTCAACCGCAGGATGTTGATGCGCTGGGAAATTTGGCCCAGTCGCTCAAACAGCAGGAGCGACTTGCCGAGGCTGAAGGTGTCTATCGGCAGGCCTTGCAAGCCGCTCCGCAACGCGCCGAACTGCATTACGAACTGGCCAATGTGTGGCAAGAGCAGGCGCGTCTTGATGAGGCAATCAGCGGCTATCGCCGGGCCTTGGTACTGCAACCGGACCATGGCGATGCCTACAGCAATTTGTTGCTGGCATTGAACTACGACGAGCGTCACAGCGTGCGCGATTGCCTGGATGAGGCGCGCAACTATGGCCGGATGGTATCGCGCAAAGCGGCGGCACGTTTTACCTCGTGGGGTTGCGCGCCCGCGCCCGAGCGACTGAAAGTCGGATTGGTGTCGTGGGATCTGCGCAAACATCCTGTCGGGCATTTTTTGGAGGCTTTTCTCGGCTGCATTGATGACAGCCGAATCGAGTTGATTGCCTACCCGCCACACCTCAAAGAGGATGAGCTGACCGCGCGTATTCGTCCTTATTTTGCGCAATGGCACAATTTGGCGGGCTTAAGTCACGAAGCGGCCGCCCGCAAAATCCATGCGGATGGCGTGCACGTCCTGCTGGATCTTGGCGGACATACCGCGCACAACCAATTGCCGCTATTTGCCTATAAACCCGCGCCGGTGCAGGCAAGTTGGCTGGGTTATTTTGCCACTACCGGCATGGCCGAAATGGATTATTTGATTGGCGACCCGCATGTGCTGCCGCCCGGTGAGCGGGAGCATTTTACTGAATGCGCGTGGCATCTCCCGGAAACGTATTTGTGCTTCACACCGCCCGACGTGACATTGGAAGTTACTCCGCTGCCCGCATTGACAGCGGGATATATAACTTTCGGTTGTTTCAACAACCTGAACAAAATGACGGATGCCGTTATGGCGGTCTGGGCGAACGTGTTGCAGGCAATTCCCGATTCGCGCTTGTTTCTGAAAACCCACAAGCTCAACGATGCCGGGGTGAAGCAAACAACCCGGCAGCGATTTGCCGAATTGGGGATCGGGACAGAGCGTCTGATTCTGGAAGGGTCGTCGCCCCGGGTCGAGCTGTTGGCGGCATATCGGCGGGTGGACATCGCGCTTGACCCATTTCCGTATCCGGGCGGAACAACCAGTGCCGAGGCACTCTGGATGGGTGTTCCGGTGCTCACACGGCAAGGCAGCCGCTTCCTCTCGCACATCGGCGAAAGCATTGCCCATAACGCCGGGCTATCCGGTTGGATTGCCGCAGACGAGCGTGATTATGTTGCCAAGGCCGTGAGCCATGCCGAAAATGTACAGCGGCTTGCGGCACTGCGGGCGGGGTTGCGCCAACAGGTGCTGGCCTCTCCCCTGTTCGATGCCCCCCGTTTTGCCCGTCATTTTGAAGAGGCATTATGGGGAATGTGGCAGCATCAGCAACATCTACCCGACCGATAAGTTTGCGGAGCAGGGCATCATTCTGCTACCGTTCACCCGTTTTATTTTTTATTAGGGAGATGCTGATTTATTCGTCATGCCCGCGCAGGCGGGCATCCAGTTGTTTGATTTGACTGGGTTCCCGCCTGCGCGGGAACGACAAAACCGAATAATTCAGTGTTTCCTTAAATGACTTCAACTTAGGGAGAAAATATGAGTACCTTCGCTTTTTATCGCAAAGTGGTCGCGCTGAATTCCAACGTGCATCGCAATTTGAAATTTTCCGCCGAGCAGACGGATTTCTCTTTTGCCGCCGATACCACGGCGGTGTTGCTGGCCGGCGTCGAGTTTGCCGAAGCCGGGCGCGAGTATCCCATCGTATTTATTCGCAGTGAAGACAAAAAGATACGTCCCGTGGTTTTGCTCGGGGTGCGTAATGCGGAAAATCTGTTTGTCGATGCAAAAGGCAAATGGGATGCGCGCTATATCCCCGCTTTCGTGCGTCGTTATCCTTTTGTCATGGCCGAAGGGGGCGAGAATGGCAAGCTGGTGGTATGTGTGGATGAAAGCTGCGCCGCGCTGAACGTTGATCAGGGTGAGTTGCTCATCAACGAAGAGGGAAAACTTCAGCCGCGCATGAATGAGGTCATTCAGTTTCTGGAAAATTTTCAGCAGGAATTCCAGCGCACCGAATTGCTTACCCAGCAACTGGATGAGCTGGGTCTGTTCGTACAGCAGGGCGCACGTTTTGATACCAATGCCGGTGAAACTTTCCAGCTCAATGACTTTTACCTGATAGACGAAACCAAATTTGGCCAGCTTACCGATGAAAAACTACCGCAATTGTTCCGCAGCGGTGCGCTGGGCTTGGCGTACCTGCACCTTGCCTCGCTGGGAAATATGCGCAAGTTGTCGGATCGAATCGCCGCTCGTTCTCAAGCCGGAAAACCGGCATCAAACAAGAACGCCGACACCAAGCAGCCTTTGCACTAAGGAAACACTGAATTATTCGGTTTTGTCGTTCCCGCGAAAGCGGGAACCCGGTCAATTCAGCCAGTTGGATTCCCGCTTTCGCGGGAATTACGACTAATCAGAGCTTTCTTAACTGTCCACCCAAAGGGTTGCGCTGAAATTGTCGGCATGCTGTCGGCGTTTTCGGTGCGCGCCCGCTGCCTGTCGTGGCCAAAGGCGGGGTAATCCGATCCGAAGTCCTGCAACATAAATTTCCCCGCAAAAATCACTGCGTTGAGCGGTAATTTGTCGCACGACAGGGGCGGCAAAGCCTGATAAAATAACCGCCTTTTGTTAACCTTTAAGTCTGGAGAAGTAGCATGGCTGTTGAACGCACCCTTTCGATTATCAAACCTGATGCCGTGGCCAAAAATGTCATCGGGAAAATCTACACCCGTTTTGAGGATGCCGGCCTGAAAGTAATTGCCGCACGCATGACACATTTGTCCCGCGCCGAGGCCGAAGGCTTTTACGCGGTGCATCGCGCGCGTCCTTTTTTCAACGATTTGGTCAATTTCATGATTTCCGGTCCGGTGATGATCCAGGTGCTGGAAGGCGAGGGTGCGATCTTGAAAAATCGTGATTTGATGGGCGCAACCGATCCCAAGAAGGCAGATAAAGGTACGATTCGTGCCGATTTTGCCGACAGTATTGATGCGAATGCCGTGCATGGCTCGGATGCGGCGGAAACTGCGGCAGTTGAAATCGCCTATTTCTTCCCCGCTCTGAACGTATATTCACGTTAAATTGGGTCGCCTGCCTTGTGTGGTACAGGGCAGGTATCTGGACACTCCATACGGTTTGATTTTTGCGGTTGGCAAATGACCGCGAGAAATCTGAATCAAAGGGTCGTAAATGCAGCAAAATCTCCTCGACTTTGATGCGCAAGCATTGGCCGCATATTTCACCGCAATGGGCGAGAAACCGTTTCGGGCGCGCCAGCTTATGCGTTGGATTTATCGCGAGGGCGAGGCGGACTTTGCCGCCATGACCAATATTGCCGCTGCGTTGCGCGACAAGCTTGCACAGAACGCCCGTATTGCGGTGCCGGATGTCATGCGCGAAGAAATCTCCGACGACGGTACCCGCAAGTGGCTGCTGAATGTCGGCACGGGCAACGCGGTGGAAGCGGTTTTTATCCCGGAAGAGACGCGCGGGACTCTGTGCATTTCTTCGCAGGCGGGCTGCGCGCTCGATTGTTCCTTTTGCGCGACCGGGAAACAGGGGTTTAATCGCAATCTCAGTGTGGCGGAAATTATCGGTCAACTGTGGTGGGCAAACCATCAGCTGGGCAAGAACGACAAAGACTTATGGCGCATCAGCAATGTGGTAATGATGGGAATGGGCGAGCCGTTGCTGAATTTTGACAACACCGTCAGTGCCTTGCGTTTGATGCTGGACGATCACGGCTACGGTCTATCGCGGCGGCGGGTGACGGTCTCGACTTCGGGAGTGGTGCCCGCCATGGACAGGCTGCGCGATGAATGTCCCGTGGCTTTGGCGGTATCGCTGCATGCGCCGAATGACGCACTGCGCGATATGTTGGTACCCATCAACCAAAAATACCCTTTGCGGGAATTGTTGGCGGCGTGCCGGCGTTATCTGGAAAAAGCACCGCGTGATTTCATCACTTTTGAATACGTCATGCTGGACGGGGTGAATGACAGCGTGCAGCAAGCGCGTGAATTGGTTCACTTGGTGCGGGATGTGCCGTGCAAATTTAATCTGATTCCCTTCAACCCGTTTCCCGACAGCCGTTATAAACGTTCTAAAAATGATGCTATTCAGCGTTTTCGCGATGTACTGATGCAGGCAAATATCGTGAGTACCACGCGCAAGACGCGCGGTGACGACATTGCCGCCGCCTGCGGACAATTGGCGGGGCAGGTGCAAGATAGAACCAAGCGAACCGTACAACGTTTAGTGGAGGTGCATTGATGAAAAAGCTCATGGTCGTTGTTTCGCTGCTGTTGTTGCTCGGTTGCGTGCAATCGGGAAGCCGCAATAACTATTCCAGCCAAGCGAGTAAAGAGGTCAACCCCAGCGCAAAAATACATACCGAATTAGCGGGTTTGTATTATGAACGCTCCCAATTGGGCATTGCCCTGAGCGAGACGGATCTGGCACTCCAGGCGGATAACGGCTATGCGCCCGCTTACAATGTGCGCGGGCTGATTCGGATGACTTTGCGTGAATACCGCGAGGCGGAAGAAGATTTTCGGCGCAGTTTGCAATTGGACAATACCGATTCTCAAACACACAACAACTACGGTTGGTTTTTGTGTCAACGCGAACGTGCGGCGGAATCTATTCCCCACTTCATGGCGGCACTGAAAAACCCTTTGTACACCACCCCAGAGCGTGCCTACCTAAACGCCGGACTGTGCTCGGTGAAGGCCGGCAATCAAGCGGATGCGGAAGATTTTCTGCAACGCGCTTTGATTGTTAGCAGGGAGATGCCGGCAGCCTTGTTGGCACTGGCAGAGTTGAATTTTTCCCGGGGAAATTACCAGACCGCAAAGGATTTTTTCACCCGCTTTAGCAACCGGGTCAACAGTCTGAATGCGGAGCAACTCGGTTTGGCGGTCAATATTGAAAAAAAGACCGGCAACCGTAACGCCGAGGCCAGTTATGCGATGCAATTACGCAAACGCTTTCCAGATTCGCCCGAGGCCAAACAATTGATGAGCGGCGAATAATGGAAACCGTCGAGCACGCAAATCTTGGGCAAGAAGTAACCGCCGCAACGTTGACGCTGGGGCAAACCCTGCGCCGGGCACGCGAACAGCGCGGCTTGAGCATTGCGGACGTGGTTAACCTGACCAAGCTGGCACCACGTCAAATCGAGGCTCTGGAAGCGGACGACTATCAAAGCTTGCCGGAGACAGCGTTTGTACGGGGTTTTGTACGTAGCTACGGCAAAGTTTTGCAGCTTGATTCGGCAATTTTGTTGACCTTGTTGCCTTCGGCAAACAAGCAGCCGGAAGTGGGGGAGTCAGGATCAATAGAGGCGGATTTTCCCGATGTGCAACACGCCCCGCGACGACAAAACCTGATTTGGTTGTTGGGAACTTTGTTGCTGGCGGTGTTGGTCGCGCTGGTTTCGGTATGGCAATTCACCCCCTCTGACGAGGCGACCACGCCACAATTGGAGCAATCCGCGATTGAGTTGCCTGCGGATGTGGAAGTCATCCCATCCGGGCTGCCGACGGTATCGGACGATAGTGCCTCGCAACTATCGGCTGCGATGCCCCCGGAAGCGATGGCTGCACAGACTTCCACACTTGAAAGTGCGCCTGCGCCGGAAACAATCAAAGCTGTTGCGAAAAATAATTCAACTCAGGTCAGTTCATTGAGAATTGTATTTGAGAAGGATTCTTGGGTTGAAGTGCACGACAAGAACCAAATGCTGTCATCGCAGACCAACCTGGCGGGGAGCGAATTGCATCTTGATGGCAATCCGCCGTTTTCATTGGTTATCGGGCGGGCCGAATCGGTCAAATTGTATTATCGTGGCAAGCCGGTTGACCTAAATGACAGCATTCGCTCCTCAAGCGGCGTGGCGCGCCTGACCTTGGACTAACATGAGCGTGATGATCAAACGTCGCCCATCGCAACGCGTCTTGGTGGGCAAAGTGTTGTTGGGTGGCGGCGCGCCGATAGTGGTGCAATCCATGACCAATACCGATACCGCCGATGCCACCGCCACCACCCAACAGGTGATGGCGTTGGCGCAAGCCGGCTCGGAATTGGTGCGCATCACCGTCAACACGCCGGAAGCCGCCGCCCAAGTGGCAAACATTCGCCGCCGCCTGGATGCGTTGGGGTGCGATGTGCCGCTGGTGGGCGACTTCCATTACAACGGGCATCGCCTGTTGCGCGAATTTCCCGATTGCGCCCAGGCCTTGGCAAAATACCGCATCAACCCCGGCAATGTGGGGCGTGCCCGCGAAGCGGATGACCCCTTCACCATGATGATACAAACCGCGATTCAGTACGACAAACCGGTGCGCATCGGTGTGAACTGGGGCAGCCTGGATCAGAGCGTGGTGGTGCGCATGATGGATGAAAACGCGCGCCTCGCCGAACCCAAAGAGGTCGCCGAGGTCACGCGCGCCGCACTGATTGCCTCCGCCCTGGAAAGCGCGCAACGTGCCCAAGCCTTGGGTATGGACAGCAACCGTATTGTGCTGTCCTGCAAAGTGAGCGAGGTGCAAGACCTCATTGCCGTTTATCGCAGTCTGTCGCAGCAATGTAATTACGCTTTGCACCTGGGGTTAACCGAGGCGGGCATGGGTTCCAAAGGGATAGTTGCCTCAACGGCTGCCTTGTCAGTGTTATTACAGGAGGGGATAGGCGATACCATCCGCATCTCCCTGACTCCCGAGCCGAACGGAGATCGCACCCAGGAGGTGACCGTCGGGCAGGAAATTTTGCAAACCATGGGCTTGCGCGCTTTTGCACCGATGGTGATTGCCTGCCCCGGTTGCGGTCGGACGACCAGCAGCTTCTTCCAGGAATTGGCGCAAAGCATTCAAAGCCATTTGCGTACCCAAATGCCGGTATGGCGCGAGCAATACGCGGGGGTGGAGAACATGACTGTGGCGGTAATGGGCTGTGTGGTGAACGGCCCGGGTGAGAGCAAACTCGCCAACATCGGCATCAGCCTGCCCGGTACCGGCGAAAGCCCCGCAGCCCCGGTGTATATCGACGGCGAAAAAGCAATGACCCTGCGCGGCGACAATATCGCCAATGAATTTACCCGTATCGTGGATGACTACGTGAGCAGCAGGTACAGCAAAAATTCTTTATGAGTTTCCCCCAAAGCGGGCCATCTTGTTTTTCGAAATGTCGGGAAGCAAACAAATTCCAATCAGTTTGTGTGCAACCTCGAAACCCACTTTGCAGTCAACACGGAGCTTGAGGGTGTGAGATAAACCAAGAGCTGATTGCCTATCGCATTCTGGATGCGGATAAAAACCGCTTTGTTGGGGTATAATCCGCGCCCGAAAGTTGTCAGCAAGCAAGGCGAAAGTGGCGGAATTGGTAGACGCACTGGATTTAGGTTCCAGCGCCGCAAGGCGTGAGAGTTCGAGTCTCTCCTTTCGCACCACGTTATCCCAATATCAATCTTAAGGAATACAAGTATGACCAGCGTAGAAACTGTGAGCGCGTTAGAGCGTCGAATTGACGCATCTATTCCCCAGCAAGCCATTCGCGCCGAAGTGGCGGCACGCCTCAAGAAAATCGGGCGCAATGCGAAAATCTCCGGTTTCCGTCCGGGCAAGATACCAACCAGGATTTTGGAGCAGCACTATGGTGCTCAAGCCCATCAAGAGGCACTGGGCGAGGCATTGCAGCGTTCCTTTGATCAGGCCGCCCAGACCAACAGCCTGAAAGTGGCCGGTTATCCACAGTTTGAAATCAAGACCACCGATTTGAACGCGGATCAAATTGAGTACAGCGCGACTTTTGAGGTCTATCCCGAAGTGGTGTTGGGCGATGTCTCGGCGCAGTCGGTTACGCGCATCGGTTATGAGTTGGCGGCGGAAGATGTTGAGAACACGATTAATACCCTGCGCAAACAACGCGCGACCTTTGAGAGAGTGGAGCGTGCCGCCCAGAATGAAGACCGTGTGAAAATAGACTTTGTCGGCAAGTTAAACGGCGAGGTGTTCCCCGGCGGCGAAGGTAAGGATTATCCGGTTACGCTGGGTGCGGGCAGTATGTTGGCGGAGTTTGAGACGGCAATACTCGGCATGAAGGCCGGCGAAACCAAGTCTTTCGATATGACTTTCCCCGGGGATTACCACGGCAAGGATGTGGCCGGTAAGCAGGTCACGTTCACGATTACGGTTCACCATGTCGATGCGCCCAAGCTACCCGAAGTGGATGCGGCATTTGCCGAGTCGGTCGGGGTTAGCGGTGGGGATTTGGACAAGCTGAAGGCGGAAATTCGCAGTAACTTGTCGCGCGAGGTTTCGCGTCGCCTGAAGTCGCGCAACAAAGATGCGGCGATGGAGGTGTTGTTGGCTGTCGCGCAATTTGATCTGCCGAAAGCCTTGGTGGAGTGGGAATCGCAAAGTTTGATGCAGCAAGCGGTTAAAGAAATGGAATCGCGCGGCATGAAGACCAAGGGTATGACCTTGCCTCCCGAATTGTTCAAGGAGCGCGCCGAAAAGCGTGTCAGGCTGGGCTTGATTCTGGCGCATTTGGTACAGAAGTTTGAGTTAAAGGCCAAGCCGGAACAGGTTCGCGCTCTGGTTGAGGAGTATGCCCAAAGTTTTGATCAACCCGAAGAAGTGGTGCGCTGGTATTACGCCAACCCCAAGAGCTTGCAGGAAGTTGAAAGCCTGGTGCTGGAAGAAAATGTCGTGGAATGGGTGATGTCGAACAGCAAGGTGACGGACCAGGTCATAGGTTTTGAAGAATTGATGAAAGGCTAACTGATGAGTGACCATCTGACACCGCAAAACATCGGCATGATTCCGATGGTCGTTGAAACCAGCGGGCGCGGTGAGCGTGCTTACGACATTTATTCCCGCCTGCTCAAGGAGCGTGTGGTGTTTCTGGTGGGCGAGGTCAATGACCACAGTGCCAACCTGATTGTTGCGCAGATGTTGTTCTTGGAGTCGGAAAATCCCGACAAGGACATCCATTTCTACATTAATTCTCCGGGCGGATCGGTCACTGCCGGCATGGCAATTTATGACACCATGCAGTTCATCAAGCCCAGTGTCAGTACGCTGTGTATCGGGCAAGCCGCCAGTATGGGCGCGTTTTTGCTGACGGCGGGAGAAAAGGGTAAACGCTTTTGCCTGCCAAATTCGCGGGTGATGATTCATCAGCCACTGGGCGGTTTCCGTGGGCAGGCTTCGGATATTGAAATTCACGCCAAAGAAATCCTCTACCTGAAGCAACGCCTGAATGAGTTGTTGGCGGGGCATACCGGACAATCGGTGGAAACCATAGAGCGTGATACCGACCGCGACAATTTCCTGAGTGCGGAAAACGCGGTAAAGTACGGTCTGGTCGATCAAGTGCTGGAAAAACGAGTCTAGTTACATCATGACAAAGGTGCGTAGCAATGGCGAACGATAAAAAATCAGGCGAGAAGCTGTTGTACTGCTCGTTCTGCGGCAAGAGTCAGAACGAAGTGCGTAAACTGGTTGCCGGACCGTCGGTATTCGTTTGTGATGAGTGCATTACCCTGTGCAACAACATCATGAATGAAGAGGAAAAAACCGGATCGGATGACAAATCCGGCTTGCCCAAACCGCAGGAAATTTATGATGCGCTGAACGAGTATGTGATCGGTCAAGAACAAGCCAAGCGGGTATTGTCGGTGGCGGTGTACAACCATTACAAACGTCTCAATAGCAGCAATAAGGACGGTGTTGAATTAGCCAAGAGCAATATCCTGTTGATTGGCCCCACCGGATCCGGCAAAACTTTGTTGGCGCAAACCTTGGCGCGCTTGTTGGACGTACCCTTTGTGATGGCCGATGCGACCACGTTGACCGAAGCAGGCTACGTCGGCGAAGATGTTGAAAATATTATTCAAAAGTTGCTGCAAGCTTGTGATTATAATGTTGAAAAGGCGCAACGCGGCATTGTCTATATTGATGAAATTGATAAAATTTCGCGCAAATCCGACAACCCTTCGATTACCCGCGATGTGTCCGGCGAGGGGGTGCAGCAGGCACTACTCAAGCTAATTGAAGGGACACAAGCCTCCATTCCCCCACAGGGCGGACGCAAGCACCCGAATACCGACTTTTTGCAGGTTGATACCACCAGCATCCTGTTTATTTGCGGGGGAGCTTTTGATGGTTTGGAAAAAGTCATTCGTAACCGCTCTTCCAAAGCCAGCATTGGTTTCGGTGCGTCGATTCAACGCAAGGATGAGCGTAAAACCGGTGAAACGCTGCGCGACGTTGAGCCGGAAGATTTAATCAAGTTCGGCCTGATCCCGGAATTCGTTGGTCGTTTGCCGCTGGTGGCGACATTGGAAGAATTGGATGAGCATTCTTTGGTACAAATCCTGACTGAGCCCAAAAATGCTTTAACCAAGCAATATCAGAAGCTGTTTTCAATGGAAAATGTCGAACTGGAATTCCGCCCGGAGGCGTTATTGGCGGTCACCCGCAAGGCGTTGGTACGCAATACCGGCGCGCGCGGCCTGCGTTCGATACTGGAAAACGCGCTGCTGGACACCATGTTTGAGTTACCCTCAATGCAAAATGTCAGTAAAGTTGTTTTGGGCGACACGGATACCGAAGGGGCAATTAAACCCATTATTGTTTATAGCGATAAACACAAGGCAGCTTGATTATTGGCTAACACAGCCAAGTGCCAGCCGGTTTGGGGATACCCTTGAATTTGTTTAGACGTGTCCCCACCTACCCACCTGATTGATAAATAGGTTGCCGCCATGACTGAACAAAATATTTCCAGCGTTAATTTGACCGACCTGCGCCCTTTGCTGCCGTTGCGCGATGTGGTGGTGTTCCCGCACATGGTGATTCCGCTGTTTGTCGGTCGTGCCAAATCCATCAAGGCACTGGAAACCGCGATGGAAGCCAACAAAGGTATTGTGCTGGTCGCGCAAAAATCCGCCTCCAAAGATGAGCCCGGCACCGATGATCTATATGCCATCGGCAGCATCGCCAATATTCTGCAAATGCTCAAATTGCCCGACGGTACGGTCAAAGTGCTGGTGGAGGGAATGCAGCGCGTCAAGGTGTTGCAAGTGGTCGATACCGGCGAACATTTCGCCGCCCAGGTGCGCACCATGCCGGATGAAGACAGTATCGACAGCGAGTCCGAGGCGATGCGCCGCGCCCTGATTGCGCAATTTGACCAATACGTGAAGCTCAACAAGAAAATTCCGCCGGAAGTGCTGACCTCCCTGGCGGGTATAGATGATGCGGCGCGTCTGGTGGATGCCATTGCCGCACACTTGCCGCTCAAATTGGAGCAAAAGCAGGAGGTGCTGGAGGTGTTCGGCATCCGCAAGCGTTTGGAGCATCTGCTTGGGCTGCTGGAGGCGGAAATCGACATTCTGCAAGTCGAAAAGCGTATTCGCGGACGGGTGAAGCGCCAGATGGAAAAAAGCCAGCGCGAGTATTATCTGAACGAGCAAGTCAAAGCGATTCAAAAAGAATTGGGCGAAGGCGAAGAGGGCGCGGATCTTGACGAAGTCGAGAAAAAAATCAAAGCCGCCCGCATGCCCAAAGAGGCGCGCACCAAGGCCGAAGCCGAATTAAAAAAACTGCGCCTGATGTCGCCAATGTCTGCCGAGGCAACCGTGGTGCGCAATTACATCGACGTGCTGGTGGGGTTGCCCTGGAAGAAAAAAACCAAAATCAGTGCCGACCTAAAACAGGCTGGCAACGTGCTGGAAGAGGATCATTTCGGTCTGGACAAGGTGAAGGAACGCATCCTGGAATATCTTGCCGTGCAGCAGCGTGTGGATAAACTCAAGGCGCCGATTTTGTGTCTGGTGGGGCCGCCCGGAGTCGGCAAAACCTCGCTGGGGCAATCCATTGCCCGTGCGACCAATCGCAAATTTGTGCGGATGTCTTTGGGCGGGGTGCGCGACGAATCCGAAATTCGCGGTCATCGCCGCACCTATATTGGCTCATTGCCCGGCAAGATATTGCAAAACATGAGCAAGGTGGCGGTAAAGAACCCTTTGTTCCTGCTGGACGAGGTGGACAAAATGGGCATGGACATGCGCGGCGACCCCTCATCCGCCTTGCTGGAGGTGCTTGACCCGGAGCAGAACAGCACTTTTGTCGATCACTACGTTGAGGTGGAATACGACCTTTCGGACGTGATGTTCGTGGCAACCGCAAACACCCTGAATATCCCGGATGCCTTGCTGGATCGCATGGAAATTATTCATGTTTCCAGCTACATGGAAGACGAGAAAATCAACATTGCCACCCGCTATCTGGTGCCCAAAGCACTCAAGAACAACGGCTTAAAAGCAGAGGAAATCAACATCTCCGACAGTGCCTTGCGCGACATCGTGCGTTACTACGTGCGCGAAGCCGGGGTGCGTGGTCTGGAACGCGAGATTTCCAAGATATGCCGCAAAGTGGTGAAGTCGCTGGCATTGAAAGAACGCAACAGCAAAGTTGTTGTTAACTCTCGCAATCTGAACAAATACTTGGGGGTGCGCCGTTACTCGTTCGGTGTTGCCGAAAAGAATAATCAGATTGGTCAAGTGACCGGACTGGCCTGGACGGAAGTGGGCGGGGAACTGCTCACCATCGAAGCGACCGTATTACCCGGTAAAGGTAAAACCACCACCACCGGCAAACTCGGTGAAGTCATGCAGGAATCCATCCAAGCGGCACTCAGCGTGGTGCGCAGTCGTGCCAAACGCCTGGGTATAGATGAAGAGTTTTACCAGAAGAAAGACCTGCACATCCACTTGCCTGAAGGTGCTATCCCCAAAGATGGCCCAAGCGCGGGTGTCGGCATGTGTACCTCACTGGTTTCCGCGTTAACCGGTATTCCCGTTCGGGCCGATGTCGCCATGACAGGGGAGATCACTCTGCGCGGCGAAGTTTTGCCTATCGGCGGATTGAAAGAAAAATTGCTCGCGGCGCAACGCGGCGGCATCAAGATCGTATTGATTCCCGAAGAGAACACCAAAGATCTGGCAGAAATCCCCGATAACATCAAAAACAAGCTGGATATTCACCCGGTTAAATGGATAGATCAGGTGCTGGAACTCGCTCTGGAGCGCAAGCCGGAACCTTTGGACGAAGCCCCGCCGGTTGTGGCTGAAATTGCCAAAGAGACAAAACCCGCCGATTTGGGCATTGCCACTAAACATTAAGCTTAGCTTCGTTACTGGTGGTAACGTGTAAGAAATGCTGGGTAATCCCCCCGGCATTGTTGCCAGTCCGTTTGAACATCCATCCTTGCCTGGCATGAATAACATACCGGATCATCCTTATACCGCGCTCACACCGGATTGCGTACTGAATGCGTTGGAGGGGCTCGGCTTGCGCAGCGATGGACGCTTGCTGGCACTCAATAGCTACGAAAATCGTGTTTACCAAGTGGGAATTGAAGACGGCGCGCCGCTGGTGGTCAAATTCTACCGCCCGGCGCGCTGGACGGACGAGGCGATTCTTGAGGAGCACGAATTTGTTGCAGAGTTAGTCGAGCGAGAAATTCCCGTAGTGGCGGCGATGTCGCTGAATAACAATACGCTGCACCAATTTTCTGGCTTCCGCTTTGCGGTTTTTGCAAAACACGGCGGACGTGCGCCCGAGTTGGATAAGCGCGATACACTGATATGGATGGGACGCTTTCTGGGGCGTATCCATGCCGTTGGCATACTCCGGTCTTTTCAGCATCGTCCCACCTTGGATGTGGCCACTTTTGGAGTGGCAGCGCGCGACTATCTGCTGGCACACGACTTTATTCCGCCCGATCTGCTCGTCGCCTACACCAGCGTGGTGGATCAGGCATTGGACAACGTGCGTCACAGCTTTGAACGGGCGGGCAAGGTGCAGCAATTGCGCCTGCATGGCGACTGCCACGCCGGTAATGTGCTGTGGACCGATGCCGGTCCGCATTTCGTCGATTTCGACGATAGCCGCATGGGCGCGGCGGTGCAGGACTTGTGGATGCTGCTGTCGGGAGATCGTGCCGACAGAATACGGCAGATGGGCGATGTGCTGGCGGGTTATGAAGACTTTCACGATTTCAACCCGCGCGAGACGCACTTGATCGAAGCCCTGCGCACATTACGTTTGATCCACTACTCCGCCTGGTTGGCGCAACGCTGGCAGGATCCCGCCTTCAAACAAGCGTTCCCGTGGTTTAACACACAACATTACTGGCAGGATCGAATCCTCGAATTGCGTGAACAGATTGCACTGATGCAGGAGTCCGCATTGTTATAGTGCCGGCTCTATAAGCTTCTTAAGGAGGCAATAGTCTTTATCGCCGTTGCGGTGATGACATCACAGACGCTAAATATTGGGCAGCATAATCAGTCGCCGAACGGCTATCAATTTCACTCAGCACGACATGGCATAAATCGTATGAAGCCACCACTTCATGTAGCAACAAAGCGAGTTTTTTCAGCTTATTCAGGGTTAGCGCATCGAATTGCAGCCAGTTTTTGACATAGATTGCATCTGACCACAGCATTTGTCTCAGCGGCTTGTTAGCATCGTTGCTAATTAACATCGGCTTGAAACAGCGACCTCCCGCTCCGAGAAAGGTGTGGAACTGGTAACCATAGGAGCGTAATAATGGGTCAATATCTGCAAACAATGGTTGATTCTCATAAAGCTCTACGAATTCCACTTCCGTCTGCACCAACACCGCGTTGCGCATCACTCGTTCACCAGACTGGAATACTGACAATTCGGCACCTTGGATGTCAATTTTGACAAAATCAATATCTCCCACCTCCGGTAAATCATCGAGGCGGCTGGTTTCAACTTGATGTTCAGCTACCAATGTGCACAGCTCATGCAGATTTCGGAATTTCTCCTGCAATGGTTTATTCGGCTTATACAAGGATCCGGTAGGAGCCCAGTTTGTTTCGTAAAAAGTTGCTTTCTCACCATTACCTAAAAAGTGTGGCAAAAACAGGTGTGGATCGCCATATTTTTGGTTAAGTTCTTCGCAGCCAGCCACATTCGGCTCAAATCCAACTATTCGCGCATATCCAGATTTTACCAGGGTGTCATAAGGTGGGCGTTCTTCTTCGAGGCCGATTGCCCCGACATCAAGAATGTTAATTATGAATGTCTGTTCCGCAAAGAGCATTCGCGCCAAATTTGTTACATTCATTTTTCCTTCCTTTTGTAACGCGCTAATTGGTAGTGTCCAATTAGTCCGCTGGTCGAGCTATCGTGCGTTGAGGTCGCCGTTGTATTTTGGAGTTCCGGGAGAATTTTACCCGCCAGTTGCTTGCCCAATTCCACCCCCCATTGGTCGAAGGGGTTGATATTCCACACCACGCTTTGCACGAATACTTTATGTTCATACAGCGCGATGAGCATCCCCAGTGTGTGCGGGTCGAGTTGTTCGAACAATAGGGTGTTGGTCGGTTTGTTGCCGGGGAATATTTTGTGCGGCAGCAATGCGGCAAGTGCGGTACCGCTCAAGCCTTGTGCTTCGAGTTCGCTACGCGCTTCCGGTGCTGTTTTGCCGAGCATCAGTGCCTCGGTCTGGGCGAAGCAGTTGGCAAGCAGAATGGCGTGATGGTCGCCGCCGGGATTTTGGCTGCGCAACGGTGCGAGGAAGTCCGCCGGAATCAGGCGCGTGCCCTGATGGATAAGTTGATAGAAGGCATGCTGCCCGTTGGTGCCGGGTTCGCCCCATACCACCATGCCGGTGTCGTAATCCACCGGGTTGCCATCGCGATCCACACCTTTGCCGTTGCTCTCCATGTCCAGTTGTTGCAGGTAAGCGGGGAAGCGGTGCAGGTATTGATCGTAAGGAAATACGGCATTCGAGCCCGCGCCAAAGAAGTTGCCATACCAGATGCCGAGCAGCCCCATCAGTACGGGGATGTTTTTGTCCAACGGTGCATCGCGGAAGTGCTTGTCCATCGCATATGCGCCGCCCAGCAATTCCTCGAATTTATCCATACCGAGGTATAGGGCAATCGGCAGGCCGATTGCCGACCATAGTGAATAACGTCCGCCGACCCAATCCCAGAACTCGAACACATTGTCCGGATTAATGCCGAATTCGCCGGTCGCCTTGAGGTTGGTGGAGACAGCGGCGAAATGTTTTGCCACAGCCTGTTCGTTCCCCAGTTTTTCCACCAACCAGGCACGTGCCGAGCGCGCATTGGTGAGCGTCTCCTGCGTGGTGAATGTTTTGGAGCTGACAATGAACAGCGTGGTTTCGGCGTTTAGCTTTTTCAGGGTTTCGGCAAGATGGGTACCGTCCACATTGGAAACGAAATGCGCGCGCAGCGGCGCGCATCCCTCTTCGGCAAACCCGGCGCAGGCGTAAGGCTTGAGTGCTTCGCACACCATCAGTGGGCCGAGGTCGGATCCGCCGATGCCGATGTTGACGATGTCGCTAATCTGTTTGCCGGTGTGTCCGCGATGTTTGCCGTTACGCACGGCTGTAGAAAAGTTGCGCATCAACGCCAGCACGCGGCGCACCCCGGGCATGACATCTTTGCCGTCCACATACGCCGGCTGTTCAGAACGATTGCGTAGCGCAGTGTGTAGCGCGGCACGCTGCTCGGTGTTGTTGATTTTGTCACCGGCAAACAGGCGTGCCCGACTGTTTGCCAAGCCGGACTGCTCTGCCAGTGCAATCAACAGCCGGACAGTCTCATCGGTAATGCGATTCTTGGAATAGTCGAATAACAAGCTGTCAAGCCGTACCGAGAAACGCCCGAAGCGTCCCGAATCGGCTTGAAACAGGTCGCGCATTTCTGTCGTTTTGACGATCTCGTGGTGTGATTTGAGTGCGAGCCAGGCTGGAGATTCGGTGAGTTTTGGCATGTCGATAAACGTGTATTTGCTTGTGATTTAGTCCTGTGGAACAAGTATTACGCCAGCCAGCGGCGGCAGAGAAATAACGGCGGAGTAGGGCAGCCCCATCCACGGCACGGCTTCGGCTTGAATCAGTCCGGCATTGCCGATATTGCTGCCCGCGTAATATTCGGAATCGCTGTTCAGCACTTCGCGGTACTGTGTATTGGCGGGTAAACCGATGCGATAGTTCCGGCGCGGCACCGGAGTCAAATTCAACGAGATGATGGTGCTGCTACCGTTACGGGCGCAACGTTGATAGGACAATACCGAGTGCTCCGCATCGTTGCAGTCTATCCAGGCAAAACCTTCCGGTTGAAAATCCAACTCGTGCAGTGCGGGCAGTTTGCGGTACAACTGGTTCAAATCATGCGTCAGGTTTTGTACGCCGCGATGTAACGCTTCACTCAATTGCCACCACTCCAACTCCCACTTGGATTGCCATTCGCGCCCTTGGGCGATTTCATTGCCCATGAAATTGAGCTTTTTACCCGGGCTGGTCATCTGATAGGTGAGTAGCAGGCGCAGGTTGGCAAATTTTTGCCAGGCATCGCCGGGCATTTTTGAGAGTAGCGAACCTTTGCCGTGCACCACTTCATCGTGCGAGAACGGCATCACGAAGTTTTCGCTGTAGGCGTAAATTTGCCCGAAAGTCAGTTGGTTATGGTGGTAACGACGGTGTACCGGATCACGGTGGAAATAGCTCAGGGTGTCATTCATCCAGCCCATGTTCCACTTGACCGAGAAACCCAGTCCGCCGAGATAAACCGGGCGGGAAACACCCGGCCAGGCGGTGGATTCTTCGGCGAAGGTGAGCGCACCGGGGAATTTGTCATGCACCATGATGTTCATTTCGCGCAGAAAATCGACGGCTTCCAGATTTTCGCGCCCGCCGTATTTGTTCGGTATCCATTCGCCCGCTTTACGCGAATAATCCAGATATAGCATCGAGGCGACCGCATCGACGCGCAGCCCATCGAAGTGGAATTCAGACAGCCAGTAGTGCGCACTGGACATCAAAAAACTTTTTACCTCGTTGCGTCCGAAGTTAAAGATGTGTGTGCCCCAGTCCTGATGGAAGCCGAGGCGGGGGTCTTCATGCTCATACAGTGCAGTGCCGTCGAAACGAGCCAGTGCCCAGCTATCCTGCGGGAAGTGCGCGGGTACCCAATCGAGAATTACGCCGATACCGGCCTGATGGCAGGTGTCAATCAAGTGGCGCAATTCGTCGGGCGAGCCGAAGCGGCTGGTGGGTGCGAAATACCCCGTGCATTGGTAACCCCAGGATTCATCCAGCGGATGTTCCGAGACGGGCATCAACTCAATGTGCGTATAACCCATGCCCTTGACGTAAGGAACCAGGTCGCTGGCGAGTTCTGCATAGGTATAAAAACGTCCATCGGGGTGGCGTTTCCACGATCCCGCATGTACCTCGTAAATGTTGATTGCGCCGTGCAGCCAGTCCCACTGGGCGCGCTGCGCCATCCAATCGGCATCTTGCCAGCGGTGGGTGTGATTTGGTGTGGTGAGCGCGGCGGTGCCGGGACGCAGCTCATAGCCTTGCGCATAGGGATCGGTTTTCGTGAGTATTTCACCCGTGGCACGGTTGCGGATTTCGTAGCGATAGAGCTTATGTGCCGCGATTTCCGGCAGGAATAGTTCCCACACTCCGCTGCCGCCATGGGAGCGCATGGGGTGCAAACGACCGTCCCAATTGTTGAATTCACCGACTACGCTGACGCGTTCGGCATTCGGTGCCCAAACGGCAAAACGCACACCTTTGATGCCCTCAACCTCTACCGGGTGCGATCCCAGCGTCCGATAACCCTGGTGCAATTTTCCTTCGCTGAACAAGTGCAAATCCTGTTGGGATAGTTGCGGGGGAAATTGGTAAGGGTCGTAACTGTTGTGCGTTGCGTTGCCATAGTGCATACGCACCCGATAGGGAGAGGGCGGTTTTTTCGCGCCGGTCCATTCGAAAATTCCGGCGGGGTGAGTACGTTTGAGCGGGATAAAGTCGGTGCCCAGAATGAGGTCGGCGGAGGTCGCGTAAGGGTCATAGATTCGTATCGTCCACTGATCATCTTGCCGATGCAGTCCAAGTAGTTGAAACGGGTCATACAAACGAGCGTGCAACAGTGAGTCGATCAGCGTTTTCACCTTAAATCCCTTATTTTTCTTGTCCTAGAGGGGCATTGTAAACGATAATGTCCCTCTGAAATGCGGCAATTAAGGGGAGCGATGATGAAAAGCGAGTTGGATTACCTACACAAAAAATATCAAACCTCCTCGGGGGAACCTGCTCCGCGATTTGTGAGCCGCCTTACCAAAAATACCTATGCCATGGTACTGGCGGGCGGACGGGGCAGTCGCTTGCATCAGTTGACCGATTGGCGCGCCAAGCCCAGTGTGCCATTCGGCGGCAAGTTCCGCATTATTGATTTTGTACTGTCCAATTGTGTCAATTCCGGCATTCGTCGTATTGGTGTGGCTACACAATACAAGTCGCACAGTCTGATTCAACACATTCAGCGCGGCTGGTCTTTCTTGAATGGCCAGTTCGGTGAATTTGTGGATTTGTTGCCCGCACAGCAACGTATCAGTGAAGATCAGTGGTATCAAGGTACGGCCGACGCGGTGTTTCAGAACTTGGACATCATTCGTGACACCAATCCGGACTTTGTTTTAGTGCTGGCTGGCGACCATATTTACAAGATGGATTACGGCAAATTGCTTGCCTTTCATGTGGACAACAAAGCCGACATGACCGTGGCCTGCCTGGAGGTGCCGCTTGAAGATGCCAAAGCATTTGGTGTCATGGCAACCAACGAGGAAGGACGCGTCGTCGAATTCGCCGAGAAACCGGACAATCCCGCCCATATACCCGGTAACCCGGAAAAATCTTTGGCGAGTATGGGGATTTATGTTTTTAACACGCAATTTTTATTTGAACAGCTGATACGCGATGCCGATGAACCAAAATCCAGCCATGATTTTGGCAAGGACTTGATTCCGCATATGGTCGAAAAATATCGCGTCTTTGCGCAGAGTTTTGAGCAAAGCTGTGTGGGGCAGGGTGCGGACCAGGCTCCGTATTGGCGCGATGTGGGAACAATTGATTCTTACTGGGAGGCGAATATGGAGCTGACCAAAGTGCTGCCCGACCTAAATATGTACGATCAGGTGTGGCCCATCTGGACCAATCAGGCGCAGTTGCCGCCGGCAAAGTTTGTGTTCGATGAGGACGGGCGGCGCGGTATGGCGGTCGATTCCCTGATTTCCGGCGGATGCATAGTCAGCGGCTCTACGATACGGCGTGCGGTGTTGTTTTCCGATGTGCGGGTAAATAGTTATTGCAATATCGAGGATTCGGTGTTGCTCCCCAACGTGGATGTCGGCAACAACGTCATTTTGAAACGCACCATTGTGGACAAAAATTGCACGCTGCCGGATGGTTTGCAGGCGGGGCTAAATCCCGAAGAAGACCGTAAAAGATTTCATGTCAGCCCCAACGGTATTACGCTGATTACGCCTGACATGCTGGGACAAAAAGTTCACAGTATTCGTTAATCCACAACTCACTTTGAGATGCGCCGTCGTGAATGACGGCGCTTTAGTTTTCTATGAATAAATCCCTAGACCTTGTATTTCTCTGGCATATGCATCAGCCGGATTATCGCGATTACGCCAGCGGCGATTTCTTGTTGCCGTGGACTTACCTCCATGCCATCAAAGATTACACCGACATGGCCTACCACTTGGAGCAGCATCCCAAGATACACGCGGTAGTCAATTTTGTACCCATTCTGCTCGATCAACTGGAGGATTACCGCGATCAATTCGCCAGCGGCAAACTGCGTGACCCATTGTTGCGATTATTGGCGCACTCGGATATCGACAACCTGTCCGGGGAAGAGCGCCAATTGGCATTCGATAGCTGCTTCCGCAGCAATCACACGCAAATGATAGACCCCTACCCCCCCTACAAGCGTTTACTGCAAATGTTTGAGTTGTTGCAGGGTGAGAATGCGAATGCGCTCGCCTATCTTTCCGGACAATATCTGTCCGATGTGCTGACTTGGTATCACCTCGCCTGGTGCGGCGAGAGCGTACACCGGGGCGAACCGCTGGTAAAAGCGTTGATGTCCAAAGGGGAGGGCTTTACCAATCAGGATCGCCAACAGTTGCTGGTGTTAATCGGCCAGTTGGTGAGCGGTATTATCCCGCGCTATCGCAAGTTGGCGGAAACCGGGCAAATCGAAATATCGACCACCCCGCATTACCATCCCCTGGCACCGCTGCTCATCGACCTCAAAAGTGCCCAAGAGGCAATGCCGGATGCACCGTTACCACAAGTGGAAAAGTATCCGGGCGGCGCGGAGCGTGTTGCCAAACACGTGCGCAAGGCAAAAAAGAGCCACACGCTGAGATTTGGCGAGACACCCGCAGGTATCTGGCCTGCCGAAGGCTCCATCTCGGATGACACCCTCGGGGTCATCGCCGCAGAAGGGTGTCGTTGGATTGCCAGCGGCCAAACGGTTTTAGTTAACAGCCTGAAGCACGCCCAACAAGACCCGGGTGCGCCGATGCAATACCTGTATCACCCTTATCTTTTCGATAAAGGCAAAGGTAAGCTAAAGTGTTTTTTCCGCGACGACCACCTGTCAGACCTGATTGGTTTTGAGTATTCACGCTGGAATGGACGGGATGCGGCCAAGCATTTTGTCGCACAAATTAACGATATTGCCACCCACAGCTCCGATCATGAAGCGGCGATCGTCAGCGTTATTCTCGACGGCGAAAATGCCTGGGAACACTATCCCTATAACGGTTATTACTTCCTGGATGACTTGTATAGCGAGCTGGAGAACCATCTGCATATCCATACCACCACCTATCAGGATCATCTGAATCATCTTACTGATGTGCCAAAAGTCTTGCCCAAGCTCGTCTCGGGAAGTTGGGTATATGGCAATTTTGCAACTTGGATAGGCTCCAAAGACAAAAACCGCGCTTGGGATTTGCTCTGTATCGCCAAGCAGAGTTACGACACCGTGATGGCAAGCGGCAACCTGAGCAAGGCTGAACAAGCCGCTGCCGAAGAACAGTTGTGTTCATGCGAGAGTTCCGACTGGTTTTGGTGGTTCGGCGACTACAACTCGGCCAATGCGGTTGCCAGTTTTGATCGCTTGTTCCGCCATAATTTGCGCGAGTTATACCGGTTACTAAAGTTGCCCGCGCCGCACAATTTGTCCGAGCCGATCAGCCAGGGCAGCAGTGCCCATCAGCACAATGGGGCGATGCGTCGTGCCAGCGAATAGCCGCCGATGATTAGCGGACGCGCCAGCGGCATTCTGTTACATCCCACTTCGTTGCCGGGGGCGTTTGGTATCGGCGACTTTGGTGTCGATGCCTACCGGTTTGTCGATTGGTTGAAAAGTGCCCAACAACGTTATTGGCAGGTTTTGCCCTTGGGTGAGATCGGGCCGGGCAACTCCCCTTACATGAGCAGCTCGGCATTTGCGGGCAGCATCCTGCTGATCGACCTTTGCGAGCTGGCAGAGCACGCTTGGCTTAGCTCGACCGACCTAATTACAAACTTGAAGTTTAATTCTCAATTTGTTGATTATTCATCTGTAAAATTATTCAAGATGGAGAGATTGCGACGTGCGTCCGCAACATTTTTTAACGGCGAACACACTGAAATGCGTGTTGCATATGACGCGTTTTGTCGTGCTGAACATGCTTGGCTAGACGACTATGCCTTATTTATGACCATCGCCAGGCAAGAGCAGTGGCGCAGCTGGAATCAATGGCCGACAACACTGCTGAACAGAGATGCTGATGCACTGACGAAAATTTGTGCCGAACAAGCAGAAGAAATCAGTTTCTGGAAGTTTTGCCAATGGTGCTTTGCCCGTCAGTGGTTGCGCCTGAAAGAATATGCCAACGCAAACGATGTACAGCTGATAGGCGATGTGCCGATATTTGTGGCTTATCAAAGTGCCGATGTCTGGGCTAACCAAACCCTGTTTGAGCTTGACGACACAGGCAACCCCACCGTCGTGGCGGGCGTACCGCCGGATTATTTCAGTGAGACTGGGCAGAGATGGGGCAATCCCATCTATCGCTGGGAGAATCACCGGAAAAGCGGCTATCAATGGTGGATAGCGCGCTTGCGCCATGCACTATATTTCTTCGACTTGGTGCGCATTGATCATTTCCGCGGATTTGCCGGATATTGGGAAATTCCGGCGCATGAGCCGACCGCCATGCACGGAAAATGGGTTGCGGGACCGGGAGCCGACCTGTTCGAAGCGTTCCGGCGTGAATTCCCGCAATTGCCTATCATTGCCGAAGACCTTGGCGTCATCACCCAAGACGTGGTTGACTTGCGGGATCAGTTTGGCCTCAGCGGTATGCGTATTCTGCAATTTGCTTTTTCCGAAGATGAGAGCAATTACTTTCTGCCGCATCACTACATTGCCAATACCGTTGCCTATACCGGCACACACGATAATGACACCACAGTAGGGTGGTGGCACAAATTGTCCGAGCGCGAACAAGACTTTGCCCGCCGCTACCTAAGCAGCGACGGAAAGGAAATTCATTGGGATATGATGCGATCCTTGGCTGATTCGCTGGCCAATACCGTCATTTTTCCGCTGCAAGACATTATGGGTCTGGGTAGTGATCAGCGAATGAACTTCCCGGGGCAGGCCGAAGGCAATTGGGAATGGCGCTTTCAATGGAATCAACTATCAGAAAGCCACACCAACAGGCTAGGTGAAATCACCCTGAATTCCGACAGATCCTAAGCAATATATAAAATATAAACATTGCAGTACACAATCAACCTAAAGTAAATTATTTAGTAACTATCCGGTGCTTGGCTGAAATTCGCGCCGATAAAACCGAGCAGAAGGACCGTAAGCTTCCCCAAATTGTAGGCACCCGAGAAGTAGAACTTTCTGGCAGGATACTGCAAGGAGGCTCGTATGAAGAAGTCACGGTTTACAGAGTCGCAAGTTGTCGCGATTCTGAAGGAGTCGGATGCCGTGGTTCCGGTCAACGAGGTCTGGCGTCGGCACGGTATCAGCTCGGCTACTTATTACAAATGGAAAGCCAAGTATGGCGGGCTGGACGTGTCGGAGCTGAAGCGGGTTAAGGAACTGGAAGCAGAGAACGCCAGCCTCAAGCGCATGTACGCCGAGCTAGTGCTGGAAAATGATGCGATCATTTGTGGAGTAAGGGTAGAGCGGGGTTTGTGGCTTTGCAGAATAAAAGGGTAGTTTCTTGCGGGTGGCGGTGCCAAGACTCGAACTTGGATCATGCGACGTTGCCGCCACAACCTTTCCCTAGGAAACTACCGCCCGCGACATGCGCAGTATAGCAAAAAACCGCTTAGGGCTATGCAATCGGGATGAGAGGCGCGCCATAACCCCGAATGCGCCCGCAATATGGCACGCATAGGCGGCCTGTTTCTAACTACCACCGAATAAACCCGGCGGCGCAACAGGTGAAGCAAAGGCCGGGGTTATTCCCGGCTTTTGTGTTTTGTGCCAAAAGGCGCGCAAATTTATTGAGACTAGGGACACATGATTTGCAAAATATTTCAAACCATGTGTCCGCTTACATACAAACAGCCTTTACCACTTTCTGAATAAGTCGGCGCCAAATAGTTTGACATAATATACATTATGCGTCACTCAGGATAAGCCAAGGCGGAACGGTTCGCGGTATGGTTTCGGCTCGCATGGTCTTTTACGGAGCTCTGCTTTTCACTGGTACAGCTTCTCTCGAGTGAGTTTGATAATCGAGGTGGCAACCACGACTTAATTGTCCTGCAACCGAAAATTAACCGGCACTAGCACGTTCTCTACTGAATTTTTTCCTGCGCGCAGTGCGGGTACGAAATACCAATTTTTGACGGCATTTACCGCAGCCTTATCCAATACCGGGTAACCACTGCCATGAAGTATCTTGATTGTTCCTGTCGTTCCGTTCACCAATACTTCGACATCCAGTGTCACTTTCCCCTGCCATCCCATCCGTCTGGCGACATTTGGGTATTCGGGCGGAGAGTTTTTCAGATAGGCTGCCTGGTAGTTGGGGGGGCTTTCTGCTGCTGGCGCGGTTTCATTGAGTGCGCTCTGGGAGGCACTTGACATAGTGGATGTCATGGTTACAGGCGTGACCTTCGTTGGCATCCCAACATCACTGGTTAACGATACTGGAATGGGTGGCAACGGTATCACCGGCACATCTTGGACTTGAGGCTGTGGCCGGGGAGCAACTTTTCCGGACGGCTGATGTTGATGATGGAGTAACGGTTGTTCGGCTTGGGGACGTGCCATTTCTGTTTGTAGTGTGACATACAGCGGTGCGGGTTGATGGGGCTGCATTTCCCGATCCGGCTGAATCAGCCACAACATCAAGGCAAGCATATGTACCGCAAATACCAGTGCCAAGGCGGCGAACCGCTGGCTCAATGGCATTTTGGTAAAGTGCCGAGGGTATGCTTGCCCGTGGTGATGCTGTGATTTACTCAGTACGGGACACATAAAAGACCTTAGTGCTTCTTAACCATATAGTTTGCGACCCCGTATCCTGGCGCGATGGGCGCGGCGCTGCTCCGCCTCAGTCAATTCTCTGGGCTTTTTACCTTCGAAGGGGTTCTTGCTGGAGTTATACTGAATTTTCATCGGTGTGCCCTGCAATTTGAAAACCTCGCAGAAAGTGCGCTCCAGATACCGGGTGTAACTCTCGGGAACATCATCCAGACCGCTACCGTGAATCACGATGAGCGGCGGGTTACTGCCTCCCTGATGGGCGTAACGCATTTTCGGGCGGAAGCGCGAGCCGCGCGGCGGTTGCTGTTTTTCCAATGCGGCAATCAGGGCACGTGTCAGTTTTGGTGTGGAGAGCTTTGCCATTGCCGCAGCGAAAGCCTCATCCACCGACTTCAAAACAGCAACCACGCCGTTACCGTTGAGCGCTGAGATGAAGTGCCGTTTGGCGAATCCCAAAAAGTGCAGTTTGCGTTCGAGATCGTTTTTAACGCGGTCGCGCTGGTAGTCATCCAAACCATCCCATTTATTCACCGCCAGCACCAGGGCGCGCCCCGCCTGCAATACAAAATCCGCCACATGCGCATCCTGCTCGGTGATTTGGTCGCGGGCATCGACAACCAGTACCACGACATTGGCATCTTCTATCGCCTGCATGGTTTTAATCACCGAAAATTTCTCAATCGCCTCATCAACTTTGCCGCGCCGCCGCACCCCGGCGGTGTCGATGATGGTGTAGCGTTGCTCGCCACGCTCGAAATCAATGTAGATGCTGTCCCGTGTGGTGCCGGGTTGATCGAATGCAATTACCCGCTGCTCCCCGAGAATGGCATTCACCAGCGTCGATTTGCCCACGTTGGGGCGACCCACAATCGCTATTTTGGGGAATTGGGCATCGGTGGACTCTTCGGTCTCTTCCGGCGGGAAACTTTCCAGCGCAATCTCGACCACCTCGTTGATATTGTCGCCGTGCGCCGAGGAAATCGGCAATGGATTCCCCAGTCCCAGCTCAAAAAAATCGGCTGTGACTCTGGTGCGTTGCATCCCCTCGGTTTTATTGACCAGCAACAGAATCGGCTTGCCGGTTTTGCGCAGTTGTCCGGCGATAATCGCATCGTGCGGGGTACACCCTGCCCTGCCATCGACCAGAAACAACACCACATCCGCCTCGTCCACCGCTTGACGGCTTTGCCGCGCCATTTCGTACATGATGCCGTCCTTGGCAACCGGCTCCAGTCCGCCGGTATCCACAACCAGATAAGGGCGTTCACCCACACGCCCTTTGCCGTAGTGGCGATCACGGGTCAGTCCGGGCAAATCGGCAACCAAGGCATCACGACTGCGTGTGAGACGGTTAAATAAAGTCGATTTGCCCACATTGGGGCGACCAACCAATACCAGTGTAGGCAGCATATCGACCTTTTAGCGCAGCGAAACGGAATACAGCCCGCCACGTTTGGTTTGCACCAGCACGCCACCATCCAGTGCCATCGGGGCAATTTGCACCGCGCTGTCATCCAGTTTCAGGCGCGCGACAAAATCGCCATCATCACGGTTCAAGCCATGCAGATAGCCTTCAAAGTCCCCTGCTACTACGCCCGTTTCCAGTGAAAAAGGCGCGCTGACATCGCGCAAAAACAGTTTTTCGTTTTTCCAAAGTGTGTTGCCCGTGGTTTTATCCAATGCCATTACCATGCCTTTGTCGTCACTGAGGTAGAGATATTTACGCAACAGCATCAGGCCCTTATCGCTGGAAATATCGCGGCTCCACAACAGGTTACCCTGCGCCAAATCGTAGCAGGCAACCCGCCCCTGAAAGGCGATTGCACAGACTTGCTGGTCATCCACCACCGGGTTGCTGGTAATGTCGCTGATACGCTCCAGCTCGGTAATACCGCGAGGTTGTGACACCGAGGTTTCCCACAACAACGAGCCATCCTTCAGCGATAAGGCAATCAGTTTTCCGCCCGACAATCCGGCGAAAACCACATCGCGCTGAATCAGCACTCCCGCATGACTGCGCACCACCAGTGAGGGCGTGACACGGTCATACACCCACAGACGGCTGCCGTCGGCAACGCTTAATCCTGTGATACTGCCATCGCCGGTGCGCACCACCACCACACCATTAGCCGCTTGCGGCGTTCCCAGCACTTCGCTGGAAACTTGGGCTTTCCAACCGAGCTTGCCCGCCTCGCTAAAAGCCAGCACCTCGCCCTTGTTACTTCCGATGAGTACCAGTCCCTCGCCATGACCGACTCCGGCTGTGACGCTAACAGCACTCTCGGTGCGCCACACCTGTCTGCCGCTCATCCGATCCAAACGGGTTAACGCACCATTGCCCGCAACGCCGTAAACCGCGTCGGCAGACACCGCCGGGCGCAGCATATTGCCGCCGGAATCCCCCAAATCGGCACGCCAGCGCACGGTAAATTTGGCGGTCTCCTTAAACGTCGTCAGCTTGGCAACCTTGCTTTCTTCGCTTTGCTCAAACCACCCTTTTACCGTCGAGCATCCGCCCAACATCAGCAGCAAAACCAATGCTGTCAGACGGAGGCCTGAATTCGTTTTCATGGTTGCACTCCCAGCGCGTCTATTTTCATTTCCAACAGGCCGCGATACATGCTGCCGGCACTCACCTTGTCGTATGCCAATTTATAGGCGGCTCGCGCCTCCTCGGTTTTGCCCATGGCGGCGAGCACATCGCCCTTCAAGTCGGCGTACAAGCCGTCAAATGGTGCGGCATGTTGCGCATCCAGCAACTTGATTGCCCCGGCATAGTTTTTCTGATCCAGCTCCAAGGTGGCGTAATGCAGCCTGGCGACATCCTTGAGACTGGCTTCGGCGGCATGGTCAATAACCCACTGGAACTGCGTTTTGGCACGCGACACATCGCCGCCCGGAGCGTTAATTTGTGCCGCCATCAAGGTCGCGCGTGCCGCATAAATAGAAGACGGAAACTTTTCCATCATCGCGGTCGCGGCATCGTTAATGCGTTTCGGATCGCGGCTATCCACCTGCTGGATGAATTGCTCATACAGCGTGACTGCCGCCCGAGCTTGTTGATCTTGATAGTAATGCCAGCCGCGCCAGCCGCCGACCGCCACGGTGAATGCCAGTAACGCACCCAACACGAGGTTGCCATTGTCTTTCCACCAATCTTTAAGTGCCTCTAACTGTTCCTGTTCTTGTAAATCCAATGCCGCCATATCGCCCTCCTACCTTATCAATTCAATTACTGCGGCGTTTAACGCGGTCACGCTGACACGCCGTTGCTCGCCCCCCTGCATCGGTTTGATGCTCACTTCATTTGCCTGCGCCTCATCGTCGCCAATCACCACAGCGATGCGCGCCGCACTGGCATCCGCCTTTTTCATTTGCGACTTAAAACTACCGCCGCCGCAATGCATCACCACCCGCATCCCGGCATCGCGCAACTGCTCGGCTACACGGCTGGCCAACCGGCTGGACAGTTCGCCCTGATGCACCACATACACATCCACCGCCTGACGCGGCATGATCTTGCCCGCATCCTGCAACAGTGCCAGCAAACGCTCTATCCCCATGGCAAAACCCATCGCCGGGGCGGGTTTGCCACCTATCTGACCGATCAGGCCGTCATAACGACCTCCCGCGCAAATCGTCCCCTGCGCGCCCAGCTTGGTGGTCACCCACTCAAACACCGTACGGTTGTAATAATCCAGACCGCGTACCAGGCGCGGGTTAATCTCAAATGCCACTCCATGCCGCTTGAGCGCATCCCGAATCGCGGCAAAATGTTGCAAGGCATCGTCTTCCAACTCGTCCATCAGTTTGGGCGCGTTGATAATCAACTCCTGCATTGCCGGATTTTTACTATCCAGAATACGCAAGGGATTGCTATGCAAGCGACGGGCTGCGTCCGCATCCAGTATTTCCCGATGCTGTTCAAAATAAGTCACCAGCTTGGCGCGATGACGCTGTCGCGCCGCCGCATCGCCCAGCGTGTTCAATTGCAGCGCGACATCTTCCAAGCCCAACTTCTTCCACAAGCGCGCGCACATCAAAATCTGCTCGACATCAATATCCGGTCCGGCAAAGCCCAGTGCCTCGACCCCCACCTGATGAAACTGGCGATAACGCCCCTTCTGCGGACGCTCGTGGCGAAACATCGCCCCGCTGTAATACAAACGCTGCGGCGCGTTATACAGCAAATTGTGCTGCAACACCGCCCTGACGCACGAAGCCGTCCCTTCCGGGCGTAACGTCAACTGGTCGCCGTTCAGGCTGTCCTCAAAGCTGTACATCTCCTTCTCGACAATATCCGTCACCTCACCGATGGCGCGCTTGAACAACGCCGTCTGCTCCAGCAATGGCATACGGATATTGCGATAACCGTAGCCATCCAGCCAGTCGCGCACGACCGCCTCGAACCATAGCCATAAATCCGCCTCATCGGGCAGGATGTCATTCATGCCGCGCACGGCTTGCAGGGTTTCGTTACTCATAATGGGTGATGGATGCAGCGAAGCTGCGGATTATAACGCAAGGGGCGGATTTTCTGGCGCAAGCTTAAAGGTTGCAACAGCCTATCCAGACACCCGCATGGCGCAACGATGGCCGCAGCCAGACTTATTTGTGAACCCGCGCCAAACTCAATGCCAGCAGGCGAACGCAAAATTTTTTCGTGTGGTATTTCTGGGGAGTCATACGCACTTTTATTCGTAGCCCAGCGATTTCAACATTTGCGCGCTGTCCGCCCAGCCGCTGCGAACTTTGATGAAGACTTCGAGAAAGACTTTGCCGTCGAAGAGTTTTTCCATGTCCAAGCGCGCTTGGGTGGCGATTTCTTTGAGCTTCTCCCCTTTTCTGCCGATGAGCATGGCTTTGTGCGCGTCCTTGTCCACCAGAATGGCGGCACTGATACGGCGCAGTTTTCCTTCCAGGTTGAATTTTTCGATCACCACGCTAACCGAGTAAGGCAGTTCGTCCCCGGTGAAGCGGAATACTTTTTCACGCAGTATTTCGGCGGCAAGGAAGCGTTCGTTGCGGTCGGTGATTTCGTCCTCGGCATAAATCGGCTCGCATTCCGGCAAATGCGGGCGAATGGCATTCAGCAGGGTGTCGAGTTGCTTGCCCAGCCGCGCGCTCACCGGAACGATGGCGGCGAAATCACGTTCGGCGGAAACCGTCTCGATAAAGGGCAGTAACTCGCCTTTGTTTTCGACCAGATCAGCTTTGTTGATGACTAAAATGACCGGTCTGTCCTGCGGTAGCAATGCCAACACCTTTTGATCGCGCTCATCGAAATGACGCGCTTCCAGCACCAACAGGACGACATCGACATCCCGCAGGCTGTTGGTGACGACGCGGTTCATGCCGCGATTCAGGGCGTTGTTGTGTTGCGTCTGAAAACCCGGCGTATCGACAAATACGAATTGCGAGTTTTCTTCGGTGAGGATGCCGTTAATGCGGTGGCGCGTGGTCTGCGCCTTGCGCGAGGTGATGCTGACTTTTTGCCCGATGAGATGATTGAGCAGGGTGGATTTGCCGACGTTGGGGCGACCGACGATGGCGACATAGCCGCTGTGAAAAGGCATCGCCATGCCGCTATCGGCTGGGGAATTGGTCTGGGTCATGGTTTTTTCTGGGTCAATTTATAAGCCGCGAGTGCGGCTTGTTGTTCGGCGTTGCGGCGGCTGCTGCCGGTGCCGCGTGTGGCGATTTTCAGTAGCGGCACGGCACACTCAACTTGAAAGGTCTGTCGGTGCGCTTCGCCTTCAATGGTAATCACGCTGTAGTTCGGCAAGGCGATGTGCTGGCCCTGCAAATATTCCTGCAACAGTGTTTTGGCATCTTTGCCCAGTGTTTTAAGGTCAACACTGTCCAGATAGGGAATAAACAAATTCAGCACCACGGACTCGGTTGCAACAAAGCCGCCATCGAGGAAAACCGCACCGAATATTGCTTCCAGGGCATCGGCAAGAATGGAGGGGCGGTTTGCCCCGCCGCTTTTCTTTTCGCCTTCACCCAAATGCAGATAGCGGCCCAAACCCAGTTGCTGCGCCAGAGTTGCCAGAGTTTCTTCGCGTACCAGGTTGGAGCGCAGGCGCGATAGTTTGCCTTCGCTTAACTCCGGGTAGTGGCTGTATAGATATTGGGCGATGACGCAGCCCAGCAGACTGTCGCCAAGAAACTCAAGGCGTTCATTGTGTTCGGCAGAATAGCTGCGATGGGTCAGTGCGCGCCGCAGTAATGATGGTTGCGAGAATACATAACCCAAGGCCTGATTAAGGCTGTCGCGTGACGAGTTACTGCGCACTGCTGGGATTAAATTCCAGATAGAGACTGATGTTGCCGCCCAGGTGTATTTTGACGGTGTAATGGGCGCTGAGCACTAACTTGTCGTCAACATCCTCAATTTCGACATCATCCATTTTAATTGCGGTGATGTTATCAATCCGGGCGCGCTTGGCAAATGCGATCTGTATGTCGTTCACGCTGGCTTGCTGCATCTCCGGGTCAGTGGCGACGGCAACAAAAATATTTTTGATGCTTGCGTCTTCCATATAGGCCGGAATCAGCTTCAAGCCAATCAGAGTCACCAAAATCAGGAAAAAAACACCGAGCATAAATCCGCTCATGCTCAGACCCCGCTGCTGTTTCAATGCCGTTATATTCATTTATTGCTCCTCGCTCAGTTAACCGACAAGCCTATGCGCTTCAGGTCGGAGAAATTCATCCAGATGAAAAAAGCTTTACCCACAATCTGATAATCGGGTACAAATCCCCAATAGCGGCTGTCGCGGCTATTGTCGCGATTGTCACCCAACATAAAATAATGCCCCGCCGGGATTTTACAGCGAACCATCTCATTGGCGTATTGGCAGTACTCGCGACCATTAAATTCGGACACCGCATCCAGATGCAAAGTGGGTCTTTCCGGATTAACCAGCATTTCATGCCTGCGGTTACCCAACGCTTCCACATATTTTTCAGTGTGAACGAAATTCAAACCGGATTCTACATAGTTGTAATCCTCTTTGAATATGTGTTCCTGCTCCACCCCATTGATCCACAAACGTTTGTTGTGGTACTCAACCAGGTCGCCCGGCAGTCCGATAACGCGCTTGATGTAGTCTTGGCTGGGGTTTTCCGGATAATGGAACACCATCACGTCGCCACGTTCAGGATTGTTCAACTGCACGATTTTCCGGTTGATAATCGGCAAGCGTATGCCGTAGGTAAACTTGTTCACCAAAATAAAGTCGCCCACCTGCAATGTCGGAATCATCGAACCGGACGGTATTTTGAACGGCTCAACCATAAACGAACGAATCACAAATACCACCAGAATCACCGGGAAGAAGCTTTTAGCGTATTCCACCCACCAGGGTTCTTTGGCTTCTGCAGCGCGCTTGGGTTTCAGTGTGAAACGATCGAGCAACCAGATGCCTCCGGTTACCAGCAACAATACGAACATGATTAAAGCAAAATCCATTTCACTTCCTTTTATTCTGTCGCGCCAGGCGAACAGAGGCTTACTTGTCCTCAACGCGCAAGATGGCCAAAAATGCCTCTTGCGGAATTTCCACACTACCAACCTGCTTCATGCGCCGCTTGCCCGCTTTTTGCTTCTCCAGCAATTTTTTCTTGCGTGAAATATCTCCGCCGTAACACTTGGCCAACACGTTTTTACGCAAGGCTTTAACATTTTCACGGGAGATGATATTGGCACCAATTGCCGCCTGAATCGCCACGTCAAACATCTGGCGGGGAATCAGTTCGCGCATTTTGGCCGCCACTTCACGCCCCCGGTACTGGCTGTTGTCACGGTGTACGATGATGGAAAGCGCATCGACTTTCTCGCTGTTGATGAGCATATCGACCTTGACCACATCTGCCGGACGATATTCTTTGAACTCGTAATCCATCGAGGCGTAGCCGCGCGATACCGATTTCAGCTTGTCAAAAAAATCCAGCACGATTTCCGCCATCGGAATTTCGTATTTCAATAAAACCTGTTTGCCGTGGTAAAGCATGTCGATTTGCACGCCGCGCTTTTGCGTGCATAGCGTAATCACCGCGCCGACGTATTCCTGCGGCATGTACAGGTTCACATTGACAATCGGCTCGCGTATTTCCTCAATCTTGGAGACTTCCGGCATCTTTGACGGATTGTCCACCATCAATAGTGTGCCGTCGCGTTGTACCACCTCATAAATCACCGTCGGTGCGGTGGTAATCAGATCCATATCGAACTCGCGCTCCAGCCGCTCTTGCACAATATCCATGTGCAACAAGCCGAGAAAGCCGCAACGAAAACCAAACCCCAAGGCTTGCGAGACCTCCGGTTCAAACTGCAAAGCGGCATCGTTGAGTTTGAGTTTCTCCAGAGAGTCGCGTAACGCATCATATTGGTTGGACTCAACCGGGAATAATCCGGCGAAGACTTGCGGTTGCACCTCCTTAAACCCAGGCAAGGGGCTGCCGGCAGGCTTGGCAAGCGATGTCACGGTGTCGCCGACCTTGGCATCTTTTAATTCTTTAATCCCGGAAATGACGAAGCCCACCTGTCCGGCTGACAAAACATCGCGCGCTTGCGATCTCGGGGTAAATACGCCGATTTGCTCGACCAAATGTTGTGCGCCGGTCGCCATGAAACGGATTTTGTCCTTGGGCTTCAACGTGCCGTTGACGATGCGCAGCAACATCACCACGCCGACGTAGTTATCAAACCACGAATCAATAATCAGTGCCTGCAGGGGTGCATCCGCATCCCCTTCCGGCGGGGGAACTTTGGCAATCAGCGACTCCAGCACGTCCTGCACGCCCAATCCCGTTTTGGCGGAGCAATGCACCGCATCGCCGGCCTCGATGCCGATTACATCTTCAATTTCGGAAATGGCGTTTTCGGGATCGGCCGATGGCAGGTCGATTTTGTTCAACACCGGCACGACTTCCACGCCCAAATCCAGCGCGGTGTAGCAATTGGCAACCGTTTGCGCCTCGACTCCCTGTGAAGCATCGACCACCAGCAGCGCGCCCTCGCAAGCTGACAGTGAGCGCGATACTTCATATGAAAAGTCCACGTGTCCGGGCGTGTCGATCAAATTGAGGTTATATATCTGACCATCACGCGCCTTATAGGTCAGCGACGCAGTCTGCGCTTTAATGGTGATGCCGCGCTCGCGCTCGATGTCCATCGAGTCCAGCACTTGCGACTCCATTTCGCGATCGGACAAGCCGCCACAAAGATGGATGATCCGATCGGCCAAGGTGGACTTGCCGTGATCAATATGGGCGATGATGGAAAAGTTTCGGATATGCTGCATGGAGTTTTGAATTGGAAATCCCGTCGGGATCGGCGGTTGCGCGAGGCGCGGATTTTAGCCGATTTCGACGGGACGGGTAGGAATGAATTACTTTTCGTCGAGCTTGATTGCCACGTAGGAAGTATAGTCCCCGCGGCGCACCAGCAATGCGACATTACGTCCCTGAGGTACGCGCCCGATCAACTCGTTGAGCTGCTCCGATGAACGTAACGGCGTGTTCCCCAGAGATAACAGCACATCACCTTGATGCAGCCCGGCACTGCGCGCGGCAACCCCGGTCACCTCCTCCACCAACAAGCCCCCCTTGATTTGCAATTCATTCAGTTGCTCCCTGCTCAATTCAACCACGCTAATTCCCAGGCGGGAGATATTTCCGCCGGCACCTTTGGGAGATTTTTTGAGCAGGCTGGCGATGTTACCGTCTTCCGGCATTTCGCCAATCTTGACTGTCACCACTTTCAATGTTCCCTTGCGCCACAACTCGACCTGGGCTTTGCTGCCGGGCGGGGTCGCGGCAACGATGCGCGGCAATTCGTCAGAGCTGCCAACCGTTTTACCGTCAAATTTCAGGATGACATCACTGACTTCAATGCCCGCTTTGTCGGCAGGCGCACCCGCCTCAACGCTGCTCACCAGCGCACCGCTGGGCTTGCTGAGGCCAAACGATTCCGCCAGCTCTTTGGTAACCTCTTGAATTGTCACACCAATGCGACCGCGCGTGACTTTTCCGTTGTGGCGCAATTGCTCGGTGATTTGCGTCGCAACATCAATCGGGATTGCAAAAGACAGCCCCATTGATCCGCCGGAACGCGTATATATCTGCGAATTGATGCCGACGACTTCGCCCGCCATGTTGAATAACGGTCCGCCCGAATTACCGGGATTAATGGCGACATCGGTTTGGATAAACGGCACAAAACTGTCTTGCGGCAACGAGCGCGCTTTGGCACTGACAATCCCGGCAGTCACGCTGTTGTCAAAACCGAACGGCGAACCAATTGCAACCACCCATTGCCCCACTTTGAGCTTGTCCGGGTCACCCTTGGTAACCGTTGGTAAACCGCTAGCTTCAATTTTCAGAAGCGCAACATCTGTGCGCTTGTCCGCACCAATCAACTTGGCGGGGAACTCGCGCTTATCAATCAGGCGCACGGTGATTTCATCCGCATTTTCGACCACGTGGGTGTTGGTCATCACATAGCCATCCGCACTGACAATGAAGCCGGAACCCAGCGAATTGGACTCCTGGTCGCGCGGCATCAAGGGAGCGAAACGCTTGAAGAACTCGAGAAACGGGTCTCCCTGTGGAATCCCCGGGAAAATTTGCGCACCACGGATGGTTTGTTTGGTGCTGATGTTGACCACCGCCGCGCCCTGTTTTTCCACCACGGCGGAAAAGTCCGGCAATTCGGCGGATTGTGCCGATGTTGCCAACAACATCAGCACGCCCAGCAAAGAGAGTGTTTTTTTCAACATGTCATTACTCCTCAGCAATACAGAAATAAAACAAAAGAATTTGCAACAACCCCCGCTATGTTGGCACGCAAAATTGAATTTTCAAGAGGGAGATGGTAGCGATAAGCCCTGATACGGCAGCGCATCCCGGGGAAATTACCGGCGCGGTCGGCGTTAACTCTGGCTATGCCGCGCGATATAGGGTAACTGACGGGATTGTCCGGAAGCAATCTTTCTGGCAACCCAGAAACCGACCGCCAAGCCTATCAGCGCACCCGATGCCGTGTAAGCATCAACGGGTGCGGCCAAACCTGCCAGCACATTTCCCAATGCCGCGCCGGCAAACAGACCGAGCAATGGCAGCAAGTAAGCCAAACCCACCCCGCGCAGTACCGCGCCATCCTCTATCATGACGACAACCTGGTCGCCGACGCGCGCCTGAATGCGGTTGTCAACCAAGAACTGGCGGGGTTTGTTGCAAAACAATTGCGAGAGCTTGCTCGCGCCGCAGCCTTTCCCCTGGCACTGGGAACAACTGCCAACCTCGCTACGCACAAAGGTTTGCTGGGCTTCCACCCGCATCACCACGGCTTCGGTTTCCAACATAATCAGCTTCCTTTGTAACGGACGGAATCAAATACCCGCATAACGGTACGGGGTGGCACTTCGCCTACCACTGTAATCAAATGGTCATTCACCACTTTATGATAGATCGTTACCGAACCACGGGTAGAGAGACCTTCGACATCATCCTCGTCATAGTCATTCGGCTCGATAAAGACAGAAATCGCACTAAAGCCGTCGGAGAAAACCATCTGGATAACGGGATCGTGTTTGCCGCGCATCTGCCGCTCAACTTCCATCATCTTCTTGAAACCGCGCGGAATCGCATCAACAGCCCAGCCACTTTTAATGGTCTTGGTTGGCATCAGCGGAGCGGAGGTTTTCTGCATATCCGCCTGCAACTCTCTGGCGGTGTATTCCCGAATCCAGCTACGATCCACCTTCCCGCCAATCTGCAACTGGGTGAAGGCGTATTGTTCGATCACCTGCCCCTTGTCTCCCAGTATCGCCGCTTTGAGCAATAAACCGGAACTGCTATGCACCCACAGCTTGTGACTAAAACGCAAATTATCCTTGGGGCGGAACAACACAACTTGTGTGCTGTATCCCGCGACTCGCTCCGCACCCAATAATTGTGGTTGGTAATTAGTATCCAGCATACCCAAACGTTCGGAGAGGAATGCCGGGAAGCGTCCCTGACTGTGTTCCTGATCCAACTGCGTCAACTTGTGATCCAAATAGCTCCAGACTTGCCCGTGATGCCGGACAATTTCGCGGTTCGGTCCGTCAAGCAGCTCGATTTTTTCAAATTCACCGTCCTCTTCAATGACGTGAATAATCCGTGAACTCTCGACACGCCCCTCACTTTCATAAACGAAAACTCCGCTGTAATCGGTTTGATGGCTGGCAAAAGCGGCCACTTTCAACCAATCCAGGCTGGCTTTGCTGTCAGCCGCCCCGGCCATATTGGTGGCGAGCAATAAGGACAGCACCAGAAACGCCCCGCAAATGACGGGATACGTCCTGCTGCCCGTGTTTTTTAAGTGCTTATTTAGCATCAGCCGGATAGGAAATTGCCCGAATATACGATGCGCCGCCACTCATATCCATACCGGCGGAAAACTCTTGGTGTGCCAACAAGTAATCACTTGAGCGTGCTTGCATCTGGGCACTTGCGGGAATCACCGCCGTACGCTGTGCAGCCAATTGCGGAGTGCGCTCGGGAGCAATATTTCCAGACATCCATACCACCACCCCCAGTGCCATCAATGACGCGGCGGCTGACAAGGTAAATACGCGCGCCTTCTGCACATTAATTCGACCTCTGGGGGCAAGGATAATGGGCTCATTTTGGAGTCGCGCATTGATTTTTGCGGACAAATCACAGTGCACATAATCCGGTTGGCGTAGCACGTCACCAAGCAAATGGTAAACAGACCAGTTTTTTTGCAGCTTTTCATCCCGTCTGAGCTGATCCAACACATGCGCCGCATCATCCTCAAACAGCTCACCATCCATCAATCGGGAAATTTCCTGTTTCATATTTACCACCTATTACCTTCACTGGTTTCCAATAACGGGCGGAGATTCTCCGCGACCGCCTCTCGTGCTCTAAAAATTCTCGACCGAACCGTTCCGATTGGGCAATCCATCACCACGGCGATTTCCTCATAACTCAAACCATCAATTTCGCGCAAAGTCAACGCGCTGCGCAGGTCTTCCGGCAGCTGTTGTAGTGTCGCGTGTACCGCATCGACAACTTGTTTGCTCATGAGTTCATTTTCCGGCGTACTGACTTCACGCAGCAAACCCGCATCTTCGAAGGCTTCCGCCTCTTCCGCATCAAACGGGGTGCTTGACGGCGGACGACGTTTTAGCGACAAAAGATAGTTCTTCGCCGTATTGATGCCAATACGATAGAGCCAGGTATAAAACGCGCTGTCTCCGCGGAAACTGGGCAAAGCGCGGTATGCCTTGATGAAAGCATCCTGAGTCACGTCTTCGGCCTCTGCCGGGTCGCGTACAAAGCGCGAAATAAGACGCCCCAATCTGCGTTGGTATTTGGATACCAGCAAATTAAAGGCCTGCTTGTCGCCGCGCTGAACACGCTCCACTAATTGTTGATCAAGCTGCCGATCTGTCATTCCCAATGCTTAGAACCCCATTCCGATTGCGCTATCCACACGCCTAACCGCGCAAGTATAACTGTTTGCGTTTGCAGCGTGCATCCGATTACGGCATCCACAGCACTCTTTTGATATAGTCTGCGCACTTGCACAACACCACCACGAGAACGCATTGCAGCAATTTGACACTTTAATCATCGGTAGCGGGCTGGCAGGGATGACCCTGGCTCTGAAGCTGGCCGAACACCAGAAGATTGCACTCATCACCAAGAAATCCCTGCTCGATGGTGCCAGCGGACGGGCGCAGGGCGGCATTGCGGCAGTCCTGTCCAGCCAAGATTCCCTGGATGCCCACCTGCAAGACACCCTGACTGCGGGTGCCGGACTGTGCGACGAGCTTGCCACCCGTTATGTCATTGAACAGGGACGGGAGATGATCTCCTGGCTAATCGAACAGGGTGCGCCGTTTACCAAAGACGGCTCAAATGAAGTTGGCTATCACTTGACACGCGAGGGGGGGCATAGTCACCGGCGCATCATCCATGCAGCCGACGCGACGGGTCACGCAATTCAGGAAACACTGGCACAACGTGTGTTACAGCACTCCAACATTACCGTGCTGGAGCAGCATCTGTCCGTTGATTTGATTACCGGAACCAAGCTGGGATTGGCGGATAACCGTTGTTATGGCGCTTATGTGTTGGATTGCCGTGACGACAAGGTGATTACCTTGTCCGCGCAAAACACCGTGCTTGCCACCGGGGGAGCGGCCAAAGTTTATCTTTACACCACCAACCCGGACACCGCCACGGGCGACGGTATCGCAATGGCGTGGCGCGCGGGATGCCGGGTTGCGAACATGGAATTTATTCAATTTCACCCAACCTGTTTATACCACCCCCACGCCAAATCCTTTTTAATCAGCGAAGCGGTACGCGGAGAGGGCGGCATACTCATCTTGCCGGACGGTACCCGGTTTATGCCGCAACATGACCCGCGCGCCGAACTGGCACCGCGCGATGTTGTTGCCCGAGCCATTGATTTCGAAATGAAAAAACGCGGTTTGGATTGTGTTTATCTGGACATTTCCCACCAGCCCAAAGCTTTCCTGCAACAACACTTCCCCAACATTTACCAACGTTGCCTTGGCTTTGGCATCGACATCAGTCGCCAAGCGATTCCCGTTGTACCTGCCGCACACTACACCTGCGGCGGCATCATGGCGGACTTGCGCGCCCGCACCGACCTTGGCAATTTGTATGCTATCGGAGAAGCGGCATACAGCGGCTTACACGGCGCGAATCGTCTTGCCAGCAACTCGCTGCTGGAATGTCTGGTATTCGCCGATGCTGCCGCCAAAGACATCCTCAACCAGTCACCGGCAAAATCACCCGCCCTGCCCGCCTGGGATGAAAGCCGCGTGACCGATGCAGACGAGCAAATCGTCATCTCACACAACTGGTCGGAGCTGCGTCACTTCATGTGGGACTATGTGGGCATCGTGCGCACCAATAAACGCCTGGAACGTGCGCAACATCGCATCAAGTTGCTGCAAGCCGAGATTAACGAGTATTACGCCCATTTTCACATCAGCTCCGATCTGATCGAGTTGCGCAACCTCGCGCTGACGGCTGAGCTCATTATACAGAGCGCACTGCTGCGACACGAAAGTCGCGGTCTGCACTTCAGCAAAGACTACGCGCACACGCTACCCGAGGCTAGGCCGACAATACTCACGCCCGAACGCGCCTAGGAAAATTTGAGCCGAACGCGCAGCTCGCGAAACTCATCTCCCCGCAGGGCATCGCAAACAATAATCCGGGAAACGGTACGCCAACCGCCATCCGGCTTGACGCGCAGAACAATGAAATGGGGATGAAGAAAACTGCTATCTGCCAGCTGTGCGGAAAACTGCTCTCCGTTACTTTGGGTAATACGGATAGCGCGTTGTTGCAGGGCAATTTCACACCATGAATTCGGCATCAGCAGCCATACATCACGCGCTGTAAAAAACAGCGCACTGATGCTTATCAACACCACCAAGGCTAGTGCCGCGTGACCAGGTAGCGGGGTTACCCATACCGGCAGCACAGCGAGCGCGTGGAAAAACAGCAGGATCAAAGCGAGCCGCAACGAGGGGCGAATGACAATCTTCATCTCAAAGTTGTTTAGGAAGTCCGCTCGGTGCTTAGATAAACACCATCACCACGATACCCACTATCACCAGCAGCACAATGACAGCCAACATGCCATTGCTGACTGGCTGCCCCGGCGATGTCCCCGGCTCTGCCGGCTTCGCAACAGGTGGTGATTGAACAGGGTTGGCTGACGGTGCAATCTTCCGGTTCCCCTCTTTACCGGGTTTTTCAATTTTCAGAGTTTGAGCCAACTCATCCACTTCGGCGGCATCTGTTGTTAGAGCGGCCAAGCGCATGGTTGCCGCAGCGGAATCAAATGATTTGGACAACCCCATCGTGGAAGTGGTCTTGCCCTCCTCCTCATCGGCGCGCCAGCTGCCGGAAATATCCAGCGCGTGCGGCAGTTTCCGCTCGCCCCCGGCGGGAATCTTGGAAAGATCCGCCTGCTCGCCGGAGCGTGGCAGGGTTTCGCGACAGGCTCGCAAATCATTGGCAAAATCTTTGGCGTTGGAATAGCGATCATCCAGTGCCTTCGCCAGTGCCTTTGCCACAATGAAGTTCACCATCTCCGGCACGGAAGTGTTCAAGGTGTTCGGCGGTGGCGGTACACCATTCAAGGTCTGGTACATGATGGCATTCACGTTCTCACCCGTAAAGGGTGCTTGCTTGGTCAGCATTTCGTAAAACATTACTCCCAGGGAGAAGATGTCGGAGCGCTGATCCAAAGCCTTGCCCATCACCTGTTCCGGCGACATGTATTTCGGCGATCCCAACACCATGCCGGTTTGAGTGCGTACAGCGGACGAAGCCATTCGCGCAATGCCAAAGTCGGTGATTTTGACGTGGCCGTCACGAATTACCATGATATTGGAAGGTTTAACGTCGCGATGCACAATGTCGTGCTCGTGCGCGTATGCCAAGCCCAGTGCGACTTGAATCACAATATCCAAAATCTGGTTAACGGATAGCTGCGTATCCTCGTTCATGATGTCGCGTAACTCCCGCCCCTGCAGGTATTCCATCGCGATATAGGCGACATCATTGCTCTTGCCCACGTCATAAATGGTGACGATATTCGGATGGCTCAGGCGTCCGGCGGCTTTCGCTTCCTGATAAAAACGTGCTTCGTATTCCTCTTTTTCATCCAGAGCCAGACTCAAGTTAATCGTCTTGAGTGCCACCACACGGTCAATCAGGGGATCGACCGCTTTATAGACGACACCCATCGCGCCCTGACCGAGCTCATCTAAAACCTCGTAACGACCTAATTGGCTAATCATGGTATTCGTATGAAATGGATTTTCATGTTATCTGTTACAACTCGGGGGTTTAAGCGGAGAAGTCTTACCCACAACGGTAACAACCTCCTGTGAATGGAGTTCGGCACCGTCATCAATACTGAGCAATACAATATGCTTCCCCGGCTTGAGTGCGATTAGAAGCGGCCATGCGGCGACCCTCCCTCTGCGCGCACCATCCACAAACACTTCGACACCCTCTTTACAATTCACCGAAATAAATGAATCTCCGGTCACTTTATTCACCGCATCGCCAATTTTATCCAACAGATTTTTGTCCGCCGCTTTTTCCTGAACAGGTTGAGGCACCTCCAATTTTTCAGGAGGCGGCGGCAAACTGGGTTCTGCGACATCTTGCTTTGTCGCGGGTTTCGCTTTCATTACTTTTTTCTTCTCTGCCGCGACGGCAGGAGCAAGCTCAGGCATCACAACCTCCGGCTCAACAGAGACGGGCTTCGGCTGAGCCACCATATTTTCCTGTGATGCGTTTTCTTGTGATGCCATCTCGGCATCAGGAGAATTCGCCTCTTGGTGCAGGCTTAACTTGATAACAATGCCGACCAACACAGCCAGCAGTGCCGCCAGGGCAATATACAAATAACGATGGCTAGCCTGGCTGGCTGCTACTACAACCGGTTTGTTCCCGGGTAGCGGCATTTTCAGCGTCTGTCCGCCGGCATCGCCAATGGCATACACTTCGTGTTCGCGAACATGCTTGTCGGTACGCGACCCCTGATAGTGGAACATCCCCGCATATTCCGGCGACAACCGTGATACCGCGTCGTAATAGGAGCGGGAAACCAGCACTTGGTTGATTTCGGAAAACCCCATAATACGCTGAGCGACGTTGATGCCGTCCCCCACGATATTCGGCTGCCCATTCAAATCGCGCACCAAGCGCACCGGCCCCAAATTGATGCCGATACGCACTTGCAGCGGATGATCGTCCTCTTCATTCGCGTCCGCACCGCGCAAGCTGTCACGCAAACTGAGTGCCACTTTCAGCGCATCTTCGACATCACCGAGGAAGTTAATCGCCGCACCGTCACCGGTATCAAGAATGACACGATCCGCCAGCGGCGTGTCGCGGATGGCAAGCGAGAGGTAACGGTTAAAACGCTCCTTCAGGGAAATTTGACCCGCCACAGAACATCTGGAATATCCGACGATATCCAGGAACAATATGCTGCACATGATGGTTTTGTTACTTTGTGCATCCATCCTGTTGTCTATACCCATATCTGTATGCGATCAAACCTTAAATTCGGCGGCCATTATCAGCGATGCCTTACACCACCCTTACCTCGGCCATTCGTCCGCTGTTGCGCACCTCTGGCGGTCTTTTCTACAGAAGCCGGGGACTCGCGTCGTGCCTTACCCGGCGCAACAGGCGCAGGAGACGCGGCCTCTTCAGTGGCACCCGCCCAATCCATCACCTGCGCGACTTCCGCGACACCCAGCTCGGCGGTCATACCCCGCTTCAAACGTGGCGGCAGGTTGATTATACCGAAGCGCACGCGCATTAAACGGCTTACCGGCAGTGCCAAGGCATCAAAGGTTCTGCGCACCACACGATTGCGCCCCTCCTTGAGGATGACACGATACCAATGATTAAATCCCTCGCCGCCTTCATCCTGCAATTTGTCGAACTTGACCACGCCGTCCTCAAGTTCAACGCCGTCTTTAAGAACTTGTTTCATTTGCTCATCCGTCATCGTGCCTCTGACGCGCACCGCATACTCGCGCTCCACCTCAAAGCGCGGATGCATCAAACGGTTCGCCAAATCACCGGATGTGGTGAAAACCAACAAACCGCCGGTATTAAAATCCAGCCGCCCGATTGCAATCCATTTTTGTCCGCGCAATTTTGGCAAACCGTCAAATACCGTGGTGCGCGCCTTGGGATCATTACGGCTGACAATTTCCCCCTCAGGCTTATGGTAGAGCAGCACGCGCACGTTATGCGCCTTTTCGCCCACGCGTAAGGTGCGGCGTTGCGCCTTGATCAAATCGCCGGGCAGGACACGCATCCCCAGAACAGCGGGTTCACCATTAACACTGACACCACCGTCGGCAATCCACGCCTCCACCATCCGGCGCGACCCCCAACCCGCTTGCGCCAATACCTTTTGCAGTTTCTCTCCCTGTTCGCTCATGCTGCCATCTCACGTCTTTCCAGCACAGCTTGTGCCAAAGTACCGCTATCCACCTGCTCCAATTCACCGCCCACCGGTAAGCCGCGCGCAATCCGCGACACTCTGACTTGCTGCGCCCGTAACAGCGTTGCCAAATAGTGCGCGGTAGCATCCCCTTCAACCGTGAAGTTGGTTGCCAGAATAACCTCGCAGTGTTGATCCTGCACACGCTTGATCAGTCGCTCCAGATTCAGCTCTTTCGCGCCGATTCCGTCCAGTGGCGACAACCGTCCCATCAGCACAAAATACATGCCGCGATAACACTGCGTTTGTTCCATCATCAACAAATCCGCAGGCATTTCCACCACACACAGCAGGCTGGTGTCGCGTTTGGGTGAGGCGCACAAATGACATACTTCCAATTCGGAAAAGTTATTGCACTTCGAACAGTGCCGCACGTTGCTCGCTGCAAGTTCCAGCGACTTTGACAAATGCAACGCCCCGGCACGATCCCGCTGCAACAGATGATAAGCCATACGCTGTGCCGATTTCGGTCCCACTCCGGGCAGGCAACGCAATGCGGCAATCAGCTCTTCCAGATGGGATGGCAGCACGCGTCGCCCGTTCAGAAAGGTAACGACATGCCCGGCGGCAAGCCCATTCCGGATGAGAATCCGCTCATGCGTTGTTGCGTGGTTTCCTCAACTTTTTTCAGCGCATCGTTGAGTGCCAGCACCAGTAAATCCTCGAGAATTTCTTTATCCTCAAGCAGGCTGTCATCAATCGTGACGCGACGCACTTCGCGACCGCAGGTCATCACCGCCTTAACCATACCGGAAGCAGCTTCGCCCTCCACTTCCACCGTGGCCAATTCGGCTTGAACCTTCTGCATGTTTTTCTGCATCTGCTGGGCCTGTTTCATCAGTCCGCCCAATCCGCCTTTCATCATTTCACTGCACTCCTAATCTATTGGTTTAATCGATTCCCGAATCAGCTCCGCACCCAGCTCGTCCCGAGCTGCGCGCACAAATGCATCTTGCTCAAGCGAACTGTTCGCCTGCTGCTGCTTAAACTTCTTGGTGTTAATTTCAACTGCCGCCGGAGTCGCCGATTCGGCCTCGCCCAGACGAATCTTCAGCTTCATTGGTTTGGCAAAATAGCTATCGAGCGCGGCCTGCAAATTTTCTACCGCCATATTGGTTTGCAGGTGTTTTTGCTTTTCCGACAGGCATAAGACGATTCGCTCCGATGCCAAGCTCTCCAACACACAATGCTTCGCCAACTGCTGCGCCATTCCAGACAATCCCAGTTGCCCCAACAAAACGCCCCAGTCCAGCCGTTCCGGGACTTGGGGCGCGGCAGTGTTTGCGGCGACAGTGTTGATCACCGGCTTGGCGGCGGTGGCGGGCGATTGTTTCAGCTGCGGTGCCGGCATCACAGTCTTGGCAGGAAGTGTCGAGGACTTTTCCGGCGCAAACGCCAACATACGCAATAACGCCATGGTAAATCCGGCGTAACCATCCGGTGCCAAATCAATCTCATCACGCCCATGAATGGCAATCTGATAGTACAACTGCACCTCTTCGGCGGTGAATGCCTGCGCCAACTCAAGCACGCGCGACCGCTCCGGCTCATCGTCCGCCAATAGCTGCGGTATCGTTTGTACCAGTGCAATCCGGTGCAGCAAAGTTGCCAACTCCTGCAATGCGGCATCGAAAGCGATGCTGCGCATCCCCATATTGTCGGCAATTTCGATCAGGCTAACGCCGTTCTGCTGTTGCAATGCGGACAGCAGATCGAGCAGATAGCCGTGATCTATCGATCCCAGCATCGTGCGAATCACCGCCTCTTCCACCTTGCCTGCGGAAAATGCAATTGCCTGATCCAACAAACTCAACGCATCCCGCATACTGCCCCGCGCCTCGCGCGCAATCAATGCCACCGCACTGTTTTCAAAGGCGACCTGCTCCTCGCCCAGAACATACTGCAAATGACCGGAAATCAAGGCGGGGGGCAACTGCTTCAGGTTGAATTGCAGGCAACGCGACAGCACCGTCACCGGAATTTTTTGCGGATCGGTGGTGGCAAGGATAAATTTCACATGCGCGGGCGGCTCTTCCAGCGTCTTCAACATCGCATTGAAGGCCGACTTGGACAGCATGTGCACCTCGTCGATGATGTACACCTTGAAGCGCCCACTGGTCGGCACATATAAAGCACCTTCCAGCAACTCGCGCATGTTGTCCACTTGGGTATTGGAAGCCGCATCCAGCTCGATCAAATCAACGAAACGTCCACCGTCAATCTCGGTGCAGGCACTGCACACCCCGCACGGTTCCGGCGTGATCCCCGTTTCACAATTCAACGATTTGGCAAAAATACGGGCAATGGTGGTCTTGCCGACACCGCGCGTGCCGGTAAACAAATAAGCATGGTGCAAGCGATTTTGCGCGAGCGCGTTGTTCAACGCCCTGACGACATGCTCCTGCCCCGCCAGTTGCGCGAAAGTCTTGGGACGCCATTTTCGGGCTAGGACAGTAGTCGCTGACAAGATGAGCCTATCGTGAAAATAAATAACGGGGAAAGAGGCGATTGGCGGAACGTCGCAAGGCCTGAGACTCTGCATAACTGAAGCCGTTTTTGCTCCGAGCCAGCCGGAAGATTTGCGAACGGCACACTGCAAGCGGACGATACATCATCGTGCGAACTCCATCACATCACAGCGACTCATAACGAGCGAGCGAGGCTGAGCCATTTTTTAACGCCGTATCCGCAAGCGCAGCCGTTATGAAAAAGGAGGCGAGCCTTACCCCCGGCACTTGCATACATAGCTGTGGCTGCTTCCTTCCGGATCTGACCAGGTTCACTACCCTGCAATGCGGGGAGACCCGCCAATTCGTAAATTCTGTACTACAAAACAGGCGCGCATCATAGCCGAATAAGGCGACAAAATCTATGCCTAATCTGCTTGGGATAACGTGCTGAAGCAAATGTGCCACACACCTTTGCGCCGATAAAATTACCGTCAAGAAACGACACTTACACCCGCTTAATCGCGGTTTACCGTGTACTGGCATCAAATACCGCGTTGCCGTCTTGCTTCAAACAGGCAGATTCCGGCACTGACCGAGACGTTCAGGCTCTCGACACTGCCCTGCATCGGAATACGCACCAACTCATCGCACGTTTCACGCGTCAGGCGGCGCAGACCTTCACCTTCCGCACCCAGTACCCAGGCCATCGCGCCCTTGTGTCTGAAACCGTGCAGGTCTTGTTCCGCCTCGCCGACAGCACCCACCACCCAGATGTCGCGCTGTTTCAGGTCGCGCAAGGTGCGCGCAAGATTGGTGACGGTGATATAGGGCACGGTCTCCGCCGCACCACAGGCCACCTTTTCCACCGTTGCGGTGATACCGACGGCACGGTCTTTCGGCGCAATCACCGCGTGTACACCGAAAGCGTCGGCGCTGCGCAGGCAGGCACCGAGGTTGTGCGGGTCTTGCACACCGTCCAAGACCAGCAGTAACGGCGGTTCTTCTATAGTATCCAGCACATCTTCCAGATGCTGGACACGGCGTGCCGCATCGACGCGCGCCGCCACACCCTGATGGCGTGCGCTGCCCGCCATGCCGTCCAAACGCTTGGCATCCACGGCAATAGTGCGCACCCCGTTCGCCTCGGCGAGTTTAATCAGGTCACGCATACGCGGATCATTGCGCTGCGCCTGAAGATAGACCTCCAGCACCCCGTCCGGGTTCTGGCGAATTCGTGAGGTCACGGCGTGAAAGCCGTAAATCAGGCGCAAATCAGCCATGTTTCTTTTTTCCTTTTGACGATTTTCTCGGTGGTTTTTTCGCCGTTTTGACTTCGGCTACTGCCTCATCCTCCTGATCCAGTACAAAATCAATCTTGGCGCTTTCCATGTCCACCTTCACCACCCGCACCCGCACCCGGTCACCGAGACGATAACGTTGCCCGCTGCGTTCGCCCAGCAACTGGTGTTTGGTCGCATCGAATTGGTAGTAGTCCTTGCCCAATTCGGAGATATGCACCAGCCCCTCGACATAGAGGTCATCCAGCGAAACGAACATGCCAAAATTGGTGACCGAGGATACCGTCCCGCTGAACACACTACCGAGGTGGTCGCGCATGTAGAAACACTTCAACCACGCCTCGACATCGCGTGTGGCATCGTCGGCACGCCGTTCCGTCATCGAACAATGCGCGCCCAACTCCGCCCACTTCATGGCCGGTTTGTATTGCTTGCCGTGCAATACCGATTTGATGGCACGATGCACCAGCAGATCCGGATAACGGCGAATCGGCGAAGTGAAGTGGGTGTAAGCCTCGTAACCCAGACCAAAGTGGCCGACGTTCTCCGGCTCGTATTTGGCCTGACGCAGGGAGCGCAACATCACTGTCTGTAACAACCCGACATCGGGCCGCCCCTTAATACTTTTCAGCAGCCTGGAATAGTCTGCCGCCTGGGGTTCCTCGCCGCCGCCCAATTGCAAACCGAATTCCTTGAAAAATTCGCGCAGTGTTTCCAGCTTCTCCGGGGTCGGGCCCTCGTGGATGCGGTACAGCGCGGTATGCTTGTGCTCGTGCAAATAATCCGCCGCGCACACATTGGCCGCCAACATGCACTCCTCGATCAGTTTGTGCGCATCGTTGCGCACCACCGGTACGATGCGCTCGATCTTGCCCTGATCGGTGAAAATCATCTGGGTTTCTATCGTCTCAAAATCAATCGCGCCGCGTTTTGCCCGCGCCTGCAGCAATTTCTGGAAAAGCTCGTGGAGATGTTGCAGATGCGGCAATATCGCCGCGTTGCGTCCGGCCAGCTCGCCATCCGGCTGTGCCAGAATTTCGGCAACTTGCGTATAGGTCAAGCGCGCATGGGAATACATCACCGAGGGATAAAAGCGATATTTGCCGATCTTGCCGCTGTTGCTGACGTGCATGTCGCATACCATGCAGAGACGATCCACCTGCGGATTCAATGAACACAAACCATTGGACAGCTCTTCGGGCAGCATTGGAATCACCCGGCGCGGGAAATATACCGAATTGCCGCGCAGAATCGCTTCACGATCCAGCGCATCGTTGGTTTTTACATAGTGACTGACATCGGCGATTGCCACGATCAAACGGTAGCCGCCCTTTTCCGGTTCACAATACACCGCGTCGTCAAAATCGCGCGCGGTCTCACCGTCGATGGTAACCAACGGCAACTTGCGAATATCCTCGCGTCCGCTCCAGTCTTCGGGTTTAACCCGGGCATCAAATTGCTTGGCCTGTTGCTCCGCCTCTTTGGGAAATTCGTGTGGCAAATCGTGTTTGCGCAGGGCAATCTCAATTTCCATACCGGGATCGGCGTAGTTACCCAGCACCTGCACGATGCGACCAATCGGCTGGGCGTGCTTGTCGGGATGCTTGAGGATTTCCAGAATGACCACCTGACCCGCTTTGGCACCGCCGGCCTCGCCGTGCGCGACCAATATGTCCTGACTGATGCGGCGATTCTCGGCCACCACGAACTGGATGCCATGCTCTTCGTACAGGCGACCGACCACGCGGCTGTTGGCGCGCTCCAGCACCTCGACGATTTTCCCCTCGGGACGACCGCGTCTGTCCACACCGATTTTTCGTGCCATCACGACATCCCCGTGCAGCACCTTGTGCATTTCGCGTTCGCTGATAAACATATCGGGAGAGCCATCCTCCGCCATCAGGAAGCCGAAGCCGTCCGGGTGTCCCTGAACCTTGCCCTTGATCAGGTCGAGTTTGTCCACCACACAGATCGCGCGCTTGCGGTTGCGCATGATTTGGCCGTCACGCTCCATCGCCCGCAGTCGGCGCGCAAACAGCTCGTGCTCCCGCCCGTCGATGCTCAACAGTTGTATCAGTTCATCCTCGAATACCGGGCCGCCCTGCTCGGCCAGTATTTGCAAAACAAACTCGCGGCTCGGCAACGGGCTTTCATACTGGGCGCGCTCGCGTTCAAGGAAAGGGTCTTGCAGACGGATATTTTTATTCTTTTTCATTGACATTGAATCCTTTAACAATTAAATTTCGCGCCTTCAAGAAATGCCCAGATGGCGGAATTGGTAGACGCGCACGGTTCAGGTCCGTGTGCCGCAAGGTGTGGAGGTTCGAGTCCTCTTCTGGGCACCATCGAGTATCATCAAAGCCGCACCGTTTCTGAACATTCAGGCGGTGCGTTTTTGTTTCCGGCATACGGAACCAGACCTTCAACGCTCTTGTAACATCGTTCAGACATAAACCCCGCCGCATTCTACACCAGAGCCACTTCATGGCAGCGCGGCTTCACCCATCATTTATTCTCAAGCCAGCGGTAATTCGCTGTTGACCACCCCGATAGCGGCGACCTCCTCCAACGCTCTGAGGAATTGCGGTTGCTCGTGTAACTTTGCCAGGGGGTCGCTGTGCGCTTTGCCGCGCATGTGCACCAGTCGGGCTTTGCTGACAATCGGCAGTTGCCAGTGCAAACCCTGCAACAACTCGTCTGCCGACTCCGGTTTATTGCACACCAACACCATATCGCAGCCCGCCAGCAGGGCGGCTTCGGCGCGCTGCACAATGCCGCCGGCGACGGTCGCCCCCTCCATGCTCAGATCGTCGCTAAAAATAACCCCCTCAAATCCCAGCTGACCACGCAGTATTTGCTGCAACCAGACAGGCGAAAATCCTGCGGGGCGACTATCGACCTTGGGATAAATGACATGGGCGGGCATGACCGCAGTCAGACCATATTGGATCATGCGCCGGAACGGAATCAGATCCGCCATCTCAATATCCACAAACTCGCGGTCATCCACCGGAATGGCGAGGTGCGAATCTGCCGCGACATAACCGTGACCTGGGAAATGCTTGCCGACCGAGTGCATCCCGCCCTGCTTCAACCCCAAAATCAGGCTGTGCGCCAATTCGGCAATCGCCTGCGGGTCGGCATGAAACGCCCGGTTGCCGATTACGCCGCTTTGCCCGTAATCCATATCCAGCACCGGCGTGAAGCTGAAATCCACCCCGCAGCCGGACAACTCGGCGGCCAATACAAAGCCCGCCTGTTGCGCCAGATGGCGTGCTTTATGGGGATGATGATCCCAGATTTTTCCCAACTCGCGCATGGGCGGAATTTTGGTGAATCCGTCGCGGAAGCGTTGTACTCTGCCGCCCTCGTGATCGACCGCCACCAGCAGCGGCGGCGTGCGCAGGGCGTGAATCGCGGCGGTAAGCTCGGTCAATTGGGCGGGCGACTCGTAGTTGCGGGCAAATAAAATCACCCCGCCCACCGAAGGATGGCGCAAGCGCACCTCATCCGCCACGCTTAATACCGTCCCCGCCACATCCAAAATTACCGGCCCCAAACCCATAAACACTCCGCCACCAAGACAAAAAACTGTGCATCACGCTTTGTGATTGCACGACACGCCGATAATACCTGCCTTTGCGGGGATTTAAGAATGCCGCGAACAGATTTTTATTGGCAACCACTATAATCGCCCACTTTCCTCCATCCTGAAAACACCCGTGACCATGAGCAATGTAGTTCAACGAGCGTGCCCCGCCTGCGGCCAGGACAATAGCGCGCTACCGCCCTCCCCCTACGGGAATGCCGATTGGCCGATCAAAGCCTGCGGCACATGCGGCTTTGTCTATCTCGAAATCGCCCCCGTGTATGAACGCCTGATGGAAGAATTCGCCTGGGAAAAGACTTCCGCGTCGGAGACCAAAAGGCGCGTCAGCAAGGAGCCTGTCCGGCAAGCCATCAGCAAGCAACTGAAAAACATTCGTCATCGCTGGCTGAAGCGCGACAAACTTCCCGACCTTATCCGTCAATTCCTCGCGCCGGGTAATGTGCTGGACATCGGCTGCGCCGAGGGCGGGGTACTCGCCCGGCTGGATTCGATATACATCCCGCATGGCATCGAAATATCCCGCGCCCTGTCATTAAGTGCCAACGAAAGGGTCAAACCGCGCGGCGGCTATGTGGTGCATGATGCCGCCCTGCATGGCCTGCGCCAATTGCCTGCCGGATATTTTTCGGGCGTATTGTTGAGCGCGTTTCTGGAACATGAAATAGAACCCCAAACCCTGCTTGCCGGGGTCTATCGCACCCTGAAGCCCGGCGGTTGTTGCATCATCAAGGTGCCTAACTTCGCGTCACTCAACAGAGTTTTTCGGGGTAAAAACTGGTGCGGATTCAGACTGCCCGACCATGTCAATTATTTCACGCCGGATAGCCTGTTGCGGATGTGCAAAAAAACCGGGTTTGAAATTGCCAAATTTTCCGTTGCCGACCATTTGCCGACCAGCGACAACATGTGGATAGTCATCCGCAGGGGAGCTCGGGAACACACGGGGTAATTCGGCTGCGTGCTGTGGAATCCGGGAAAATCAACAAGCCGGATGCCCGCGTAGGCGGGCATGCCAACTCCCTTGCCCAAGCGTTTCCCGGAATCACAACGCCGGTTTAATATCCCACACTCTTTCGGCATACTCGCCGATGGTGCGATCACTGGAAAATTTCCCCATGCGGGCAACGTTCAAAATGGCGCGCCGCGTCCATTCCTCGCGATCCCGATAGACCGTGCCGACGGTTTCCTGAACTTCAATATAGCTGGCATAGTCGGCCAGCAACAGGTAATGGTCGCCGTTGTGGATCAGGTTGTTGTAAATCGCGCGGTAGCGATCCGGCTCGGCGACGGAAAAGAAACCGTTGCCTATCATTTCAATCACCGCTCTCAATTCCTCATTGGCGTGGTAATAGTCCATGGGGTTGTAGCCGCGCGCGCGCAACTCGGCCACGCCGGGCGTGTCCAGCCCGAAGATGAAGATATTATCCTCGCCCACTTCCTCGCGAATCTCTATGTTCGCGCCGTCCAGCGTGCCTATGGTCAGCGCGCCATTCAGTGCCATTTTCATATTACCCGTGCCGGAAGCCTCGGTTCCCGCCGTGGAAATTTGCTCCGACAAATCGCTGGCGGGAAACAGTTTCTCGGCAGAAGACACGTTGTAATTCGGCAGGAACACCACTTTAAGCAAACCCTGCACCGCCGGGTCGGCATTCACGATACTGGCGACATCATTGATGAGCCGAATAATCAACTTCGCCATCTGGTAACCCGGTGCGGCCTTGCCGCCAAAAATCACGGTGCGCGGCGTAATGCCCTTGGCTTGACCGGAGCGGATACGGTTATACAGGGTGACGACATGCAGCACATTCAGCAATTGCCGTTTGTACTCGTGTATGCGCTTGATTTGCACGTCAAACATCGAAGCCGGATCAACTTCAATGCCCGTCTGCTGCTTGATGTAGGCTGCCAGACGCTGCTTGTTTTGCTGCTTGATGGCGCGGAACTCCTCGCGGAAGTCGGCATCGTCGGCGTACTTTGCCAGCTGCTCAAGCTGTGCAAGATCACGCACGAAGCCGTTGCCGATACGCGAAGTAATCAGGGCCGCCAGCCCTTTATTACACTGGTTTAGCCAGCGGCGCGGCGTAATCCCGTTGGTCACATTGGTGAATTTTGTCGGGAAGATCCGATGAAAATCGGCAAACAACGTGGTTTTCAGCAACTCGCTATGAATCGCCGCCACGCCGTTGACGGTGTGGCTCCCCACCACGGCGAGATAGGCCATGCGCACCCGCCGACCGTTGTTTTCATCCACAATGGAAACGCGGCGCAGCAAATCGGCATCGCCGGGGAACTGGTGATTGACCTGCTCCAGAAAACGGTGATTGATTTCGTAAATGATTTCCAGATGGCGCGGCAACAACTTTTCAAATTTGGCAACCGCCCACGTTTCAAGTGCCTCCGGCATCAGCGTATGGTTGGTATAGGCGAACACCCGGGTGACCAGATTCCACGCCTGACCCCATCCCAGATGATGATTGTCCAGTAGCTGATACATCAATTCCGCCACGGCAATTGCCGGATGGGTATCGTTCAGCTGAATGGCGACTTTTTCCGGCAACTGCTGCCAGTCACTGTGCTTGGATAAGAAACGATGCAAAATATCCTGAATCGACGCGGACACAAAGAAATACTCCTGCTTCAGGCGCAATTCCTTGCCCACCACCGAGTTGTCATTCGGATACAACACCTTGGACAAAGACTCGGTGACTTCTTTTTCCTGTACCGCACCGATGTAATCCCCCGCGTTGAATGACTCCAAATTAAATTCCCGCGTCGCCTTGGCTGCCCACAGGCGCAAATTATTGACCGTCTCCGTGCCAAAACCCGGAATCGGCACATCGTAAGCCATCGCCATCACGGTTTCGCTATTCACCCAGCGGTGCGCACCATTGCCGGATTCAGCCGGAAACGCCATGGTATGCCCGCCAAATTTGATCGGGTACAGGCGCTCGGGACGATGGAACTCCCAAGGATTCCCGTAGCGCAGCCAATTGTCGGGATGTTCGACCTGTTGCCCCTGCTCGATATGCTGGTTAAACATGCCGTACTCGTAACGGATACCGTAACCCTGCCCCGGCAAATCCATGGTTGCCAGAGAATCCAGAAAACACGCCGCCAAACGACCCAAACCGCCATTGCCCAGAGCCGCATCGGTTTCATTCTCCGCCACCGACTCCATGTTTTGCCCCAGCGTTTGCAAGCCCGCCGACAGCGATTCATCAATATCCAGATTCAATGCCGCATTGGACAGCGTGCGCCCGATCAGAAACTCCAGCGACAGGTAATACACCTGCTTGCGATCCTCGCGGTAATTGCTGTCAACCGTATCGGTCCAACGCTCAATCATGTGATCGCGCACACAATGCGCGGCAGCCTCATACCAGTCGCGCTCGGTGGCGGTTTTAACCACCTTGCCCTCGCTATACAGCAAGTGATTAACCAGCGACTGTTCAAAGGAAAGATCGCTGGAACGGACAAACGGCTCGTGGCCAAGACTTTTAGGCGGTGTCATCAAAATAGGCTTTACAAAAAGGGGATACAACAGAACAAATCGGCAGAACGCTGCCCATCACCAAGCCGCGCATTATAACGGTTCATTGCCAACAATGCCCCCGCATCTCGGCAACAAATACCCACCCAGTATCAAAGGGATTACAATGCAGGCACGGTTTGTACCCCCTGCCAAATAAATCATCACACCATGAGTTTGAGTATTTGAAAACCCCGAATTCCGCCTCGTTGATCCCGATCGTTAAGCGGCGCCCTGCCGCACCAATGCCCATGCAACGTGTTCACGCACCAGCTCCGAGGGATGATTGGCGCGCGCTTGCAGGGCGGCAATAATCGCCGGACTGCCGGCTGCGTTACCCAGGGCGACGGCAATGTTGCGCAGCCATTGCGCGTGTCCGATGCGCCGGATGGCACTGCCGGCGAGTTTTTCTTCGAATTCGGCTTCATTCCAGGCAAACAGTGTGATCAGCGAAATGTCATCGAGGTGATGGCGCACGGCGAAATCCGACTCGCCGCTGATTTGCGCGAAACGGTTCCACGGACAGATGAGTTGGCAATCGTCGCAGCCGTAGATGCGGTTGCCTATCAGCGGGCGGAATTCCAGCGGGATACTGCCTTTGAGTTCGATGGTGAGGTAAGAGATGCAGCGGCGTGCATCCAACCGATACGGGGCGGTGATGGCTTGGGTCGGGCAGATGTCGATGCACCGGGTGCAACTGCCGCAATGTTCCGGCTGCGGCGCATCCGCAGGCAACGGCAGGTTGAGGTAAATCTCGCCGAGAAAGAACCAGGAACCGTGTTCGCGCGTCAACAGCAGGGTGTGTTTACCGCGCCAGCCGAGTCCGGCTTTGCGCGCCAACTCCACTTCCATCACCGGCGCGCTGTCGGTAAATACCCGCCCGTCGAAAGCCGCCACTGCGGCGCGAATCTTGTCGGCCAGTTTTGCCAGACGCTGGCGCAATACTTTGTGGTAGTCGCGTCCCAGCGCGTAACGGGAAATAAAGGCGCGTTCGCCCTGCCCCAGCACTTCCCAGCTATCGCGCGCCCGAGCCGGCGAGTAGTTCATGCCTACCGAAATGACACGCAACGTTCCCGGTAACAACTCCGCCGGGCGGCTGCGTTTGTATCCGTGAGTTGCCATATAATCCATGTCACCGTGGCAACCGGCTTCCAGCCATTGCATCAATCTGCTTTCGGCCAGGGAAAGGTCGGTGTCGCTGATACCGACAGACTGAAAACCGAGCTGTTGCGCCCACTCACGAATTTGCGCGGTCAGCGCGGCATAATTTACCCGATGAGGATGACTGTTTTGCATGAGGATGATGATAGCCGAACTCGCCTGATACTCGCCGATGAAAGCGCGACGCTGGCACTGGCGCGAGGCATTGCCGCACAGTTGCAGCCCGGCATGGTGATTTATCTGCACGGCGACCTAGGCGCGGGCAAGACCACCCTGGTGCGGGGCATATTGCGCGCGCTGGGATACGCGGGGCGGGTGAAAAGCCCGACTTATACGCTGGTTGAACCCTATCATGCCGCTGGGTTAGACTTGTTGCACTTTGATTTGTATCGGCTGGATGACCCGCAAGAGTGGGATACCGCCGGTTTTCGCGATGAGTTCGACGGTTGCAAGGTTTTCCTGATCGAATGGCCGGAAAAAGCGGGCGAGTTACTGCCCCGCGCCGATGTGGAAATCAGGCTTGTCATTCTTGATTCGGGTCGTGCAGCGGTGATGCAGGCATCGACAATTTTAGGAAAAACATGCTTAAGGCAATTGTAATTATCGTGGCGCAGTTGTTGTGGCAATCGCAGTGTTATGCCGCGATTGCCATTGATTCCGCGCGCATCTGGCCGGCGCAGGAATACACCCGGCTGACGTTGGAGTCCAAAAAGGTTATTAGCCACAATATGTTCAGCGTTCCCGACCCGGATCGCTTGGTGGTTGATCTGGAAGATGTGGAAATCGGCGAGGTGCTCAAAGAGCTCGGCAATAAAATCAGTGCCGATGACCCCTATATCAAAAGTGTGCGGGTTGCCCTGTACAAACCCGGCACGACGCGCCTGGTGCTGGATCTCAAAAGCGAAGTGCAGCCGCAGTTATTCGCCCTCAAGCCCATAGGCGAATACGGTCATCGTCTGGTACTGGATGTGTATCCGGCAAAGGCGATAGACCCGATGATGGCACTGTTGGAATCAAAGGATACGCCCCCGGCAGTCGCGCCGCCGCCAGCCGCAGAGCAAACACCACCCGTTGCGGAACAGGCGGCCACCCGCCCGGTGCCGGAGTTGCGCGCCCGCACACTGGTTATCGCGCTTGATGCCGGACACGGCGGCGAAGATCCGGGTGCGCGCGGCAGGAAGGGTTCGCACGAGAAAAACGTCACGCTGGCAATCGCACGCAAGGTAAAAATGCTCATCGACCAGGAACCCAATATGCGCGGCGTGCTCATTCGTGACGGGGACTATTTCATTCCGCTGGGGGCGCGCGTTGCCAAGGCACGCAAGGCGAATGCCGACCTGTTTATTTCCATCCACGCCGATGCCTTTATCAAACCGAAAGCGCGCGGCTCTTCGGTCTTTGCATTGTCCGAAAATGGTGCCACCAGTGCCGCAGCGCGCTGGCTGGCAAAAAAGGAAAACGAGGCTGATTTGGTCGGCGGCGTAAATATCGCCGTCAAAGATCCCTATCTGGCGCGCACGCTGCTCGACCTTACCCAAACGGCCACCATCAGCGACAGCATCAAGCTGGCCAAGCATGTTCTCGATGAACTGGAAGATATTAACGAACTGCATCGCGGTCATGTCGAGCAAGCCGGATTCGCCGTTTTGAAAGCACCGGATATTCCTTCGATCTTGGTGGAAACCGCATTCATCACCAACCCGGTCGAGGAACAGCGACTCAATGACGAGACGTATCAACTCAAGTTATCCCAGGCACTGTTGGAAGGCATTAAACGTTACTTCGCGCAAAACCCGGCTTTATCCAGACCAAAATTCGCGCTCACTGATTAGGGGAAAGTCAAGATGGATCAGCGGTTACTCAGAATCCTCGGCGGTGATGCCGAACGTTATCCCAAAGCACTGGAAAGCCAGTACCCGCGCGTGTTGGGCAAGATTATGTCGTTATGGAATTCCCCGGAGATTGACGCTTACTTTGGCGAGTTGATGCTTACCCAGCGTGACCGGGCAGGATTTCCGCCGGATGTCGCCTCGGAAATCATGCATCTAAGCTTGGTGCATACGGCACGGCATCCCGAAAATACCAAACACGATATCTGGGACAACGCCGGATTATTCGCGGACTTTGTACCCCAAGCACTGGTTGGCGAAGTTGAGGACTGGGTTGAGCCGCCCGATAGCATCAAACGGGAAATCCACAAACTGGGTATTCCCTGCACGGCGGAAGGATTTCTCCACGCGGTTGTCACCGGCAACCGCCTTGCGGTCACCTTGTTCATGGATGCCAAAGTTAACTTGGAAACGCGCGATGAGCGCGGCTGGACACCGCTGATGCTGGCAGCGCACGAAGGCTGCCACGAGATTGTCGGCATTTTGTTGCAACACGGTGCTTATATAAATGCAGCCGACATGGGCGGCAACATGGCTTTGCACTGGGCCGCTTTCTCCGGGCAGCACATTAGTGTCAAGCTGCTCCTTGCCAGCGGTGCGGATATCAATGTCGCCAACAGCTCCGGTCTGACCCCGTTATTACAGGCAGTTGCCCACCACCACCCCAAGGTGGCGGCATTGCTGTTAAACAACGGGGCTCATCCCGATGCTGCGGATCGCGATGGTTGCACGGCACTGCACAAGGCCGCCGGTCACGGTGATCTGGAAACAATCCGGTCATTGGTACATCACGGTGGCAACATCCAGGTTGGCAATCACGACGGCGACACGCCGTTGCAACTTGCAATTAAAAACAAACAGGCCGAGGCAATGAAGCTGTTGATGTCAATTGCCGACAGCAAACCATCAGCATGAGTCATTGCGGCGACAATTACGGGTTGTAGAGCGGATTGTCGGCATCCAGTTTTTTCCCCATCTCCGACACTGATTTCCAATCGCTCTCATCGGCAAACTCCTTCAATTTCTCGGCCAACTGGCCAAAGGTTTTTGCGTCACCGCGCGTGTCATATACACCCAGCAGAGTGAGGTAACCGTGGGGGTTGGAAGGATTGATTTTAATTGCTTCCCGAAGTACCTCTTCCGCCAAAGCATCATGTCCAAAGCGCAAATAAATATCCGCTTCCTCGAGCAAGTCATATTCGGGTGGCACATCGGGTGTTTTGCCGGGTTCGACATAAGCGGGAATTTTGATGGACTGCGTCCCCACTTCCGGTTTGATGATGCGCGTCGGTTCAAAATGGCCGGGAGCAACAGCAGCCGGATCTGGCGGCTCACCGGAGGCTTCATGGACTTCTGGGGTCTCAAAAATATCCCAATGTTCGGCATCGTCACGACGGCGGCGGTACAGGTAAACCGCGCAAAGCAGTAACAGCAAACAAGCCGCACCAACGAGTACGCGCCAATACTCGCCGATAAAATCAGTCTGGCTGTTGACCGTTGCCTGCTGCGATTCAACTGCCATGACCGGCGTTGCAGCAACAGGGGTTGCGCGTGTCGCCAATTGCTCCTGCAAGCTGTTGATGACACCTTGCATTTCGGCAATTTGCAGGTGCAACTCATCCAGCGTTTTTTCTTTTGCGATCAAATCTTCCTGCAAAGCATCCCGCATATCGGTCGCCCGGCTCTGCCGACTCGGGTCACTTCTGGAAATCGATAACGCGGTGGATAACGACAAGGCAAGCTTGCCATGAGGTGTCGTTCTGAATTGCGCATCGCCCGACGAATCTTCTGATACCGGCTTCGCAGTTGTGCCGAACTTGCTACTCACCCTCTTTTTCTTGGCTGGCAGTGATTTTTTGACAGTAACTGCGGGCTTCGCTTGGGGAGGCGTGCGGTTGTTCCCAGAAACGGCTACAGATTTAATTGCTTTGGGAGAAACAGCATTGTTTCCGCCCATAATACCGGGGGCTTCAATTTCCAGTTGCGGCGGATCAAGAAGGAAGGTATAGGCCTTGACTATCTTGCCACTCGGCGAATCCAGTTCGACCAGCAAATCCACAAACAGGGCATTCAGTGTTTGCGAGGTGGTCAGCAGAATATAGGGGGGATCTTCTTGATTTAGGCGAAACTGAAACTGGGTTCCGTGGGGATACTGCAAGCCGTGTTTTTCATAATCGGCCGGGCTGGCAAGGCGAACTTTCGCGTCCGCCAACTCATCGCCCCGCAAACTCGTCACCGGAATTTTCGCCTTGAGCCGCTCTCCCAAATGACTTTGCAGTTGAATTTCGCCCAAGCCCAATGCATATAACTGCGGCGCAAAGAGAACCGTCACGGATAAGATCCACGACCGGATGGCAATACTCAAATATCGCTGCCAACGTTCACTCATTAACTCGATAACCTTTATTTATTTTTATTGTTACAACATGTTCCACTGGGATTGTAACGTTATTTCTACCTTAGAGTGGCCGACTCTACAAACAGCGTGACCCGCAACCATACAATCCGGTGGATAAATAGCGATCCCCCCGATCGCATACGATAAACACAATCCGCGCATTTTCCACTTGCCGGGAAATGCGTTGCGCCACACACAACGCACCGCCGGAGGAAATTCCGCACAGAATACCCTCCTCCCGCGCCAATCTGCGGGTCATTTCCTCCGCCGCATTCTGGCTGACATATTCCAGACTATCGACATTCCCGGGGCTGTATATTTTGGGCAGATAGGCCTCCGGCCACTTGCGAATACCGGGAATCTGCGCGCCTTCCTCCGGCTGCACGCCGATAATGCGGATGCCGGGATTCTGTTCCTTGAAGTAACGTGAGCAACCCATAATCGTTCCGGTGGTTCCCATACTGCTGACGAAATGCGTGATCTCCCCCCGGGTGTCGCGCCATATCTCCGGGGCAGTACCTTCATAATGCGCCAGCGGGTTATCCGGATTGGCGAATTGATCGAGAATAACCCCCTTGCCCTGCTTGCGTAATTGCTCGGCGGTGTCCCGTGCCAACTCCATGCCGCCCGCTTTTGCCGTCAACACCAACTCGGCTCCAAATGCCAGCATCGCCTGACGACGCTCTACGGTCTGACTTTCCGGCATTACCAGAATCATCTTGTAACCGCGCATCGCGGCGGTCATTGCCAGGGCAATGCCGGTGTTGCCACTGGTCGCTTCTATCAGGGTATCGCCGGGCTTAATCACACCGCGCTGCTCGGCGCGCACAATCATCGACAACGCCGGTCTATCCTTTACCGATCCCGCCGGATTGTTGCCTTCCAGTTTTGCCAGTATCAGGTTGCTGGTATTACCCGGAATGCGTTGGAGACGCACCAGCGGGGTATTTCCCACAAAATTCTCCAGTGATGAAATCATGTTCAACTACACGCTCCCGAGCATCTGTCCGACATAATTTGCCACCCCCTGCTCCACCTTGAGAAAGGGCTCGGCATAGCCCGCATCGCGCAGCATGCCGATGTCCGCCTCGGTATGACTTTGATATTTGCCGCGCAGCGCATCGGGAAACGGGATGTATTCGATGATGCCCTGTTGCCGCAATTCGGGTAGCGTCAGCGCGTGCTGATGTTCCGCCTGGCGCAGGGCGTTAATGGTTGCCGCGGCAACGTCATTAAAACTTTGCGCCTGCCCGGTACCCAAATTAAAGATGCCGGACTTTTTCGGGTTGTCCAAAAAATACAGATTCACTTTGGCGACATCTTCCACCGAAACAAAGTCGCGTAACTGCTCACCGTTGCCATAACCGTCGCAGCCCTCGAACAACTTCACTTTGCCCGTGGCCCGGTATTGGTTGAAGAAGTGATAAGCCACCGAAGCCATGCGCTCTTTATGCTGCTCGCGCAAGCCATATACATTGAAATAACGCAAGCCGACCACTTGGGCGTTACGCTTATGCCAGCGCCGCCGCACCACCTGATCGAACAAAAATTTGGAGTAGGCATAAACATTCAGCGGCGACTCAAATTCCCGCTGCTCCTTGAATACCGTGCCGTTGCCATATACCGAAGCAGACGAGGCATATATAAAAGGGATTTCCTCTTCCTGACAGTAGTTAAACAGCTCCAGACTGTATTGGTAGTTGTTTTCCATCATGTAACGACCATCGCTTTCCATGGTGTCGGAACACGCGCCCTGATGCAGTACCGCGCGAATCAAGCCGTCAAAAAATCCTTCTTGCAAGCGCTGCAAAAATTCCTCCTTGTCGAGGTAATCGGCAATTTCACAATCCACCAGGTTCTTGAATTTATCCGCTTTCTTGAGATTATCCACAGCGATAATATTGTCCTCGCCGCGCGCGTTAAGTGCCTTGACCAGATTGGAGCCGATAAAACCAGCGGCACCCGTAACGATGTAATACATATTCAAGCTCCTTGATGGAGAAGGGTGAAGCGGGAAGGGAGAAGGGGAAAAACAGCAACCCCTTCCTACCCTTCTCCCTTCTCCCCTCTCACTTCACTAATGTCTCTCACAATTTCCTCACGGCTGACCACCGCCGTGCCCAATTTACCAACGACGATACCCGCCGCGCGATTGGCCACACCCATTGCCTGCGGCAGTGCCGCACCGCTCGCCAGCATCACCGCCAGCGCGGCAATCACGGTATCGCCCGCACCGCTCACATCAAACACCTCGCGTGTCCGTGTCGGCTCATGCAGCACCGTGTTGTCATAGTACAAACTCATCCCCTCTTCACTGCGCGTGACCAACAGGGCGTCCAGTTGCAACTCGCTACGCAACGCTGCGGCTTTCGCATCAAATTCGGCATCGCTCTTCCAGCTACCCGCCACTTCGCGGAACTCGCTGCGATTGGGGGTCAGCAACGTCGCGCCGCTATAGCGCGCATAGTCATCGCCCTTGGGATCTACCAATACCGGCTTGCCGGCTTGTTTTGCCAGACGGATCATCTCGGCGATATGCGTCAATCCGCCTTTACCGTAATCGGACAAAATCACCACATCGGCCAGTGGCAACTGCGCCCGAAAATCAGTCAGTGCGGCGTGCAACACCTCGTGACTCGGCGGTGTCTCAAAATCAATGCGCAATAATTGCTGGTGGCGCGCGATGGCGCGCAACTTGATGATGGTGGAAATGCTGTCGTCGCGGTGCAACAGCGCGTTAAGATTGGCATGTTCATTCAGCAGCCTTTCCAAGCACCTCCCCGCCTCGTCCGCACCGACAACCGATAGCAGCGTCGCCTGCGCACCGAGTGCCGCGATGTTGCGCGCCACGTTTGCCGCCCCGCCTGGACGCTCTTCGACGCGTTCCACCTTGATTACCGGCACGGGGGCCTCCGGCGAGATACGGCTGACCTCGCCAAACCAGTAACGATCCAGCATCACATCGCCAACCACCAGCACTTTTGCGCGTTCAAATGTTGGCAACACACTCATAGGGTTTCTCCAATCTGCATATTGATGTCGTGCAGTGCCTGCAAGGGATCGGCTGCACGGATAATCGGGCGGCCAATCACCAGATAACTCGACCCCGCCTGCAATGCCTCCAGGGGAGTCATAATCCGCGCCTGATCATCGCGCCCGGCATTGAGCGGACGGATACCCGGGGTCACCAGGCAAAACTCAATGCCGCACTGCACGCGCAACTGTGCCGCTTCCCGTGCGGAACACACCACCCCGTCAAGCCCGCTATCGCGGCTCAGTTGTGCGAGACGCAGCACCATTTGCTCGGGACTTGCGGTGATGCCAAGGTCGAGCAAATCGCTTTGCCCCATACTGGTAAGCATGGTGACGGCAATCAACTTGGGCTGTCGCACACCGGCGGGAATCGCCGCACGCGCTGCTTCCAGCATTTTCCTCCCACCCAGTGCATGCACGTTGACCATCCACACCCCCAGGCTGGCGGCCGCTTTGCAGGCTTGCGCGGTGGTGTTGGGAATGTCGTGGAATTTCAAATCCAGAAAAACATCGAAACCGCGCAACATCAATTTTTCTATCAATGTCGGACCGCTGAGGGTAAACAGTTCTTTGCCTACTTTTAAGCGGCACAGCTTCGGATTCAGCCGCTCTGCCAGGGACAGAGCCGATACCGCATCGGGAAAATCGAGCGCGACAATTACTTTGGGGTCATTCATGCTGTTGCTCCGGTCTCTTCGCTACGGCGCGGAGAATAACTGTCCCAAGCCTGGCAGGCCGGACAGTGCCAGTAAAACTGGCGCGCCTTGAAGCCGCAGTGGTTACAGCGGTACATGGACAGATTGCGCGTGCGTTTATGGACTAAATTTTTGACCAACTCGACATCGGCACGACGCTCCGCCGACACTTCCAGCAGCGTTGCCTCAAGCAGCTTGTCCAGCCCCAACAATGTCGGATTGCGCCGCAATTCATCGCGCACCAACTGGTATGCGGCACCCGCTCCCTCGTTTTTCAGCACGCTGGTAAAAATCACATCGAGCAAATCCTGCGAATCGCATTGCGTCAAATAGCCGCGCAATAAATTTACGCCCTCGGTTTCGCGACTCAAACTGCGATAGGCATCCAGCATGCGTTCCGCGACCAGGGGCAAATATTGCACATCCTGTTGCTCGATGTTTTTCCAGGTGTCGATTGCCAGCTCAAGATTGCCCCGACTGGCCGCCATATCGCCAGCCATCATGGTGGCACGCACCGCCTTCGGGCAAGCCGACAAGGCCTGTTGCAAATGCGCCTGAGCCGCTGCGGTGTCGCCCTGTTTTATTTTTTCATCGGCCAACTCGCAATAAAACTCGGCAACCAAATTGCCACCGCCCTGACCGGACACCGCCGCCAAACGCTGCGCCACCTCAATGGCCTTGAGCCAGTCGTGCTCTTTTTGAAATAGCTCCAGCAGGAATGTCAGCGCGGGTTTTTCATAGACACCCTGCGCCAATTCAAGAAACAGACTCTCGGCACGGTCAAAAATACCCGCTTTCAGATAATCCTGCGCCAGTTCGAACACCGCCTGCTGGCGTTTATCGTCATCCAAATCCGCCCTGTCCACCAGGTTGTGATGCATCCGCAAAGCGCGATCAATTTCACCCCGGCGACGGAACAGGCTACCCAAGGCAAAGTGCAACTCAACCGTCTGCGAATCGACCTTTACCACCTCGATGAATGCTTCAATCGCTTTATCCTGCTGCTCGTTCAACAGGAAATTCAGGCCTTGAAAATAGGACTGCGGAAGCGCGTTGGATTCCGCCAGCAAATCTTTTATGTCGACGCGGGCAGCCAACCACCCCATCCCGAAAAATAACGGGAAAACCAGCAACATCCAGGGTTCAAATTCCATCACGTTCAATCTGGGTACTACGAGGGTTGAATCGGTATTTGTTGGGTCTCTCCCATACCGGCAAGTTTATTCTTGAGTTTTATTTCACGTTTCAAACGGGCGATTTCCCGGCGTTGCCGCAACATATTGGGCAGCAATGCCAAGACAGCGGTTAACGCGCCGACGGCAAAAAAAACCAGCAACACAATCACCAACGGCGCATCCCATTGATACCCCAGAAAATAACGCAGCGCAACCGGCTGCTCATTCTTGACGGCAAACCCCAGCAATGCGAGCAACAGCGCAACACGCCACAACCAATTCAAATATCGCATCCCAATTCACCAACTAAAAAATTGCCTTAAAGATAGCATGAATACGCAGCAAAATGGCGGCATACCTCACGATATGCCGCCATTTTGCCCACTGCACAAAACTAATCGTTACTGTCGCAGACCCGCTCTCTTAACTCCTTGCCTGCCTTGAAATGCGGCACATACTTCGCCGGCACTTTAACCTTGTCACCCGTTTTGGGGTTACGCCCTTGACGTGGCGGTCGGTAATTCAGGCCGAAGCTGCCGAAGCCGCGAATCTCGATACGTCCGCCACGCGACAATGTCGCGGACAGCGTGTCCAGAATCACTTTTACGGCAAGCTCCGCATCCTTGTTCAACAACTGCGGATGCAATTCGGCCAGCTTGGCAATCAAATCAGAACGCGTCATACGATTACCGCCTCCTTACTCAAGCTTCGGTTTTGCTGTCATTCAACTTGGCCTTGAGCAATGCGCCCAAGTTTGTCGTGCCGGAATTGGAACTACTCTCTGCCGAAAACTTCTGCATGGCGGCGTTTTCCTGGGCACGGTCAAGCGCTTTGATAGACAGGTTGATACCGCGATTTTTACGATCCACATTGATGATAACTGCGGTCACACTGTCGCCCTCATTCAGGTGTGTGCGGATATCCTCAACGCGGTCGGCCGACACCTCGGAAGCCTTAAGATACGCCTCAACCTCTCCCTCCAATGCGATGGTTGCACCTTTGGCATCCAATGATTTCACCGTGCCCGTCACGACCGCTCCTTTTTCATGGCTGGAAGCAAAACCGCCAAAGGGGTCACCCTCAAGCTGCTTAATACCCAGGGAGATGCGCTCGCGCTCGACATCAATTGCCAACACGACTGCCTCGATCTCATCGCCCTTCTTGTAATTGCGCACGACCTCTTCACCGGGGAGGCTCCAGGACAAATCGGACAAATGCACCAAACCGTCGATGCCGCCATCCAGGCCAATAAACACGCCGAAATCGGTAATCGACTTGATCGCGCCCTTAACTTTGTCATTTTTCTGATGGTTTGCCTCAAAGTCGGCCCAAGGATTGGACATACACTGTTTCATACCCAAGGAAATGCGGCGGCGCTGCTCGTCAATTTCCAGAATCATCACTTCGACTTCATCGCCCAGCGCGACCACTTTGCTTGGATGAACGTTCTTATTGGTCCAGTCCATTTCGGATACGTGTACCAAACCTTCGATACCCTGCTCGATTTCCACAAACGCACCGTAGTCGGTCAGGTTGGTCACCTTGCCGAACATCCGCGTCCCTTGAGGATAACGACGTGCCAGACCATTCCAAGGGTCGTCACCCATTTGCTTGATGCCCAGAGAAATGCGGTTCTTTTCACGGTCAAACTTGAGAATCTTGGTTTCGATTTCATCGCCAACCGCCAACACTTCAGACGGATGTTTAACACGACGCCACGCCAAATCGGTAATGTGCAACAAGCCATCGATGCCGCCCAAATCAACGAACGCGCCGTAATCGGTAATGTTTTTGACTATACCTTTGACCACTGCGCCTTCTTCCAGATTTGCCAACACGGATTCGCGATCCGCACCCATGCTCTCCTCCAGCACAGCGCGACGCGATACCACCACGTTGTTACGGCGGCGATCCAGCTTGATAACCTTGAGTTCCATGGTCTTGTTTTCATACGGGGTGGTGTCTTTAACCGGACGAATATCCACCAAAGAACCCGGCAGGAATGCGCGGATGCCGTTAACCATGGCAGTAAGACCGCCCTTGACCTTGCCGCTGACATAACCTTCGACAACTTTGCCCTCTTCCATGGCGATTTCCAAATCGTGCCATGCGGCCAAACGCTTGGCCTTTTCGCGAGACAGCTTGGTTTCGCCATAGCCGTTCTCCAACGACTCGATTGCAACCGTAACAAAATCGTCCGCCTTCACTTCGATTTGTCCCTGATCGTCGAGGAACTCTTCGACCGGAATCAAACTTTCCGACTTGAGGCCGGCATTGACCACGACCATATTGTGATCAATGCGCACGACTTGCGCGGTGATCAGCTCGCCCGCACGCATTTCTTTGCGCGTGAGACTTTCTTCAAACATTGCGGCAAAACTATCGGGATTATTTACGGCTACTTCGGTTGCGGTTGAATTCATTGGGATATACCTAAAGATAAAATACCGTTTACACGGCGTGTTAGTTAATGTTCCCGTTTGACGCTGCTGCGTCAAACGAAGCCTAATTTGTCAAATCGGCGTAACTTGCCAATACCGCTTGAACCGCCTGCTCAATGTTCAAGTGCGTGGTATCCAGCAAAATCGCCGTTGACACCTGTTGCAGGGGAGCCACGCTACGCTGAGCATCGCGCTCGTCGCGCATCCTGATGTCCTGCAAAAGGGCGGCGATATTAGCATCCATTCCTTTTTCTTTCAACTGCTTATATCGACGTTCGGCGCGAGATTCGGCACTGGCAGTGAGAAATATCTTCAATACCGCATCCGGAAACACCACCGATGCCATGTCGCGCCCATCCGCCACCAAGCCCGGTGCGCGGCGGAAGGCGCGTTGTTTATCCAGCAAAGCCGTGCGCACTTCGGGCAAGACGGCAATTCGGGAAGCCACCGAACCCGCCTCTTCGGTACGCAATTCATCGCCTATCTGCGCGCCATCCATCCAGATGTTCTCGCCTGCAAAGCGGATAGCCACCCGCCCCGCAAGCGCGGCCAATTGCGCTTCCGCATCCAATGCGATACCCCGTTGCCGTGCCGCCAGCCCCAACAAACGGTATAGCACGCCGCTGTCGAGGTAATGCATGCCCAAGGCGATTGCCACGCGCTGCGCCACCGTACCCTTGCCGGAAGCCGAAGGGCCGTCTATTGCAATCACCGGCACGGCTTGCGTCACACCGGCAAACGCCGCGAAATAATCCGGGAAAGTCTTGGCGACACAACCGGGATCATTGATGCGCATCCCTGCGCCACCGAACGCCGCCAGCGAAAAACACATTGCCATGCGGTGATCGTCATAGGTATCGATCGCCGCATGTTTAATTCTTTCGGGCGGTGTAATCCGAATATAGCTCAGCCCCTCTTTGACAGTTGCCCCGACTTTGCGCAACTCGGTCGCCATGGCGGCGATGCGGTCAGTCTCCTTGACGCGCCAACTGGCGATATTGCGCAAGGTGGTCGTGCCGTCCGCGAACAACGCCGCCACCGCCAAAGTCATCGCGGCATCGGGAATATGATTGCAGTCCAGATCTATCGCCTTTAGGCATCCCTCTTCTGGCGCGCAAGCCGCCATCCAATTTGCACCGCGCGTAACGCGCGCGCCCATCAGGGTCAGCGCGTCGGCAAAGCGCACATCACCCTGTACGCTGTCGCTGCCCACCCCTTCGATGCGCACCGGCCCGCCACCTATTGCACCTGCCGCGAGGAAGTAAGAAGCTGACGACGCATCACCTTCAACGTAAATCACCCCGGGTGACTCGTAACGACTACCCGCCACCACAGTAAAACTGCACCAACCTTTTCGGCTGACCTGTACGCCGAAGCGTGCCATCATCGCCAAGGTAATTTCAATATAGGGTTTGGAAATCAGATCGCCCATCACCTTGACCGTCACTGTCTTTCCGAGCAAAGGCAATGCCATCAACAGCGCGGTCAAAAACTGACTCGACACGCTGCCACTCACCTGAACCTCACATGCGCAGGACGAATCAAATGGGGAAATTTTCAATGGCGGAAAATTGTCATTCTCCAAATAGTCAATGTCTGCGCCAAGCTGCCGCAATGCATTGACCAGATCGCCAATCGGACGCTCATGCATACGCGCCACACCGGACAATGTGTAATGCCCCCCGGACAAAGCCAACACCGCCGTCAACGGTCGGAATGCCGTCCCCGCATTTCCCAAAAACAAATTGGCCTGATCGGCAGGAATATTTCCGGCGCACCCCCGCACACGTACCGTATTATTTTCAAACCGCTCAACACCAATTCTCAGCATCATCAGAGCATCCAGCATGCGCTCGGTATCATCGGAAATTAAAACGTCACGAATCTCGGTCACGCCCTCGGCAAGTGCCGCGAGCAGCAGAACGCGATTGGAGATGCTCTTGGAACCGGGCAGGCGAACCGTGCCGCGTGCGGACATCAAGGGAGGAAGATCAATGAATTCTTGCTGAGTCATGCGATGAAATGAATGGTTATTATGGGTTCCAGTTGCTGCGCAGTTCGCGCGCCTTGCTGAAAATTTCTTGCAGCTTATCGGCATCGGACTCGGCCAGTGCCTGTTGGATGGTTTCGAGTTCCCGCATGTAGCCATCCATCTCCCCCAGCAAGGCCTCGCGGTTGGCCAGGCAGATGTCGCGCCACATCTCCGGCGAACTGGCGGCGATGCGGGTGAAATCGCGGAAGCCGCTGGCGGCGAAGGACAGCAACAGGTCGCGGTCGTCGCGCTGCGCCAGATCGTGCACCAGCGCGAAAGACAAGAGATGCGGCAGATGGCTGACCGCCGCGAACACTTCGTCGTGCTGTTGCGGCGTCAGTTCACTGACCACCGCACCGCAGGCTTCCCAGGCTAGTCGCACGCGTGCGACGGACTCGGCGGAATTCTCCGGCAGCGGTGTCAACACCACTTTCTTGCCAACATAAAGGTCGGCCTTCGCAGCGGATGCACCGCTCTTTTCCGCCCCGGCGATCGGATGCGCGGGCACGAACTGCGCGGCCTTGTCGCCCAGATGCGCATACACCGCCGCGACCACATCGCCCTTGGTACTGCCGCCGTCGGTGACCCGCGTCTGCGCGCCCAGGTACGGCGCGATGCGCGCCATCAGTTCCGCCATCTGCCCGACTGGCGTCGCCAGCAGCACAATGTCCGCATCACAGACTTCTGCGGCAATGTCCTGCCCGATGCGGTCTATGATGCCAAGTTGCCGAGCCTGTTGCAGGGTTGCCAGCGTGCGCCCGAAACCCACTACTTCACCCACCGCATCCGCCCGGCGCAACGCCAGCGCGAACGAACCACCGATCAGGCCCGTGCCGAACACGACGATTTTGTTGAATTGTGGCTTGGACATGGATAACCCTTTCTTAACAGGGCGTCGAAAAACGTCGCGAGCGATGGCATAACAAGGCGCGAAAGGATAGGAAAGCGGAGTTTACAAAGTAGTAAATGAGCATTTCGAATCCTTGAGCAACATAGTTATGGCAAGCGCAGCAGTTTTTAACACCCTGTTACAACGTGCGTCCGATCGCGCCCGCAATCGCGCCCAGCGTCACCATCAATTTCTTGAGTTCATCCGGGGTCAAGGCCTGATCGGCATCGCACCAGGCTTCGCAAGGGTTGGGATGCATCTCGACCAGCAGCCCGTCCGCTCCCGCAGCAACGGCTGCCTGCGACAATGCCGCCACCATCCATGCCTTGCCGCCCGCATGTGAAGGATCCACAATCACCGGCAGATGCGTCTCTTTCTTCAGCACCGGGATCGCGGTCACATCCAGCACGTTGCGGTAATAGGTCTCGAAAGTACGGATGCCGCGCTCACAGAAGATAATGTCGTGGTTGCCGCCCGCCGCGATGTATTCCGCCGCCATCAGCCATTCCGAGATGGTCGCGGACATGCCGCGCTTGAGAATGACAGGCTTGTTGATGCGCCCGACTTCCTTGAGCAGATCGAAATTCTGCATGTTGCGCGTGCCGATCTGAATCACATCCACGTCGTATTCCATGAAAGTATCCAACTGGCGCGCATCCATCAGCTCGGTAACGATAGGCAGCCGGTACTTTTCTGCCGCCTTGCGGAACATGTCCAACCCGCCCGCACCGTGCCCCTGGAATGCATAAGGGCTGGTGCGCGGCTTGAACGCGCCACCGCGCATCAAGCGGCAACCGGCTTCATGCACATATTTCGCGGACAAGTCCATCTGCGCTTGAGTCTCGACCGAGCAAGGCCCGGCGATGACTTGTATTTGCTTGCCGCCCAGCGGGATGCCGCCGATGTCTATGATGCTGTCGGCCTTGTGCGATTCGCGCGATACGATCTTGTATTGCTTGGCGATATGCATGGCGGATTCCACACCCGGCAAGGGCGTGAACATTTCTTCGGTCAACTTGCGCTCGTCGCCGATCGCGCCGATCACCGTGCGCTCGATACCGCGAGAAATATTCGCCTTGAGACCTGCCGCCTCCAGCTTGTTAACCACCGTGCCGATTTGTTCGTCGGTTACTTCCCTGCCCATCACAATAATCATTTATGTTCTCCGTTGTGCTGCTGATTGATACATTTTTCCAGCGCGGCTAAAAATTTTGCATTCTCGCTTTCTAGGCCGATGGTCACACGCAACCAGTCCGGCATATCATAATTGGCGATGGGGCGCACAATAACCCCGAGCTCCAACAGACGCTGATACACCGCCGCCGCACCCTCTATGCGAAACGCAATGAAGTTGCCAAATGACGGAATATATTCCAAACCCAAGCGAGTCAGACCTTCGGAAACTTGCACCATACCGCGCTGATTTAATTCAAAAGTGCGTTTGACGAAAGTTGCGTCACGCAACGCGGCTACCGCCGCCGCTTGCGCCACGCTGTTCACATTAAACGGTTGGCGTACGCGGTTCAGCATATCGGTAATCTGCTCGTGCGCCAGCATATAGCCCACCCGCAACCCCGCCAGACCGTGCGCTTTGGAAAAAGTGCGCGAAATAACCAGATTGGGGAATTCCCGCAGCCAGGAGACCGAGTCATAACGATGTTCTTCCGGCAGATATTCGTTATACGCCTCATCCAACACCACCAATATTTGCGGTGGCAAGCCGCGCAAAAAGTCCAACAGGCCAGCTTCATCGAGGAATGTGCCTGTGGGGTTGTTCGGGTTGGCGATGAAAATAATTTTCGCTTTGTTGTCCCGCGCCGCCTGCTGCATTGCAGGCAAGTCATGCCCCCAACCTTGCGTTGCCGGAACACTGATGCCGGTCGCCCCCACCGCCTGAGTCGCCAGCGCATAGACCGCAAAAGCGTGCGCCGAATACACCACTTTGTCACCGGGCGTTAAAAACGCCCGCGCCACCAATTCCAGCAAGTCGTTACTGCCATTTCCCAGGGCAACGTTGCCCTGTTCCAGCATATAACGTTTTGCCAGCGCACTTTTCAACTCGAAGCCGTTGCCGTCGGGATACAAGGCTATCGTCTTGATCGCCTCGTGCATGGCGGCAACTGCGGCCGCGCTGGCTCCCAGCGGATTCTCGTTGGATGCCAGCTTGATAATGCCGGTGATACCCAATTCGCGCTCCAGCTCGGAAATCGGCTTGCCGGGCTGATAAGGCGCAATAGCGCGGATGTAATGCGGGGAGAGTTCTGCGTAATTCATGTATTCAGTTTTTAATTGTTCGGATTTGCTCGTTATCGCACCGGCTAAAAAATCAAACCGCCAGCGGGTAAGAACCTAAAATTTTGACAAAGGCGGCGACTTGTTTGAGTTCGGTCAACGCGGCGGCGACATTCGCATCGCTCTGATGCCCCTCAACGTCCAGATAAAACACGTACTCCCACAAACCGGAACGCGCCGGACGGGATTCCAACTTGGTCATCGAAACCCCATTTTTCGCCAATGGAACCAACAAATCATGCACCGCGCCGGGACGATTCACCGCTGACATCACCAGTGAAGTTTTGTCCTTTCCCGAGGGTGCGACTTCCTGCTTGCCTATCACGAGGAAGCGCGTGGTGTTGCGCGCATCATCCTCGATGTTTTCAGCCAGTATTTTTAACTTGAAATGTGTGCCCGCCTGCGCGCCGGCAATGGCTGCAGTGTGGGACGCTGTCGCCGCCAAGCGCGCCGCATCGGCATTGCTGGATGCGGTAATGCGCTCGGCATGCGGCAGATGGGCATTCAGCCAGCCCTGGCATTGACCAAACGACTGCGGATGCGAATAGACTTTGCGGATAAGCGACAGCTCGTTTTCATTCGAAAGCAGACATTGATGCACTTGCAGCATCACCTCACCGCATATTTTCAAATTGCTGTGCAGCAGCAAATCCAGTGTGCGCCCGACCGCACCCTCGGTAGAGTTCTCCACCGGCACCATGCCATACTGCGCCGCGCCGCCCTCCACCGCGTGGAACACCTCGTCGATGGTCGCACAACTCTGCCCCTGCAAAGCACGCCCAAAACGTTTGTGTGCCGCCTGCTCGGTGAAAGTGCCTTCCGGCCCGAGGTAGGCGACGGATAACGGCGCTTCCAAGGCACGGCATTGGGAAATCACTTCGGTGAACAACTGCGCCACGGCAACATTGCTCAGCGGGCCGCCATTCTCTCCTTGCAGACGTTGCAACACCTGCGCTTCGCGCTCGGGCCGCAACACCGTTCCGTCTTCTTTGAGATGGCCAATCTGCTGAGCCAACGCGGCACGCTGATTGAACAGTTTGAGCAATTCGCCATCCAGATGGTCGATCTGCTTGCGATATTGGTTCAGTTTCTCGCTCATGATACTTTCGACAGCGGCAGATCACGCACCATCAACACACCGGAAATGGCGGCAATCTGGGCGAGCAACCCGGCCGACAGCGGCGTATCCGTGTCCACCAGCGTGTAAGCCATCTCGCCGCGCGATTTGTTGCTCATGTTGTGAATGTTGATGCCCGCCTCCGCCAGAGTGGTGGAAATTTGTCCCAGCATGTTGGGTACATTGGCATTGGCAACTGCCAGGCGAAAATCCGATTCGCGCGGCATGGAAAGATTGGGGAAATTCACCGTGTTTGTCACGTTGCCGTGTTCCAAGTATTCGCGCAGCTGATCCACCACCATCACCGCACAGTTTTCTTCCGCCTCCTCGGTGGAAGCACCCAGATGCGGCAGGGCAATGATGCGCTCATTGGCGAGCGAGTTGTTGCTCGGAAAGTCGCACACATAGTAGCGTAGCTGTTCCGCGGTCAGCGCGCCGACAACCGCATCCTCGTTGACAATCGCATCACGCGAAAAATTCATCAGCACCGCACCCGGCTTCATGGCCGCCACACGCTTGGCATCAATCAGGTTGCGGGTCGCGTCCAATAACGGCACATGCAGCGTAACGAAATCACTATGTTTGAGCAGCTCTTCAATACTGTGCGCCTTCTTCACCTGTGCGGGCAAACTCCATGCCGCATCCACGGTAATCTCGGGATCAAAACCGATTACCCGCATACCGAGGCCAATGGCGGCATCCGCAACCAGACAACCGATCGCGCCGAGACCAATGACCCCCAAAGTGCGCCCGCGCAACTCAATACCGGCAAAATTCTTTTTACCGTCTTCGACCAGCTTGTGCAAGGTTGCGTTGTCACCGCTTAGCCCTGCGGTAAATCGCAACGCGGGTACGATATTGCGCGAAGCCAACAACATGCCGCCGATAACCAACTCCTTCACCGCATTGGCATTGGCACCCGGCGCGTTAAACACCGGCACACCGCGCGCGCTCATCTGCTTCACCGGCACGTTGTTGGTTCCGGCACCGGCGCGGGCGACAGCCTTCACGCTGGCGGGGATTTCCATGTCGTGCATCACTTGCGAGCGCACCAGAATGGCATCGGGATCGGCGATGCCATTGCCGACACGATAGCTTTCCGCAGGAAAACGTTTCAGCCCCTGCGCGGAAATTTTATTCAAGGTGAGTATCTGGAAAGTCTTAGCCATGTTTAGCGGAAAACTCTTTCATAAAGTCCACCAAGGCTTGCACCCCAGCCAACGGCATCGCGTTGTAGATGGAAGCACGCATACCGCCAACCGAACGGTGTCCTTTTAGCTGCAGCAACCCGCGCGCTTCAGCCTGCTTGACGAAATCGCCGTCCAAACCCGCATCCTTGAGTGTAAAGGGCACGTTCATCCGCGAACGATCCGATTGCGCCGTGGGGCAGTTGTAGAAACCCTTGCTGGCATCAATCGCGTCGTACAACAGTTTGGATTTGGCGATATTGACCTTCTCCATCGCCGCGATACCGCCGTTTTTCTTCAGCCACTGAAACACCAGTCCGGCAATATAGATGCCGTAGGTGGGCGGCGTGTTGTACATCGAATCGTTGTCGGCATGGGTCTTGTAGTCCAGCATCGTCGGCGTGCCGGTGATCACTTCGCCGATCAGGTCTTCGCGCACGATGACGATGGTCAAACCTGCGGGGCCGATATTCTTCTGTGCGCCCGCATAAATTAGACCGAACTTTGCCACATCAAGCGTCCGCGACAGAATGCAGGATGACATGTCCGCGACCAGCGGCACATCACCACAGTCGGGAATCCAGTTGAACTCCACACCGCCGATAGTCTCGTTCGGGGTGTAATGCAGATAGGCGGCATCGGCATCGCGCTGCCAACTGCCAAATGCCGGAATATAGGAGAAATTCTTGTCGGCACCGCTCGCCACCACATTCACTGCGGCAAATTTTTTGGCTTCACTGATGGCCTTCTTCGACCACTCACCGGTATTCAGATAGTCGGCTGATTTTTTACCGCGCAGCAAATTCATCGGAATCATCGCAAATTGCTGACTGGCACCCCCCTGCACGAACAACACCTTGTAGTTTGACGGTATGCCCATCAACTCGCGCAAATCGGCTTCGGCCTGCGCCGCAATGCCCATGAATTCCTTGCCGCGATGCGACATCTCCATCACCGACATGCCGCTGCCGTGCCAATCGGCCAGCTCCGCCTGGGCTTGCAACAACACTTCTTTCGGCAACACCGCCGGACCGGCACTAAAATTGTAAATCGTCATTCCATACTCTCCTCGAAAATCTCACCTCGGAAAAATAGAGAAGGGCGAAGCAAACACTTCACCCTCCCTATTACACCTACATTTCCGCCATTTTTATTCGCCCTCGTCCTCGTCCGTTTCCAACAAACGACTCAATCCGGCCAGGGTCTCGCCTTTTTCCACGTTCATCAGCGTCACGCCTTGGGTGGAACGCCCCATTTCGCGTATTTCCTTAACCCGGGTGCGAATTAACACGCCGTTGGTACCGATCAGCATGATTTCGTCGTCGGTATTAACCAGTGTCGCCGCGACCACTTTGCCGTTGCGACTGGAGGTTTGGATGGCGATCATGCCCTGCGTACCGCGACCGTGACGGGTGTATTCGGCAATCGGCGTACGCTTGCCGTAGCCGTTTTCGGTGGCGGTCAGCACGGTTTGCGTCTCGTCTCCCGCTACCAACAGCGCGATGACCTGTTGCTTTTTGGTCAATTTCATACCGCGTACACCGCGTGCCGTGCGTCCCATCGGGCGCACATCGTTCTCGTCAAAACGCACCGCTTTGCCGCCATCGGAGAACAGCATCACATCATGCCGACCATCGGTTAGCGCAACACCGATCAGGAAGTCATCCTCATCCAGATTGATGGCGATAATGCCTGCTTTACGCGGATTGGAATACAACGACAATGCCGTCTTTTTCACCGTGCCCTTGGAGGTTGCGAAGAAAATAAATTTGTCTTCAACGAATTCCTTCACCGGCAAAATTGCATTGATCTGTTCTCCCGACTCCAACGGCAACAGGTTGACGATGGGCTTGCCGCGACTGATACGGGTTCCTTGCGGAACCTCGTAAACCTTGAGCCAGTAACCGCGCCCGCGATTGGAAAAACACAGGATGTAGTCGTGGGTGTTGGCGATAAACAGGTTATCGACAAAATCGTCTTCTTTGGTCGAGGCTGCCTGCTTGCCGCGACCGCCGCGTTTTTGCGCACGATACTCATCCAGCTTCTGCGCCTTCATATATCCGCCATGCGACAGCGTGACCACCACATCTTCCGGCGCAATCAAGTCTTCCATGCTCATATCTTGAGTATGGGTAATAATTTCGCTGCGGCGTTTGTCGCCAAACTGCACTTTCACGGCTTCCAACTCGTCGCCTATGATTTGCGTCACACGCTCGGGCTTGGCGAGAATATCCAGCAAGTCGGCAATCTTATCCATCACCTCGCGGTATTCACCGACTATCTTGTCCTGCTCCAGACCGGTCAGACGCTGCAAACGCAAATCGAGAATTGCCTGCGCCTGCACATCGGACAGGTGATAAGCAAGCGTCTTGCCCTTGCCCACCAAGCCAAACTCGGGTGCCAGACCTTCGGGGCGTGAAGCATTGCTGACGCGGCTCAACATGTCTTCCACCAGCGACGAACGCCAACCGCGCGCCATCAGCCCGGACTTGGCATCGGCAGGCGTTGCCGCCGCTTTAATCAGCGCGATAATTTCGTCCACATTGGACAACGCCACCGCCAAGCCTTCCAGAACGTGCCCGCGATCACGCGCTTTGCGCAACTCGAATATAGTACGGCGCGTCACCACTTCGCGGCGATGACGCAGGAAGGCATCAATGACCTCCTGCAAATTCAACAGTTTCGGTTGTCCATCGACAATGGCAACCATGTTGATGCCAAAACTATTCTGTAACTGGGTATCTTTATATAGCTTGTTCAGGATGACATCGGCATTCTCACCGCGCTTCAGCTCGATAACGCCGCGCATCCCGGACTTGTCCGACTCGTCGCGTATCTCGGAAATCCCCTCCAGTTTTTTGTCGCGCACCATCTCGCCAATCTTCATCAGCAAATTGGCCTTGTTCACCTGATAAGGCAGCTCATCAATAATGATCGCTTGACGGTCGCTCTTGCCGATATCCTCGAAGTGGCAGCGCGCGCGCATCACCACGCGACCGCGCCCGGTGCGATACCCCTCCTTGACGCCATCCAAACCGTAGATAAAGCCTGCGGTTGGGAAGTCCGGCGCGGGTATCAGCTCAATCAACTGCTCGATATCCATATCCGGGTTACGCAACAACGCCAGGCAGGCGTCAATCACCTCGCTCATATTGTGCGGCGGAATGTTGGTCGCCATCCCGACGGCAATCCCCGACGAGCCGTTTACCAGCAAATTCGGGAAGCGCGCGGGAAACACCAGCGGCTCGTTCTCCGAGCCATCGTAGTTCGGACCGAAATCCACCGTCTCCTTATCCAAATCTTCCAGGAGTTGATGGGCGATTTTGGCCATACGAATTTCGGTATAACGCATCGCGGCGGCGTTATCGCCGTCCACCGAGCCGAAGTTACCCTGCCCGTCCACCAGCGTGTAACGCAGCGAAAAATCCTGCGCCATACGCACGATGGTGTCGTAAACAGCGGTATCGCCATGCGGGTGGTACTTACCGATCACGTCACCGACAATACGCGCCGACTTTTTGTAGGCGCGATTCCAATCGTTGGACAGCTCGTGCATCGCGAACAGCACCCGGCGATGCACCGGCTTCAAACCGTCACGCACGTCCGGTAACGCACGACCGACAATAACGCTCATCGCATAGTCCAGATAAGACTTGCGCATCTCCTCTTCAAGGCTGACCGGCAGGGTTTCTTTGGCGAATTTTTGTTCCATGGCGACCTAATAAATAAGCAAATGTGGCACTCAAACGAAGCGCGCATTCTAGCACAGCAACCACCCAACACGACCCTCTATCGGCACATCCGCCGGGTTTGGTAATTGGCGGGAGTTTTGTTACAGTCACACACCCGATAATCACGCTCCACACCATGTCCAACGCCGACCCTATCGAACTGGAAAAATTTTCGCAACTCGCCCACAAATGGTGGGATACAAACAGCGAATTCAAACCCCTGCATGAGATTAACCCGCTGCGCTTGGGCTACATCAACCGTATCGCATCGCTACCCGGCAAAACCGTTGTGGATGTCGGCTGTGGCGGCGGCATCCTCGCCGAAAGCCTTGCCGGAGCGGGCGCCACGGTGACCGGCATCGACCTTGCGGAAAAATCGTTACAAATCGCCAAGTTGCATTTGTTGGAAAGCGGCAGGCAAGTGGAATACCGCAACGTCTCCGTGGAAACACTCGCCGCAGAGCACCCCGGGCACTACGACGTGGTGACCTGCATGGAAATGCTGGAGCATGTGCCCGATCCCGCCGCCATCGTTTCCGCCTGCGCCAAGCTGGTCAAGCCGGGCGGGCACGTCTTTTTCTCCACCCTCAACCGCAACCCCAAGTCCTATCTGCTCGCCATTCTCGGTGCGGAATATGTATTGAATATGCTGCCGCGCGGCACCCATGATTACGCCAAATTCATCAAACCCTCCGAACTGGCGCAATGGTGTCGCGATGCCGGACTCACTATCGCCGATGTAACGGGTATGAGCTACAACCCCCTCGGCAAGTTTTACTCCTTGGGCAAGGATACCGACGTGAACTACCTGATTGCCTGCCACCGTGATGGTTAAGGCCGTCCTGTTTGACCTCGACGGCACCTTTGCCGACACCGCGCCCGACCTCGCCGCCGCGCTCAACCACACCCGCGCCACCCGCAACCTGCCCCCGCTGCCCCTGGCGTTATTGCGCCCGCAGGCCTCGCACGGCTCGCGCGGACTGCTTAAAGCCGGATTTAACATTGAGCCGGATCACCCGGACTATGACACCCTGCGCGACCATTTTCTCGACTACTACGCCAATCATATCTGCGTGCATACACGGCTATTTGGCGACATGGCACAACTGGTGAACCAACTGGAACAGCTCGACATCGGCTGGGGCATTGTCACCAACAAGCCCGACTACCTCACCGTGCCGCTGATGCAGGCACTGGGTTATACCGGGCGCGCCGCCTGCCTGATCAGCGGCGACACCTGTGCGCACGCCAAACCGCACCCCCTGCCGCTGTTGCACGCCGCAAATTTGATGAACATCAATCCCGAACACTGCCTCTACCTCGGCGACGACCTGCGCGACATCCAAGCCGCCAATGCTGCCAACATGCGCGGCATCATCGCCAACTACGGCTACGTCGCCCCCGACGCATCAATCGAAAACTGGCAGGCACACGGCAGCATCAATCAGCCCACGGAACTTCTCGCGTATCTGCCCCTCTGAGACTCTGCTACAATCCGCACCGTAGCAAACTGCAACAACACTTTGGGGGCGACTTGGCTTCGACGTGGGTTACAAAGCAACGCAGGGCATACCGAGGACCCGCAACCTCGTAAATCAGCTGGAAAAAACTAGTCGCAAACGACGAAAACTACGCTTTAGCTGCTTAAGTCAGCTAGACCTCACACCACGCTGTCTGTGGAGTGGCTCGAAGTCGCAAGACGGAGATGAGTGAGGTAAATACACAGAACCGTGCCGGTCAGGGTCACTTTGACCGGAGCTAAAAATAAGGTGACTCGTCCCGTACCAGCCCGTCGGTTGGCGTGTCCGGGATTAAATCAAACAGCCAGACTAAGTATGTAGAACTGCCTGTAGAGGGCTTGCGGACGGGGGTTCAATTCCCCCCGCCTCCACCAATAATAAGGACTCGGACACGCTCTGAGTCCTTTTTCTTTTCCCAGAATCCCGCCCATGTATGTGACAAGCCGCTGTCGTTTCTGGTAACGTTCAATCGCAATCCCAGTCAGCTAATCCCACAGAAAGGCGACCACCATGAATTCACCCAGCATCATCCCATTCAAAGAACTGCGCATGACCGACGTGCCGCGTGTGGGCGGCAAGAATGCTTCGCTGGGCGAGATGATCAGCCAGCTTGCACGGCTCGGGGTGCGCGTGCCGAACGGGTTTGCCACTACCGCCGGGGCGTATCGCGGCTTTCTCGCGCAGGATGGTCTGGATAGGCGTATTCAGGCGGTACTGGACGGGCTGGATGTCGAAGATGTGGCGAAACTGGCGGCGGCGGGGGCGCAGATTCGCGAGTGGTTATTGGCGCAGCCATTGCAGGAAGATCTGGCGCAGCAAATACGCACCGCTTACCGGCAGATGCAGGAAGAAGCTGGCAATGAGTTTTCGCTGGCAGTGCGTTCTTCGGCGACGGCGGAGGATTTGCCGGATGCTTCGTTCGCCGGGCAGCAGGAGACGTTTCTCAACGTCAGCGGCGCGGATGATTTGATTGCGGCAGTCCGCAAAGTATTCGCCTCGCTGTACACCAACCGCGCGATTGCCTATCGCGTGCATCACGGTTTCGCGCATGAAGAGGTCGCCTTGTCCGCCGGCATCCAGCGCATGGTGCGCAGCGACATCGGCGCAAGCGGGGTGATGTTCACGCTGGATACCGAGTCCGGTTTCGATCAGGTGGTATTGATTACTTCGGCTTACGGGCTGGGCGAGACGGTGGTTCAGGGTGCGGTGAATCCCGATGAATTTTATGTGTTCAAGCCGTCGTTGCGCGACGGCAAGCGCGCCGTCATCCGGCGCAATCTCGGCGGCAAGGCAATCAAGATGGTTTTTGCCGATAACAATACGACGAAGAGTCCGGTGCAGACAGTGGAGGTGTCGCCGGTCGAGCGGCGACGTTTTTCGATCAGCGATGCCGAGGCGGAAGAGCTGGCGCGCTATGCGCTCAGCATCGAACAGCATTACGGACGGGCGATGGACATCGAATGGGGGCGCGATGGCACGGACGGCAAGCTGTACATCCTGCAAGCGCGACCCGAGACAGTGCAGGGAAAGAGTAATCCTAACGTGTTGCAACGTTACACACTCAAGCAAACTTCGGAGGTGCGGGTGAAGGGACGCGCCATCGGGCAGAAAATCGGCGCGGGTCGGGTATGTCTGGTGAAGGATGCCGGCGAAATGGGCAAGGTGCGGGCCGGCGACGTGCTGGTGACCGATATTACCGACCCGGACTGGGAGCCGGTGATGAAACGCGCCGCTGCCATTGTCACCAATCGCGGCGGACGCACCTGCCATGCCGCCATCGTGGCGCGCGAGCTGGGCATCCCGGCGGTGGTGGGTTGCGGCAATGCGACCGGGGTGTTGCGCGATGGCGAGGAAGTCACCGTGTCGTGCGCCGACGGCGATGTCGGCAGGGTGTATCAGGGTTTGCTGGAGGTGGAGATCACCGAGCTGGCACTGGACAAGATGCCCGATCTGCCGCTGAAAATTGCGCTGAATGTTGCCAACCCGGAACTGGCGTTCGAGTTCAATCGCCTGCCCGGTCATGGCATCGGTCTGGCGCGGCTGGAATTCATCATCGCGCGCATGATCGGCATTCATCCGCGCACCGTATTGAATTATCCGAATCTGAGTGCCGAACTGAAGGAGCAGGTCGAGGAGAAAAGCGCGGGTTACGCCGACCCCGAAGGTTTTTATGTGGACAAACTGGCGGAGGGGGTTGCCACGCTCGCGGCGGCATTTTTTCCCAAACCGGTAATCGTGCGCTTTTCCGACTTCAAGTCCAACGAATATTCCAGCCTGCTCGGCGGGAGCGAATACGAACCCGTCGAGGAAAATCCGATGATCGGCTTTCGCGGCGCGGCGCGCTATGTGGCGGAAAGTTTTCGCCCCTGCTTCGCGCTGGAGTGTCGCGCGATCCGCAAGGTGCGCGACGAAATGGGGCTGACCAATGTCGAGGTGATGATCCCGTTCGTGCGCACCGTGGCGGAGTTGCGGGCGGTAATGGATGCGCTGGCGGAAAACGGCTTGCGGCGCGGCAAAAACGGCCTGCGCGTGATCATGATGTGCGAAATCCCCGCCAACGCATTACTGGCCGAGCAATTCCTGGAGTGGGTGGACGGCTATTCGATCGGCTCGAACGACCTGACACAATTGACGCTGGGCGTGGATCGGGATTCCGGCGTGCTGGCCGGTTCGTTTGACGAGCGCGACCCGGCGGTCAAGCAGCTCATCCGTCTGGCGATTCAGGCGTGCCGCAAACACGGCAAGTATGTCGGCATCTGCGGGCAAGGCCCGTCCGACCATCCCGATTTTGCGCAATGGTTGATGGAACAGGGAATAGAGGCAATTTCACTCAATCCCGACACCGTGGTGCAGACGCGCTTACACCTCGGCAAGTTGGCCGGGAAAATGTGAACAAGTCTGCTTGTTGTCATTCCCACCCGTGGTTTGGACAGCGTTTCCCCGGGACTTTATCGGGCCACTCAACAATAGGCTTTATAATGTCGCCGCTTGTGAAACTATCTTTTAACTTATTGACTCACCAAGATCGGGCGTAATTTGAATCCCATTAGTTTTGCCGAATTAAATCTGGCACCGGAAATATTGAAAGTGTTGACCGAATCCGGTTACACCTCCCCCACACCGATTCAAGCCGAAGCGATTCCGCTGGTTTTACAAGGTTGTGATTTGATGGCAAGTGCCCAGACCGGCACCGGAAAAACAGCGGCATTTTCTTTGCCGATGCTGCAAAAATTATTACCGCACGCCAGCAGCAGCACCTCTCCCGCGCGCCATCCGGTGCGCGCCTTGGTACTTGCGCCGACCCGCGAGTTGGTGATGCAGGTTGAAGAAAGCATCAAGAGCTACGCAAAACACACGCCGCTGCGCTCATTGGCGGTATTCGGCGGGGTGGACATCAAAACACAGACCCCGCATTTGCGTACCGGCGTGGAAATTCTGGTGGCAACCCCGGGACGCCTGCTCGACCACCTGGAGCAAAAGACCGTGCAGTTGAATCTGGTGCAAATGCTGGTATTGGACGAGGCTGATCGCATGTTGGATATGGGCTTCATGCCAGATTTGAAGCGCATTCTGGCCTTCCTGCCCAAAGCGCGGCAAAGCCTGATGTTTTCCGCCACCTTCTCCCCGGAAATAAAAAAATTGGCGGAAGATTTTCTGATTCAACCGACCCTGATTGAAGTGGCACGCAGCAACACCACGGCGGAAAATGTTACGCAGAAAATTTATCAGGTCGGCGGCGCGCATAAAATTTCGCTGCTATCGAAGCTGGTCAGCGACAGCAAAGTAACCCAAGCCATCGTCTTTACCAATACCAAACTGTCTGCCGATCGCGTGGTGCGCCATTTGCAGCGCAGCGGCGTGAGTGCCGAGGCGATTCATGGCGACAAAAGCCAGCGGGAACGCATTCAAGTGCTGGATGCCTTCAAACAAGGCGAGATAACGGTGTTAATCGCCACCGACGTGGCGGCGCGGGGTTTGGACATTGACAGCCTGCCGCTGGTCATCAATTACGAACTGCCGTTTGCCGCAGAAGACTATGTCCATCGCATCGGGCGCACCGGGCGGGCGGGTGCATCCGGCACGGCGATTTCGCTGATGTCCCCCGAGGAAGAAAGCTACCTGGGCAGCATCGAAAAACTAATCAAGCAACAAATCGACAAAGAACATCATGTACCCCAGGTATCTGGAGAGTTTGTCGACGGAGGTGGAAAAACGCACAACGCGGCACCTCGCAGCCACCCCGCCCCATCCGCAAAAAAACCGGGGCGCGATGCCTGGTTTGACAAACCCTACGAACCGAATGTCGCACCCGTTGCCGCCGCTCAGAGCCATAAACCCGAGCCACCCAAACTGCGACCCAAACAACAGATACCGGCATTATTCGTGCGGCGGCGCGGCTGATTTTGATTATGCTATGACCGACCCCCAACAATTCCTGATCCACCAAAGCGAAGACGGCTCCACCCGCATTGACGTGATGCTGGAGGCGGAGACCCTTTGGCTAAACCAGAAGCAGTTGACCGAGTTGTTCGGCAAGGCCAAGGGGACGATCAGCGATCACATCAAGCATATCTTTGCAGATGGCGAGCTGGGTGAAAATTCAGTTGTTCGGTTATTCCGAACAACTGCCGCTGACGGCAGGCTACGAAGTTGCATAAGAATTTATACTTACTTATTATTAATTCAGTGTATAAATTGATATAAATAGGTATAACTAGACCATGGATCCCATCAAAAATCCTTTTTCTCCCGGTGCTGGTTCGCCACCTCCCGAGCTGGTGGGGCGAGACCCAATTCTGGAACAGGCGCGCATTCTGTTAGGCAGAGTAAAGCAGAAAAAACCTGAGAAAAGTATGCTGTTGACCGGCTTGCGCGGGGTAGGCAAAACTGTGCTGCTCAACGAAATCAAACGCATGGCGGACGGCGATGGATACCGCACCATTGCTATCGAGGCGCACGAGGGAAAAGCATTAGGTACGCTGATAGCTCCGTATTTGCGTAGCCTTCTTTATGATCTGGATCGGATTGCCGGAACCGGAGACAAGGTCAAGCGCGGCTTGGCTGTACTGCGCAGCTTTATCGGGGCACTCAAACTTACGGTGGGCGATGTCAGCATCGGACTGGATATTGACCCGGAGAAGGGTTCGGCTGACAGCGGCGATTTGGAAATTGACTTGCCCAATCTCTTCGTTGCAATCGGCGAAGCGGCAGAGGATCGCAACAGCGCAGTGGCTATTTTTATTGACGAGATTCAATACTTCAGCCAGAAAGAGTTGGGCGCGCTGATCATGGCGATGCACAAGATTCAGCAGCGCCAACTACCGCTGGTATTGCTGGGTGCTGGCTTGCCTATTCTTCCCGGTATGGCCGGTGAATCGAAGTCGTATGCCGAGCGGCTTTTCAGCTTTCCGATTATCGGAGCGCTCTCGCAAACAGACACGGCAAAAGCATTGCAGGAACCAGCGCAAGAAGCTGGAGTTGCTTTTGAGGATGCTGCGTTGAATGAGGTTTTTCATCAGACCAAGGGGTATCCGTATTTTCTTCAGGAATGGGGTTATGTCGCCTGGAACCTGGCAACAAAAAGCCCGATTACTTTGCAGGTTGTCCGTGATGCCAAGAAGTCAGTCATTCCACGCCTCGATGAAAATTTTTTCCGGGTGCGCTTTGATCGCCTGACACCGAGCGAAAAAAATTTCTTACGAGCAATCGCTGAGCTTGGGCCGGGTGCGCATCGTACAGGGGACATCGCTGAGATTCTGAAAGTTAAAGTGACCAGCCTCGGCCCTGTCCGGGCCAAACTAATCAACAAAGGGATGATCTATAGCCCCGCGCACGGCGACATGGATTTTACTGTTCCGCTCTTTGATGATTTCATGGTCCGCGCGATACCAACATTCAAGCGGTAGTCATCACCTAAGATTTCCGTATTGCCGACACACCCAATTTGCTCTTCAAAATGGCATGATAACCATCTGATTTCATCGGTGCGCAATGGGTTGTTCCGGCGTGTTTATTCGACTCGGAAGACAGTCATCAGCTATTGGGAAATATGAAAACTATCAGCGTTCTCTTTGTTTGCATGGGCAATATTTGCCGCTCGCCCACCGCGGAAGCGGTGTTTCGCCACTATGTCGAAAATGCCGGACTATCCGCCCGGATTTTGATTGATTCAGCCGGAACGCACGACTATCACATCGGCGCACACCCCGACATCCGAACGCGGCGGGCGGCACAGCAGCGCGGTTACGATATGAGTAACTTGCGCGGCAGGCAGGTGTCGGCGGCGGATTTTCATCGCTTTGATTTCATCCTGGCAATGGATAGTGCGAATCTGGCGATATTGCAACGCATCACGCCGCCGTCCAGCACCACGCGGGCAAGGTTGCTTCTTGAATTTGCGCGCCATCATACGGAGCGGGAAGTTCCCGATCCCTACTACGGTGGCGAGGACGGTTTTGAGCGCGTGCTGGACATGGTGGAAGATGCGGCGGAAGGATTGCTGCAACATATCAAGCCGGACTTGGTCGCGTAACTGGCTTGCCTGCGTTTCTTGGATGAAGCCGTCCCTCTGCTATCGATCCGGCACAAGTTGATTTCCGTTCGTGCCGAGCATGTCGAAGCGCGAGAATCCACTCACATTTCGACAAGCTCAATGCGAGCAGATTTCTGGATACACCGTGCCAAATCTATAACAGGCTGCGGCAAACCGTATCGACTTGCCGAACCCGCTGCGGCTCTTGGGCCTACTCGGCGATGCGGTGTTTTTCCACCCATTCTTTTGCCAATGCCTGTGCGGCCTTGATTTTCCGCCCGGACATTTGAGATTCAAGCAAGGCGATTTGCTTGCCCGCTTCTTCACCGCCCGCCAATGTGAACCACTTGTACGCTTGCGTCAGGTCGCGCTGCAGGCCTTCCCCATTCGCGTACATCATGCCCAACTCAAACTGGGCCAAATCACTGCCCTGCGCTGCCGCCTGATTAAGCAGGGACAACGCCACGCTGTAATTCTGCGGGACAATTTTACCTTCCCGGTAAAGCTGCCCCAGATTGAATTGCGCCGAAACATTGCCGACATCCGCCGCCTTTCGAAACCACGCTATCGCCGTCGAGTCGTCTTGCTCCACCCCCAAACCGTTGGCATACATCACGCCCAAGTTGAATTGCGCCGTATCATTGCCCTGTTCGGCGGCTTTGGCAAACCACAATGCCGCCTGCCGATCATCCTGGGGCACCCCCTGACCGAGCCCGTGCAACACGCCCAGATTAAATTGTGCGACCGCGTTGCCCTGTTCGGCGGATTCAATAAACCAGCGTAAAGATTCCGCCTGATCCGGCGCGGCGCCCACACCCTGGGCGTACATTACTCCCAGCTTGAGCTGCGCCCTTTCGTGCCCCTGCTCCGCTGCCCGGCGATAGTGCGAGAGGGCTTCGGCATAGTTTTGCGCGACCCCCTGCCCCATTTCGCTCATCACACCCAAATTAAACTGTGCCGCCGCATCACCCCGAGCCGCGAGCGGTGTAAATATATCGAGTGCGGCACGATAATCGCCCTGCCGATAAGCATTGATTCCCTCTTCCAAACCCGCTCCGGCTTCCGAACCGGAAGCCTGCTGCGCGGCAGGTGCCTGTTCGCCAGTCTGTGTTGAGGTCGCAGATGAATAATCTTCCGGCGCGCGATGAACCGCCGCCAGTGTGTAACGTTGCTTGGCATCGACCACCCCACCGTTATCGTCCTTCACCTTGTAGCTCAGCAACACTTCGCCATGAAAATTCGCGCCCGGCGCAATGCTGAAGGTGCCGTCGAGGTGGTCGGTAATCGCACCATTGCTGGACATCAGTCCATCAACACTCAGAGAGTCGCCGTCAACATCGCTAAACCCTGCCAGCAAATCGTCCGCGCGCAACATATAGGTCTCGCCCTCGACCCCCCCGGCCAACACGGCTGCGGGGTTACCGGTCGGCGCGTCATTGACCGCAGCCAGCGTGTAGTGCTGCCTGGCGGCAACCGAGCCGCCATTACCGTCCTCCACGCTATAACTCAAAACCACCTCACCGTTAAAATTCGCGCTCGGCGCAATGCTGTAAGTCGCGTCGGCATTATCCGTAACGACACCGTCACTGCTGGTCACCCCGGACACCTTCAGAATGTCGCCATCAATATCGCTGAAACCCGCCAGCAGATCTGCCGTATTGACGGTATAGATCATGTCTTCGCTACCCGCCGGCAACGATGCGGTTGCGCTGCCAGTTGGCGGATCGTTACCCGAAATTGTGACCACCGTGGTACTGGCATTCACAGCCGGTGCAACCATATCGCTGACCATCAGCGTAAGAACCGCGGCCTCCGAGGTGGTTGGCGCAACGCGGTTAGGCGCAGGGGTAAAGATCAGACCCCGTACCGCTTGAGTGGCTTGGGCGGCAGTACCACTGAAGCTATAGACACCCGTTGCCTTTTTATAACGGCCCCCGCCCAAATTGGACAGCGTCCCTTTTGCCGCAAGATCCAGCGTAACGGTGACCTGCAAGCTCTGCGGCGGCTCATCCACATCCCCGATGTTAACCGTGGGAAACGGAGTCGTTGTTGCGCCGTCATTGATGTGCACAGCCTCCGCAACCCCGCTAATTGTCGGCGCATCATTGACCGCCACCAGCGTGTAACCCAATTGCGCATCGGCCGCGCCGCCGTTGCCATCGACTACGCGATAGCTGAGCACAACACGCCCATGGAAATTAACGCCGGGCATGATGGTGTAACTGCCCTCAAGGTTATCCACGACACTGCCGTTGTCCGCCCGCAATGCCGAGATGCTCAGCTGATCGCCATCGGCATCACCGAATCCTTCCAGCAAGTCTGCCGTGCTGACCGTATAGACAACATCCTCGCTACCCTCCGCCAATAACGCCGTCGCACTGCCGGAGGGCGCATCGTTGATCGCCACCACCGGATAGCGTTGGTTCGCGGCAAGCGCGCCGCCATGACCATCGACCACCCGATAACTCAACAGCATCGTCCCGTTGAAATGCTCGTCGGGCGTGACGGTATAAGTGCCGTCATGATTCACAACACTGCCATTGCTGGCGGTCAGCCCGGATATGGACAAGGAGTCATTGTCGGCATCATCAAACCCGAGCAGCAAATCGGTCGCGCTGACACGGTAAGCAGTGTCCTCAACCCCCTCCAAGAGGGTCGCCGTGGCGACTCCGCCGGGCGGATGGTTGACTGCCGCAAGCGGCTGACTCTGCCCGGTCGGCGGATTTTCTCCGACGATGCGCGTCTCGACACCCAGATAGCGATACAGCGTGTTCGTCCCCAGCAAATTGGATTCTATCGGCATCGGCAATCCGCCATCTGCGGAGTCGGGGGCGTGACTTGCCTCACCCTCAACCGCTGTCGCGCCACTGCCCACGACTGCGGGCTGGCCGGATTCAACCGGCTCCGCAACTTCCCCGGCTTGCGCGGCAGCTTCGTCATTCAGCTCGACATCCGGGCGAAGAACAACCGGCGCATCTTCAATATGCCCGCCAACTTGCAAACTGACATCATCCACACGGAACACTGTCATGGTCGTGTCATTGGTGGTGCCGTGGAAAGCGATTTGCACGCGCTGTCCCGCATAGTCGGACAGATCCAGCGTTTGTGTTTTCCATGCCGAAAACTGGCGGGAATGTCGGTTGGAATAACGCCTCGGCACAGACAGCAACTCGCCATTCGGCTTGCGAATCTCCACGGCAAGATAATCCGCGTCCCGGTCCAACAATTCTTCCGTGCTGATTTTCAGTTCGTAAGACAACAATACCGGTGTCGCGTCGGCCGGAATCGCCACGGTTTGATAGAGCGTGCTGTCAACGTTATTCGCCGCCGAAATCCGGTCATCCTTGGCGCCCAGATACTGGTAGCGACTCCAGCCGCCATTTCGGGAGAACTTATTGATGCGATACCAGCCGTCAGCCGAATTCGCCCCGCTCGTTGTAATCGTCCACCCCTGCCAGGCCTGCTCCGCATCAAATCCACCGTTGTCCAGCAGTTCGCCCGCCGTCGCCGACTTTCCAGACAGCAGACAAATCAGGCAAATTTTGATCACACTCCAAAATTTTGGATTCATAACAACAACACCGATTCAGTCAGTTGGCTACAGCAAAGTATCGCGGCACAACCGTCGAACGCTGCGCTCACCGGATGGGCTAACCATCACCTTGCCTCCTCGCGCTTGCGCAACACCCGCCAGCCGGCGGCGAGCAACAGCAATAACAGCCCGCCACCTGCCCATATCGGCCAGCGTACCGGCCGATTCCATGCACGCCTCAAATGCTCGCGCTGCGCCACATCCACACGCCAGTATTTGAGCTTGTTGTTCGCCATGATGTTGGGTTTGACGTTATGCACCCAACCGTGTTGCAACACGTAATTTTTGGGGTGATACCCCCACAACCAGGGCGAATCGTGGCGCAGTATCTCCAGCATCCGGTCGATAATGCGCTGTCGTTCCGGACTGTTTTCCATGTTCTTCATCTGCTCGAACAGTCTGTCATATTCTGGATTGCTGTAATTGCTGGCGTTCTCACCGCTGTTGGCAACTTTGGCCTGCGCGCCATGCAGCAAAAAGAAAAAATTTTCCGGGTCGGGATAATCGGCATTCCAGCCGTAATAGAACATCTGCGTATCGCCGCGCCGGATTTTGTCCTGAAAGCGATTGTAATCGGTGCTGCGCACGTCGAGTTGCACGCCGATTTTGTCGAATTGCTTGCGTATCCAGTCGAGTCGGGATTTGCTGCCCACGCCATTGGCGGTGGTGTCCAGGTGGATGACCAGCGGCTGCTTGCTGTTGGCATCCACCCCGCCGGGGTAGCCCGCCTCGGCCAGCAACCGCTTGGCCTCTTCGATTGATTTGCGCTTGGGTGCACCCGCCACCCAGTCATACACATAACGATTGATGCCCGCCTCCCCCTCGCGATAACCGAAAATGCCGGGCGGAACCGGCGACTGCGCGGCGATCCCCCGCCCGTTGGCGAAAATGGAAACAAACTCCTCAAAATCCACCGCGATGGCGATGGCACGGCGCAGCTTGGCGGCGCGTTCGGTATCCCCCCCCACTACCGGATCCAGCCAGTTGAAGCCGGTGTACATGGTTGTGGTCGAAACCGAGGTCGAAAGCGTAATGCCCTGCGCGCGCATCCCGTCGGTAACGCTCGCCTCGCCGGCGACACTCACCTGCACCGCCTGATCGAAACTGTCCGAACTGATGCCGGAAGCGTCGTAATAACCCTGCAAAAACTTGTTCCAGTAGGGGATGGTTTCCTTCTCCAGCGAAAACACGATCTGCCCGATCAGCGGCAGCGGCTTTCCGGCATCCTGCAAGAGTCCGGCTCCCACATCGCCCGCGTCGCCTTGCGGCGGATAACTTTCGCTGTCGTAGTAGGGATTTTTGCTCAACACCATGCGGCGGTTGGGATCATTCTCTGACAGGTAATAAGGCCCGCTGCCCACCGGCCACCAGTCCAGCGACAGGTTGCGTTCCTTCATTCCCGCCTGCGCATAAAAACGCTCGGCCTCCTGCGGCATCGGCGCGAAGAACGGCATCGCCAGCCAGTAGGCAAACTGCGGGTACTTTCCCCGTATGGTGATGCGGTAAGTGGTGTCGTCCACCACTTGCACGCCCGCCAGCGGATAGGCATTCAGGTCAAGCAGCGCATCGGGACTGGCTTTGAGTGCCGCCCGCAAAGTCTCGCCATATTCCTTGAGGCCGACGATGTACTCGCTCATCACACCGGCAATCGGCGTATGCAGGGCGGGATGCACCAGACGTTTAATCTGGTAGGCGTAATCCGCCGCCGTCACGGTGCGCGTTGCGGTGCGGGGAAAATCTCCCAGGACGTGAACACCGTTCAAATCCTCCGCGTCCAGCCGCATATTCGCGTCCACAAAAGCCGGGTGCGGCTGGTAGCGCATCCCCGGTTTAATGCGGATTTCATACACGCTATAAGCAATACGGGCTGCGGCGACATCATCGGGCAAGGGCTGTCGCGCGGCATCCAGATAACTCACCACCGGCATCGCGGCGGCGGCCAGCGGAACCAGTTGATAGGGACGTTTCAAATAATGATATTGCAGCGGTGGCGCATAGATGTTGGCGAGAAAATCGTACTCGTTTTCACTGTACGCCTGCGCCGGATCAAGGTGTTTGGGACGCTCGGTGAACGCCGTATAAAGAATAGACTTGCCCTGCTCGGTGGCGGCATAGGGGTCATTCCACAGGCCGCCATCACAGGCGGAAAGTAACAGTAGCAGGAAGGCGGGCAGGAATTTCATAGCGCAAGAGTTTAGCCGAAAGGCACCGCTTCGCGGTAAGATTGCACGACCGCAACGAACAGGCATAGACCATGAACCCGGATTGGCAACAATTCCTCACCGCCCAGGGCGCGCATATACAGGACGGCATCGTGCAACACTTCAACGATGACGCCGCCGAACGCATCGCCAGCCGCGACGGCACGGTGTTATGCGCATTGTCGCAATTCGGCATCCTCAAAGTATCCGGCGGGGATGCGCAGGGTTTCCTGCACAATTTGTTCAGTAGCGATGTGAACGCGCTCACCCCGCAGCGCGCCCTGCTCAGCAGTTTCAACAGCGCAAAGGGGCGGATGCTGGCGGCCTTGTTCATCTGGCGCAATGACGACGAATTTTTCCTGCACCTGCCGCTCGGCCTGGTCGCCGCCCTGCAAAAAAAACTCTCCCTGTATGTGCTGCGCGCCAAGGTCAAAATCGAAGATGCCAGCAATGCGATGGTGTGCCTCGGCCTGTGCGGTGCGGATGCCGCAGGCGTGCTGCAAGCAACTTTTCCCGCGCTGCCGCAACACCCGCTGGATGTCGTGCGGCACAACGCAGCCAGCCTGATACGCCTGGACAAAACCCGCTTTCAGATCAACGCCCCCGCGCAGCACGCCATGACACTGTGGCAGCAACTGGCGGCAGCGACCCGTCCGGTCGGCTCACCCTGCTGGGATTGGCTGAACATCCGCGCCGGCATCCCCGTCATCCTGCCGCAGACCCAGGAACAGTTCGTCGCGCAAACGGTTAATTTCGACCTGATCGGCGGCATCAACTTCAAGAAAGGCTGTTATCCGGGACAGGAAATCGTGGCGCGGATGCACTATCTCGGCAAGCCGAAACGCCGCATGTATCTGGCGCACCTCGCCGGGGAACACACGCCGCAAGCGGGCGACGAGCTATTCAGCGCGGAGATGAACGGCCAGGCCTGCGGCATGATCGTCAACGCGGCGGCATCACCCGCTGGCGGCCACGATATTCTGGCTTCGATACAAATTTCCAGCCACGACACCCAAACGATCCACTGGCAATCGCCTTCCGGCGCGGTACTGCAATTTGTGAACCTGCCCTACCCGCTCGAATCCGCCTGAATACACCCGCCCGATAACGCCCAGCCATGAACCTGCCCGCCCACATTTTCAGCCGCGACGTGTTATGGCTGGGCAATGTCATCTACTTCGTCTGGCTGGGTCGCGCCATCTGGCGGGCTGATTGGCGCGAACTGTGGCACTGCGGCACGCGCTTCAATGCGCTGATTGCCTTATCGCTGGGCATCTTTGCTTTCTGGCAACTCTCGGCGGGCATCCGTCCCGGCTTCAGCTTTCACCTGATCGGATCGACACTCTTTGTATTGATGTTCGGCTGGCGCATCGCCGCCGCCACCCTGACGCTCATCATGCTCGTCACCTGGCTGCGCACGGGTGCCGATTTTGTCTCGTTGGGATTAAACGGGTTGACCATGATCCTCGTCCCCGTGGTGGTGACCGAGGCACTGCTACGCTTCAGCAAAGCCAATCTTCCCAAGAATTTATTTATGTTCGTGCTGCTCAACGGATTTTTTTGCGGCGGCGCGGCAATCGCGCTGAACGTCATGGTCACCACCGTCTTGTTCTTGCTGTTCACCGGCTACACCTGGCCGATGTTGCAGTATTACTACCTGGTCGCCTCGCCGATTCTGGCGTTCGCCGAAGCCTTTGCCACCGGTGTCATGATCACCGCTTTTGTGGTTGCCCAACCGGATGCGGTCAAGAATTTTAGTGTGGAAGAATATCTCGACGGGAAGTAGCGGGCTGCCGCGAGACGATTACGTTTCTCAACCGTCTGCCAGTGTCAGCTTCATCTTGATATGCGGCAGTCCGGCATCCATAAACACCTTGCCCTGCTCGATAAAATCAAAACGGTGATAAAACGGCATAGCGTAAGTTTGCGCGTCCACGTCCACCTGGCGGTAACCGCGCAAGCGCGCCTCATCCAGCAACGCTTCCATAATCGCCGTGCCGACGTATTGTTTGCGCCACTGCGGCATCACCGCGATACGCCCGATATGACCGTCATTCAACATCCGTCCGCAACCGATGGCATCGCCCTTGAGGCTCAGGGCAAGCGCATGGCGGCACCCCTGATCGAATTCATCCCACTCCAATTCCGGCGGCACACCCTGCTCTCGGATGAACACTGCCTCGCGTATGGCGCGCAGCAGCGGCTCGCCATCATGCCAACAGACCAGACTTACGGTGAAAGGATTGCCCATACTGTCCTCCCGACTCAAGCGATAATCCGAACCTCCGTCCCCACGGTCACCAGCCCGAACAACTCCAGCAAATCCGCATTGCGCATCCGTATGCAACCACGCGAACCCGGTTTGCCCAAAGTGGTGCCATCCGGCGTGCCGTGAATGTAAACGTAGCGACGCATGGTATCGCAGGATCCGCCGCGATTAAAGCCGGACTCGCAACCCGACAACCACAGAATCCGTGTCAATATCCAATCGCGCCCCGGATGCGCCGCGCCCAATTGCGGCGTGTAAAGCTCGCCCGTGGGACGACGTCTGACAAACACCGCATTCTCCGGCTCGCCCGCACCGATCTTGGCGCGGATCACATGCCTGCCGCGCGGCGTGCAAAAGCTGTTCTCTTCCTCGCCCGCCCCGTTCGCACCCGTCGAAACCGCATAGCGGCGCAGCAACGCACCCGCGTCATCAAACAACTCAAGCTGCTGCGCGGGAATGTGGATGGTTATTTTCACAACATATATCCTAAGGAAAAGCTGATTAAGTTGTCATTCCCGCGAAAGCGGGAATCCAGCTTGTTGAATTGACTGGGCTCCCGCCTGCGCGGGAGCGACGCAATCGAACTTGTTCAGCGTTTCCCTAAGGAAAGGCTGAACAAGTCCTCCGTTCGCGGTGAGCCTGTCGAGCCATGAGCGGAGGGCACACACAATCAATGAGAAGCAAAACTCACCCTTCGACAAGCTCAGGGCGAACGGATCATTTCACTCCCTATTGGCCTTCTGCTGCGCGCGACGCCGCGCAAAAAAACTGCTGAGCATTACACCACACTCCTCCGCCAATAGCCCGCCCGTCACACTGGCATGGTGATTCAACCGCACCGCACCCCCACCAACCCTCATCTTATCAAGGGGGGGAGGCATCTCCCCTCCGCTGACATGAGAAGGCCGTGAAGGGTTTGGTTCACCCTCTTTAACATGAGAAGGCCGCGAAACAGGCACTTCTCCTCCCCTGACAAGGGGAGGTCGGGAGGGGTTTAACTCACCAAACACATCCAGCACACTGCCGCAGACACCGGTTTTGGGATCACTCGCGCCAAACACCACCCGCGCGATGCGCGCATGGATAATCGCCCCGGCGCACATCAGGCACGGCTCCAGCGTCACGAACAACTCGCAGCCCAGCAAACGGTAATTTCCCAGCCGCTGCGCCACATCGCGCAACGCCATCATCTCCGCATGGGCAGAAGGATCGTGGCGCGAGATCGGCGCATTGAAACCGCGCCCGACGATCACGCCATCCCTCACCACCACCGCGCCCACCGGCACCTCGCCCGCCGTCTCGGCCTGTTGCGCCAACTCAAGCGCGGCACGCATAAAAAAATCGTCGCCCCTCATTTCACACCAATAAATTGACCACTAAACGCACCATCAATGCCTTATTGGCCGGATCGCTTTGCCCAGAGCCTGAACTGTGTACCCCGCTGCGACTTAACCCGATAGCCAACGGAGATAATGACATCCAAGTTATAAAATTTTGTTTGATAGGTTTTCCCATCCGAAGCAGTATGTGCAAAATTTGCACATACTGAATTTTCCTCTAACTCCCCCTCCTTAAACACATTGCGCAAATGCTTGGTCACCACCGAACGTTCACGGCCAAACAATGCCGCCATCTGCTCCTGCGTCAGCCACACCGTCTCCGCCTCCAGCCGCACATCCACCCGCGCCTGTCCGCTCTCAGTTTCGTAAATCAACACTTCACTCATCGCCTCACCTGTCCAGCGGGCTGACCACGCCCCGGCCACCCTTGTTCAGCACATGAGTGTAGATCATCGTGGTGGACACATCGGAATGACCGAGCAGCTCCTGCACCGTGCGGATGTCGTAGCCGGATTGCAGCAGGTGGGTGGCAAACGAGTGGCGCAACACATGCGGGGTAACAGGCTTGTGAATTTCTGCAATCTTCGCCGCCTCGCGCACGGCCCGTTGCACGCTGGCTTCATAAAGATGATGGCGACGCTCGATGCCGGAGCGCGGATCGATCGAGCGCACGGCAGAAGGAAAAACAAATTGCCAGCCCCATGTGCGCGCCGCCTTGGGATACTTTACGGCAAGCGCATTGGGCAGATACACCTCGCCAAAACCGGCCTCCAGGTCGCGCTCGTGCAATGCTTTAACCTTTACCAAATGTGCTTGCAAAGGCAGGATTAAATTCTCGGGAAGCACCGTCACCCTGTCCTTGTTGCCCTTGCCTTCGCGCACGATAATTTCGCGCCTTTCGAATTCAATATCCTTTACGCGCAGCCGCAACCCCTCCAGCAAGCGCATACCCGTACCATATAGCAGGGATGCCACCAGCCCCATCGTCCCGGACATGGCATTCAACAATGCCCTCATTTCGGTTTGGGTTAGAACGACCGGCAGGCGCTTGCCCGTCTTTGCGGCAATCACCTCATCCAGCCAGGGGAGTTCGATATGCAGCACATCGCGGTACAAAAACAACAGTGCGGACTTGGCCTGATTCTGGGTGGAAGAAGAAACATTACGCTCCACCGCCAGATGGCTCAGGAAGGCTTGCACTTCATCAGCTCCCATATCCTTGGGGTGGCACTTGTTATGAAACAGAATAAACCGCCGTGCCCAATCCAGGTAGGTTTCTTCGGTACGGATGCTATAGTGGCGCACGCGAATCTCAGCGCGCATCCGGTCGAGTAGCTTGGGCGAATCCTGAGAAACGACTTGAGTTTTCATCCGCAGAATTTTAGGTTGCCCTAAAATTAAAGTCCAGCGGGTAATTTATGCTAACCACATGAATACAATTGCGCTATTGACAACCCGGGTAGTAATAGGCGACATTGCTGCCCGATGAAACTGTTTTCTATTTTACGTTAGGCCTCTTTGAGCAGCAGAAGGTACTACGCATAACTCCACCAGAAGGAACCATAAATGCAGGTATACATAGCGGGCACAGGGAAGCTCGCAACAGAACTACTGGAGAGGCTGATCCCTCAAGATGGCCTAGCGATCGAACGCTGGTCCAGCGCATCCAAATCGGTCATCAAGAGCATCGTCGTTCACGCTGGATCGGGGCGCGAAGTCGTTGCAATATCAGACTTCTGCTCAAAAACAAAATCTGTACTTGTCGAGCTATCAACCGGCTCATCTATCGAAGGGACTCTCCCGAATTTTCCCGTGGTACTTTGCCCAAACACGAATATCCTGATGCTCAAGTTCATGTGCATGCTGGAACGTTCTGGCGAGATGTTCAAGGGTTGCCAGAGGCAAATCACCGAGTCACATCAAGCCTCCAAAACTTCTGTTCCAGGCACCGCAGTTCAGATGGCTCGCTCACTCGGAATCGCTGAGCGTGCCATCGTTTCTGTACGGGACGCGGCTCAACAGGCGAGTGAATTGCAAATCCCCTCAGATCACTTGGCACGGCATGCCTTTCATCGAATCACAATTCAGGATGGCTCATGCTCAATCTCAATGGAAACAAAGGTCTATGGTGATGCCCCTTACGCGAGCGGTGTGCAACAAATCATTGGCGCCGTTAGCCGTCAAGTGCTAGAGAATCGTATCTACTCAATTACTGAGTTCATCGAAAATGGCTGGGTCTAAAGCCGCATCCCCAGCCCGTGCCTACGTGCCCCAGCCTAACTGGGCGGTCAAGCGGACACCAACAAGGGCCAAGGCTTCGCCATTGTCTTGGCCCTTGTTGGTGCCCTGCGCACCTTCGGTGCTCCGGTGCCGCTTACCTTGGGCGTTAGGCAAAATTGGGCAGCGCGGTCGTAAATCAGAAAAGGCCAGTGCGGCGGCAATTTGAACCTGCAATTGCGCGCTTGTGGAGCAATGCAGCCAACCTTCTGCGCCTTATTCGGCCAGCTTCTTGATTTCCGTGGTTGCGGCAAGTTGTTGTATGGTTTCATCCAGCAAAGCCGCTCCACGCGCTTCAATGGCAACTTCGGCGATGGCCTGCCGCAATTCCGCATAAAAGTTTTTGTCTCCAGTCAGCCGATACCAGAATTCTTGCCCGATAAAAAGAGGGTAATCTAATTCATCCCGCAACCGCTTGTAATGACCGCTTTCCTGCCCCGGCTCGCCATAAAGTATCGCCACGACCAAATCACCATGCGCAACCTTGACGTTATTTGTGCGCCCCAGATTTCGCGCGTCTTTGAAATGTTGATGGATGGTTTCGACATCATCGCGGTTGATGGTGTTTGGCCCCAATTTAACTTGGCAATACTTGCGCCTACCGTCCACCGCGTCCACAAACTCAATATCAATTCCGCGCACCATGGAGCCAAATGAATTTTTCAGCACATCGCTGATGAACTTCTGCATGTTCGTTCCGAAGCTTGTTGTGATGGAAGTGCCCAGAACTCTGGGATAAAGCAAGGCTTTCGCCACAGATTCCGGCGAAAGTTCCCCGGTCAGGAATGCTGCCAAGTACGGCGCGAGAAAAGGATTAACGTCAAACGCAGAAGCTGACACCAGCTTCTGTGTATTCTTTAAATGGTTCGGCACAATGACGGTTCGGAACCATTCCTTGACCTGCTCCAAGATGCGCTTACGTTCTGCTTTAGTCATTGATTTTTCCCGAGCTTGTGCCTGTGTCCGTCGCGCATTCTCCCAGCTTTAATTGGCTTCACAAAGGTGTCGCATTCAAATACAATAACCACGTCCACAACCTTATACATGGTTACTTGATGAAAGATTTTTTTGCCTTATCCGAAGTTGCCGACATGTTGTCGGTTTCCAAAGAAACGTTACGCCGCTGGGACAGGTCGGGCAAGCTAGAATCCGTCCGCCACCCCATCAATAATTACCGGGTTTACCGTTCGCACGACCTCAAACAATTTGGGCAAATCGGTTTCATGTTTGATGAGGAAGTGCCAGAAGTCGCAGCCCCTCCCAAAGGGGCATACACTGTCGCAGAATTATTTGCGGGAGCGGGAGGGCTGGCATTGGGAATGGAAAAGGCCGGATTGCACTGTGTGCTGCTTAATGAAATCAACGGGAATGCTTGCGCCACTTTGCGCAAAAATCGTCCACTCTGGAATGTAATTGAGGGTGACGTGGCAACACTGGACTTTACCCCTTTGCGAGGGAAGGTAGATGTTCTGACTGGCGGATTCCCCTGCCAAGCATTCAGTTATGCCGGAAAAAAACTGGGGTTTGAAGATGCGCGCGGCACAATGTTCTACGAGTTCGCGCGCGCGGTAAAAGAAATACAGCCCCTGATTTGTGTCGGTGAAAATGTGCGGGGACTGCTAACACATGATGGCGGGCGCACCCTACAAGGCATGGTTTCTATCCTTGACGAATTGGGCTATGAAGTATTGCCGCCGCGTATTCTCAAGGCAATATTTCACCGTGTACCGCAAAAGCGCGAACGTTTGCTAGTGGTCGGGTTGCGCAAAAATGCGGGACTGACATTCGATTGGCCTAAACCGCACAAGGAATTTTATACGTTACGTGACGCCCTCAAGAAAGGGACTCTCTTTAGTAGTGACGTGCCAAAATCTCCGGGGCAAGCCTACCCAAAGCGTAAACGCGAAATCATGGCGATGATTCCGCCCGGCGGTTACTGGCGCGAATTGCCGCTGGAAACCCAAAAAGAATACATGAAGGGTAGCTTCCACCTCTCTGGCGGCAAGACGGGTATGGCGCGCCGCATATCGTGGGAAGAACCATGCCTGACACTTACTTGCGCCCCGGCACAGAAACAAACTGAACGTTGCCACCCGGAAGAAACGCGGCCTTTCACCGTGCGCGAATACGCGCGTATCCAGACCTTTCCGGATGATTGGTTATTTGAAGGCTCAATGACCTCGCAATACGCACAAATCGGCAACGCGGTTCCGGTCAATCTCGCCGAGGAAATAGGTAAGTCGCTGGTCAAATCGCTCAATGCTTATTATGCACGGCACACGGGTCTTTCTCCGTAGTAAATCGGCCTAACTTGGCGTTCGAGCGGGACGCCGCAAAAGCGCGGCGCCCCTCAACTTTACGTAAGGCGCAAGAAAGATATATGCGAATACATACTCTTGCCACCGTAACAATTTTTGTTTCTGCACTTGTTATAGGCGCAGTGCGTGCTGACGTATGGAGCGAAGCCGAGAAGCAAATTGTTCGTCTTGAACCAATGATGTTTAACGAGCTGCCAAGCGAAATAGAAAAAGAACTAAAGGCACTGAAATGCACAGTCCCTCAAACATACGAGAATAGTAAGCCACACAATGTTATTAGTGGATCATTCGCTGAAAAAAACCAAACGGATTGGGCGGTTCTGTGCTCTAGAAATGGTTTTTCCTCGATAAAGATATTCTGGGGTGGTGCGGCCAGGTGCCCGTCGGAGATTTCAGAAAGCCAGGATAAAAACTGGCTTCAAGGTATCGGCAACGACAAGATTGGTTATTCTCGGGCCATCGGACCCGCCAGCAAGAAAGCTATTCTGAAATACCACAAAGAATTTGGAGGCCCAACACCTCCACCAATATCTCATCAGGGAATTGACGATTACTTTGTTGGCAAAGCGTCAGTCGTTCACTACTGTAGTAATGGAAAATGGATCGAATTGACTGGCGCAGACTAAAGGCGCCTAACCCCCGGTTCCAGGCGACGTCGGCGCTGACGCGCCGCCGCGCCTGAACCGGAACGTTATGCGCCATAGGTAACACAGTGGAAGGTATTCACATTCGCCATTTAGAGCAATCCGACTACCCATTTATCATCTCCGTTGTTAATGAGTGGTGGGGTGGCCGAAACATGGCTGATATGTTGCCAAAGCTTTTCTTTGTTCACTTTCGCCAAACCAGCTTTGTGGCTGAGCGCGATGGAAAGATCGTAGGTTTTCTCGTTGGCTTCGTTTCACAGACTTTTCATAATGAAGCATATATTCACTTTGCAGGCGTGCATCCTGAGTTCCGAAAGAAAGGTTTAGGGTGCGCGCTCTATGAGCAGTTCTTTGAGGTTGTAAAAGGGCTTGGTTGCAGCGTGGTTCGCTGCATCACTTCGCCGGTTAATAAAGAGTCGGTCTCGTTTCATCTTCGTATGAGCTTTTCTATGGAGCCGAGCGAAAAAATCGCCGAGGGTATACCGGTGTCCGAGAGTTACGACGGGAGGGGTGAAGACCGTGTGCTATTCTACAAAAAGTTGGGCGCATAACATTGCATTCAAGGGGACACGCCTTGGCGAGGCATTTTTGGGTGCCGGGTATCGTCAGTGCAGAAATAATAGGGGACAGACCACGGTTTCCTGAATCCTGCTAGACTGCGCCGGTGTCCAATCCGCTGGAGTCCTCATGCCTCGTCGCGCCCGTATCGCCTTGCCGAATGTGCCCGTCCATCTCATTCAGCGCGGCAACAACCGACAGCCCTGCTTTTTCGCCGATGAGGATTGTCGCCGCTACCTCGATTGGCTGGCCGAATATGCCGACAAGACGCACTGCCGTATTCACGCCTATGTGCTGATGACCAATCATGTGCATCTGCTGCTTTCTGCGGAATGCGCGGATGCGGGTGGTGCGCTGATGAAGTCGCTGGGGCAGCGTTATGTGCAGTATGTGAACCGCGTTTACCGGCGCAGCGGGACGTTGTGGGAGGGGCGCTTCCGTTCCTGTCCGGTGCAGGAGGAAGATTATTTGCTGGGCTGCCAGCGTTATATCGAGCTGAATCCGGTGCGCGCAAATATGGTCGCGCATCCGGGGGATTATCGCTGGTCGAGCTATCGCGCCAATGCGCAGGGGGAAGCGGATGCCCTGGTGCAGCCGCATCCGCTCTATGATGCGCTTGGCAATGATGCCGCCACGCGTCAGGCCGCCTACCGCGAGTTGTTCCGCCATGCGCTGGAGCCGGGTATGGTGGATGAGATTCGCCGGGCGACCAATGGCAACTTTGCGCTGGGCAATGAGCGCTTCGCATCGCAGGTATCGGAAGCGATTGGCAGGCGTGCGGTGCCAGGGCAATCAGGGCGACCGCGCAAGTTGCTCGAGCCGGAGACTGGCGAGCTTTTTTGAGCACAAAACCGTGGTCTGTCCCCGGTTACGTGCCCGGTTATTCCGGTTATTCGATGGCCAGTGTCCTTCACAAGTACGTCACAGGGTGTCTTGTTGAGCCACAGCCCAGTCCAACCCTGCAGAACAACAGGGGACGGGGCACGATTTCCTAAAGCCCGCCAAACTGCTCCGGCATCCAATCTGCCGGAGGGTGGAGTCACCCGGTCACTTTGACGGTTACACCCAGCCGTTGTATTCGGTCGGCAAAGTTTGTTAATGCCGTCACGGGCAGTGCGCTGAGGCGCGGGGCTTCCGCTTGCAGCGAGGGGCGCGCCAGGCCGTAAAGCAGGATGCCTTGGGGGCGATGTCCTTGGGCGAGCAGGTCGCCGATGAATTTCAGGTAGTCCTCTTCATCTTGCCGACTCGGCGGGATGCCATCCAGTGCGAACCAGCAGGTTTGTATCCAGGTCGGGCAGGCGGCGATGCTCGCAGCCAGTCTGTCGCGCACTTGTTTGATGCCGATACGGGTGTCGTTAATTTGTTGCATCCCTGCCGCGCTGGCACGATCCACCTTGAACCAGACTTCGCCGTTAAGTGTTGCCATCAGGCGCAGCGCCTGCTGCACGGTGTCGCGATTCAATAAGCTGCCGTTGGTAATCAGCACGGTTTTGACGCTGTCGGGCAATGCGGTTTCGCGGCGCACTCGGGCAATCAGGTCTATTACTTGGGGGAATTCGGCGGCACTGCTTGGTTCGCCGTTGCCGGACAGGGCGATGTCGTTGATGCGTCGCACCGATTCCGGCACGCGTTGCCGCATGAAGTCACCGTGCAGTAGTTCGGCAAGAAAGCCGCGCAGTTCCTCGCCCAGCAGGTGCAGGTCGATTGCGGGTGCGCTGCCGCGTGTCAGGCCGGGTACTTGGCAGTAGATGCAGCGCCAGTTGCAGGCGTTGTTCGGGTTGAGGTTAATGCCGACGGAGACCCCGCCGGCGCGTCGCGAGACAACCGGATAGATGTACCGCAAGGCGGCACTGTCACGGTCGTGATTGACAACATTGAGGACGGTCTCGCTCAAGGGTGGCTCAGGATTTACCGATAGGCAGGTAATTGACCGGATCAACGGGTTTGCCGAAACGGCGAATTTCGAAATGCAGTTTGACCTGGTCGGTGTCGGTGTCGCCCATTTTGGCGATTTTTTGCCCGCGCTCCACCACTTGACCCTCGTTCACCAGCAGCTTGTCGTTGTGTGCATAGGCACTGAGGTAGGTGTTGTTGTGTTTGATGATGACGAGTTTGCCGTAACCGCGCAAACCGCTGCCGCTATACACCACTTTGCCCGGCGCGCTGGCGGTAATCAGCTGGCCGCGCTCGCCGCCGATGTCGATTCCTTTGCGGTTAGCCGCTTCGGAATAGTTGCCGATGATGTCGCCTTTGACCGGCATCTGCCATTCCAATTCGTCCTCGCCCGGCTTGCTGGCCGTGACAACCACGACGGGTTGAGGCTTGGGCTGCGGCTTTAACTGCGGTTTGGGTTCGGGCTTCTTTTCCGGTTTGGGCGCGGCAGCCACCATCACGGCAGGCTCGCCGCCCTGCACTTTTTCGATTTCCGCGACAGCGGTTTCCGAGTATTTGTACTTTGCCAACAACGGCTGGCTCTTGACGGCATCTTTCACTTCGGCGATCTCCTGCACCTCAACAGCGGCAGGCGGCACGATGGACGGCGAGGAGAACAGCCGCAACTCCTGGCCAATCTGAATCACGTTGGGGTCCGGCAGGTTATTCAGTTGCGCCAGTTCGCGATAATCAAAGCCGTAGTTCAGCGCGATGCTGTACAGGGTGTCGCCCTTTTGCACTTTGTGGGTCTGCGGCCGCCAGTCGGATTCGCGCGCAATTGCCTTGCGGGCGGGACTTGCTTCAACCAGCACGTTTTTGCCCATCTCGCTGCCGCGATCCACCACCGGCGCACGCCGTGTCGGCGAAGAACACGCTCCCAAAGCGATTACGACCAATAACAAAGTTAACAGCTTCATGCTTTCCCCATTAGTAACGGTACAAACTTCACGGCACCCAATTGTGTTTCACGAAAACCGCCGGGCTGACGCTCGATTAAATATAATTTCTGTTCCTGCATACCGATCGGCAGCACCATTCTACCACCGGGCGCAAGCTGTTCGCGCAAGGCGGGCAACAACGTCGGCGCGGCGGCGGCCATGATGATACCGTCGAACGGCGCGGCTTCCGGCAGCCCCGCACTGCCGTCGGCATAACGCACGCGGACATTGCGTATTTTGAGATCGCGCAACTGGTTTCTGGCGCGTTCATACAAGGGTTTAATGCGCTCCACGGTATAAACCTCGGGGAACAGTTGCGCCAATACGGCGGCCTGATAACCGCAACCCGTGCCGATTTCCAACACCCGTTTGAGCGGCGGCGCGGCAGCGCGCAACGCTTCGATCATGCGCGCCACGATGTAAGGCTGGGAAATGGTCTGGCCGAAATTGATCGGCAATGCCACATCGTCATAGGCGCGACTCGCCAACGCTTCATCGACAAACAAATGGCGTGGCACATCCAGAATCGCCCCCAACACCGCCTCATCTTTGATTCCCTGTTCGCGCAGACGCTCGATCATGCGCATCCGGGTGCGCTGCGATGTCATGCCGATGCCGGCAACGCGGGTACTCATCTCACCCTACCCAGCCGCGCACTGCCGCCAGTTGGTCGTACTGGGTCAAATCTATTTGCAGCGGGGTAATGGAAACGCGCTGCTGCGATAAAGCGTGGAAATCCGTGCCCTGCCCCGCATCCTGCGCCTTGCCCGCCGCGCCCACCCAATAAACGGTTTCGCCGTGGGGATTGTTCGCCTTAATCACCGGCTCGGCCTTATGGCGCTTGCCCAAGCGGGTGACCTCCATGCCCCGCAACTGCGCAAAGGGAACGTCCGGCACATTCACGTTCAACAGCCAGGGTTGCGCATGCGTTTGTGCGGCGAAACGTTGCACCAGTGCCGTGGTCACTTGGGCTGCGGTGGCATAGTGCGCGAACGATTTGCCCACCAGCGAAACCGCGATTGCCGGAATCCCCAGCAGAAAACCTTCGGTAGCCGCCGCCACCGTGCCGGAATAAATGGTGTCGTCGCCCATATTTGCGCCGCAATTGATGCCGGAAACCACCATGTCCGGCTGCTCGTCGAGCATTCCGGTTACCGCCAGATGGACACAATCCGTCGGTGTGCCGTTGACAAAATAAAAGCCGCTGGCCGCACGCCGCAATCTCAGGGGGCGATCCAGCGTCAGAGAATTGCTGGCACCGCTGCGATCCCGTTCGGGCGCAACCACCGTAATTTCCGAAATTTGCGAAAGATGTTCCGCCAGACAAGCCAGACCGGGGGCAAAATAGCCATCGTCATTGCTGATCAGAATACGCATCGGCGGGAAGAGAATATCTAGAGTTGGAGAGTTATCTGGTCGGGGCGAGAGGATTCGAACCTCCGACCACTTCACCCCCAGCGAAGTGCGCTACCAGGCTGCGCTACGCCCCGAGGGCGCGGATTATAGCAGAGCTTGGGAATCGTGCAGCCTAATTACGCACTCAACAAAGAGATAATGTCGGAAATTTCACGGCGTATCGTAGCAACATCGTAACTGCCAGCCGTGGCGGTATTTGAGTTATTTTCGTCCGGGTGATCCAGTTGATTGCGGGCACCGCTGATGGTAAAGCCCTGCTCGTAGAGGAGTTCGCGAATACGGCGTATCAGCATGACTTCGTGGTGCTGGTAGTAACGGCGGTTGCCGCTGCGCTTGACGGGTTTAAGTTGGCTGAATTCCTGCTCCCAATAACGCAAGACATGAGCCTTGACGCCACATAATTCGCTCACCTCGCCAATGGTAAAATAACGTTTGGCGGGGATGGCGGGGAGTTCGGAATTAGGCGTGTGGCGTTCCATGATAGGACTTTTCCACCATAGTCTTTAACTTTTGGCTGGGATGAAAAGTCACTACACGGCGTGCCGTAATCGGTATCTCTTCACCTGTTCTCGGGTTGCGCCCTGGACGCTGGGGTTTGTCGCGCAATTGGAAATTGCCGAAACCGGATAGTTTGACGGCTTCACCCCGCTCCAGTTGTATGCGTATTTCTTCAAAAAACGCTTCCACCATGTCTTTGGCCTCACGCTTGTTCAAACCAACTTGGGTAAACAGTAGATTAGCCAATTCGGCTTTGGTCAGAGTTTTGGTCATCTTGTCCTCTTAAACACGCAACTCTGCACCAACTTGGTGCAGAGCTTCAATCAATTTCGTTACGCTTATTTCGATTTCCGCATCGTTAAGCGTTTTCTCAGTATCTTGCAATAACACTCGGAAAGCAAGGCTTTTTTTGCCCTCGCTTACACCCTTGCCGCGATACACATCAAATAACGCGACCTCAATGACGCAGGGTGCCGCAGCTGAATTCATGGCATCCAACAAGCTTTGCACACTGGTTGATTCATCTGCCAGGACGGCAATATCTCGCCGCACAGCCAGTGTTTTGGCAACCGCTTTTAAGCGCGGCACGTTGGTATGCAATAGCGCATCCAAATTGATTTCGAAGCATACCGCTGACATCACCAAGTCATACTGGCGTTGGATTTGAGGGTGTAACTCACCGATCCAGCCCAGTAATTGTTCGCCGCGATAAATTTGTGCACTGCGCCCCGGGTGAAGCGCGGGATGTTGAGCTGCCACGAAGCGCAACACCTGTGGAAAACATAATGCCTCGACATCGGCTTTAAGGTCATAAAAGTCCACCGGGCGATCCGCCACATCCCATTGCTCACTTTGGAATGCACCACAAGTTAATGCGGCAAGCTTTTGATTTTGAATATAACCCTCATCACCTCTGGCAAAGCAAGCACCGATTTCGAACAGACGGACACGGTCTTGTTTGCGATTCAAATTAAAGCGCAATGCTTCGACCAAGCCACCCAGCAAACTGCTGCGCATCACGGCCAGGTTACTGGCAATCGGGTTTTGCAGTGCCAGCGGTTGCGGATTACCGCACAGCTCGCGCTCTAATTTTTCGTCAACAAAGGCGTAACTGATAATTTCCTGATAATCGCGCGCCACCAGCGTTTGTTGTATTTGCGTGAGCGCACGTTGCGATTCCGGCTGCGGCAGCATGGTCAGTCCGGCTCGCGGCATATCGGCCGGAATCTGCTCATAACCGTGCAGGCGCGCCAATTCTTCGATCAAGTCGGCCTCAAGGGTCAGATCGAAGCGATAGCTTGGCGGGGTGACCCGATAGGTTTCGCCATTTACCACGAAATCGAATTGCAAACGGGTAAACAGCTCGTTAATTTGTTCATTCGATAGGCTAATCCCCAATACTCTGGCAACGCGACTGCGCCGTAATGCGATGGGGACACGTTGCGGCAATTGCCCGCACACCTCGCTGATTTCGCCCGCCGCACCGCCGCAAATTTCCACCAGTAACTGGGTTGCCCGCTCCAACGCTTGTCGCGTCGCGGCAAAATCGACGCCGCGCTCAAAGCGAAACGAAGAGTCGGTCGCCAAACCGAAGCGTCTTGCCCTGCCCGCAATCGCATCGGGATTGAAGAATGCGCTCTCTAAAAATATGTCGCGACTCGTGGTTTCCACGCCGCTGTCCTTGCCACCCATGATGCCCGCCATCGCCAATACTCGCGCTTCGTCGGCAATGACCAGAACCGTTTCATCCAGAACAACTTGCTGTTCATTGAGCAGGGTCAGCATTTCGTCTTGACGGGCTTTGCGTACTTGGATGCCGCCGGATAATTTGGAGAGATCGAAGGCATGCATCGGCTGCCCCATTTCCAGCATAACGTAGTTGGTAATGTCCACCACCGCATTGATGCCGCGCAAGCCGCTGCGCTCCAGGCGACGCAGCATCCAGTCCGGCGTGGGTGCTGCCGCATTCACTCCCCGCAGAAAACGACCGCAATACAAGGGGCAGGCGGAGGGGTTATCCACCGTCACCGGGAGCTGCGGCGTATCAAGGGTCGTCGTCTGCGGCAGAATAGCCTTCAACATCAACGGGCTACCCGTCATCGCGGCCACTTCACGCGCCACCCCAATGATGCCGGAGCAATCACTGCGATTGGGCGTAAGTTTCAAGGTAATCAACTTGTCATCGAGCTCAAGATAATCGCGCAGCGATTTACCGACAGGCGCATCGTCGGGCAATAACCATAGGCCGTCGCTTTCGGCGACCAATCCCAACTCTTTTCCGGAACACAACATACCGAACGATGCCACACCGCGCACTTTGGCCTGCTTAATCTTAAAGTCGCCCGGCAACACCGCACCGATACGCGCACACGGCACTTTAATGCCGACAGCGACATTGGCTGCGCCGCAGACGATGTTCAAAGGCTGCGCCTCGCCCACATTCACCTGACAGACATTCAATCTGTCCGCATCCGGGTGTTTCACCACCTCCAATACTTCTGCAATCACAACGTCGTTGAAATCCGGCGCAACCGACTCCAAACCTTCGACCTCCAGCCCGGCCATGGTTAAGGCATGCGCCAAGGCATCACTGGATAAATCGGGATTTACCCAGCTTCTCAGCCAATTTTCAGAAAATTTCATGGTGTTTAATCAATTGAATTGTTTCAGGAAACGCAAGTCACTCTCGTAGAACTGGCGCAAGTCGTTTACGCCATAACGCAGCATTGCCAAGCGTTCCACTCCGAGGCCGAAAGCGAAGCCAAGATATTTTTCACTGTCGATGTTGACCTGCTGCAACACATTGGGATGTACCATGCCGCAACCGCCGATTTCCAGCCAGCCGCCGTTCCAGCTCATATCCATTTCCGCCGACGGCTCGGTAAAAGGAAAAAACGACGGGCGAAAACGTACTTGCAAATCATCCTGCTCAAAGAAGCGTTGCAAAAAGTCCTGCACCACCCCTTTTAGGTTCGCAAAACTGATATCTTCATCCACCCATAAACCCTCAACCTGATGGAACATGGGCGAATGAGTCGAATCGGAATCAACCCGATAAACCCTGCCGGGAGAAATAATTTTGAGCGGCGGCCGGTTGGCTTCCATGTAACGTACTTGCACCGGTGAGGTATGGGTACGCAGCACATGCTGCGGGTCGATATAAAAAGTATCGTGCATCGCACGTGCCGGATGATTTTCCGGGATATTCAAGGCAGTAAAGTTGTAAAAATCATGCTCAATCTCGGGGCCGGATACGCTGGCGAACCCCAGCGAGTGGAACAATTGCTCGATACGGTTCAGGGTGCGCGTAACCGGATGCAAACCGCCGACACCCAGACCGCGTCCCGGCAAAGTAACGTCCAACGATTCCGCCGCCAGCTTGCCTGCCAATTTATGTTGCTGCAAAGCGTCGCGCCGCTGCTGTAAAGCAGCCTCAATCGTCTGTTTTGCCTGATTGATGCGCGCTCCGGCTGCCGGACGCTCTTCGGCGGACAGCTTGCCCAGCCCTTTGAGTAAAACCGTCAGACTGCCCTCTTTACCCAGATATTTGGCTTTGACTTGCTCCAACTCGGCCTCATCGTGAATGGCCGCGAACTGCTGCAGAGCTTGATCTAAAATTTGCTGGAGTTGTTCCATCTTACGACACCACTAAACAAGTAAGGACACCACAAACAAAAAAGGAGGCTTATCGCCTCCTTTTTACTTCTATGTTAGCAATTAAGCGAGGCTGGCTTTGGCTTGTGCAACAAACTGCGCAAAGGCGGCCTTGTCAAAAATTGCGATGTCAGACAATACCTTACGATCAATCTGAATCTCGGCCTTCTTCAAGCCGTTCATGAACACACTGTAGCTCATACCCTGTTCACGCGCCGCAGCGTTGATACGCGCAATCCACAATGTGCGGAACTGGCGTTTCTTCTGACGACGATCACGGTAAGAATATTGTCCCGCCTTCATTACCGCCTGTTTGGCGATACGATAGACGTTCTTGCGGCGACCGCGATACCCCTTGGCGCGCGCCAATACTTTTTTATGGCTGGCGCGTGCGACTACTCCACGTTTTACTCTTGGCATGTTCTACTCCTTATGCGTAAGGCATCATGGCGCGAACCGATGCTGTGTTGGTTGCGTGAACTTCCGCAGTACCGCGAAGTTGACGTTTGTTCTTGGTCGTCTTCTTGGTCAGAATGTGGCGCTTGAATGCTTGCGAGCGCTTGACGCTCCCGCCGGCGCGAACCTTGAAACGCTTGGCCGCGCCGCTTTTGGTTTTCATCTTAGGCATAACTACTCCTCAAGTTATGGTGCGAGGTGCTTTCCAACTGGAAAAACTTGACAACCCGTACACCACTTTTTATCGGGGATCTATTACCGCTTCGTTACCCCGACCATCCCACTGCTGTCGGGGCAATATAAACTCAAACCTAATTCTTTTTTGACTTTGGTGCCAACACCATCACCATCTGGCGACCTTCCATCCGGGGGAATTGTTCAACCACCCCATACTCCTGCAAGTCATCCCGTACACGCTCAATCAAACGCATTCCGATTTGCTGGTGCGCCATTTCTCTACCGCGAAATCTCAATGTAATCTTGGTCTTATCGCCATCATTTAGAAATTTTATTAAGTTTCGCAACTTAATGTTGTAGTCGCCTTCATCGGTACCCGGGCGAAACTTGATTTCTTTAATCTGAACCTGCTTTTGCTTGAGCTTGGCTTCATGCTGACGCTTGCTCTCGGCATACTTGAACTTACCATAGTCCATGATGCGACAGACTGGCGGATCGGCCATAGGCGAAATTTCTACCAAATCCACTTCCGCCTCACCTGCCAAGCGCAGTGCTTCAGCAATTTTTACAATCCCGAGGGGCTCCTTCTCAATGCCAATGAGGCGCACTTCCGGCGCGGTAATCATCTCATTGAGGCGCTGCGATTTATCTTGTGCTATTGCAATATCTCCACTTAAACAAAGTCAGGCCGCGCTCACCCGTTTTTGATTTCGGTTTGCAGATGTTGCAGCAACGCTGCCACCGTCATCTGTCCGAGATCTTCACCACTGCGGGTACGCACGGCCACCAAGCCCCCAGCAACCTCTTTATCACCAACAACTAGCAGATAAGGTTGTTTCTGCAGGCTATGTTCGCGTATTTTATAAGTAATCTTCTCATTGCGCAAATCCAATTGCAGTCGCAATCCGGCCGCGCGCAAAGTCGCTGCCACTTGCCTTGCATATTCCTCCTGCGCCTGGGAAATGTTCATCAATACCAGCTGTATCGGCGACAACCACAGCGGAAACGCGCCCGCGTGATGCTCAATCAAAATTCCGATGAAACGCTCCATTGACCCCAGGATGGCACGATGCAACATGACCGGGGGTTTGCGACCGTTGTCTTCATCGACAAACTCCGCCCCCAGGCGTACCGGTAAATTAAAATCCAACTGGATGGTGCCGCATTGCCACAAACGTCCCAAACTATCCTGCAAAGTGAATTCCACTTTGGGCCCGTAAAATGCGCCCTCGCCCGGCTGGACATCATAAGCCAGATTATTTTGCTGCAATGCCGCCGCCAAGCCGGCCTCTGCCTTATCCCAAGTCTCGTCAGACCCCACGCGCTTTTCCGGGCGGGTGGATAATTTGACCAGCACATCATTGAAACCGAAGTCACGATAAACCTCATTCAGCATCACGATGAAATTGGAGACTTCCGACTGCACCTGCTCTTCGGTACAGAAAATATGCGCATCATCCTGGGTAAAACCACGCACCCGCATTAAGCCGTGCAACGACCCCGATGTCTCGTTGCGATGGCAGGAGCCGAATTCCGCCAAACGCAATGGCAAGTCCCGATAACTATGCAGTCCGTGATTGAAAATCTGCACATGCCCCGGGCAGTTCATCGGCTTCACCGCATAGTCGCGATTCTCCGATGCGGTGGTAAACATGTTGTCGTGATAGTTTTCCCAATGCCCCGATTTTTCCCACAGGCTGCGATCCATAATGGACGGTGTGCGCACTTCCCGATAGTCATGTTCGATAAACTTGCGGCGCATGTATTGCTCGACTTCCTGCCACAGCGTCCAGCCCTTGGGATGCCAGAACACCATACCCGGCGAGGATTCCTGCATATGGAATAAATCCAACTGCTTGGCCAATTTGCGATGATCGCGCTTTTCCGCCTCTTCCAGCCGGTACAGGTAAGCGTCCAAATCTTCTTTTTTCGCCCATGCCGTACCGTAAATACGCTGCAACATTTCGTTGTTCGAATCACCGCGCCAATAGGCTCCGGCGAGCTTCATCAGCTTGAAAACTTTCAGCTTGCCCGTCGAGGGAACGTGCGGGCCGCGACACAGGTCAGTAAATTCCCCTTCGGTATAGAGCGACACGTCTTGATCGGGCGGAATCGACTGGATAATTTCCGCCTTATAGTGTTCGTTGATGCTTTTGAAATAACTCACCGCCGCGTCACGTGGCAACACTTTCCGGGTGATTGGAACGTCCTGCTTGGCGAGCTCGGACATACGCTTCTCGATTGCCTGCAAATCTTCCGGCGTAAAGGGACGCTGATAGGAAAAGTCGTAGTAAAAACCGTTATCAATCACCGGGCCTATGGTAACTTGCGCATCGGGAAACAGCTCCTTGACCGCATAAGCCAGCAGGTGTGCTGTGGAGTGCCGGATCACTTCCAGCCCGTCGGCATCCTTGTCGGTAACAATGGCCAGTGCCGCATCCCGTTCAAGCAAATGCGAAGTATCTACCAGCGCACCGTCCACTTTGCCCGCCAATGCCGCACGCGCCAATCCGGCACCGATGCTTTGCGCCACTTCGGCCACGGTGACCGCTTGCGCAAAACTACGCTGCGATCCGTCAGGTAATGTGATAACTGGCATAACTCAAATCTAAAAATACAAAGTGCGGCAATGCCGCACTTGAATGTTGGTAGGCACGATTGGACTCGAACCAACGACCCCTACCATGTCAAGGTAGTGCTCTAACCAGCTGAGCTACGCGCCTAAAAAGGACGAGCATTGTATCTGAAAGCACCGGTCGCTTCAAACAAAATACGCACACAACTAATAGCCGCCCGAAGCCAGGTTGTCAAAGCGGGTGTACTCGCCGCGAAACGCAAGTTCAACCTTGCCGATGGGACCATTACGCTGCTTGCCAATAATGATCTCCGCCTTGCCTTTATCGGGCGAATCGCTGTTGTAAACTTCATCGCGATAAATAAACAAGATCAGATCCGCATCCTGCTCAATCGCCCCGGACTCGCGCAAATCCGACATGACCGGACGTTTATTCGGGCGCTGCTCCAGACTGCGATTAAGCTGCGACAGCGCAATCACCGGCACATGCAATTCTTTTGCCAACGCCTTCAATGAGCGTGAAATTTCCGAGATTTCCGTGGCGCGATTTTCGCTCGCCTTGCTTGCATTCGAAGACATCAATTGCAAGTAGTCGATGACGATTAAGCCCAATCCGTTATGGCTGCGGTGCAAACGACGCGCCCGTGCGCGCACTTCGAATGCGGATAACGCCGCACTTTCGTCTATGTGTATAGGCGCATCATTCAGTCGTCCAATTGAATGGGTCAGACGCCCCCAGTCATCATCCTGCAATCTGCCGGTGCGCAGATCATGCTGATTCAGCTTGCCGACCGACCCCAGCATCCGCATCACCAGTTGTGTTGCGCCCATCTCCATACTGAAAATCGCCACCGGCAACTTGCTATCCAGCGCGACGTTTTCCGCAATATTGATCGAAAAGGCGGTTTTCCCCATGCTCGGTCGCCCTGCCACAATAATCAAATCACCCGGTTGCAAGCCGGAAGTCTTGCTGTCCAAATCGGTAAATCCGGTTGCCGTGCCTGTCACATCGCTGTTGTTATCCCGCCCGTACAACGTTTCAACGCGCGCCACCACCTGCTCCAACAACGGCGGCATCGCCATAAATCCCTGCTTGCCGCGCGATCCCGCCTCGGCAATTTCAAACACTTTACGCTCGGCCTCGTCCAGTAATTGCGCCGCATCGCGACCCGCCGGATTATGCGCACTGGCGGAAATATCCGAGCCCACCTCGACCAGCTTGCGCATCACGGAACGCTCGCGCACGATTTCCCCATAACGGCGAATATTCGCGGCAGAAGGAACGTTCTGCGCCAATGTGCCGAGATATGGCAGCCCGCCCACTTCGTCCAACTTTCCGGCAAGCTCCAGGGCTTCCGCCACGGTAATCACGTCAACCGGCTTGCTCTGCTCGCTCAATTGCACCACATGACGGTAAATCAGACGGTGCTCTTTGCGGTAGAAGTCCTCCTCACCGAGTACGTCGGCAACTTTATCCAGCGCGCTCGCCTCGATCAGCAAACCACCCAACACCGACTGTTCCGCCTCAATCGAGTGGGGCGGAACCTTTATTTGATCAATCTGCGCATCTGCAACGGGGGAAATTTGCATCGGAAACTCAACTTAGAAACAGTGAAACGGACGGTATTCTAACTCGCATCCGCATTGTTTACGGCAATAAAAAAGGACTGTCGCCAGTCCTTTTTATCTGCTTGCCGTCTAACACGGGGAACGGGATTTATTGCTCGCCCAACACCGAAGCCGTGATTTCAACGATAACATCAGTATGCAATGCAACATTCAACTGATAGTCGCCAACCTGCTTGAGGTGTCCGGTAGGCATATGAATCTGCGCCTTGGCAACCTCAAAGCCCTGCGCTGCCAATGCCGATGCGATATCTGCATTTGTCACCGAACCGAACAATTTGCCATCGACACCGGCTTTTTGCACGATTTGCACCGTCAAGCCGGCCAGCTTTTCACCATGCGCTTGCGCCTCCGCCAACCTGGCTTTATCGGCCGCCTCCAGTTCGGCACGGCGAGCCTCAAACTCAGCCATGTTGCTTGCCGTGGCACGCTTGGCCTTGCCTTGCGGAATCAAAAAGTTGCGTGCATAACCATTTTTAACTTTAACCACATCGCCCAATTGACCGACGTTGATCACCTTTTCCATCAAAATTATCTGCATGACTTCGCTCCTTAGTGCAAATCAGTGTAGGGCAACAAAGCCAGAAAACGGGCGCGCTTCACCGCCGTCCCCAACTGGCGCTGGTAACGCGTCTTGGTACCGGTAATACGCGCCGGAATCAGTTTTCCGTTTTCGCTGATGAACTCCTTAAGGATGCCAATATCCTTGTAATCGACTTCAGCGATTTTCTCCACGGTAAACCGGCAAAATTTACGGCGTTTGAACAAATTGTTGCGTGAAGAACGACGACCTTTGTCATCCTTCTTTTTATTGATGCGTGGCATGATGATTCACTCCAAAATTATGATTGCTGATGAAAACGGCGGTTACTGGCGCGCCTAATCGCGCACATACCCCGCCTAATAATTGCAATTAAGCGTCGGCCTCTTCCGTTGCATCTTCGTCGGAATTACTGTCGTTATCCAACACAGAGCGTGACTTCTCGTCCTTCATCATTGCGGAAGGCTCGGTCACGGCAACTTTAGTTTTAACAGTCAGATGGCGCAGCACCGCATCGTTGAAGCGGAAAGCGTGCTCCAGCTCATCCAGTGTCTCTTGATCGCACTCGATGTTCATCAACACATAATGTGCTTTGTGGATTTTTTGAATCGGGTAAGCCAGTTGGCGGCGACCCCAGTCTTCCAAACGGTGAATTTGACCGTTCTTGGCGGTGACCAATGTGCGATATCGCTCAATCATTGCGGGTACTTGCTCGCTCTGATCGGGATGCACGATAAATACGATTTCGTAATGACGCATTACATCTCCTTGTGGTTATATAAGCCCCCCGTCAAAACCCGAGTTCAATCCCGAATCGCGGTGGAGCAAGGATGCAGAACCGTTCAACCAGCCCCGCAAGGGCGCGCATTATAGCGAAAGTTCCTTATACGTCAAGGCATTTAGCCGCCTTGCGAGTTACTTTTGTACTCGCGTAAATGTTCGCAGCCGTATTACAAGCCGGCGGCATCGTGCCGCTCCAAAACAAAGGTTGCGTGCTCATCTTGAGCCAACTGCTTCAACAAGTACGGCATGATTTGTTGCAAAGTATCATGCAGCAACCACGGCGGATTCAGCACAAACATACCGCTGCCGAACATGCCGAACCCGTCTGCGGCCGGCGCGCAAACGCTGAGACTGACATTTAGCCAGCTTTTCACCGGAAGATTTTTCAATTGCTCTGGCAATTGCCGCGCCTCGGCACGTTGCAACTGCGGATACCACACCGCATACACACCGTTGGCAAAGCGCTTTAGCCCCTCGCGCAACGACGCAATCACATGCTGATAATCCTGCTTGTTTTCGTAAGGCGGATCAATCAACACCAACGCACGACGCGGTGGCGGCGGCAACAGGGCTTTGAGCGCGCCAAACCCGTCCGCGACCCGAACCTGAACACCGTGTTCGGGGAAATTTTTCCGCAAAATCTCACTGTCGCCGGGATGTAACTCGAACAAACGCATCCTGTCCTGCCCGCGTAATAACTGCGCGGCGATCCAGGGTGATCCGGGGTAACGCCTCAATTGTCCATCCGGGTTCATGCCTTGCACCAAAGCGACGTACCCGGCCAATGCGGGCGGCAAATCGACTCGACCCCACAATCGAGCAATACCGCTTTGGTACTCGGCATTTTGTAGCGCATAGCCGCTATCCAGCTCGTAGCAACCCGCCCCGGCGTGGGTATCGACGTACCAAAACGGCTTGTCTTTCTGTGCCAAATGCTGCAACAACTGCATTTCGAGCAGGTGCTTCAACACATCGGCATGATTGCCTGCATGAAAAGCATGGCGGTAACTCAGCATGGCGAATACGAAATATGGATAGATCGCCATTGTGCCACGACACGCTCACCGCCAGAACAGCACGCACTTTATGGTGTAAGCTACTGGCTCATTGAATCATTTTCATACGGGGGAAATCATGCTGAAACCACTATGCTTAACCGTACTGTTCGCCACGGCAATCGTGCCGTCCAGCGCAATCGCCGCAGGTAACGTCGAAGCAGGAAAAGTTAAATCCGCGCTATGCCAGGGCTGTCACGGCGAAGATGGCAACAGCCTTGCCCCTAATTTTCCCAAACTCTCGGGTCAGTTTGCCGGATATATCAGGAAACAGATTTACAACTTCAAAGGGGGCGAACGCAAGGATGACACCATGGGTCCGATGGCCATGACACTCACCGAAAAAGAGGATATTGAAGATATTGCCGCTTATTTTTCCAGCCAAGCAAAAATGACGGGCACGCCCTCCGAAAACACCGAGTTGGTCGCCCAAGGGGAAGCTTTGTACAAAAAGCATGGCTGCATAGGCTGCCACGCTCCGGCTGGCACGGGCGGCACCGACAGCTTCCCGTTTATTCCCGTCATCGGCGGACAGCACAAAGATTACATCATCGAACAGTTCAATAAATTCCGTAACGGCATGCGTGCCAATGACACCTCCGGCACCATGGACGGTTTTGCGGCAAGTTTACCGGCAGCCGAAGTGGAAGCCATCGCCGAATACTTGTCCACACAATAAGTCCAAACCGGATTATCAGCCTGACCGATTCAGCATCGCCCGCATTTTTGCCAGCTTATCCAGACCTTCGCTTTTGGTAACGGTCTGCGTTGCCCCGGCATGATTGCCCGCATACGCCAAGTCACTTTCCGGCAATTCTTCCAGGAAACGGCTCGGTTCGCAGGCGATCCAATCCTTGCCGCGCTTGCGCCGGTTGCAATAACTGATCTGCACACTGCGCTGCGCCCGCGTAATGCCGACATACATTAAGCGGCGCTCCTCCTCGATACCCGCCTCGTCACGCTCGCGGAACGGCAAAATACCCTCCTCCGCGCCGATAATGAACACATGCGGAAACTCCAACCCCTTGGCGGCATGCAAAGTGGACAGCGTCACCGCATCCTGCTCCTGATTGCTTTCCTGCAGCAAACTCATCAGTGCAACGGTTTGCACCATCTCGGTGAGCGACTTCTCATCCGCGGCAGACTTGCGCTTTAGCCAGCCGATAAAATCCCCGACATTTTTCCACTTGCCTTCCGCCTGACGCGGCTCATGGTTATCGTAAAGCCACACCTGATAATCAATCGCGCGCATCAACTCATCCAGCAACTCGTCGCAGGGGTCATGCCCGGCACGCTCCTGAATACGGCTGATAAAATTGCAAAACACCATCAAATCTTCATACTGCCGCGCAGGCAACTCGTGCGCCATGCGCGCCTCAAACGCCGCCTCAAACAAACTGATGCCGCGCCCGCCGGCATAGCTGCCGAGCCTCTCCAGTGTCACATTGCCGATGCCGCGCTTGGGCGTGGTAACCGCGCGAATAAAAGCCGGATCATCATCCTCGTTGGCAATCAAGCGCAGATACGCGGTCACATCTTTAATCTCGGCGCGATCAAAAAACGACGTGCCGCCACTCACCGTGTAAGGCACACGCTGCGCGCGCAACTGCTCTTCAAACGCGCGCGACAGATAATTGCTGCGATACAGGATCGCGTAATCGGAAAATTTGGCGTGATGCTCAAACTTGTGTGACATCAAACGCATCACCACACTTTCCGCCTCATGCTCCTCGTCGCGTGCCGCATAAATTCGGATTGCATCGCCGACACCGTGATTACTCCACAACTTTTTCTCAAACACCTTGGTGTTGCAATTGATGAGCTGATTCGCCACCTTCAAGATGCGCTGCGAAGAGCGGTAATTCTGCTCCAGCTTAATCACCCGCAACTTGCCGTAGTCGTCGCGCAAACGATGCAAGTTTTCAACACTCGCCCCGCGCCACGCATAAATCGCCTGATCGTCATCGCCCACCGCCGTAAACGCCGCGCGGCTGCCCGCCAGCAATTTCAGCAACTGGTACTGGCACGCATTGGTATCCTGATATTCGTCAACCAGCAAATAACGCAGTCGCGCCTGCCAACGCAGCAACGCATCAAAATGCCCGTTAAACAGCACCACCGGCAAATGGATCAAATCATCGAAATCCACCGCCTGATAAGCGCGTAACGTTTCCTGGTAACGCCCGTAAATACGCGCACAGACCCGCGCCTCATCGTCCGCCGCCTGCGCGGTCGCCTGCTCCGGTGAAATAAAATCCGACTTCCAGTTGGAAATTTGCGTCTGCATCCCGCGTATCTCCGACTTGTCGCTGCAATTGGATAGCTCGCTGATCACCTTCCAGCTATCGCTACTGTCGAAAATCGAAAACTGCGGCTTATAGCCCAGCAACTTCGCCTCGGCGCGCAAGATATTCATCCCCAGCGCATGAAAAGTGCTCACCACCAAGCCGCGACTATTCGTCCCCTGCAACAAATGGCCGACCCGCTCGCGCATCTCGTTCGCGGCCTTATTGGTAAAGGTAATCGCCGCGATATGGCGCGCCTCATACCCCCCTTGTTGAATCAAATGCGCAATCTTGTGGGTAATCACCCGCGTCTTACCGCTGCCCGCCCCCGCCAGCACCAGCAAAGGGCTGTCGAGATGGGTCACGGCATCGCGCTGAACGGAATTGAGTTTACTTAACATCGGGGAAGGAAATTTTGCGGGCACGCATCATAGCAAATCGGGCAAGGCGCATTCGGCAGGGCAGGGCATGCACCCAACTCCGATGAAATTGCAATCCGATGGTATTGGGACGGAATACTTCACGCCCGACATTATTGTTCCCGCAATATCACCAGCGGTGAGAGCCGCAACAGCGGGCGTGTGCCGAGCCAACCGGTCAGCATCACCACGACCATGCCGCCGCCTGCGCCGATTGGCCAGATGGCATAACCGGGTTGGTAGGGAATTTCCAGCACGAAGTGGGCCAACACCCAGCCCAACAGCACCGCGCCTGCGGCGGCAAACAGGCCGCTCAATAATCCCAGCAGGGCAAATTCGGACAGATACAAGCGGCGCAGGTAGCCGCTTTCCGCACCCAGAGTGCGCAGGATTGCCGCAGCCATGCGGCGTTCGTCCTGTGTCGCCAGCAGCGCGGCGTATAACACCAGCAGGCCGCACAACAGGGTGAACAGGAACACCGCGCTGACCGCCTGGCTAATCTGGGTGATGATGCCGCACACCCGCTCGATCACCGCGCCCGAGTCGATTATCAGGATGTTGGGAAACTGGCGCGATAGCGCGTCGCCCAGCCGCACTTTATCTTCCGGCAGGTAGAAGCTGCCGAGGTAGCTCACCGGGAATTCCTTGAGCAATACGGGGTTGGCAATGACGTAAAAGTTGACTTTCATCGAGTCCCACTCGACTTTGCGCAGGCTGGTCACCCGTCCGCTAAATTGGCTACCCGCCACATCGTAGCTGAGCGTATCGCCGAGGCGTATGCCCAGCGTCCGGGCGATACCCTCTTCCACCGACAGTTCTCCCGCTGCCGCTGCTGTCCACCAAGCACCATCGACCAATTCGTTCCACGCGGGCATGTGCTCCATGTAGGACAGGTTAAATTCGCGCTCGACCAAGGCGCGGGCGCGCGGCTCAAGATAACTGTCGCCGTTAATCGCGCGCTGATTGATCGCCACCAATCTGCCGCGCACCATGGGCAACAATTCCGGCGGCGGTAAGCCGTGTTGCGCAAAGAAATCCAGCACCGGACGGGTTTGGTCGGGCTGAATGCCGACCACAAAACGATTCGGCGTATCGGCGGGCAACTTGCCCTGCCAGCCCTGCAATAAATCGGCGCGCACCAATGTCAGCACCAGCAAAGCCATGCCGCCGAGACTGAGTGCCACCACCTGCACGGCGGCACTGCGCCCGTGCCGCGCCAGATTGTTGAGCGTTTGCCGCCAGGGAAGCCGGTGCCGTGTCGCATAATGTGCCAGCCCGCGTAACATCGACCACGCCAGCCAGCCGAACAACAACAGCCCGAGCAACAAACCTGCCAACACCGTCAACCCCAGCTTAAATGAGCCTGCGTGCCATAAAAACAGAGCCGCCAATACCGACAGCGCGCAACCGTAAATCAACCAGCCGCTAACCTCTGGCGCGCCGAGTTCGCGACGCAATACGCGCAACGGCGACACTTTGCGTAATTGCAACAACGGTAAAAACCCGAAACCCAGCAACAACACCAGCCCGCTAAGCGCGGCTTTTAATAGCGGCAGCATACCGGGTTGCGGCAAGTCGGCGATGCGCATGGTGGCAATGCTTTCCACCAGCAGAGCTTGCGCGGCATAGCCCAACAAACAACCCAGCAGCACCGCAATCACGCCGAGAAAAAGAAATTGGTACAGAAAGATCCCCAGTATTTGATGCTGCTGCGCACCCAGACAGCGCATCACCGCACAACCGTCGAGATGGCGCGACACGAAACGCCGCGCCGCCAATGCCATCGCAACACCGGCAAGAATCGCCGCCGTAAGTGCCGCCAGACCAAGGAAGTGTTCGGCACGTTCCAGTGCGACGCGAATTTCGGGGCGCGCATCGCGCACGTCCTCCAGTTTTTCGTTGCCCGACAGCCGCGTTTGCAGAACCGCGCGCACCGCCGCCACCTGCGCCGCACCGCCCGCAATCATCAGCCGATAGGAAATACGACTGCCTTCTTGCAGCAAGCCGGTTGCCGCCAAATCCGCATCGTTCAGCAGCACACGCGGCGCGAAACTGGCAAAGCCGACGGACTGGTCAATGTCCTTGACGATGCGTGCCGCCACGGTAAATTGTTGCGCGCCGATCAGCAGTTTTGCGCCGATGGCAACATTGAGGCGGCGCAGCAAACGCTCATCGACCCAAACCGTACCGTGTGCGGGTATGCTCCCCTCTCCCACCCGGAGAGGGGCTGGGGGTGAGGGCATCGCCGCCAAGTGCGGGTCACTTTTCCCGTTACCGTCGTCAATCTCGATCTCCCCGCGCAGCGGATAACCGCTCTCCACCGCCTGAATTTCGCTGAGTAACACCTGCTCGCCGGACGACACCATGCTGGGAAAAGTGCGGCTTTGCACCACACGCAAACCGTGCGCCCGCGCTATTTCGCGGTAATCGGCAGAGAACGGACGCGTCGAGCTAATGCGCAAGTCGGCACCGATCAAGCTGTGCGCCTGTTGCTGTAATGCCTGCCGCACGCGATCCGCAAACGATCCGACAGTCGCCAGGCTGCCCACCGCCAACAGCAATGCCAGCAGCAACACGCGCCACTCTCCGGCGCGCCAATCGCGCCGCAGCAAACTGAAAGCCAGACGAATCAGGTTCAAGTTAAAAACCACAGTTGGGTGTAGGCAACATCAAAACCCAAGCAAGCCGGAACGTGAGTTCCCTCACCCCAGCCCCTCTCCCGGAGGGAGAGAGGCCTATTACGCCCTCCCCTCCCCGGGAGAAAAACTGGGGATAAGGGTTTGTGCCAGACAGGTACTCGGCAACTGCGGCTCTTAAGTTCAACAACGCCTCCTATCGGAATGGGTGATTAGCTGGCGCGACGCTTTTTTATCAAATCGTAGGCCAGCTGAATTTCTTTGGATTGTTCGGTCGCCACGGCAATCATGTCTTCGGGCAGCCCCTGGCCGATCAATTTATCGGGATGATATTGGCTCATCAGTTTGCGATAGGCACGCTTGATGTCCGCATCGCTATCGTCCGCGCTTACGCCCAGTGCCTTATAAGCATCCTCCAGCGCGAGAGCCGTATTGGCCTGACCTGCGGCAAAATGGGTCTGGTTCAACACCATCTCCAGCATGTGCCTGAATGCCGCCGCGTCATAACCCAAATACGCGGCAAGTTGCGTCAGCAGGGCTTCTTCAGCCGGGTGGAAATCACCATCCGCCAACGCCATCACAATCAAATAAACCAGCAACACATCCTTGAGATTTTTGGTGTGCCCGCAAACCGACATAAACCTCCGGTAACTCGGCGCAATATCGAAGGTTCCGTCCGCCCCCTGCTTGAACCATTTAATCGCCTGCTGGCGATGCGCTTCTGTCATGCCCAGCTTCTGCATAAACTGCTCGACATGATCAATCTCCTGCTGCGAAACCCGCCCGTCGGCCTTGGCCAACTTGCCCATGGAGAGGAACAACGTTTCCAGAAACACTGTTTGCCGCAGCGCGTGTGTTGCCCTGCCGGCATATATCCTCACGCCGTCCAGCAACATGCCGACCACCAAGCCCAGCAGCACGCCCCACCATCCAAAAAAGTAATAACCGGCAATAATCGCAATCAGCTTAAACAAGGCAACTCCCCATCAATAAAATCGAATGATCAAATCGTGAAACAACGACAACACGACCAGGCAAACTGGAACGTGAATTCCCCTCACCCCACCCCCTCCCGGAAGGAGAGGGACTTTTCCCCCTTGCCCCTTCCGGGGAATATCCGGGGGCGAAGGTTTGTGCCGAACAGGTAGGCAACTGCGGTTTTTAAGGTCAAGGGATACCGTGGATTAGTCGTCCGCGTCACGCTCGGGAAACAACACCCTGGTGTAACCGAACTGGCGCATGTCCTGTATGCGCATCGGATAGAGGATGCCGTCGAGATGGTCGCATTCGTGTTGCACCACGCGCGCGTGAAAGCCGCTTGCGGTGCGATCAATCAGCGCGCCGGTTTCGTCATACCCCTGATAGCGAATGTTGCGGTGGCGCGGCACCAGGCCGCGCAAACCCGGCACACTCAAACAGCCTTCCCAGTCCTGCTCAAGCCGCTCATCCAGCACGGTGATGCGCGGGTTGATCAACACGGTTTCCGGCACGGCATCGCTATCGGGATAACGCGCGCTGTCGGCAGTACCAAAAATCACCACCCGCAGGCTGACACCGATTTGCGGCGCGGCCAATCCGGCACCGTCCAGCGACAACATGGTATCGCGCATGTCTGTCAACAAGTCCCGCAAGTCATCCCCGGGTATCTGCCTGACCGGTTCGGCGACCTGTAGCAGGCGCGCATCACCCATTTTCAAAACAGGCTTAATCGCCATTGCTGTTTACCACACGTTCGAGAATGTTGCGCACTTTTTGCATGGTGGCTGTTGCGGTGCTGTTGATTTTCTCCATGCTGATGCCGTGCTGGCTGTCACCCCGTCCGGCGGCGTAATTGACGACCACCGCGAGCGTGGCATAACGCAGTTCCAGCTCCATCGCCAGGGCGGTTTCCGGCATTCCGGTCATGCCTATCATATCGGCACCGTCACGCTCATAACGGTTGACTTCGGCACAACTGTCGAGACGCGGCCCCTGCGTTGCGGCATAGACGCCGCCATCCACACAGGATTCACCGACTGCCGCCGCACTGCGCAACAAATGCCCACGTGTTTGCGGGTTGTACGGCAAGGTGAAATCAATGTTGCGATAATGTCCATCACGGTTATCGAAAAAAGTACTGTCGCGCCCGTGGGTGTAGTCGATAATCTGGTCGGGGACTACGATGGTTCCGGGCACGAGATCCGGGCGTATCCCCCCTACTGTCGCAACCGAAATCACCCGATCGACCCCCTGCTCGGACAATGCCCACAGGTTGGCGCGATAATTCACCAAATGCGGCGGAATGGTGTGCCCGTAGCCGTGTCGCGCCAGAAAAATCACCTCATGCTGATTCAACGTGCCGAACAGAAAGGCTCCCGATGTCTCGCCATAAGGGGTGCGCATCACCTGCCTGTGGGTAATTTCTAAGTTGGCCAGCTGTGACAGACCGCGACCACCGATGATTGCCAGCATATTATTTTCCTTTCACTGCGTAAATCGCGGGCAGATTGCGCCACGCACCCTGTACATCCATGCCATAACCAAAAACAAAACGGTCGGGCAGCTCCATGCCGACAAAGTCGGCGGTAATCGGCTTGGATTTGCCGATATTTTTATCGGCAAAAACCGCGCAGTAAAATTTTGTTGCGCCCAATTCCATCACCCGCTGTTTGATTGCCTGCATGGTCGCACCCTCGTCGAGAATGTCATCCAGCACCAATACCACCCTGCCGCGCACATTTTCACGCGGCGCAACCTTCCAGTGCAATGCGCCTCCCCGTTTGTCGTTTCCGTATCGGGAAACATGCAGGTAATCGAAATCCAGCGGAAAATCCAGCAAGGGCAGCAATTGCCCGCTGAACACCACCGCCCCGCCCATTACCGACAACACCAAGGGATGTTGGTCGTCCAGCGTGCCGTTGATAGCTTGCGCCACGCGATGCAGTGCGGCTTGCACTTCCCGCGCGCTGAACAATTGTTCGGCATCCGCCAAAACTTCGCGCGCTTGCCGGTTGTCCAGCATCACACCACCGTCTGCAAATAAGCCATAAATTGATCGCGAAAATCCGCGCGCTTTAAGCCGTATGCAACCTGAGCCTGCAAATACCCCAGCTTGGAGCCGCAGTCATAACGTGTGCCGTTAAAGCGATAGGCAAGCAGTTTTTCTTCCGCCATCAGTGCGGCGATGCCATCGGTCAGTTGAATTTCGCCTCCCGCACCCGCCTGAACCTGTTGCAAATGGTGAAAAATACGCGGTGTCAAAACATAACGCCCCACTACCGCCAACGTCGAGGGGGCGGTTTGCGGGTCGGGTTTTTCCACAATGCCGTTTACCTGCTCAATAGCCGGGGCGAGGGGCTGGCTACTGACTATGCCGTATTGCCTGGTATCATCGCGCGGCACGTCCTGCACGCCAAGAATAGAACAGCCGTGCCGCGCATAGACATCCGCCATCTGTTTGATCACCGGCGGCTCAGCGTCGATCAAATCATCCGCAAGAATCACCGCAAACGGTTCGTCGTGAATCACCGGCCGGGCACACAATACCGCATCCCCCAAACCCAATGGCTCTGCCTGGCGAATGTAGATGCAATTCACTTCTTTGGGCACAACACTTTGTATCGCCCGCAATAACGCTTCTTTACCCTGTGCCGCCAAAGTTGCTTCCAGTTCGTAGGCTTTGTCGAAATGATCCTCAATCGCGCGCTTGTTGCGTCCGGTAATAAACACCATTTCGGTGATGCCGGCCGCCATCGCCTCTTCCACCGCATATTGGATCAGCGGCTTATCGACAACGGGCAGCATCTCCTTCGCGGTTGCCTTGGTGGCTGGCAGAAAACGGCTGCCCATGCCGGCAACGGGGAAAACCGCTTTGGTAATTTTTTTCATGGCTGCTCGTACTCTTGTAGTGTTCTCAACAACTGCTGCTCATCCCATACGGGTAAATTCAGCGCGACCGCTTTGTCCAGTTTACTGCCAGCCTCGGTACCGGCCACCACATAGCTGGTTTTTTTCGATACCGAACCGGCGACCCTGGCACCCAACGCCTCCAACCGTGATTTTGCCTCATCACGGCTCAGACTGCCCAGCGTTCCCGTCAGCACGAAAGTTGTGCCGCCCAGCGGCCGCGCGGTTGCCGCCACGTTTTCATGCTCCTGCCAGCGCACTCCCAGGGCGCGCAACTGCCGCATCACTTCGAGGTTATGCGCCTCGCTGAAGAAATCGACCACACTGTGTGCAACCACTTCGCCGACATCGGACACCTGCAACAATTGCTCCGGCGAGGCCGTCATAATGGCATCCAGCTTGCCAAAATGCCGCGCCAAATCCTTGGCGGTGGTTTCACCGACATGCCGAATTCCCAGCGCAAAGAGAAAACGCGGCAATGTCGTATGTTTGCTTTTTTCCAATGCCGCCACGATATTCTGCGCACTTTTTTGCGCCATGCGCTCCAGACTCGCCAAGGTGTCCACCTCAAGGCGATACAGGTCGGGCAGCGAGCGGATGATGTTTTCATCCACCAGCTGTTCCACCAGCTTGTCGCCCAGCCCTTCGATGTCCATGGCGCGCCTGCCCGCAAAATGCAAAATCGCCTGCTTGCGTTGCGCCGCGCAGAACAAGCCGCCACTGCAACGCGCGTCCGCCTCACCCTTCTCGCGCACCACGCGGCTACCGCATACCGGACACCGGCTCGGCATGACGAAAGCCCGCGCGTCCGCCGGACGGCGTTCGGCCAAGGCACCGACCACCTCGGGAATCACGTCTCCGGCACGGCGCACGGTAACGGTATCGCCGATATGCACGTCCTTGCGGCGTATCTCGTCCTCATTGTGCAACGTGGCATTGCTTACCGTGGTGCCGCCGACAAACACCGGCTCAAGTTTGGCAACGGGTGTCAGTTTGCCGGTACGCCCCACCTGAATTTCAATATCGCGCACCACCGTAAGTTGCTCTTCCGCCGGATACTTGTGCGCCACCGCCCAGCGCGGTTCGCGTGACACAAAGCCCAACTCGTCTTGCAAGGCGCGGCGGTTAACTTTATAGACCACGCCGTCAATGTCGAAAGGCAGCGCATCCCGCCTGGCGGCAACACGCTGATGAAACTCGGCCAGCGCTGCCGCGCCGCGCACTACCGCACGCTCGTCGCACACCGGCAAGCCAAATTGCCGCAAGGCATCGAGAATGCCGCTGTGTGTTTCAGGCACTTCCCATCCTTTTATTTCGCCCAAACCGTAAGCAAAAAACGAGAGTGGACGCTTCGCCGCCAGTGCCGGATCAAGTTGGCGTATGCTCCCCGCCGCGCCGTTGCGCGGATTAACCAAAGCGGGCAAACCGTTTGCACGCTGTTGCGCGTTATAGCGGTTGAAATCACGGCGCGACATATACACCTCACCGCGCACCTCGATAACGTCGGCAACACAGCCTTTTAGTTGCAAGGGGATGCAACGGATGGTGCGTATATTCTGGGTAACGTCTTCGCCCGTTTCACCGTCGCCGCGCGTGGCGGCACGCATCAACACACCATGCTCGTAGCGCAAGCTGATGGCCAGACCGTCGAATTTAAGCTCGCAGGCATATTCAATTTCACCCGCATTGGAGCCCAGTGCATTGCGGATCCGCGTGTCAAAATTAGTCGCGCCACGGGCCCCGGTGTCGGTCTCGGTGCGAATGGACAGCATCGGCACGGCATGGTGAACGGGAGAGAACCCGTCCAGCACTTTGCCGCCGACACGCTGCGTGGGTGAATCCGCTGTCAGCAGTTCCGGGTGTTGATTTTCGAGTGTTTGCAGTTCGCGGAACAGCTTGTCGTATTCCGCGTCCGGCAAGGTCGGCGCATCCAAAACGTAGTAAGCGTGGTCGTGCCGCTCAATCTCTGTGCGCAATTGCGCGATACGTTGTGCCGCATCCATCAGGCAAACAAGCGGCGAGCCTGCGCACTGCCCGGCACGATGCCGTTATCCAGCATTTTTGTTTCGACTTCCGCAAGCTGTTCGCGGATGAGCGACAAGCCGGCTTCTTCGAGCAGCACATTGTGGTCATCGACCACATTCACTTGCAATTCCCGGGCAAACTGATGGGCAACATGCACCATGCGATCAAACTGCACGGTGGGACTTTCAACGCGCGGCACATCCAGCAGCAGGGTGACGCAGCGGGTATTAAAGTCCTCCTGGGTTTCGTGTTGCAGCGGCCTGGCATCCTGATTGATCAGCATGAATAAGCTCGCTCCCTGCGGGTTCAATAAATGATATGCACCGTCCGACTCCAGTGTCATTCCCAGCATCGTGGCGGTTCTCGCCAGCTTCGGACCGTGCAGCAACCTTTCGCCCGGCGGCAACAGATTAACGCCCACCATCCGGTCAACACTGGCGCACAACTTGTCCAATTCTGCCGCTTTGGCGTGGGTTGCCTCCAAGTCCGGCGACTGCGCTTCTGCCTTGATTTGCCTGGCGACACCCAGCACCAAATCACGAAAGTCGGCCAGTTTTGCCGCGCTGATTACACCGCCGCGATCAACCAGTTGCAACGCAATTTTAAGCCGCACATATAAGGTCTGCCCTTCGGCAATGGCACGTTCCCATTGCGCTGTATTCGCCCTGAACCCGCACACTTGCACCGGCTTGGAGAAATCAAACTTGCGTTGCCAGAAACCGTCCAGTACCGCAGCCGGACTGGGCTCGGACAGAGTCAACTCAATTATGAAGTCACTGCGTTCATCCAGCAAAGTACACGACTCATCCAGCAGGGTCGGCGCGGTGCGTGTCACCGGATCTTCCTCAACGGTCTCCTCCCAAATCGCGGTAGCAGTAGCGGTAGCATCGGCATCCGCAGCGACCGGCTCAGCAGCGGTTGCCGCATCCATAGTCGGTTCAACTCTTGGTGAATTGTTCTGTTGATACAAAGCGTCCGCACGCCCGGTCATAAACGCTGTGCCGTATTTGCGACTGTATTGGCGCTGCTGCCACCAGCCAAAAGCATAGACAGCAACAATCACGACGATACCAATCAGCAGTAATGCGGTTTGTAATTCACTCATAAGAAAACCATAACCAGGGATTTGTAAGGTGCGGGGATTATCTCAGGAAACGCCGAATAAGTGTCTGCACCGGCGAAACGCCGCCTCGCGCCTCATCTCCCCCGCCGGCTTATTCAGCGTGTTGCGCCATGCCCGGGAACACGCTCAACCTCTCTTCAAGCAATTTCCCGCCAGCCAAAACCGGTAGCTTGGGTCGCGATGCCTATCCATTCGGGTTCACAGCCCAACACCCCGGAGAGTGCCTGCGCCGCCAATTCGGGCGTATTGTTACTGGCACTCAGGTGTGCGGCGATCAGATGTTGCAGCTTGCTCGCGTCCAGTTTGGACAATAGCTCGGCGGCGGTTTGGTTGCTGAGGTGGCCAAGGCGACCGGCGACACGTTGTTTCAGCTTGTCGGGATAATGGCCGTTGTAGAGCATCTCGCTATCGTGATTGCACTCCAGCACCAGCGCATCGCATCGACTTAAGGTCGCCTCGATATGCGGGGTACTGCTGCCGGTGTCGGTCAGCACGCCCAAACGCCGCGCACCATCGCCGAACACAAATTGCACCGGTTCGGCCGCATCGTGGGGAACGGGATAGGGGTTAACTTCAATTTCTCCGATATGGAAGGTGTGATGCGGCGTGATTTCGTGTATCAGGCTTACTTTGCCAAATGCCTTGTGGCTGCGCTGCAAAGTGCCGTGGGTCAGCCACACGGGAAGACCAAACTTCCCCGCCAACCGCCCCACCCCGCCAATATGGTCACCATGTTCGTGGGTCACAACAATGCCGCTTAATTGCTCTGCGGATACCCCGATACGTTCCAGCCGCAACAGGGTATCGCGCACACTAAAGCCGCAATCCAACAACAGCCTCGTCCCACCGGCTTCAACCAGCAGCGCGTTACCCTCGCTGCCGCTGCCCAGAGAGGCAAAGCGCATCAGTTGTTGATGTTTTTGTAAATCGCCTTGATCATCTGATTGCTGGCTTCGTCAACCGCGCCCTTTTGATCGGCAGCCGACACCTGCGTCAGGTCACCGTCCGTCTTCAGGGTAACACGATAGCGCTTGTTGGGATCGTCGCTGCCCTGCCAGAACTTCAGCTTGTCCAGCCAGCTCTTTTCCTTGGCAACCCGACCCAGGAAGTAAATGCCTTTGCTGCGGTCTTTATCTTCCACCTCAATCTCCGCACCTTCAAGCGCCAGTCCGACACGCCGCCAAGCGCGCTCGGAGTCTTCCTTGAGAATGATGATCTGCGCGCCGTCCGGCAAGGTCTGCATACTGGCCTCCCCGGAAATCGCCGCACCGGATGAATTCGCTACCGCCATCGCCGCCTGCGCTTCTGTTTGGCCGAAGCGCACCATCAACTGTTGCAACATAATGGCTTCCATCTCCGGATCTTTGGCGCGCGCCTGCCACTTGGAAGTGCTCTTGTCCGCGGAAAGGATTTCTTCCATGCCGCGATGCGTCAAATACACTTCGGTGCTGCTACCGTTTTGGGCACGTTCCAAACGAATCCGGTATTGGTCGCGCTCACCGGATGAATATAAATTATCGAACACCTTACCAATAACCGCGCGCAGACCGCCTTGCGGTATCTTGGCGCGATTCTCCGACCATTCGGTCTCAATCACCCCGGCATTCTGATCTTCAGTCTTGATGGTCAAGCCGTTTTCCCGCACAAATGCGACCACGACAGGCCAAACATTCTCGGCGGTATCTTCCACCACCAACCAGCGTTGTGCGCCATTGCGCTCCAGACGCACACCTTTAACCCGCGGCAAAACCGCGCTGGTCGTCGCAATCGCATTGCCGCCGTATTTGCTGTATTCGGAATAGGTCGCCGCACTTTCCCCGTTGCCCAGTGGCACGGTGTAGCGGTTATCGACACCCGGCGCAGTCAGGTCAGGAGGGATTTCCAAGGGCGGAACGGTTACCGCTTCGCTGCGGTAATCAATACGCTTGCTGCCCAAGCCCATGGCACTACAACCCACCAACAGAACCAACAGCGAGCCGGAAATAGCGGTTTTTAGAAGATTCATTGCCTCACACTCCAAATTAATTTAATTGATTGCGCCGGCCTGGCGCATTGCTTGCTCGACCACAACGTGCGCGTCAGGCGATAACGATGTCAACGGCAGACGCAAGGTGTTTTTGATTTTTCCCATGCGCGCTACCGCCCATTTCACCGGAATCGGGTTGGCTTCCACAAACAAATGACGGTGCAAGCCCAGCAAACGCGAATTGATTTCCCGCGCCACCGCAACCTCGCCGCGCAATGCTGCCGCACACATCTCATGCATCAACCCGGGTGCAACGTTGGCGGTCACCGAAATCGTGCCATGCGCACCCAGCAACATCAACGCCAAAGTGCTGGCATCATCACCGCTGTACACCGCAAAATCGTCGGGGACACGCTGCAACAAATCACTGCCGCGCTCGATGTTGCCCGTCGCATCTTTGATGCCGACGATGTTGGGCAGTTGTGCCAGGCGCACCACCGTGTCGTTATGCATATCGGCAACAGTACGCCCGGGAACGTTATATAAAATATTCTCAATATCAACAGCTTCCGATATTTTCTTGAAATGCTGATACAGGCCTTCCTGGGTAGGCTTGTTGTAGTAAGGGACAACCGACAGCACAGCATCCGCTCCCGCCTGTTGCGCGAAAGTGGTTAATTCAATCGCCTCTCTGGTGGAATTGGCACCGGTTCCGGCGACGATAGGAACGCGTCTGGCCGCATGTTTAACCGCCTCGGCGATTAACAACTCATGCTCTTCCACATCCACAGTCGGCGACTCGCCGGTAGTACCCACCACCACGATGGCATCCGTACCCTGTTCAATATGAAAGTCAATCAAGGCACGAAACGCCGCCAAATCAAGACTGCCGTCCTCATGCATTGGGGTCACGATTGCGACCATACTGCCTTTAATCATTTTCCACTTCGGCGAAAATTCAAAGTGCGCATTCTACCGTAATTGCCGGACATCTGAGCGACAAAAGCCGCCCGGCTGTGGAATAATGGCGGCCTTTCTGGACTCGCTGCACATAATGCCTCTCGTCACGCTGAACACCTTGGAACTCGGGGAAGTCGCCACCATTACTGAAATCCACGCCGAAGAAGCCTTGCACCTGCGCTTGCAGGCATTGGGGTTTCGCTACGGCAAAGAAATCACGCTGGTTCGCAAAGCGAGCTTTTCCGGCCCCCTGCAAGTGCGTATCGGCACCACTGACATTCTGTTAAGACGAGTGGAAGCGGCAAAAATCACGGTGAGCAAACCATGAAGCGCATCGCCCTGCTGGGTATGCCCAACACCGGCAAATCCACCCTGTTCAACCGCATGACCGGCGGCGCGGCGCGGGTCGGCAACTGGCCCGGCATCACCGTGGAGTTGCTCAGCGGCAAGATTCTGCTCGGCGGCGATATGGTCGAAATCATCGACTTGCCCGGCATCTATGATTTGCACGGTTTCTCCGACGACGAACAGGTGGTGCGCCATTTCCTGCACGACAATGTGCCCAACCTCGCACTGGTGGTATTGAACGCCACCCAGATTGAGCGGCAGATGAGTTTGTTGCTGCAACTCAAACAGTTGGACATGAACGTCGTGGTCATGCTCAACATGGTGGACGAAGCCAAAAAATTCGGCATCACCATTGATGTTGAAAAAATGTCCGAACTCCTGCAAATGCCGATTTACCTGATCAGTGCAAAATACGGCAGCGGCTATCAACACGCTCTGGAAGCCGTCACCAAAGCACTGCGCTACCCCACCCCCGGCATGGCGGAGGAATTGCGCAGCCAATTGGAACAGGATGAACACATCGAAACCGAGATGGCGCGCGTGCTGAAACACTCGGTACAAATCCCCGCGCGGCTACCGGACAACCTCACCGAAAAACTGGATCGCGTCATCTTGCACCCCTGGCTGGGGCTGCCCATCTTCTTCGCGATCATGTATCTGGTCTTTCAGGGGGTGTTTTTTCTGGGGCAACCCCTGCAAGGGTGGATGGGCGAATTGTTGGACTGGCTGCGCGGCATCGCTCTGGAGCCATTGCTCGGCAGCCTGCCGCAAGTGTTGCAGGGCTTCCTGCTGGACGGCATATACAGCGGCGTTGCCACTGTTGCCGCCTTCGTGCCGATTATCGTGCTGTTCTTTTTATTCATGGCCATCGTCGAAGACAGCGGCTACCTGTCGCGCGCCGCGTTCTTGATGGATGCGCTGATGGCAAGGCTGGGGTTGGACGGACGCGGATTCGTCATGATGCTGATGGGCTTCGGCTGCAATGTACCGGCACTGATGGGCACGCGGGTGATGCGCTCGCGGGCAATCCGCCTGCTCACCATGCTCATCATCCCCCTGTCACTGTGCTCGGCCCGGCTACAGGTATTCATCTTCTTTACCGCCGCGTTATTTTCGCCGCAAGCCGCACCGCTGGTACTGTTCAGCCTGTACCTGTTCAGCTTTGCCAGCGCGATGCTGACCGCACTGATCTTCAAGGGAAAATTCAAGAACACCGAACCGTTCGTACTGGAGTTCCCTCCCTACCGCTTCCCCACCCTGCAACAGATGTGGCTGCGCGGCTGGCTGGAAATCCGCCACTTTTTGCGGCGCGCCACCAAATTCATCGTCATCGGCGTTGTCATGGTTTGGGTGCTGACCAACTTCCCGCTATCGGCTGAACCCGCCAGCGCCGACACCTACGCCGGCATCATCGGCAACGCGCTCCTGCCGATTTTCTCTCCCATCGGCATCAATGAACAACTCATCATCGCCCTGATCTTCGGCTTTATCGCCAAAGAAATCGTTATCGGCGCACTCGCCGTCATTTATGGTCTGAGCGGTGACGTGCTGAGCAGCACCATCGGACAACAACTGGACTGGGTACAGGCCTATAGCTTCATGATCTTCACCCTGCTCTACACCCCCTGCCTGGCCACGATCGCCACCCTGAAGAGCGAATCCAAACAACTCGGCTTCACGCTACTGTCACTCGCCTGGCCGCTCACCCTCGCATGGACACTGAGCTTTCTGTTCTATCAGGGTGCACGGGCGTTGGGATTCTAAGGAACACCCCATGGAAACCTTCCTGAAAAAACTCAAAACCGCCCCCGAGAACGCCACGTTCGAAGCCGCCATGGCAGTCATCGACGCCCATTACGACTTCACCCCCACCGCATTCCGCAACGGCGGATCGCGCAACGAAGCCGGGCAAAACAACGGCTCCTGCAAGATATTCTCCTTCGCCAGATTGCACGCTCTGACAGCGGAACAGACCCTGCACTGCTTCGGCGACTATTACCGAGACGATGTACTCAAACACCCGCAGGGAAGCGACCACCAGAACATCCGCAATTTCATCAAAACCGGTTGGGATGGCATCGCCTTCGAAGGTAATGCCCTGACAGTCAAAAGCGAGTAACGCCCCTCAACCGCGAACTGCAACCGCCCGAAAAGATGCGCACCAGGCGTATTGTCCTGGAATAACGAGGGGGTGCAGCCCGCAACTAGCGCGAAGCGGTGTCCCGATACAAATAGCGCTGAAATCCGGTAAATAAATTGCGTATCTCTACTATGTCGCCGCCCAAGTCGGCAACTGCATCCGGTATCGAGTCGTGATACCTCAGCCGCAACAGCTTGGTGAGTTTTTCCTGCGCCAGCTCTTCCACACCTTCCTGCACGTAATGCGCCAGCACGAAATCGAGGAAGGCTTCCTGCCTGTCACTGAAGTGCGAGTGAACCTCATCCTTCGCCATTGTCGCCCGCGCTTCGCGGGTGATCGGCTGGGCCGTATACGCCACATAGGCCAGCACATCGAACAGGTCGCTATTTTCAGCGTCGATAATTTTCTGCATCTCGGTCAGCTGATCCTTGCCGAAGCCTTTTTCCGCCAGACCTTCGAGCAGCTTCTTGCGCGTTTCCGGCAGGCTCCACAGCCCACGCAACTCATCTTCGTCCTTGAAAAATTCCGGCAAATGGCCAAACAACAATTCAATAAATTGTGCGGCAGAAAGTGGTTTGCCGTCCGCCCCCCAGAAGGTGGTCACCGCAATATGCCGGATATTGCGCTCCTTGCCGTCCGCCAGCTTCACCCGCACTTTTTTGCACACGCAGGGCCGCTGGCCGCATTTCGGGCAGGGCGGTTTCTCGCACACGCAGGGCCGCTGGTCGCATTTATAGCAAGGCGGCTGTGGCTGTTCGATACACACGCAAGGCGCGTGATGGCATTTCTTGCACACTTCTGACTCTATCGGCTCCCCGTCCCACTCCGGGTCGTTGAATAGCTTGTGCGCCTTCACAAAATCGTAAATGGTGAAGTAGTCCTTGCCGTCATAGAGACGCGTGCCGCGCCCGATGATCTGCTTGAACTCGATCATCGAATTGATCGGGCGCATCAGCACGATGTTGCGCACGTTGCGCGCATCCACCCCGGTGGAAAGTTTCTGCGAGGTGGTGAGGATGGTCGGAATGCTCTTCTCGTTGTCCTGGAACTCGCGCAGGAACTGCTCGCCGCGCTCGCCGTCATTGGCAGTGACTCGAACACAATAGTTCGGATCGGTGCTGGCCGTTTTCAGCCGGTTGATCAGGTCGCGCACCGCCAGCGCGTGCGCCTGATTGGCGCAGAACACCAGCGTCTTCTCGCGCTGATTGATCGCCTCCATGAATAACTGCACGCGATATTGCTCGCGCGCCTCGATCTCGATGATGCGGTTGAAATCCTTCTCCTCATACAGCTTGCCTTCCTCGATCTCGCCCTCAACCAGCCTGTCGTCAGAAGTGAATGTGTATTCATCCAGCGTGGTGGCGTATTGCTTCACACGGAACGGCGTCAGGAAGCCGTCATTGATGCCTTCCTTCAGCGAATACACATACACCGGCTCGCCGAAGTAATCGTAGGTGTTCACGTTGTCCGCCACCTTGGGCGTGGCGGTCAGGCCGAGCTGCACTGCGGGCGAGAAATAGTCGAGGATGCCGCGCCAAGTGCTTTCGTCGTTCGCCCCGCCGCGATGGCATTCGTCGATGACAATGAAATCGAAAAAGTCCGGCGGGTACTCACCAAAATAGAAAGCTCGCTCCTCCGTTCGTGGTGAGCTTGTCGAACCATGAGCGGACGAACTCCGCCCTTCGACAAGCTCATGGCGAACGGCACTTGTAGATGGCCCACTCATAAACGTTTGGAAAATTGTAAAGAACACGCTGCCATTCTTCGGCACTCGCCCCTTCTTGCGGATGTCGTCCGGCGCGATGCGCAGCAACGAGCCGGGGCTGGAATCCTCAAAAGCCGAGAACGCGTTATACGCCTGATCGGCGAGGATGTTGCGGTCAGCGAGAAATAATATGCGCGGTCTGCGCGAAGCATCGCGACTTAAATTCCAGCGTGCATGAAACAACTTCCACGCCAACTGGAACGCGATGAAGGTCTTGCCCGTACCCGTCGCCAGCGTCAGCAAAATGCGCTGTTGGTTATCGGCTATCGCTTCCAACACGGCATTGATCGCGCTGTCTTGGTAGTAGCGCGAACCCCATAGCCCGCCTTTATCCTCAAACGGCACGGCAGCAAAACGCTCGCGCCAGTCGTTCGCCACGGCGAAGGTGCGATTCCACAATTCTTCGGGTGAGGGATAGGCATCCACATCGCCTTCGGCACCGTTCTGCATATCCACGCCGTAGATACGCTGCCCGTTGGTGGCGTAAGCAAAACGTGCGCGCAACTTGCTCGCATAAGTCTTCGCCTGCGCCAGCCCCTCGGTGTAAGGAAAATCCCAACGCTTCGCCTCCACCACCGCCAGCTTGTGGTTGCGATACACCAACACATAGTCCGCGATCTCCGGCTTGCTGCGCTGCCCAGCCCCCTGCAAACGCCCCTCAGTGATGCGGTATTCGCGCATCACGCGGCTACCCTCGATCACGCCCCAGCCTGCGGCTCGCAGGGCGGGATCGATGTATTCGGCGCGGGTTTCGGCTTCGTTCATTTGGGCAAAATGAGTCAAGTGTGGGTCAAGTTATACGTCAAGCGAATCCAAGAAAAACAGCCAATGCTCTGTTCACCGCCAGCATCGTCTCATCATCCAGATGACCGATCACCTCACCAATTTTTTCGCAAGAGATCGATTGCGGCTTATCCACCATCACCTGAGAAGATTTAGCCAAACCATTCAATTCTGATGGGCTTACCGCAATACGAAACAGCGGCGCAAGGCGCAACTCACTCGTTACCGGCAGAATCGTTACGGAAGGATGCGAGTCGAACAAATCTGACTGGATGACCAATGCAGGACGCGGCTTGCCTAGATCACCCTGCAAAGCCACCGTCACCAGATCGCCACGCCTCATTGCCAGCCCTCGCGGTCACCTGCTTGCTCAAGCCAATCGGCAGTTTCGCGCTCATGCGCATCACCCTGCAACGACAACGACTGGCGGCGACATTCCTCGGCAAAGCCCGCACGCCGCGTATCCGGAACCCAGATTTGTACCGGGCGCAGGCCGGAAGCACGCAAGGCATCGCGATGGCGTTGCACTCGCTCAGATGTACTTGTTCTCATTTGAAAACCTCCATCAAAAAGTGTTACATGCAACGCATGGTAGTACGCTTTTTCGTTACATGCAACACCCCAAAGAACAGTCGCCCAACTGGTAACAGCTTGATACCAGTTGGAGTCGGTTACAAAACATAACCGACTCACAACGCCCCGGTGAACGCCTGATGCAGCAGCGACTTCTTCAGCTCGGCTAGGGCGGCGAGCTTGCGCTGGCAGAGGGATTCGAGGCGTTGGGTTTTTTCGGCAAGTTCATCAAACTTAGTCACAGCTTTCCGCAATTCTTGTAGCGGCGGCAGTGGAATTTCAAATCGAGCCAAGACTTCTCCCGTGAAATGCTGGATGCCTGTACCGCTAAAGTGCTGCTTCAGTTCGCCGCTCATATCTTGAACGTAGAGATAATAGAGAAACCACTTGTTGTGCTCTGGCTCGTGAAAGCGAACACGATGAAGTGCCTTCTGAAAATAGACCGGATAGTCTTCATTCCATATCGCCGCACGTCCTGGATAACCGCCCTCGCAAATCAGAACGTCGCCTTTAACTGCGGTGTATTTGTCCGATTCGCTCGGCAAGAACGGCATTTGAATAAGGTCGGATAAATCGAAGTTGAACCAACGTACGTTGATATTTCGCAGATAGGGTTGCAACTCACCTTTGTTCTTTGCCTTGTCTAGCATCTTGCCAAGCGAGTGCTTGGCAACCTCGCTAACTTTCTTGACAACCCACCCCTCGCCGCGCTGGGTGAAGACGGATTGCAGGTGGCTTTCGAACAGGGCGCGGGCGTTTTGTAGATTCTGTTCGGCGTTGGCTTTGGCGGTGGCGATACCGTCAAACGCTGCGTCGAGAATGCCGACGATGCGCTGCTGTTCGGGGAGCGGGGGGAACGGAACTTGAAGAGATTTAACAAAAGGAAGCTTTACGCCCTGAACCGTTGCTCCCGTACCTTCAGCCACGATCACATCAGCAATACTCTTCAACCACCAATACAGAAACCGAACATCAAGCTTCGTGGTGTCGTGCGGGACAATGCCGCGCAAGTCTTGATTGATGGCGGTGTCTTGTCCAAGCAAGCAAACCTTCCCAAGGCCAACGCGAGTGGCAATTACTACATTACCGCTTGGAATAATATTGGTGGCACTGCTCTTTACCGCTTCCTTGGTGATCTTAAATTCGGTTGAGCTAATCACTTCTTGCTTGATGTCACGAACAGTTGCCCAAGGAATGTCACCGGAATAAAAAGCTGGCTTGCCCTTTGATGGCGTGCCTCCGCCGACAACATCGCAAACATCGCCGAGATTCTTGGTCTGCCACCCCGCCTTATTCATCATCACCTCCAGACCGTTCGGGCTGAGCTTGTCGAAGCCTCGTAGAGTTTTCCCCTTCGACAGGCTCAGGGTGAACGGGTAGTGTTGATTCATGCCCTTCGACAAGCTCAGGACGAACGGGTAGTGGTGATTTATGCCCTTCGACAGGCTCAGGACGAACGGGTAGTGGTGATTTATGCCCTTCGACAGGCTCAGGACGAACGGGTAGTGGTGATTCATGCCCTTCGACAGGCTCAGGACGAACGGAGTCGAAGGGCTCAGGGCGAACTGGCGTAGCGGATTTAGCAAGGCGGGATATTTCTGCCCAATCGCCGCGCATCAGGGCTTCCTTTTTCTTGCGGCTCCACCCTTTGATTTGCTGCTCGGATGCCAAGGCTTCTTCACGTGTTTTGAAGTCTTGCGTGAACACCAGTTCTAGCGGACGACGGGTGTAGGTGTAGCAACTGGTTATCGCGCCTGAGTGATGTTCGGCAATGCGCTTTTCAAGGTTGTCTGTGTGGCCGGTGTAGTAGCTGCTGTCGACACAGCGCAAGATGTAAGTCCAGAAGGCCATTATTTTTGCTGTCCCTCAATGCCCTTCGACAAGCTCAGGGCGAACGGATGATAGGATTTTCCGATCATGGTGAGTCTGTCGAACCACAAGCTCAGAGCGAACGGGGTTAAGAAGAGCTTGGGTTTCATAACAACGCCCTGATGTTCCCCAACACTTCTGCGCTCTGCGCATCCAGCGCGGCGATCTCGTCCATGATGTCCTGCGGGCTGCGGTGCACCACGGCTACACCGCCATCGGGATTCTTCACTGACAAGTCATAGGAATCGGGGGCTATGCTCGCCGCATCCACGCTCCAGCTCTTGGGAGAATCGGCAAAGGTCTTCTGCAACTCAATGAACTCGGCGAGGTCGGCATCGTTGAGCGGGTTGGTCTTGCCCATGTTGCGGCCGGGATCGAGTTGGTAGTACCAAACCTTGCGCGTGGGCGCGCCCTTCTCGAAAAACAGCACGACGGTTTTCACGCCCGCGCCCTGGAAGGTGCCGCCGGGGCAATCGAGTACGGTGTGCAGGTTTGCAGTTTCCAGCAGGTGTTTGCGCAGGCTCACCGAGGCGTTGTCGGTGTTGCTGAGAAAGGTGTTCTTGATGACCACCGCGCCGCGTCCACCCGCTTTCAGGCGCTTGATGAAATGCTGCAAGAACAGGAAGGCGGTTTCGCCGGTCTTGATGGGAAAGTTCTGCTGCACTTCCTTGCGCTCCTTGCCGCCGAAAGGCGGGTTGGCGAGGACGATGTCGAAGCGGTCCTTGTCCTGCACGTCGGCGAGATTCATCGCGAGGGTGTTGGTGTGGGCGATGTTGGGCGCCTCGATGCCGTGCAGGATCATGTTCATGATGGCGATGACGTAGGCGAGGCTTTTCTTTTCGATGCCGTAGAAGGTGGCTTCCTGCAAAATTTTCAGATCGCGCGTAGTTAATCCGGCCTGAGCACCGTTCAACCCTTCGACGGGCTCAGGGCGAACGGTTCCCACTCCCCGTTCGTGGTGAGCTTGTCGAACCACTTGCCCTTTGCCTGAGCGCAAATAATCGAACGCCTCACACAGGAAGCCCGCGCTGCCGCAGGCGCCGTCGTAGATGGTTTCGCCGATTTTTGGGTTGACCACTTGCACCATGGCGCGAATCAGCGGGCGCGGGGTGTAGTACTCGCCGCCGTTGCGCCCGGCGTTGCCCATGTTTTTGATCTTGGCCTCGTACAGGTGCGACAGCTCGTGCTTCTCTGCCTGCGAGTTGAAGCGCAGTTCGTCGATGTGCTCGATGATGTCGCGCAGGTTGTAGCCGCTCTGGATCTTGTTTTTGATCTCACCGAAGATTTCGCCGATCTTGTATTCCAGCGTCTTGGCGTTATCGGCTTTTTCCTTGAAGCGGTGCAGGTAGGGGAACAGTTGCTGATTCACAAAGTCGCGCAGGTCGTCGCCGGTCATGGCTTTGTTGTGGTCGATCTTGCCGTCTTTGCCTTTGGGCGCGGCCCAGGTTTCCCAGCGGTAGGGCTTGTCGAGCAGGTAGGTGTATTTCTTGCCCTCCAGTTCGGCTTCCATGGCTTTGCTGTGTTCCAGCGCATCGAGGTATTTAAGGAACAGCAGCCAGGAGGATTGTTCGGTGTAGTCGAGTTCGCTGGCACAACCGGCTTCCTTGCGCAGGACGTCGTCGATATTTCTGAAGGCTTGTTCGAACATGGATTATTTTTCCCTGATTTTCTGGAACCGAGGCCGCGATTCGTCCGCTTGCTCCTTTGCGCGGAAATGACGAGTCAATCAGCATCTCCGCAAGCGGTCGTCCCGCGCGAATCAATTCGCCATTAACACTTCACGCATCACCGCGCAGCTGCGTTCGACATCGGCTTCGGTCATCGCGTAGAACATCGGCAGGGAAACAATTTGTTTGCCGACCCGCTCGGCAATCGGGAACATGCCTTCTTTGAAGCCCAGCTCGCGGTACAGTTTGAACAGGTGTATCGGTGCGTAGTGGAAGCCGACACCGATGCTGCGCGCTTTCATTTTTTCCATAAACGCCGGGCGGGAGATGCGTTCCGGCAGCACGATTTGGAATAAATGCCAGTTGCTGTTTTCAAAATCTTTGGGCGGCAGTTGCGCGCCGGTCTGCGCTTCAAAATCACGCCCCAGTGCGGCGAAGTAGTGGCGTGCCAGTTTGCGCCGTTGCGCGGTAATTTCGCGCAGTTTGGCGAATTGTCCCAAACCGATTGCGGCGGCGATGTCGGTCATATTGAATTTGCCGCCCAGCACATCGACTTCGATGCCGTCCCAGCCGCTGCGGGTGACGCCTTGCAGGCGGTATTTTTCCGCCAGCAGGGCTTCCCCTTGATTATTGAGCACCAGACAGCCGCCTTCCGAGGTGGTGATGTTTTTGTTGGCCTGAAAGCTGAACGAGACGAAATCGCCAAAACTGCCGATCGGCTTGCCCTGCCAGGTGGAGCCCATCGCCTGCGCGGCATCTTCGATCACGCGCAATTTGTACTTGACCGCGATGGCGTACAGTCTGTCCATGTCCACCGGTTTGCCGGCGAGATAGACGGGGATGACGGCTTTGGTACGCGGGGTGATGGCGGCTTCGAGTTTGTCCAGATCGATGTTGCGGGTCAGCGGGTCGATGTCGGCAAACACGGGGGTCGCGCCGACTTCGAGAATCACATTCGCGGTTGCCACCCAGGAAATCGGCGTGGTGATGACTTCATCGCCCGCGCCGATGCCGGCAATACGCAGGGCAATTTCCATGGTGCAGGTGCCGGAGTTAAAGGTGCGCACCGGACGTCCGCCGAAGTATTCGGACAGTTGCCGCTCGAATTCGGACACCTTGGGGCCGCTGGTTATCCAGCCGGAACGCAGTGTTTCGGCTACCGCAGCGATGGTCGCTTCATCTATGGTCGGTCTGGAAAAAGGAAGAAATGCACTCATAAAATAAAAACTCCAGAAAATTCGCCATTCCCGCGCAGGCGGAAATGACAGCCATGATTACGCCCGCGAAATAATAACGACGCCCAGGATGATAATGCCCATGCCGATCAGCTTGGTCGAGCCGAACGGTTCGCCCAGCAGATACCAGGCGGCAATCGCGTTCACCACATAGGCCATGGATAACATCGGGAAAGCGATGCTGACCGGTACGCGCGACAGGGCAAGTATCCAGACCACGACACTCAAGCCGTAACAAAACATTGCGGTGACGATGTGCCATTCGGTCGCCAGTTTCCAGCCGATGGGGACAATGTTGGCGACGCTGAATTCGAAATGCCCGACCGCGTTGGTTCCCGCTTTCATCAGTATTTGTGCGGCGGCGTTGAGCATCACGCCGGTAAAAATCAGCATAAAACTCACGAGGCTCATGGTTGCTCCGCAGGCGCGGCGACAGGCTTCTTCACCACGATATGTTGCGTGTCCTGAAAAATAATTTGCATGGGAATGTCCAGCTGCCGTACCGACTGGTAAGCATACATCGGATTCTGATTTCTCGGGTCCAGCGGGATTATCGCCAATGCCTCGGGCTGTGCCCGCCAGACTTTGGCAAATTCATCCAGCGTGGCGATATAACGCTCCGGCTCCTGCAAAACACCGTATGCCATTTCGTCCTGAAATTGCACCAGGGTAAAGGTGCGTTTCAGGTAAAACCCCAGAGTCTGTTCGTAAGTCAGCACGGAATAGAACGGCACATCGGGCCGAACTTCACCGCGAATCGCCTCGGCAATGTGTTTGGCGGAACGTTCGCGCGCCACAGTTTCGTAGCCGGTCAAGCCGATTTGCGCGGTGATCAACGCGCCCAATGACAGCACCAGCACCGCCGCAGATTTGTTGCCGCGCCACAGCAGCCTCAGTCCGACAGCAAAACCGCCCAAGGAAATCAGTGCCGCCGTTACCAACCACGGCGTGTATTGCGGATACAGCGCGATCTGGTTCGCGGTGTCCGCCAATTTGCCGATATTGAGTGCCAGCACCAACAACGCCAACGGCGCGACAACTGCGGGCAGCACCTGCCAAAACAATAGCCGCGCACGCATGTCGGCGATGCGTTTGCCCATGAGCAGTGCCAGGGCGGGCAACATCGGCAACAAATAGGAGGGCAGCTTTGATCCGGAAATGGAGAAGAAAATGTAAATGAATATCGCCCAAATCAGCAAAAAGCGCGCGCTGTTGAAAGGCTGCCGGTCAAGTTGGCTGCCGCGCCAGGTGCGCATCATGCTGTCGAGCATCAGCAGCGTCCACGGCAACGCGCCCATCAGTAAAATGGGAATGAAGTAATACCACGGCTGGCTGCGCCCATGCTGGGTGGTGGTGAAGCGGGTGTAGTGTTCGTAGATGAAAAAACGCTCGAAAAATTCGGGATTCGCCTTCATCACCAGCACGAACCACGGTGCGCTAATCAGCAAAAACACCCCCAGACCCGCCAGCCAGTGCATGCGTTTCAACACGCTGAAATCACGCTGCAGCAGGCAATAAATAAACAATGCCGCGCCCGGCAAAACGATGCCCATCAAGCCCTTGCTCAGCACCGCCAACGCCAGCCCGGCCCACGCCAGCAACATCCAGTTGCGCCGCGTTTTCGGCTCTGTCCGAGTTTGCCCCAACAACAAGCCGAATATCCCCGTGGTGAGGAAGAAGGTCACGCCCATATCCAGCGTATTGATATGCCCCATCAGCACATACAACAAACTGCTCGCCAACAACAGCGCGGCATACCCCGCCGCCTCGCGTCCGAACAGTCGCAACCCGGCAAACCACACCAATACGATGCCCATGAAGCCGGTCAATCCCGTCCATAAACGCGAGGTCCACTGATGTTCGCCGAACACCGTATAGGCGGTCGCGGTCGCCCAGTATTGCAGCGGCGGTTTTTCAAAATACTTGAGCGCATTCAAACGCGGCGTGACCCAGTCACCGCTTTCCACCATCTCGCGGGGGATTTCGGCATAGCGGCCTTCGTCCGGCTTAATCAGTGTGCGATATTCGAGATTGGCAAACCAGATTGCCGCAATCGTCAACAACAGTAGCAATAGACCGCGTGGCGAGATATTCATCTATATAACCGTCTGCTGATCGGAAATTGCGTGAAGCGGAAATAGGCAAGCCGGAAAAGATTTCATTGCGCGGCATTCGGCGCAAGGCCGAAAACGAAAGATGGGGGCGCGGATTTTAACGTGTTCACCCCTTGTCCTTCAACTCGGCGTGGCCGCGCCCTTTTGCGAAAGTAATGGTTAACGCCGCGCCCAGCGGTAATTTGGCGACATCGCGCACGATTTCGCCGCGCGCATCCTGCACCAGGCTATAGCCGCGCGCCAACACCTGCTGCGGGTTGAGAATGGCAAGCTGCTGCGCCGCGCTATTCAGCCGCGCCGCACGTTGCAACTGCGCCGACTGAGCCGCGCGCAGCAAACGCTGTGCCAAATTGACTTGCGACTCGCGCCGGCGAACCAGCTTCTCGCCGATACCGTGAAAGCGCTGCAACACCGCTTGCCAGTGCCATTGCTGCTGGTTGCGCTGCCGCAGGGCGCGTTGCAAGCGGTGCTGCAACTGCGCCAATCGCTCTCCCTGGCGCGCCACCTGCCGTGCCGGATGTACCAGCCGACGCTGCAAAAAATCCACGCGCTGCATGGTGTTGTACAAACGTTGCGTCTGCGAGCGCGCCAGATGTTGCGCGAGGTTGCTTAGTTCGGCGAGCAACGCACGGCGATCCGGCAAGGCGCGTTGTGCCGCCGCTGTGGGTGTCGCGGCGCGCTCATCGGCAACAAAATCGGCGATGGTAAAGTCGGTTTCGTGACCGATGCCGCTAATCACGGGAATCCCGCTGGCGGCAATGGCGCGCGCCACGCACTCCTCGTTAAACGCCCATAAATCCTCGATACTGCCGCCGCCGCGACACACAATCAGCACATCGCATTCGGCACGCCGGTTTGCCAGCTTGATCGCTGCCGCAATTTTTTCCGCGCTCCCCGCCCCCTGAACCGCCGTCGGATACAACACCACCGGCACACGCGGCAACCGCTGCCGCAAGGTGGTCAGCACATCGCGCAACGCGGCGGCCTGCGGCGAGGTAACCACCCCGATTCTGGCAGGAAGGTGCGGTATCGGTTGTTTGCGTTCGGCGGCAAACAATCCCTGACCGGCAAGCAACTGCTTCAACTGCTCGAAGCGTTCAAACAGTGCCCCCTGACCCGCCGGACGCATTTGCTCAATCAACAATTGATAGTCGCCGCGTTGCTCGTAAAGGCTGGCCGCAGCCAACACCTCGACTGCCTGACCATTGGCGGGAGTGTAATTTGCCCATTGGTTTTTGTGGCGAAACATCACACAGCGCACCTGCGCCGCATCATCTTTCAGTGAGAAATACAGGTGGCCGGAGGCGGCTTTAAGCAAATTGGAAATTTCCCCGCGCACCCACAGCAGCGGCACGTTAGCTTCCAACAACTGCTTGACCGCAAAATTGACTTCCGCTACACCCCAAACACGATTTTTTTCAACAAAAATATTCTCAGAAAACATCTTGACAATCCAAAATAATCCACAAACCACGGTATTGCGCCATTCTCCGCCTCACCTTCCAAACAAAAATCGGCAACTTACGTTAACACAATGTTTTATAAGGGAATAATTCCAACACAAAAAATAGGCAAAGCTATAAAAGTTGTTGCATTACGCCATCTTAATACCTGATTGGACGATTCATCCACAAAGTTATCCACAGGTTTTGTGGGTAAACAAAAATACCCTTTCATCGCGGGCAGTTAGGTCGGGATTGCTAAAGTAAATCCTGAGAAAAGTTGCTCAAGCGGGCATGAAACGCTACAGTGGCGGCCTGTTATTTTAAGCATGTTTGGAGAATTCGCGTGTGGGCAATTGTTGAGGCGGCCGGCTGGCCGATTTGGTTTTTGATCGTGGCTTCCATCGTGGCACTTGGATTGATTATCGAGCGATTGAGGTTTTTACGTCCGCAACAGGTGTCCCCTCCGCAACTATTGAATGAGGTCATCAAGGAGCTCAAGCAACGCGGTGTCAGCGACAGCATGTTGAGCAAACTTGCCGAAAACTCGCCGTTGGGACGTATTTTTGCCGCCGGATTGCGCAACATCAAAAGCACCCCGGAAATCATGAAAGAATCCATCGAGGAAGCCGGTCGCGCGGTAACCCATGATTTGGAACGCTTTTTGACATCTCTGGGAACAATCGCCTCGATCAGCCCGCTGTTGGGATTGTTTGGCACGGTCATTGGCATGATTGAAATTTTCGGTTCACAAACCGCCATGGGCAACAATCCGGCAACCCTGGCACACGGCATTTCGGTAGCACTCTACAACACCGCATTCGGTTTGATTGTCGCCATTCCCAGCATGATTTTTTATCGTCACTTCCGTTCCAAAGTCGATAGCCTGACCATAGAAATGGAGCAGCAAGCCGTCAAGCTCGTGGAAATTGTGCACGGGCAGCGCAAAGGTTAAGAGGCTGTCGGCATGAATTTTAGACGCAGGCGTGAACGTGAAGAACCGGAAATCAACCTGATTCCGATGATAGACGTGCTGCTGGTCATTCTGATTTTTCTGATGGTCACCACCAGTTACGCAAAATTTTCCGAGTTGCAAATCAATCTGCCTCAAGCCGGCGGTGCTGTCGAAGAAGTCCCCCAACCCAAAACCATCAGCGTCGCCGTGGATGCCTCCGAGCACTATGCCATAGACGGCAAAGGAGTCTCGTTCACCGGTGTCGAGGCTTTGTCCAACTCGTTAAAGAGTGCCGCCGGAGACCAGACCGACCCCACCATTGTGATTCATGCCGATGCAAAAACACCGCACCAGTCCGTGGTAAATGTCATGGAGGCGGCACGCTTGTCCGGGTTCGGGCGCATTACCTTCACCACCCAGAACACCCGCTAAGCCATGTCCTGGCTGACGCATCATTGGTATCGGCTCGGCCCGCTACACCTGTTGCTGTTCCCTTTAAGCCTGATTTTCCACCTGCTGGTCGCGCTGCGCCGCAACCTGTACCGCGGCGGCATTTTGTCCGGCTATCGTCTGCCCCTGCCCGTCATCATAGTCGGCAATATCACCGTTGGCGGCACCGGCAAAACACCGCTCACCCTCGCGCTGGCGCAAGGTCTGAACGAACTCGGCTGGTATCCCCTGATCGTCAGCCGGGGACACGGCGGCACGGCACAACAACAAGCCGTCATGCCGGACAGCACCGCCGCACAGGTCGGCGATGAACCGTTGCTGATGGCGCGGCGCAACATTTGCCCGGTGTGGGTGGGGGCGAACCGGGTCGCCACCGCCCGGGCGGCATTGCGCGCCCACCCCGAATGTAACGTGCTGCTGTGTGATGACGGCTTACAGCATTACCGTTTGCGGCGCGATGTGGAAATCGCCGTGATAGACGGCAGTCGCGGCCTGGGCAACGGTTGCCTGCTACCCGCCGGACCGTTGCGCGAACCCGCTTCGCGCCTGCGCAGCGTCGATGCGGTGGTCGTCAATGACGGACAAGTCGCCACGGGACAATTTGCCATGCAATTGCAAGGTGCCACTTTTTACAATCTCATCCACAGCGGGCAAACCGCCACCGCCGATGACTTCAAAAATCTGCGCAACCATGCGGTCGCGGGCATCGGCAACCCGCAACGCTACTTTACCCATCTGCAACAATTGGGCATTCACTTTAGCGCGCATGACTTTCCCGACCATCATCCCTACACCGCCGCCGATTTGAATTTCGACGACTGCGACGCAATACTCCTCACCGAGAAAGATGCAGTAAAATGCGGCACGTTCGCCGATGACCGCTATTGGGTGCTGCGTGTAAACGCCCGGTTCGATCCCGCTGTAATGGACTTAATACAAAGAAAGATACGCTGACCATGGACGCGAAGTTACTCGAAATTCTTGTTTGTCCACTGTGTAAATCTCCCCTGCTCTACCGAAAAAACGAGCAAGAGTTGATTTGCAAAGCTGATCGCCTCGCCTACAAAATCGAGGATGACATTCCGGTGATGTTGGCGGATGAGGCGCGCAAACTCAGTGCAGAAGAAGTTGAAACCCTGTAAATGACCGACTTCAATGTCGTTATTCCCGCCCGCTTCGCCTCCACGCGACTACCCGGCAAACCGTTGCTGGATATAGGCGGCAAACCGATGATTATCCGCGTCGCGGAACAGGCTGTAGCCAGCGGTGCAAATCAGGTGTGGATCGCCACCGATCACCGGCAGATTGCCGACACCGTGCGCGGGCACGGCTTTCAAGTGTGTTTAACCAAGGCCACACACCAGAGCGGCACCGACCGCATCGCCGAAGTGGTCGCCCGGCAAGGCTGGGACGACGACACCGTTGTGGTTAATGTTCAGGGGGATGAACCGCTGATACCCCCGGCACTGATAGGCGCGGTCGCCGCCCACCTGCATCAACACCGCGAATGCGCCATGGCCACCGCCTGTCATCCGCTGCACGACGAGGCGGCATTGCACAACCCCAACATCGTCAAAGCGGTATTGGATCATCAGGGTAACGCGCTGTATTTCAGCCGCGCGCCCATCCCCTACCCGCGTGACAATCCTGCCGCCACAACCGTTCTGCGCCATATCGGCATCTATGCCTACCGTGCGGCTTTCTTGCACACCTATGAGCGGCTTGCCCCCGCCGGGATCGAACAAATCGAGGCATTGGAACAACTGCGCGCGCTGTATCACGGCTATAAAATCGGTGTAACCGTGACCCGCGATGCCCCGCCCGCCGGCGTTGATACCGAGCAAGACCTGCACACCGCACGACAACTTTTCAAAACACACGTGGAGAATGCAACATGAGACTGATACTGCTGGGCGCACCGGGTGCCGGTAAAGGCACACAAGCCAACTACATCAAAGAAAAATTCAACATCCCGCAAATTTCCACCGGAGACATGCTGCGCGCCGCCGTCAAAGCGGGCTCCCCGCTGGGACTGGCCGCAAAAAAGGTAATGGATGCCGGCGGCCTGGTGTCCGATGACATCATCATCAACCTGGTCAAGGAGCGTATCCAACAAGCCGACTGCACCAACGGCTTTCTGTTCGATGGCTTTCCGCGCACCATCCCGCAGGCTCAGGCCATGAAAGATGCCGGTATCCCCATCGACTACGTCGTCGAAATCGACGTTCAGGACGATGCCATCATCAAACGCATGAGCGGTCGCCGCATACACCCCGCATCGGGGCGCAGTTACCACATCGCGTTCAACCCGCCCAAGGTGGAAGGCAAAGATGACATAACCGGCGAAGACCTGGTGCAGCGTCCCGACGATGTCGAAGACACCGTGATTAAGCGGCTGAATGTTTATCACCAGCAAACCAAGCCGCTGGTGGATTACTACAGTGCCTGGGAACACGCCGACCATGCCAAAGCACCGCACTACATCAAGATTGCGGGCAACGGCAGCGTGGAAAAAATCCGCGATGAAATTTTTAGCGCGCTGAACAAGCACTAAGTTATGGCACAAAAACCCTACCTCACCCTGCAAGATGCCCAACGCATCGCCGCCGCCGCAGCCGATGAAGCGCGGCAAAACAACTGGGGCGTGGTGATTGCCGTCGTCGATAGCGGCGGCCACCTGCTCTACCTGCAACGCGAACACGACACCCCGTTCGGCAGCGTGGAAACCGCCACACAAAAAGCCCGCGCCGCCGTAGCATTCCAACGCCCCACCAAGGCCTCGGAAGATGCCGTGTTAAGCGGACGTCTGATACACCTCGCCCTCCCCGGGGTGATTCCGGCGGAAGGCGGCGTACCGCTCACCATCGACAACACCATCGTCGGCGGCCTGGGCATCAGCGGGGTACGCGCTTTTCAGGATGGCCAAATTGCCGCCGCAGGTGTGGCAGCCCTGCCGGAAAATAAAGAATGATGGGGTGCTTGTGAGACCAATCGAAACTTAAGGACGCACTGATTAAGCCCGTTCGCCCTGAGCTCGTTGAATTATAAGTCCCGCAGTTCGTGGTGAGCCTGTCGAACCATGAACGGCGGGACTTAATCAGTATTTCCTTAGACCAAATCCGGCGTTATGGTCTTTCTCCCCCTCGTTCAGGCATCCCCTTTCTTGTTAAGATGCGCGCCATGACGGAACAGCCAGAAAAAAAACGCATTGTGCTCGGCATCACCGGTGGCATCGCGGCCTATAAAGCGGCGGAGTTCGCGCGTCTGCTGGTAAAGCAGGGCATTGTGGTGCAGGCGGCGATGACGGCGGCGGCAACGCATTTCATCACGCCCGCGACCCTGCAGGCACTCACCGGGCAGCCGGTGTTGCTCGACCAGTGGCAGGACGATAACGGTATGGCGCACATTCACGGCAGCCGTGTTGCCGACGCGATTGTGATTGCACCCGCAACGGCGGACTTCATCGCCAAGCTGGCGCACGGTCTGGCAGATGATTTGCTTTCCACTTTGTGTGTGGCACGCAATTGTCCGTTGTTTGTCGCTCCGGCGATGAATCAACAAATGTGGGCAAATGCGGCGACACAGCGCAATGTGCAACAATTGATCGCCGATCAAGTTACGCTACTCGGTCCGGCGAGCGGGGTACAGGCTTGCGGCGAGGCAGGTATGGGGCGGATGCTGGAGGCGGAAGCATTGGCACGGGAGTTGTTGGATTTGCTGTATGAATCCGATACTTTTGCCACCGCCAGCAAGCCGCTATCCGGCGAACCTCCGACATTATCGGGAGTGAAGGTGCTGGTTACCGCCGGTCCGACTTACGAGGCGATAGACGCGGTGCGCGGTATCACCAATCGCAGCAGCGGCAAGATGGGTTATGCCGTGGCGCAGGCCGCACTGGAATTGGGCGCGGAGGTGACGCTGGTTTCCGGCCCCACCGCCCTGCCACCGCCGCAGGGTGCTCTCCTTGTACCTGTCAGCAGTGCTGCCGAGATGTTCGAGGCAGTACGGCAACAGGCGGTTGCTGCGGATATGTTCATCGCCGTTGCCGCCGTTGCCGATTACCGCGTGGCACAACCCAGCACTCGGAAACTCAAGAAACAGGATGGCAAGTTGATCCTTGAGTTGCTGCCCAATCCCGACATTCTCGCTTATGTGGCGAATTTGCCCGAGCCGCCGTTTTGTATCGGCTTTGCCGCAGAGAGCGAAAACCTTGTGGAATATGCCGAGCAGAAACGTCGCGCGAAAAAATTGCCGTTGCTGGTGGGTAATTTGGCGCAACAGGCAATCGGTAGCCATGAGAATGAAGTCATTTTGTTCGACGACAACGGCAGCCATGCCCTGCCGCGTGCCGACAAACTCACGCTGGCGCGTCAACTGATGCGACACGCGATACCGCTTTTTAAGGGAGACAAACAATGAGCACACTGACCGTGGATGTCAAAATCCTCGACCCGCGCCTGCACGACAACATGCCCGGCTACGCCACGGCGGGTTCTGCCGGGATCGATTTGCGTGCCTGCATCGATAAAAATATCGTGATTCAACCCAAGCAGTGCGAGCTGATTCCCAGCGGCATCGCGATTCATCTGACGCATCCCGGTTATGCGGCAATGATTTTGCCGCGCTCCGGGCTGGGGCATAAACACGGCATCGTGTTGGGCAATCTGGTGGGATTGATAGACTCGGACTATCAGGGGCAGGTATTTGTCTCGCTGTGGAATCGCAGCCAGATTCCCTTCACCCTGATGCCGATGGAGCGCATGGCGCAACTGGTAATTGTTCCGGTGATGCAGGCCAAGTTCAATGTCGTGAACGAATTCCCGCTAAGCGAACGCGGCACGGGCGGGTTTGGCAGTACCGGCAAACATTAAGGAAACACTGAATTATTCGGTTTTGTCGTTCCCGCGCAGGCGGGAACCCAGTCAAATCAAACAACTGGATGCCCGCCTTCGCGGGCATGACGAATAAGTCAGCATCTCCTTAACAGCTTGGGCTCACAACTTTTTCAGCAGCACGCCAAGGCTGCTGAAAAATTATCTGTGCTGCCCCCGGCTGGCGTTGGCGCATTGCCTGTCCGGCTCGGGCAAATAACGCACCAGTTCATTCAGTGCCAGTGTATAAACCTCACGCTTGAAGTCGATGACTTCGTTCAGATCCAGCCAGTATTCGTTCCAGCACCATGCATCAAATTCCGGCTGTAATCCGGCACGTAAACAGACATCCGTCTCACGACCAATCAGGCGCAGCAAAAACCAAATCTGCTTCTGTCCGCGATAGCTGCCGCGCGATTCCCGCCGGTTCCATCTTTGCGGCACGTCGTAACGCATCCAGTCGCGGGTGCGCCCCAGTATCCTGACGTGTTCCGGCAGCAAGCCGACTTCTTCCTGCAATTCGCGGTACATCGCTTGCTCCGGGGTTTCGCCATGCTGGATACCGCCTTGCGGGAATTGCCACGCATGTTGTCTAACCCGTTTGGCCCAGAACACTTGATTCCTGTTGTTCGTGATGATGATGCCGACATTCGGGCGATAGCCTTCTCGGTCTAGCATTTGCGACTCTTATTCGGTTAATTTCAACGGGTCGATTCTTTCATATTTCAACCTCATTGGAAAGCGAATACGGATTTGGATTAAGTGTAAAATCGCGTCCCCGATTGTTCAGGAAGCATCATGCGCGTTTCACACTTTTTGATTTCCACCCTGAAAGAAGCTCCCGCCGAAGCCGAGTTGCCGAGCCATCGCCTGATGATGCGCGCCGGTTATATTAAAAAACTCGCCAGCGGTTTATACACCTGGATGCCGCTGGGTCTGCGCGCCCTGCGCAAAGTCGAGGCAATCGTGCGGGAAGAGATGGACAACAGCGGCGCAATCGAATTGTTGATGCCCGCCATTCAACCTGCCGAGCTGTGGCAGGAGACCGGACGCTGGGAACAATTTGGCCCGCAGATGTTGAAAATCAAGGATCGTCACGATCATCTGTTTTGCTTCGGCCCCACCCATGAGGAAGTCATTACCGATATTGCCCGCCGCGAAATTCACAGCTATCGCCAACTGCCGCTTAACCTGTACCAGATCCAAACAAAGTTCCGCGATGAAGTTCGTCCGCGTTTTGGTGTCATGCGCGCGCGCGAGTTTTTAATGAAAGATGCCTACTCGTTCCACGCCGACTTTGCCAGCCTGGAGCAAACCTATCAAACCATGTACGACACCTACAGCCGCATTTTCACCCGCTTGGGACTGAGGTTCCGCGCTGTCGCCGCCGACACCGGTGCCATTGGCGGCAGCGGCTCGCACGAATTCCACGTGCTGGCAGACTCCGGCGAAGATGCCCTGGCGTATTGTCCCGACTCCGACTACGCCGCCAATACCGAACTCGCCGAAGCACTTGCGCCCGAAACGGCACGCGCCGCACCGGGCGAGACTTTGCGCGAAGTTGCCACCCCCAAACAAACCACCTGTGCGGCGGTCGCCGAATTGCTCGATATTCCATTGCAACGCACGGTTAAGCTGATTGTGCTGACAGCGAACGACAAGCTGCACATCCTGTTGCTGCGCGGCGATCACACCCTCAACGAAGTCAAAGTCAGCAAGCTGCCGGAGATGGGGAAATTTCGCTTTGCCGACGAAGCGGAAATACGGAGCTTCTTTAATTGCCCGCCGGGTTTTCTCGGTCCTGTCGGCATAGATCGCACACAAGTCCGCCTCATCGCGGACCGCAGCGTTGTCGCCATGAGCGACTTCGTCACCGGTGCCAACCAGCCCAAACTGCATCTCGCGGGCGTGAATTGGCAACGCGACCTGCCCGAACCGGACTTGGTCGCGGATATTCGCAATGTGGTGGATGGCGATGTTTCTCCCGACGGCAAAGGAACGCTGACAATTTGTCGCGGCATCGAGGTCGGACATATTTTCCAGTTGCGCACCAAGTATGCCGAATCGCTGAACGCCACGTTTCTTGACGCGCAGGGCAAATCGCAGATCATCGAAATGGGCTGCTATGGCATAGGTATCTCGCGCATCGTTGCCGCCGCCATCGAGCAAAATTTTGACGGGCGCGGCATCGCCATGCCCGCCGCCATCGCACCGTTTCAGGTGGCGATTATCCCGATTGGCCGTGCCAAAAGCACGGTCGTGCATGACGCGGCGGAACGGCTATATACCGAACTGGGTGCCGCGGGTATCGAGGTGTTACTGGATGATCGCGATGAACGCCCCGGTGTCATGTTCGCGGATATGGAGTTGATAGGCATCCCCCATCGCATCGTCATCGGTGATCGCGGACTCAAGGAAGGTATGCTCGAATACCAGGGACGACGCGACACGCAGGCGGAAAGTATCCCCTTGCAAAATGCGCTGAAGTTCTTACAATCCAAGTTATGCAACTGATTAACAAGCTACTTTCCGTTTTATTCCGCTTGATTCTGTGCATCGCAACTCTGCCGATTTCCGGCAACGCTGTGGCGGGTGCACAAATCTATACGCCGCTCTCCGCCAGTGTGCGCACGGTGTTGCAGCGCAGCGTCTCCGACCAAACCCCTCAAAAGCTGGCGTTCGCCGACCAATACGAAGCCGATGTCTGGCTGGCAGCCATGTCCCCGCGCCTGAAAAAATACATTCCCGACGAGGACGACCGGCTCGACTTGCTGCGCACAATTCATTACGAGGCGGTGCGTGCCGGACTCGACCCCGAACTGGTACTGGGATTGATACAGGTTGAGAGCGGTTTCAAAAAATACGCAATCTCCAGCGCGGGCGCGCGCGGCTACATGCAGGTAATGCCTTTCTGGACAAAAGAAATCGGCTCATCGGGACACAACCTGTTTCACCTGCGTACCAACCTGCGTTATGGTTGCACCATCCTGCGCCATTACCTCGACATCGAAAAAGGTGACCTGTTTCGCGCTTTGGGACGTTACAACGGCAGCCTGGGTCGCGCCCAATATCCCAATCTGGTACGCGCCGCTTGGAATCGCTACCTAACCATCAAAGAAGCCGCAGCAAACCCTTCACACCCGTCATAGCGCGGGTATAATTCGCGCCACTCTCCAACACCACCCCCAAGGAAAAATCGTGCGTCTCTCCACTCGCGTGCAAGCCATTAAACCCTCCCCCACACTTGCCGTTACCGCCCGCGCGGCAAAACTGAAGGCGGAAGGCAAGGACATCATCGGACTGGGCGCAGGTGAGCCGGATTTTGATACCCCGCAACACATCAAGGACGCTGCCATTGGCGCAATCAACAAGGGCTTTACCAAATATACCGCTGTCGGCGGCACTCCCTCGCTAAAACAGGCTATCGTCACGAAACTAAAGCGTGACAACGGTTTCGAGTACAACGCAAAGCAAATTCTGGTTTCCTGCGGAGGCAAGCAAAGCTTCTTCAATCTGGCACTGGCTGTCATTGATCCCGGTGACGAAGTGATTATTCCCGCCCCTTACTGGGTGTCCTATCCCGACATTGTGATCATTGCCGAGGGTAAGCCTGTCATCGTCGAAGCCGGTATCGAACAGGGTTTCAAACTTACCCCTGCGCAACTGTCTGCTGCAATCACGCCAAACACCAGAATGGTAGTCATCAACAGCCCGAGCAATCCTTCCGGCGCGGTTTACACCCTGGAAGATTTGCGGGCACTGGGCGAAGTATTGCGCCGGCACCCGGACATTTTGATCGCCACCGATGATATGTATGAACACATCGCGTTGACGGATGCAAAATTCGTCAACATCCTCAATGCCTGCCCGGAGCTTTACCCGCGCACCATGGTGCTGAACGGTGTCTCCAAAGCCTATGCCATGACTGGCTGGCGCATCGGTTACGCGGCGGGACCGGAAAATATCATCGCCGCAATGGAAAAAGTGCAGTCACAAAGCACTTCCAACCCCACCTCGATTTCCCAAGTCGCGGCAGAAGCCGCGCTGAATGGCGATCAGGCATGTATCGCGCCCATGCTCAACGCATTCCGCGAACGTCACCTGTTCGTGGTGAACGAGCTTAATAAAATTCCCGGATTGAGTTGCCTGATGGCGGGCGGCGCGTTTTATGCCTTCCCCGACGCAAGGAAAGCGATTGCGACATTGCACGGTAAAGGCATCATCCCAGCCCCCACCGACATCGCATTCTCCGAGTATCTGCTGGTGGAAGCGGGTGTTGCGGTTGTTCCCGGCTCGGCATTCGGCAGCGAAGGTTACATTCGCCTGTCGTTTGCCACCTCCATGGAAAACCTGCGGAGCGCATTGGCGCGCATCGCAACAGCACTGTCGTAAATTCAAAAGTGCCAGGCTGACACACCAGCGGGCTTGCTTGGGGAAATACTGATTTATCCGTCATGCCCGCGAAGGCGGGCATCCGGCTGTTTGGTTTGACCGGGTTCCCGCCTTCTCGGGAACGACAAAAACCGGATAACTCACTGCCTTCTTAGCGCACTGCCTTGAGTTCGGGGATGCCCAAGGTTCCGCCCAACTGCAACGGCACACTGCCCATCTCGGCACGAATCGACAATTCGCTGATCACGCGCCCGGACAGGTGATCATCGGCAATGTCCACATAGCCGGTTGCCGACAACACCCCCGCCTTCATTTTCATACCGCGCAAACTCAGCACCTTGCCGGATAACGACAAGTCGCCCCCCGCCTCGTCAAAGTGCGTCCGCCCTCCGGGTATGTTGTTGCTGCTGCGCAACCGGGTTGTCTCCACAAAATCCATGCCGTTAATCGTACCCTTGCTGACGATAAAACTGCCATCCATGCGCACACTGTCCGTCAAGGCATCCAGCTTGTCCGACTGCATGGTAAAGCGCGCGCTGCCATCCATATCGCCCATCAAAATCGAACTGATATTTTCCAGGGTAATTGTTTTGGCCGCCAGCGAACCCTCCGCACGCCAACCGGAACGCCAATTCAACCGTCCATTGCCCTGCAACATGCCGCCGGCAATTCGGCTATCGATGTCGCTGACAATTAACTCATCCGCAGTTAATTCGCCACTGGCATTCAATTCCGAAAATTGCCAGTTGGGTAGCAGCGGGATGACACTGTCACGCACCCGCAGTGACAGCAGTGTTTTGTTTTCCGCCGCTTTCATTTCCATGGTGAATTTATCGTTGCTGCCCTGTAACGTTGCATGGCTGAAGCTTCCGCTGGAATCAAACTCCAAGTTGCCGGCAATATCGGCAAACTGAATCGCGCCGAACTCGAATTTGCTCTTGGCAAATTCAATCCGCGTGATTGGATATTGCGGATTCGGTGCGATTTGTTGCAGCCACTGCGACAACGGCTGTAGTGCCGCACCATTCACCTCTGCGCCCTGCAATACCAGCTTATTGATCTTTTTGGTGGACGACCAAAGGCTAGACAGCGCGAAATCAATTTTTACCTGTTCAATTTTCACGGCAACAGACTCCCCCACCGCAACGGCACTCAACTCCATACTCGGTGATGGCAACAGGCGCACCGCCAATTTCTCGATATGGACGGGCTGCTGCAACTGGCTTTCCAGCAATTGTTCGACCTTAACGGCATAGTCCTTGGTCGGCAAAAAGTGCGGTCCCACAAATAGCGCAATCAATAGCAGCAACACTGCCTCAATGGCAATTTTCCCCCATGGCAAGGGTTTGCGGGGTTTGCTTGGTTTCGCTTCCGTGGCAGTGGTAGCCTGCTGCGCCGAAGATTCAAGCCGCCCTTGGGCAAGTTCTTGGGCACGCTTTTCGGCATCCGCCCACGCTTTTGCCTGTGCGGCGGCCATTGATGACACCTCGTCAGCCGATGGAATATAGCCCTTCTCCACAAACTTCGGCGACTTGCTGGTCTCCTCCAACTCCGATCTATTGGGAATCGGTTTAGGCGGCTTCTGTGGCGGTTTGGGCTGGGGTTTGGGCTGCACCTCGGCAGGTGGAGCTTCCGCCGGTTGATTCACGACAACACCTACCGCCTCCGGCATCGAAATATTGAATGGCTCCAGCTTGATTTTGGCAGTACTCTCGACCGGCTTATTTAACACCAAGTTGCCGATGGGCGAATCTCCCCCTGCTTCGCTGTACTCATACACCGCATGACTGCGGTTATGTTTGTCTTTCTGCTCGCCGCGATAAATAAACATTTCCGCGAATTCATCGCTCAACCGCGAGATGAAATCATAGTAGCTGCGCGAAATATAAATCTGATCAATTCCGGCAAAGCTCATCACCCGCTGCGCATCATTGATGCCATCGCCCAACAAATTGCTCTGCCCGTTCATATCCTTGACGATATTGACCGGTCCGAGATGAATACCGGTGCGCACTTGCAAATCACGATGGTGTTTGCGGCGGTTCTCCAGCACCCGCTTGCGGAACTCGACAGCCACCTCAATCGCATCCTCGGGATGCTGCAAAAAGCCGACCGCCGCCCCGTCACCGGTATCAAGAATGATGGGATCGACATCACCTAGCAGCCCCAAGCATTCGGAAAGCAGCAAATTAAACTGCTTCTTCATTTCAATTTGCTTGCTAATCGACTGCTTGGTATAGCCCACCACGTCAAAAAACAGCACCGTGGCACTGGTCGAGCGGGATCTCAATTTCGTTGCCGTATTGCCGCCATCATCAGACTCCACTTTGGCCTCGGCAAGCTCCATCGCCGATTGCAACAAAGCCGCCTCGGCCTGCTGCCGGGCTTGCGATGTTTCGTCACCATCAACTTCGGCGACATAACTTGCTTTTTCCGCTTCATGCGCATCCGCCAAATGTTGCTCAGCCTGCTGGCGAAACTCTTCGGCAGCGGCTTCAGCCGCCTTATGTGCGCCGGTGTTTTCGGACTCTGATTTTGATTTTGATTTTGATTCTGATTCGGCTTGGATGCGCCGCTCTATTTCAGCCGCTTCGCGGGCTTTACGTTCCACTTCTTCCTTGGCTTTGCGTTCGGCTTCCTCTTGCGCTTTGCGCTCCGCCGCTGCACGCGCTTCCTGTTCCGCTTTCAGGCGGGCGGCTTCTGCGGCGGCTTTGGCTTCTTCTTTAACTTTCAGTTTTGCAGCTTCTGCCGCCAGCTCTTCGGCTGTGGGAGGACGAAACGCCGCAGTAAAATCCAACTCTTCTCCAGAGTTTGCCTCTGTCGGCTGCTTGATTTTAGGGGGGGTAATAATTTTGGGCGCACTAACAACTTGCGCCGAATCTTGAATAAATCCGGTCTTTGCAAGCTCTAGCAGCAAAGATTCCAGGTTGTTGCGCAAACTCGGCGCGGCACGTTTGCATAACTCGCCGACAGTCGCCGTGCCATCCACCATCAGCAACGCGCGGCGAATGTCGCCTGCGAGGACACCCGCCCTGCCTTTCGCCGTTTCATCACCTTTACTGGTTCTTACAAAAACGATCTTGTTATCCATATCCCATTCTAAGCGATAGCCGATTTAATTTGCCAAGCAGCAAAGCATCAAACGGCCGTTTTTTCAGGATAAGAGGTGACAGGTAAAACTTCTTTTTCAGTCACCCGGAAAGAGGTCGAACCGCCATGCCGTTAACCGCAGCGGAATAATAACAGCACTCCAAGCAAGGATGCAGCGTAAATTTACTTTACGCCGCAACAGTCACTTCAAAGTTGTCCCCAACGTTATTTGTTCACCGTGCGTGAGGCACCAACTGCAATCGCTCCCTCATCACTTCACGCACACCCGAAATTTCAAATTGAAGCTGGGGCTGGGCGGTGTCGGGTTGCCGACGAATATCCCTTTGGGATTGACCTTCAGGCTGCTCACCAAAGGATCACAACCGTCCGCACCCGCCACCGGAACGTAGCCCCACCCCGGCGTGGGCGATCCCCCAAAGAAATCAATATCCGCCGCAGTCAACGGTATCGTCAGTCCGCTGGCGGTTGCACCATTGGTCAGTATCACTGCCAGCCCGCCGCTAATCGGGTTTACAAATAAGCTGCCGTCTGCCGGAATCGGATCGGTAATCACGATTGAGTTGTTGTCCGCCGGACCTGTGCCGGAGTTGGTTGCGATGACGGTGTATTCCACTATAGCTCCGGGAATGTTTTTTGCATCAGGGGCAAAAACCAACGGATCCGGTGTCCCGTTAAATGGATCCCAGAACGGGTTAACCATTTTGAGCAATGTCAATGACGGTTGTGCGCTGCTCACAGCAATTAACGCCTGAGCATCCGCGTTCGCACTAAAGTTAATGCCCGCGCTGGTTTGCTCATAGCGGACGCTGTTGTAGTAACTGCCTCCCGGCATGTTCGCCCCTACCGTCGCATTGAAGGTGATCGTTACCGTTGCGCCTATCGGTAAGGCGTACGCACCGAAATCCCACAACACTTGTTGCTGATTCGGATCGCTGGCATACGGCGAAACCGTCGGTGCCACCGAGGTGGTGATGGTGGGAACCGGCAACCCTCCCGAGTACACCGAAGATGCGGCAACGTAAGCCACGCGCTTGGTCGCGTCCACTACGCCGCCGCTGTACGGCAAGAAGTCATACACCTTGAGGGACTGGGTCGCCGCCGTGCCGTTGTTGGTAATGCTGATGGTATAGGTCGCGGTACCGCCCGGCGTAAGCGTCGGTGTGCTGGTGGTTTTGCTGATATTGAGCACCGCCGCATTCTGCACGCTCACCGTGGAAGTGCTGCTCACCACACCCGGTGTTGCGCAATTATTTGCGGCAACCGTACTGATAGAGGCGCAGTTACTCACGGTCGCCCCGGACAGCGCGTTGGTCTGCACATCCAGGAACAGCGTGCCGGAGCTGCTGCCCGGCAAGCTGACGGCCGTCATTGCCACCACCGTGCCGCCGGCAATCGCTGTCAGCGCGACATCGGGACCGCGTGGCGCGCCCGCCAATGCGGCATTCTGCGATAGCGCGGGTGTGCTGGGACGCACGTTCGGCCCGCTGCCGACATACAAATTACCCGCCGCAGTCACTGCGGTCGGCAGTGTGTCCTTAATCGTTACCACTTGCGCCGTCGGCGAGATGTTGTCGTACGCCAGCCGATAACGCAGTTTGGCGGCGGCGGGGATCGGTGCGCCTAGCGTATAAGGTTGGCAAACCGGTATCGCGGCAGCGTCATAGACACAGTCAATGGTCTTGCTCATCGTCAGGGTGTCAAACGGCACCAGCACGGGTGCCTGGCTGCTCACCGATGCACTCGGGAAAGCACCGCCCGTGTAATTGGCAACGATGTCGTTGTAATAGGTGATGCCCGGCGCGGCCGCCCCTTTGGATACCAGCGTTCCCACGGTGGCAGTGAAGGTCAGCTTAAAGGTTTGCCCCGCCGGAATCACCACGCCGCCCGTAAAAGTCCAAGTGACGGTTTCTTTGTTGGTGGTGGCGGGCACGGCAGGCGGCGTCACCACAGTGGTGAACGCGGGGGCAATCGCCACACCATTCAAGGTGATTGCACCCGTGGCAGTGTAGGTAAAGCGGCTGGTGGTGCCCGGTGCGGCAGCGGGCGTGCCCGGCAGGGTATCCGCCAGGCTGGTCAGTGTGGCACTGGCAGAGCCGTCGTTTTTGACCGAAATGGTGTAAGACACTACGCCGCCCTGCGCCACGGTGGAAGAGGTCGCGGGCGTGACTGCTTTGCTGACCGTCAGGTTGCCGCCCGCTGCCGCTGCCGTCGCCAAGCTGGTGACTCCCAACGGGTCTTGGGTGCTGGTCATTTTTCCGGTATTGGTGACGCCCGCTCCCGCCGTTGCGGTGGTTTGTACGGCGAAGGTGATGATGCCACTACCAAGCGCCGGAAGTGTGCCACCCGTCAGCAAGGTAACGGTCGCCCCGCCACCCGCCGAAGGGGGGGCGGCAGTGGGTGTGCCGTTCACAACCAGATTGCTGATGGAGTTCGCGCCCGTTTGGGTCGGCAAGGTGTCGGTTACGATGATGCCGCTGGCCGGCGTTGCCGAGAGGTTTTCATAAACAATTTTGTAGCCAAGTTTGGCGTTTACCGGTATCGGGGTGCCATCCACATAAGTACCTGCAGCACAGGTCGGGTTATAAATGCAGTCTATGGTTTTGGTGATTTTGGAGAGCGGCGGGACGCTGACGGGTGCCACATTGCTGACAGACTCGCTGGTTGTCGCTCCGCCGGTGTAGTTGGCCACAACGTCATTAAAGTAGGTTACCCCTGTGGGAACTGCGCCATATTGCGCGACGAAGGTGATCACCATCGTTTGTCCCGGGTTGATGACGGTTGTCCCCGCCGCAGGGAAGGTCCAGGTTACCGCCTGCTGTACCCCGGGTACGGCGGCCAGTGGCGCGGGGTTGGTGTATTGCGCTCCCACTGGCGCACCCGCTACGCCGGTCTGGGCAATTCCGTTCACCAATACTGAGGTAGTCGAGGTATAAGCGATTGTCCCGACAGTCGCAGCGGGTAACGAGTCCACTACGCTGGTAATCGGAACGTTCGTCGCGCCGGTATTGGTCACGGTAATCGCATAGGTGACGGGACTGTTGGGCGCAATTGAGGCTGAAATCGGACTCGCCACGGCTTTGCTGACGCTGATGGTGTTATATGGCACGGTCACCGGTGCGACCAGCCCCGTCGTGGTCGTTCCGCCGGTGTAATTTGAGGTTGCCGTATTGCTATAGGTGTTACCCGGTAATACGGTCGCACTGTAAGTGGCAGTAAAGCTCAACACCATGGTTTGCCCGGGATTGAGCGTTCTGGCCGCAGCCGTCCCTGCCAGTGTCCAAGTGTTTATTTGCCCGACCGTTGCCGTGGGTGCTGTTTGCGCCAGGGTCGGCGCGGCTGCGGCAACACCATTGATGGTTACCGTGGTAGTCGCCAGACAGGTTGCCACGCTGGTGGCGCATAAAATTGTGCGCCCTGCCAGATTGGGCAACGGCTTGGGCAGGGTGTCCACCACATTGGTCAACACTACTCCGACTGCACCAGGGTTGGTCACCGTAACGGTATAGATTACGTTACCGCCCGGTCCAATCGTGCTGACGTTGGAAGTTTTGGTGATGGTCAACGCTGCAGCCGTGGCACTCACTGCACTGGTGACTGCCGCGCCGCCCGCCGCCACCCGCTGGGTACTGTTAATCGACGCGGTGTTGGTGGTTACCCCGGTCGTCGCATTGTTTTGCACATCCACATATAAAGTCCCGGAACTGCCCGCCGGTAAGCTCGCTGCGGTGAAGTTCACCACAGTGCTTGCGGCGATGGCGGTCAATGCCGCATCCACCCCGCGCGGCGCGCCCGCCGCTGCCGGGTTCACCGACAGCACCGGCGCGCTGGGGCGAATGTCCGGGCCGCTTGCCACATACAAGTTACCCGCCGCTGTCGTTTTTGCGGGCAGCGTATCGGTCAGGGTAATAGTCTGTGCTGCGCTTTCGGGATTGGTGTAGTCAATTTTGTAACGCAGTTTGGCACTCACTGGAATGCTACTACCCACCAAATAAGAGCCGGGCGCGCACACGCCCAAGCCGTCAAACACGCAGTCTATTGTTTTAAGCAACTGTAAATTGGGGGCTGTCAGGGTTGCTGCCGCAGTGAGTCCGGTGGTCTTGGTTGCCGCAATAGCAGGTGTGGTAACACAGTTGGCAGAACAGTTGATGGTTGCGGTATTACTATAGGCCGTACCATACAACATGACGTTGGTTGCCAATGTCCCGCCTGCTGTCGCGGTAAAGGTCACCACCATTTGCTGTCCTGCGGGAATCGTTGTTCCCGGCGGGAACGTCCAAGTAATGGTTTCGCTATTGGTCGTCGCGGGTGCTGCCGGCGGTGTCACTACCACGGTCGCACCGGATACCGGAACTCCATTTATAACAATACTGTTGGTTGCCACGTAGTTGAAGCGACTGGGAACCTGGTTCAATACCACTGCGGTCGCTTGACCTGGCAACACATCCACCAGGGTGGTCAAGTTGGCTGCGGTTATCCCTGTATTGGCAACAGTGATGCTATAAGTCACCGTATCACCTTTACTGGGTGTGTTGGGATTCACCACTTTGCCGATAATAAGATTCGCCGAGGTTGATGCCACCAAATTGGATGGGACATATGAAACAACCCCGCTCGGGATTTCAGTACTGATGACTTTCGCAGTATTGACAATAGCATCCCCCGCATTACCTGCCGCAAACAATGGAAACTGCACGTCAAACTCCAGCACGCCCGCCCCCCGCCAGCCAATACCGGAATGGTCGGATAACTGAACGTCGTGCCCCCGGCAGCAAAACCACACACAGCTGCCGCCGGGCTTACGGGTGCACCGATATTAGGAACTGCATTGACCTGTGTCACACCAGTAGCAAAATTAACTTGCGCTGCGGCCGGAGTGAGTGTCGCTCCATCCGGCAACTGATCGCAGACCGTCACATTGTGTTGTGTGCCGTTGTTGGTGTTGATATAAGAAATGCGGTAACGCACCTTTGGGCCCAAGCCGCCCGAACCCGCAATAGGAAGGTTTGCACCATTGTTAGGGACACAAGTATTGTTTGCGTCATAGACGCAGACAATGTTTTTCAACACAAACAACGTGGAAACATTGCTCGCCACACTGGGGACATGATAGGTCCAAGGATTATCGACGTTACCATTACCACCGGGGGCAGGAGCAAGCCCACTTTCCGGGCTGCCGTCCCCGCCGAACACTTCCGAGTTGTTGACCAAACCGGTCGCAGGCGGGGCAGAAGTAAGTTGTACGCTAATTTTAACGTGACTTTGCGAACCGACCACCAGCCGCCCCGCCGCCCAGCGCACCGCATTTGTAGTAGGTGGCAAAGGAAAGAGCGCGCCCGCAGCTGTCGGCATCCCCACAATGCCATTGGCTCCCACCACGCCGGTGGCGGGCAATCCCAATACCCCTTTAGTCGAACCCAAGTAGCTGATACGTTGCCATGGTCCGACTTGACCAGTGTAATCAAGCTGATAGCCCGTATCCGGCCCCGCCACTGGCGAACCGGCATTAAAGGGGGCCGCGCCCGTACCATTGGTATTCATTCTCGCAATTGTGGATGCAGTGGGCGCATTCACGACACTGGTGTTGCGCGTGCCGAATGCGGTAGTCATGGCGGCATCCCAGTAATTATGTGTAGTGGGCAACGCGCCCACCGGGGCGGACATTTTCGGCGGCAGTTGGGTTCGCCCGCGCTCCGGTAACACGTAATAGCCATTCCCGCCTACAAGCGGATCCCACTGACGCACCCGCCCGTCGGTACTCGGTTCTGAAAATACCGCTGTGCGCGGATCCGTGGAATAAAAAATACCCGTGTCCGCAACCAGATTGGCGAATCGTCCGCTGCAATTGGCGGCCGTTCTGCCCTGCGCAGTGCAAATAGCCAGCGTCGGTGCATCCATGACCCAGCCCGCAAACGCGCTCATGGCATTATCGGTTGCCATCTGCGCCGAAGTGGGGGGTGCTACGGAATAAAATCCACCCGCCCCGTCCGGCTCGACGAATGAGGCTGAGGTCACGACCACCCCTGCGGGAATATAGTCGGTGATATACCCGCCCGCCCCGATAGTGGAGGTATTAGCAATCGGCGTGAATTGAATGATGTAACTGACCGTGTCGCCCGCTTTGAATCCCAGCGTCGCACCCGGCACGCCATCCGCCACATCCTGTACTCGCTGCTTGATCATTGCGACGGTTTCCGGCGCAAAATATTTAGTGGTTTGTACTTGGGCAACGCTATCGGCATAGACCAATTGCGTCCAAGATAGCAACAGCAACAAGGGAAACAGATGTTTCCCGATATTAAATATGCGCACCGCTCCCCCCCCCCTAAAATAGGGAAATCGTTGACATCATCTGCCGGAACTCATTTGATGCCGCGCAAAGTCATTTCAACCCTGCGATTCGCTTGCAAGCACGCAACCTGCGCTACCTTGGCGGGTTGCGTGCTGCATTCAACCAGCGGTAGCGTTGCGCCTACCCCGCCGGTATGAATTTTATTTGCCGCGACACCTTGCCCGACGAAATAACGTTTAACCGCTTCGGCGCGTTGCAGGGAAAGTTGCCGGTTGTACGAGTCCGAGCCGAAACGGTCACTGTGTCCCACCAATGTGATGCTCTCGATTGCCCGCCAACTCTTGAGGCCGTTAGTCAGCTGTTCCAGACGTGCGGATGCGCCCGCAGCGAGTTCCGCACTATTAAAACCGAACAGGGTATCGCTGGCGAGCGTGTATTTTTCGGTATTCACTTGACCGCTTCCGGTGGTGGCAACCATGCCATCGGGCTGCACGGTCCCGCTGCGCGGTGTGAGTGTCACGTTGCCGCCGCAGTGGGTGATGGCGACCTGGGCTTCGTAAATCAGGTTCTCGGCACTGCGCGCATAGGATTGCGCGTGACTCCAGCCGGACTCGGCTTTTTCGTGTCCGGCCCACACCAGATGGACTTCCGCTTCGGCAACTTGTCGTTGTCCGCAGCTAAACTTGGGGTTGTGCTTCAAATCGGCAATGGTGTCCCACAGGTCGGCGCGGACGTACTCACTCCCCGCCAGTTGGGTCGGGGTATCCATGCTGATGTTGTGGTGCGGACTGTCGAAGCGACCCAGCAACTCTTCGGCCTGCTTGATCGCTTCCAAGGTGATGCCGCTGCTATCTTTCTGGTGGTATTCGCTCAGGGCGAAGTCTATCCAGGTATGCGCTTTCGCCAGGTAGTAGTTGTTCGAGCCCACGCCGCCAAAGGCGAGTTTGTCGGCGCGGCGTTGCAACTCCTCGATTTGCTGCAAATGCTGCGGCAATAACGGCTCACCCGCGTGTGTCCAGCCGATATTCGATAACGCCGCCAACAAGAGTAATAAAGTCATTTTTTTCATGGCAAAACCTCTATTTTTCGTTATTTCACGCACACCCGGAATTTCAAATTAAAGCTGGGGCTGGGCGGCGTGGCACTGCCCGCAAACGTCCCTTTGGGGTTGATGCGCAGCTGGCTAATCAACGGGTCGCAGCCATCCGCACCCGCTACCGGGATGTAGCCCCACGCGGGCACGGGCGAACCGCCAAAGTAATCGATGTCCGCAGCAAGCAGCGGCAGGGTTATGCCGCTGGGTGTCACGCCGTCGGTCAACAACACCGGAAGTCCGGCACCGATATCGTTGACAAACAGGGCGGTATTGGCGGGCAGCGGATCGGTAATGACGATGGAATTATTATCCGCCGCAGAACCGGAATTGGTCGCGATCAGGGTGTACTCCGCCAGTGCGCCGGGGATGAATTTCGGATTGGTCGTGCCGTTCACCGGATCGGAGAAAATGCTCACCGTTTTGAGGAAGGTAATCAGCGGATTGTTCACCACCATCACCCCGGCTGTCGGCCCCGGGCCGGGAACCGGGGTGCCGTTGGCGGTGACATTGATGACGTTGTAATACACGCCCGCCGATACCCCCGCGCCGACATCGGCACTGAAAGTAATGGTGGTGGTGCTATTGGCGGCCACACTGGCGATACTCCATTGCGGTTGCGCGGCAGTACCGCCCGGATCGGGTGCGGCAACGGCGTTGATCAGCGTGCTGCCGGGACGGTAAGTGAAGCCGCCCGGCAGGGTATCGGTAACCACCACATTGTTCAGAGGATTCACCAGACTGCTGTTTTGCACAGTAATGCTATAGGTGGCGATACTCCCCGGCGTGATCATCGGCGTGCTGGTACTCTTATTCGCTGCCGCATTCACCAGGGTCACCGCAACCGTCGCCGGACCGGTGACACCGACCACATTGCTGGCGGTGGCGGTGGCACTGTTGTTATAGGTTCCCGCTGCGGTACCCGGTGCAATCGCCGCATCGTATTCGAATACCAGCGTGCCGGTAGTGGCGGCAACGGTGAAGCCGCCGGGCGGATTGCTGGTCAGCGTAACCGTTTGCCCGACCTGCGTCACCGTGTAGGCAGCGGGCAACAGCGTCGTGCCGTTGAGCCTGACGACGGGCGTGCCGGTCAGACTGAAACCGGCAGGCAGGACATCGCTCAACACCACCCCGAGCGCGGCTGCGCTACCGCTGTTCGCCAGGGTCACCTGGTAGTGCGCCGGGGCGTACACACCACCGCTCTTGCCTATGGTCGTCGTGGTGGTGGTTTTGGCTATCGCCAGCGCGGGTTTGGTCACGTTCACCGGCGCGGCAGGGCCGGTCGAAAGCAACACGCCGACACCGCCGGTATTTTTGGTCACGGTAGCATCCGCCAGATCGGTCTGATTGCCAATCGGGGCGGTTGCCCCCACCAGCAGGCGAAAGTCCACGGTGATTCTGTCCATGGTAGGCGGTATGCCCGGATAGCCCGGGGTTGCGCCGGATGCGGTGGACGGAAAGGTATTCACCGCATACGCGGCCGGCGGAACCACCTGCACCCCCCCCGGCATATTCCAGGTCAGCACCTGTCCCACCTGGGTGGGTACGGGCTGCACCAGCGGTTGGTTAACCGGGGCGGTGACCACAGTGCTCAAGGGTACATAACTGAATCCAGACGGAATCGTGTCGGTCAGTTTCGCCAACGCGGTCGCTACCGCCGCCGGCGAATTTTGCAAGGTGACGCGATAGGTCACCACATCGCCGACGATGACATTCGGCGTACCGCTTACCCACGGCACACCGTTGACTGCGGTAACCGCCTTGCTGATCGTGCCGGCGGTGGTAATGGTGACCGTCGCCAAGTCGGGGAAATTTTGCACCGTGGGTGCCAGAATGCCGTTGTTATATTGCGTCTTCACGCCGTTGTAATGCACCCCGTCCACCGCGCCGGTAAAGGCGGTGAATGTCACCACCAGGGTCGAGGCGGCCGGCAGGGTGAAACCCGACCATTGCGGTTGGGTCGCCAGGAAAGTCGGATTACCCGGCACAACGAACGGTGCGCCGTTCAAGGTGGTGCTGAGGGTACTCAAATACTGGAAATTGCTGGGCGATGCGGTATAGGGCGGCACCGTGACCGGCGGCACGATGTTGGGAAGAATATCGGTCAATACAAAATTCTTCGCGGCACCGCCGGTGTTGCGCACCGTGATGGTGTATTGCACCGCCTCGTTATAGCCCGCCACGCTGGGGGTGACGGTCTTGGTCGCGGCGATCGCGGGCAGCGCGTTATAGCCGAAATCCACCGCCAGATTATCCGCCGCCGCGATCACCACCGTCGCGGGCGACACCAGCGCGGTAGTCGCCACAAAGCCGGTCAGCACCAGATTGGTATCGGTGACCACCACTTGATAGGTTCCCGGCCGCACGCCCTGGAACAAGTAATTGCCGGACAAATTCGTGGTCGCGGTGGCGAGGGTCGCCGCGCCCTGCTTCAGTGCCACGGTGACATTGGCGATGCCGTTGTCGCCCGCATCGAAAATTCCGTTGACGTTGCTGTCGGCAAATATCAGGTCGCCAATTTGCGCGCCCAGACGGTAGCCGCTGAACAGGTTGACGCTGCCGCCGCCACCCAGCGTGACCGCAATCGGCGAGGGATTGCCCGTGGTCAGATAGCGGTTGCTCAGCACATTATTGGTATCGGTGAGATGCACCGTGTAATTTCCCGCCGCCAGATTGGTAAAACTGTAATCGCCGGTGCCGTTGGTCAGCGCGGTCGCCACCACCGTGCCGCCCGCATTGCGCAGTTCAACGGTGACATTGCCCAGCCCGGCCTCGCCGCCATCCTGCAGGGCGTTACCGTTGGCATCGTCGTAAACCCGTCCATTGATAGTCGCGGGCGGCGTGTTCAAATGGAAGCCGAAGTTCTGGTTCGCCGTGGTGATACCGCCGGGCAGGTTGACCGGACTGATGGGGTTCGCGCTGGTCGCGGTATAGCCCGCCAGCACGCCACCGCTGTCCGTCACGCGCACGTCCCAGTTGCCGGGCGACGGCGCAATCATCGAATAGAAACCGTTCGCATCGGTGGTCGCCACCACCGTGTCCAACCCGCTGCCCACCACCTGCAAAGCCACCGTCACGTTTTGCAGCAGCGGCTCGCCGCCGTCCAGCGTGCCGTTGCTGTTCAGGTCGTTGAACACCGTCCCCGTCACCACCGTGTTCGGCACCGTCAGGGTGGGCGCATTCACGGTAACGGGCGTGGTTTGCAAACTATCCAGGGTAAAGCTGTTGTTCAGCGTCGTGCCGTTGGCGACTGCGGGCTTGACCATACCGGTAATGGTGAAGGTCGCCGTCGCGCCCTGCGCCAAGGTTGCCGCCGTCCAGGTGATCAAACCGTTGACATCGGGGCCGCCGACCACCCAGCCCAACGGCGCAGGACTCACCGTCACCCCCTGCAACACCGTCAAATCCACCGTATCTGTCACCACCACATTGCTTGCGCCGCTGGGCTCGTTGCCGGACTCGGTCACCGTGACGCTGTAGCTGACAACATCGTTCGCGTGGATGGTTGTGGTCGCCAAGCCGTTCACCAGCGCGGTCTTGCTGCTGGTGCTGAAGTCGGGCGCGGCGACCACCGTCACCCTGGTGGCATCATCCGCAGTTGGGGTCGCCGGGTCGTCGCTGTTGAAGGTCGTCAGACCGGTTTGGGTGCTGGTCAGATTCGCCTGATTGTTGATTTGCGTACCGTTGCCGACGGTGGGCGGAATCTGCACATCGAAGCTCGGCGTGATCACCGCTGCCATCGCCAAGGTCGGATAAGTAAAGCGTATATGGGTGACCAGCGGATCGGTGATGCCGACCGGCACATACAAAAACGTCAGGCCGTTATCGCTGGAATAACTGATGGTTGCGCCCGGCGCGAGCGCGCTGCCCACCACAAAATCGGTAAAGCCCGTTGGGATCGGGTCGGTAATCACCACATTGGTGGCGGGCGCGGTACCGGTATTGGTCACGCTCAGGTTGTAACGCAAATTATCGCCGGGGGCGACCACGCCGCCGTTGATGTCCGTCGCGGTTTTTTGGAACAAAAAGCCGGGGCTGTTGATCGACACCGGTGCGAGACCGGGGGTGGTTTTGTCAATATCCTTGCCAGCCTTGCCTTTTGCTGCATCCCAAGTACCGACATAACTTTCCATCTGGTTGTAATACACGCCGGGGGTGGCTGCCGGGGCGACCGTGCCGGTAAAGCTGATTCTCAGGGTGTAGTTGGGATCAAAGGTAAAACGCGTGCCCGCCACCGGCCAGCGGATCACGCCATCGGAACAGGCGGTGGAAGGATAGGTGTTAATAATCCAGTACGGATGACCAAGACCTGCAAATGCCGTATTGATGGTGTAATTGGTGGTTAGTGCCAGCGTACAAACCGCGCCACTACTGTTCTCGACCAGTTGCACCACGCTGGCAGGAGCGGCTGTGTAGGTAATCGCCGGAAGTGCATTCGCCGGAGGGATCCGCGGTAAGGTGTCCCCAACCACCAGTCCGATGCCTCCTCCTCCGGTGGCGGGAGACACATCGCCTTGCACAGGCTGACTGAGTAAACCGCCGGTATTTTGCAGCGTCATGGTGTAGGTGACCACATTACTCGGCGCAACATTGCTGGCGGCGGACGGAATCACCGTTTTGTTATGACTGATTACCGGTGTGGCACCGAAAGCCGAAATCGTTGACAGCGCGGAACTCGCCGAGCTGATAGTCGGAACCGCGCAAGGCCCGGCAACAATACACGCCGTCGCGGTAATGGTATTGGCTGTCGTTGGATCGGGTGCTGCCGGCTTGATTTGCACCACCATTTCCATGGTGCCGCCGGCACCCGGTTGCAACACCGGAATTACCGGCCAGCTCAGATTCGGGGCAAGATAGGTCGGCGTACCGATATAGGGATTGCCGGTAGTGCCGCTGTTCACCGTGTAGGTCGCATTGACGGTATCGACAGTGTCTTTGACGATGACGTTGTACAGCGGCGCGGATGCGCCGTTCAGATAGGTCAGGCGATATTTGACGAAAGCGCCGGGAGCAACAAACGAGCCATCCGATGCCGTCCACGGCCCGGCAGCAGTCAAAGCGGTGGCAATCACCGCCTTGGTGGCAATGAGCTGGGCATTGTTATTCGCCTGTGAGGGACCCAGATAGGCATACACCAAGTCTTTGCCGCCCTGCGCACCGCCGGAAGCATCGCCGCCATATACCGAGGACTGGTTGGTATAGCCCGGCGCGTAGTTCTGACCCGACCCCGGAACGGGTGCCAGATTCCCCGCCGCAAAAGCGGCCAGATTGGTCACCCGTATGGAAATCTTGACATACTCAGTCCCCCCCACCGCACGTTCGCCGATTGCCCAACGCACCGCATTGGTAGCGGGTGGTAAAGGGGTGACCGTGGAAAGATTAACCCCCAAACTGGTCGGCACGGCGGTAAGGGTGTCCACCCCGGCAAGCAATGCGGGCAGCACCGGCCCCGTCCCGCCTATCCGCGATCCCGGATAATAAATGCGCTGCCACGGTCCCACGCTGGCGAAATCAGCCAGCGTCGCGACCGCGCCTACGGGGTGATAGTCGTTGGTGTAATAGGTCTGCGGGCCTGCTACCGGCGAAGCCAAACCCGCGTAAATTCCCACCCCCACGGTATAAACGGGGGGGGTGCCGCGTCCCGTGCCACCGACAATGAGTCTTGGATTCGGTGTCGCCGGAACGGTTGCCACCGGCGCGCAGTTCTTGTTGTTGCCAAAGGCGATAAATTGCTGGTAATCCCACAGGTTATCCACCAGAAATGCCAGTTGCGTACCCGCCAATGCCGCCTTGGTACACGCGGTAATATCTATCGGCAATGTGAGGCGCGCGGTACGCGGATCGGCGGAATAAAAAATACCGGTATCCTGCGTCCCCTGCGCCAGACGCCCATCCAGGAAAGGGACTACATAGCCGTTTGTGCCGCGCGGACCAAAGCCATCCGCCAAGATCCCCGCCAGCGGCATGGGTGTATCGACATAATCAAAGCCCCCCGGCAGGCCGGGAGCAGGCTGGCGGCGCACAAACGACGCACCCACCACCTCGGTACCCGGTGGAATGTAATCGGTGATGTAGCCCGCTGAACCGAGCGTTGCGCCGTTGGGCGCGGGGACGGATTCGATAATATAAGACAGCACATCCCCCGCACGAATGCCCGGGCCGCCCGGCAACACCCCGCTGGCACGGTCTTTCAACACCTGCACGGTTTGCGGCGCGAAAAACTTGGAAGTTTGCGACTGCCCGACGTTGTGCGCCCAGGCGTTGGGGAACAAGAACAACCCGAGCGAAACCGCGACCAATATGGCTTGATGCCATAACTTGGCAATGCGATTTTTCCGGGTTGTCAGCACCGCCTTAAACATACTCACTCCCTTGACTCCGACTGCGTACACTCTCCTTGCGGGGAGAGGATGATGACTGTCCCCGCAGATAAAACACCTCGCCCACGCACTTAATGTTGCGCTGAGTAAATAAATTTTCCACTTCGATGTCTGTGCAAGTCAGTCCCATGAGGCTCTCCGTTTATGGCGTGATCGCCTGGTTACTCCTGCCCGATAGGTTGCATTTTTTCACCGCTGTCATTCAACCCCAGCGTGTCCTGATCCACCTTCATGCGCAGGGTGACAAACAGGCCGCGCGCGCGGTAGCCGGCGGCACCAAAGTCACGGTCACTCAAGCCGCTGAAGTTGTAGCCCACGGACAGCCACATATTGGTCATCACTTTGTATCCGACCGATGCGCCCATGCTGTAATCGCTTACCCCGGCACTGACGGAGCGCATCAATGAGCCGAACACCCCCACGTCGATGCGCGGGGTCAAGTCGTGGCGGGCTTCGGCACCGATGAGGTCGGTATAACCCTTGTAGTCCCTGCCGTCTATGGTGTCCAGCACATACTTTGCGCCGTATTGCAGGGAAATCTGGGTGCGGCGATTGGGCATGTAGTTGGCGTGGAAGTTGTTCACCAATTTTTTCGCTTTACCCGCGCCGGGCGAGGATTGGGTGACGTAGTCGGCACGGTCAAACCATACCCACTTGCTGTTATTGGGGCGATGCGCGTAAGACAGGCGGAAGTCGCTGCTATTGCTGTTACCGGCGATGTTGCCGGTGTTGCGCAGGGTGTATCCCGCCGCCATGCTGCGCCCCTGATCGAGGTTGCGCTGCATCCCCAGTTGGAAGTTGCGCTGCCGGTCGATGCTGGCGTTGCGAATTTCAACACGCCCGTTCGCGCTCCACATGTCTTGCTGGTATGCCGCACCCAATGCCATGGCGGTGTAATCGCCGGAGGCGGAAGGCAAATTGGTCGCGCCGCCGGAACCCGAGGGCAGCGGGCTGTTGAGGGTCAACGGCACGGCAGTATTTTTCAACGTTTGACTGCGGTCGATGCTGAAGTCCGTCTGCCAGCGTTCGTTAATTTGCCAGCGTTGCACCAAACCCAGGTTGGCGAACAACCGCTCGGCATCATTGTTAATGTTGTTGCCAACCGAGGCGGCCACTTCGCCTCCCGTCCAGGGACGGGTACGCAAACCGAAACGGGTGGTATTGGCGGCAATTTTCTCGCCACGGGCAAACTCCTGCTCGGCAAACAACCGGGTTTGCTCGGTCACCTGGTAATCCGAGCCGAAAATCAAGCGATCCGGCATGGTCGCGCTGGCAGCCCCGCCACCGCTGATTTCGGCACTGCTGCGCAGCGTCAGCTTTTTGTTGAAGAGGCTGTAGGCACCTCCGGCAATCACCTGGTTGCTCTGTAATTTGCCGGTGGCGTTGTCATCCTCGGAGGCGCGCGCACCGTAATAAACATTCAGGTTGTCGCTCAACTGCTGGTCGGCACGCCCTTCCAGTACGCTGTTGCTGGCACCGGTGGTGAGATTCTCCTGGCGATAAGCTTGACCGTTCAAACTCAGGGTTGCGGACAGCTTCAAGCGTCCTTCCACCCCCATTTTTCGGGTACTGATTTCGGCGGCAGCCTGCTGTCCCAGACCGAAACTGCCCTCTTGTTGGCGCAGATAGGCTTTGCCGTCCCAATCATCCTGATGATGGCTGACTTCACCCAGCCAGGCACTGCCGCTGCCGGACACCCCGGCACGGTTGCTGTCGCTTTGCGCGACTTCGGCGCGCAACTTGGTAGCCTCGGTTGGCTGGTAAGTCACGTCCACACCTTGCAGATTGCCGCTTGCGCCGACCGTACCTTCATGCACCACGGTTGCGCCGATTTCGGTCTCGGCAGTTGGCTTGAAGCTGCCGCGCCCGCCGAAGGTTGCCCTTTTGTCCGCGGGATCCGCCGACTCGTATTCGGCAACGATGTAAACCGGGTTGAAGTCACCGTCGCGACTTTGGATCGGCTCACGGAAAGTCAGCGTGCCGAGTGCCGAATCAAGGTCGTAATCGAGATAACGCGTCAGGGTTTTTTCGGTGACGATAACGTGCGACTGGAAGCGGTCGCGCGTCTCGATGCGAATTTTGTCGGAATTCACCACCAGATTGGTACGCGACAAACGATACACGCCGGACGTGCCGTTACCGGGGATTTCATCTTTCACATACGCCTGATCCGTCACCGAAGCGAAGGCGTTGTAGCCCATGGTTTCGCCTTTGTATTCGCTCTTCACACCGGTGAGCGTGCGGCTGTAGCGCGACAACTCGGTCACCGTCAACCCGGTGTTGTAGTCGCCAAACATGGCGTAAAACTGCTTGCGCTCCAGCTTGACGTACAGGCGGCTGGAACTGGCAGCGTCATAACCCGCTTGAGTGGCATCGGCATACAGGGTGTAATACTGGTTGGGATCGACCGTCTGATGCAGTCGTTTGTCGCCGGTTTTCTTGGCGGTGTCATAAGCAACCGTCAGCAGGTAATCGCCCCGGATACTGCCCTTGGCGTAGAACGCGACTTTATTGCCATCGAACAGCTGTTGGTCGCTTTCGCCGGCCTGCAATTCCTGAATGTTGCCGCCCAGTGTTTTCTGCCCGACCGTTCCCTCGGCAAAGCCGACCAGAATCCAGTCGCGCTGCCCGGCTTCCAGCCAGGCGCGCACTTCCTGTTTGCGCTCATCATTGAACTGGAAGTTGAGTATCGCCTCGCCGGATTGGGTAGTCGGCTCCAGCTCGATGACGGCCATGCCGTCATTCTTGACCTCAAAACGGGCTTTGCCGCCGATGCGTCCGCTCAACGGCTCGCGGTCTATGCCTTCGCGCGCGTCATAACTGCGGTACGGTGCGTTTAATTGGAATTCGCCGTTCACCCCGCGCCGTACCGGAATGCCTTTTTTATCCAGGAAGCGCAAAGCGATCATCGGACGGCTCTTGCCGTCGGCAACCAGGCGCGACTGTTGCGGCACAAACTCAATCCGATCCGGCGAGCCGGAATACTGGATAGTACGCACACTACGGCTGACCTCTTTGCCCTGCGCGTCGGTAATCAGCAACTCGACGCGGTTATCGCCCTCTTTTACCGGAACGGCATTCCAGGTACTCAATGCGACACTGCGCGCCGCGTTCATTTTCATTCCGTCGAACAACAGCGGATTGACCGTCTCAGCGTTCACGGTCAACACCAGTTTATGTTTGGGGTCGTGCTTGACCGCGACTTTCATCACCGGCAAATTGGGATGGAAGCTCTCTTGCGGATGCAACCATTCCACCCCGGGCTGCGCCTGGCTCAGCCACGCTTCGTCATAAGGCAATCTTTCCACCAAACGCATCGGATCATCATCCAGCGGTGTTTTGGCCGGGTTGCTGCTGGCCGCCTCGACCAACACCTCAGCCGAAGCCCCCAGACTGACCGGTTCGTTATTCAGATTCAACGACACCGGCGGCACGGTCTGCGCGGCGCGACCCGGCGGCGTAAAGCGCACCATCGAAGCCAGCTTGCTTGCCGTCGCCACCCCGGTAATCTCGAACAGGTATTGATCCTGCCAGCGCGCCGGACGCGCCAGGCTGCGGAAAATCAGGGCATTGCCCGCGGCTTCGGGGTCATCGACAGCGGTGCCGTTCAACCGGGCACTCCCCGCCACATAGTGCGCGCCTTCCGGCAACATCACCGTCGCCGAATAACCGGTCACCTCGGTGGTGCTCACCAACGCCAACGACACCCCGGCCTTATCGCCTTCCGGGTTGGCGCTCAGGGTTTGCGTCAAACGCATCGCCACCGGAACTTTTTTGCGCACATGAAAATCGGCACGCCACAGGCTGCCGCCGCGCAGATTGACGAACTGCGAATACATTCTGCCGGCGAAACGGCTGTTGTCCTCGCAACGCACCACCTCATAATCGCCGGGCAGGGAATCCAAATCCAACTGCACCACATGCGTGCCGGGACGCAGATTGTCGATATGCCAACGGCCTTCTTTGTCGGTCAGCACATACGTGCCGTCTTGCAATACCACCCGCGCATTCGCCAGCCCCGTGTCGTCGTTATCGACCTGGTCGTCACACGAGCCATCTATCACCCGCCCAATCAGAATGCCTTTATTGCGGAATAAGTCTTCGCGCACCAACACGCTGGCACGGGCGGTGTTGGATGTGAACCCCCCGCTTGCCGTGGCGGTATTTTCCGCCTGACCGGTGCTCGCGCCCGGTGTGACTTGCAATACATAACGCACCGTTGCCGTGGCGGCGGCAGCCAGCGTCGGCAGGGTAAAGGTGAGGGTGCGCGCATCGGCGGAAATGGCGGGATCGGCCACTGCCACCCCGTCCAATTTGGCGGAACCCGACTCATAACGGAAACCCGGAGGCAGACGATCCAGCACCTGCACGCCGACTGCGGCTATCGTCGCGCTGTTATTGCGAATGGTTAAGGTGTAGGGAATAAACTCGCCCGTCCCCACCACCGCCTTGCCCGCAGTCTTTTGAATGTTCACCGAGGTGCTGCCCGGATCGACGGGAATATCCACCTTGATAGCCGGGCCAGACAGCGTAAACACCCCGCCGTATGATCCGCCGGGTGTCAACCCCGGATTGCCCAGAATAACCGGGGCGGTCAGCGGCGTACCCACCTGGGCGGGCAAGCCTGCCGCAGGCACATTGGAAGGTGCGGTATGCGTCGCCGGAGGTGTCACGACAATACGATAATTACCCGCCGCCACCTGCGGGAAGCGGAAGCCGCCCGCATTCATGGTCGGGTCACAATTGGTCGTCGCACCCGAGGTGGCAATTTGCGGCACCATCACCGTCGCGCCGTCGTCGCAAAATACCGTTGCCGCCAGATTGGTGGAGGTATCGATCAAACTCACCGATGCACCGTCAACCGCCGCGCCCGTAACCGAATCGAACACGATACCGAAGGGGTCTATCAGACCGCTGCTGGAGCTGGCGATATTCGCGCCGGTGCTGCAATTGGTGTGGTTATAGACACCGGTGATGGTTTCGTTGCGCGCCGCAATGGTGATCTGCCCGTCATTGGGTGTGGAAGCCGACCCCAGCGGCGCATACACCGACTGAATGACACCGACAAATACCGCAGTCGAAGGCCCGGTCTCGGTCAGACGCAACACTTCGCTATCGCCCCCCGTGGTGGTGGTCAGCGTGATGGAGATTTGATTCGCCACGGTCTGACTGCTGTTTGCATCCAAACTCACCACGCGGATGAAAATCGGCTCATTGCGCGAATAGCTGGCAACGGGGTTGCCCAAGGCATCGTTCAACGGCGCAAGCAATAAGCTGGCGGGCAAAGGCTGTGCAGCAGGTGCACCCAGCAAGATCGGATCGGCAAGCGGCGTGAACGGCCCGCTCACCGAACCGCCAGGCGCGTAAGCCGTGGGTTGCACCACTTCCGATGCGGCATTGGGCGATTGCGCCGCGCGGCTCGCCGGAATGTATTGCAATAAATCAATTTTGATGCCGGTGTCGATACAGATATTGAACGCCGCCGTGGCGGATTTGGACACCGCGACCTGCGCGCCCCCCGTGCCCACGGTGTAATTGGCGGTCGCGGTATTGCTGATATGGGTATTGACCGGCGTTACCGCAAGGGTGGTGGCCGACAGACCGAGCAACACCGCAAACGCGCACGCCTTTTGCTGCACACGGGAAGTGCACAGTAAAAGGCGGGCTGGCCTTGCGGCCAACCTGCCCAACACAGCCGCCACCGCACCAAACAGGGTGCGGCGTTGCTGTGATTTTTTACGACTCAACTGCATTACGTGCTTAGTTAATCAGCACGTTAAACTTCACAGTTGCAGTTTCACCCGCTTTGACTTCACCCGCAGTCCAAGTGGTTGCACCCACTGTTCCGCCAGGCAATGCGGCAGTAAAGTCGATGGTGGCATTTTGACCCGCAATGGTCGCACCATCGGCATCAGCCGCGTTAGTCATCACACCGGCTGTGCCGCCCAATGGACGTGCATCCGCACTCGCACTGGTGGAAGCGATACTAAAGCCGCTGGTACCCGCGCCATCCACACAGGTCGCCGCATTTATTGGTGCGGCCAAGCTGGTTTCGTGGGTGGTATTGGCATCCAGTGCATCGGCAATTGTTGCCAAGGTAGCGGAAGCCGCGCCGGTGTTAGCCACGGTGATCGTCCACTGCACCATTGCACCCGGGATGTTTTTCGGATTAGTGATGCCGTTGAACGGATCGCACAACAGGGTAGCGGTTTTCGCCACACTGATGGTCGCGGTCACCAAACGATACGCATCCTGCGCAATGCCAATCGCATCACGTGCGGTATTCGCCGCCAATGGATCGGTCAGCGCATTCGCCGCATCGGCAAACACGATATCAACAGCGGCGGTGTTCGCACCCGCTGTTTCAACCACAGGCGTAGTCGTACCGTCTGTTGTTGTGGTTGCAGTCAACGTGACCACAGCCTGATCGCCGTTAACCTGAGTTGACGGAATGGTTGCCAACACAAACACGGTGCGTGATGCATCAGGTGCCAGCGAGCTGATTGCCGTTGCCGTATCCACACCCGCGTCATAAACACCGTTGGTATTGGAGTCAACGAACAAACTCACAGCGGAAACGTTGAAGTTGTCCGCAACCGTAAACACCGTTGGGTTACCCGCAGCGTTGGCGGCAGCCAAGTTATAACCTTGAGCCGTGTTACCGTTGTTGGTTACCGTAAAGGTGGTTACCGCACCAACTTGCCCGGCAACGACAGGGGTAAAGGTGGAGCCGACTTCAGCAACTGTCAGGTTCACCTTGTTATCCACCGTGAAGCTGGTGTTGGTCGCACCGTTAGTACCGCTAGTACACGTTGTACCGGTAGTGCCGCCGTTGCCCGTGCTATTACCTGTCGGCGAGGAACAGATTTCGTTCTGCGGAGTTCCGCTTACCGAGTAGGACAATTTTGCCAAGTTATTAACGGCTGTACCGGACAGCGTACCTGCCGCCATGGCGCTTTGCGATACCAAGCCCAGCAATGCCAACCCCGCCAACAGGGCGGCAAAACGCGGCGGGCTGCCTGTTTTGATGTGTTTCATTTTGCATCTCCTTTTTGAATTAAAACTTACTGCTCTTCACTACTACTCTTACTACTTCAGGGTGGTCCCGCACCACTGGGTGGACCACACCCGGAATGCGGCAGACGGATTCCCGGGGGATCCGTCATCGGTTCGGGCATTAAAAAACGCCCGGAATACGTTGAGAAATAAATCACCATAATGATTTGCTATGAATGCATAAAAAATCTGTGGGGTGGAAAAAGCGCAGCCTTTCCAGCAAACGCCTGCCGGTGGATACACGCTCGCGCTTTATCCACCCTACTATGTATGTAACAGTTGACCGTGACATGGACTGATTATTTAATCGTCGCCCTAAAACTCACCTCGCCGGACTTTCCCGCCGCCAATTGACCTTTGTAAGTCCAGCGGATATTGGTGTATTCCTTGGGCAGGGCAACGCGCTCCTTGCCGTCCTCGGCTTTCACCTTTAGGTTTTCCGCGCTATCAAATTTTGTTCCGCCGTCTATGGAAAACAGGATCACACAGTCCTTGCCTGCCGCGCTCCCGCCCCGGTATTCCATATCATTGGGAATCGGGTTGTTAATCACGATGTCGGTCGCCGCCTGCTTGCTGACATTCTCGAAAACATTGGTAAAAATCACCTCGGTGCCGGGAATCGCTTTGTCCACGGCAGTCCGCTTGATTTCTTTTTTGCCATCCTTGTTAACCACCTCGACCTCGGTCTCGGCAATGCTCTTCACTTTAATCGCACCGACATCCGCCGCTTGCGCGTTCCACGCCACACTGCTCAAAAGCGCGCATAACACAGTACCCAGCAATAAACGAGAAATTGACATTAACATCTCCTAATCAGTTAACCGTTGCACGAAACGTGATAACAGTTGTCGCCGGGGGTGCAACATTCCCCAGCGCAACGGACACAGTGTTGCTCAAGCCAATAAACTCGGCATTGTCGTCACCCGTCAAATCGGTTTTGGGCACACCGTTCACCACGATGCTATTTGCCACATAGGTGGTCTCGGCGGGAACGGGGTCGGTAATCACCAGGTTGTTGGCGACTCCGGCACCGGATAACGACGCGGTAATTTGGTAGGTCACCACCGCACCCGGCATCAGTGCCGAACCGCCCAGCGGGTCCAACACATTGGTCACCACCTTGCTCATGGTCATCACCAAGTTGCTGCTCAAATAACGCCCCGTGGCATTTGCCTGCGCTTGCGAATGCCCCACCACGGCGAAACCACCGTTCGTCCCCAACCCCGCCAATGCGGTGCCCGGAACAGATCCGGGCGCACCCGCTGTTTTGGAATCGGCATTCAGCAATACTTCGCCCAGCGCACTTGCCGGCAATGCGGGTGTATCGCTGACCACATAAACAAACACGGCGGCATCAGCCGCCAGGTTGGGATCATTGGTTCCGGGCAGGTAAGGGGTATCGGCATTCGGCCCGCTGGTTTGCAAGCCTGCCAGCAAGCCGTTTTCGAGGAAGATGGAACCAATCGTGCCGTTAAGCGGCGTGTAATTCCCGGCCGGCAAAGGCAGTGGACCGTTGGTGCGCGTCAAGGAAAAGGCTTCCTGACCATTGCCGCCGTTGGTGAGCAAAAACGTCAGCGCGTCGTTACTGCCGGGAGAAACCACCTGCACCGGCGTGCCGTCCTGCCACACCAGCACCGCCTCAATCACTTCATCCACCAGAATACTGACCGTGTTACTGGTTTCCGTGGTGGAAGGCGCGCTGCCTATCACATAATCCAGCGTCACAAAATTGGTGATGGTAGTACCTGCTGCCGTACCTGCGGCCCAGGAAATTTGCGGCAATACGCACCCCCCCACCCAAAGACAGATAAGCGCAACTGCACGGAAATTTGACAATAAATTCATCTGTTCACTTCCCTCACATTCGTCGTGAGGCTATTACTCCCAGTAAAAAGTTCAACTATTTCAAAACATTACCGATTCGCGGTAAAACAACTCGCAAACGCCCAAGCTGCAACAAAATACGCGCCCGCCATAGTATGCGATACGCAGAAATTGTGCCACTTTTATTTATGTGTGCGGGGGGGGGTAAATTTAATATAAAACAACAAGATACGAAAACAACATACCAGATTGGGTTAACCTCTCTCGGAATAACGTCAATAATGACCTCGCGACTGTCACAATTATGACATCTGCGTAAGCCGAGCCAAACATTTTCTCGGCTTAACTGAGGCGCACTGAATTATCCGGTTTTGTCGTTCCCGCGCAGGCATGGCGAATAAATCAGCATCTCCCCGGCTCTTAATCACAGCGTTAAACGGCAGAACACACCCCGGTGAGAGCGATGACGGCACCATGGTAGCCACCGGCAAAAGTCAAAACCGAAATTCAAGGTTGACCGTATGGCGCAATATCACTATGATGCGCACCCTCAATTCCCTGATAGCTCAGTCGGTAGAGCGACGGACTGTTAATCCGCAGGTCCCTGGTTCGAGTCCAGGTCGGGGAGCCAGATTACTCAAGGGGTTAGCGTTATTCGCTGACCCTTTTTGTTTTGGGTTGTGCCATATTTCTGCTATGCAGCCAACCGGAAACCTTCTCTGACTTGTTACGAGTGCAATGCGCGGAGTGCGGCCTCGGGTTCTTTATCAACAATTGCCAGCAATGCGGCTGCCGCTCCGGTGGGTTGGCGACGGTGTTGTTCCCAGTTTCTGAGCGTTGCCACTTTTACGCCTATCAGTTGGGCGAATTCGCTCTGACTCAGACCAACTCTGGCACGAACTGCCTTCACGTCGGGTGCGCTGATTTCTGTCACGCGCTCAGTTGTAAGTTCGCCACGGCGAATAGCACCTGCTTCTTTCAAACTTTGCTTGAGAGATTCAAAAAGTGCCTTGTCCATTTTTTATAACTCCTTTACGAGGTTGCGCAAAATCGCAGTTTCCTTATCTGTCAAATTATCTTTGACACTCTTGGGGTAGGCTACGAGCATTAAAATCTGGTTGTCTTCGGTGAGCCAGTAATAAATCACCCGTATGCCACCACTCTTGCCCGTTCCGGCTCGTTTCCAGCGTAGCTTGCGGATGCCACCGCCGTTTTTGATGAGGTCGCCAGCATCCGGGTGTGGCCAGTTCCGTTTGCATCTTCGCGCACTCATCGTCGTCCAGCAGGTCGGCAATCAGGCGCGTAAATGTCGGGGGTTCGATAAAAATCATGTTGCAAATATACGCCAATGGCGTATCCGGTCAAGTGCCACAAATGCGATGCAGTTGCAAGGGTGTGGATACAGGCTGGCAAGCCAGACTGAGGGTCTATGGCGCAGTGAAAATTTCCCAGGAGTCTCGCGAGTCAGAAGCGAATATTGATCCGGCACAAGTTGAACTTGATTTCCGTTCGTGCTGAGCCTGTCGAAGCACAAAAATCCATTCACATTTCGACAAGCTCAATGCGAGCGGACTTAATCAGTGCGTCCTTTAGCGGACGCGATGCAGTTACAAAACCTGCGTCAGCTTTCCCGTTCTTTGCCGCACCGCCTCGAATAGGCAAACCGCCGTCGCCGCAGCCGCATTCAGCGACTCCACCCTGCCCGGCATCGGAATCGCGACCTGTCGAGTGGCGCAAGCCAACAACTCCGCCGACAGCCCCGCTCCCTCGTTGCCGACCATGAACGCGATGTTGCCGCGCAGGTCGCAATCGTACAGGCTGTGCGTGGTCTGCAGGCTGGCCGCCAGCAAAGTTCCCCGAAACGCTGTGGCGATGCCGGGCAGATCCTCATGCTCGTAAATTCGCAATGCGAAATGTCCGCCCATGGCGGCGCGCAGCACTTTGGGCGACCAGACATCCGCACAGCCCGGAGACAGAAATACCGCATCACACCCTGCCGCCGCTGCGGAACGCAGCATCGAGCCGAGATTGCCGGGATCCTGAATGTCCTCCAGCAACAACGCAAAATGGCTGGTCGGAAGCGGGCTGTCTGCCTGCGGAATGGCGATGAGCGCGAGGATGCCGCTGGGCGTTTTCAGCTCACTGAGCTCGGCGAACAGTTTGCCGTCCAGTTGGATCGGCACACTGTCGCTCAGCCGCGCCAGCAGTGTTGCAATCTCTGCATTGACCAGCGCAGCGGCATTCAATAAAACCTGTTGCGGCTGTTTACCGCTATCCAGATAATCACGCAGCAAATGCACCCCGTCGAGCAGGGTTTGCCCTGCCTCGTTGCGCCGACGTGCCGATGCGGTCAGCTTGAGCAGCTGTTTGAACAGGGGGTTGTCGCGGGACTGAACCAGTTTCATCAGGTTGCCGGGGTATCTTGCGCGAGCAGGCCGGCAATCTCCTGCAACGGCGGCAGTTCCTGCAAGCTATTCAGATTCAGGTCATCCAGCATGAATTGGGTGGTGGCAAACAGCTCGGGTTTGCCGGGCGCATCACGCGTGCCAATCACCTCAATCCAGGCGCGCGCCTCCAGTGTCCGCAGAATCTGCGCGGCAACCGCCACACCGCGAATTTCTTCTATGTCGCCGCGCGTCACTGGCTGGTGGTAGGCGATGATGGCGAGTGTTTCCAGTACCGCGCGCGAATAACGCGGCGGCTTCTGCGGATTAAGCCTGTCCAGATACGGCTGCATTTCCGCTTTGGCGCGAAAACGCCAACCGCTCGCCACGCGGGTCAACTCCACTCCGCGACCTTGCCAATCCTGCGCCAGCTCTTGCAGCAACGCTTCCATCTGGCGATTGTCCAGCGACACCTCGCTCAGCTTTTTTAATTCGGTCAGGGAAAGCGGTTCGGTGGAAGTCAACAATGCCGTCTCAAGCACCGTTTTGAATTGTGCAACGCTCAGTGTGCCGCCGAACAAATCGGTCGCAATGACCTCCTCGCCGGTCTGCGGTTCAGGCCGCGTCAATGGTTGAATTGCTTCGGACATAGATACTCCCCAGGGTTTCACTTTGCTGGATTTCAATCAGGTATTCCTTGGCCAACTCAAGGATGGCAATGAAAGTCACCACCAGCTTGGGTATGCCGCCCCGCACATCGAAGAGCTGCTCGAATGGCAGATACTCTCCCGATTTCAGGCAGCGCAACACATGCGTCATTTGCTCGCGCACCGACAGTTGTTCGCGGCGCACAGTGTGGTGCTTGTTGAGTTTGGCTCGGGTCAGCAAACCCAGCCATGCCTGGCGCAAATCTTCCACACCAACATCGGGCAGACGCTCCCGAACCGTGCGCTCGATCAATACCTGCACCACCTGAAAATCACGTCCGGCCTGCGGCAATTCGTTGAGTTGTTGTGCCGCCAGTTTGATTTGCTCATATTCCAGCAGACGTCGCATCAGTTCGGCACGCGGATCGAGGTCGTCATCACCCTCATGCACTTTGGGAGGACGCGGCAACAACATGCGCGACTTGATTTCGACCAGCACCGCCGCCATCAGCAGATACTCCGCCGCCAGCTCCAAACGATGGCGCATCACCTCGATGTAGCTCATGTACTGGCGCGTCAATTCCGCCATGGGAATATCCAGCACATCGAGATTATGTTTGCGTATCAGGTACAGCAACAAATCCAACGGGCCGTGAAAATTTTCCAGTGCCAATTCCAGCGCATCCGGCGGAATATACAAATCCTGAGGCAAATCCAGCAACGGCTCGCCGTGAATATGTGCAACCGGATGCAGCGGTAGTTGTGTGCCCGTCGTTACAGTCAAGCGTAATCCCATCCCATTGTTTAACACCCATGGCGTGTCGTATGACCAACACCCCGGCGAAGCGAATTGTACTTCATCAGTTGGACTTGCCTGATGACTCCGTAGTATTTTACAAGGGGGGGGTTCCCCGCACACCTCAAACTGAGTTCACACCATGAAAATCGCCATTTGCAGCGCGCAGCCGCACGATAAACAGTTTCTACAGGAAGCCAACCGGGATGGCACTCACGATTTGGTATTTTTCGAATCGCGCTTATGCGAGGAAACTTGCCGGATGGTGGCGGATTTTCCGGCAGTGTGCGTGTTCGTCAATGACACCCTCAATGCCCCGGTTTTGCAATCGCTGGCGGAACACGGCACGCGCCTGATCGCATTGCGCTGCGCCGGATTCAATAACGTCGATATTCAAACGGCGAGTCGCCTGGGCATCAGGGTGGTGCGCGTCCCCGCTTATTCGCCCAGCTCGGTGGCAGAACACAGCATCGCCCTCATGTTGTCGCTGAACCGTGGCATACACCGTGCCTATAACCGGGTACGGAACGGCAATTTTTGTCTGGATGGCTTGCTCGGTTTTGATCTCCGTGGAAAAACCGCGGGCATCATCGGCACCGGGCGGATCGGTGCAACTGTCGCGCAAATTTTGCACGGATTCGGTTGCCAACTGCTGGCATACGATCCTTTCCGCAATCCCGATTGCGAGCGTCTCGGTGCGCAATACGTCGAATTGGAAACCTTGTATCAAAACAGTGACATCATCACGCTACACTGCCCGCTGAACCAGCAAACCCACCATTTGATTGACAGTGCGGCAATCGCCAAGATGAAGCACGGTGTTATGCTGATCAACACCAGTCGCGGCGGCGTAATCGACGCGCTTGCCGTAATCGCCGCGCTTAAATCAAAAAAGATCGGCTATTTGGGATTGGATGTGTATGAACAGGAAGGTGATTTGTTTTTTCGCGATTTGTCCAACCAAGTGATACAAGACGATGTATTCGAGCGTCTGCTGACCTTTCCCAATGTACTGATTACCGGACATCAGGGATTTTTTACCACCGAAGCATTGCGCAATATCGCCCACACCACGCTGCAAAACATCAGCATCGTTGAGCGTAATGAGCCATGCCAAAACGAAGTTACCCGGGAACTATTACGATGAAAACAGATGTATTGATTATTGGCGCGGGGGCGGCGGGCATGATGTGCGCGATACAAGCGGCAAAACGTGGGCGCAGCGTGCTGCTGATCGACCACTACAAAAAGCTGGCGGAGAAAATCCGCATTTCCGGCGGCGGGCACTGCAACTTCACCAACCTCAACGCCAAACCGGAAAATTACCTGTCCGCCAATCCGCACTTTTGCCGTTCCGCGCTGGCGCGTTATACCCCGCAAGACTTTATCGCGCTGTTAAGCAAACACGGCATCGGCTATCACGAAAAAACACTCGGTCAGTTGTTTTGCGATAACAGCTCGGAGGCCGTCATTACCATGCTCAGAACCGAATGCGAGGCCGCTGGCGTGCAACGCCGTTCGGGGTGCAACATTGCATCCGTCCGGCACGGGGACGGCTTTCAAGTCGGCACCGATCACGGCGACTTCCGCTGCGCATCGCTGGTGGTCGCTTGCGGCGGACTCTCCATCCCCAAGATTGGCGCAACGCCACTGGGGTATCAAATCGCCGAACAGTTCGGTCTTCCCATCGTGAAGCTCAGACCGGGATTAGTCCCGCTGACCTTCACGCCGGATGATTGGGCAGCCTACAAAGATCTCGCCGGTGTCTCGCTCCAGGCCTCGGTGAGCTTCGGCAAACAGTCGTTTCGCGAAGACATGCTGTTCACCCATCGCGGCCTGAGCGGCCCGGTCATTCTGCAAATTTCCTCGTATTGGCAACCCGGGCAAGCACTGCATATCAACCTGTTGCCCGATCATGATGTTGCGGCACTACTGACTGCCGAGCGCACCGGCACCAAGCTATTGAGCAACTTTCTCGCGCAATTTCTACCCAAAAAATTTACCGATATTTGGTGCGAACAATTTTTCCAGAACAAACCCCTCAAGCAATATTCGGAAAAACAACTTGCCGCGATTGCCGCGCAATTACAGGATTGGCAAATCACACCCTCCGGTACTGTCGGTTACAGCAAGGCGGAAGTCACCTGCGGCGGTGTCGATACCCGCGCGCTGTCTTCCAAAACCATGCAATCCAACGACGTACCGGGCTTGTATTTCATCGGGGAGGTCGTGGATGTCACCGGACAACTGGGCGGCTATAACTTCCAGTGGGCGTGGGCTTCGGGATATGCCGCAGGCATGGCGGTCTAAGGCAAACACTACCGTCCTTCCAGCACCACGAAAGCAACCGCCAGGCCGCGCTCATCGCTGATGGAAAGGTGATGGGCAGAGACCCCGGCCTGCGCCAAATAGTTGTTCAGCAGCGTATCGAATTGGAATACCGGTTTGCCGAGGCCGTCGTGGGTGACACTGATACGCCGCAGACTGACCGGGTGTCTCAGACCGCTGCCAACGGCTTTGGCGAGAGCCTCCTTGGCGACAAAACGTTTCGCCAGAAAACGCGCCGGATGGGCGTTATTTTTGAATTCCGGAAATTCGCGTTCGCTCAAGACATGCCCGGCAAAACGGTCACCATGACGCTGCCAAATATCGTCAATGCGGGCGTACTCGACGATATCCGTACCGATGCCGAAAATCACCGCTTCAGTCTCCGCGCGTACCGAACTTTTCGAAACAAGCGCATGAGCGACCCGCTCCGCATCAAACCAGCAGCGCCTTCATACGCCGCACTGCCGCATCCAGCCCGATAAACACCGATTCGGCAATCACCGCGTGACCGATATTGAGTTCGACCAGATTGGGGATGGCAACAATGTCCTGCACATTGTGGTAATGCAAACCATGCCCGGCGTTCACCTGCAAGCCCTGCGCATGGGCATGAGCCGCCGCAACGCGTATGCGTTCCAGTTCCTGGCGGCGATCGGGCACGCTGTCGGCATCGGCATATTTTCCGGTGTGCAACTCCACCACCGGCGCGCCGCTGCGCTGCGCCGCGTCAATTTGTTTGGGATCCGGGTCAATGAACAACGACACACGGATGCCCGCTGCCGTACAACGCTCGCACGCGGATTGAATCACATCAAAGTAGCGCACCACGTCCAGCCCGCCCTCTGTCGTCAGTTCCTCGCGACGCTCGGGCACCAGGCACAGATCATGCGGCTTCAGGCGCAATGCGTTGGCAATCATCTCCCCGGTGACCGCGCATTCCAGATTCATCCGCGTTTGCAGCATGTCGCGCAGCACCTCCACATCGCGATCCTGAATGTGGCGTCTGTCCTCGCGCAGATGCAGCGTAATCGCATCCGCGCCCGCCTCCTCGCAAATCAACGCGGCGCGCACCACGTTCGGATAACGCGCACCGCGCGCCTGGCGCAGGGTGGCAACGTGGTCGATATTCAGTCCCAGTTTCATATTTTTTGCAGATCCTTAATCAGTTCCCGTGTGTGCAGTGTTTTACCGCCCAAATGATGATTCAGCAGCAGCCGCATCAACTGTTTGCTTTGCTGCACCGTGGTCGGATCGCGATACTCGTCCGCCGCCATGTCCAGCAAGGTCTTACCGCGTATCGGCAAGCCGCCGCTGGCATCGTCATCGGGCAACACCCCGCGCTCGACGGCGTAACGATAGCAGACTTCCGCCTCTACCGTCCTGCCAGTCCCGGCTTCACGATCCAACTGCAAGGCGTAACCGAGTTCCTGTAACAAATGTTTCTCAAAGCAACGCAAGGTTGCCGCATGGTCGCTTTCGTGAGCCAACCGGTGCAAGGTGGCACGGTAATAATCGAATAACTGTTCGTGCGGGTCATCGCGCGCCACCAGGTTAATCAGCAACTCGTTCAAATAGAAACCACACAACAACGCCGTACCCTGCAACTGCGGCTGCCCGCCCTGCCACTCCGCGCTATGCAGCGTGCGCAATTCATGCTTGCCAAACCAGCTCAGTTGCAAGGGCTGAAAATTCATCAATAAACCGCGCAATGCCGAGCGTGGCCGCCGCGCCCCGCGTGCCACCAGGGCGACACAACCGTACTGGCGGCTGAACACCTCCAACAACATACTGGTTTCACGATACGGGTAACTGTGCAGCACGAAAGCGGGTTCGTCCTGAATGCGGTGCTTGCTGGGGACACTCATCGTGCAAGGATTCTTTCGTAAACCGGGGATAGCCGCCAAGGAAATGACGACTTAATCGGCATATTTCCCCCAACTCCTGAAAATAGCGGCAAAAACATGTGCGCATCATAAAAAAATAATGCCGAAAAATCCATGTAAAGCCTTTTGGCAATGGCGATTGGCGCAGTGTTATTTTCCGGGTATGGACATTTCAGTCGTCGGGACAGGTGCCGCATCAAATTCACCCGGTTGCAATCCTTCGGGGTTCAGCCCTTTCAGGATTGCAACCATCTCTTCACGCTTACCTGCCGCCGCCACCGCTGAACCCAGTGCCTGTAACCGTTCCTGATCCAGCACCATGGCATTGGCGGTGTATCCCCGTTCAATGAGCTTTTGATGCAATGAAAAAGCCGCCAAGGGATTCGCATCAAGTTGCGCCATGCGCCGATACGCCCACGCATCGGCTTCCTCGAAGACACTGGCCGCCGCCCACGAGACTCCGCCCAACGAAGCTCTGTTGGCTGCCGACTGTTGCATCGCGGTAACCGCCTGTTCGCGGCTGAACTGATGTGCGCTGTCCCAGCCTGCCGCCGCCGCTTGCCCGATGAGTTCTCCGGTAATGATGTCCGTGGCAACCGACTTGGCGATTGCACGACCCGCCGCTTCTGCAGCCAGGGACGCGCCCTGAATGCCGGTGCCTATCGTAAACAGGCTGTATAAAGTGCCGATTGTCGTGCTGCCATAGTCGTAAGCTTTCATGCGCACGCCGCCCTCCTCCGAGACTCCTTGCCCCCAGAGCACCATCCACAATGCCTCGTCCGCGCTCAAGCCGGCGCGCACCACGTCCAGCGGATGGGTACTAAACAGCCAGTGGTAACTCTGCTCCGCAGCCGCGTTGGGAGATGCCAGCCGTGCGTAACCTCTGCACACTTCAAACGGGGTAACGGTCACCGATTTGCCCGTGGCGAGGCGCACTTCAAACGCGCGTCCGGTATCGCGTCGCCGCAACAGCTTAATCAACATTTTTTCGCTGTTTTCGGATGCAAAACCGCCGATTTCCTCAATCTTGTCGGGCGGCTGCAAGGGGCTGTCGGCGGTTGCGGCCACCACCGTCAAACGCTCGTCCACACCCAAACCCCGCACCCAGGCCACACGGTCATCCTTGCTCGCCTCATAGCTGCTAGACAGGGAAAATGGCAACTCCCATTGGGTATCGCATCCCGAATCGCTCAACACCGCAGTGCGCGCAATCGCCGGGCGCAACGCCCGCTCGCCCAAACCATAAGCACGGATGTTGCCCAGCAAATCTTCATTCACCTGACGACCATCGTCCACGGTGTATTTTGGACCGGCGCAAGCCGCCAACAAACTGAGGAATGCCAACGCAAGTATCAAGCGTATCGGCAAGAATTGTGTATTGAAAGTGAACATATGGGGATTAATAGGTGGTAAGGAGCAGCGTTAAGGCACCACCTGACCACCCGACAGCGCAATGGTTCAAAATCCTGTCCAAGGGGTGTCAATTTTTCAAATCATGCGTCAAAAGATGCCGTGGTCACGCTTAGGAAACTCTGAACAAGTCTGGTTTTGTCGTTCCCGCTTTCGCGGAAACGACAACTTAATCAGAGCTTCCCTTAAGCAATCAGATGCAATCCCCTTGCCCCGCCGCGCACCGCATCCACCACCAGACGGCGATCGAAGGTTGCCAACTTGCCGCAGTGGGCGCAGGCCAGTGCCAGCAGGTAGCTGTCGGTGACTTGGGCTGAGCTTAAAATGCGGGATGCGTCGATCTTGTCGGCATTCAGCAAGCTGATATCATCAGGCCAGAACACATGCCCCGGCAGTGCGCACAGGCCAGCCATCAATTGCGCAACGGCGGCGGGTGTGCTGGGTGAATTGGGATAGCGTGCATGGCCGATGATGCGCATGACACCGTTCTCTGTCAGCGGACAGGTCGCCCATGATTTCTTTCCGAGCTTGGCGAACCAGTCATGCGCCGCATCGTGCTGAACGTGTGAAGGATCGATCAATGCGATCAGCACGTTCACATCAAGCAGGTAGGTCATCCCGGCAACTCATCATGCAGTTGTTTCACCAGCTCCGGTGTGACAGCCTTTGCTTTGGCTCCGACGGCCAACAATGGCACGCCATTGCGCGCTTTGGCCTTTTGCACACCGGGGCGCAGAGCTTGGCGCGTCAACTCCGAGATCACCTCTCCGACACTCTTCTGTTGCAAGGCGGCCAGTCCTTTCGCTGCGGCCAGCACGTCATCATCAATGGATAAAGTCGTTCTCATCTTGCACCTCTCGTTTTATTGCATCAGACATCGCGCATCATACATCAATCAAACTTCACCGCCTACAGCCAGCCCATCTAAACCATCTTTACCGGAATCGCCCCTATCCGCTCACTCCACTTCGCCGGGCCGATCTCATGCACCGAGCAACCGTTGGCGTCCACCGCGACAGTCACCGGCATGTCCTCCACCTCAAATTCATAGATCGCTTCCATGCCGAGGTCGGCGAAGGCGACGACCCTGGATTTCTTGATCGCCTGCGCAACCAGGTAGGCCGCGCCGCCTATCGCAATCAGGTACACCGCGCCGTGCTGCTTGATGGACCGGATCGCAACCTTGCCGCGCTCGGCCTTGCCTATCATGCCGATCAGGCCGGTCTGCTCCAGCAGGGTGTCGGTGAATTTATCCATGCGCGTGGCGGTGGTCGGACCGGCGGGACCGATGACTTCGTCGCGCACCGGGTCAACCGGACCGACGTAATAGATGAAGCGCCCGCTAAAATCCACCGGCAGTTTTTCGCCTTTCGCCAGTATCTCCAAGATGCGTTTGTGCGCGGCATCCCGTCCCGTCAATAATTTTCCGGAGAGCAGCAGCGTCTCACCCGGCTGCCATTTTGCGATGTCGGCGCGAGTGATGCTGTCGAGGTTGACGCGGCGTGCATCCACCGACGGTTTCCAGTGTACGTCGGGATAGTCTTCCAATTTGGACGGCGTGAACTGCGCGACACCGCTACCATCCAACTCGAAGTCAATGTGCCGTGTCGCGGCACAATTGGGAATGATCGCAACCGGTTTGGAAGCCGCATGGGTCGGGTAATCGAGGATCTTCACGTCGAGCACCGTGGTCAGCCCGCCCAGGCCCTGCGCGCCGATACCGAGCGCGTTGACCTTGTCGTATATCTCGATGCGCAATTCTTCGATGCGGTTCTGCGCGCCGCGCGCCTTCAGTTCCGTCATGTCGATGGGCTCCATCAGCGCTTCCTTCGCCAGCAGCATCGCCTTCTCCGCCGTGCCGCCGATGCCGATGCCCAGCTGACCGGGCGGACACCAGCCCGCACCCATGCCGGGCAGTTGTCCCACCACCCACTCCACCACATCGTCGCCGGGATTGAGCATCGCGAATCGCGCCTTGTTCTCCGAGCCGCCGCCCTTGGCCGCGATGCGCACCTCCACCTTGTCGCCCAGCACGACCTCGAAATGCACCACCGCCGGCGTGTTATCGCCGGTGTTCTTGCGCCTGCCAGCCGGCTCGCTGACGATGGAGGCGCGCAGCACATTGTCCGGCAACAGGTAGGCACGGCGTACACCTTCGTTCACCATCTCGGCGATGCTCAGCGTCGCGCCTTCCCAGCGCACACCCATGCCGATGCGCACGAAGGCCACCACGATGCCGGTATCTTGGCAAACCGGGCGCTTGCCGATGGCGCACATGCGCGAGTTGGTGAGTATCTGCGCCATTGCATCCTTGGCGGCGGGCGATTCCTCGCGTTTATAGGCCGCGCCCAGTGCCTTGATATAGTCCGCCGGATGGTAATAGGAGATGAATTGCAGCGCGTCTGCGATGCTGTTTATGAAGTCCTGCTGCTTAATCGTCGTCATGGCTCATCCTCGAATACACTGCGCCGATTATGGGCAGCGAACGCAAACAGCGTCAAATCAAAATCTGCCCGCCCGTACATTTTGAATTACCATGCGGCTTGCGGACTCCTTCGGAAGGATAACACCATGCTGCGCAAGCTATTGCTCGTCACATTGATTTTCACCGCCCCCACGGCACCGGCTGAACCGTTGACTTACAACCGTGTTGATTTTCAAGTGGAAGCCGCGCGTGACATCGACAACGATCTATTGGTCGCCACCCTCGGTGTCGAGATACAAAATACCCAACCTGCCGCAGTCGCACGGCAACTCAATCTCACGCTCAACGATGCGCTGGAAAAAGCGCGCACCTTCAACACCGTCAAAACCAGCAGCGGACAACAGCGCACCTACCCGGTATATAGCAAGCGCAACCAAATCGACACCTGGCGCGGCCACGGTGAACTGCGTTTGGAAAGCCGCGATTTCAAGGCCGCAGGTGAACTCATCATGCAACTGCAAAACACCATGCAACTGGGAAACTTGCAATTTACCGTCGCCGCCGACACCCGTGCCACCATCGAAAACGACCTCATCAGCACGGCGATTAAATCTTTCCAACTGCGCGCAGATGCGATTCGTCATGCCATGGGCGCAAAAAATTATAAAACCGTCCAACTCTCCATCAATAACAACGGCGCACCACCACGCCCCATGCCGATGCTTCGCGGCATGGCGATGGCTGAGGCCGCCCCGGAATTTTCCGGCGGAGAAAGCCGTATGAGCGTACAAATCAGCGGCACGATTGAATTGGAATATAAGGAACGCTGACGAAGGTTATTCACGACCAGCCCGAGGTGGCAGCAACCACCTTACGTTATAATTGCCGCCTTTTAGCGGCAGCACGCCCGGGACAAAATCATGGAAGCCGAACAACTCAACACCATTGCCAATCAGCTACAGGACTTGACCGCCCGCAGCGATGAATTGCGGAGGTATCTTTGACTTTGATGCCAAACAAGAACGTTTAGTCGAAGTCGGCGCGCTCGCCGAAGACCCCGCCATCTGGGAAGATGCCAAACGCGCCCAAGATTTGGGGCGGGAGCGCAAAGCGCTGGAAACCATCGTGCTCGGACTGACGCAAATCCAGCAAGACCTCACCGACGCGGGCGAACTTTTCGACATGGCGCAGGCGGAAAACGACAACGAAAGCCTGCTCAGCATCGCCACCGATGTGGCAGATGTCGAGAAACGCGTCGAAGAACTGGAATTCCGCCGCATGTTCTCCAACCCGATGGATCCGAACAACTGCTTCATCGACATCCAGTCCGGCTCCGGCGGCACCGAAGCTCAGGACTGGGCCTCGATGCTGCTGCGCATGTATCTGCGCTATTGCGAGCGCAAAGGCTTCCAGGTAGAAGTGCTGGAACAATCCGACGGCGAAGTTGCCGGCATCAAAGGCGCATCCATCAAAGTCGTCGGCGAATACGCCTACGGCCATCTGCGCACCGAAACCGGCGTGCACCGCCTGGTACGCAAATCACCGTTCGATTCCGGAAACCGCCGTCACACTTCTTTCTCCAGCGTATTCGTCTATCCCGAAGTGGACGACTCCATCGAAATCGACATCAACCCCGCCGACCTGCGCGTGGATACCTACCGCGCCAGTGGCGCGGGCGGTCAGCACATCAACAAAACCGACTCGGCGGTGCGTATCACCCACGTCCCGACCGGCATCGTGGTGCAATGCCAGAATGACCGCTCGCAGCATAAAAATCGCGCCGAGGCGATGTCCATGCTGAAGTCGCGCATGTACGAAGAAGAGCTACGCAAACGCAACGAGGAAAAACAGGCACTGGAGGACACCAAGTCAGACATCGGCTGGGGACACCAGATCCGCAGCTATGTGCTGGACCAATCGCGGATCAAAGACCTGCGCACCAATTACGAAGTCGGCAATACCCAAGGTATGCTGGACGGCGACCTGGACGATTTCATCTCGGCCAGCCTAAAACAGGGCGTTTAAGTATGTCGGGCCGGAACGAAGATTCGCTTTCCGAGCTTTTCGTTGCCGGAATTGAACCCGCTGACATACCCCAGTTCTTCCCGCTGTTCGCCGCACGACCGCTGATCGGTGCAATGATTGCTTTGTTCCGGGGAGGAGACGACGAGGTATTGGTACGCCTGATGGTGCTGCGCGAAATCGGCCTGCGCGCCGACGCACCCGAATGGTCGCCGCGCGAACTGGTTTCACATTTCTCCTTCATCGCCGAGGCCAAGCTCAATACTGTATTGGGCAGATTGCGCGAACACGATCTACTGCGCTGGGATTCCGAACGCCGCGTATACCAGCTTTCCGCCGCCGGGCGCATGGTGCTGTCGGCACTTTCCAGCTTGCTGTCTTTCGGTGCTGAACAGGACGGCGAACTGGGCTTCCTCGCTGCGCAAATCGCCGCAGGCTCTGCCGTCGGCAAGCTGTCGCCGGAAAACCTTGCGCACTTGCTGGCCCGGCTATCCGAGTTGGAAGGCGAGTTTACCCAGGCAGTCGCATCCGGTTCCGAATTCCGCTTGCGCGAAGCACAAAGCAAGCTCGCGTCGGTACAGCAATGGATGGACAAGGGCAACGAGGTAATGGGCAACCTCGCGAGCGATGGACTCGATGAAGTGACTTGGAAACTGTCGCAACAGATCGGTCAGCGCCAGTCGAGGTTGATGCGCATGTCTTCGGTATTCCAGCGCGAACTGGCCGAAATTGCGCGCCAGCAGGTACACTTATCGAATGGCGGTCTCAGCTCGACAGAACTCGCTGCATGGCTCATGCTTCGCAGCATCGACGAGCTAGCCGAACTCGCCTCCGGGCAGCTCGTTTACTGCCCGGAGACCACCTTCATCCTGCCCGATGTGATGGCAGACAACACTGAGGAATTCATTGAACGCGATCGGCCAGGCCGCCGCATCTCCACGATGCCCGCGCCGGCCGATGTCGAATACGTCGACAACATCCCGTTCGAACCGCCGCCGCAACTGGCTGCATTGACACGTTTATTGTCCGGATTGGATACACAGCTCGCGCTTGCCGACGGTATCGTCGGCGGCGACTTCGCCGATGCCTCGTACCGCCTGTCGCTGCTGGCCTTCCTCGGCGAGCAAAATGTCGACCCGGAACTTGCGCCATTAGCGGATTTACCATTACACATCCGCTGGGACGACGGCAACGAATTGCAATCCATCGGGCGCGACGAAGTCGCTGCGATGAGCGGGGGCAAGATAGAACCTCATCAGGAGAAACAACCATGAACCGGGATCACGCCGCACAACTGATTGCACGTCTGCTAGCGCAACGCCACCTGCTGCGCGAAGATGCCGAGGTACGTCGCCTGTTGATCGATTCCGGCTTCCGAGACGAAGTGGAGCAACGTCTCGCCGACAGCGGCCTGCGCCTGCTTGCCCACCCATTTTCTTCCTACATCGGCATCGCACTCACGCGCGAATGCGAAAACGCGGTCTTCGAGCAGAACGACACCTGGCAGGCCAGCAATATCGGCCTGCCCAAGGATGCGGTCGCGCTACTGGTCATCCTGTGGGCGCTTATCATCTTGCCCAAGCGCGAGCGTCAGTTAGCGGGCGAAGACGCGCAAGCAGAGGCGCAGAGCGAACTGTTCGAAACCATGAAGCTCACGCCCAAGGCTCACGAGGCCTCGCGCGGCATCGCAGAGAACGTATTGCTGGAAGACTACGGCAAGCTGCTGGGCGGCAAGGCTCGCCTGCAACAATTCGCGCTGCCGCAACTATCTCGCCTAGGTTTTATCGAGCGCAAGAATAAGGTCATCCACGAAGGCCCACTGCTTGATCTTGCATTCGACTACGCCGAAATGGCCCCGCGCATCCTCAATGGCGCGCTGTCCGACCTGCTGAAACAACGCGGCATCCTGCAAGATAGCCCGACGACGGAGGCTGAATAATGTTCCGTCTGCTCGAACTCGAAACCGTCCACTGGGACTACTGGCGCAGCTTCAAGCTGCCGCTGGATGCACCCATCGTCACCATCTCAGGCCCTAACGGCTCAGGTAAAACCACGCTACTCGACGCGATGCGCACCCTGCTCGCGCTGGAATGCTCGAAGAAACGCGACTACAAGCGCTACGTGCGCCGCAACGGCGAAGACTTCTGCTGGCTGCGCGGCGTGGTGGACAACCAGCGCCCGCAAGGTAGCGACCGGCGCCCCTTCGCCATCCCCTATATGCAGGACAAAATCACCCTCGCCTGCCGCATCGACAAAAAAGGCGGCGACTGGATGCGCAAATACTGGATTGCCGACGGCGAGGTCAGCCTGCAAGAGATCGAAGCCCAAGGTGAAGAATTCGGTGTGCGCGACTACCAGCGCATCCTGCACAGCGCCGGACTTTCTCCTGCAATTGCGCGCGTGCTATCGCTGGAACAAGGACAAACCGACAAGCTGTGCGAACTATCGCCCAAAGAGCTTCTCAGTCTGGTATTTGACGTATTCGGTGACAAGGAAGTACTGGAACGTTACGAGGAAGCTCGCCACCTTCAGGAACATACCGCACGCGAACTGGATGCCGCGCAGAACCAGCTCGAAGCGCTGGGCAACAATCTCGAAAAACACGAGCAGAAAGTGAACCGTTTCCTGGAATGGCAACACCTCAATCAGGAACGGGTCGCGCTAACCTCGGAAATCCGCCCCCGACTGGAGCACTATCTGCTACGCAGCGAAACAGACAATGCACGTCGCACCCTGAAGTCGCAATACCGCGAATGGGCAGGCAAACGCGTTGAGCGGCAGAACCTGCAACTGGAATTGCAGGTGCAGCAACAAGCACAGGAGGCCGCAGAGTTACGCAAACAGGCGGCCCGCGAAAACGAGCAAAGGCAACAACAAACACTCAGCGAATTGAACCGCAAAGAAGGTCGCTGGGAAACCATCATCGAACAGCAACAGCAACTGGAACGACAGGCAAAAGCCAGCGCAGATGGCAAGCTTGCCGATGCGCGCGAGGTCGAAAAAATGGCCGATGAACGCGATGCGTTGCGTCTGCGCATCGCTGAACTTGAGCAGAAACAGCACCAGTTCGACGAAATGCTGGAAAACCTGGCTGCCGGCCGCCGCGCCGATCCGCATGATGTCACCGCCTTCCGTCTGGCTTTGCAGCAAGCCGGCATCGCGCACAACTTGCTCGCCGATGTGGTGGAAATTACCGATGCTTCCTGGCAGACCGCCGTCGAGGCTGTGCTCGCGCCTTCAGCGCATCTCGTACTACTCTCCAACGACAAGGACACCTCGAAAGCGATGGCGCTTGGCGAAAAGCTGCGCTACCGTCACTTCATCGTGCCGGACTGCATTACCCCCGGACTCGCTCCCAAAGATTCACTGCTGGAAGTCGTAAGCTTTTCCAAGCCAGTGCCGGAATGGCTGCTGCGCACGCTGGAACGCACCCGTCGCGTCGAGGACGCTGCCGAAGGCGGCAAGCTGCCACGCGGCGAAGACTGGATCACACGCCAGGGTTATCTGCGCGAACGGCGCGGCGGTCGTTACGCCGCGCCGGAACAGGCACGCTTCGGTCGCGCCCGGCTGGAAGCATTGCGCGAACAACGCGCGTGCATAGACAAGGCTCTCGCGCCGCTACGCACCCAACTATCCGAACTGACTATCCGACTGCGCGCCCAGCAAGCACAGTTGGCCGGCGTGGATGCGGCTGCGCAACTTGCGGCACGTGCCGAGGAATTCGCCGAAGCTCGCCAGCAATACGATGCACTGGTCCAACGCCGCCGCGACATTCCCTTATTCGAGGCACAACAGGAACGGGAATCCGCCGACAAAGCCGTATTGGAGGGGCGTGAGAAACTCCAAACGTTCAAGTACAAACTTGACACTCTGGACAGGGAAATCGCGCAAAAAGAAAATCGCGCCGGGCGCGAAGAACAATTTCGCCGCTTGCAGGCGTTACGCGACAATCTGCGTCGCCTGCCCAGAGGCTGGTGCAACAAGGAAGCTAACCAACAACTCGCTGACGAGTGGCGTGACACGACCAACATCGACCGGCGCATCCATGAGATCGAACGTCGTTTCGACGAAGAAACATGGGAAACCGACAATACGATTGTCATGCTGCGCGACAAGATACGCGATGATTATAGACTCATGGAAAGCGACCTCGCCACACGCCGCCGCGACAACAATACAGCGCGCAGCCAGACCGATGCTGCGCGCGAAGCCTACATCGCTGCGCTGCGCTACACCGTCAACCGCTATGTGAAGAATGCACGTACGCTGGGCGAACTGGCCGGCATCAAGGTCGAGCATGAACCGGTCATGCTGGAGAACAACGACCTGTCACTGGCGCAGGCCGGCCTCGCAGTCAAGTTCAACTTCGACGACAAGGGCTTCATGGGCATGAACGACGGCGATGCCTCGGGTGGCCAACAGGTGATGAAATCATTGATCCTGCTGGTGGCCCTGATGATGGAAGAATCTCGTCCGGGCGGCTTCGTATTTATTGACGAGCCCTTTGCACACCTCGACATCGTCAACATCGAACGCGTTGCGAAATTCCTCAAGGCCACCCGTGCACAATACCTGCTAACCACGCCTGTCACTCACAACGTCAACGTGTACGATCCTTCAATGTTGACGCTGGTGACCTTCAAGAAAAAACCGGATGAGTCCTGGGCACCCGGTGTCAAGGTGCTGGTGCGCAAACGTGATGACTGACTGGCGCATCGAGCCGCTAGACAAGCGCAAGGTTTGCCGGAAACGGCGCAAGATGGCTGCGTGCGAACCGCAGCCGCTCGACTACCTTCCTGCCGAGCACCGCGAATTACTGGCACGCTGGATAAAACGCGGCGGTAACAGCCGCTGGGAAACGCTACTCAAGGATGCCGGAACGACAAACCTACAACTTGCCGATGCATTGCTCGACTGGTTACTGCGTAATGGCTGGGCAGTAGTCACCGAACAACACAGGCTCAGCGAATGGTGGCCGCAGCAAATCAAGTTACTGCATCTTCCGCAATTACGCACCCTATTCGGTCTGCGCGACAAGGACGATGACGCGTTACGTTGGCAAACCGAACGTGTTCCGCTACAGGCGCTGCTCAACACGCCACTCGCGCCTGCTGTAGCCGCGCTCGATGGGCTACCGCCGCATCGTGCACTGGTAAGGGGCGGCCTGATCCTGCGTCTAAACGATTGGCAGGAACAACTGCGCCAAGGAACGTATCGCGACTTCGCACTGTTCGCTCGCGGCGATACCAAATCAATCAGCGATACCGAATGGGACTGGCTGAATAGCTTGCTCGACTTGGCCGAATTCGGTATCGAACGCCATATTCCGTTGCTATTGATTGCCGCCCCACTGTCCCTGCACCTGCCGAATGGCAAAATCGACCTTGAGGCCAGCCCGGACTTCTCCGCGCTTACGCCTTCCACCCTGAAATCCGTTGTAGCTGTATCCAGCGAAGTCCAGCGCTGGGTCTTGGTCGAGAACCGCACCAGTTTTGAGCGACTTGCCAAGCGCCGCGAAGATCACGAGGCAGTCGTTTGGCTACCCGGCTTCCCACCTGGCTGGTGGAAAGAAGCGATGGGCCGGCTGCTCGACCTCGTTCCCGCACCCGCGCTGCTGTCCTGCGACCCCGACCCGGCAGGTATCGCGATTTTGCTTAACGCTGCTGAACTTTGGCGCGAACGTCAACTGAATTGGCAGCCGCACAAAATGTCCGCTGGAGATCTTGCTATGCTTAGGATGCGGAAGCCTTTGAGCCAAGAAGATTACAAGCAACTGGACTCTCTGAAAAACAACCCCACCCTTCCTTCAATATTGTCCGAATTAATGAACTGGATGCTGCAACGTGGGGAAAAAGGAGAGCAGGAAGGATATTTGTAATTTTCAAAATCTTACCAAGTAAGTCATTATGTTATGATGCTCACCTGAAAATCGATTCAACGGGGGCATCATGGCGACAATGACCGTTTCTTCCAAAGGACAAGTAGTACTGCCTGCCGATATCCGGCGGCGGTTGGGTCTGATGGCGGGTACGCAAATGGAGATGATCGAGGAACCGAACGGTATCCGGTTGGTCGTGTCCAGACCAGTTAAACCGGCTAATGTTGCGGCTTGCGCCGGCATGGTAACCGCACCTTCAAAAGGAAAACCGCGCAAATTGAGTGAGTTCGATGCAGCGGCAACCTTACGCAAGGAAACGAAGTGAACGCCGTCGACACGAACGTGCTCGCGCGTTTCTTCATCAACGATGCGGATGATGCCGAATCTCTCAGGCAACGACCTGCGGCGATCGCGGCACTCTCGGACACCGTGTTCGTACCGGTATCGGTGATGCTGGAGTTCGAATGGGTGATGCGCGGCTTTTACGAACTGCCGCGCAAGGAGATCCAGCGCGTTTTCGAGTCCCTCTGCGGTCTGGAGAATGTCCAGATCGAGGATCGTGGCATCATGCTGAGCGCGTTGACTGCCTATCAGGGTGGCCTGGATTTTGCCGACGCGTTACATCTTGCCCGGGCAAATTTTTGCAATACCTTCCTCAGCTTTGATCAACGTTTCATCCGGCGTGCCAAAAAATCGGGCCTGGCGCCTGAAGTACGTGCCCCAAAAGCCTGAGTAAACCCGAACTGAAATTTAAATCATCAACAGTAAGTGACCTTATGACAACAGAAACAACACCACAGAATGAAAACCAGATCATCGCCGAGCGGCGTGCCAAACTGAATGCCATTCGCGAACAGGGCGTTGCTTTCCCGAACGATTTTGAGCGCAAACATCTGTCGAATGATTTGCAGCGCGAATTCGCTGAAAAAACAAAAGAGGAGTTGGAGGCTACAGCGATACAAGTCGCCGTCGCCGGACGCATGATGCTGAAACGCGTGATGGGCAAGGCCAGCTTTGCCACGGTGCAGGACATGAGCGGTCGCATCCAGCTCTATATCAGCAATGGCGACACCGGCGAAGACGCGCACGATGCCTTCAAACATTACGATCTGGGCGACATCATCGGGGCGGTCGGGGTGTTGTTCAAAACCAAGACCGGTGAGCTTTCGATTCGGGTGACGCAAGTTCGCCTGCTGACCAAGTCGCTGCGTCCGCTGCCTGAAAAATTCCACGGCTTGAGCGATCAGGAACAGAAATACCGCCAGCGGTATCTCGACCTGATTACCAACCAGGATGCGCGCGATGTCTTTCAAAAACGCACCCGCATCATTCAGGCAATCCGCGAATACTTTATCCGTCACGGCTATCTGGAGGTGGAAACGCCGATGATGCACCCGATTCCCGGCGGCGCGTCTGCCAAGCCTTTCGAGACCCATCACAACGCGCTCGATATGAAAATGTATCTGCGTATCGCGCCCGAACTCTATCTGAAACGTCTCGTCGTGGGCGGCTTCGAGAAGGTGTTCGAGATCAATCGAAATTTTCGCAACGAGGGGCTTTCCACGCGCCACAACCCGGAATTTACCATGCTGGAATTTTACGAGGCGTATCGCGATTACCGCTACCTGATGGACTTCACCGAGCAGTTATTCCGCGAAGTCGCCAAAAAGGCACTGGGTACCACCACCCTCACCTATCAGGGGAAAGAACTTGATCTCGGCAAACCCTTCCACCGGCTGACCATGGTGCAGGCGATTCAGAAATATCACCCGCAGTTCACCGATGCACAGTTGAACGACCGCGATTTTGTCGTCAATGAATTGCAGGATCTAAAGGCGAAATATCAACCCAAGGATGGCATCGGCGGCTTGCAGCTTTCCCTGTTCGAAGAATTGGCCGAGTCGCACCTGTTCGAGCCGACTTTCATCATCGATTACCCGGTCGAGGTGTCGCCACTGGCACGCAGCAGCGACGCGCGTCCGGAGATTACCGAACGCTTCGAGCTATTCATCGTCGGGCGGGAAATCGCCAACGGCTTCTCAGAATTGAACGATGCGGAAGATCAGGAACGCCGTTTCGATGCACAAGTGGCGGCGAAAGAAGCCGGTGACGAAGAAGCAATGTTCAAAGACAACGACTATGTGCGCGCGCTGGAATACGGTCTGCCACCCACCGCCGGAGAAGGTATCGGCATCGACCGTCTGATCATGTTGCTGACCGACAGTGCCAGTATCCGCGATGTGATTTTGTTCCCGCACATGCGCCCGGAATAACGTTGCTCCCGATGTTCGCCGACGACACCCAAGAACAACTGCTACAGCAATACCCGGTATTGCGCGCCCTGCCCGCTACCGATCTGGAAGCGTTATTGGCGGTATCGGACAAAGTCCACCTTCCCGCCGGGACGGTAGTGTTCAACGAAAATCAGCCCTGCCAGGGGTTTCCGCTGCTGCTGTCCGGCAGCATCAATGTCATCAAGGCGGCGACAAGCGGACGCGAATTGCAACTGTATCGCATCAACCCCGGAGAGAGCTGCATCCTCACCAGCAGCTGCCTGCTGGGACATGCCAACTATCAGGCGCGCGGCGTGGTCAAACAGGATGCCGAGTTGCTTGTGCTACCGCCCGCCACTTTCAAAAAATTGCTTTCCGATAATGAGCCATTCCGCGATTATATTTTCAGCCTGTTTTCGGAACGTCTCACCGACCTGATGCAACTGGTCTCGGCAGTCGCCTTCCAGAAACTCGACCAACGTCTGGCAACATTATTGATGAGCAAACCCAACCCGATTCATGCCACCCATCAATCGCTTGCGGACGAACTCGGCAGCGCGCGCGAAATCGTCAGCCGCCTGCTCAAAGGGTTCGCCGACCAAGGTTGGTTGAAACTGGGCAGAGAACACATCGAGATCACCGACACCGGGGCGTTGAAACAGTTTACGACCCTCTAAGGACGCACTGAATTATTCGGTTTTGCCGCTCCTGCGAAGGCGGGAACCCGGTCAAATCAAACAACCGGATGCCCGCCTGCACGGGCATGACGAGTCAATCAATCTCTCCTTAACTTTTTCCCAGCGCGCGCAACTTTGCCGCATCCGGCTGCATCACCACGCCCTTCTCGGTGATGAGTCCCGTCACCAATTCCGCCGGTGTCACGTCGAAGGACGGGTTGCGTATCCGCACGCCCTCCGCCGCCCAATGGGTATCGCGAAAGCCTTTTACCTCATCGGCGGAACGCTCTTCAATCGTGATGTCCGCACCGCTGGCAATGTTCATATCTATGGTGGACAACGGACATGCCACATAGAAGGGAATGTTGTGCCGCCGCGCCAGCACCGCGACCATGTAAGTGCCGATTTTGTTCGCCACATCACCGTTGGCGGCGACACGGTCGGTGCCGACCACCACGGCATCCACTTCGCCCCGCGCCATCATGTGACCCGCCATGTTGTCGGTGATGAGCGTCACCGGGATATTTTCCTGCACCATCTCCCAGGCTGTCAGCCGCGCGCCTTGCAGAAACGGGCGGGTCTCGTCGGCGATGACGGAAATCTTTTTGCCGGCCCCCACCGCCGAGCGGAATACGCCCAGTGCCGTGCCCCACCCTGCCGTTGCCAGCGCACCCGCGTTGCAATGCGTCAGCACCCGCGCACCGTCCGGCAGCAACGCCGCGCCGTATGCGCCCATGGCGCGATTGATACGGACGTCTTCCGCCAGCATCTCATGTGCCGTCTCAAGCAGTCGCGCCGCGATTTGTTGCGGAGTTTGTGTTGCCACCGCTGCCCAGACTTCGCGCATCCGCTGCAACGCCCAAAATAAATTTACCGCCGTCGGACGGCTTTGTGCCAACACGGCGAAACCCGCTTCCATAGCCGTTTTGAAATGGGTGTCGACAATAGGGTGGATTCCGTTCGGAATCGGTTTATCGCACCCCTCACCCTTCGACAGGCTTGGGGCGAACGGAATAGCCGATAAGCGCAATGCCTCCAATGCCACACCGTAGGCCGCCGCCACACCGATCGCTGGCGCACCGCGCACCACCATGCCGCGTATGCCCTCCGCCACTGCGGCGGCAGAGTCATAACTCCGATATTCAAACGCGGCTGGCAAAATACGCTGGTCGATCATCTCCAGCTTGTCACCACACCAGCGCAGGGTTTCGACTTTCATTTTCATTCCGTTTTGTCATTGTTATTGACTATGTCACGGTCAATTATCGAGCAAAAAGTAGGGTGGATAAAGCGCGAGCGCGTATCCACCACCAAGCATCGCTCACTGGTGGAAACGCGATGCTTTTTCCACCCTACAAATTCCACTCCCTCACCCCAGCCCCTCTGGTGAAACTACCAGCCATTCGACTAGGCTGCAAAAAAACGTCAGCCAAGTCGCTGGTTATCCCGAAAGGAGAGAGGTTTTGCCCGCTCATGCTTCGACAGGCTCGGCACGAACGGACACCCGGCACGCCCATGACCCGTTCAACTTGATGCCCGCCACCGCTTCAAACGTGACGCATTGCCGACGACAGATACCGAACTCATTGCCATGGCTGCTCCGGCAATGACCGGGTTGAGCATGCCCAGCACGGCAAGCGGGATGCCCAGCACGTTATAAAAGAAGGCGAAGAACAGGTTCTGCCGTATTTTTCCCAGGGTGGCGCGCGACAACGAAATGGCATCGACCACGCCCATCAGGTTGTTGTGCATCAGGGTAATGTCTGCTGCCGCAATGGCGATGTCACTGCCGCTACGCATGGCGAAGCTGACATCGGCAGCCGCCAGCGCGGGGCCGTCGTTGATGCCGTCGCCGACCATGCCCACCCGCTTGCCGCCGCTTTGCAATGATTGCAGATGGCTGGCCTTGTCCTGCGGCAGTACTCCGGCGCGAAATTCTTTAATGCCCGCCTGTGCCGCAATGGCGCTGGCAACGGCTTGGTTGTCACCGCTGAGCATCACCACCCGTATGCCCATATCGTGCAGTCTGGCAACGGCGGCACGACTGCTGCCGCGCAGTTGGTCGGCGAACGCGATATAACCGAGCAAGCTGTTGGCGCGCGCCAGTGCAATCACCGTTTTGCCCTGTTGTTGCAACACCGCGATGCGCGGCGCGTCAATTTGCACGCCCTGCCCGGAGATAAAAGACGGCGAGCCGAGCAGATACCGTTCGCCATCCATGTCGGCGCACAACCCCTTGCCAAAAACCTCATCGACAGCGGTGCTTGTCACCGGCGCAATCTGCCGTTCTTTTGCGTGTTCGGTCAATGCCTGAGACAAGGGGTGGGTGGAGGCCCGGGCCAGCATCGCGGCAATTGTTAACAATTCGTCCGGCTCGATTTCCCCTTCCGGAAACAAATCGGTCACACCCGGTTTTCCTGCGGTCAGTGTGCCGGTTTTATCCACCACCAATACCGACAGTTGCTGCGCGCCTTCCAGCGCGGCGGCATCTTTGACCAAAATGCCGGATTGCGCGGCACGTCCGGTTGCCACCACCAGCGCGGTCGGCGTTGCCAGTCCGAGCGCGCAGGGGCAGGAAATCACCAGCACCGCCACGGCGTTAATCAAAGCCATGGCGACACTGCCCGACAGCCACCACCATGTGGCGAAGGTGAGCACGGCAATGAGCACGACGATGGGCACGAATACGGCGGAGATGCGGTCGGCCAATGTTTGAATCGCCGCCTTCGAGCCTTGCGCCTGCTCGACCAGACGGATAATCGCCGCCAACTGGGTATGCGAGCCGACCGCCAGCGCGCGGCATTTCAACAGACCATGCTGGTTCAGCGTTGCGGCATAAACCTTGTCGCCGACCGTTTTGTTTTGCGGCAGGCTCTCGCCGGTGAGCATGGCTTCATCCAGACTGGACGATCCCTCCATTACCACGCCATCGACCGGAACACTCTCGCCCGCCCGCACCAGAAATACATCCCCCGCCTGCATCTGTTCGACCGCCAGTTCCCGCATCACACCATCGCGTTCCACATGCGCTGTTTTGGGTTGCAGGTTGATGAGTGCCTCCAGTGCCGAGGAAGATTTTTGTTTGGCGCGCGCCTCCAGGAATTTACCCAACAAAATTAAAGTGATCAGCGTCGCACTGGCCTCGAAATAAAGCGGCTGAGCGACTCCCACATCAAAAAAATTGGCGATCAGCACCACCAAACTGAACAAATAGGCCGCGCTGGTTCCGAGTACCACCAGCACATCCATATTGGCACTGCCGCCGCGCAGACTGCCCCACGCGCCGCTGTAAAAACGGCGACCACTCCAGAATTGCACCGGGGTGGCAAGCATGAATTGCAGCCAATGCGGCAGCAACGGTCTTCCCGCAAACATCATCAACATTTCGAGCAGCAACGGCGCGCTTAACAGGACGGCAATCAACAATTCGCCGCGTTGCTGTCGGTGCGCTTTGTCGCGCAAGGCTTGCTCGGCGGTAAAATCGCGCGGCACATGCGCCTGAAAGCCTGCACCCTGTATGGCCTCCAGCAAGTCTTCGAAGGCTGTCTGCTGCGGCTGGTAATGGATGTGCGCCTTCTCGGTGGCGATGCTCACCGAGGCCTGCACGCCGGGTAATTGATTCAACACCTTTTCCAGACGCGCCGAACAGGATGCGCAGTGCATCCCGGTGATATTCAGATCGGTGTGTGCCATGCTTTCCATGGCGCGATTATATGCGCATGGGGAGGCCAAGCCATGCTTCTGTCACACCGCATCACGAATACCGCCACGCTGCCCGGCGCAACCAAAACGATGGCGGTCGGCATCGGGTCAATATCCCGGAACAGGGTGCAAAAAAACGCCCGAACTCAGTCGGGCGCAAGGGGGAAGAATTATTTTTTCTGCGCCGGACAAGTGCTCATTCCGAGAATCGCATAAGCGGGACAAAACTTGAACAGCCCGGTCACCAAAGGCACCACACCTATCCAGCCCCACACACCGACGGTGCCGGTGGCGGCAAGGCCGACAAGAATGACGCCGGCTATGATGCGCAAGGTGCGATCCATACTACCCACATTCATTTTCATGATGATCTCCTTTGAATTAAAAAATATTGATTGATGACTAAATTTTCACGCTATTGCGACGGCTCATGATAAAACCGTCAAGCGGCACCCGTCTGTGAGAAAAGTCACACAACACCTTGAGATAAACAGGGTTTCCTGTTTCAATCCCCACACGTCAAAAACAGGGGTAGCGGTATGGCACAGGCAAGTATCGGCATCATCGGCGGCAGCGGCGTGTACGACATTGCCGGGCTGGAAAACAAACGCTGGGAAAAAATCGAGTCACCCTTTGGTCAACCGTCGGACGAGTTGTTGTTCGGCGAACTCAACGGCGTAAAACTGGCCTTCCTGCCGCGTCACGGGCGCGGTCACCGTATTCCTCCTTCCGAAATCAATTTTCGCGCCAACATCGATGCGCTCAAACGTGCCGGGGTCAGCGATGTAATCTCGGTGAGCGCGGTCGGCTCATTGCGTGCAGACCTGCCACCCGGCACTTTCGTCATCGTTAATCAGTTCATTGACCGCACCTTTGCCCGCAACAAATCGTTCTTCGGCACGGGGCTGGTGGCACACGTTTCAATGGCGCATCCGGTATGCCGGCGTCTGGGCGACCATATCGAAGCGGCGGCAAAAGAGGCGGACATCGCTGCCGTGCGCGGCGGCACCTATCTGGTAATGGAAGGGCCGCAATTCAGCAGCCTTGCCGAATCGGAACTGTACCGCGGCTGGGGTTGCGATGTCATCGGTATGACCAACATGCCGGAAGCCAAGCTCGCGCGCGAAGCCGAGCTATGCTACGCCACGGTGGGAATGGTCACCGATTACGATTGCTGGCATCCCGACCACGATCATGTGACGGTGGAACAGGTCATCAAGGTTTTGCTGGAAAATGCCGACAAAGCCAAGACACTGGTGAAACATGCTGTACCGCATATAGGATCGGATACTCGGGCCGGCGAATGCGCCTGTCGCAGCGTGTTGCAATACGCACTCATCACCGCCCCCGAAGCCCGTGATGCGGCAATGAAAGAGAAGCTACAAGCCGTTGCCGGGCGTGTGCTGGGCTAACAGCCGACCAAGCGACGCATCCTCTGAAAGGACAAACATGAGCAAACCAAACCCGCGCCAACACCTCCTTGATATTTCGCGCCGTCTGGTCGAGCTGGGGCTTAATCGTGGCGCATCCGGCAATGCCGCGCTGCGTGACGGCGACACCATATTGATTACGCCATCCGCCTTGAGCGTGTCGGGGATGACACCGGAAAGCATGGTATGCATGGATTTTGGCGGCAGGGTGTTGCACGGCGGCAAACCCTCCAGCGAGTGGCGCTTTCATCGCGACATTCTTGCCGCACGTCCCGAGGTCGGCGCGGTAATCCACACCCATTCCCCCTTTGCCACCACCCTTGCCTGCCTGCGCCGCGATATACCCGCCGTGCATTACATGATTGCCATCGCCGGAGGCGACACCATCCGTTGCACCCCCTATACCACCTTTGGCGAACAAAGCTTGTCCGATCACGCGCTGGAAGCATTGCGTGACCGCAAAGCGTGCCTGCTGGGCAACCACGGCATGATCGCGCTGGGGACAGACTTGGTCGATGCGCTGGCGGTCGCGGTCGAAGTCGAATTTCTGTGTGAAATTTATTGGCGCACCCTGCAAGCCGGTGAGCCGCATCTGCTCACCAGCCAGCAAATGCGCGATGTGAGAGAGAAGTTTTCAGAGTACAAGAATACCCGATAAACAGGAATCGCCATGCCCATCAAATCGAGAATCCGCACCGTCCCGCACTACCCCAAGCCGGGCATCATGTTCCGCGACATCACCACGCTGCTGCAGGACCCTATCGGCCTGCGCGTTACCATAGACGAGCTGGCATGCCGCTATCGCAATGTGGAAATAGACAAAATCGCGGCTATCGAATCGCGCGGCTTTATCATCGGCGCACCCCTGGCTTACGCACTGGGCAAGGGTCTGGTACTGATCCGCAAAAAAGGGAAATTACCTTCCGCAACCATCGGTCACGACTACCAGCTCGAATATGGCACCGACCGCATCGAGATGCACACCGATGCCGTTAAAAACGGTGAAAGCGTGCTGCTGGTGGATGACCTGCTCGCCACCGGAGGCACGGCGGAAGCCGCCTGTACGCTCATCGAAAAAACCGGCGGCGAGATTGTCGAATGCTGTTTCATCATCGACTTGCCGGACATCGGCGGACGGGAAAAATTGGAAAAACTGGGGAAGAAGGTGTTCGCGCTGTGCGAGTTTGAGGGAGATTAAACCTCGTAACCCGTTTTATCGAGCATTGCGCCGTTCAACTCAACAAAGCATTGCCGCAGTTCCACCGGAAAATCGGGTTTCTGATGCTGCGCACTTTTAACAAACCGGCCATCTACACTCGCAATCGCATTCCTGTCCGGGACGCTATCCTTCAGGATGGGAACCTCCAGAAACTGACTGATCCGCAATAGTACCGCTGTCAAGTCGCCGAGCATGTCCTCATATCTCAAAAACAAAGTGTTCTCCCGCTGCCACGGTTGCCACCGATTGCAAATGACTCGCCCATGTACCAAAGCGGTGACGCCCTTCGATTATCGCGTCCAGCGGAATGTCTCCCCGGTAAAATTGCCACAGACTCATGGTTGCTACCAGACCATTCCTGACGACATAGATGGCAGGATAATTGTTGGGCTGAAGTTCGTGCGTCTTGACCAGCGGAATACAGCCGGAGGTGGCAAGTTGTGAAGGGTCTGCGTGTCCGACGTAGTCCGCCAGTTTGTCATTTTCGGCAACATCAGTCGGATAAATACTGGTCAAGCGCAGCCCGAAACATTGCCACAAAATGGTACGCAGGAAAGTGTTGCCACTGCGTGGCCACGATGCCAACCAAATGATTTCAGTGTGCGTCATTATTTGCCATGTGTGAGTGGGCGTCGGCAGCCAGTGCCAGTGTGCCGCTCCTGCCCGCCAGCCCGCCCATTACCACCTCCCGGCGCGGCAGCGCGCCCGCCTGCAAGCCTTGCAAGTATTGGCGCATGGACACCAGCTCGTAGCCTTGCTGCTGCCAGCCTTGCAGCAAGGCCTCAAAAATCGGCATCCATTTCTGCCCCTCCAGCTCGGCATGCAGGGTATAAACATGACCGGTCTCGGGTGCCGCTTCCGTGAGCGTTAACAGGTGTTGGGCGATGTTTTCCGGGGTAATGCCATCGCGGTTCATCAACTCGTCCAGCGTGGGCAAGGTGGTGGGCAGTTGCGGGCAGGCGATAATCTCGGCCTGCCAAGTCGGAATAAAAGGATGGCTGCCGCGCGTATCCGAACTGTAATCAAAATTAAGCTGCTGCGTTAATCTCAGCGCATGGCGATTTGTCTGCCACCCCGCTGCGGCGTGCGCTTGCGGTGCTTCCCCGAAAATTTTGGTGTAACGCTTTACCGCGCGTTGCATCTCGCGCTGCGTCCACTTCGCGTCTTTGTTCGCAACATAATCCTGCCAGCGAATATGGTCGTAACAATGAATGCCGGTCTCAAAACCGGCATCGCGCACCGCGCGCATGATGTCGGCGCACTTTTTCCCGATGTCCGGCCCCGGCAGCAGGGTACCGTATAACAGCGTTTTGATGCCGTAATGTTCCACCACCGAAGTGCGCGAAACCTTGCCGAGAAAGCCCGGACGGAAAACGCGCTTGATGGCGCGTCCGGTATTGTCCGGCCCCAGCGTAAAGAAAAAAGTTGCCTGCGCGTTGTGGCGTTGCAGGGTTTCAACCAGACGCGGCACTCCTTCGCGGGTACCCCGGTAGGTATCAACGTCAATCTTGAGCGCAAGCTGTTTGGGCATCAATCCACCAGTCCGCGCGCCTCGCCGATATGGCTGCGGTAGGCATCGAATATCTTGCGCAGGGTATCCGCCATGCTGGTGGTCGGCTTCCAGCCCAACTCTTCACAGGTATTGGTGATTTTTGGCACGCGATTTTGCACGTCCTGATAACCCTTGCCGTAATAGGCATCGGAGGTGGTCTCGACGATTTTCACCTGCTTGGCGGAATCGCGATATTCGGGATACTCGTTGGCCAATTTGAGCATCATGTCGGCGAGATCGCGAATGGCAAAATTATTAACCGGATTGCCGATGTTGTAGATTTTTCCGGTTGCCACCCCGCCCTTGTTTTCGATGATTTTCATCAGCGCGTCGATGCCGTCGTCGATATGGGTGAAAGCACGTTTCTGGTGACCACCGTCCACCAGACTGATGTTTTCGCCGCGCAGGATGTGGCCGAGAAACTGCGTCACGACACGGGAGCTACCTTCCTTGGGCGTATGGATAGAATCCAGCCCCGCGCCTATCCAGTTGAACGGGCGGAACAGGGTGAAGTTCAGGCCTTCCATACCGTATCCCCAGATCACGCGGTCCATCAACTGTTTGGAACAGGAATAAATCCAGCGCGGTTTATTGATCGGACCGCAGATCAACTCGGATTCCGCCGGATCAAATTCCTCGTCGTGGCACATGCCATAAACTTCCGATGTCGAGGGGAACACCAGATGCTTGCTGTATTTGACCGCGGCGCGCACGATGGGCAGGTTGGCCTCGAAGTCCAGCTCGAACACCCGCAGTGGCTGCTTCACGTAAGTCGAAGGGGTGGCAATCGCCACCAGCGGCAGAATCACGTCACACTTCTTGACGTGGTACTCAACCCACTCTTTATTGATGGTGATGTCACCCTCGAAGAAATGAAAGCGCGGCTGACCGATCAGGTCGGTGATACGGTCGGTACTCATGTCCATACCGTAAACTTCCCAGTCGGTGGTGGCGAGGATGCGCTTGGACAGATGGTGGCCGATAAAACCGTTCACGCCGAGTATCAATACTTTTTTCATTCCGATTTCCTTAACAATTAAATTCAAATCTTGCCGTTCCAAATTTTTCCGCAAATTCTGCCGCGCTCATTTCAATCCCCTGCAACTCGAAGCGCAGCACGCGCAGCACACCGCTGCCGCAGATGGCATACGCTTTGGATTCTTTGACGTAGAACGCCGGCGGCTCCTTGCCGGTCGCCGTGCAGCTTGTCATCAGCGTCTGCAAAATACGCAGCGGCTGTCCCATCAGCCGCGTCATTGCGCCCGGATACGGCGGTGCCACCGCGCGCACCAGATTGTGTATCGACTGCGCCGATTGCGACCAATCGACAATACCGTCTTCCGGCTTGCGACCGCCGAAGTAGCCGCCTTTGCTCAAGTCCTGCTTTATTCGCGGCGCATTCCCCGCCAATAGCGCGGGCAACACATCATTCAATGTCATCTCGGCGGCGACAGTGACTTTCTGGAATACTTCGTGCGCGCTGTCATTGGGCAGGATGGGGACCGCCTGCTGCGCCACGATGTCGCCGTTGTCCGGCTTCTCGGTCATATAGTGCAGCGTCGCGCCCGTTTCGCTTTCGCCGTGGATAATCGCCCAATTCACCGGTACGCGACCGCGATATTTGGGCAACAGTGAGCCGTGCATATTGAGCGCGCCGCGTTTGGGGATAGCCAGCAAGACCGCTTGCAACATATGCCGATAATAAAACGAGAAGAAAAAATCCGGTTGCAGGGCTGCAATCTGCCCCACCACCGCCGGTGTGTTGGGGTCATCCGGAGTAATCGTCGGGATACCGTGCAACGCCGCCAAACCTGCCACACTTTCAAACCAGATGGTTTCATTCGGATTATCGCGATGCGTGACAACCAGCGCCACTTCCACCCCCCGCGCCAGCAACACCGACAAGCAGCGGTAACCCACGTTATGGTAGGCAAAAACGACCGCTTTACTCATCGGCCATCTCCCGCAAACAAGAAGACATAGTCGGCTCACTCACCGCGCCCGCACCGGGGCTGCGCCCACCGTTGCGCGATGGCACCGCCCTGCTCATGCCTGCTCTTCCGTAAACAAAGAGGGTTCGGCAACCTTTTTAACGGCTGGCTTGCGGGTGCGCTTGGCTTTGGGGCTTTCCGGCTTGGCTTCCAGCACCGCCTCGACCAGATAACGCGGGCGGTGGCGCACTTGCTGATAGATACGCCCGATATACTCGCCCAGCAGGCCGATACCGAACAGTGCAATCCCAATCAGAAAGAACATCAGCGCGAACAGGGTAAACAGCCCCTCCGCTTCCGGTCCGATGAGCAAACGGCGAATCAGCAAGAATACAAAAAACACACCGGAAAACAGGGAAATCAGCATCCCCAGCATGGAAAATATCTGCAAGGGCAGCAGCGAAAAACCGGTCATCAAATCGAAATTGAGCCGAATCAGGCTGTACAGGGAGTATTTCGATTCGCCCGCCGCACGCTCCTCGTGCCCCACCACCACTTCGCTTGGATTGTGCGCAAAGCTGTAAGCCAGTGCCGGAATGAAGGTGTTCACCTCCTCGCAACTGTTGACCGCATCAATAATGTTGCGGTCATAGGCGCGAAACATGCAGCCCTGGTCGGTCATCTTGATACGGGTGATACGCTCGCGCAATCCGTTCATCGCCCTGGAGGCAACATGCCGCCACCAACTGTCATTGCGCTGACGGCGGATAGAGCCGACATAATCGTGCCCCTCGTCCATCTTCGCCAGCAACAGCCCGATGTCTTCCGGCGGATTCTGCAAATCCGCATCCAACGTGATGACGCGCTGTCCGCGACTCTGCTCAAAGCCAGCCATGATGGCCATGTGCTGGCCATAATTGCCGTTAAACAACACCACCCGCGTCACCTCGGGGCGTTTCTGGAACTGTTTGCGCAATATCGCGGCGGAACGGTCACGGCTGCCATCGTTGATAAACAGCACCTCGTAGCCGATGCCGAGACTATCCAGCACCGGATACAGGCGATCAAACAAGGCTTGCAAGCCTTGTTCTTCGTTATAGACGGGAACGACGACGGAAAGTGGGAGCGTACTCATAGGGGCGGGATTTTACAGCAGAGCGCGGGGTTCGCGAAGCGGGATTATCCGCGCCCCCCGCCAAACAGGGATAGTCGGGCGGGCTAGGCGGGCAGCGAAGAATTATTGCGCCCCGCTATCGTGATGATGCGGGTGATCTTTGTCATGCTCATGCTGGTCACCATGTTTGTCATGGGACTTTTCGGTATCGCATTTTTCGTGATGCTTTTTAGTGTCGCACTTCTCGTGGTGTTTTTTCGAGTCACATTTTTTCTTGTCAGACTTGTCAAAATCCAGCGCGTGGCGGCGTTTATCCTCATGCTCGCAATGCTCGCCATCCTGATCCATCGACGAATCGGCGGCTACGGGCTGATGTTCGGCGTGATCGGTTTTGTCGTCCGCTTGCGCAATCAAACCGTAAGAAAGTAACAGGGCAAGTAACAGTAGTTTTTTCATCATCATCTCCAATTATTAAAGTTGTCGGGCATTGCATTTGCCGCAATTGGTCTATCAAACCATCGCGGGAGTTCCCCGCGCCTTGGCATCAACAGAACCGCCATGCTATCCTCGAACGTTCCGTAATGTAACCCAAAATAATCACAATATGTCCGTTTCCATCAAGACCCCGGAAGAAATCAGCAAGATGCGCGTCGCCGGCAGGTTGACCAGTGAGGTGCTCGATTACATCGCCCCCTTCGTCAAGGCGGGTGTCACCACCAACGAGTTGGACAAACTGTGCCACGACCTGATTGTCAATGTGCAGCGGGGTATCCCGGCACCGCTCAACTATGCGCCCGGCGGACACAAGCCCTACCCCAAATCAATTTGCAGCTCGATCAACCATCAGGTTTGCCACGGCATCCCCGGCGACAAAGTGTTAAAGAACGGCGACATTGTGAATCTGGACATTACCGTGATCAAAGATGGCTATCACGGCGACAGCAGCCGCATGTTTTTTGTCGGTGAACCGTCGATACAAGCGCGGCGTTTGTGCGAGGTCACCTATCAGGCGATGTGGCGCGGCATCCGCACCGTCAAACCCGGCGCGTATCTGGGCGACATCGGTCATGCCATACAAAGCCTGGTCGAGCCGTTGGGTTACAGCGTGGTACGCGAATTTTGCGGTCACGGTATCGGCGCGCGTTTCCACGAAGAGCCCCAGGTACTGCACTACGGCAAACCGAAAACCGGTTTGAGACTGGAAGCGGGCATGACCTTCACCATAGAACCGATGATTAACGCCGGTAAAAAAGACATCAAACATCTGGGGGACGGCTGGACCGTCGTCACCAAAGACCATAGCCTGTCGGCGCAATACGAACACACGATATTGGTGACCGGCAACGGCTATGAAGTCCTGACGGTTTCCGATGACACCCCTCCCCCAGCCTAACATTGCCGCACTGCGTGAATCATTGCGCGGTGAACGCCTCGGTCTGGAGCAGGCTTTCCTGAAGCAGGGCAAGGCGGCACGCCTGTTGGGCGCACATAGCCGCCTGATCGACCAATACCTGCAACGCATCTGGCTACAACTTGCCATGCCGTCACAGATTACGCTGGTGGCGGTCGGCGGTTATGGCCGGGGCGAGTTATATCCGAAGTCGGATATTGACTTGCTGATTTTGCTGGATACCGAACCCGACGACAGCTTGCAGCAAAAGTTACAGGCACTCATCGGCACCTTGTGGGACATTGGTTTGGATGTCGGTCATAGCATTCGCACGGTCGCGCAGTGTCGGTCGGAGTCATCCGACATCACCGTGCAGACCAACTTGCTGGAAGCGCGCCGGCTCTGCGGCAGCCTGCCTTTGTTTGAACTGCTGCAAACAACCATGCGGCAGAATCTCGACCCGCGCGCTTTTTTTCTGGCAAAACAGCAGGAGCAGCAGCAACGCCACGCGCGTTTTCTCGATGCCGATTACAACCTCGAACCAAATTTGAAAGAAAGTCCCGGCGGCCTGCGCGACTTGCAGACCGTCGCGTGGATTATGCGCGCCACCGGAATCGGCACGCACTGGTCGGATCTGGTCAAGAGCGGTCTGATTTCGCCGTCCGAAGTCCGCCAGATTGCACGCCATGACGGTTTGCTGCAACGGCTGCGCATTCACCTGCATTATCTTTCCGGGCGGGGTGAAGACCGCCTAGTGTTCGAATTTCAAACCCCGTTGGCGGAACGGATGAATATCAAAGCCTCCGCCAATCGGCGCGCCAGCGAACATTTGATGCAGCACTACTACAAAGCGCGCCTGGCGGTGCGCCAGTTCAATTCGATACTGTTGCAAACGCTGCGCGACCATATTTTCCGCGAAGATCTGCCGCAGCAACGCCTGAATGAACACTTCCGCAGCATCGGGACGCTGTTGGATATTCGCGACGAGCATCTGTTTGCCCGGTCGCCGGAAGCAATTTTTGAATTGTTTCTGTTATTGCAACAGGATGCCAGTTTGAGCGGATACAGCACCAGAACATTGCGTGCCCTGTGGCGCGCACCACAATACATCGACACTGAATTTCGCCGCAATCCGCTCAACCGCGCAAACTTCATGGAAATTTTACGGCAACCGCAAGGCGTCATTCAGGCACTGCAACGCATGAATCAATACGGCATTCTCGGCCGCTATCTGCCCGCTTTTGGGCGGATAGTCGGGCAGATGCAACACGATTTATTTCATGTCTATACCGTCGATGAACATATTTTGATGGTGGTGCGCAATTTACGCCGCTTCGCCCTGGCCGAATTTGCCAACGAAGACCCGCTGTGCAATAAATTACTCGGCGAGTTTGCCCGCCCGGAAATACTCTATGTCGCCGGATTGTTCCACGATATTGCCAAAGGACGCGGCGGCGATCACTCGCAACTGGGCAAGAAAGATGCCCGAACTTTTTGCGTGCAGCATCACCTCAGTCGCGACGACACCGATCTCGTCGTCTGGCTGGTGGAGCATCACCTGAACCTGTCGTCCACCGCACAAAAGCAGGATATTTCCGATCCCGAAGTGATTACCCGATTCGCCGCAACCATTAAAAATGACCGTTATCTGGTGGCGCTCTATTTGTTGACTGTTGCGGATGTGCGCGGCACCAGCCCCAAAGTGTGGAACGCCTGGAAAGCCAATCTGTTCAAGAATCTGTTCCAACTGACACGCCGCTATTTGCGCGACGGCAAAGCTGCCGACCAGTTACAGGAGATCCAGACAGAATCCGCCAGATTGCTCAACTTGTACGCGCTCCAGTCCGCAAGTTACCGCTTGCTCTGGGCGCAACTGGATGACAGTTATTTTATCGCGCATCAACCCGACGAAATTGCCTGGCACAGCCGCTTGCTGGCACATCAGGTGAACACCGCAACAACTGTCGTCAAATCACGCTTGAGCCGCATCGGTGAGGGTCTGCAAGTAATGGTCTATTGTTCCGACCGCAAAGGGCTATTCGCCCGCATTTGCGATTTTTTCGCGCGCATGCATTACACCATTGCCGAGGCGAAAATTCACACCACGCAACACGGCTACGTACTGAACAGCTTCCAAATTATGGCGGCGACAGGTCACGGTACGGCGTACCGCGACATCATGAACTACATCGAATTTGAACTCGTCCAGCAAATCGAGCAGGAGAAACCCGTCGCCCATACCGCAGCTGGGCGCGTCAGCCGCCAGCTCAAACACTTTCCGATCAACAAGCAAGTCCGTATTGAGCAGACCAATCGGGGCTTGCACATGCTCTCGCTGGTCGCCGGTGATCGCCCGGGACTATTGGCGCGCATCGCGCTGGTATTGAGCCGCCACGCGATACGCCTGCACCGCGCCAAGATCAATACACTGGGAGGTCGCGCCGAAGACGTGTTTTGGATTAGCGGCAGCGCGCTCGCCCAAGCGGACTCGCTATCAGCGTTACTGGAAGATTTGCAACAACAAATCTGACACACGGCAAACACGCCGGCGTTACCCCACCCATTTCCTGGCATTCTGGAACATGCGCAGCCACGCGCCGTTCTCCTGCCAGTCGGACGGATGCCATGAATTCTGCACCGCGCGGAACACGCGTTCGGGGTGCGGCATCATGATGGAAAAGCGCCCATCCGGCGTGGTCAGTCCGGTGATGCCTTGCGGTGAACCGTTGGGGTTGAGCGGGTAAGTTTCCGTCGGCTTGCCGTAGTTATCCACATAACGCAGCGAGACCAACGGTTGCGCGGCGGCAAGTTTGGCCGCATCGCCGAAGTCGGCATAACCTTCGCCGTGCGCCACGACCACCGGCATACGGCTGCCTGCCATGCCGTCAAACAAAATCGAGGGCGATTCCTGAACTTCCACCATCACGAAACGCGCCTCAAACTGCTCGGACTGATTGCGGCTGAAATGCGCCCAGTATTGCGCACCGGGGATGATGTCATGCAGGTTGCTCATCATCTGGCAACCGTTGCACACGCCCAGCGCGAAGGTATCGTCGCGCTTGAAGAACGCCTCGAATTCATCGCGCGCACGCGGGTTGAACAGGATGGATTTCGCCCAGCCTTCTCCCGCGCCCAGCACGTCACCGTAGGAGAAACCGCCGCAAGCCGCCACGCCCTTGAAGTCGGCCAGCTTCACCCGGCCGCTGATGACATCGCTCATGTGCACGTCCACCGCCGCGAATCCGGCTCGGTCGAACGCCGCCGCCATCTCGATGTGACCGTTCACCCCCTGTTCGCGCAGGATGGCGATCTTCGGACGACCGCGCAACAAGGCTGGCGCGGTGTTCTCGTTAAGGTCGTAAGTCAGCTCCACATGAAGCCCCGGGTCGGCGACATCCAGCAGACGGTCGAATTCCTGTTGCGCGCAATCCGGGTTGTCGCGCAACTTCTGCATCTGATAAGTGGTTTCCGACCAGATGCGTTGCAGGTTCGCGCCGCTCTCGACGTACATGCTCTCGCCGCCACGCGTGATATTCAAGCTTCCTGTCTGGTTCAGTGTCGCGATCCTGTACACATGCTTGAGACCCGCATCGCGCGCCCTTTGCAGGACGTGCGCCACATCGCGGTTACGCACCTGCACCACTGCACCCAATTCTTCGTTGAACAGGGCGCGCAGCGCATCGCCGTGCATCTCGTCCAGACGGACATCCAGCCCGATATGCGAAGCAAAGGACATTTCGCACAAAGCCGCCAGGACGCCGCCATCGGAACGATCGTGGTAGGCGAGTAATTCTCCTTCAGAATTAAGCAGTTGTATCAATTCAAAGAACGCCTTGAGCGTGGCAGCCGAATCCACATCCGGCGCCACATCGCCGACTTGTTTGTAAACCTGCGCCAGTGCCGAACCACCCATGCGATTCTTGCCCTGGCCCAGATCAATCAGCAGCAGCGTCGTGTCCAGATCGGCTGCCAACTGCGGCGTGAGCGTCTTGCGCGCGTCCATGACCGGTGCAAAACCCGTCACGATCAGCGACAGCGGCGCAGTCACGGCCTTGTCCTCACCGCCTTCTTTCCAGGCGGTCTTCATGCTCATCGAATCCTTGCCCACCGGGATACCGATGCCGAGCTGCGGGCACAGCTCCATGCCCACCGCGCGCACGGTATCAAACAGCGCGGCATCTTCTCCGTGATGTCCGGCGGCCGCCATCCAGTTCGCCGACAGCTTGATGTCGCCTATCTTTGCGATGCGCGCCGCCGCGATATTGGTGATCGCCTCGCCTACCGCCATGCGGCCCGATGCGGGCGCGTTCAGCAGCGCCAGCGGGGTGCGCTCGCCCAGCGCGAAAGCCTCGCCGCGATGGGTATTGAAGCCCATCAGGGATACTGCCACGTCCGCCACCGGCACTTGCCACGGGCCGACCATCTGGTCGCGTGCGGTCATGCCGCCCACGGTGCGATCGCCGATGGAAATCAGAAAAGTCTTGTTCGCCACGGCGGGCAGGCGCAACACGCGGGCTATGGATTCGCGCAAGTCCAGTTCGCGGGTATCGAAGGCTTGCAGATGCGGCGTCTCGCGCACCACGTTGCGCGTCATCTTGGGCGGCTTGCCCAGCAACACGGACAACGGCATGTGCACAGGATCGTTGTCGAACTCGGTGTCATGCACAATCAACTGGTCGTCCTCCACCGCAACGCCCACTACCGAGAACGGGCAGCGTTCGCGTTCGCAGAATGCGCGGAACTGCTCCAGACGCTCGGGCGCGATCGCCAGCACATAGCGTTCCTGCGACTCGTTGCACCATATCTGCTTGGGCGACATGCCGGTCTCATCCAGCGGAATCTTGCGCAACTGGAACACCGCACCGCGTCCGCCGCCATGCACCAGTTCCGGCAGCGCGTTGGACATGCCGCCCGCGCCGACGTCGTGTATGGACAGGATGGGATTATCCACGCCCAGTTGCCAGCAGCGGTCTATCACTTCCTGTGCGCGGCGCTGCATCTCGGGATTGCCGCGCTGCACCGAATCGAAGTCCAGATTCTCGGCATTGCTGCCGGTGTCCATGCTGGAAGCCGCGCCGCCGCCCAGACCGATCAGCATGCCCGGTCCGCCCAGATGCACCACCAGCGCACCGATAGGCAGCTCGTGTTTGTGGGTATGGATGGCGGAAATATTTCCCACGCCGCCCGCCAGCATGATGGGCTTGTGGTAGCCGCGCATCTCGCCGCTGACATTCTCCTCAAAGGTGCGGAAGTAACCAGCCAGATTCGGGCGACCGAACTCGTTGTTGAATGCCGCCCCGCCCAGCGGGCCGTCTATCATGATCTGCAACGGCGTGACGATGCGTGAAGGCCTGCCATAAGTTGCTCCCTCACCCTGCCCTCTCCCGGAGGGAGAGGGTTCAGCTTCCCCGGCGAGGCTGGAGCCCGACGACTGCGAAGCCTGCGCTCTCCCGGAGGGAGAGAGTTCAACTTCCCTCTCCCTCCGGGAGAGTGATTGAGGGTGAGGGAACACTTCCCAAGGTTGAATAAATCCCGGGATGTTCAAATTGGACACCGAGAATCCGGTGAGACCCGCCTTGGGGCGCGAGCCCGTGCCAGTCGCGCCTTCGTCGCGTATCTCGCCGCCGCTACCTGTCGCCGCACCGGCGAACGGCGCGATGGCGGTCGGATGGTTGTGCGTCTCCACCTTCATCAGCGTGTGCGTCAGTTCCTCGCTGAACGCATAACTGCCATCGGCGCGCGGATAGAAACGCTGGATGGTCGCGCCCTCGATGACCGACGAATTGTCGGAATAAGCGACCACCGTGCCCTGCGGGCTGACCTTGTGGGTGTTGCGTATCATGCCGAACAAGGACATATCCTGCGCCACACCGTCTATCACCCAGTCGGCATTGAAAATCTTGTGGCGACAATGCTCGGAATTCGCCTGCGCAAACATCATCAACTCGACATCGGTCGGATTGCGTTTAAGTTTCCTGAAATTCTCGACCAGATACTCGATCTCGTCCTCTGACAGTGCCAGCCCCATCTCGCGGTTGGCGACTTCCAGTGCCTTGTTGCCGCCCTTGAGCACGTCCACGGTCGCCAGCGGCTGCGATGCGCCATGCCGGAATATCTGTTCGGCTGCGCCTTGCACCGAAGCCAACACCGACTCGGTCATGCGGTCATGCAACACCGGCAACACGGCCTCGCGCACGGACTCGCTCAGCGCCCTGCCGCCGGTCGTCGCAAGATAATAGATCACGCCGCGCTCAATGCGCTGCACGCCGCTCAAGCCGCAATGCCGCGCGATGTCGGTCGCCTTGGTGGACCAGGGCGAGATTGTGCCCAGACGCGGCACGACCAGTACGGCTTGCGCCGCATCGGCAGGCTCGCCCGCAGACGCATCCAGCCCCAGCACCTGATCCAGCAGACCGGCTTGCGGCTTGCTCAGGCGTTCGCCTTCAAGCGCGCTGAAATAACAGTGGCGTGTGTCAAGCAAAACAACACCGGGCGCAAGCTCGCCCAACACGGCACGCAATTTTTTCAGACGGAAGGCGGATAGTGCGGGGAAGCCGATAGAGACGTGAAACATGGCGGGTTCGTGAAATTAAATGCGGGGCGCGATTATACTATGCCCCCGATACCGCAAACTTAAGCAGATTATGAGCAAACGCATTCCCGCCCTCACCCGCAAGCAAGTCATCGCCCCTTTCCCGCAACGCCCGCGCAACAGCCATAAAAACATGTTCGGCACAGTCGCGGTAATCGGCGGCGCATCCGGTATGGTCGGCGCGGCTCTGCTGGCGGGACGTGCCGCGCTCAAGCTGGGCGCGGGTTGTGTACATGTCGGACTACTGGCGGACAATGCGCCGTCGGTCGATCTGCTACAACCGGAGTTGATGCTGCATTCCGCCGCCAGCGCACTTGATTTGCAGGACATCAATGTGATCGTAGTTGGCTGCGGTCTGGGGCGGGACATGGCCGCGCACAAGCTGCTGCACGATGCCTTGAAGCACGACACGGCACTGCTGCTGGATGCCGACGCACTGAATCTTCTCGCGCTGCGTCCCGACCTGCGCAACCTACTGTTGGCGCGTACCGCCGCAACACTGCTCACGCCCCACCCCGGCGAGGCGGCGCGGCTATTGGGCTGCAAAACTGAGGAGATACAGGCCGGGCGCAACACGGCGGTGCAACAACTGGCGCGAAAGTTTTCCTCCACTGTGGTATTAAAAGGCGCGGATAGCTTGTGCGCCACGCGCGACGGCAAAGTATTCGTCAACCCGACCGGCAACCCCGGCATGAGCAGCGCGGGCATGGGCGATGTGCTGAGCGGCATCATCGCCGCCCTGATCGCGCAAGGCATGACGGCGGACGATGCGCTATTACTGGGCGTGTATCTGCACGGTGCGGCGGGTGACGAATTGGCGAAGCAGCAAGCCACACTCGGCATGAGCGCGAGCGAAGTCACCGAGTGGGCGCGCTGGCTGCTGAATCAATGGCGGTCGCACTAAATAATGTCCTGCCTACAAGTAGAAACGCCAGGATTTTTTCACCCGGTATCTATCCGCCCCGCAACCGGCAACCATGACCACACCCATTGATATTTCCGAACAGGCCGGGGTGCGTTATTTGCACTTCGGCTCAAGCTGGATACAGGGCGCGATGCGTATCGCGCGACCGTGGAATCTGGAACTGGAATACACCCGCGAGATGATGGCCGCATTGTTGTTGCGCGATGCGCCGGGGAAAGTCTTGCTGATCGGATTGGGCGCGGCCTCGCTGACCAAATTTCTGTACCGCCACTATCCCCGGGCGCATCTCACCGTGGTGGAAATTGAGCCGCGCGTGATTGCCGCCGCGCGGCACTTCTTCAAGTTGCCGCAAGACGACCAGCGCATTCACCTGGTGACCGGCTGCGGTGCCGAGTTCGTGCTCGGGACCGACAAAAAATTCGATCTGATTCTGGTGGACGGCTTCAACGAACATGCCCATCCCGGCGCGTTGAATACCCTGCCGTTCTACCAGGCCTGCCGCAGCCGCCTCTCCGATCAGGGGCTACTGGCGGTCAATTTGCTCGGTCTGTGTCGCGGCGTGATGGGCGGCTACACACACATTTTGGACGCGTTCGACGCACGCGGACTGATGTTCCCTTCCTGCGAGAGCGGCAACACCATCGCGTTTGCCGCCGAGGGGGAAGCCGTTGATTTATCGTTCGGCGAACTGAAAGAAAACGCGCTCATCCTCAAACAGCAAACCGGGTTGAATCTCTTGCCCACCCTGACGCGATTGGCGCAGGCGAAAACCTGCTTGAACAACCGCTTGATCCTGTAAAAATTGGGAGCAGGCAGCATCACGTCCAGACAATCTGAATGCGGGACTCCCTCACCCCAACCCCTCTCCCGGAGGGAGAGGGGTTTTACCCCCCAAGCATCGCCCACCGGTGGAAACGCTACGCTTTTTCCACTCAGGCTCCCTTCTCCTTCCGGGAGAAGAGGGGGATGAGGGAAAGTTTGACGGTAGAACAAAATCTTGAATTAAAGTACGGACGCACACCCACCCACAGACTCTATAAAAAAGGCGACGCCGACAAATGAAAAACCTAATGCAGCACCTCAACACACTCGTCATCACCGCTTGGGTTGGCAGCCTCTGGGCGGTGGGGTATCTCGCCGTACCGATTCTGTTCAAGGCACAGCCGGACAGGCAATTGGCCGGAATGCTTGCGGGAGAAATGTTTCTATGGGCGGGATATTTGGGGATGCTGTGCGGCGGATATTTATTGCTGGGTCAACTCTGGCAATGGGGTCGGGATGCCCCGCGCCAAGCCGTATTCCGGCTGATCATCGCCATGCTGCTGATTACGCTGTTGGTACAAGGGGTGATTCAACCGCAGATGGCCGATTTGAAAGCGCAGGCTCTGCCGCTGGAGGTGATGCACAGTGCTTACGCGGACAAATTCAAAATGTTGCACGGTATTTCCAGCATCGCCTATTTGCTTGAAAGCCTGCTCGGCGCGGCACTCATTATTAAAAGTCGCCGATGATGCCAGGCGTCACTCAAAGCTCTTCGCCCTGCGCCTGGTTACGCCCGGATTCCTTGGCGCGATAGAGCATTTTGTCCGCCGCCTCCAGCAACATGGCCGGGGTGCTGGAAGCCGAGGGAATCACGCAAGCGTAACCCGCGCTGATAGTCACCTGCGGGGCGGCACTGGAATGTTCATGGGGAATGTTTAGGGCGGCAACGCGACTGCACAATTGCTCGGCAAGTTGCCTGATTCCGTTGATATTGGTTTCCGGCGCAAGCAGGACAAACTCCTCCCCCCCGTAGCGCGCCACCAAGTCACCGCCGCGCGTCACCGCAGCTGACAGTGCCGAGGCAACTTCTTTCAGGCAGCGATCGCCCGCACCATGCCCGTAGTGATCGTTGAATTGCTTGAAGTGGTCGATGTCCACCAAAATGAGCGATAACGGGCTACTGGCACGCAACGCGCGTTTCCACTCACTTTCCATCACGGCATCAAAACGCCGCCGGTTGGGGATGCACGTCAATCCGTCCACCCATGCCATGGTTTCCAGCAGCTTGGTCATCTGTTTCATTTTCAGGTGATTCTGCAAACGCGCCCGCACAATGGACAAGTGAAACGGCTTGGCAATGTAATCGACCGCCCCCAGCTTTAGCCCCAATTCCTCGTCGGCAACCTCGTTTTTTGCGGTTACAAAAATAATCGGGATACTGCTGGTCTCGGGATCGTGCTTCAGTTTTCGACACACTTCGTAACCATCCATATCCGGCATCATCACGTCGAGCAAAATCAGATCCGGCTGCCCCTGCTTGGCAATCACCTCCAATGCGGCGGCACCACTGTTGGCAACCTTAACGCGATAATCCTCGCGCAAGCCTTCCGCCAACACCTGAATGTTGGTCGGCGTATCGTCCACAATCAAAATAAACGGGGCAGTCGCTGCTACTGTCATGACGAGTCTCCTGTTAAGTCCTCAATACGGGATGCAACCGTGCGCATTAATTCCGCCAACAACGCTTTGGCGCGAGTGTAATCAAAATGACCGATATATTTTTCGATTTGTTGCATTTGCAAGCGCATTGTCTGCGAACAAGCTTGTGCGTGAATTTCTGCCAGCAGCTCCAGCGGCACATAATCGTCGCCCTCCAACAGGGTCTGCAAACGCTGCAAGCTTGCCCGCAACCGCGCCCAGTCGCAATCGCCCCCGTCCAACCCCGCCGACGCTTCGGACGACATCAATATACCCAGCGTCGCCAGAGTCTCCCCGACTATCCGCTTAAACTCTGCCACAGTCGCCGGTTCGCCTGCGGCAAGCAATTCCGCCTCCAACCGTTGCGCGGCCCGATACAGCTCGCCGGCACCGACATTGCCCGCCGCACCCTTGATGCCGTGAATCAACTCCGCCGCCGCACCCGCTTGATTTGCGGCCAGCAAACGCTCCAACTGCCCGGGCACACCGGCAAGCTGTTCGCGAAATTGCAGCAATATTTTCTTCAACATCGCACGGTTGCCGTGCAACAGTGCCAGAACCGGATCACAGTTGAAGCCGGACAACTGTTCCACAAAATCGTCGGCGGCATTGTCCGTCACCCGACCGGTTTGCGGCACGATCACACAGGCATCCGCCAATATCCATTTGGACAACGTCTCCCTCAACTCCCGCTGCGCAATCGGCTTGGAAATGTAGTCGTTCATCCCGGCGGCAAAACAGGCCTCGCGATCCACGGTCATGACTGCCGCTGTCATCGCGATAATCGGCAAGTTGCGGAAGCGCGCATCGCGGCGAATCAGGCGGGTCGCCTCGATACCGTTCATTTCCGGCATCTGCAAGTCCATCAGCACCAGATCAAACTCCGCGCGCTGTACCGCAATCACCGCATCCCGACCGTTATCCGCCAGCGTCACCGCCAGCCCCATATTTTCCAGCGACTCGCGCGCCACCAACTGGTTGATTTCATTGTCCTCAACCAATAACACCCGGGCACGCGGAACATTCAGCACCGTCTGGTCCGCAGCCGGACGCAAGGTTTGCACGAATGTCCGCGCCTGCCCGGCGTGCAGAGCCACGATGGTATCCAGCAAGGGAGAGGGCATCACCGGTTTGGTCAATATGGCATCCACCGGTGGCGCATGTGACTCGCCCATAAACTGTTCGCTGCTGGCGGCGGTCACCATGATGACCACCGGCATTTTGGCAATCTGCCCGCTTTGCGCCAAAGCGCGAATTTGCCCGGTGAGTTCGATGCCATCCATCTCCGGCATCTTCCAGTCCAGCAACACCAAACCAAAATCCTGCCCGGCAGTCCTGGCACGCCGCAAGCGCATCAATGCCTCGGCACCGGAGGTCGCCGTTTCCACCTCAAACCCCCACCCCTCCAGTTGCTCGCGTAATATCCGGCAGGAAGTTTCCAGATCATCCACCACCAGCACCCTGCCACCCTGCAACCAGGACGGCGCACCTTTCCCCGGCGCATCCTCCTGTTGAATCGGCAGGCTCACGCAAAAACTGAAGGTGCTGCCCACCCCGTAGCTGCTTGTTACCGTGAGCTTGCCGCCCATCGCCTCGACCAGACGTTTGCTGATTGCCAGCCCCAGTCCGGTGCCGCCAAAGCGGCGCGTAATCGACCCGTCTGCCTGGGTAAACGGCTCAAACAGTCGTTCCAGTTGCTCCGCAGTCATGCCGATACCGGTGTCGCGCACCGCAAAACACAGCGTCGCCTGATCCGCTGTCGCGGCAAGTTGCGACACCTTGACATGCACTTCGCCCGCCGCCGTAAATTTGAGCGCGTTGCCGACAATGTTGTTGAGTACCTGCCCCAAACGCAGCGGATCGCCCAAAAACACTTCGGGCAAATTCGCATCCAACTCGACCAGCAGCTCCGCGCCGTGCTCATCGGCCCGCACCGTAAACAAATTCGCCATGCTGCCGATAATTTCCTCCAGCCGGAAAACCTGGGACTCCAGCTCCATGCGTCCGGCTTCCACCTTGGAGTAATCAAGAATGTCATTGACAATTCTCATCAACGCCAGTGAAGAGAGATGAATTTTATCCAGATAGTCGCGCAGCCTGGTTGGCATTTCGGTGGCGAGCGCGAGATCCGACAAGCCGACTATCGCGTTCATCGGCGTGCGTATTTCGTGGCTCAAAGTCGCCAGAAACATCCCCTTGTGATGCGATTCCTGTTCCGCCGCGTCTTTCAGCTTGCGTAATTCGGCGGTGCGCTGCTCAACCTCGTGTTCCAGGGTATCGCGGTGTCGCACCAGACGCTGGTCGCGCTCCTGAATCTCGCCGAGCATGTTGTTAAACGCCAGCACCAGATCACCAATTTCATCGTCGCTATGCTGCCGCACCCGGACATCATAAGATTTGCTGCGGGCAATTCCATGGGCGGTGCCGGCAAGCTCCAGAATCGGTCGGGAAACCACGCTCTGCAAACGCAACGCCAGCATCAGCGCGATGAGCAATGCCAGCAGCGACCCGCCCAGAACCTTGGCCAACACCAGCAATTGCTCGCCCCACAAGCGGGTGAAATCGGCGTGCAGCAGCACATAACCGATGAGCTCCCCGTCCATCACCACCGGCTGATACAACTCGGCGCGTCTTTCCCAAAAATCGTCACGCAACTGCCGCGCCGTCACGCGGTAATCGCGCGGGAAACCCGACACCCCGTAGGTGCTGCGCGAAGCGAGCACATTGCCCTCCCGATCCAGCAACCAGGCGGAAACAATTTCATCGTGCCCCTGCAGGGTGTTCAGCAAACGGCCCGCCTCGTTGTGGTCGGAGAACAACAACGCCGCGTGGACATGCTCGGTAAGCACGTCTGCCAAACCGGATAGTTGGCGCAAGGCTTCCTGATGACGGCTGGTGGAAGTGGTAACGACCAATACCGACAGGCTGATGAGCAAGCCCGCGATACTGCTCGCCATAATGATGAAAACCAGCTTGCTGCGCAGTGACCAACGGGAGAAATAGGCGGAGCGGCGCATCACCGGCTATCTCCAGAATACCTGATGGGCAAGATTCAACAACTGCGCGGGCAGGCGCAAGCGCGCTTTTTTGGCGGTCGCCAGATTGATCTCAAAGACAACTTTGTTGTCGTGCAGTGTCAGCCCGATTGCTCCGCCATTTTCGGCAAAATTTGCCACGCCGGAAATCGTCAGAACCGGCGCATCCCCCAACCTGCCCAAAATACCGGCAACCCGACCGCTCTCTGATTCACCGATGACCAACAGATGGCAACCGCCAAAGTAGCTCGACGCATCATTGTGGCGAATCACTTTAATCCGGTGTTTTTTGACGGCGCGCCCCTCCAGGTCAAACAGCGCACCGCCGAACACATCCCGTCCCAGCACACATAACATCAGGTCGCCGCCGGGAATCACCACACCCTCCGGCCAATCCACAAATTTGGCGAAATTCAACACATAAGCCGACTTCACCTGATTGTCCGGCATAATTTCCGCCGCAGCGAACGGTGCCCACAGCAGCAGGAGAAAGAAAAAATACCGCAGCGGCCTGATGCGCCGAACACCCCGTCCGGCAGGCACGTTAGGGAAGCATGGGGTTAACAGACCGCTCATGATTGAACGAGCCCCCCGCGAACGGCCAAGCCGCGTTGTCCGGCCGAACCGCGCCTCAGAATTTATAGCGTGCTTGCAGTACCAGTTCACGGCTCATGTCCGGTAGCGGTGCGTGGAACGAATTTGTTTGTGAAATGAAGTCCAGATTTTCATTCAGCACGTTATGCAAACCGAAAGTTAAGTCCAGCCCCCTAGCCAGCGCATTCTCCCAGCGCATCACCACATTCAACAACGGGGTGGGCGCAAAATGTTTGAGTGTGCCGCCGGTAAATCCGGGGTCGGGTGCCACATAGCCCCAGCGCGACCCCAGATAAACCAAAGAAGGGTTAAGCGACCATCCCGATGCCAGCTTGTAATTGACATTGGCAGTCAGCTTGTGTGCCGGGAAAGCCAGGTTCACCGCGTCATCCACCAACAAGCCGGTACCGCTGTCAATCGCCTGAACTTGGACGGTGTTGGTGCCATGGGCGTTGTAATAGGAATAACTCAGATCGGCATATCCCCACTCTTTACGAACCTTGTATTCCGCTTCCAAGCCACGGGTATGCACTTTGTTGTAGTTCACCAGCACGAGGGTGTCGTAGGTGGTTATATCAAACAGATTCAGCGTGACCTGGCTGTCCGGGCTGGTGCGATAACCGGTTTCAAATTCCCAAGTACGCGCGGTTTCCGCTTTCACCACGCCGGGTCGGGTGGCATATCCCTCCATGGAAGGCGCGCGTTGCGCAAAACTCCCCATGAATTTGGTATGCCACTTACCCCTTACCCGGGTGTAACCAAAACGCTCGGAGCTTAACGAACCCGCCTGGCTATGCTCATCCAGCCGCGTACTCACGGTCAGGTCTCCCCAGGTGTTGCGCCACAAGGCTTCGCCATAAACACTGTTCACGGTTGTCGCGGAAAAAGGCAATTTCTTCAAAGGGAACGGGCGCGCTTCGCTGGAATAATCTTCGTGCGTATGCTCCAAGCCGGCGGCGAAATGCCAGTCCGTGCCGTTATCCCAGGTCAGCGGCAGCTTGGCCTGGATACGCTGCACGGAAGTCTTGCTAAACAAACTGCCGTTCGTCCGCAACGTCTTGCGCGGCGTTTGTTGTTGATACAGCAAGCTGGGGGTCAGCGTCAGCTTCTCGCTTGCCTGATAACGGTATTGCAGCTTCAGCGCATCATCGTTGTAAAAATTTTTGAAATCCGCCGCACGTATTGTGTAAGCACCGTCACTGTCATCCACCTGGGAGCTCTCGTGCAAAAAGCGCGCACTGAAATTGCCGACATCCAGACCCAGATTGAGAAATTCCGGGTGTACCGCATTGACATTGGTCAAATCCAGCGTTCCGCCGGTAACGTCCTGATAAGTGCGGTCGCTGCGCGCTGCGCGTCCCAGATAGGCGGTTGCGGTCAATTTAAGCGGGCTGCCGTCAGCCTTGCCCAGCATGACCGTGGCAGATTCGCGGCTACGGGTTTTTGAAGTCAATCCCAGTGTCGTGCCGACCTGGGCACCGTTCAACTCGGTCGCATCCTTGGTGATGATATTGATTACGCCCAATAGCGCGGTGCCGCCGTACATCGCCAACGCCGAACCGCGAATAATCTCGATACGCGCAATGCTGTCAACCGGAAAACCCTTGCCCAACACCGCGCTGCCATAACGCTGCTCGTTCAGTTCAATACCGTCCATCAGCAACAAAATACGCCCGTCGGAACCGACATGGCCGCGCATCCCGAGCGCGATGTTGTTGCTCACCGTCACCCGAAAATCCATGCCGGGCACCCGGCGCAACACATCAATCAAATCGCGCGCGCCGCTGTGGCTGATTTCTTCCGCAGTAATCACCGTGACAATACCGGGCGTTTCGCGCTGCGATAACGGTTTGCGTGAAGAAATCGTCACCGGAACATTCATCAACTCTTCCAATGACAGGCTGTAGGGATCGACTTCCGCCAACGCCGCAGCCGGCAACACCAGCAAACTTATTCCCAGTTTTTTCCAGTAATGCATCACCGCTCTCCCTTTTACTTACCAAGTGGATACACGACATTTTTACCATGCATCGGTGTACCCGCCCTGCTGCCGCCAACAACTACACCAATGCTTTGATGACATCCTCGACCACTTTTTTGGCATCACCGAACACCATCATGGTCTTGTCCATGTAGAACAGGTCGTTATCCAATCCGGCGTAACCGGTCGCCATGGAACGCTTGACCACCAGCACGGTACGCGCCTTATGCGCTTCCAGGATGGGCATACCGTAAATCGGGCTGGATTTGTCGGTCTTGGCGGCGGGATTCACCACATCGTTCGCGCCGATCACCAGCACCACATCGGTATCGGCGAATTCGTTGTTGATTTCATCCATTTCAACCACTTGTTCGTAGGGGACTTCCGCCTCGGCGAGCAGCACGTTCATGTGTCCCGGCATGCGTCCCGCCACCGGGTGGATGGCGTAACGCACGTTCACGCCTTTTTCGCTCAGCAGATGCGCCATCTCGTTGATGGCATGCTGTGCGCGCGCCACCGCCAGACCGTAACCCGGCACGATGATGACCGACGAGGCGTTGCCCATCAGGAACGCGGCATCGTCCGCGCTGCCGCTGCGATGGGTACGTTGCACCGCGTCGCCCGACTCCGCCACCGCCGCTTCACCGCCGAAGCCGCCGAGAATCACGTTGAGGAAGGCACGGTTCATCGCTTTGCACATGATGTAGGAAAGAATCGCGCCCGAGCTGCCCACCAGCGAACCGGCAATGATCAGCATGTTGTTGTTCAGGGTGAAGCCGATGCCCGCCGCCGCCCAGCCGGAATAGGAGTTGAGCATCGACACCACCACCGGCATGTCCGCGCCGCCGATCGGCACAATCAACAATACCCCCAGCAGCAGGGCTATCGCCGTCATAATCAGAAACGGTGTCCAGCCCGGCTCCATAAAAAAGGCAACGCCGAAACCCACCATGGCGACACCCAGTGCCAGATTCACCCAATGTTGGCCGGGAAAACGCAGGGGTTTGCCGGACAGCTTGCCGGACAGCTTGCCGAAAGCGATGATAGAGCCGGTAAAGGTAATCGCACCGACAAACGTGCCGATAAACAGCTCGATGCGGTTGCTCGCGTGCAGCAACTCACCCGGCAAAGCAATGCCGTAGGCGACCGGATTATGGAACGCCGCCATGGCCACCAGCACCGCCGCCAGACCGACCAGCGAGTGCATCGCGGCGACCAGTTCGGGCATCGCCGTCATCTGGATGCGTTTGGCGGCAAGCGCGCCGATGCCGCCGCCGATGGCGACGGCAGTCAGGATATAAGTCACGTTTTGAACGCTGGAAACCGTAAGCGTAATCAGCACGGCAATCGCCATGCCTACCATGCCGTACAAATTACCGCGCCGCGCCGACACCGGGGAGCTCAATCCTTTCAGCGTCAGGATGAACAGGACGGCGGCAACGAGATAAGCGAGTGCAACGAAATTGGCTGACATTTGGATTCCTTATTTACTCTTTTTCTTGAACATATCCAACATGCGCTGGGTAACCAGAAAACCGCCGAACACATTGATTGCCGCCAGCATCACCGCAACCAGACCGAGAATGGTGCCAATGTCCATCTCCTGCGGACCCGCCGCCAGCATCGCGCCGACGATAATAATGCCGGAAACGGCGTTGGTTACCGCCATCAGCGGCGTATGCAACGCCGGGGTAACATTCCACACCACGTGGTAACCGATAAAAATTGCCAGCACGAACACGGTGAGATTCAAAACAAAGGGATCGACTCCGCTCATCACACTTACTCCTTATAAATATATGAGTCCGGCGAAACGTAACAACCAGCCTGTTTCGCGTTCCGCCTTCCCCGTTGCACTATTTTCCGACCACAGCACCGTCAATCGCAATCAGCGATCCGGCAATGATGTCGTCTTCACGGTTGATATTGATGGCACCGCCATTCTTGGGGTCGCACAGCAGGTTGATAAAATTCAGCAGGTTGCGCGCATACAGGGCGGAGGCATCGGCGGCAACCGTACCCGCCAGATTCGATTCGCCCACCAGCGTCACGCCGTGCTTGACCACCGTCCGGTTCAACTCGGTCAGCGGACAATTCCCGCCCGCTTCGGCTGCCAAATCGACAATCACCGAGCCCGGCTTCATGGATTTAACCATTTCTTCCGTGACCAATACCGGTGCGGCACGCCCGGGAATCAATGCCGTGGTAATAACGATGTCCGCCAGTGCCACGCGCTTGGCAACCTCGGCCTTTTGCCTGTCCATCCAGCTTTGTGGCATCGGCTTGGCATAACCGCCTACCCCCTGGGCGCATTCGCGCTCCTCGTCAGTCTCGTAAGGCACGTCGATAAACTTCCCGCCCAACGACTCCACCTGCTCTTTCACTGCGGGACGCACATCGGACGCTTCGATCACCGCACCCAGCCGCTTGGCGGTGGCAATCGCCTGCAAACCCGCAACACCGACACCCAGCACCACCACCCGCGCGGCTTTCACCGTACCGGCAGCGGTCATCAGCATCGGCATGAAACGCTTGTAAAGATTGGCGGCAACGATTACGGCCTTGTAACCGGCGATGTTGGCCTGCGACGACAACACGTCCATCGCCTGCGCGCGCGAGGTACGCGGCAGTTTTTCCATGGAAAACGCGACGATGCCCTGTTTGGCATAAGACGCGACCAAATCGGCATGATGCGGATTCAGCAAACCAACCAGCACCACACCCTTGCCCAACTTTGCAAGCTCATCGTCATCCGGTGCCCTGACCTTGAGCACAATTTCAGACTGCGCGTAGAGTTCCGCCGCGCCAACCATATTTGCCCCCACCGCCTGGTACTCCGCATCGGGAATACTCGCGCCCGCGCCCGCACCGCTTTGCACCGATACCTGATGCCCGGTTGCCAGCAACTTTTTCACCGTCTCCGGCGTCGCCGCAACACGCGTTTCACCCGCGACTGTCTCCGCAGGAATGCCTATCCGCATGAATTTCTCCTAAAGATTTGAAGGGCGTACCCCTCTATTTGGCCGTTTAATACCCAAAAATCGGCGGCGATTATACCCCATCCGTCGGCCTGCTCTTCGAAAGTCACTTCCCAATCCCCGCCCTGCTCCCAGCGGGAAAAGGGCTGGCTTATACCCCCTGCTGACTGGCTTGCCGTCTCTCCCGACCGGCTTGCCTTTCCTCTCCTCCCGACTGAACCCCCTTCCTGCTCCCTCCAGGAGAGGGATTGAGGGTGAGGGAAAAAAGACGAGAAAATCCGCTATACGGGGGCAGCGAAACCAGATTGACTCAATGATGCCCCAAGCCCGCAACTATCAAGAAACTTCTCCAACTCCGCCGGCAACGGCGCGCTGATGTGCAGCGGTTCAGCCGTCAGCGGATGCGGAAACGCAATGCTGTGTGCATGGAGAAACATGCGTTTCAATCCCCGCTTCGCCAATTCTTTGTTGCGCGCAAAATCACCGTATTTGTCATCTCCGGCGATGGGGAAGCCCAGATGCGCCAGATGCACCCGTATCTGATGGGTGCGTCCGGTCTTTAGTTCGGCCTCCAGCAGGCTGAATTCCGAACTGCTGCCTTGCAGGTTGAAAATGGTATGGCAGGCTTGGCCGTCCTCGCGCACCGTCACGCGCTTTTCTCCCTGCGCCGTATTGAATTTATGCAGCGGCAATTTAACGTGCTGGCGCGCGTTATGCCACTGTCCCGGGACCAATGCCCAGTAACGCTTGTCGCTATTCCCCTGGCGCATAATTTCGTGCATGGCAGTCAAAGCGGAACGTTTTTTTGCCAGCAGCAACACTCCGGAAGTTTCGCGATCCAGCCTGTGTACCAATTCCAGGAACTTTGCCTGCGGACGGGCGCGGCGCAATTGCTCGATGACTCCGAAGCTCACCCCGCTGCCGCCGTGTACCGCCGTCCCCGACGGCTTGTTAATAACCAGCAGCGCGCTATCCTCGTATAAAACCGGAAACTCGTTGGCCGGGACAAAATCAAGCTGCCCGGTCTTCGCCACGCGGATCGGCGGAATGCGTAACACATCGCCCAATTGCAGCCGGTAAGTTTGCTTGATGCGGCCTTTGTTCACCCGCACCTCGCCGCCGCGCAATATCCGGTAAACATGGCTTTTCGGCACGCCTTTCAGCAAACGCAACAAAAAGTTGTCGATACGTTGCCCCTCGCCCGCTTCGTCAACCTCGATAAAAGTAACAGAGTCTTTGCTTAAACCATTCATTTTGAATATACTTCGGTGCTCGCGCGATGTATGGGTGACAGAGTTAAGTTAGCTCGGGAGACTCCCCGCCAGAGATTTTGGAACAAGTATCGGCACACTGTGCCGCGCCCCAGCATACGCAGCCGGTTAATATCACTCACCGGAACCAGCAGTGATAGTAATTGATTTACGCGCTCGAAGCATCTACGGATTTTCGTGGCGCGGTAAGGTTTATACCCTGATGGTCGAGCCGATAGCTGCAAGTCCTGTTGTTACAGGCTGCCCCTGTCCGCAGTTCTCCCCCCGGGTTCTCACCGCTACCGCGTTGCCCCAAAGACAAGCAAGCACCATTAAAGAGATTTTGATTTTGACCCGGCATTTACACCAACCCTTACGGTTGCACAGGTTACCCCTCTTAAAGAAGCACGCCTAACCGCGTGTAGCTTGCTCTCGCCCGTGTCAGAGCGCGGGAGACAATAAAAATGAAACGCATGCTATTCAATGCGACACAACCGGAAGAACTCCGTGTCGCCATTGTTGACGGTCAGAAACTCATCGACCTCGACATTGAAACCGCCGGTAAAGAACAACGCAAAAGCAACATCTACACAGCGGTTGTCACCCGCGTCGAACCCAGCCTCGAAGCCTGTTTCGTCGATTACGGCGGCAACCGCCACGGTTTTCTGCCCTTCAAAGAAGTTTCGCCGCAATACTACCAGGCAGGTTCAGGCAACCGCCCCAGCATCAAAGAAGCACTCAAAGAAGGCCAGGAATTACTGGTGCAAGTGGAAAAAGACGAGCGCGGCAACAAGGGCGCGGCGTTAACCACCTACATCAGCCTGGCGGGTCGCTACATCGTGCTGATGCCAAACAACCCCAACGGCGGTGGCGTATCGCGCCGCATCGAGGGTGAAGAGCGCGACGAATTGCGCCAAGTGCTATCCCAACTCGATATTCCCAACGGCATGAGCATTATCGCGCGCACCGCCGGTATCGGTCGCAGCGCGGAAGAGTTGCAATGGGACTTGAACTACCTCAAACAGCTGTGGGATGCCATCGCGGGGGCGGCGGCAACCGAAAAAGCCCCGTCGCTGATTTATCTGGAAAGCAGCCTGGTAATTCGCGCTATCCGCGACTATTTCAATCCCGAAATCGGCGAAATCCTGATAGACACCGAAGATGTCTATCAGCAGGCATTGGCCTTCATGAGCACCGTCATGCCGGACAACGCCAATCGCATCAAACATTACGTCGATGACGTACCGTTGTTCTCGCGCTTCCAGATTGAACATCAAATCGAATCCGCCCACGCGCGTGAAATTCGCCTGCCGTCCGGCGGCGCGATCGTGATTGACCATACCGAAGCACTCACCTCCATCGACATCAACTCGGCCCGCTCCACCCGTGGTGGCGACATCGAGACCACCGCATTCAACACCAATCTGGAAGCGGCGGAAGAAATCGCCCGCCAGATGCGTCTGCGCGACCTCGGTGGTTTGCTGGTCATCGACTTCATCGATATGGAAAGCAATAAACACCAGCGCGAAGTCGAAAATCGCCTGCGCGATTCCCTGCGCTATGACCGCGCGCGGGTACAAACCGCCAAAATTTCACGTTTCGGCCTGCTGGAACTGTCGCGGCAACGCCTGCAACCCAGTTTGGGAGAAAGCAACCACATCACCTGCCCGCGTTGCAGCGGTGTCGGTCACATACGCGGTGTCGAATCCTCCGCGCTGCACATCCTGCGCATCATTCAGGAAGAGGCGATGAAAGAAAATAGCGCTGCCATTCATGCCCAGGTTCCGGTTGATGTCGCCACCTTCCTGCTGAATGAAAAGCGCGCCGATATTCACCGGGTTGAATCACGTCTGAAAGTAAACGTGATCCTCATTCCCAACCCGCATATTGAAACGCCCAACTATCAGATCAACCGCCTGCGCCAGGACGACTTGAACGCCGACACCCTGATCGCCAGCTACAAGCTGGTCGAGAAGCCGGAAGAAGATGCCGCACAAACAACCGCGTCCGAACAACCCAAGGCAAGCCGCGCGCGCGCGGCGGTTCAAGGCATCACCCCGGCACAACCCGCACCGGTCAAAGCAGAAGCTCCCACGCCGGGCATTATTGAAAAGCTGTTTACCTGGATAAAATCCCTGGTCGCTGAAGCACCCCAAACCCAATCTGCCCCAAAACGTAACCGTAGCCAGCCAAATCGTGACCGCAGCGAGCGCAAAGAGTCCGACAGCGGCGACACCAAGCGGCAGGGACGCGGACGGGGACGCGGTCGTCAGCGCGACGACCATGCCGCAAACGACACTACCGACAACAAACCGGCAGATACCGCAAGCGCAGGCACGGAAACCCGCGAGCCACGGCAACGCCCGCGCCGCAATGGCCGCAAAACAGCGCAGGAAACGGTTGAGGCCGAAGCCGTCGCCACTCAGGAAGTGATCAACAATGCGACCGCAGCCAACAACGACTCCAATAACAACGATGATGATGGCAACGGTAAAAAGCCGCGCCGTCGTGGTCGCCGTGGCGGTCGTCGTGAACGCGAGAAACGCGACAACGCGCAGCAAACAGCCGCCAGCGAAGCACCGCAGCAAATTGAAGCCGAACCCGTCGCATCCGTAACGGCAACAGCAAACATCGCCAAGCCCAGCGAATATATCGCCTATCCGCAGGGTTACACCGCTCCGCTCAAGCCCAGCGAATACCTTGCCATGCCAACGGCTGCCTCGCACCAGCCCAATGCCACGACAAGCAAACCAAGGAAGCAAGCGACAGAAAGCGACCTGATCCAAATCGAAACCGATGCCAAACAATTTGGCGCGATTGTCGAGACTCCGGATACACCACGAAAACCCGTCAACCGACGACGCACTCGCAACCGCGAAGTCTATGTAGAAGAACCGCTACAGCAGGTCGAAACGCGAAACTGATACCGGTCGAAGCAACCGTCGGTGAAATTAAAAAGCCACACTCTGCAAACGGTGTGGCTTTTTATTTATGGCAAACAATGCGGCTTGAAATCACCAAACGCTGGGCTGAACGTGTCGGTAGTACGCCAGCAACTCCCCCATCAGCGCAGGCTGACCTCACCCCGTTCTTCGACTACCCGCCTGAGATCGGGAAGGTGATCCACACCACCAACACCATCGAGAGCCTGCACATGCAACTGTGCAATATCGTAAAAGACTGGAAGATGCCGCCACGGACATGGAGGGAGGCGGCCAACCAATTCGCCATCCTGTTCGGCGAACGATTCGCGGCAGCGTTAAATTGATGCTGTGATTAAACCGGCCTCACACACAGAATTTCGGATATGCCCGCTTACACGAAATTCGGGGCATTTTCAATTTAGGATCATTGGTGCATTGCACAACGAGCACTTGCATCATAGCTGGTAATATTGGGCTGGGATAACTGCGAATTCATACAGGACCAATAACGATTGGCTTTCGTTACTCTCAAGCTCTCCTCGCGCTCCTGCTCTTCCCGCCATCTTTGTTCATCCCGCTCTCTCTGCTCCTGCATTCGATTTGCCTGCTCGCGCATTCGATTTTCCTGCTCCTCACGCATCCGGTCGGCGGCAATGTTACGCAACTCCATTTCCTGAGCCTGCCTTTCCGCGACCATTCTTGCCGTTTCGGCACTTAAATCCATATCGGACTGAACTCTCATTTGTACCGCACTGGTGATCGTCTGTATCGCCTTCTCCTGGTTTTTCAACGCCCCTCTCTGAGTTTCAACGGCAATTTTATGCAGTTCGCTGCTGTTGCGCACCTTCATAAAATTGATTCCCAGATATCCCAGCATAACCAATGACAAGATGCCAATGATGACCGATGTTTTACGGGATCCCCACCAGGAATAGTTACGGGAGTTTTCTTCATAGCCATGGAATTGACCAAGCGGCGCAATCCTGGGCAGCAGATTATCGTAAAGCTGGCGATCATATTGTTCACGCGAACAAGGATCACTCAAAGTGTCCTTGGCATATTTGAATTCGGCGGCACTGATACCGGAACTCGCCACCCCTCCAGATTCCAGCTCGGCAATAGTCGCAGCGATAAGCTCATCACTGGCATCGGGATGCAGTTTAAGCGTCGAATACAAATTATGTTTTTTCTGGTCCGGCAGCTCCTTCGCCAATTCGGCCCGAATTCTCGATAATTCATCCGCTGCGGGTTCGTTCTGCAATGCCGCATTCGTGCTCACTACCAATGTAGTGGCTTTTTTCTCTAGCGGGGCAGATTTGACCAACTCCAGAAACCTCAGGCGTATGTATATGGCCTCAGTTTTATCAGCATCTCCAAGAGCGGTTTCTTTGGCTTGCGCCCACAGTGCGCCATCAACCTGTTTTGTCTTCAATTCGTCAGCAATCAGCTGATATATCTCTTTATCGGACATTTTTCCCTCACTGAGGCATGTATTTATGAAGCAACAAACAAACACCAAAACAGGAAGTCTGTTTCTAGGTTCGACTATAACTGATTTACTGTGTGGACTTCACCGTAAAAGACTCAGGAAGCATAACATCAACAACACCGTAATGTGCGGGCAGGGCGTTGCCAACAGAGGGATACTCGTCGAACCGATTAGTCAAGGTTGCCTCGCCGATTGCATCCAGAATAAGCTCCTTCAGATACTGGCTACCATTTGCTTTAAGCAGCAACTCATAACTGGCTTTCTCCAGATTTACCACCAGCCTCTGGTTAATAAGCTCCTTGTTATCCTGCAGGAAAGATAGAAATTTGACTGAATCAAATGTACCCACTACGACACTCAGGGCTGGTATGTGCAGTACATGCCTGACATTGTTCGCCCTCGTGTCTGCATAAGCAGATGAAGCTTGCAAATTTACATTCACATTGCTAATAAACATGTGCATTGTTCTGGCTCCCACCCCCAACTCACGCTGAGTCGCCACCATCTGCGGCATTCCGACTGGAGAGTTTTCGGGGGGTGGGTTAATTTCTTCTATTGGAGAAACGGTATCTTGAGCCGGAATCGCCGAAGCTGACTTTCTTCCGGAAGACAACCAAGTAAAGCCAACAGCCACAACCATCAATCCGAATATCAACCACAATAACCAGTGAGGCTTGTACGCTGCATTGCTCCGGGGAGCGGGTTTCTGCACATACCGAACACGCTCGCGAATCACAACATTCTGGCTCTGCTGCTGTCGTTCAAGCTCAGCATCGTATGCGGCGCGTTTGCCTGCATCTGAAAGTATCTCGTAAGCCTGTGTCACCAATACCGAATGTGAGGCCGCCTCCGTGTCACCCGGATTTTTGTCGGGGTGATAACGCTGCATCAGACTTTTATAAGCAGCCTTAAGCACTTCCTGACTGGCTTTGGGGCTGACTTCAAGTGTTTCGTAATGATTCACAATCTACCTTGCTCACTTGCATTGCATTTATCGGCTTATGTCCCAATGATATTCATCGCCCATCCCCATCAGCGCAGGCTGACCTCACCCCGAGTGGAGAAGCCCAAGCTGGCTGCCACACCCGCGCCCAGTTTTTTTGCCAGACGGTCGGCGAAGTTCTCTTTTACCGTGAAATCGACTATTTTTTCGGCCTTGATTACATCGCGCGCGACCGATTCCAAGCTGCCCAGCCCATCCGCCAAGCCCATTTCAATGCCGGCCTGTCCGTTCCACACCAGACCGCTGAAGGTGTCCGGCGTTTCCTTGAGCCGCTTGCCGCGACCTTGTCTGACAACGTCAATGAACTGTTGGTGAATTTGCGCCAGCATTTGCTTGGCGTATTCCTGCTGCTCGGGGCTTGCCGGAGAAAACGGGTCGAGGAATCCTTTGTTGGTTCCGGCGGTCAACAAACGACGTTCCACGCCGAGTTTGTCCATCGTGCCGGTAAAGCCGAATCCATCCATAAGCACGCCGATTGAGCCGATCAGGCTGGCTTTGTCGACAAATATCTTGTCGGCGGCGGCGGCCACGTAGTAACCGCCGGAGGCGCACAGATCATCCACCACCACATACAGCGGAATCGCCGGATGGCTTGCACGCAGACGGCGAATTTCGTCATTGATTTGCCCCGCTTGAACCGGACTGCCGCCCGGACTGTTGATGCGCAGCACGATCCCTTGCGTGTTGTTGTCCTTGAATGCTTCTTGCAGGCTGGAAATTAAATTGTCGGCATTCGCTTCGGTGTCGGCGGCAATCACACCGCGCATCTCGATCAGGGCGGTATGTTTGCCGCTACTCAGGGCGGCATCATGGGTATCCAACCATCCCATAAAGATAAACAACAGCAGGAATAAATAGCCAAACGTCAGCACCTTGAAAAAGATACTCCAATGCCGCGCGCGGCGTTGCTCTTGCAAGGCCGACATGGCGAGCTTTTCCAACACGGCGCGTTCCCAATTATTTTCTGACATGATGATTCCTGTAGTAACGTTAGGCGTGCGCGCTCAACCACACGCGCAATTCCGAAAAGCTATTGACCAATGCCAGGGGCTGTAATTCGAGCAACTGTTCGGCGGGATGCGCCCCGTGTCCCATGGCGACGACATTGACCCCGGCGTTCTGAGCCAACAGCACATCATGGGTAGTGTCGCCCACCATCAGGGTACGCTCGGCACTCGCGCCCAATTCGTCCATTAACTCGAACAACATGGCCGGATGCGGCTTGGAGCGGGTTTGCTCCGAGGTTCGTGTGGCATGAAAATAGGATTTCATGCCGGTTGCCTGCAAGGCACGTTCCAAACCCCGCGAGCTTTTTCCCGTTGCCACGCCCAGCCGGTAACCATTGCCGTGAAGGGCTTGCACGGTTTCCCGCGCGCCCTCAAATAACGGCATTTCATCGTCCCGCGAAAAGAAGTGGTGGCGATAACGCGCCACCAGCGGCTCGTACATCTCCTCGCCCGCATCGGGGACGGCATAACGCAAAGCCTGCTGCAAACCGAGCCCGATCACATGCCTGGCGGTTTCATCATCCGGCACATTCAGTCCCAAATCGCGGCACGCCGCCTGTATCGACCCTGAAATCACAGCGGTCGAATCCATCATCGTACCGTCCCAGTCAAAGACAATTAAATCGTAACGTTTGCTCATTGCCACCACCGTAAAAAAACAGGCGCGAATAGTATCATTCGTCCAGTCACGATGGAAATTCCATCCACAGCCTGTGCGGGCGTACTCTCTATTCCCGGCTGTCCGCTATAATGCCGCCCCACCATGCCTGCCATCCGCCTACTCCCCGATTTGCTCATCAACCAAATTGCCGCCGGCGAGGTTATCGAACGTCCGGCTTCCGCGCTTAAAGAGCTGCTGGAAAACAGTCTGGATGCGGGAGTCAGCGAGGTTGCGGTGCAACTGGAAGGCGGCGGCATCAGGCTGATACGGGTGCGCGATAACGGCACGGGTATCCCCAAGGATGAGCTGCCATTGGCATTAACCCGTCACGCTACCAGCAAAATAAGCTCACTGGATGATTTGCAATGCGTTGCCAGCATGGGGTTTCGCGGCGAAGCCTTGGCGAGTATGGCGGCGGTGGCGCAGATCAAGCTCACCAGCCGCGCCGGCAATAGCCCCCACGCTTGGCAAATCGACGCCGCCAATGGCGTGCAAAGCGATCTCACGCCGGCATCCCACCCCGGCGGCACCAGCATTGAAATGCGCGAACTGTATTTCAACACGCCCGCCCGGCGCAAATTTCTGAAGCAGGAAAGCACCGAATTCGGCTGGTGCGAGAAGACCTTCAAGCGCATTGCGCTGTCACACCCGCACATTGCCTTCTCTTTGCAGCACAACGAACGCATGGTGTGGCAACTGCCGATACACAATTTGGGACAGCGCATCAGCGCGATCCTCGGGGACGAATTTGCGCAACATGCGGTTGCCGTTGAACGCCAAGTGGCAGGGCTGCACCTGTACGGCATTGCCGCCCTCCCCGCTTATTCGCGCTCGGCACAAGACCAGCAGTTCTTTTTTGTCAATCAACGCTTCGTCCGCGACAAAGTGCTGGCACACGCGGTGCGCCAAGCCTATCAGGACATTCTGCATCATCAGCGTCACCCCGCTTTTGTGTTGTTTCTCGATATGCCGCCGGAGCAGGTCGATGTAAACGTGCATCCCGCCAAGAGCGAGGTGCGCTTCCGCGAAAGCCAGGGTATCCACCAATTCGTATTCCACAGCTTGCAGGCGGCTCTCGGCACACCCATCGCGCAGGGCGACGGGACGAATGCAACTCATCGGGAAGTGCCTCCATCTCCTGCTACCGGCGGCAACAGCCTTGCCCGAAATTTCCGGCAGCAGCCCATTTCCTTTTCTGCCGCGCAACGCCAGGAAACCTATCGGGTGTGGGAAACATTAAGCGCGGCAGGCGACAACGCCGATCAGCGCAGCCGTCCTGATGCCAGCACGCCACCGCAGACACCGCCGATTATCGAGTACCCGCTGGGATTCGCGTTGGCACAGCTTTCCGGCATTTACATTCTCGCGCAAAACCAGAGCGGACTCATCGTGGTGGACATGCACGCCGCCCATGAGCGCATCGTGTACGAGAAATTAAAGACTGCCTTCGATCAGCGGCAGATGCCGACCCAACCCTTGCTCATCCCGGTGAGTTTTACTGCCGACGCGCTGGATGTCGCCACGGCGGAAGACCAGCAGCAGGCTTTGCTGCAACTCGGCTTCGATCTCGCGCCCCTTTCGCCGCGCACACTGGCGATACGCACCATGCCGATGATGCTCAAACCCTCGCACGCGGAAGCCGCCGCCCGCGAGGTGCTGCATGAGTTGCGCGAATTCGGTGCCAGCCGCGTACTCACCGAACGCCGCAACCAACTGCTCGCCACCCTCGCCTGCCATGCCGCAGTACGCGCCAACCATCAGCTCACGATTACCGAAATGAATGCCATGCTGCGTGAGATGGAACAAACCGAACGTGCCGACCAATGCAACCACGGCCGCCCGACCTGGTTTCAAATCAGCCTATCCGAACTTGATGCCATGTTTATGCGCGGCAAATAGCGCGCCATACAGCGATTCGCCCGCGCGGACACTTATTCGGCATTTCCCAAAATATCCGCGCTGACGTAACATGTCGCCACAGAATAACAGCCTCGCCAACCCGCCTATTTTCACCCACACGATGATGCTCCGCCCTGCCCTGAATCGCGCTTGTATCGTCTTGTTACTGCTGACATTGTCCGCCTGCACCACGCAACGGCACTCCAGCGTGGTAAACGCCGCCACCACCCCGTTGAACGACTTGAACTTATTGCGAGCCGAGATACCCGAGGTGTTGGCTCGCGCCCAAAAAAACCCTTACGCCATTCCCGAGGATTTAAGCTGCGATGCCTTTGTCGGCAGCTTGCTCGCACTGGACGAGGCACTCGGCCCGGATTTGGACACACCCGCATCGGATGATGATCCCGGCCTGATTGAACGCGGCTCGAACATGGCCGGCAATGCCGCCATTGGCGCGGTACGCCGCACGACCGAAAGCATCATTCCCTTCCGCAGTTGGATTCGCAAGTTAACCGGTGCAGAACGTCATTCACGGGAAGTCGCCGCCTCCATTGCGGCGGGAATTGTGCGCCGCGCCTTCCTCAAAGGATTAAGGGTCTCGAAAGGTTGCTCATGAATAACAGTACAAATCGCCTCTCACAAATCGCAATTCGCACCGAAGGCGGGCAGCTTCACTACGATATGACAGAAGCCAATAACCCCTGTTTCGGGTGCGGGGTATGTTGCCGTCATTTTCGCGTGTCCTTCTATCATGGCGAATTGGATAGTCAACCCGGCGGATATGTACCGACGAACCTGACAACTCAAATCACACCGTTCCGCGCCTGCATGAAAGGTACTGAAGTTGGGCGGGGACCGTGCGTTGCCCAACACGCGGATGGACGCTGCGGCATTTACGCGCTACGCCCCTCGGTGTGTCGTGAATTTCCGGTGTTTATGCCGGACGGCTCGATGAACCCCGAATGTCTGCGTCTGCGTGCAATGTATGGCATTGGCACTGCATCCTGAAGCGTGCGCATCCCTGCCGGATTAACGCCGCTTGCCTTTGGCGCGTTTTTTGACAAGAATGTCGGCAACCCTTAACGAGTCCATTTATGTCAAAAAACCGCATCCAGGATTTCACGCTTCCCGCCACCGGCGACCAGACATTCAAATTATCTGCCGTTCGCAGCAAACATCTGGTGGTCTATTTCTATCCCCGCGACAACACCCCGGGTTGCACCACCGAGGCGCAACAGTTCCGTGATTTGTACGCGCAGTTCCAAGCCGCCGATTGTGAGGTGGTGGGCATTTCCCGGGACAGCATCAAATCTCACGAAAAATTCAAAGAGAAGTTCACCCTGCCGTTCGCGTTGCTTGCCGACAGCGACGAAGTCGTGTGCGGGCTGTTTGGCGTGATGAAGCAGAAAATGATGTACGGCAAACAAGTTCGCGGCATCGAGCGCAGCACCTTTGTACTCGACAGCAAAGGCGTTATTCGTCAGGAATGGCGCGGATTGAAAGCAGACGGGCACGCGCAGGCGGTGCTCGATTTTGTGTTAACCCTGAACTAAAGGAGCAGCATGTCGCCATCCCCGCGCAGAAGAACCACCAAAGTGGTTGAAAACAACGACACCAAGCTGTTTGTACTCGATACCAATGTGTTATTGCATGACCCGACCAGCCTGTACCGCTTTGAAGAGCACGACATCTGCCTGCCGATGTTTGTTCTGGAAGAGTTGGACAACAAGAAAAAGGGGATGACCGAGGTGGCGAGGAATGCGCGCCAAGCCAGCCGCTGGCTGGATGAAATCGTCAATGACGCGCCGCGCAACATTGAGGAAGGTATCGCACTGGAGTCTCCCACACACAAGAATTGTTCGGGACGTTTGTTTCTGCAAACCAGCTTTGTCAAACAGGAATTGCCGGAAAATCTGGAACTGGGCAAAGCCGACAATGCGATTCTCGGCGTTGTCATCAGCTTGCAGCACCAGCATGCGGGACGCTCGGTCATTCTGGTCAGCAAAGACATCAACATGCGCATCAAGGCGCGCGCGCTGGGTCTGGAGGCGCAAGATTACTTCAACGACAAGGTTCTTGAAGATAGCGACCTGCTCTATAACGGTGTATTGCAACTGCCCGCGGACTTTTGGGAGCAACACAGCCAGGATATGAAATCCTGGCAACAGGACGGACATACCTACTACCAGATTCACGGGCCGCTTTGCGGTGCATTCTTTCTCAACCAGTTCGTTTACAAAGAAGACGACGAGACACCGTTCTATGCCATGGTGCTGGAGCAAAACGACCAAACAGCCAAGTTGCGCACACTGACGGATTACACCCACAGCAAGAACAACGTGTGGGGCATTACCGCACGCAATCGCGAGCAGAACTTCGTACTCAATCTGCTGATGAATCCCGAGATTGATTTCGTCACTCTGCTGGGACAAGCCGGAACCGGAAAAACGCTGCTCACCCTGGCGGCAAGCCTGCTGCAAACGCTGGAAAGCAAGCTCTATTCGGAAATTATCATCACCCGCGTAACCGTTCCCGTCGGTGAAGACATCGGCTTCCTGCCCGGCACCGAAGAAGAGAAGATGACGCCGTGGATGGGCGCATTGGAAGACAATATGGATGTACTCAACAAATCCGACGAGGAAGGCGGCGACTGGGGACGGGCGGCAACACGCGATTTGATTCGCTCCCGCGTCAAAGTAAAGTCGCTCAACTTTATGCGCGGACGCACCTTCCTCAACAAGTTCGTCATCATTGACGAAGCGCAGAACCTCACCCCCAAGCAGATGAAAACACTGGTCACCCGCGCCGGCCCCGGCACCAAGGTGGTGTGCATGGGAAACATCGCACAAATCGACACACCCTACCTCACCGAGGGCAGTTCCGGTTTGACCTACGTTGTTGATCGCTTTAAAGGCTGGGCGCACGGCGGTCATGTCACCCTGATGCGCGGCGAGCGTTCGCGTCTGGCGGATTACGCGGGCGAGGTGCTGTAGCAAACCATGGCTTTTGACGAAACACTGGCATCGCGATTACGCGGCCTGTTTGAGGGCAACCTCGACATTAGCGAAAAGAAAATGTTCGGCGGCTTGGCATTTATGTGCCGGGGTTATATGTTCGTCGGCATCGTCGGCGACGAACTCATGGCGCGTGTCGGCCCAACGCACTACCTTGATGCCCTGAAAAAGACGCATGTCCGCAAAATGGATTTCACCGGCAAACCCATGACGGGCTACGTATTCGTCGCTGCCGCAGGCATCCGTGACGAGCCGTCACTGGTAAAATGGGTCAGCCGGTCCCTGCAATTCATCGACACTCTTCCCCCGAAAAAGACCCAGCCATGAAATTTCTGTTTGATTTATTCCCGGTCATTCTGTTCTTCGTCGCATTCAAACTCTCCGATGTATTCATCGCCACAGCGGTGGCGATTGCTGCCACTTTTGTGCAAATCGCCTGGGTGAAATATCGCCACGGCAAGGTTGATACCATGCTGTGGGTGAGTTTCGGCATCATCACGATGATGGGGGGCGCAACCCTGCTGTTGCACGATGAAACCTTCATCAAATGGAAGCCAACCGTGCTGTATTGGCTATTTTCCCTGGTGTTGTTACTGTCCAATCTGTTCTTCAAGAAAAATTTGATACGCGCGTTGCTGCAAGAAAAAGTCGCCCTGCCCGTGCGCATCTGGAACCGCATGAATCTCAGTTGGAGTTTGTTTTTTGCGGTATTGGGTTTTATCAACCTGTATGTCGCTTACAACTATTCCACCGATAGTTGGGTCAATTTCAAGTTATTCGGGTTTACCGGTTTGATGCTGGTATTCATCCTGCTCCAAGCGGCATGGATGTCGAAATACACAGATGAAAAAAAGGAGAGCAATTGATGTGGTATGCAATCGTCGGGGAAGATGTCCCGAACAGTCTGGATAAACGCATGGCTGCGCGCACCGCGCATCTGGCGCGGCTACACACCTTGCAGGAACAAGGGCGCTTGCTGCTCGCAGGGCCGTTCCCCGTAGCGGATAGCAACGACCCCGGCACGGCAGGCTTTAGTGGCAGCCTGATCGTGGCCGAGTTCACCTCGCTACAGGCTGCCCGGGAATGGGCAAATGCCGATGCTTACATTGCGGCAGGTGTTTATCAAAATATCACGGTCAAACCTTTTAAGAAGGTGTTGCCCGCATGACCCTGGCTGACCGTATTCATGCCCGGCTTGCCGCGCTCGAGCCCGTCTCGATCCGGCTAAGCGATGACAGCCACCTGCACGCAGGACATGCGGGCGCACAGGCTGGCGGCAGCCACTTTTCGCTGCATATCACCTCGCATCAATTCGCAAGGAAAAACATTGCACAGCGTCACCGTATGATATATTTCGCGGTCGGCGAGTTGATGGGAAGCGAGATACACGCGCTCACCATACAGGCGCATACGCCCGATGAGCCCAACCAACATACCCAACACAATTCGAAGAAGGATGAACAGCATGTCTAAGCATGGAAAATTTGCAGTACTGGCAATGTTAAGCACACTGGCAATCAGCCCCGCTTGTGCCGAGGACAAGTCGGCGGCACTCGTCAACGGCGTATCCATTCCGCAATCCCGGATTGATTTGCGCGTCAAAGCCGCTGAAATGCAAGGTCAGCCCGATAATCCCGATCTGCGCAAACTGATACGCGAGGACATGATCAATTTGGAAGTCCTGTCGCAAGAGGCTGTCAAAGAAAATCTGGACAAGCAAGCCGAAGTCGTGCAGCAATTGCAAATCGCCAGACAATCCGTACTGGTCAGCGCATTTGCGCAAAACTATGCCGCCAAGAACCCCATCGGCGAGGCACAACTGAAAAAAGAATATGAGGATGTCAAAGCCAAGTTGGGCGACAAAGAATACAGCGCGCGCCACATTCTGGTGGAGAGTGAAGAGGAAGCCAAGTCCATCATCGCCGAATTGGGAAAGAAGGCAAAGTTCGAAGATTTGGCAGAACAAAAATCAGGTGATGCCGGCTCCGCAACCCATGGAGGTTCCCTGGGATGGACAATACCGAGCAACTTTGTCCCGCCATTCGCCAATGCCCTGTTAAATCTGAAAAAAGGCGAATACACCAAAACCCCGGTTGAAACAGAATTCGGCTGGCACGTTATCAAACTGGATGACGTACGCCCCCTGAAAACCCCTTCGTTTGAAGAATTGCAACCCCAGCTGGAACAACGCCTGCAACAGCGCATGATGCAACAAGTCATCGCCGACCTGCGTGCCAAGGCCAAGATTGAATAAGTGAGTAAAGCCCGAAAAAAAGGACATCCTCGGATGTCCTTTTTTGTTGCCCTAAAATGCTACACCTTCCAGTCGGACAGAAATTTTTCCAGCCAGAACAAGCCAACCAAGGTCTTGCTATCGTTGATTTTTCCCTGCCGGATCCATGCCATGGCTTGCGGAAACGGCAGCTCGAACACCTCCAGAAATTCGCCCTCGTCCAGTTTGGGCGTTTGCCGTGTTAACCCCCTTGCCAGGAAGTACTCGATTTTTTCGTCGGCGTAACCGATACATGGCCAAGCGGTGGTCAAATGCACCCAGTCATTTGCCACATAACCGGTTTCTTCCAGCAACTCGCGTTGCGCGGTTAACAACACATCTTCACCGCAATCTATTTTGCCGGCGGGAAGCTCAATAAACTCACGACGTGCCGGGTAGCGATACTGGCGTTCCATCACCAGGCTGCCATTGTCCAATAAAGCCAAAATCGCAACCGCGCCGGGATGGGTAAGGTACTCCCGGCTACCGATTGAACCGTCCGGCAATAACACCCGATCGCAACGCACCGCAAAAAAACTGCCCTGATGCTCGATTCGGGTGTCGATCTGCTGCTCGGTTAAGTCGCTCAAGTTTTTCTTACCACCTGCATGGCGATTGCCACCATACCCATGATGCCTCCGTTATCTTCTCCTGTTGTTATCGGGCCGCAAGTCCGCCGAGCCAGCGAACCCATTCACATATGAAGTGCCCGCTTGGCCGACATAGCATTGGCGATGACTAGGCGTGCAGCTTAATGATTTTGGAGTCACTGCTATCACCCGCTCTACGCAGCAGACGGTAAACCTTAACCTCATCCATGCCTTTTAGGCTGGAACCTTCTTCCGCGAATTCAAATCGTGATGACAAGCGCTTACAGGTGGTTTGATCAATGAGAATTTGGCCTGCGGAAGCAGCACCAAGCAACCTGCTGGCGCGATTAACCGTGCTCCCCCAGATGTCGTATGTGAGGCGAGTTACCCCGATCACACCGGCGGCAATTGGGCCGGTTGCAATACCGATATGAAGTGCCACGTTCAACTCGGACAGCCCTTTGTTGTCTTTGATAAACTTTTGGCAATCCAGCGCGGCATTCATCGTATCCAGCACATAGTCGGATCTGTGATTTTTTGTTAGTCCACCGGCTGTCATATAGGCATCGCCTATTGTTTTAATTTTTTCCAGGCCGTGACGCTCGGTAACCGCATCGAAGCCGGAAAAAACCCGGTTCAGCAAATTCACAATCTGCTTGGGTGACATGGATTCGGTCAATTTGGTGAAACCAACCAAATCAACAAACATCACCGCGACATCGGCATGCCCATCGGCAATGGCATCATCACCTTTTAGCAGCCGATTGATAATGCGCTCCGGCAATACGTTATTCAACAAAACCGAGCTACCTTCAAACTTTTCTCTGACATCCGCATGTTTGTTGCGCAGCGATATATATTGGTTCTTTCTAATCAGGTCAATATCGCCACGATTCCGTGAATAATAGTACAAAGCGAAAGCCAGCACTGCGGTGAAACAGAATGCGTTAATCGGCAACATGACGGCAGTAATTACGTGGAGGGACACGTCAGCTGTTCGCAGCCAAACAATATCCAGCACGTAGGCTGCCGCGACCACCAGCACGTAGGCCGCCAACCACATCATGGCACTGCGCCGTGTGCCAATCGCCGCGATAAAGGAAGCGATAGGTGCCAGAAATGCCCAATAGACAATGCCGCTACCGCTGCCGCTTTCAATGCTCAATTGCGCGATCAGTGGTGTCAGCAACAAGAAGGTGAGCTGGGAGTAACGCAGCACCCGCAGATTCTGGCTAAAGAAATAATAGGTATATACCAGCACGAAGACGACTTGGCAGAACACCAAGCCATACCAAAATACCGGAACTCCCAACCACCAGCATAGCGTTTGCCAACCGATTAACGAGACGCTCAGGCCTATGGAAAAGGCCGCCATCATCTTGTCCCGCAACGATTCCAGCATCGTCGCCAGCGAGACCCCTTTCTGGGAAAGGTAGAGTGGATTGCCCATATTGCGGACTACATCGCTACTGCAACAGGAGTGAACGCTGCACCGCCACCGCACATACCGACATCAGGGTGCCTGGCAACAAGCCGAGCAGCAAAATACTGAGGCCGTTAATGCTGATTAACAGCCCGGTATCCGAAGCAATGCGAATCGGCTCATGAGTTTCAGCCACGTCGAAGTACATCAATTTGACGATACGCAAATAGTAAAAAGCACCAATCAGCGACAGCATGACCGCCACCACCGCCAACCAGATATGCCCCGAGGCAACCACCGCATTGAGCACCGAAAATTTAGCGTAAAAACCCACGGTGGGCGGCACCCCCGCCATCGAGAACATCAACAGCAACATCATGAAAGCCAGCCATGGGCTGCGCTGGTTCAGGCCTTTGAAGTCATTGAGATTATCGGATTCGAAACCGACTCTGGACATCAGCATAATCATGCCGAATGCACCCAGGGTCATCAGCACATAAACCACCGCATAGAACATCGATGCGCCATACCCATCTATCCCGCCGCTGAGCATCCCCAACAACAGAAAACCCATATGGGCAATGGTCGAATAGGCAAACATCCGTTTTATGTTGGTTTGCGCAATCGCGGTGATATTGCCTATCGCCATCGAAGCGATGGCGAGGATAATCAACATCCCCGACCAGTGTTCCACCATCGGCTGCAAACCTTCCACCAGAATGCGGGCGACAAAAGCAAAGGCTGCCAGCTTGGGTGCCGAACCTATCAGCATGGTCATCGCGGTCGGCGCGCCGTGATAAACATCGGGTATCCACATGTGGAACGGCACAACGCCCAACTTGAACGCCAGGCCGGAGACCACAAATACCAGACCAAACACCAGCAGCGTATGGTTGGCCGCACCCGACTGTATGCTATTCGACACCGCACCCAATTCCAGCGATCCGGTCGCACCGTACAGCATCGACATTCCGTACAGCAGCAGACCGGATGCCAGCGCACCGAGTACAAAGTATTTCATCGCCGCCTCGGTGGCAATCGCCGAATCACGCTGTAGCGCGACCATGGCGTAGAGACTAAGAGAAAGCAGCTCCAAACCCAGATACAGGGTCAGAAAATGATTTGCGGAGATCATCACCATCATCCCCAGCGTGGCAAACAGTGTGAGTACCATAAATTCTCCGGTGAACAACCCTCTCACCACCAGATATTCACGTGAATAAACCAGCATCATCAACACCGCCAAGCAGGTCAGCAGCTTCAACACATCGGCCATCAGATCATCGACAAACATGCCGTTAAAGGCGTAAAACACGCCATCCTGATAAGTGCCGACGGTAATCAACATACATCCCAGCAGGGTCGTCAGCACCAGCAAATAAGTAATGGTCTTACCGTTCTGTTTAATCAACAGGTCGGCAACCAAAATCACACAGGCCATGACCAGCAGGAAAGCCTCGGCACTGGCAGATAGTAAACTCGTCATCCAATCCATAATTACCTCGAAGATAGCCGCCTAGAAAGGCAGCTTGGGACGTTCAATGTGTACCAGCAAATCGCTGACCGACACATGCATCACTTCAACAAATGGCAATGGATACAAGCCCATTCCCAATACCAACAGTGCCAACAACGCGAAAACAAATATTTCGCGCCCATTCATATCTTTCAGGTCGGACACATGCGAATTGGCAATCGCCCCGAAAATGACCCGCTTGTACAACCACAGGGTGTAGGCCGCGCCAAATATCAAGGTAGTCGCCGCCGCGAAGGCGTACCAGAAATTGGCTTTGACCGCGCCCATAATCACCAGAAACTCGCCAACAAAAGCACTCGTCCCCGGCAGCCCGCTATTCGCCATGGCAAACAACATGAAAAATGCAGCGAACACCGGCATGGTGTGCGCCACTCCGCCGTAATCGGCAATGTTGCGGCTATGCATCCGGTCATATAACACGCCAATGCAGAGGAACAAGGCACCGGCGACAAAACCGTGTGAAATCATTTGCAACAATGCACCTTCCACACCGTACTCGTTAAAAATAAAGAAACCCAAGGTAACGAAGCCCATGTGCGAAATCGAGGAATAGGCAACCAGCTTCTTCATGTCGGTCTGCATCAATGCGACCAGACCGATATAGATCACCGCAATCAGCGACAAGGCAATCATCACGCCCGCCAATTCGCGACTGGCATCGGGGGCAATCGGCATCGAAAAACGCAGGAAGCCATATGCGCCGACCTTCAACATAATAGCCGCCAAAATCACCGAGCCGCCGGTCGGTGCCTCGACGTGCGCGTCCGGCAACCAAGTGTGCACGGGAAACATCGGCACTTTGACCGCGAAAGCAAAGAAAAATGCGATAAAAATCAGGATTTGCGCCTTCATCGGAATAACGGTTTGATGGAAATCCAATATCGAGAAGCTGCCACCGGATTGGTTATACAGATAAATCAGCGCGACCAGCATCAACAGCGAGCCCAGCAAGGTGTAAAGAAAGAATTTGATGGTGGCATAGATACGATTCGCGCCACCCCAAATGCCGATAATCAGGAACATCGGTATCAGCATCGCTTCCCAGAATACGTAGAACAACACCGCATCCAATGCCGCAAACACACCTATCATGATGCCGGACATCATCAGGAATGAGGCCATATACAAGGCAACACGTTTTTCAATCACCTGCCATCCGGCAATCACCACAATGGGGGTAAAAAAGGCTGTCAGCAAGATAAACAACACCGAAATGCCGTCAACACCGAGGTAGTACTGAATATTGAAGCGCGGTATCCAGCTATGCTGTTCGACGAATTGCATCGCGGAAGTATCCGTGGCAAAACCGGTGTACAGGGGTATCGTGACCAAAAAACCCAGCAGTGATCCCACCAGTGCAATTTTGCGTGCCAGCGGCGCGTTGTCATCACTCCCTGTTGCCAATACCAGGATACCGAAAAAAATCGGCAGCCAAATCGCAACGCTAATAATGGGCAATCCAAAAATCATGCTGTTATTCCTTCAATTATTCTTGCGCTTCGCCGCATTAACCCACAAACCAATTCCGTACACTGAGCAGTACGAACACACCGATGATCATTGAAAAGGCGTAGTGGTAAATGTAGCCGGATTGCAGATGGCGAATCACTCCGGAAACAAAACCGACCAATTTTGCCGAGCCGTTCACCAGCAAACCGTCTATCAGTTTCACATCGCCAAATTTCCATAAAAAACTGCTCAAACCGCGTGCGCCACCGGCAAAGAACCAGTCGTTGAAACGGTCAAAGTAATACTTGTTGTCCAGCAGGGTATAAATACCCTGGAAATATTGCTTGATTGCCGCAGGGATGTCGGGACGCCTCAAGTAGAAAAACGCCGCACTCAGCACCCCGGACAGCGCCAGCCAGAAAGGCAAAGTACTAAAGGCATGCATCGCCATACTAATCGGCGTATCCAACACCTCATGGTGCATAACCTCCTGCGCCAGATGAGTCATATCGACAACAATCGCATCGCCGAAATAGTTGCCGTGCAAGAAGGCATCAAAAGCGATATAACCGATTACCACCGAAGGAATCGCCAACAGAATCAGGGGTAAGGTCACCACCCAAGGCGATTCGTGCGGCTTTTGGCCTGGAGCCAGCCCGTGATGATGGTCGTGGGAGACCTCCTCATCATCATGGTCACCGTGGTGATCGTGATGCGCTTTGCCGAAACGCTCCTCGCCGTGGAACACCAGAAAATACATGCGGAATGAATAAAACGCCGTGACAAACACCCCCGCCACTACCGCAGCATAGGCAATGCCCGCAACGGGCAACTCGGACAGGTGTACCGCCTCGATAATACTTTCCTTGGAATAAAATCCGGAAAAGAACGGGGTGCCAATCAACGCCAAAGAGCCAATCAGCGAGGTAATCCAGGTAATCGGCATATATTTACGCAGACCGCCCATGTTGCGAATATCCTGGTCATGGTGCATCGCCATAATCACGCTACCGGCACCGAGAAACAGCAAAGCTTTGAAAAAGGCATGGGTCATCAGGTGGAAAATCGCCACCGAATACGCCGAGGCACCCAGTGCCACCGTCATATAACCCAGTTGCGACAGGGTGGAATAGGCAATCACGCGCTTGATGTCGTTTTGAATGATGCCGAGAAAACCCATGAACAATGCCGTAATCGCGCCAATCACCATCACGAAGGACAGTGCTGTATCCGACAGCTCAAACAGCGGGGACATGCGTGCCACCATAAAAATACCCGCAGTCACCATGGTCGCGGCATGAATCAATGCGGAAATCGGTGTCGGACCTTCCATCGAGTCCGGCAGCCAGACATGCAACGGGAATTGTGCCGATTTACCCATCGCACCGATGAATAACAAAATGCAAATCGCGGTCATCAAATTAACCGACATCCCCGCTATGGGTGCAATTTCTGTCGCATGACCCGCCGCAGTATCAAACACTGACTGATAATCCAGTGTGCCAAACACCATCAACACCAAACCGATACCCAGCAAGAAGCCAAAGTCGCCGACGCGGTTAACCAGAAAGGCTTTCAAGTTGGCATAAATCGCGGTTGGCCGGTCATACCAGAAACCAATCAGCAGGTATGACACCAGTCCGACCGCCTCCCAGCCAAAGAACAGTTGCACAAAGTTGTTGGCCATCACCAGCATCAGCATCGAGAAGGTGAACAGGGAAATATAGCTAAAAAATCGCTGATAACCCGGATCTTCCGCCATGTAGCCAATGGTGTAGATGTGCACCATCAGGGACACCGAGGTCACCACCAGCATCATTACCACGGTAAGCTGGTCGATTAAAAATCCCACCTCAAAACCCGTCCCGCCGGAAATCAGCCAAGTATAGACAGTGCCGTTAAACACATTTCCCGCCTGCACATCGAAGAATATCGCCAGCGATGCGAAGAACGAAACCGCCACCAATGCAACCGCAATACGGTGTGACCAGGTACGCCCCAGCAACTTGCCGAACAATCCCGCCGCGATTGCTCCACAGAGCGGGGCCAAAGGAACCAGTAGATAAAGACTTTGCATGCTCATGCGCTCAACCTTTCAGGCTGTCCAGATCATCGACATTGATGGTGCTCAAGTTACGGAACAACACCACCAGTATCGCCAGACCAATCGCCGCCTCAGCCGCAGCCACGGTCATAATGAAAAATACGAAAATTTGCCCGGCGGTATCGCCCAGATAGTGGGAAAAGGCGACAAAATTGGTGTTCACCGCCAACAACATCATTTCGATTGCCATTAACAGCACAATCAGGTTTTTTCGATTCAGGAAAATACCGACCACGCTAATCGCGAAGAGCGCCGCACTGAACACCAGATAATGTGAAAGCGTTAGCATATTGTTTTACTCATTTTGGTTTGATGTCACGCCGCGACGTTCGGCTTTCATACTTACGACACGCAGCCGATCCGCCTTCTTGACCGAAATTTGCTCGGAAATTACCTGCGACTTGGAATCTTTGCGGCGGCGCAAGGTCAGCGCAATTGCCGCCACCATTGCAATCAACAACAACACCGCTGCAAGTTCAAACGGATAGAGGTAATCGGTATAAATCAACCGCCCCAACTCTTTGGTATTGCTGTAATCGGCGGCGTGTCTGAGCGGTGCCACCGCATCCGACACCTCGTAGGAACCCAACACCCAAATCATTTCAAACAACATCACACCGGCGAGCACCGCACCAAACGGCAACCAACGCCACAATCCCTCGCGCAGACGCACCAGATTGATGTCCAGCATCATCACCACAAACAGGAATAACACCATGACCGCACCGACGTACACCAATACCAAGGTAATGGCGAGAAACTCAGCCTCCAACAACAACCAGATTCCAGCACTGCTGAAAAATGCCAACACCAGGAACAGCACCGCGTGCACCGGATTGCTCGCCGTAATCACGCGCAATGCCGCCACAAGCGTCAAAGTGGCGAACAAGTAGAACACCACCAGATCAAAATTATTCGTGAGAAAATCCATCAACCCGCCCTCTTACCTATATTTGGCATCGGCAGCACGATCTTTGGCGATCTGCTCCTCATGCCGATCGCCCACCGCCAACAACATCGGTTTGGTGTAGTACAAATCACCGCGTTGTTCGCCGTGGTACTCAAAAACGCGCGTCTCGACAATCGCATCCACCGGGCACGACTCTTCGCAAAACCCGCAAAAAATACACTTGGTCAAATCAATGTCGTACTGGGTGGTGCGACGCGTGCCATCCTCGCGCTCGGCAACTTCAATCTTGATCGCCAGGGCGGGGCAAACCGCTTCGCACAACTTGCAACCGATGCAACGCTCCTCGCCATTGGCATAACGACGCTGCGCGTGCAAACCACGAAAACGATGGCTTTGCGGGGTTTTTTCTTCGGGGAACTGCACCGTGATTTTACGCGCGAAGAAATACCGGCCAGTCAACGCCATGCCTTTAACCAACTCAAACAACAGGAAGGTCTTAAAGAAATTTTTGATTGCTTGCATATACGTCCTCCTTGTCCCTTACCAAACCCACAATGGAGTTTGCATCCACACCGCCAGCACCACCACCCACACAATGGTCAGCGGAATAAACACTTTCCAGCCCAGACGCATCAATTGGTCGTAGCGATAACGCGGGAAGGTGGCACGAAACCACAGGAACAAAAGCAGAATGAAGGCAACTTTGGCCAATAACCAGATTGCGCTATCAGGCAGGAACGGCAGTGGCGACAACCATCCACCCAGAAACATGATTGCCGTCAGGAAGGCAATCAAGATCATATTGGCATATTCGGCGAGGAAGAACAGCGCAAACGCCATGCCGGAGTACTCCACATGAAATCCGGCAACAATTTCCGACTCGCCCTCGGCCAAATCAAACGGCGCGCGGTTGGTTTCCGCCACACCGGAAATGAGATAAACCAAAAACATGGGGAACAGCGGCAACAAATACCAGTTCAAGAATCCATAATCGCCCTGCTGCCCCCGCACGATGTCTCCCAAATTCATGCTTTGCGATGCCATCAGCACACATACCAGCGCAAAACCCATGGCAATTTCATAGGACACAATTTGTGCCGCCGAGCGCACCGCGCCAATGAAGGCGTATTTTGAATTTGATGCCCACCCCGCAATGATGACCCCGTACACGCCAATGGAAGTCATCGCCAACAGATACAACAGTCCCGCATTCAAGTCCGCCAGTGCCATGCCGTCGGCAAACGGAATCACTGCCCACGCCGCCAATGAAGGTGCCAGTGCCATGATGGGTGCGAATACAAACAAAAATCTGCTCGACCCAGTCGGAACGATAATCTCTTTAAGGAAGAGCTTCAAACCGTCGGCAATCGGCTGCAACAATCCAAAATAACCCACCCGGTTCGGGCCGATACGAATCTGCATAAAGCCGATTACTTTGCGCTCCGCCAAGGTTAGATAGGCCACTGCCCCCATGATAGGCAGCACAATCAGCATAATTTTCAACAGTGTCCACACCGGCAACCATGCCGCACCCAACATTTCCTGCCCAGCCAGTTGTATTGTCTGCAACAAATCCATCATGCACGCTCCAGACTAACGGTTCCAAACATCGCACCCAAGCCTGCCGTGGCAGCATGCCCGGCGGCAACACGCACCGTACCGGGCGGTACACCATCATCCACCCGCACACTCAAACACACCGCGCCTTCACCCTGGCTCACTCTGACGGCATCTCCCGACTGCACCCCCAGCTTTTGCGACTCGGCATGGCACATCATCACCATGGGCATAGCCGCATCACGGGTTTTCTGCAGTGCCGGTGCACGTCGCACCACGGCATCGGCGGCGTAAATCGGCACATCGCTAACGCGCTGCCAACCATCCGTTTTGCCGCTACCAATGGTCTGCAAGGAAATCCCGTCGAGATGGTTATCGAGTTTGCCGGCGAGCGTAGTGGTGTCAACCGCCTCGTCACGCACCGCCTCGCTGGAGTCGTAATCGAACCCGGCAACCTCAAGCAGATTGCCCAACACGCGCAACACTTTCCACGCCGGACGAGCCTGCCCCAGGGGTTTGACCGTACCTTTGAAGCTTTGCATACGACCTTCGGTGTTAACGAACGAGCCGGAGGTTTCCGTGAACGGCGCAATCGGCAACAGCACATCGGCATATTCACTCGCCTGGTGCTTATACGCGGACAGTGCCACCACCATATCGGCACCACGCATTGCGGAAATTGCCAGCTGCGGGTTGTGCATATCCAGTTCCGGCTCGACGTTCAGCAACACATAGGCCTTACGCGGCACCGCCACCATCTGTGCGGCGTTCATTCCGTTTGGTGCGGCAGCGAATGGCAAGGCACCGGCAATATAACCGCCAACACTATTCGCCGCCTCGCCCAAAAACCCGAACTTGCCATTACACAATTTGGCGATGTGTTCCGCCAGCAGGGAAAGCTGCGCGGCCTGCGGATGATGCTGTGCAAAATTCCCCAACAGCACGGCAACCGATCCACCCGTCGCCAAACTGTGGGCAATCTGACGAGTCTGTTCGGTTGCCTGCGCTGCCGCAACAAGGGGTTGAATATCCGCAGCCAGCACTGCCGATTTTTCGCTCGCCAACACCTGCAAAATTTGCGCCAACGTCCCGACCAAATCGCTCGGACCGACTATCGCTTTATTGGCAACCGGCATCAACAAGTCATCGTCGCTGCAATGCACAATGTTCGCCTGAGCTCCGGCCTTGACGGCCTGACGGACGCGCTGTGCCAGTAGCGGATGATCTTTGCGCAAAAAACTGCCGACAATCAACAAGCGATCCCGACTATTAATCTCCGCAATCGGCATCCCCAGCCACGGCGCTCCCGCCCGCTTGCCATCCGTACTAAAATCGGACTGGCGCAAACGGAAGTCAATATTGCCGCTACCGATGCCGCGCATCAATTTCTGCAACAAGTACAACTCTTCGACGGTGCTGTGCGGCGTAGCCAAGGCGGCGAGTTGGTTCGCGCCCGCATTGCCCGCAATTTTCCGCAGCCCGTTGGCCGCATACTCCAGCGCAACCGACCACTCCACCTCCTGCCACTTGCCGTCCTGCTTAATCATCGGCGCGGTCAATCTCTCGGAAGAATTCAGCCCCTCGTAACTAAAGCGGTCTTTATCCGAAAGCCAACACTCGTTTATCTCCTCGTTCTCAAGCGGCAACACACGCATGACCTTGCCATTTTTCACCTGAACCACGAGGTTGGAACCCAAACCGTCATGCGGACTAATCGACCTGCGGCGCGACAACTCCCAAGTGCGTGCAGTGTAACGGAAGGGTTTGCTGGTCAGCGCACCCACTGGACACAAATCAATCATGTTGCCGGAAAGCTCGGAATCAACCGAGCCGTCCAGAAAACTCATAATCTCGGCATGTTCGCCACGAAACGCCATACCCAATTCCATCACGCCGCCGATTTCCTGACCGAAACGGACACAACGCGTACATTGGATGCAGCGACTCATTTCTTCGGTGGAAACCAATGCGCCGATTTCCTTTTGCATCACGACGCGCTTTTCTTCGCCATAACGCGAACCGCTACCGCCGTAACCCACCGCCAGATCTTGCAACTGACACTCGCCGCCCTGATCGCAAATGGGGCAATCCAGAGGATGATTGATTAACAGAAACTCCATCACTCCTTTTTGCGCTTTAATCGCCATTGCCGAACGGGTAAATACCTTCATGCCATTCGCCACCGGGGTGGCACAAGCGGGTAAAGGCTTCGGGACTTTTTCAACCTCAACGAGGCACATGCGGCAATTCGCCGCGATAGATAATTTTTTGTGGTAGCAGAAATGCGGGATATGAACACCCGCCTGATGTGCCGCAGCAATCACCATGGTTCCGGGTGCGGTCTCAACTTCCTTGCCGTCAATCTCAATCTTGATCATTGCTCACCAATCCCTTAGTTTTATACCAAGCAGCGCTTGTGTTCAATGTGATACTCAAACTCATCACGGAAGTGCCTCAGCATGCCCTGAACCGGCCACACCGCCGCTTCGCCCAGCGCGCAAATGGTACGCCCGGCAATGTTGTCGCCCACATCCAACAACAAATCCAAATCTTCTTTGCGCCCTTCGCCATGCTCAATGCGATGCACCACGCGATACAGCCAGCCGGTTCCCTCCCGGCACGGCGTACATTGCCCGCAAGACTCCTCGTAATAAAAATAGGATAGTCGCTCCAATGCCCGCACCATACACACCGTGTCATCCATCACAATCACCGCACCGCTGCCCAAACCCGAGCCGGCCTTGGCAATCGAGTCGTAGTCCATGGTCAAATCCATCATGATGTTGCCCGGCAACACGGGCATCGACGAACCGCCGGGAATGACAGCTTTCAGCTTGTTACCGTCGCGCACCCCGCCCGCCATCTCCAGCAATTTGCTGAACGGCGTACCCATCGGCACTTCAAAGTTGCCCGGATTATTCACATGCCCCGTCACGGAAAACAGCTTGGTGCCGCCATTATTCGGCTTGCCCAATTCCAAAAAGGCTTGCCCGCCATGGTTGATAATGTAGGGAATGCTGGCGAAAGTTTCGGTATTGTTGATGGTGGTTGGCTTGCCGTATAAGCCAAAATTGGCGGGAAACGGCGGCTTGAAGCGCGGCTGCCCTTTTTTACCCTCTATGGATTCCAGCAAAGCGGTTTCTTCGCCGCAAATATACGCGCCGTAGCCCAAATGATTATGCAGATCAAAACAAAAGTTTGAACCCAACAGATTGTCGCCCAGATAACCCGCCGCACGCGCCACCTCGCAGGCCTCTTCCATGCGTTCGTAAGCCTCGAAGATTTCGCCGTGAATGTAGTTGTAACCCACCTTAACGCCCATCGTGTAGGCGGCAATCGCCATCCCCTCGATGAGCAAATGGGGGTTGTACAACAAAATATCCCAGTCCTTGCAGGTGCCGGGTTCGCCTTCGTCGGAATTACAAACGATGTATTTGTCGCCGACATAATTCTTCGGCATGAAACTCCACTTCAGACCGGTGGAGAATCCCGCACCGCCACGCCCGCGCAACGCCGACAATTTGACTTCCGCGATGATGGCATCGGGCGACATCTTCTCGGTAATAACCTTGCGCAATGCCTGATAGCCGCCGACTTTAAGATAATTTTCCAGCGTCCAAGGCTGGTCAAAATCCATCGTGGTCTGGGTGACTGGTCCTCTCATGACTTATCCAATTCCGCCAAAATTTGATCCACCTTTTCTTTGCTCAGGCGACCGCACAACTTTTTGTTGTTAACCGTAAACAACGGCGCATCCTTGCACGCGCCCATGCATTCGCCGTCACGCAGCCCGAATTTTCCGTCAGGAGTCACTTCGCCCATTTTGATGCCCAGCTTGGACTCGATGTAGGCAACGGTATCCAGCGCGCCGCACAATGTGCAAGACAGGTTGGTACACACGGTGATCGTGTACTTGCCCATTGGTTTGAGGTTGTACATGTGGTAGAAAGTCGCCACTTCATAAACGGCAATTTTTGCCATGCCCAGATAATCGGCAACATCCGCTATGTCATCGGTGGAAATCCAACCCTTTTCGTCTTGCACAAAACGCAACGCCGCCATCACAGCAGACTGCTTTTGATCGGCTGGATATTTCTTCAATTCGCGCTCAACCAGCGCTTGTATCTGTTCGGATAACATCAGCGGTCTATCTCTCCAAAAACAATGTCCTGCGTTCCAATAACCGTCACCACGTCGGCAATCATATGACCGCGCACCATTTCGTCCAGTGCCGCCAGATGCGCAAAACCCGGTGCCCTAATTTTCATTCGGTACGGCTTGTTCGCCCCGTCGGAAACCAGATAAATGCCGAACTCCCCTTTCGGATGCTCAACGGCCGCATATGCCTCACCTGCGGGAACATGCATCCCTTCGGTGAACAATTTGAAGTGATGAATCAGCTCTTCCATATTCTGCTTCATCGCCTCGCGGCTGGGCGGCGCAACCTTATGGTTATCGGACATCACCACCCCCGGGTTACCGCGCAACCATGCGATACATTGCTGAATAATGCGATTGGACTGGCGCATTTCTTCAACGCGCACCAAATAACGATCATATGAATCGCCGCTCACACCGACCGGAATATCGAAATCCAGGCGGTCATAAACTTCGTACGGCTGCTTCTTGCGCAAATCCCATTCAATACCCGAACCGCGCAACATCGGACCGGTAAACCCCAACGCCAGCGCGCGCTCCGGCGTAACTACACCGATGTTGACGGTACGCTGTTTCCAGATACGATTGTCTGTCAGCAAAGTCTCGTACTCGTCCACACACTTGGGAAAGCGGCGCGTAAAGTCTTCAAGAAAATCCAGCAACGAGCCTTGGCGATTTTCATTCAGCTTGTTGACCGCTGCCGCATTATGAATTTTTGAGGCCTGATATTGCGGCATGGTATCCGGCAAATCACGATAGACACCGCCGGGCCGGTAATAGGCGGCATGAAGACGCGCGCCCGATGCCGCCTCGTACGCATCCATCAAATCTTCACGCTCACGGAAGCAGTACAGAAATACCGTCATCGCGCCGATGTCCAGAGCGTGCGCGCCCAACCACAGCAGGTGATTCAAAATACGCGTCACTTCGTCAAACATCACGCGGATGTATTGGGCGCGCAATGGCACCTCAATCCCCGCCAGCTTCTCGACCGCCATCACATAAGCATGTTCGTTGCTCATCATCGAAACGTAGTCGAGGCGATCCATGTAGGGCAACGCTTGCAGGAAAGTCTTATGCTCAGCGAGTTTTTCAGTAGCGCGATGCAACAAACCAATATGCGGATCGGCGCGCTCAATCACCTCACCGTCCAATTCCAGCACCAAACGCAACACACCGTGAGCCGCCGGATGCTGCGGCCCAAAATTCATTGTGTAATTCTTGATTTCTGCCATGACCTCAGTTTCCTCGCATCCGACACAACGCGCATTCACAATGCATTTCAGTGTAGGCTAACTTGCATAAGCAAGTTAAGCCCGCAGGGCGGCCGTAACTAAAATTCATTGTGTAATTCTTGATCTCCGCCATAACTGGATTCCTCAATTACAACCGTAAGTTTCTTCACGCACGATACGCGGCGTCACTTCGCGCGGCTCCACCGTCACCGGTTGGTAAATTACGCGTCGTTGCTCGGGGTCGTAACGCATTTCCACATTGCCGGACAAAGGAAAGTCCTTGCGGAACGGACTGCCGATAAAACCATAATCAGTCAGAATGCGGCGCAAATCGGGATGCCCAGAAAATACGATACCGAACAAATCAAACGCCTCGCGCTCATACCAGTTGGCGCAGGGCCAAATATCCGCCACCGACTCCAACACCGGAAAATCATCCTGTTCGGCAAAAACGCGCACTCTCAGACGCGCATTCCTGGCTACCGACAAGAGGTGATAAACCACCGCGAAGCGTTGCCCTTCCCAAATGCCGTCGCCATACTCGGAGTAATCGATACCACACAGATCAATCATCTGCTCAAAACCAACCACGTCACGCAAACGCGCTAACGCATCCAACATATCAGCCGCCTTGACCACGACCGTCAACTCACCCAACTTTTCTTCGGCACTCAAAAATTTGTCGCCCAACACATCGGCCACACTCGCCCGCAAAGTTTCCAAATTAGCCGTCATAGTCATTAGCGCGCAATCGTATTGGTTCGTTTAATTTTATTTTGCAGCTGGATGATGCCGTACAACAATGCTTCAGCGGTTGGCGGACAACCCGGCACATATACATCGACAGGCACGATGCGATCACAGCCGCGCACCACCGAATAGGAATAATGGTAATAGCCGCCGCCATTTGCACAGGAACCCATGGAAATCACCCAGCGCGGCTCGGCCATCTGATCGTAAACTTTGCGCAAAGCGGGTGCCATTTTATTGCACAGCGTACCCGCCACGATCATCACATCAGACTGGCGCGGACTGGGGCGGAACACCACACCGAAACGATCCAAGTCATAGCGCGAGGCTCCCGCCTGCATCATCTCCACCGCACAACAGGCCAAACCGAAAGTCATCGGCCACAACGATCCGGTTCTGGTGTAGTTGATAATGGTGTCGAGAGTCGTTGTGACAACACCCTTCTCAAGAACGCCTTCTATTCCCATTCCAAGGCTCCTTTCATCCACTCATAGACAAAGCCAACCACAAGGATAGCCAAAAAAATCATCATGGACACAAATCCCAGCATGCCGATTTCTTTGAGAACAATCGCCCAAGGAAACAGGAAGGCAATTTCGAGATCAAACAGAATAAACAGGATAGCAACAAGATAGTAACGCACGTCAAACTTCATACGCGCGTCCTCAAAGGCTTCGAAACCGCACTCGTAAGGAGACAGCTTCTTGTCGTCAGGGCGATTGGGCGCAAGCAAGCGACCCAACACTACAGGCACCACGCCAAAAGCCAAGCCTACACAGATGAACAACAGCACCGGAAAATAGTTTTCCAACATTGCGCTTCCTCCCCTCTGTTGTGATTCTCGGCTTGAACCGGAATCACTTTCTAATCATTTAAGCCACCGATGCACCGGGCACATCAGCCATTTTTGGTGCGGCTGGGGAGACTCGAACTCCCACACTCTCGCGAGCACAAGCCCCTCAAGCTTGCGTGTCTACCAATTCCACCACAGCCGCATATATCGCAAGAGAGTTACTTGGGAATATCCTTGGATTTTGATCCTTCATCGACAGGAACAACAGCGGAGGCCGCAGGTGCCTCAACCGCTGCCGGCACCACTGTATCCATCACACCCGACTGCCCGGAATGCGAATAAATATAGGTCAACGACAAGCTGGTAATAAAAAATATCGTTGCCGCCACTGCCGTACTGCGGCTGAGAAAGTTGGCCGAACCGGCCGAACCAAACACGCTACCCGCCGAGCCGGTACCGAATGCAGCACCCATATCGGCCCCCTTGCCGTGCTGCAATAACACCAAGACAACCAACACTACCGCAGTTACCGAATGAAATGCCAAGATTATTGTTTCCACAATTTACCCTACTCAAACAAATTAAATTTGGGCGGCGCGGCAAATCGCCACAAAATCATCCGCCACCAACGACGCACCGCCAATCAATCCACCATCAATATCCGGCATGGCAAACAGTTGCGCTGCATTTGCAGCCTTCACACTGCCGCCATACAGTATGCGCAAACCTTGCGCGATCCCGTTGTCCAGTTGCGCTACACGACCGCGAATAAACGCATGAACCGCCTGCGCCTGCTCCGGAGTTGCCGTTTTGCCAGTGCCAATTGCCCACACGGGCTCATATGCAATCACAGCATTCGACAACGCCAGCACACCGCAACGATTCAATACCGCATCCAATTGCGTGCCGACAACCTGCTCGGTAATTTCAGATTCGCGCTCATCCAGTGTCTCACCGACACAAAAAATCGGCTTCAACCCCGCCTTTTGGGCAGCCTCAAACTTGGCGGAAGCAATTTCGTTATTTTCATGAAACAGACCGCGACGTTCCGAGTGTCCGATGATTACATACCGACAGCCAAAATCGGTCAACATCCCGGGCGCAACCGCACCCGTAAATGCGCCCTCTTCATGCGGGCTAAGATTTTGCGCACCCCAGGCAACGTTCGTTCCTTGCAACAAGGACTGCGCCTGAGCCAGGTAGGGATAGGGAACACAAACACCAAAGTCGGCAGTTGAAACATCTTTTACACCTGCGACCACATCACTCAATAGCACCTGATTGCGCGCCAAGCGACCATACATTTTCCAGTTTCCAACGACTAATTTACGGCGCATATTTGAAATTACCAGCAGCACTGAACTAAGTGCACAATCCTACCCGTGAACGACAACATGGTCAATTAGACAGCCCGAAAAAATACGACATCCTAAGCATCATGCGGCCTGCACCGGTATTTGATGGCGCTGATCAACAATACCGTTACGCTCATCAACGTAAATCAACTTCGGGTGAAAGGCTTGCAACTCAATCTCGGTATAGCGGGCGTAGGCGGCGATGATCACAATGTCGTCCGGCTGCGCTTTGTGTGCCGCCGCGCCATTCACCGAAATAATGCCCGAACCGCGTTGCGCGCGAATCGCATACGTCGAAAAACGTTCCCCGCTGGTCACGTTATAAATATCGATTTGTTGGTACTCGCGGATGCCGGCCGCATCCAGCAAATTTTCATCAATCGCGCATGAGCCCTCATAGTGCAACTCGGCGTGCGTTACGCGCACCCGGTGCAACTTGGCTTGCAGCATGACTCTTTGCATGAGAATACCTCTATCAAACGGGGCTGGGATTATATAACGGTCAGCCGCCCAAACAAACCTCAATATTGTCCAATAAGCGCGTACCACCCAGCCTGGCGGCAGCCAGTAGCACCAGCCTGCCATTTGCCGCACTTGCCGCACTCAGGTCGGACTGCTTGCGCAACGCCACATAATCCACCCGCCAACCGCGACCCGATAACGCTTCGATTGCCCGCTGCCGCAAACGTTCAAAGTCATGTTCACCTTGCTCAACTGCCTGCGCCATCTCGAGCAGAGTCCGGTACAGCATCACCGCCTCAACCCGCTCGCCATCATCAAGATATTGATTGCGGGAACTCAATGCCAGCCCATCTGCGGCTCGCACAATCTCGCCCCCGACAATCTCAACGGGGAGATTTAATTGACTCACCATCTGGCGAATCAGATGCAACTGCTGATAATCTTTTTTCCCAAATACCGCGACATGTGGCTGCACAATATTGAGCAATTTCAACACCACCGTCGCCATACCGCGAAAATGGCCGGGACGGGCAGCACCGCACAACTCGTCCGCAATCGCCGGTAACTCAATAAAAACAGACTGCGGCAAGGGATATATCTCACGCGCTGATGGTGCGAACACCACATTCGCTATCCCCTGCAACTTGGCACAATCCGCCTCAAACGTGCGCGGATAATTCTCAAAATCCTCCTGCGGCCCGAATTGCAAAGGGTTCACAAAAATGCTCGCCACCACGCAGTCGCCATGCTCATGCGCCAGACGCATCAGACTCAGATGCCCCTCATGCAAATTACCCATGGTGGGCACGAAGGCGACGGATTGCTCGCTCGCCAATCGTGCGCGCAGTTCGGCGATATTTGTAATAATTTGCATTCGACACCTTTAAATCAACTTCGCCAGCGGGCATACGGCAGCAAGTTACTTTCTTTTACTTCACCAAAGTTAGAGCAAACAAAGAAAAGACGGCTCCGGCAGTTTTTCTGATTTCTCCCTTACTCCCCAAGCTCCTCTCGCGTAAAGGAGGGGCTAAAAGCTATGCTCCGCCGCAGGAAACTTCCCCGCCTTCACCTCGCGCACATAATTCGCCACTGCCACCGCGATGCTGCCCGCCCCCCGCATGTAGTTCTTCACGAAGCGCGGCTTCTTGGCGGGATAAATGTCGAGCATGTCGTACAGCACCAACACTTGACCGGAGCACTCCGCACCCGCGCCGATGCCGATGGTCGGGATGGTGAGTTGCGCGGTGATTTCCGCAGCCAATAGTGCGGGTACAGCTTCCAATACCAACACGCCCGCGCCCGCCTGTTCGAGCGCAACGGCATCCTGCAACAATTGCTGCGCGGCGGCGGATTCCCTGCCCTGTACCCGATAACCGCCGAGTTGATGAACCGACTGCGGTGTCAAGCCGATGTGCCCGCATACCGCGATGCCGCGCCCGGTAAGAAAACGCACCGTTTCCACCATGCTCTCGCCGCCTTCCAACTTGACCATCTGGGCGCCCGCCGCCATTAGCTGAGCGGCATGTGCGCAGGTTTCCTGCGGGTTAATCTGAAAAGTCCCGAACGGCATGTCGCTGATAATGAAAGCCTGCCTGCTACCGCGCGCCACGCAAGCGGTGTGGTACACCATATCGCGCAACGTCACCGGTAGCGTGGTTTCGCAACCCTGCAACACCATCCCCAGCGAGTCGCCCACCAGCAACACATCCACACCCTGCGCCTCCAGCAGCGAGGCAAAGCTTGCGTCATAACAGGTGAGCATCGCGATCTTTTCGCCCTCGGCGCGCATTCCGGCCAATCGATTCAATGTCGTTCTCATCAAAGCCCTCTATCCAACTTTCCCCCGTAAGCGGGGGAAAGAGCAACCGTGAAGAACAGTTTTCAATCCTGCCCCCGACTCAAAAATCCGCGCACCCCGCGCATTTCAGCAATGTGCTGTAACAGCAAATTAAAATCGTCATCACTATCGACAAAATTCAGGTGTTCGCTGTTCACCATCAACACGGGCGCGGCATCGTAATGATAAAAGAATTCGCTGTAACTTTGCGCCAGTCTTCGCAAGTAGTCATCCGCAATACTTTGCTCGTAAGACTTTGCCCGGCGACGGACGCGCTCAATCAAGGTGTCCGGTTCGGCCTGCAAATAAATCACCAGATCGGGCTGCGGTGCTTGCAGCTTTAACGAACGGTATATTTGTTGATACAGAGAAAATTCCTCATCGTTGAGATTCATGCGCGCAAACAGCCTGTCTTTGTCGAGCAGATAGTCGGATACCGTACTCTGCTGAAAGATGTCCGGCTGCGCCAAATCGCGCACTTCATTGCCGCGCTGGAACAGAAAAAACAATTGCGTTGCCAGCGCATAACGCGCCGAATCCTGATAAAACTTGGCAAGAAAGGGATTTTCATCAGGCTTTTCGAACAAAGTGTGCGCCGAAAAATGTTGCGCCAAACGCTGCGCCAAACTGGTTTTACCGACTCCGATCGGCCCTTCCACCACCACATAGCGATACTTATCAAACATCATCCGTAATTTGTTCCAATTGTTGGTCTTGGCAAGCCGCCAGTGCCTGCGCCGCCGATCCCACGCCCGGGATAAGACACGCCGGGGCAATCTCCAACAAGGGTCGCAGCACAAAGGCGCGCAAGTGCATCTGCGGGTGCGGAATGGTCAGCCCATGCTGATGCAATTGCACTTCGCCGTACAACAGCACATCCAAATCCAACAAACGCGGAGCGTTGCGAAAGGTGCGTTCACGACCGTGATGTTGCTCAATTTGCAACAACGCTTGCAATAGCACATCGGGAGCCAGCTGTGTTTCCAGTTGGGCAACCGCATTGACGAAATCCGGCTGATCCAGATAACCAACGGGCGCGCTGCGATAGAACGGGGAGTGTGCCAATAAACGCGTATCCGGCAATTGACTGATGTCCGCCAGTGCCCGCCGCAATTGCGTACATGAATCACCCAGGTTGCTACCCAAGCCGACAAATGCAATATGGCGCATTATTCGGGCGGCCCGCTGACGGCAGCACCCGATGGCTTCTTGCGGGGGCGACGGCGGCGTTTTTTGTCGCCCCCCTTTTCCGGCTGCAACATTGCCGCACGCCGCTCGGCAGCGGCGTTTTGAAACTCATCCCACCACAGCCCAAGCTCGTCATCCACCTCACCGCTGGCACAGCGCAACAATAAAAAGTCGAAGCCTGCACGAAAACGTTGCTGTTCCAGCAAACGAAACGGGCTTTGTCCGGCACGGCGCTCAAAACGCTGCTGCATCAGCCAAATTTCTTTCATCACCGCATCCTGACGATGCGGAATTGCCAACTTTTCTTTTTGCTTTGCCAACACTTCAGCCATCGCCTCGTGCATCGCGCCCACAGGCCGCGCACCCTGCTGGACGCGGAGAGTCCATGCCGCCAACACCTCATGCCACAACAGCGCGGCAAATAGAAACGCCGGGGAAACCGTTTTTTCCTGGCCAATACGCTCATCGGTATTGCGCAATGCCAGCATGACAAATTTTTCGCCCATCGGCTGTTCGAGGATGACATCCAGCAACGGCAACAAACCATGATGCAAATGCATTTTCCGCAAATGCCGGATGCACTCCACCGCGTGTCCCGACAGCAACATCTTGAGCACCTCGTCAAGCAATCTTGACTGTGGCACATTGTCGAGCAAATCTTTCATTTTATTGATCGGCTTGGCCGTTGCCTCATCGATGTTAATTCCCAGCTTGGCTGACAAGCGGACTGCGCGCAGCATCCGCACCGGATCTTCGCGATAGCGCACCTCGGAATCGCCGATTATGCGCAACAGATGATTGCGCGTATCGGCATAGCCGCCGTGATAATCGTAAATTTCTTGCGTGCCGGGATCGTAGAACAGCGCGTTGCAGGTAAAGTCGCGGCGTGCCGCATCCTGCTCCTGATCGCCAAATTGATTATCGCGCAATAGCCGCCCATGCTCGTCGGTCTGCGCATCCCCGACATCAATCGCGCAGCGAAAAGTCGAAACCTCAACCAGCTCGGCACCGAACATCACATGCACCAGACGGAAACGCCGCCCGATGATGCGTGAGCGGCGGAATACCCGGCGCACCTGCTCCGGTGTCGCATCTGTCGCCACATCAAAATCTTTGGGTTTTTTCCCCAACAACAGGTCGCGCACCGCACCCCCGACCACAAACGCCTGATAACCTGCGGCTTGCAACCCGTCGGTAACCTTTTGTGCGCCATAACTGATTTGCTCGCGCGCCACCCCATGCAATACGAATGGAATCACCTCTGCATGACCAACCTTTTTGATCTTGGCGGACTTGCGGAATACGCGCTTGAGAAATTTTTTGATCATGCCCTGGAACGGTTATTGATTGACACCGGAGTGCGCGGGGGGCGAATTATACACGGCGAGGATTGTCCGACCGCGACGAAAAACGCGCCTTGCGGCGCGTTTTTCCCCCGTACATCAGCACTTAAGCTTTCAGACAAGTACTCATGAACGCCTTGCGCTCATCACCTTTCAGCGCCTTGGCTTTTGCATCCGCATTACAGCTTTTCATTTTGTTTTGCTGTGTCGGCGCATCGGCACTGGTTGCCGGTTTTGCTGCGGACTTGAGGGTGTACTCTTTCGACAAACATTTTTTCATAAACGCTTTGCGTTCATCGCCCTTTAATCCGTCCGCTTTTGCTTCCGCGTTACACCCTTTCATTTTCTCTTGTTGCGCCCCGGCAAAAGCCGGTGCGGACAACATACAAGCAAACCCCAGACAAGCCAACACAATGTATCTTTTCATGGATTTCCCCTCTCAAATTAAAAAGCACCCCGACCGGGGGGCACGTTGCCCCGGTGCGGAATGCATCCAAGACGGCTGCTAGTCTAGCGCACTCCGCAGCCATTTGGCATAGACCTGTCCGGCTATTTTTTGCAACTGCGGGATGTTGGCAATCATGGACTGCCGCATGTCCGTCACCGACTGCACCGCCGGGCTATTTTGACTGGCAGAAATCTCTTCCGCACCGATTGCGCACCACGACTGCACCATATCGGCGGTCATTTCGATATGGCATTGCAGCGCAAGGTGTTTGCCCATAGCGTACGCTTGGTTGGCACAATGCTGGCCGGACAGCAAACGCGTTGCACCCGCAGGCAAACTAAATGTCTCGCCATGCCAGTGGAAGGCAGCAAAATTCGACACCCCGGGAAACCACGCACGCGCAGCCTCGTTGTTCGCTACCGCCACCTCGCCCCAACCGATTTCTTTGACCGGATTGGGGGCGACCACCCCACCCAGTGCCTTGGAAATCAGTTGCCCGCCGAGACAATGCCCCAATACGGGAATATCTTGCGCCACGGCATCCCGTATCAACCCCAACAGTTGCTCGATCCACGGCAATTCGTCATTCACACTCATCGGGCCGCCCATCAATACCAGACCCGAAAACTCCGATGCGCTCTGCGGGACAGCCTCTCCCGCATCAACCTTGATTAATTGCCAGGGGACGTGGCGTGCATCGAGAAATTCGGCCAAATAACCGGGACCTTCGGCGACCGCAAAGCGAAAGATGGCAATGGGTTTCATGTTCTGCAAAATAAAATCCTCACGACGGAGAGGATAATGCGATACGCCAGGTGATCACCACTTTTTACTTGGCGGTCTTGTCCCGCTCAATCAGCGCGTAGGCGGAATGATTGTGGATGGACTCGAAATTCTCCGATTCGACCACATAGGCATCAACACGGTCATCGGCATTCAGCACTGCCGCGACATCACGCACCATATCCTCGACAAATTTGGGATTGTCATAGGCGCGTTCGGTCACATATTTTTCGTCGGGACGCTTCAGCAAGCCAAACAATTCACATGATGCCTGACCTTCGGCAATGTCCACCAGCTCCTCAATCCACACCGAGGCACCGGCATTGGTACGCACCGTCAGGGTGACATGGGAACGCTGATTATGCGCACCACGCTCGGAAATTTTCTTTGAGCAGGGACATAAGCTGGTCACCGGAACCAACACTTTCATGGTGAATTGGTATTCGCCGTTGATAATTTCCCCGACAAAGGTGACATCGTAGTCCAGCAGGCTTTCCACTTTGGAAACAGGTGCTTGCTTGTTGACAAAATAGGGAAACGACATTTCGATATAACCCGATTTCGCCTCCAGCTTTTCCGTCATCTCGCGCAGAATGCTCTCGAACGATTCAACCGAAATTTCCCGCCCGTGCTGATTGAGTATCTCGACAAAGCGCGACATGTGCGTACCCTTGAAGTTGTGCGGCAAACGCACATACATATCAAAAGTGGCAATCGTATGCTGCACACCGACGCTCCTGTCCTTGACATGAACCGGATGACGAATGCCTTTGATGCCAACACGATTGATGGCAATTTTTCGCAAGTCTGTTGAACTTTGCACGTCCGGGATCGCGTCTTTTGCTGGTGCGTTCATATAAAACTTTCCAATTATTCAATATGAATCGGGATTATAACCAATCCCGACAGGATTACTTGGGTAATCGTCCCTGAATGGCGGCGGTAATACCTTGAGCATCCAGCCCGCAATTGGACAGCATCACCGCAGGATCACCCTGCTCGATAAACACATCGGGCAAGCCCAGCTGCAACAGTGGCACTGTGCTGCCATGCCGATGCAAACATTCGGCAACAGCACTGCCCGCCCCGCCCTGTATGGTGTTTTCTTCCACGCTCACCAGCAACTCATGGGTCTGTGCCAAACGCAACACCAGCGCGCTATCCAGCGGCTTGACGAAGCGCATATTGACCACGGTCGCATTGCTTGCCTCGCCCGCCTGCAACGCGGCTTGCAGCATCGAGCCAAACGCCAGAATCGCCACCCGCTTACCGCTACGCCGCACCTCGGCCAGACCTATCGGAATCACAGCCATCCCGTCATCCACCGGCACCCCGGGACCTTTGCCGCGCGGATAGCGCACGGCACTCGGTGTGTTTAATTGGCTGGCGGTATATAGCATCTGACGGCACTCGTTTTCATCGGCGGGTGCCATAACGGTCATATTCGGAATGCAACGCAAATAACTCAAATCGAAACTGCCCGCGTGGGTTGCGCCGTCCGCGCCCACCAAACCGCCGCGATCAATCGCCAAAACAACGGGTAGATTCTGTATCGCAATGTCGTGTATGAGTTGATCGTAAGCGCGCTGCAAAAATGTCGAATAAATCGCCACCACCGGTTTGTAACCGTCGCAGGCTAACCCGGCGGCAAAGGTGAGCGCGTGTTGCTCGGCTATGCCGACATCGAAATAACGATCCGGGAATTTTTCCGCAAACGCGGTCATGCCAGACCCCTCGCACATGGCCGGCGTAATCCCGACCACGCGCGGATCCCGCGTCGCCATGTCACACAGCCACTGGCCGAACACTTGCGTGTAAGTTGGCTGCTTGGCGACCTCTGCCGCGCCATTTCCCCGGGCGGGCATGGCAATACCCTGGGTGCGGTCAAATTTGCCGACACCGTGATACAGCAGGCAATCATCCTCCGCCAGCGCGTAACCCTTGCCTTTTTGTGTTACCACATGCAGAAACTGCGGCCCCTCCAACCGGCGGATATTATGCAAAGTGTTCAGCAAGGCTTCCAAATCATGTCCGTCTATCGGGCCAATGTAGTTAAAGCCAAACTCTTCAAACAAGGTACTGGGGGTCACCATGCCTTTGACATGCTCTTCGGCACGTTTGGCAAATTCCAGCACCGGCGGCATTCCCTTCAACACCTTTTCGCTACCGCGCCGCATTGCGGCATAAAAGCGTCCCGACATGAGCTTGGCCAGATAGTTATTGAGCGCGCCGACCGGGCGTGAGATCGACATGTCGTTGTCGTTAAGGATCACCAACAAATTGGCTTCCATCGCGCCCGCATTGTTCAGTGCCTCAAATGCCATGCCGCCACTCATCGCCCCATCACCGATAATCGCGACAGAACGCCTCGCGTCGCCGCTCAATTGCGCGGCGACCGCCATGCCCAGTGCCGCAGAAATCGAGGTGCTGGAGTGCCCCGCACCGAAAGTGTCGTAAGGACTCTCGTCGCGCTTGGGGAACCCGGCAATACCGCCAGCCATACGCAAGCCACTCATCGCCTCGCGTCGCCCCGTCAATATCTTGTGCGTATAGGTTTGGTGACCCACGTCCCACACCAGACGGTCTTCCGGGGTGTCATACACATAGTGCAAGGCGATGCTCAACTCGACCGTGCCCAGATTGGACGACAGATGCCCGCCGGTTTTGCTCACCGACTCGATTAAAAACTCCCGCATCTGTTGCGCCAACTGCGGTAACTGGGAGCGCTCCAACCGGCGCAAATCCTCCGGGGACTGGATGGTTTTTAGCAGGGAATACATCAAAACTTTCTCAATACGATAAAGTCCGCCAAGTCACGCAAACGGCGCGCCGCTTCGCCGAATTCCGCCAAACTTTCCAATGCTTCACGATGCAGCCGTTGCGCCATTTCACGCGCATCCGACAAACCCAGCAAGGAGACATAGGTCGGCTTGTTGTGTACCGCATCTTTGCCGGCTGTTTTACCCAGGGTGGCGGTATCGGCCTCGCTATCCAACACATCGTCAACCACCTGAAATGCCAGCCCGACACACTTGCCGAAATGATCCAGTTTGGCCATTTGTGGCGCATCCGACTCGCCACACTGCGCGCCCAATAAAACTGCGGCGCGAATCAATGCGCCGGTTTTGTGGATGTGCATAAACTCCAATTCCGGCAATGTCAGGGTTTGGCCAACACCGGCCAAATCAATTGCCTGCCCGCCCGCCATACCATGCGAACCGCTCGCCGTTGCCAGCAATTTGATCATCGCCAATTGGCGCGTCGCGTCATCACTCAAGCTGTGCTCGGATAACAATTGAAAGGCCAGGCTCTGCAAAGCATCACCCACCAGCAAGGCGGTTGCCTCGTCGTATTCAACATGGCAGGTCGGCTTGCCGCGACGCAACACATCATCGTCCATGCAGGGCATGTCGTCGTGCACCAGTGAATAGGCGTGAATCAGCTCGACCGCCGCCGCCGCATAGTTGACCCGTTCAACTTCCGCGCCGACCAGTTCACCCGCCGCAAAAGCCAGCAAGGGACGGACACGCTTACCGCCATCCAATACCGCATAACGCATCGCCTGATGCAGCCGCTGCGGAACCGCATCGGCGGGGGGAAGCAACGCGGCGAGTGTGACTTCGAAACGGGATTGATGGGCGAGAGCCCAAGCCTGAAAATCAGCGTGCATCGGCATCATCAGTTGCGGAAAATTCCTTCAAAATGCCGTCTTCCAATACGCGCACCTGCTGCTGCGCATCATCAAGACGGGTACGGCAAAACGCCAACAACTCCGCGCCCCGTTTATAAGCCAGCAACGAATCTTCCAGCGGCAACTTGCCGGATTCCATGTCCGCCACAATCTGTTCCAACTCGGCCATGGCCGATTCAAAGCCCAATGTTTTTTTAGATTTTCCCGCCATTGCACCCTCTCCCAAGCAAGCGGACATTCTACCCAAGGCATTCTGCCTGAGCCAATTTTTATTGCCCCGCTTGGCGAATTAAGGGACAATCCGCGTCCCCTTTACACTGCAGTTGTTCAAAATTTACTAAGGATAATGTGGGCATGTCCGCAATCGACACCCTGACCCGTTTCGCGCCAGCACAGACTCAACCCCCACTAGGATGGTACTTTGACCCCGGCATCTTGGAGCTTGAGCAACGCATACTCTTCGACCGGGGGCCCAATTATGTTGGCCACGAGTTAATGGTGCCGAGTCTGGGCGACTATTACGTGTTAAGTGGCGAAGCACAAATGCTGGTACGCAACCCAAACGGCGTGGAACTGCTCAGCAACATCTGTCGCCACCGCCAGGCCACCATGCTGCAGGGGCGTGGCAACGCACAACACATAGTCTGCCCGATACACCGCTGGACTTACCAGACCGATGGCAAGCTGCTCGGCGCGCCGCACTTCCCGCAGAACCCCTGCCTGCACCTGAACAAGTCGCCGTTACAGAACTGGAATGGACTGCTGTTTTCAGGCAAGCGCGATGTCGCCCGGGACCTTGCCCGCGTCGGCGTAATGCGGGAAATCGACTTTTCCGGTTACCTGCTGGATCGCGTGCAGGTGGACGAATATACCTTCAACTGGAAGACCTTTATCGAGGTCTATTTGGAGGACTATCATGTCGCGCCCTTCCATCCCGGTCTCGGCAATTTTGTCGATTGTGACGATCTCCAATGGGAATTTGGCGAACACTACAGCGTGCAGACCGTCGGTCTGCGTAACGGCCTGCGTAAAACTGGCAGCGAGGTGTATGCCAAGTGGCAGGAACAGGTGCTGCGTTATCACGGCGACACACTACCCAAATACGGCGCAATCTGGCTGACTTACTATCCCAACATCATGGTCGAGTGGTATCCGGGCACGCTGGTGATCAGCACACTGATACCACGCGGTGCGGAGGCATGCACCAACGTCGTCGAATTCTACTATCTGGAAGACATCGCATTGTTCGAACGCGAATACGTGGCAGCCGAACAACAGGCTTATAACGAAACCGCCGTCGAAGACGACATCATCTGCCGGCGTATGCATCAGGGGCGCAAGTCGCTATACCTGCGCGGCATCGAGGAGCACGGCCCGTACCAGTCGCCCACCGAAGACGGCATGCTGCATTTTCACGAATATCTGCACCGCAACCTTGCGCCACATCTTTAGGCCGCCTTCACTCCCTGTGCGGATGACGGGCTAATCATGGGTTCCCTGTGGATGCTGGTCGCGGGTCTCTTGTTCGGCCTGATGAGTGTATTCGTCAAGCTCGGTGCGGCTTACTTTACGCATATCGAGCTGGTGTTCTACCGCTCATTTTTCGGGATGCTGATAGTGTATGGCGTGATGCGGCGACAAGACATCCGGCTCGCCAGCCAACACGGGCTAACGCACTTGTGGCGCGGCCTTTCGGGAACGGTTGCGCTGGCACTGTTTTTCTACTGCATCACCGTGCTACCGCTCGCCACCGCAGTCACCCTCAACTACACCGCGCCGCTGTTCCTCACGGTGTTCACCATGATGGTGTACAAGGATAAATTCCACCTGCCGCTGACCGCTGCCATCACCCTGAGTTTTTGCGGCGTGGTGCTATTGTTGCATCCCACGCTGGAGCGCGACCAACTCATACCGGGTTTGCTCGGACTGATCTCCGGCTTCCTCGCCGGCATCGCCTATCTCAACATCAAGCAGCTCGGCATACTCGGCGAACCGGCACCGCGCGTGGTCTTCTATTTCAGCCTGACCGCCTCCGTCGCCAGCGGAATAGGGATGCTGTTCGACAACATCCATCCCGTCACCCCCGCAAATCTCACCATCCTGATCGCACTGGGCGGCAGTGCCACCTTGGCGCAAATCGCCATGACTTACGCGCACCGCGTCGGCCACACACTGGTAGTCAGCAGCCTGTCGTATAGCACCATCGTGTTTGCCAGCCTGTTCGGCATGTTGTTATGGAACGAGACGCTGCCGCTGGACAGCTGGCTGGGGATGGCATTCATCATCGCGGGCGGTGTGCTAAGCTTGCGCCTGACCCCCAGGCATTAAGAGGAAAACAATATGATCACCATCGAACAAACCGACAATCTCGTCAATGCTGCCGTGCTTGGCGAATTCACCCTACGCGACTTCAAAGCATTTGAAGAGCAGTCGCTCTACAAACTCAAATCACCCGGGAAGGTCAACCTGCTCTTTGATTTGCGCGCGATGATTGATTACAGCGTTGATGTTGCCTGGGAGGAAATTAAATTTTTCAGCCGGGAACACAACCATGACTTCAATAAAATTGCCGTCGTTACAGACGACCAATGGATTACCTGGCAAGCATGGTTGTCGCGCATATTTGTGGATGCGGATATTCGGGTATTTACCGACTACGACTCAGCCCACCAGTGGGCGCGGGAATAGTCCTGGCAGAGTTGTATTACTTTTTCCCATCCACAATGTGGATCTCGCCGCCCATGTATTTGTGATTACGGCAGGAGTAATAAACCACATCCGGGGTATCCGCAGTGGGCGTGAACGTCACCGTTCCCTTGTAGGTGTAGTTGCCTTTTACACCTTGGGTCAGGGTTGCGGTACCCCACCCCAGTGATTTGGTAGAGAGATAAAAGTCGTGCTGCACACCGGTGTCGATACCGAAGGTGTAAGTCTTACCGCGCTCCAGAGTGAGCGACGCGCCCGACACGCCATTCACAGCAAAACCGATTTCGTGCCCCTGATCATAATAAGGATGCGCTTTATCTTTGGTCACGGATGTCACCAGAAAATCATGCTTGACGGGTGTCAGATCCTCCTCGGCCTGCGCAACCGTGGCAAACACGGCAAGCAGCAACAGGCTGGAGAAAACGAAGATTTTTAGCTGGGTAAAGGACAATTGCATGGTTGTGATTCCTCTTCGACAACGGATGATAAGAAGGCTCGCCGTACTATATCAGGTTCGTCCTCCCCGAAACAACAAAGGCCAACCGCAGCGGTTGGCCTTGCAGTGTTTCAATCGCGGCGCAGATCAGGCGCGCTTCTTAAACTCATTGGTGCGCGTATCAATTTCAATCCTGTCGCCAATATCGATAAACGCCGCGACCGGCAATTCAAACCCGCCATTGATTTTCGCCGGTTTCATCACCTTGCCGGAGGTGTCACCTCGCACTGCCGGCTCGGTGTAAATCACTTCGCGCACAATGGTGTTGGGCAACTCGACGGAAATCGCCTTGCCGTTGTAAAACACCACCTCGCAAGGCATACCATCCTCAATATAGTTGAGCGCATCGCCCATGGACTCAACTTCAATCTCATACTGGTTGTACTCTTCGTCCATGAACACATACATCGGGTCGGCAAAGTAAGAATAAGTGCACTCCTTGCGATCCAGAATAATTTGGTCGAACTTGTCGTCCGCGTTGTACACCGTTTCTTTGCCGGATTCCGTCAGCAGATTTTTCATCTTCATTTTGACGACCGAGCCGTTACGACCGGAGCGGCTGTATTCCGCCTTGAGGATGACCATGGGCTCATTGCTCACCATGATGACGTTGCCCACGCGAAGTTCCTGTGCTGTTTTCATGCTAACTACCCCTTAATTTCCGAGGCGCGCATTCTACCCGCTTCCCGAAAAAAATCCAGCAAATTCAACACCAAGTTGTTAGCGGACAACTGCCCCGCCCAACCCTTTGCCTGTTGATTTAACACGTCGCTCATTTCCGCGACACGCGCCCACTCGACCCCGCGCGGGGAACATTGCGCGTTCCATATTTCCCACAAATCGCGCGTCGCCCGCGCCGCCGCCGGACTCAGCGATGCACTGTAAATATCCAAAAAGGCAGCGAGCTTTTGTCTATGCACCGCATCCTCCTGCGGATAAATCTGCCACACCAACGGCTTGCCCGCCCACTGCGCACGCACGAATGAATCCTCGCCGCGCACAAAATTCATATCGCACGCCCATAACAACTTGTCGTAATCCGCTTGCGCCACGAATGGCACCACCCGCACTTGCAGCTTGCCTCGGACATGGCTGCTACCCACTTGCGGCGCACCCCCGCCGAAATACTCCCCGAGCTGCGGCAGAATGCGCCCTTCCGGAACCAGACATAACACCGTTTGCGTGCCGTTCGCCCAAGCGTCGAACAAGCCCGCGAGAGCCGCATTCTCATAACTGAACAACGACACCTTAAACACCCCTGCCGCTGGCGGTGTGACCCCGATGGACTGCCAAAAAGATCGCTGTTGTGCCGCGTCGTTCTGGAAAACATCGCGCTGTAACAACAAATCGCGCTCCAACAACAAGCCGCCTGTTTTGTTGGTAAAACCGGGAAAGAAAAAATACTTGGTCAACGGCAAACGCGGATGCGGCGAAGGCAGCTTATGGTGGGTTTCAACCCAACCTTCCGCAGAAAGATATTCGAGATTGACCCATACCGGTTTGTGTTCCCGAGCCGCCATCGCCCCGACGTAGCGAGGCGGTAATTTGCAGGCAAACGCTTCGATCACCAAATCAGCGGGCTGCACCTCCGGGAACGCCTTACTCCACAAACGTACTTCCACCCCGAAACAACGCTGGACATCCAATGCCGCATCCGCTCCCGGACACAGCTTGGCGAAGCTACCAAGGTCGTCCACCCACAACCTCACCTGCAAACCGTACTCGTCCGCCAACTGCCGCGCCAACCGCCAACCGACCCCGATGTCGCCATAGTTGTCGATGACGTTGCAAAAAATGTCGCACGACTCACTCCGCACGTAACGCCTCCACCGGGTCCAGCCGCGCTGCGCGCCGCGCGGGCATCACGCCGGCGAGCAGTCCGATGCTCAACGCGGAGAGTTCGGCCAGCAGCGCGAACATCCACGGCGTATGCACCGGCAGCGCCGGGAACAGCCAGTGCAGGGCTTGCGCGATGCCTATGCCCAGCGCAAGGCCCGCCAATCCGCCCAGCGCGGAGAGCAGCATCGCCTCGACTAGGAACAGCGTCAGCACCTGCCCCTCGCGCGCGCCCAAGGCGCGCAGCAGGCCGATCTCGGCAGTGCGTTCAGTCACCGCCATGGTCATGATGGTGAGAATGCCGACGCCGCCCACCAGCAGCGAGATGCCGCCCAAGGCGCCTACCGCAAAAGTGATCACGTCCAGCACCGAACCCAGCACCTCCAGTGCCTGTTCCTGCGAGATCAGCGTGAAATCCTCGCGTCCGTGCCGCTCCTTCAGGCGTTCCGTGATGACGCGGGTGACCGCCGCGAGGTCGGTGCTGGCGCGGTAGCTGACATTGATCTCCATCAGGCCGGGGCGGTTGAGCAACTCCATCGCGCGCGCCGCCGGGATGAATACTGCGTCGTCCATATCCATGCCGAGTATCTGGCCTTTGGGTTCCATCACGCCAATCACGCGGTAACGCTGACCGGCGATGCGCAGATACTGGCCCAGCGGATTCTGTCCGGCGAACAGTTCCTGCCGGATTTTCGCGCCCAACACCACCTGCGCACGCGCCTGCTCATTGTCTTCGTCCGTCCAGAAACTGCCGCTCTGCACCTTCATGGCGAAGGTTCGGGCGAAATCGCGTCCCTCGCCGAACACCGTCGCGCGGCGCGTCTTGCCGTTGGCGCGCATGTCCGAATTGCCCATCAGGCCGGGATTGACGCTCTCGACATAGGGCAGGTGGCGCAATGCCTCCGCGTCCTCCAGCGACAGCGGGCGGCTGGAACCGATGATGCCGACATTGCCACCCTGCATCTGTGTCTTGCCCGGTTGCACCGTGGTGATGTTGGTGCCGAACTGCGAGAACTCGGACAATACGAACTGATGCAGGCCCTCGCCGATGGAAGTCAGCAGAATCACCGCCGTGATGCCGATGGCGATGCCCAGCCCCGTCAGAAAGCTGCGCACCCGGTAAGCCCGGACGCTCGAAGTGGTGAGGCGGATCAGGTCGGGGAAGATCATGTCATCTCCCCGCCAGTGCCCGTACCGGGTCGAGACGGGCGGCGCGGCGCGCGGGCCAGACGCTGAACAGGATGCCGGTGGTGAGCGAGGTGCCGATGGCGGCAAGCACCGCCCACCACGGTGCGACCACGGGCAGCGAGGGGTAGATTTTGCCGATGACCAGTATGCCGATTTCGCCCAGTATCAGGCCGAACACGCTGCCGATGCCGGACAGCAGCAAGGCCTCGGCGAAGAACAGACGGCGTATCTGCGCGGCGGGCGCGCCCAGTGCCTTGAGCAGACCGATCTCCCTGACGCGTTGCGAGACGGCGATGAGCATCACGTTCATGATCAGCACGCCCGCTACCGCGAGGCTGATCGCGGCGATGCCGCCGACCGCCAGCGTCAGTGCGCGCAGGATGCGATCGAATGTCGCCAGCACGGCGTCCTGGGTGACCACCGTCACGTCGCGTTCGCCATTGTGGCGTTCGGTGAGTATCTGTTCGGCGGCGCGTTTGGCCGGTTCGATTGCATCACGGCTGCGGGCTTCGACCAGTACGCGGAACAGGCCGGAGGTATTGAACAGCATGTGTGCGGAGGCGACCGGGATGATGACGATTTCGTCGGTGTTGAAACCCATGGACTCGCCCTGACTGGATAGCGAACCAATCACGCGGAAGCGCCTGTCGCCCAGCCGCACCCACGCGCCGATGCCGGATGCGTTGCCAAACAGTTCGCGCCTGATCCTGGCACCCAGCACGCACACCGATACGCTGGAATGCATATCGCCTGCCGGAAGAAATTGACCTTGTCCCAGCGTCATGTGGCGTACCTCGAGTAATTCGGCGGTGGAGCCCAGCACCACGACTTCGCGGTTCAGCGCGTCTTTGGATATCTGCGACGTGCCTATGGTCAGCGGCGCGATGCGCTTGATGGCGGGACTGCGCAACAGGGCGGCTGCATCATCCAGCGTGAGTTCGCGCGGAATCTGGCCGAGCAGCATGCCGGGGCCGATGCCTGCGGTCTCAGTGCGCCCCGGGAATACGATGACCAGATTGGTGCCCAGCGAGGAGAACTGATTGATCACATAGCGGCGCGCCCCTTCGCCCAGTCCGGTCAAAATCACTACCGAGGCTACGCCGATGGACATCGCCAGTATCATCAGCAGCGTGCGCGAACGACTGCCGCGCAGACTACCGGCGGCGAACTGCGCGATGTCGAGGAGTCTCATAGATAACCGTTCGCCCTGAGCTTGTCGAAGGGGCGTTCATGGTTCGACAAGCTCGGTGCGAACGGTTTGGAACTTAATGAACAGCCTGAATTCATCTCAATTCTCATCTACGAAAATGATGCGCCCGTCCACCATGTGTAACTGGCGTTTCGCCCGTTCGCCGATGACGGGGTCGTGGGTGACGACGATCAGCGTGACATTTTGTCCGGTCAGTGTTTCCAGCAGCTTGATGACTTCGCGGCCGGTGGCCTGATCGAGGTTGCCGGTCGGTTCGTCGGCCAGCAGCACGGCGGGGTGCATGCTGGTGGCACGGGCGATGGCGACGCGCTGGCGCTGCCCGCCGGAAAGCTGGTCGGGGCGGTGGCCGGCGCGGTCGGTCAGGCCGTAGTTTTCCAGCAGTTGCTCGACGCGCGCCTTGCGTTCGGCGGACGGGATGCCTGCGAGTATCAGCGGCAGTTCGATGTTCATCGCCGCCGTCAGGCGCGGCACCAGATGAAAGGACTGGAACACGAAGCCGATCTTTTCGCTGCGCACTTTGGCCTGTTGAGCATCGTCCAGCGCGGTGACGTCGCCGCCGTCCAGCTTGTAAGTCCCGGAACTCGGCCTGTCCAGCAGGCCGATCAGATTGAGCAGGGTGGATTTTCCCGAGCCGGACGGCCCCATGATGGAGACATAGTCGCCCACCGCGATGGTGAGGTTGATGTCGCGCAACGCGGCGACCAGTTGGTCGCCGACTTGAAAGCTGCGGTTGATCTGGCTAAGCGCTATCATTCAAACTCCAATGAAAATTCGTAGGTCGGGTTAGCGTAGCGTAACCCGACATTGCTATTCATGACCCGCCCCATCAAATTCCATAACACCCTGCCCCCAATTTGACGGGTAGATGTTTGCACCGACGTATCGCCGAAAACTTGAATATGGCCACTCTATCGCGGAAGAGACCAATCCGTGTTTCACGGGGTTGTAATGGATGTATTCAATATGGCGGACATAATCTGTTTCATCGCGTAGCAGGTGCTCCCAATAGCGGTGTTGCCAGATCGCCTGTTCATGTTTCGCTGCTCGTGCCAAGTCTGACGGTACACGCAATACCGGATCGCATTGCTTTGTGAATCGGGTTTTGATGAGTCGCCAGCGTGTGGAGAAATCGGCATCGCCCTGCGGTAGCGTCCAGATGCAATGCAAGTGATCTGGTAATACAACGATTGCATCCAATTCAAAAGGGCGGGTTTTGCGCACAGCACGAAAAGCCGCACGCAAACATTCAACTACCGTGACAGTTGCCAGAATCGGTCTCCGCCGTTCCGTCACCAAGGTGAAGAAATAGGAAGCTCCGGGAACAAATACGCGTCTGTATTGCATGGCTCTTTGTCGGGTTACGCTACGCTAACCCGACCTACTTATTTGTCGCCGCTATATTCGGCTGCACTTTTACACCCGCTTTCACGCCTTCCATATCCAGCGACTGGACGATCCGGTCGCCTTCCTTCAGGCCCGAGACGATCTCTGTCTGTTCCCAGTTGGCCAGTCCGGTGCTGACGCTGCGTTCCTCCAGTATGCCGTCGGCGGTGTAGAGCAGGACTTTTTTGCCTTCCAGCAGGGTCTGTGTCGGGATGCGCAGCACGTTCTCGCGGCGGGTGTGGATGATCTCCACGTCCGCGCTGAAACCGACCAGCAGGTTCTCGGCGGTGGGCGGCTCGACGAAATCCACTTCCACTTCCACGGTGCGCGCCTGTTTTTCCAGTTCCAGCACATAGGGTGCGACGCGCTTGACGCGAGCGGCGAAGGTCTTGCCCCTGATCGCATCCAGGGTGATGCGCGCTTCCTGTCCTGCCTTGATGTGACCGGCATCCACCTCGTCTATCGGGGCGCTGACGAACAGGCAGCTGTCGTCTATCAGGTCTATCGCGGGCAGGGTGGCGATGCCGGGCGGGGAAGGCGTGGCGTATTCGCCCAACTCGCCGCTGATGTCGGCGACGATGCCGTCGAACGGCGCTTTGAGTAGCATGCGCTCAAGCCCGGCGCGTGCGGCGGCGATGCGTGAGCGACTCTGATCTATCTGGCTGCGTGCAGCTTCGCACCCGGCGCGCGCCACTTTTGCGGCGGCGTTTCTTTGTTCCAGCGCCTCGATGGAAATGAAGCCCTGGCTCTGTAATTGTCGCGCGCGCACGGCCTCTTTCCCGGTCAAGTCCGCCTGAATGCAGGCTTGTCGTGTTTGCTCCTGGGTCATGTCGAGTTGGCGTTGCGTGAGCTGTGCTTGCGCCTGCAAATCGTTGTTCCACAGTTCCAGCAACACCTGTCCACGTTCGACGCGTTCGCCCTTGCTCACCCGCAATTTTGCGATCTGACCGCCGGACGGCGCGGACAGCTTGGCGCGATGGCAGGCCTTGACCGTTCCGGCGCGCGTGTTGCTGACCGTTGCCGTGACCGTGCCGCGTTCCACTTTGACCAATTGCACCAGCGGCGGGGCGGGGCGGGTGAAGTGCCAGGCGGCAACGCCCAGCAGTGCCAGTACGGCGAGGTAAGACAGGTATTTGAGCAGTGGCTTGCGCGGGGATTGGGGAATGACCATATGTGTTCCTCGGGGGGGTGGTGCTGGAGAGAGGAATCGAACCTCCGACCTACGCGTTACGAGTGCGTTGCTCTACCAACTGAGCTACTCCAGCCCGGACAGGACTTGATTATAAAAGATTACCGCCAGCGATACGACTCGGACACAAACGGCTGCGGCTTGTTTTCGATTGTGTTGCGCAACAATTCGGCACTCGCCCATGACATGGTGATGCCATAGCGGAAATGTCCCAGATTGGCGTACAAATTTGTCATGACAGGATGACGGCCTATGGTCGGGATGTTGTCCGGTGAGCCGGGACGCAATCCTGCCCAATGCTGAATCGGCGCGATGTTTTTCCAGGCGGGGAAAATTTCGTATAGCCGCTGCAACAGGTGCGTGCGTGCCGCTGCGGTGGTTGAGCGATCAAAACCGACATCTTCCAGCGTGCTACCCACCAACACATGCCCATCGTGGCGCGGTATCAGATACAAATCCTGTTGCAACAGAATATGCGGGAACGGCGGCCCGGAAAATTTGAACAGCAGAATCTGTCCGCGTATCGGACGCACATCGATGTTAAGCGCGTATTCACCGAGCAATTTTTTGCTCCACGCACCGGCGGTGACAATATAGGCATCCGCGCTCAATACACCTTGCGTGGTGTGTAGCGCAACGATTTCATCACCCCGCGACTGTAAGGTTTGCACTTCCTGTCGCTCAAGAATCACGCCGCCGAGCATTTCCACGCGCCGACGCAATGCGCGCAACAGCCGGGGATTACGCACCTGAGCCACTTCCGGCAATAGCAACCCATCCCCTGCCGCCTCCGGCAGAAAATCGCCGACCGCCACCCGCCGCACGGGAAATTGGTGCTGCTCGCACCAGTTTGCGGCGAGTTCATCCTGCATGGGCGGCAGCAGCAACATGCCACTACGCTGATATTCGGGATCGACACCGGTTGTACCATGCAACGCGGTGCAAGCATCGCCAAACCGCGCCATCCCGCGCAGCGCGAGACGGGTAACCGGCTCGGTGTAATGCCAGGGACACAAGGGGGACAAAATACCGCCGCCCGCCCAGGAGGCTTCCTCGCCGACCCGACCCCGCTCCACCAGCGTCACCCGATACCCGGCTTGCAGCAGCTCAAGCGCACTGGTCAAACCCACCGCACCGGCACCGACAATCAGAAAGTTCGCGTGCACGGGTTAATCAATCACCGGCTGACTTCAACTATCGGGATTAGCGTTTTGGGAATCGGGAAAACAACATTTTCGATGATGCCCTGCAACTCCACCACCTCTTTGCCGCCCAGTTGTTGCAAACGCTCGATCACTCCCTGCACCAATACTTCCGGCGCGGATGCGCCGGCACTGATGCCGACGCGCGTTTTGTTGGCAAACCATTGGGCTTTTAATTCTTGCGCATCATCCACCAGATAGGCGGGTAACCCGGCATTCTCGGCAACCTCGCGCAGACGGTTGGAATTCGAACTGCTGGGCGAACCGATGACCAGCACCACATCGCATTGTTGTGCAAGACTTTTCACCGCGTCCTGACGGTTCTGCGTGGCGTAGCAAATATCATCTTTTTTCGGACCGGTAATAAACGGGAAACGCGTTTTAAGCGCGGCAATAATGGTACTGGCATCATCCATCGACAGCGTGGTCTGGGTGACGTAAGCCAGATTCTCTTCATCCCGAACCCGTAGCTGCCGCACATCTTCCGGCGATTCGACCAAATACATACCGCCGTTACTCTGCCCCATGGTGCCTTCGACCTCCGGGTGTCCTTTGTGGCCTATCATCACGATCTCTTTGCCTTTTTCGCGCAGTCGCGAAACCTCGATATGCACCTTGGTGACCAGCGGACAGGTTGCATCGAACACCGTCAGGCCGCGCGTTTCCGCCTCTTGCCGCACGGATTGCGATACCCCGTGCGCACTGAAGATCAGAATACTCCCGGCTGGCACTTCGGCCAAATCCTCGATAAACACCGCGCCTTTTGCGCGCAAACCATCCACCACGAACTTGTTGTGCACCACTTCATGGCGCACGTAGATAGGCGCGCCATGCATCGCCAGCGCGCGCTCGACAATTTCGATGGCGCGATCCACTCCGGCGCAAAAACCGCGCGGATTAGCGAGTAACAGTTCCATGTTTTTTTCCTTTGAAGCTGTCCAGAATCAATAAAAATGCCCCGCAGGTGATGGCGGAATCGGCAAGGTTGAAGGCGGCAAAATGATACGCGCCCCAGTAAAAATCGAGGAAATCCACCACATAGCCATAAGCAAGCCGGTCGATTAAATTGCCCACCGCCCCCCCCAGGATGAACGCCAGCGCAAAGCTGAACAATTTTTCCGCCTGATGCTTGCGCAGCATCCAGATAATCCAGACCGAAGCCGCGACCGCAATCCCGCTAAAAAACCAGCGTTGCCAGCCGCCCGCGTCGCTCAACATACTGAAAGATGCGCCGGTGTTATGTGCCAACACCAGATTAAAAAATGAAGTCACCGCAAGGTGTTCACCATAAACAAAGGTACTGCTGATGGCGAGCTTGCTCAGCTGGTCGAGCACGATCACCAGCGCGCTCAGCCACAACCAGCGGTTAAGCATAGTTGCGCGCCTCGCCCTCACCGTACAGATTGCTCACGCAACGCCCGCAAATCGTTGGATACCCGGCATCCGCCCCGACATCCGCGCGGTAATGCCAGCAGCGGTCACACTTCGCGTGGCTGCTTGGTGTGACTTCAATTTTGAATTGACCCGCATCGCCCCGATGCAGGGTCGCGCGCGAGGTAATCAACACCAGCCGCAAGTCGTCGCCGAGACGATGCAGTGCATCGTAAACCGCCCCCGATGCGTAAACGTCCAACTCCGCCTGCAACGATGAGCCCAACAAACCCTGGGTGCGCTTTTCTTCAATCTGCTGATTGGCGACTTCTCTGGATTGGCGGATATGCTGCCAATCCTCTGCAAACGAAGCTGCTTCGCCATGCCGGGCCAAGGCGTACCATTGTTGCTCAAACACGCTCTCATCCTGCCTGCCGCTCAATACCGCCCACACCTCTTCCCCGGTAAAACTGAGGATGGGCGCAATCAAACGCGCCAGGGATTGGGTGATGTGATACAGCGCGTTTTGCGCCGAACGGCGCGGCTTGGAATTTTCGCCTGCGGTGTAAAGACGGTCTTTGAGAATATCCAGATAAAAACCGCCCAACTCTTCCGAACAGAAGTGTTGCAACTGCTGCACCACCGCATGAAAGTCGTAATTCTGGTAGCTTGTTGTTACCCCGTCTTGCAGTTTCTGCGCCAAGGCCAGCGCGTAGCGGTCGATTTCCAACCAGTGTTCAACCGGTAGCGCATCCCGCGTCACATCAAAGTCGGCAATGTTTGCCAACAGAAAGCGCAGGGTGTTGCGGATGCGGCGGTAACTTTCCACCACGCGCTTGAGGATTTCATCCGAGATGGTCAGCTCGCCGGAATAATCGGTCGAGGCCGTCCACAGGCGCAAAATATCCGCGCCCAAGGTGTCGATAATTTTTTGCGGCGCAATCACATTGCCCTTGGACTTGGACATCTTGTGACCGTTGCCATCCACCACGAAGCCGTGGGTGAGCAAGGCATCGTAAGGGGCGCGGTCATTGATGGCGCAACCGGTCAACAGCGAGGACTGAAACCAGCCCCGGTGCTGGTCGGAACCTTCCAGATACAGGTCGGCAGGCGCGCGCAATTCATCGCGCCGCTGCAACACCGAGGCGTGGGTCACGCCGGAATCGAACCATACATCCAGCGTATCCGAAAGTTTGCGGTAATGCGCCGCGTCCTCGCCCAGCAGATCGGCACTGTTCAACGAGAACCACGCCTCGATACCGGACTGCTCGACCAGCTTGGCGACCTGCTCCAGCAACTCGGGGGTGCGCGGATGCAGTTGCATCGTCTCCCTGTGCACGAAGAACGGCATTGGCACACCCCAGCTGCGCTGGCGCGACACGCACCAGTCGGGGCGGTTCCTGATCATCGCCTCCAGTCGCGCGCGTCCCCATGACGGAAAGAAATCCGTGTTCGACACGGCCCGGTTGGCCAGGTCACGCAACGTCGATCCCGCTTCACCCTGGTTCATGCCGATGAACCACTGCGGCGTGGAGCGGAAGATGATCGGCGTCTTGTGTCGCCAACAATGCGGATAGCTGTGCTTGAGTTTTTCCTGGTGCAACAGGTGACCGCTCGCTTGCAACGCCTGCAACACGATGTCGTTGGCTTTCCACACGAACACGCCCGCCAGCGGTGTACCGCCCACTTCGGGCGTGGTGGAAATAAATTTGCCGTCATCGCCGACCGGATTCTCATTCGGCAGATTGTATTTTTGCCCGATTACGTAGTCGTCCACCCCGTGCGCGGGTGCGGTGTGCACCAGTCCGGTACCGGCTTCCAGCGTGACATGTTCGCCGCAGATAACGGGCACGGTGCGCTCGAAAAACGGGTGCTGTAGCGGCAGATTCTCCAGTGCTTTACCGCTGACACGCCCTACCGTCTCGCCGCTCAGTTGATAGCGTTGCAAACAACTTTCCATCAACTCTCCAACCAACAACACATAACCCCGCGCCGTCTTCACCAAACTGTACTCATGCTGTGGATGCACACTAACCGCCTCGTTCGCCGGCAGCGTCCACGGTGTGGTCGTCCAGATCACGGCATAGACTTTGGCATCGTCGGGCAGTGACACCCCGAAGGCTTTGGACAAGGCAGGGACATCCTTCACCTCGAAACCCACGTCGATCGCGGGCGAGGTCTTGTCCTCGTACTCCACTTCCGCTTCGGCAAGTGCAGACTGGCAATCCAGACACCAGTTCACCGGCTTGCGCCCCTGATACAGATAGCCGTTGTCGTGGATTTTTCCGAGCGCGCGGATGATGTCCGCCTCGGTCTTGAAATCCATGGTCAGGTAAGGCCGGTCCCACTCGCCCAATACGCCGAGGCGGATGAAATCCTTCTTCTGACGCGCGACCTGCTCTTTGGCGTATTCGCGGCACAGCTCGCGAAATTGCGCCGGCGGGATCGATTTGCCGTGCTTCTTCTCCACCTGCAATTCGATCGGCAAGCCGTGGCAATCCCAACCCGGCACATAGGGCGCATCGAAGCCGCTCAGGGTTTTGCTCTTGATGATGATGTCCTTCAACACCTTGTTCACCGCATGACCGATATGGATGTCACCATTGGCATACGGCGGACCGTCGTGCAGGATGAATTGCGGGCGGCCTTTACTGGCGGCGCGGATACGCCGGTAGCGTTGCCGCGCCTGCCACTGGGCCAGCATCTCGGGCTCGCGCTTGGCCAGATTGCCGCGCATCGGAAATGGCGTATCCGGCAGATTTAACGGGTATTTTTGTTTGTCTTCACTCATGTTCTCTAAACCATTGTTTTGCGTTTTCCACATCCAGGGCGATTTGTTTCGTCAGTGTTGCCACATCGGGATATTTTTCTTCGTCACGTAATTTTTGCAAAAACTCCACGCGCAAATGTTTTCCGTAAATTTTCTGCGCAAACTCGAACAGATGCACTTCCAACACCGGTTTGGCATCCTGCTTGAGCGTGGGGCGCACACCCAGACTCGCCGCACCCGCCAATACGCCCAACCCTTCCGCGTGCACCTTCACCACAAAAATTCCGGATAGCGGCGGACGGTTATGCTTAAGCTGCACATTGGCGGTCGGAAAACCCAATTTTTTTCCCATACCGTCGCCATGCACCACCCGCCCGCTGATGCTGTAAGGGCGTCCCAAATAATTTTTCGCCATGCGTATTTTGCCCGCCGCCAGCGCAGAACGTATCGCCGTACTGGAAATACGCACGCCGTCGTGCAACACACTGCGAACGGCTTGCACCATAAAGCCGCGCTGCCCGCCTATCTTTTCCATCAGCGCAAAGTCGCCGACTCGTCCGCTACCAAAACGAAAATCATCCCCGATCAGCACGTGCCGGATGTGCAACTTTTCATGCAAGGCATGAATGAAGTCCGCCGCGCCCATCCGCGCAAAACCCGCATTAAAACGGCACACGTAAACGCGCTCCAGCCCCAACTCGCGGAACATCTCCAGTTTTTCGCGCAAACTGGTCAACCGTGTCGGTGCGTGTTGCGCGGCAAAAAACTCGCGCGGATGCGGCTCAAATGTCAGCACCGCAGACAACAACCCGCGTTCCCGCGCGACAGCGGACAATGTTTTCAGCAATGCCCGATGCCCCAGATGCATCCCGTCGAAATTACCGATGGTGAGTGCCGTTGTCCGGGTGTCTGGAGAATGAAGTCCGCGTAGAATCTGCATGGGGCGCGGATTATACCGTGAGATGCGCGGCACTCCTACGCTTGCCGCGCCGTACCGGTTATTTTTTATCGGGCTAACATTGGAACAAGCGCACCACCCCATCCAGGCCGACAAAATTCAAAGCGTAATGGGCTTGTTCGCGCACCACCGGTTTGGCATGGTAGGCAATGCTGATGCCTGCCTGCGCCATCATCCTGAGGTCGTTCGCGCCATCTCCCATGGCGATGACCTGCTCCGGCTTAAGTCCCAATCCATCACGTACCTGCACCAAACGATGCGCCTTCTCCTGGGCATCGACGATGTTGCCGAGCACCCTTCCGGTCAATTTTCCGGCAGAAATTTCCAGCGTGTTGGCATGAGTGTCGTCCAGCCCCAGGCGCAATTTGAGTTTTTCAGTAAAAAAGGTGAAGCCGCCGGAAACCAGCAAGGTCTTGATGCCGTGCTGCTTTAAAGTTGCCAACAGAATTTCCGCACCCGGATTCAGTTTGAGCCGTTCATCATAAACACGTTGTAAAGCCTGTTCTTCCAGCCCCGCCAACAATGAAACACGGCGGCGCAGACTCTCGGCAAAATCAATTTCGCCGCGCATTGCCGCCTCGGTAATTGCCGCGACTTGCGGCTTGAGTCCCTGCATGTCGGCGATTTCATCAATGCATTCAATGCTGATCAAAGTCGAATCCATATCCATGACCACCAGACCAAAGTCCGTCAAGCTCAGATCTTGCGGTACGAAAGCAAAATCCAGCCGATTGTCGTGACAATACTTTGGAATATCGGAATGCGTGTGCGCGCCGCTCAAACGGACGGCTTGATCGGAAACTTTCTCGCTGGCAGCGGCTCGCGATAACTTTAGCAGCACTGCCAAATGTGTGTCCGCAATCTGCTGCGCGGCTTGAATAATAAGGTTCATGGCGATGGAATGAGTACAACAAGGGCGCACATTCTAATGCAATTCGCGCCGGCTATCGGCGCGCTGACCCGGTCTTAATTCTGCGGCATAATGCACACCTTAATTTTTACAAGAATTTGCCGAATGAAAATTACCGTGATTGGTTCCGGCTATGTCGGATTGGTGTCGGGCGCATGTCTGGCCGAGCTGGGCAATGATGTGCTGTGTCTGGATCTCGACCCGCGCAAGATTGAAATCCTGAACTCCGGCG